>DASZRJ010000053.1:0-84420 GCA_035550015.1 Occallatibacter sp. | reverse complement strand
TGGCTGGTGGTCCTCTTCGGCCTTCATCTCACCTCGAGTGTCTCCGGCAGGTTCGCCACCACGCTGGTGGGGTTCGCCATTTCGCTCGTCGGCGCTCTCTACTTCCTGCCCGCGGCGGCCAACAAGAACGCAATCTGGAAGGCCTGAAGCAGGCGGCGGTTGTTCTGCCGCACTGCATGGTGGCTGTATCCCCATCCCAATTGGTCAAAAAGATTGAACCTACCCTGGAGCTGAACTGATGAGAATTGCTCGCATTGCATCCTGCATCTGCGCCCTGGCCTTTGTGTTGTCGGCCGGCGCAGGCATTGTGGCTCCTGCGCACGCCCAATCGGCGTCGGCAGCAGAGCTGAAAACCGCCGCAGGTGCGGCCCCAACCACCGCGACTGAAGCCAACGGCGATCCCGGCGGTGTAACTACCGGTACCATCAACGACGTTCCTGTTGCCGATTCAAAAGCCGGACTCACACTTGCCGATATTGCCAACCAGGTAGGCCAGAACAAGATCGGCATCAACTTCACCTGGACCCTCATCTGCGGATTTTTGGTTATGTTCATGCAGGCAGGATTCGCTATGGTGGAAGCGGGCCTTTGCCGCGTGAAGAATGCCAACCACACTTACATGATGAACTTCCTTGTGTATGGTTGCGGCCTGTTCGCGTACTGGATTATAGGTTTTGCCATCCAGATGGGCGGCGCGGCCGGTAACGGCAATCTGGGTGGTCTGCAGCCGCTGGCGAGCGAACACACCCTGACGCTGTTCGGCACCGCATGGGGTATCTTTGGCGGCAGCGGCATGTTTCTGGCCGGTCACACCTACGACGTAGGCGTGATGGTCATCTTCCTCTTCCAGATGGTCTTTATGGATACGGCGCTGACCATTGTGACCGGCGCCTGCGCCGAGCGCTGGAAATTCCTTACCTTCGCGGTCTCATCGGTCATCATGGGTGCAGTTACCTATCCACTTTTTGCCAACTGGGCATGGGGTGGTGGTTGGCTAGCCCAATTAGGTGTCAATGCAGGTCTCGGCAAGGGGTATGCCGACTTTGCCGGTTCGGGCGTAGTGCATTCGGTGGGCGGCATGACCGCATTGGCTTGCGCACTGATTGTTGGACCGCGCATCGGCAAGTACAACAAGGATGGCTCGTCGAACACCATCATCGGCCATGATATCTCGGCCGTACTGATTGGTTGCTTTATCCTCGCCTTCGGCTGGTTCGGCTTCAACCCCGGCAGCACTCTGGGTGCTTCGGGCGCAGGCTGCCTCCGTATCGGTTCTGTGGCCGTGAACACCATGCTTGCCGGTTGCACGGGCACCTTCGGCGCCATCCTCTATATGTGGATTCTGAAGGGTAAGCCGGATGCGGGCATGTCAGCAAATGGCCTGCTGGCTGGCCTGGTGGCCATCACGGCACCTTCGGGCTTTGTCAATCCAATCTGCAGCGGGATTATCGGCTTCATTGCCGGTGTGCTGGTTTGCCTGAGCTGCTCGTTTGTTGAGAACACGCTCAAGGTCGACGATCCGGTCGGCGCGATCTCGGTTCATGGCGCCTGCGGCCTGTGGGGTGTTTTGTCGGTGGGTCTGTTTGCCGATGGCACCAGCAATTACGGCGGCGGATGGAATGGTGTGACGGGTTCAGTGACGGGCCTGTTCTACGGCGATGCAAGCCAGCTGGTTGCCCAGTTGATTGGTATCGCGACGCTGGTCGGTTTCGTATTCACCTTCAGCTACATCCTGAACTGGATTCTTGATGTCATCTTGGGACAGCGCGTTTCCGCCAAGTCCGAAGTTGAAGGACTTGACCTGCCCGAAATGGGCGCGCTCGGATACCCCGAGTTCGTCTTTGCTCCGGAGCCGGAGTTCATGGTTGCGGCGGGCAAGGCTGCTGTCGCCTAATCGACTTCGTTCACCCAGCTTCCGCGCTGCACTGCAGAGCGGAAGCTGGACCACGAAGTGCAAAGATTTGCCTACGACGGGCATTCTCCTGGCGCAGCAAGGTGCAATCTGCCATGACCTTGCTGCCCCATTTTTTTCAAGTGTTGTCCTCATGCAGCGGCAACACCGGAGTAGACGGCCATGAAGAAGTTTGTTGAAGAATCTGAAGTACATCTCGACCCTTTCGCACTTGTACCGAATGCTTCCACTACAGAAGTTGCGCTGCCCGACGTGCTGGGCAAGGAAACCAGCCGCACACTGCAGCGCATGTTTCGCGATCCGAACGTGCTCGAAGAGCATGAACGGCGGGATTTGATCGCACATCTGCGCCAGGCAGTCGAGCTGGCTCCGGCCGTGCCGGAGGTGCGTGTTCTGCTGGGCATGGCGCTCTCGGTCAACCTTGAAGCGCAGGAAGCCATGGAAGTGTTGCGCGAGGCCGTCGCAATCAATCCCGACTGCTACATCGCGCGCCTGAAATTTGGTGAACTGCTGATGCGCCTGCGCGTTTGCGATCAGGCCGCCGAGCACACACAGCGAGCCGCTCAGCTCGCATCCAATGCTGTACAGTCGGAACTAGCGCGCCGTCAGGCCGCAACCATTCGCACCATGAGGCGTGAGGGAGTCGAACGCGGTTTTGGCGGCATGATGACCCGCCTGACTGGATTTGGCCGCAAAGCGCGGCGGAGCAATGCACCGGTTCTCGTTGGAAGCAAGTAGGAGAGAATGCCTGCACCACTGCAATTGGCGCTGCTGATCGCGATTTTGCTGCCAGCGACCAAGATTGTTGCGTCTTTAAGCTCCCGCTTTGGCATCCCCGCCATCATTGGCGAGCTTATGGTGGGCGTTGTCGCTGGTCCCGGCCTGCTCGACATGCTGCACTGGAAGATGTTTTCCGGTACGCCGGCCGGAGACAGCTTCATGCTGCTGGCGCAGATCGGCGGCTTCGTGCTCATGTTTATCGCCGGGCTCGAAACCGATATCGATGCCATGCGCGAAGCCAGCGTCACGGCCTTTCTCGTCGCACTCTCCGGCGTTATCTGGCCCTTCTTTCTCGGGGCGGGCGCCGCGCACCTGCTCGGTCTCTCCTGGAGCGCCTCTCTCTTTCTTGGCGGTGCGCTGACAGCTACGAGTGTTTCCATCTCCGCCCGCACGTTGATGGACGCAGGCAAAATGACTACGCCCGAAGCTACAGTCATCCTTGCCGCAGCGGTCATCGACGACGTGATGGGCCTTTTCGTCCTCGCCTTTCTTGCCGCATCGTCCAGCTCAAGCACAGGTGAATCGTTCGGCGTCGCTCCCATGGTTTCCCACTGGCTCCAGGAGCACTGGGCTTTCGCCGCCGCGCACCCGCTGCTGGTGCAGATGACGCTGATTGCCATCAGCGTGGCCGTCTTCTTCGTCGTGGCTTACACCGCGGCCACCAAATGGATCGACCCGATCATCCGTCTCTTCCGGAAAATCGATGCGGACGAAGCGGTGACTGCCTGCGTCCTCGGACTGGTGCTTATTTACGCGGTTAGTGCCGAGTGGATTGGATCTGTGGCAGGCATCACCGGAGCCTACCTGCTCGGCTACGTCTTCGCCGGCGCCAAGCTCAAGTCGCTTATCGAGCGCACGTTTCACGCCATTGGCCACGGCCTGCTGATTCCCCTGTTCTTTGTCTCCATCGGCCTCACCAGCAATTTCAAGGCGCTGGGCGGGCATTGGACGCTGCTCGGCATCATGTTCGTTATCGCGCTCATCAGCAAGCTGGCTGGTTGCGGCATGGCCGCGCTTGGCATGGGCATGGGGCCCGTGCGCAGTCTGCGTATTGGCTGCGGCATGGTATCGCGCGGCGAGGTCGGCCTGATCGTTACGGCGATGGCTGCCGAGTCCGGCATCTTCCAGGAGTACGAGGTGGCCATCATGGTTGCCGTGGTTCTGCTCACCACACTGGTAACGCCGTTGCTGATGCGTGGCGCATTCATGATCAAGGCCGCTGGCGATGACGACGACGAAGGCGGCGGGGAATCTGCTTCCGACTTCGCGGAGATGGGTGAATCCACGGCCTGACGCGGCGCGCAGCAGAGCCACGCTGTGCACTAGACCCAGTTCAAATCTGCTTGTTATTCATTCCGGAAAGTGGCTCAGTTGACCGGACCATCGGTCCAGAAATCTGTGGTCGCCACGGAATAAAAATCCGCCAGCGCTCCCCTGTGTCCGCTGCTGCGGGCATAGAGCTCCAGGCCAAGCGTGGATGGAGTCAGCGAGGTATCGTCGAGCGCGACAAAGAAGCGCGACTTTTCCCGCTTGATGAAGAGTCCAAGGCCCGCCAGATGTTCCAGGTCGCAGTCGATGCGGTGCAGATCGTGCGTTCCTGTGATGGTGATCATTTCATCCGTGGAATAGGTGAGCGGCAGTGCGGAAACCACTCCATCTTCTGAGATGACCTTGGTGGAGTGCTCGCAGGCATGAATGAGCATCTTGGCGTGAACCACAGCCAGTTGGCTCATGGCATCCACAAGCGTCAGATTCAGAGCAGTCTTGCTTTCTGCTGCCCAGCAGGTAGCCAGCAGGCCTGCCCAAAGCTTGCGCCTCCACTCGTCCACCGCCCAGGAGCCCTCTTCAAGAATCCGTATAGCCAGCCGAGGATCGATGCGCATGCGGGATGTACGGGGCTTGAGACTCAGAAGCGATTCAGCGCGCAGGGCAATATCCACGGCGCTGGCGACACGGTAGTTGCTCAACTCGATGCGCAGCAGCCGGCAGATAGTCTTGCGGCCCTCCGGGCAGAGTTTGCCCAGGAAGGAGATAGCCGCCGCCATGCGGAACTCGCGCAAAACGTCATCGGGACCGGCGGCATCCGCTGTGGTCTTGAGCGGGCTCTCCCAAAGATTCAGAGACAAACCCTCGGGCAGCACAAAGGAGAGACCGACGCGGTTGGCATCGCGGCGCACCACCGTTGCCTGTAGCGCCACGCCCTGGTCGGTTGACGCATCCGCAGATTCGGCCTTCTGAATCCAGAGCGATATGAGCGCATTTTTGGGCCAGCGGGCACGTGTCTCGAGAAACATGCCCGTTGCGCTGATATTGCGAATCCTGTCCAGCTCCGATTTGCGGCCATTGGCGTGGAAGGCAATCAGACCCGGAAGCGGACGGCGTTCGGCGCGATCTTTAAAGCCGAGTGCGACTTGTCCAATCCAGTTCGGTATCGGTGACATGACTTCCTCGTGCCGCACCTTGCAGGCGGAAGCCGCAGTGCAGCTGCTTTGCGGTTGCCGTCTCAGGAGTCTGATGGACAGATTCTAGGCGAATTCACATAAGGGACGCGAGGTAAAGTGAGCAAAATGAAGAGTCCGTTCAGATTTGAAATCGAATCTAAAGTTTCCTCGCTGAATGGTTACCTCTACCCAATGTGTTGATTATAAAAGGCTAACTTCACCAACATGCTCGCTGGCATTCCGCTCTTGCCACTGCCGTTGTATACGGTTACATTTCCCACGGAGGCTTTTCCATGTCCGTTTCCCGGCGTTTTGCCTGCGTGGCCCTGCTTGCCGCTGGTTTTCTTGCCTGCAACGCGTCCTTTGCCCAAACAACTTCGGCGCAGGCGCCCAGGCTCATCCAGAAGGATGGCCGCTACGCATTCCTCGTCGATGGAAAACCCTTCCTCATGCTCGGAGGGCAGATTCACAACTCCAGCGCATGGCCCAGTGAGCTGCCCCAGGTCTGGAAGTCGATGGCCGAGCTCAATGCCAACACTGTGGAAGCTCCCGTCTACTGGGAACAGATGGAGCCTGCTGAGGGCAAATTCGATTTCACGAATGTCGATGCGGTTGTGCTGGGAGCACGCGAGCACAACCTGCGTGTTGTTCTGCTCTGGTTCGGCACCTGGAAGAACGGCAACAATCACTACGCGCCCACATGGGTGAAGACCGACGACAAGCGCTTTCCGCGTGTGATCCGCCCGGATGGTACGCCCATCGATGTGCTTTCGCCTCTGGGCAGAGAGACTCTCGCAGCGGACAAAACCGCTTTCGCCGCACTGATGCGCCACCTGAAGGAAATCGATAGCGGCGCGCATACGGTTATCGCTGTGCAGGTGGAGAAT
The DNA here is from genome assembly GCA_035550015.1 of Occallatibacter sp. GTDB lineage: Bacteria > Acidobacteriota > Terriglobia > Terriglobales > Acidobacteriaceae > Telmatobacter. The sequence goes on along the minus strand of DASZRJ010000053.1, from coordinate 78,400 downwards.
GAGTCGGGCAATGTGGGCAGCGTTCGCGACAACTCGCCCGAGGCCAACAAGCTCTTCGACGGTCCTGTTCCAGCGGAAATGCTTGCCGCCGCGCACAAGCAGCCCGGCACATGGAAGCAGGTCTTTGCGGGCGACGCCGACGAGATGTTTCAGGTTTACTACCAGGCTCGTTACATCAATGCAGTGGCCGAAGCAGGCAAGGCTGCCTTCGACATTCCCTGCTATGTGAATGTCTGGATCGACTACCCGGCGGCCCAACTGCCGCAGCGGCAGGTTCCATTGCCCGGTATCGGCTACCCCAGCGGCGGACCGGTGCAGAAGGTGGTCGGGCTCTGGCGCACGCTCGCTCCCGCGCTCGACATGATCGGCCCCGACATCTACAGCGACGACTCCGGCTTCTACTACGCCACGATGAAAGCCTACAACCGGCCCGACAATCCACTCTGGATTCCAGAGACGGGCCGCAGTGACGGTTTCGCCAAGTTCTTCTTTGCCGCGCTGGGTGAAGGTGCGCTCGGGTTCTCGCCGTTCGGCGTGGATGGAACCGGCTGGAACATTCTTGGCAACGATGCCTGGACCTATCACGCGCGCAACTTCGCGCTGGTCGGTCCCATGGACCGCGAAATTGCGCAGCTTGAGTTTGAGGGCAAAGTGAAGACAGCCGTCGAGGAGCCCGGCCAGTCCACGCAGGAAGTGGACTTCGGCGACTGGCAGGCAACCGTGTCCTTTGGCTTCCCGCAGCCCGACGGCCGCCGCGCTCCGGGAACGAAAGATTTTCACGGCGTTGCGCTGATTGCGCAGCTCGGTCCTGACAAATTTCTGGTAACGGGCATCGATGCCAGCATCGTCTTCCACCTGCCCGGTCAACCTGCCTGGATACACAGCCAGATTCTGACTGCCGAGCAGGGAAGTTATGAGAGCGGTGCGTGGAAGGTTTCGCGCCTGTGGAATGGCGACGAGACCGATCGCGGTCTCTGCTTCCATGAGAAGCCGGAGTACGTCCACGTTACGATGCAGAAGTTTTGAGCCTTGCGCAATGCTGTGGGCGGACGCCGATGCACAAGCCGCTATCCCAGTGGCGGCCGAAGCATTTGTGACAAAAGTCGCAGACCTGTCCATGTGAGTTGGCTAGATTAGGACGTGGAAGGACAAGATTGCGATGGCCACGTTGACAACTCCGCCGCAGCCCGCATCCGCAAAGCAACCGAAAAAGCAGTTCATACGCAGATTTACATCGGATCATTCGCAGCGCATCCGCCACACCGTCCAGTGGCTCTTTATGGCGCTGAATGTCTGGATCGGTGTGCAGTTTCTTCTTTGGGTGCGGTACTTCGAGAGCGGTGGGCATGGACTGCATGTGGCGCGGCCGGCGGGTGTGGAAGGCTGGCTGCCGATTGCCGGTCTGATGAACGTGAAGTACCTTCTCGCAACGGGCAAGGTGCCGCCCATTCATCCCGCCGCGATGTATCTCTTCCTGGGCTTTCTTCTGATCAGTGTGGTGGTGAAGAAGGCGTTCTGCTCCTGGCTGTGTCCGGTTGGCACCATCTCTGAAGCTTTATGGAAGCTGGGCCGCAGTCTCTTTCGCCGCAACTTTCGCCTGCACAAATGGGTGGATATCCCGCTGCGCGGCCTGAAATACATACTTCTCGGCTTGTTTGTCGGTCTCATCGGCTACATGTCCGCAAGCACGTTGTTGGGTTTCATGTACACGCCTTATGGGCTCGTGGTCGATGTGAAGATGATGAATTTCTTTCGCGGCATGAGCTTTACGGCGGCAATGATTGTGGCGTCGCTGGTTCTGCTTTCCATGCTGGTGCAGAACTTCTGGTGCCGGTATCTCTGCCCGTATGGCGCGCTCATGGGGCTTGTCTCGCTGCTGAGTCCCGTGAAGATTCGCCGCGACCAGGAGGCCTGCATCGATTGCGGCAAGTGCGCGCGTGCGTGCCCTGCGCATCTGCCCGTCGACAAGCTCGTGCAGATTCGTTCGGTGGAGTGCGCATCGTGCATGGCTTGTGTGGAAGCGTGCCCCGCGCAGGATGGGCTGCAGTTGGCTTTGCCGCCTCGCCGTGAGGCCACAGCGGCCGCACGCTGGCGCCGCCGCGTGGCGAAGCCCGCTCTTGTGACTGCGGTTGTGGTGTATATCTTTGTGGGAGTCGTGCTGGTGGCGCGCGCCACCAATCACTGGCAAACCGTTGTGCCTGATTCGGTGTACATGCGTCTGGTTTCGCATGCCAGCCAGTTGGGACATCCGGGAATGTAATGGACTTCCGGCAAGGAGCGCATTACCGGCTTGTGCTCAGGCACGCCGCACGCGGAACTCCTCGCCGATGGTTTGTATCTCGCTTGCGCCAAGCACCTCTGCCGCGCGCGGGAACACAATGTTGTCTTCAACCGCGATGTGCGCGTCATACAGAGCGCGCAGCCTGCCGGTTGCCGCAAGCAGCCGGCTCTCATCGCCGGCGGACAGCGCTCCCTTGCCGAACCATGCGGAGTAGATCTGCTCCACCTCCGTATGCAGCGCCTCGGCTTCGCCATGATCGTGCTCCAGCCGCTCCAGATCGGCAGTGGCGCCATGCGCGGCCAATCGCGGGAAGAGAGACTCTTCCTCGTCCGCCGTATGGCGGCGTCCACCCTCGTGGAAGTAGTGCAATGCGGCTTCCACAGCCGATCGTTCTTCAGCGCTGGCCGCGCGGCCGCGCGCTTTCTCTGCCACGAGGCAAAGCACACCCAGAAAGTGCTCAATGCGGCGGTGGCAATCTTTCAGCATGCCAATCGGATCGTCGAATCCGCTGTCCGGCCTGGCGCCGATCTGAATTCCAATTCCAGGCATGGCCATATCCTTTCTGCGCACAAGAATATCTCTTCTATATAGAGATGCTTCTGCGCATGCGAAAGCAGCGTGGAATCTCGTAGCAGAGTAGAAAGCAGACATTCTCAGAAGAACGTACGCACCGCGTCGACCACGTTGTACTCCGCGTCCACAATCGGCAGTACCCGCCACTTGTCGAAGGTCAGGCATGGGTGCGCAATATCGAAACCGATCATGTCACCCACGCGCAAATCGTCGCCCGCGGTAATTTTGAGAAACGCGTGCTGGTCCATCATCTTGGTCGTGCTCCAGTGTGCCGGTGCCGGTAGTGGAGCCTCCGTGCCGGGCCGATAGTGTAACGCCGGAACGGGCAGGCCCGAGTCGAATGCCGCGTCGCGTTTGCCCATGGCGATGATGGCCTTCTCACTTTCTGGAATCGATTGCACATAGGCCCAGACGTGCAGCGCCGGCTGCAGATTGGAGTGCATCTCGCGCGCAATGGGGTTGTGTGCGAGGATGCGCTTCTGCGCCTCGCGATACGCGCCCACATCGTGCGTGAGATAGCAGCCGGGACGCAGCACAACTTCCACCTGCTCGCCCAACTGCGCTTTGTGGAATTCCTCGGCTACCACGTCATACCAGGCGGACCCTGCACCCGTAAGGATTGCAGGCGTGCGCGCGAAGCGCTTCGCTGCCAGAAAACGCTGCGTTACTTTGACTGCGCGTTGCAGAAAGGCGCGAATGTCGGCTTCGTCGTGAAGTACGCCTTCATAGAGCTCGATGCCGCAGAGTGTGACGGTATCCTTGTAGCGTTCGAGCGCGGAAAGCACGTCTGCAAGCTGTGCCTCATCGCGTACGCCGGTGCGCCCGCCTGTCACGCCAAGCTCCAGCAGAACCTGAATGCGCAGTCCCTGCCTGGAAAAGAAGCGTCCGAGTTGTTCCACACCGTCTGCTGAATCGGCCAGGCAGAAGAACTCGAAATCCTGATTGCGCAGCATGCGCGCGACAAGGTCCATGTTGGCCTTGCCCACAAGCTGATTGGCCATGAGCACGCGGCGTACACCATGAGCGTATGCCACATGCGTCTGATGCGCGGTGGCCAGGGTAATGCCCCATGCGCCCGATTCAAGCTGCATTTGGAAGAGCCCCGGCGCCATGGTGGTCTTACCGTGCGGCGCCAGTTGCAAACCATAGGAAGCAATGAATTGCTTCATCCACACAAGATTGTGCCGTAGCTTTTCCTGATAGAGCACAGCAGCGGGAAGTGCAAGGTCTTCGCGCAGCAGATTCCAGCCATGCGCGGCAATCGATGCGCGCGCTTCTGCCTGTTCAAGCAGGCCGATGCCTTTTTCCAGTGGGCCGATTGCGTCGAGGCCTGGCGTATCCATGGCGGTGGAGGAATTGTGAGCGGTCATCGTCATGGTCGTCTCCTGGGCAGGTATGGCTTCTCACTCAGTCTACCGTCCGGCCGCTTGGACAGAATTGAATCCTTCTGCGCTTGCGATTTCCGGCATGCGCAGCAAATTTGGGAAAAATTTGGCTAAATTCGGGTAATTTTCATGATCGCAATGCGTTTTTCGCCAGGTTTATCCGGCGAAAAACGCGAAAAGCTGCCGGATTGAGCGAGCGAAAACGCAAAAATATTGCCGTATAGATCCGGCATTTTGAGCGATTGGAGGAGAAGCGATTTCCGATGGTTTTATCCATCGAGATTGCCCACCTAAATTGCGGCATTGGCAGGCATTTTGGAAGGTGTTTCTGGCTTACTTTGCGCGCGCCTTACGTGTACACCTGCCGGTGGAATTGCGAACAATAAGAGAGGTTTCCAGTGTGAAGGCGCAGGGCTCTTCCGCATCTGTAGATGGCGGACCGAGCAGCGCATTGACTGCCGCGGATGCAATCTCGGTGGAAGGGAAGCGAATTGTGGTCAATTCAGGAAATGTGGAACGGGAGATGTGATTGTCATCAATGCCAACAATCGAAAGATCTTCTGGCACACGAATGCCCAGCTGAGTGGCTCGCTGCAGCAGTTTCATCGCAGTTATATCGTTCGCGCAGATGGCCGCAGTGGGTCTTTCGTTGGCCCCACGAAGATGCAGCAGCTCTTCGATAGTGAGAAGGCGTGGTTTGCCATGCGAAACGGACTTGCCGGACAACTTCTGAGCTTGCATGATTTTTTCAAAAGCTTCCCAACGCATGCGCGCATAGCGGTGATGCCAGGCGCCGCGTACAAAACAGATGGATAGATGGCCCAATTTGATGAGATGCCGCACTGCTTGAAGCAGGCCGCTTTCATAGTCGATATGCAGCGAGCACACACCTGACGAAGCGAGCAGAGGATTGATGCAGACAAGCGGCAGATTGCTTCCATCTCTTTGTTCCACCGGTGTTGCATCCATATCGGAGGACAATAGGATGGCGCCTTCTACGCGGCGTCCCATCATGCGTTGCAGCGCGTTCGAAAGTTGCCTGGAATCAAGTTCGATGGAAGTGACCAGAACCTCGTATCCCGCGTCCGCCGCGGTCTGTTCAATGTGCTGGATCATGTCCAGCAGAAGTGGATTGGCGATGCGAGGAACAATAAGGCCGAACAGCCGGCTGCGTCCCGAACGGAGCGCGCCCGCCTGCACATCCGGCGAGTAGCCAAGCGCTTTGATTGCCTGATGGACGCGTTCCGCGGTCTCAGGATTAACGGGGCCAAGGCGGCTCAGCGTCCGTGAAACTGTTGCAACTGAAACACCTGCATACTTGGCCACTGTGCGAACGGTAGGTGTCCGCCGCCTGGTTTTATTGAGGCTGGATGACGCATCGACTTGCTGTGCTTTCACTTTCATTCTCACCCGGCCTGGCATTTGCCCAGGCAGAAATCAGGGCAGAGTCCAATTCCCCTTAGTTGATTGGACGAAAAAAAGTGAAATCAGGCTTCATTTGCAGTTGTCAGCTCTTCCACTCAGGAAATGCGGTGATGCGCAACTTGGCTGCGCCATAGGGGATAAGACGAATAGATTCTTCCTGCTCATCGCCCTTGACCGGGCTCTCGGGAGGCGCATCGGCCACACCATCCACGGCATTCCATTGGGTGACCTTGTGTGCTTTCGCGGTCAGCGTGACGGGAGTGTGCGCGCGTCCGAAGGGCGTGCCGCCGATCTCATCCTCGGCAACCTCAAAACTTTTTGCAGAGTTCTCTGCGTCGAGTTTGAGGGCGTAATTCCACTGTGTACTGGGGAAGACCTTCCAGTCCGCGGTCATTCCGCGATCACGCCACTTCACCCAGCTCTCGCCTATCGGGTACGAAAAGACAAGTGGGCCGCGGTCCACCGCGAGCGAGTTGTGGAACCAACGCGATACGCGCGGCTGCATTGGAAATTCAATTACAACCGTGTCGCCGGAGTTCCACGTTCTGTGCATGACGGCAAAGGTGCCTGCTTCGACAGCCGGTTGTGATGCGCCATTGACAGAGATTTTTGTTTCCTGTGCCCATGCAGGAATGCGAAGACGCAAGGGGAAGCGGAGTGCTTTGCCAGGATGCACAGTAAGCTTCACTGTTCCGCGGAATGGGTAATCCGTTTCTTCGACGATGTGGACATCTGTGCCGTCGAGGGCCGTCCTGACTTCGCACGGCGCATAGGCCACAGCAACAAGGCCCTGCGATGTGTCTCCATCTGCCTCGCTCAGCATGAAGAGGCTGTTCGTAAACTTGGGCCAACCCTGGTGATAATTGGCGGTGCAGCAGCCGAAGTTGGGGTCGAGACCGAAAATGTTCGATTCGGGACCATCCGAAACCCAGGGTTTGTGGTGCAGGCTGCATTCGACCTGATTGGGCTCCTGATTGTATTGGTGCGCCCACATATCGTCGGTGAATGTGCCGGGAAGAGCATTGAAGGCCAGCTTCTCGAGTTTGTCGCCGAGTGCAGGATCGCCGGTGATGGCCAGCGATTGTTCGAGCGAGAACATATATTCAACGACGGTACAGAGCTCGGAACCCTGCGACGGATTCGGTCCTGACAAGTGCTCGTCGCAGGAAAACATGCCGTTGGGCAAACCGTGATATTTATCCAGTTCTTCGATCATCTTCCGCGTGCCATCGCGGTCCACCGCCTGGTGCGAAACAAGCGACCACACAGGGCCGGCCTTAATGGCTTGTCCGTTATTCACACCGTGTGTAGAAAGTGCGAGATCTTTCAGGCCATTGCCTTGTTCGAGCTTCAGATATTCGGATGTATAGCGGCCGGTGTACTGGAAATTTACAAACTGGCCGACCCAATCGTGCCCCTGTGTATGCAGCTTCTGCATCAGGTCTACGAGGAAGGGAGACCCCGTGCGGTTATACAGCCAGATCACGCTCAGTACCTCATCCTGCCAACGGAATTTTCCCCAGTCGCGCAGTGGACGCGTGGGCAATTGCGCAAGCTGGTATTTGAAGTACTTTTCCATCAGCGGAATCACGCGGTCATCGCCGGTGAATTCCTGATATTGAGTGAGAACCTTGAGCATGACGATGCGAGGCCACCAATCATTGTTTGATGACGGCCCAAACATGCCGTCGGCTGCCTGATGCTCAAGTGTCCAGTCCAGAAATTTTTGTGCCTTTGCTTTGAGGATGGGGTCATCCACCAAATACGCCAGTGGCACAAGCCCGTCGAGATAGTACGGGCCGCGTTCCCACGATTCGCCCGTGCCACCGAGCCATCCACTGTTGGGGCCGACGTCCGCCCACGTCTCACCCAAATGACCGCTCAGGCCAGTGGCCTGAATGCGCAGCTGTTCATTGAGCCAGCCCCGCGGCCGAATGGAGCCGAGGGGCAATGGGTAAAAGGCATTCTGAGCGAGCGGTGCACGATTGGTGAAGATTTTGCTCTTCTTTGCGGGCGCTGGCGTGGAAGAGTCGGTATCCAAATTGCCGGGCGAGTTTGCGATTTCCTGAGCATGCAATGCGGAGCTTAGACCAAGCAGGCTGGCTCCTTGAACGAACTCGCGGCGTGTGGCGGATATGTGCGATGAAGAAGGCAAAGAACTCTCCCACAAAACAATTTCAAAAATACTACTCGTGAAACATTGTCTGACACGCGGTTCAAATGGTCCATTCCCGACGGCAGGAGAGATTGCCGAAAAACCGCCGGATGACGGTGTATGGCGGGCAACTTCAAGCTTCCTGGCTTATACAGGAAAGGCAAGAAGAGAAGCATCCTTCTGCCTCAATGTGTGTATATTCCGCGGCACATGAATGTGAGAGATGAAAGTTGTTCTCACGACCCCACTCTGTCTGCGATTACGAAGGGGAGGTTATTCTCTTCCATGCGCTACACTGGCACTTCAACTGGTACAACTCATCGAGTTAATCAGCGCATTTCTGTGCAAACGATAAGAGACAAACAATGAAATTGTTAAACTCCTCAAAGCTCCCTCTCATTGATGGGCCGACACAATTGAAAGCGCTGGTTCTTGATTGGGCCGGCACGACAGTGGACTTCGGCAGTCTGGCGCCAACGCGCACATTGGAACGTGTTTTTGCCGCGAAAGGCGTTGCTGTAACGGATGACGAGATTCGCGCCAATATGGGCTGGCCAAAGCGTGCGCAGATTGGAAGCATACTCGAAAATCCGCGTGTGCATGCTGAGTGGACGCGCACGCATGGCACTGCGCCAACGGAAAAGGACGCAGATGATCTCTACGAAAACTTCATTCCAGCGCAGACGGAATGTTTGCTTGAGTATTCGAGTGTACTGCCGGGCATTCCAGAAGCAGTGGAGGCATTCCGAAGCCGTGGATTGAAGATTGGTACGACAACGGGATACACGCGGGACATGATGGATGTGATCGTTGCTTCAGCGGCTAAAGAAGGCTACAGCCCGGATTGCACGCTTACTCCGGGTGAAGCAGGCTCGGGGCGTCCGCATCCTTACATGATTTATGAAAATGCTGTACGGCTGCAGGTTTATCCGATGACTGCGATTGTGAAAGTTGGCGATACGCTAGCGGACATTCACGAGGGATTGAATGCAGGATGCTGGTCAGTCGGTGTGGCAGCTACAGGCAACCTGATCGGGCTTTCGCAGAAGGAATTCGCCGCGCTTGCCTCCGCAGAACGAGATATACGGCTTGCGAAAGCAAGGGAAGCTCTGGCCAGAGCCGGAGCACACTATGTGGTAGACAGCGTGGCCGAGCTGGAACCGGTGCTGGATGAGATTAACGCTTATCTGCAGGCAGGCGCAGTGAAGGAACTGGTGGGATAGATGCACACTTCGAAACGATTATTTACTCCCGGCCCCCTGAACACGACCGAGACAGTGAAAGCAGCAATGTTGTGCGATATGGGCTCCCGCGATCCAGAATTTCTGCGTGTGGTGCGCGAGATTCGCGAACAACTGCTTGAGATTGCCGGAGTGGCAGACACTTTTGAGGCCGTGCTGATGCAGGGAAGTGGCACCTACGTTGTCGAATCAGTGATTTCGTCCGCGATTCCGCGTAATGGCAAATTGCTGGCGCTGGTGAACGGCGCCTATGGCCGCCGTATTGCGCAGATTGCGAAAATTCACGGCATCGACACTGTGGTTCTGGAACTGCCGGAGAATCGCAAATTCACATCTGCGGACGTGAAGCAGAAGCTGGCGGAGACGCCTGGTGTAACGCACGTTGCCGTGGTTCATTGCGAGACGACGACCGGCATTCTGAATGCGATTGAAGAGATTGGGCAGGTTGCAGCCGACGCAGGCGCTGTTTATTTTGTGGATGCAATGAGCAGCTTTGGCGCGGTGGATATAGATTTTGCCGCTGCGAAGATTGATTTTCTGGTGTCGTCAGCGAACAAGTGCATTGAAGGTGTGCCAGGGTTCGGCTTTGTGTTGGCCAGACGCGCACGGTTGCTGGAGCTCAAAGGACGGGCACGCACACTGAGCATGGATCTATATGCGCAGTGGGCAGGGGCGGTTTCGGATGGGCAATTTCGTTTTACTCCTCCGATTCAGACGCTGCTTGCCTTCCATCAGGCACTGAAGGAGTTTAAAGCTGAAGGCGGCGTAGCGAGCCGTTCAGAGCGCTACCGCAGCAACCATGAAGTGCTTATGCACGGCATGAGAGGACTGGGTTTTCAGACCTATCTAAAGCCGGACGATGTGAGCTACATCATTACGACCTTCCGCTACCTGGACGACCCGAAGTTTACCTACGAGGCCTTCTACGAAAGATTGAGCGATCGCGGCTTTATTATTTACGCGGGCAAACTAACGGACGAACCCTGTTTTCGCATCGGGACCATCGGGCAGCTATATCCAAAGGACATGGAAGCGCTCATGGAGAATATGAGAATTGTCCTGGAAGAAATGAGCGTCGTGATTCCTTCAGAGGCGATGAGGTAGGAACTTCGCAAAGGTGAGATCTGAAGCCTCTGCAAACATATGCAGAGGCTTTGCAGTTTGTGCCATTTCGCAATCCATCGCTTGAGTTCCCGAGGGTGGTTGCATAAATATCTTTCATTGCCTGTATTCGTCAACGCACGAGTGATCGCCGTTCAAATCCGTCTCAAATAATGGTGAGTATCTTCCCTTTGAATACGATGAGGCGAATGAGGCGAGAGGGTAACTAGCTCCCCGGCCATACCGGGACGTTATGTGTGCCAGCCGAAAGAGCCAAGCGTTGCACTTAAAAAGTCGCATATTATTCGGGTACATTCTGTATACAATTTGCATTTTTATTGACGATCGATATAATTACGGCATAAAGATATTCCATAAACTATTGTAAATAAATACACTTATTTCAAATTCAATAATGAAAAATAAATATTGACAAATTTAAAAATCATTCATATAAACAGGTATCCCGTTTCGATTTTGGCCTCTTCCCCGCGAATCCGGGCCGGAGTCTACCCAGCGATTCTCAGCTGACCGGTATAGGACAAAACATCATTTCGAACTTTGGAGGGCAGATGACCATCCGGAAGTTGCGCATTAGTGTCTTCATTTTCTTCATACTGTTTTTGACCATCGTGCGCGCGCATGCGCAGGCCGGTCAGGCCGATGTGCAGGGCGTGGTATCGGATTCGACCGGAGCTGTGATCACCGATGCGCAAGTAACGCTGACAGACGCGAACAGCGGCACCGTTCGAACGGTGACGACTGGTTCCGACGGAAGATATCGCTTCCCCGCGGTCTCTCCAGGGACCTACTCTGTGACCGCGAAAGCTTCAAAGTTCGCGACAAAGCAGGTGAAGGGATTGGTGATTCAGTTAGGCAATCACGTGCAGCAGAACATCACGTTGCAACCTGGCACCGGTGCGCAGTCGATTGTTGTGGACGGAAGTGTTTCAGCTATCGACACAACGGCGTACGATGTTGGTGGTGTCATTTCGCAGCGCCAGATGGATACGCTGCCGATTCCAAACCGTCAATATCTAAACCTTGCATTGCTGGTTCCGGGCACTACACAGGACGCGACGCGTACGTTCTACAACAACGTGCAGTCTGGCGGCGGCCAGTACTACTATGCAAACGGCTTCTCGCTTGATGGCGTCTCGAATCAATGGGCCGAGCAGGGGGAGCCGCGGCAAAATATTCCGCAAGGCGCTGTTGAAGAGTTCAAGACTTATGTCGCGCAGTTTCCGGCCGAATTTGGATGGGCCATGGGCGGCTATACCTCGGTTGTGACAAAGCGCGGCACCAATAACATCCATGGTGAAGTGTTCGAGTACTTCCGCAACCAGGCGCTCAACGGCCTGAATACATTTCAGCAGCAAACGCAAGAGACGCAGGGGACCGGCACTCCACCGTACACGCGAAATCAGTTTGGCGGCGACATTGGCGGTCCGATCATCAGCAACCGCACGCACTACTACGGAGCGTATGAGCGGACCCAGACTACGGACACATATACGACGTTCATTGGCGATCCGACGGTTGCCGCAAATTATTCCTCGCTGCTGGGCACATTCGACAAGCCCAGTCACGACCAGATGCTGACTCTGCGCCTGGATCACAATCTGGCCAAGAATCAGCAAATCTTTGTGCGCTATGCCCAGGAATGGAATCTGCTGGGCAGGCAGGGTTGTGGAGGCACCTCAACGTATAGTTGCTACGACGGCGAGATTCCCAGGCATTCGATTGTCGGAGGGCATACCTGGGAAATTAACTCGCGAATGCTGAACGAGGCGCGGTTCCAATATGCCTATTCTTCCTATCAGCTCGGCCCCTACGGCACGGCAATTCCGCATACGCCGAACGATTTGCTCAGTTCAAAGTTTACGGATGCGGTCGGTATCGGCTACCGGTTCCCGAGTTTCAGCTATGGCGAAACCTACTCCGCGGTCGGTATCGAAAACCGCTGGGAACTGAACGATTCGCTGAGCATCGAGCACGGCGCGCATTCCTTCAAGATGGGATTCGACATCAGCTATATTCCATATGTCGATTCGAGCGCAGTGAACCTGAAGGGCACGTTTACCTTCGGTACCGATCAGCCGTTCGACCCAAACGACACGTCGAACCTGAGCAATCCTACAAGCTTTACCGCTGCACTCAAGCCGTTGATCTGGTACTTGCCCTCCACTCAGACCAGCTACTATTTCCAGGATAGTTGGAAGCTGAAGCCGACCTTGACGGCCAATCTTGGAGTTCGCTACGACCGGCAGTATGGAGCCTCGTTCATGGACACGCTCGATCCGGCGAAGTTCTCACCTCAAATTCCATACATGTACGATCCAAGAAAGTTCGGCGACAGGAACAACTTCGGGCCAAGGATCGGTATTTCGTGGGATCCCTTTGGTAAGGGGACCGATGTCATCCGCGCGGGTTATGGCGTGTATTACAACAACATTCAGACCGAGCAGGGCAGAGGCGAAAAGCTGAACCTCTATGCCTGCAGCGTGTCTATCAGCCATCCCAGCTATCCAGATCCGTATGGTGGATTATCGCCGGAAACATACTGTTCAACAGCAGCTCCGACGGTCACGGTGCTCTCGCCGGGATTCAGCAACCCGTACAGCCAGCAGTTCTCTATCGGATATACCCGGCAGCTGACCCAGAATCTTTCGCTGATAGCGGACGGCGTATATGAACATGGCTTACGCAACTACAAGGTGATAGATCTGAACTATCCGGTGAACGGTGTTCGGCCTCTGTCGGATTGGAATCAAATTCAGCAGTTCCAATCAACGGATCAGGACAAGTACAAGGCTCTGATGGTCCGGCTGGATCATCGGTTCCAGCACAGATATATGTACTCGCTTTCGTACACTCTGGCGTCAGGATCCGACTGGAATCCGGAAGCGACACAAATCACTTACGACGATCCGAAGAAGGATTTTGGACCATCGAATATCGATCGCCGGAATGCGCTTGTGCTCAGTGGTTCAGTGATGCTCCCCTACAGGATTCTGCTGGGCGGCATCTACACCTACCGCTCGAAGCTACCATTCAGCGCCATGACATCGACGCTGAATGGCGATAACACGGCTCAGTATGTTCCTGGAACTTCGCGGAACCAGGGAAACCGCGGCCTCGATTTCTCCCTTGTTAACGACTACCGCGATAGCCTGAACAAAGGGTTGAGCACAGACTTGAGCGCTGGTTCGATTGATTCGACGCGGTACAGCAACTTCGACATTCGTGTTTCGAAGTCGCTATTTGAGCGTGAGTCGCGAAAACTGGAACTCGTTGGCCAGGCGTTCAACCTTTTCGGCACAACAAACTACACCTCAATCACGAATAATGCGGGCTCAGCTTCGTTTGGAAAGGCGTCTGCTGCCGGTAGTGCACAGCAGGCCGAGATTGCAGCTCGATTTACTTTTTAACGGCCGACACGGCGGAGTGGGAGGCCAGTTTTGCTCCGCCGTTTCCCTTTTGTTAAGTCGTGGAGAGCTATCGATGCGATTGATTTGTTCAGCAATTGCCTTGTGCGCAGTTTTTTCTTCGGTTGCCGCAGCTCAAAGTGCAAGCACAGGCGCGGCTGTCAATTCCGCCAGAATTTCGGCATATATCAAGTCCTTGCCGAATGCAGATCCGCCAGTATTCGATGCCACAGAGAAGCTGAGCCTGGCTGCATTACCTCTCTCGTGTGAGGATCATCCGCAGGCCGCACCGCCGCCGAACCAGAGCTATCTATGGTTGCAGGACGATACTCCTCGTATCCTCATGGACTATGACAAGCACCGTGCATTCTATGGATGTTTCGACTGGCACTCCGCAGTGAATTCGATGTGGATGCTGGTCTCGTTGCTCAAAGAGGATCCAAAGATCAGGCTGGCTCCGCAGATGCACGACACCATGGACAATCACCTGAAGAAAGCAAATATCGAAGGTGAGATCGAATTCTTTACGAAGCTGAAGGGGCGTGGCGCGCGATTTGAAAAGCCATACGGCTATGCGTGGTTATTGAAGCTCTATGGAGAGCTGAAGACCTGGGACGATCCGGATGCGAAGAAGCTTGCTACCGCAGTGGAACCATTTGCCAAGATGCTTTCGGAGCGCTATGTCTCCTACCTTTATGACCTGAATTTTCCGGTGCGTACGGGGCTTCATCCAAACACGGCTCTGACGATGGGGTTTGTGCTGGACTACACGAATCTTGTTGAGGATCCGGCGCTCGAGCATGCGGTCAAAGATACGGCGCTGCGTTTTTTTTCGGACGACAAGAATTGCCCCACCGCATATGAGCCGAATAATGGCGATTTCGTATCACCGTGCCTGACAGAAGCGGCGACTATGGCACGCGTGCTTGACCAAAAGAGCTATGTGGCGTGGCTCAATTCGTTCTTGCCATCAGTGGATTCCCCAGCATTCCAAGTGTATGCAAAGGATATCGATACGAGCCACGGCAATTCGAAAGAAGAGAATGCGGACCAGCAGATGGGGGCGAAGTCGCACCTCATTGGCTTGTCGTTTGAGCGCGCAACCCAGTTATTAACGATTGCCAACGCTCTGCCCAAGGATGATCCACGCGTTGCGGCTTTTCGGAAACTCTCCGCGATAAACGCGAAGCATGGTTACGACAAGATTGCAACGGCAGGCTATATGGGGCAGCATTGGCTGGCCACGTACGCATTGCTCTATGAAAACGCACTGAAAGGCCCGGTACCAAGAAAGGCTGGGACGACTCCGGGTAGCACGAAAAAGGAAGACGAAAAGAAGGGCGAGTAGCAGGTGGGATTTCCAGAGAGCGACGGCATGATGCCACGTCCTGGAATTCCTGTCACGGCACAGCCATTCTGTACTTCGGGAGATATCTCGCTCGTAAGTGCGATCCCAGTCAACGGTTGTAACTTTCAGGAGAGAAAATGCGGAGCGCGCTTGACAGTCATCTTGCACGGGGGATATACATGGAACGGCAAGATTGTATATACTTCGTATACAAGAGGTCACAAATGACTGAAGCGAAAAGAGTTTACGGAGAATTAAAGCAGGAGATTGTGACCTGTGTGCTATCACCGGGGCTCTCCATTTCAGAACAGGAGATGTGCGACCGGTACAACGCCAGCCGCACTCCAGTCCGCGAAGCGTGCCGCAGACTGTGTGATGAGTCACTCATGCAGATGACTCCCTTCCGTGGATATAGTATCCCGGCTTTGACGATTGAGGAATACAGAAATCTGCATGAATTGCAGACAACGGTGGAGCCGGCAGTGGCCGCGTTGGCTGCTGAACGCGCCACGCCCGCACAGATTAAGGAAATTGAGAACTGGGCGAGTTACGAGTACGTGATGGGAGAGAAGAACAGTTATTACACCTTTCTCGAGTGGAATCGTAACTTCCATATCTGTATCGCGGCAGCGAGCAGGAATCAGGCGTTTCTGGATGTGGTGAGGAATGTGCAGACGCGGTTGATGCGTTATTACTACCTCGTTATCGCGATGGATAGCTATGGAACAGAGTTGGTGGAGGAGCATCACGATCTGGTGCGAGCCATCAAGTCAGGAAATCCGGAGCTGGCGCGGCAGCGTGCAGGAGAGCATCTATCGAACACCGGCAGACGGAGCATGAATGTGGATTTGCGTTCAGCAAACTACAGCTCTGAGAGATTACTGAGCGATGACGATTCGGATTGGTTGCTAAAGGCGCCCTCGAACATCAGGAAGGTTAAGAAGAGGCTGCCCGCAGCACGGCGTCGCAAGCTGTTGCCGAGGTAGTAGAAATATTGACCGGAGCAGGCGATGATGCTTTGCTCCCCCTCAAAGTAGTTCAGGTTACTGGTTGACTATGCGGATTGCGATTGATACAGGCGGCACATTTACAGATTGTGTGTACCTGCAGGATGGAAAGCTCGTGGTCTTGAAGGTGTTTTCTACACCGCAGGATCCTGGGCAGGCGGTGCTGAATGGATTGCGACAGATTGCAACCGGTTCGGAGCTCGTGGTTCGCCACGGTACGACGGTGGGCACGAACGCAATGCTGGAGCGCAAGGGCGCGCGCGTCGCATTCGTGACCACTAAGGGTTTTGAGGACACGATTGCAGTGGGGCGCCAGGCGAGGCCGAAGCTCTATGACTGGTTTCAACCGGCACCGGAGTGCCTGGTGCCACAGGATCTTCGCTTCGGAGTTACGGAGCGTACCAGTTCAGAGTGTGAAGTAATTTGCGCAGTGGAAGAAGAAGAGATGGCGGAATTGGCAGAAAAAATCAAGGCGGCAAATGTGGACGCAATTGCGCTTTCACTGCTGTTCTCTTTCGCCAATCCGAAAAATGAGGGTGAAGTGGCGGCAGCGCTGGAAAAGCTGGGACTTCCGCTTTCTGTGTCGCACCGCATACTGCCTGAGTTTCGCGAGTATGAGCGCGGTTCCACGATTGTGGCGAACGCCTATCTGGCTCCGATGGTCGGCACCTACCTGACGAATCTTGCCTCCAGCGTGGAAAGCGAATATCAGAAGTCACGACTTGAGGTAATGCAGTCATCGGGGGGAATTATTTCTTCACGCGTGGCCGCGGCGGAGCCAGTAAGAACGGTGCTTTCGGGGCCTGCCGGTGGAGTGATTGGTGCCTACCGGCTGGCGTCGCTGGCCGGGTTTCACCAGATCATCGGTTTCGATATGGGCGGCACTTCGACCGATGTGTTCCTAGTGGATGAAGAGGCTGGTGGATTGCATGTAAGCAACGAATCTGTTGTATCGGGAATTCCGATCAGTGTGCCGATGCTGGATATTCATACAGTAGGTGCAGGCGGTGGATCGATTGCGCGGTTCGATGCGGGTGGCATGTTGCGCGTGGGTCCGGAATCTGCCGGATCGATGCCGGGGCCTATTTGCTTTGGACGCGGTGAGCAGCCGACGGTGACCGACGCCAACCTGGTGCTTGGGCGCCTGGATACTGAGCGATTCCTGGGCGGCTCTGTGAAGCTCGATATGGAGCGCACCTCGCAGTGGATGGAAGAGGCAAAAGGACAGATCAATACCATCGAGGACTTTGCTTCGGGCATTTTGCAGGTTGTCGAAACATCCATGGCGAAGGCGATTCGGGTGATCTCTGTGGAACGTGGTTATGATCCGCGCGATTTTACGCTGGTGGCGTTCGGCGGGGGCGGACCGTTGCATGCCTGCTCGCTGGCGCATGCACTGAGTGTGCCGCGCGTGCTGGTGCCTGCGCTTCCAGGAGCACTTTCAGCGGTAGGCATTCTACTGGCGGATACGATGCGTGAGTATTCGCGCACAGTGATGTTGCCCCTGTATGCCTCGCTGGACAGTGTGTTTGAAGAGCTGGAGGCTTTGGGTAAAGAAGAGTTTGAGCAGGAAGGTTTAGAAGGATCGTCCTTCCGTTCGGTCGATCTGCGGTACAAGGGCCAGGGATATGAACTGAATGTTCCTTATGGTCCAGGCATGGCAGTTCAGTTTCACGATCTGCATCAGCGCCGCTATGGATTTTCGAACGAAGCGAAGGCGATCGAGGTGGTGAATGTGCGTGTGCGCATGATTTCACCCGCAGAAGCATTTGAAGCGGCCAGACAGCCACTCATTGAAGGAGACGGTTCACAGGCGGTGATTGGAACCCGCGATGTGTATTTCGAAGAAGGCTTCAGGAAGACACGGCTCTTCGACCGAGAACTGCTGCGGCCCGGAGATACATTTGCGGGGCCTGCGATTGTCTCCGAGTACAGCTCAGCCACAATCCTTCCTCCGGGAGATGTGTTGCGCGTGGACGAGCTGGGCAACCTGGTCATTGAGGTGCATTGATGGAGACGGTGACCGAGATTCGGAATCCGATTGAACTGGCAATCTTCCAGAGCGGCATTCATTCCATTGCCGAAGAGATGGGAGCGGCACTGCGGCGCACTGCGATTTCGCCGAATATCAAGGAACGGCGCGACTACTCGTGCGCTGTGTTTGACCGTAAGGAACGCGTGATCGCGATGGGCGATCACATGCCGGTTCACCTGGGCGCAATGCCGATGTCAGTTAAGGCTGTGGTGGACAACCTCTCGATGGAAGAGGGGGACATGGCAATCCTGAACGATCCGTATGCAGGCGGGACGCACTTGCCGGATATCACGCTGGTGCTGCCGGTGTTTGTCGGCAGAGAGAGCAAGCCATCCTTCTATGTGGCGACGCGTGCGCACCATGCGGATGTAGGCGGCATGTATGCCGGATCGATGGGGCCAGCGCAGGAAATCTATCAGGAAGGCATTCGCATTCCTCCAGTGCGGCTGATTCGCAAGGGGGAGCTGAACAACGATGTGCTTCAGTTGCTGCTTGCGAATGTGCGCACGCCGGAAGAGAGAGAAGGCGACCTGGCGGCACAGCTCGGTGCATGCCGTGTAGGCGAACGGCGCATCAAGGAAATTGTTGCGAAGTATGGGCTGGAACGGGTGAATGAGCTGACTGACGAACTCATCGCCTACTCGGAACGATTGATGAGAGCTGAGTTACACCAGATGCCTGCGGGAACTTTCTATGCGGAAGACTACCTGGATGGCGACGGTGTCACTGACGATCCGATACGTATCGCGGTTGCGCTGACCTTTGATCCAGAGTCGGGTTCCGTGGAAATCGATTTTACGGGTTCGGCTCCACAAGTGACAGGAAGCGTGAATGCTGTTTATCCGATCACGTATTCGGCATGCTTCTATGTGCTGCGGTGCCTGCTGAGCGACGATGCTCCGGCAACGGCAGGGCTGATGAATTCGGTAACTGTTTCGGCTCCGATAGGAACGATTGTGAACGCAACGCTGCCGGCACCTGTGGCAGGCGGCAATGTGGAAGCGAGCCAGCGAATCACGGATGTGCTGCTGCGCGCATTGGCACAGGCTGCGCCGGAACGTGTTCCCGCGGCAAGCTACGGTACGATGAGCAATCTGACCGTAGGCGGCATGGACCACAGGACGAAGGCTCCATTCACGTATTACGAGACGACAGCAGGCGGCATGGGCGCGCGCCCGGGCATGGATGGCATTGACGGAATTCATTGCCACATGACGAACTCGCTGAATACGCCAATTGAAGCACTGGAGTATGCGTATCCATTTCGCGTTCGTTCGTATGGGTATCGTCGAGGGTCGGGCGGCAAGGGCAAGTATCGCGGCGGCGATGGGCTGATTCGCGAGATCGAGCTGCTGGCCCCATCGCGCGTGACCTTTCTTTGCGATCGCAGGAAGTTTCATCCGTACGGTCTTTCAGGCGGAGGAGACGGCGCGACGGGAAGGGCGTTGCTGATTGGCGCGGATGGAAGTGAGACAGAGCTTCCAGCCAAATGCACACTGCATGCGAAGGCGCATGATGTTGTGCACGTGGAAACGCCCGGTGGCGGTGGATGGGGTGCGCCCGAGAGGTAGTAAGCAAGCGCAACGTAAGTGAGGTCAGGGCCTGCGCCGCGCGGTTTCCGCGGTGTGAACCCGGTAGCAGCAGTTTCACATTTTTGACGAGTCAGCGCTGCTTTGCGGTGCAGGGAACTTCTATTCCCTTGTGATGGCAGAACTGCATGCGGCGCTGAGATTTCAACACGACGCGACATCCGTAGCGACGGGTGGCGTTTCTTCACAGCTTGTCCCTATTCCGCGGAAGGCAGGATTCTTGCCCAGGCACGCTGCGGGATAGGGCGCTCGATCCGTACCCAAGTCCGATATCCGCTGTGGCAGTTTGGAAATCCATTTGAAGGAAGCATCTATGGGGGCGTCCATGTTCAGGTCGAAATCTATCTCTGTTGCTTTGCTAGGGTGCTGTGTATTTGGCGGCACGGTCGGGCTCTATGGCCAGAAGGCGAAATCGGAATCGGCCATTGAGAACGCATTCCAAAAAGGGCTTATTGTGCAGGACACAAACGGCGATCACATCGCGGATGTGGTTTGTGGCCGCGTGATTGTGCCCGCGTCCTCAACTGCAGCGGAGAATACATCCGCGGCAAATCTCGCGGCACGGCTTGGCTATGAAACAAGCGCGCTGACTCTGCCGATTGTGGTGGTTCCACACACCGCGGAGGCTACAAAGAGCTGTTCGACAGAAAAGGCGAATCTCTGGGTAGGCAAGGATGCGTTGCCTGCAGGTGCGGCTTCAGAAGCGGACACACTGATCGGAGAAATGCAGATTGGCGAAGGTGGCGTTTTCCGCGTGAAGGGCGGTTTGCTCTTTGCCGGCACCGATGCGGCTGGTCTGCTGGCAGCAAGCGATGCATACGCAGCGCGTGCGCCTTATCAGTGGGCAGTTTCTGGCGGAAAGTTGGAGGCGATTGCTGAGGAAGTGAACGCGCGCCTGAAAGACCAGAAGACGGATGCGACGGTGGAACTGGCAGGGCTGACCTATGAAAGCGGCCTGACTGGAATTCATCGTGCGGTGCTTGATGTGACTGGCGCGGCGGATATGGCTGCGATTCAGAAGGCACTGACGGCAAACGAAGGAAAGCCGCTGTTTCATGGGCTTACCGTTGGAATTTTGGAATTACGCAAGGCGGACGCCACTCCTCTGACAATTACAGTTGGTGGCGGCGGCAAGAGCATCACGGTTGCGTCCAGTCCTGCGGGCGATGGATCGGATGCGGACGATACGGCCGACAAGATTCTCGACCTGCGCGGGATTTATGGCATTCACGGCCTGTTGAGCGGGACGCCGAAAAAGCTTGTGCCAGAGAACTTCGCTTCGAAGCTGTATGTTCCGGCAGGCGAACCCGGAGTGGCGATGGCAAACCTCGCGGCGCGCATGGGGCTGGAGTCGACCGGGATTACGCTGCCTGTCGCATTTCCAGCAACGGGCGTAACTCCCTCGCAGGTGCATACAACCGCAGTCATTACAGGGGACACGGCACTGACCCTGCACGCGAAAGATTTGCTGGGCGCTCCTGCAGGTACGGAGAAAGAGAAAATCCTGCCGGGGGCATTCGCGAAGGATGGTTCGACAGAGTTGGCGGCTCTGAAGGCCGGCGAAGGCGAGCTGCAGGTGGTGGATGGAGCATTCGGAAAGAATCCCGCGCTACTTGTGCGAGGCGATGCAAAGGGTTCGGCAGCGGTGTTGAACTATGCGTCGGAGCATCTGCCGTACTTGTGGCAGCCATCGAAGAAATACGAGAGTCTGGCGGAAATGCGGCTCGACCTGCAGAAGTTCTTTTCGATTCGTTCAAGCACGGGACAGGCGACTCTGGCGATGTTCGACCTGGACCAGTGGATGCAGGAGCTGACGAAGGGCGGCCCCAAAAAATTCAGCAAAGTAACTGCAGAAGTGGATGTGGACGAGGCAGATCCGAAGCTTGCGGAGTTGATCCGGAGCGAGATTGTGGCAAAGCTGCATCCGGCGAGTGTTGATGTGAAAACCGGCAGTCTGCATGCGGGGCTGAAATGCTGTGACAGCGACCCGGCGGACCACGATCTCTCACTCGTAGTGCCTTACAAGAAAGTGGAGCCGACGCTGCGTGACGACTTCACGATTCCGTGGGAAGGCACGCGGCTGATGGATGCAGTGCGCAAAGCCGCCGCATCGATGCCCAAGGGGCAGCCGGTAACGCTGGAAGCGCGTGTGAGTGAAGGTCCGGAGGAACGGCAGAAGATTCAACAACAACTGGTTGACATCTTGACCAAGGCGGGAGCCGATCCGGCCCATCTGGATGTGACGGTGCTGTGCAGCTACAAGTCGGGCTATAGCTGGCTTGTGGACGTGATTGAGCCGCAGTTGAAGGGCAAAAGTGTTGCCAAGCTGAAGATCGAGTTTGCTCCGAATCCCGATCCGACCGAAATGACGGCGATGCAGTCCAAATACCGCTGGAACCAGGAACTGTTTCCTGTGGATGAGGTGCTTGCGCGCGATCTGAAGATGCCACTTGATGACATCCAGATATCGATGATGGATGACGACAAGGGGCCGACCTATAAGGTGTATGCCTACGATACGGCAGGCAAGGAGATCTTGACTCGCGACTTTACGGTCAAGACTGTGACTCGTCCGTACAGCGATCAATTCCCCGAGTACGAAACCGTGAAAGTGGCGACGGGATGGGTGAAGATGACGGCCGGCAGCACGACGGCGCTGGACGAGCGAATCGAGACCGATCCTGAGATGCTTTGGGATCACTATCAGTCAAAGACACTGCCGAAGATCTTCAAGTACATCGTGGCGCAGAACCACGGAAAAATTAAGCCTGAATACCAGCCACTGTTTGACACGCTGCGTATTGGCTACAAGTTGAGCGAACCGGACTACAAGATTGGAATCGGCGAAGAGCAGATTTCAACCCTCGAGTCGCTGCAGGAAGATGCGTTCTTCAACACGGAGAACTTCTTCTATATGACGGGGTATCTGCTGTCCAATGCGCGGATCGACTACGAAGGCCGCATTATTCCGGTTTCATACCCAAGCCGCGATGGTCAGGATGGCGAAGTGCACATTGCCTTCTACGCCAAGGATGCGGGTTATCCGCAGGTGAAGATGACCTGGAAGACAGAAGGCGACCCTGTGGAACATGAAAAAGAGCATGATCTGCCGGTGGTGCCCACGGCCGGGCATGTTCGTCTGGTGGCGGCGCGTGTGCAGGCAGGCGGCGACGGTGTGGAGTCACTGACATGGCGCATGCCAGTGGACTTTAAGGACTACAACTACGACCAATGGATTGTCGATGCGGAAAAGAGCCGTGTGGATCGTTCGATTATGTCTGCCGAGCAGTCGATTGCGCAGGTGAAGTGGCTGGAGAAGATGCATGCCGCGGGTCTGTATCGCAATTCGCTTGCCTATCCGCACCTGAGCAGCCTTCAATTTCAGTTTGAGATTCCAACGCCGCTGAATTCTCCGCATGACGCGAAGAAGGAAATCGATACGGCAAAGCTTGTCATTGCCCCTCCGGCGACAAAACGGCCCATGATTACGGACTTTACGCCGACGCCCGTGGATGCAACAGGCAGTTTTGTGCAGTGGGAGCACGGAATTCCACCGGAAGAGGAAGAACACATTCTGAGCCGTCTTTCCACGTATCCGGGCGTGAATGTGTACTGGATGGGACGGAGCTATCTTGGCCGGAACATCTGGGCCGCGGACATGACGCTGCCGACGACTTCGGTGCTGAGTTCAATGGCGAAGGAAACAACGCTCAAGGCAACCATCATCTACTCAGGCCGTCAGCATGCGAATGAGGTCTCAAGTACGAGCCACATTTTGAAGCTGGCCGAGCAGTTGGCGACGGATCCGAAATGGCGCAAGAGCCTGGACAAAGTCAACGTGGTTATTCATCCAATTACCAATGTGGATGGAGCTGAGCTGGGTGTGGATTTGGCGCAGATTTCCCCGCACAATATGTTGCACCCGGCGTATCACGGATCGTTGACGGCAGATGTGATCAGCGATCAGAACAACGAGTTCCCAATTTATCCGGAGTCGGCAACGCGGAGACTGCTGTGGAGCGCATGGCTGCCCGATGGCTTCCTAAATCCACATGGGTATCCAACACATGAATGGGTTCAGCCATTTTCCGGCTACAGCGCGTGGGTGATTACGCGCATGGGCGCCGCTGGCTCGGGGCGCACGAACTGGGTACCTCGCGGCTGGTTTACCAGTCTCGGTTATCTGGACGATCCTCAGCATCCGGACAGCCGCAAGGTGGTGTATGCACTGCGCGACCAGATTGTGAACGAGATGGCGAAGACGCCGGGAGTGCTTGATCTGAACGCTCAGGAGAACAATCGGTATGGGCGCTTCCAGCGCTGGGATGCGGAGAGCTACCAGCAGCCGATTTACAAGGGCGTTCGCATTAACATGTCGCTGAAAGGACGCCCGGCGAGCAGCGGTGGCGGAAACTCGGTCAATATTGGAGGACTGATGGCACGCTATCCGGACATTACCTGGGACGATGGGTACACAGAAGCTCCGGACGAAACTGCCTGGGGTTCCTTCCTGCATCTCGTAGCTTCAGCGGGCCTGGCATATGACCATGCTCATCTTGAATACATGACAGATGGGAAGCTGGACATCAAGCACACGGAAAAGGATACGCCGAATGGTGTGCAGTGGCATGTAAGCCGGAAGAGACCCATTTTGCCAGTTACGCCATCGGACGCGAAGCTTGCTGGAGTGAAGTAGCCGAGGAAGCCCGGTCTGTGGCCGGGCTACATGTAAACGCAATAGACAATGAAGGGATGGTGGGATGAGCGAGTCCATGCTGCATACGAGCACGGATGCAACAGATGACAGAGTATGGCTCGCTCAGCTCAATCCTCAGGAACGGTCTGCGCTTTTTGCCACCTTTGCCGGATGGATGCTGGACGGCATGGATGTGATGGTCTATAGCTTTGTGCTGCCGAGTCTGGTGGTTTTGTGGCACATCAGCAAAGGAGAGGCGGGGCTACTGGGCACTTCGGCGCTGCTGCTTTCTTCACTGGGAGGCTGGCTGGCCGGACTCGGTTCCGACCGATTTGGGCGAGTAAAGGTGCTGCAGTGGACGATACTGTGGTTTGCCTTTTTCACATTCCTGAGCGGATTCTCTCAAAACTACACGCAGTTGTTTGTGATCCGCGGAATGCAGGGACTGGGATTTGGCGGCGAGTGGGCGGTTGGCTCTGTGCTGATCGGCGAGACCATTCGTGCTAAGTTTCGCGGAAGGGCCGTTGGTACAGTGCAGGGTGGATGGGCGATCGGGTGGGGCATCTCGGCACTCTTCTACACACTATTTTTCGCGGTGCTCTCTCCGAGCGTGGCCTGGCGCGCAATGTTCTGGGTCGGTATCCTGCCGGCGCTGCTGGCGTTTTATGTACGCAAACATGTGCCGGAGGCGCAGATCTTCGAAGAAAGAGCCGAGTCTGGAGAAAAAAAGCCAGGCGAATTTCTGAAGATATTTTCACCTGCCATGTTGCGAGTGACGTTTCTCTCTTCGCTGGTCGCGCTGGGAGCGCAAGGTGGATATTATGCGATTACAACCTGGCTTCCCTTGTATTTGAATGCGCGTGGGCTGTCTGTATTGAATACTGGCGAATATTTGCTAGTGATGATTGCCGGGGCTTTTGTCGGCTACCTGACCAGTGCCTGGCTGGCCGACAAGATTGGGCGGAAGTGGACGCTCGTCCTTTTCGCCGTGTGTTCATTTACAACAGTTGTGTTGTATACGGTGATGCCGATCAACGATACAGTGATGTTGTTCCTCGGGTTCCCGCTGGGATTCTTTCCTTCAGGATCATTCAGCCCAATGGGAGCTTTTTTCACTGAACTATTTCCAACTTCGCTGCGTGGCTCTGGGCAGGGATTTTCGTACAACCTGGGGCGCGGCGTCGGAGCCTTATTCCCAGCATTGGTCGGTTACATGAGCGCACGTACAACGCTGGGCACAGCTATTGCGTTGTTCTCCGTATCAGCTTACCTGTTGATGGTTCTCGGCGTATTGTTGCTTCCGGAGACCCAGGGCATCGAATTGCATGAGGTAGATAAGATACATCTGAATTAATTCAGCAGTTGAGAGTCCTCTCCGGATGATAGGTAAGACTAATTCCATTCCACGTTTCGATGGTCATGAGGACGATGCGAGCCGTTTAAATCCTGTGCCTTGTCACAAAAACCAATCTTCCGGCAAATGAGGAACAGCATTATGAACCAATTGAGCAATATTCAAGCAAGGCTAGCAAGATGTTCCATCCTGCCGAAGGTGCTGCCAGTTCTTTCCACTCGATTCTTTCGGCCTCGTCACGATCTGATTTTGGAGAACCTTGTACTCCGTCAACGGCTTGAGGCTCTCAATTCTTCTGAGCCTGTTCTTCGTCAGAACTTATCTCGTCTTTGGCCTTATTCGAGTCAGGAGGTATTGAACGGCAAGAGTGTACTCATCTTCACGCCAAAGTGGATTTTTTGGCGAGGGACAGGAAGCTTATTGCACCCATAGCAAACCCGCAACTTCTGTCTTTTTGGGAGTAACGCCTCAACCTAAGTTCTTCAGATTGATGGCGGGGACGACGGGGCTCGAACCCGCGACCTCTGCCGTGACAGTCTTGCCTTTTCAGGGTTTTCAACGACTTACAAACCCGTGGGGAACGCCTAAAACCACCGAAGTCGTTGAAGACCGCACGTTTTGTGGATCAAGTTGTGGATCGGGAAATGTGTGTCATTTCACTCGGGTGCCTATCTGAGTTCGGGCCATGATTGCTTCTAAGCGCCGTCACGTTAGGAAGACTCACTTCGTCGGCTTCAATTGATTGGCGATGCTTGTCCCCCCATTCGGCAATCGCCTTGAGAAGTTCCAACACAGCGTATCCGAGAGGGTTCACCAGAGAGTATTCCACCCTTGGAACGTTGCCGGCGAATTCGGTGCGGATAACCAGTCCGTCTTTTGCCATCTGACGCAAATGCTGATTCAGCACTTTTTTCGAGACAGGCGAAAGCCTTCTCTTGAGTTCGCCAAGATGTACAGGGCCGTTCTGGAGAAGCCGAAGGATCGACACTCTCCACTTCCCATCAACCAAGGTGATGGCAGACCGGGCGGCCAACTCCTCGCAGGTCGAGAACCGATTCGATTGCGTTCCGCCGCGATCAACCAATAACACTGTCGCAGCCTGAGCGCTCGCGAGGAGGTGCTCAGACGAATCGCGGTCATCTTCCCGAAGAAGATCCTCGCATACCCGTGATGTTGCTATCCGCCGCACGCCAGAAGTCCCACGTCTACTAAAGGCAGCTCCGAAGGCCAAGTGTGGGGGCGATATTGAAGTTTTTTTCGAGAAGCTGGCCTATACTACGGGTACCTGGTGGTTCCTCCCCCTCAGGGCAGATGCTCCCGAATGCCGCCGAATGGTCGCAGCTGGCAAGTGCTGACGTGGAGTTGGGCCTGCACGACCGGACACCCTGCTTCTGATCAGGTCTTGGAGGCCGCTGCTAATGCAGCTTGGCCTTACGCACTGTTGTGCGCTTGGACATTCCTCAATGACTCCCATGTGGCCCATGATCTGATGGATCACGCCATCCGAAATGCGACGGAGTACATCGCCCGTCATCCCAATGCCAGCTCTGGGAAAGTAACCGCTCGGGTGAAAAGTGAGATTCGCCGTGAGGCGAAGCGCCTGGCATTCAAGCAGAGGCGCGAATCCCCAAGCGGCTTGGGGGCGGACTTCGAAACCGTCTGTGCCGCTCAGCCAGAAATCGAGCAACGCATGTACGCGAGCGAGATTTTCGCCAAGCTGTCGCCATTCGCGCAAGGCATCATCAATCGGCGATGGCTCGGATATTCGTGGCGAGAGATCGGTCGTGACCTGGAAATGGACTACTCGGAGGTCCGCAAGGCATACTTTCGTGAGTTGGGGTTGTTGCTTGAAAATCTATCCCGACCCGGAGAGTCCCCGAAATGCGACTGAGTTGGCGCCGGTCCTCAGACGCTGAGGACCGGTTTGAGCAATGGATTGCGGAGCAACATCAGCGAAGAGTACTCGCAGGGGAAACGACTCCCTCAGGCCCATGTCCTGACGAGAAGTTTCTCCGGGACTTGGCACGAAGATCCTCAAACATATCGCTCTCCGACCCACGTGTCGATCACGCGGCAACCTGCCCCACATGCATGACCCGACTTCTCGCGCTCCGGCAAGAGCACCGCTTGCGTCGGCGGAAAGTCATGATCGCTGCTGTCGCCGCTTCCTGCGCCATTCTCGTGACCGCAGTGTTCGTTGGAATCTACACAACCCGCCACGCGCCGATGACAGATACTGCGATAGCTGTTTCTCAAACGGTGAACCTCTGGGACGCTGGAACTGTTCGCGGCGAACAGCCAGGCCAATTGCAAGCTGTTTCGTTGCCAGCCGCCCACATCAATCTCACGATTGTGCTGCCGCGGCACAGCGCTCCTGGACAATATCTCGTCGCGATCACTCGTGACCAAAGCGGCAATGGTTTGATCGCCGAGGGTCTTGCGCCCACATCCAGAACGGACGACAAGGAAGAGATTACGGTCAGCATCGACTTGAGCAAAGCTCAGGCTGGCCGATACTTCCTCTCGACCACACATGAAAAGGATCAGGCTGCCTACTACTACCCGCTTAAGATCAAGTAATGTTGCTTGTAGGGACATTCGACTGATTTTCTGGCCAATCGCGCAAGACCATCAGCCCTTGGATCGCAGGATGCTCACCAGCGCTGTGAGTGCGGCAGTCTGCTGTCGCCGGCCAGGGTAATAGATGAAGAACCCAGGAAATGGCTGGCACCAGTCCTGAAGCACGCGCACGAGTCTCCCATCCGCTACGTGCTGAACGACCTCATGCTCCGCCAGAAACGCAAGGCCAATCCCCTGAAGGGCTCCCTGGAGGACCAATTCTGCATCGTCAACGATCAGGGGACCGTTCACCGCCACGGAGAGCTCCTTCTTGCCTTTCTCGAACTCCCACCGGTACAGCTCGGTTGGCCCGTGTCTGAAGTTGATACAACTATGATTCAGAAGGTCACGGGGTTGCTTTGGTTTCGGATGTGACTTGAAGTAGGCCGGTGATCCCACAATAGCTGGTCTCTGATCCGGTGTCAGCCGGACAGCGATCATGTCCTTTTCAATGAACTCGCCGAAGTGAATACCGGCATCGAACCCCTCCGCAACAATGTCTCGGCGGCTGTTGTCGGTTATCACGTCTAATATGATCTCGGGATATTCCCTGTGCAGCGGCCCTAGCTTAGGAGCCAGCACCAGCGGAACCGCGAAACGCGGGATTAACAAGCGGATGCGTCCCGCCGCTTTCTTCGTCAGGCCGGCAACCTGATCGAGCGTCTCGGCCACTTCTGTAAAAGCTGGCTTCAGACGAGCGAGGAGCGTCTTCCCCGCTTCGGTGAGAGCGACACTCCGGGTGGTTCGAGCAAGCAGACGGACACCGATTTCTTCTTCCAGTGCGCGCATGGCATGACTCACTGCTGACGGCGAGACGCCCCGCTGCTTGGCGGCCCGTGTGAAGCTGCGCTCCTGCGCAACGGCAATGAAGGTGGCGAGGGCGCTTAGGTCGGATGGGAGCATTTATGAATTGTACTCACAAGCCCTTGTTCATTAAACCGGATTCTCAAATGGGCGCAGAGGGTTCACGCTAGAAGAGTCCGCCATCCGATGACGGATGCAAAGAGAGGAGCCTCCTACTATGCCCCATGTGATTGTGAAGCTCTGGCCCGGAAAGACTAAAAAACAAAAGCAGCAACTCGCGGATGGGATTACTCAGAGCGTGATGCGCACGCTTAACTATGGCGAGGAATCCGTGTCGGTGGCTTTCGAAGAAGTTGATCCGAAAGACTGGGCCTCGAAGGTTTATCACACCGACATCGTCGGCAACGAGAACAAGCTCTTCAAGAAGCCAGGCTACACGATGTAGTAATTCAGGCGGCATCGACAGACTGGCCAAAATGAGCGACACCGAGGAGTAATCAGCATGAAAAACAACCCGTTGGACTTCACCGGAAAGGTAGCTCTGGTTACCGGAGGGGCTGCCGGCATGGGTCTCGCCGCTGCGTGGGCATTCGCCGAGGCAGGCGCGGCCATCGCGCTTGCCGATTTCAGGGAGGATGTCGCGAAGGCGGAAGCTCAGAAGTTGGTTGCCGCAGGCCATAGGGCCATCGCTATCCGCTGCGACGTGAGTGATGACGCTCAGGTGGAACAGATGGTCGAGTGCGTCGTGTCTGAATTTGGACGGCTCGATGCTGCATTCAACAATGCAGGCGTTATGGCCCACATTGCGCCGACGGTTGAAAGCACACGCGATGATTGGGACCGTGTTATCGGCATCAATTTGCGCGGTGTATGGAGCTCAATGAAATACGAGCTGCGGCAAATGCAGCGCCAGGGTAGCGGCGCCATCGTTAACAATGCCTCTGTCGGTGCACTAACCGGCAATCCCGGTATCGCGTCCTACATCGCATCGAAGCACGGGGTCGTGGGCCTCACACGGACGGCCGCTCTCGAATACGTCCAGCACGGCATTCGGGTGAACGCCGTCAATCCCGGCTTGATTGACACTCAGATAGCGCGCGACGTGGTCAGCGGCGACGAGCAGGCATACAACGATATAGCCAAGAACGTGCCTATTCGCCGCGCGGGCCGGCCTGAAGAGATCGCTTCGGCTGTGCTGTGGTTGTGTAGCCCTGGTGCTAGCTACGTGGTTGGTCATGCTCTGACGGTAGATGGCGGAATGACCGTGGTGTAACTGCTCGCGGAGAAGATGTGATGTTCAATCTCAATGGAGGCGTCAACAAGGCGGTCCCGATAGCCGTAGCTGTTCTTGCGTGCGTCGCAATGAACGCGCACGCACAACGAGACACGGCAACCATAGCCCTTCGATATGACTCCCAAACGCGCGGGCCGGTTCCAATACCTCCATCAGAACGCAGCCTGCAGACCGTCGTCGCTGAACCCTGGTTTAAGGTCTCGGATAAACGGATGATCTTGGAAGGGCCGGCCTTTGATCGTGACGGCAATTTGCTCTTCTGCGATGTATCGGAAAGCCGCATCCTTCGGCTGACGCCAGACAAGCACCTCTCAGTAGTAGTCAGCGAGAAACAGGTCAGACCCGGCGGAATCGCAATTCACGAGGACGGCCGCATCTTCTTTGCTGCACTGAACCTCGAAGAGCATACGGGTGAAATTGTTGCGGTGAAACCGAACGGAGCAGATAGGCAGACGATTGTTCCTTTGGATGCTGGCTATATGCCCAACGACTTGGTATTCGACCGGAATGGTGGGCTTTACTTCAGTGACTTCCGC
Organism: Occallatibacter sp.; assembly: GCA_035550015.1. Taxonomy (GTDB): domain Bacteria; phylum Acidobacteriota; class Terriglobia; order Terriglobales; family Acidobacteriaceae; genus Telmatobacter. The sequence continues at coordinate 47,529 of DASZRJ010000053.1, read as the reverse complement.
GGAACCTCCACGGACCCTGAGGGCGGTGTCTATTATGTCTCACCGGACGGGAAAACCATCACTCCAGTGCTGCCTCACCTCGCGATGGCGAACGGCGTCGCATTGAGTCCCAACGGAAACATACTGTGGGCCACGGAATCCGGCAGGAACCTCCTGCATCGCATCGAACTATCGAATCCAACGGCAATCGCACCGGTCGGGAGCACAATTCCGTACCATTTCATCGGTCCTCTGCCCGACTCTATGCGTGTGGATGACGCCGGCAATGTTTACGTGGCCTTATATAGCCAAGGCCGGGTGCTCGCATTTGGCCGGAATGGAATACCAGTCGGCCAGGTGCTTTTACCAGGACGAGATCACGGCCACAATCTCGAATCCACCAACATGGCCATCAGGCCTGGAACCAACGATCTTTACATCGTCGCCACTGACGCCGAAAGCGGAGAGGGCGCGACGATCTTCCATGCGAAGACGTTCGCGAAAGCCCTGCCACTTTACTCGCATCAGTGATGCGATTCAGTGATCAAGGAGGAAATCTCAATGCGAGGAACAGTTCTGTATGGACCACGCGACGTGCGCTTTGAAGACCGGGAGGATCCCCGGATCGAAAAACCAACTGACGCCATCCTCCGCATCGCGGTCACATGCGTTTGTGGTTCCGATCTCTGGCCCTATCGCGGCATTCAGAAGGTGGATCAACCAACGCCGATGGGCCACGAATACTGCGGCATCGTCGAAGAGGTTGGAAGCGCGGTAACGACTGTCAAACCTGGTCAGTTCGTAATCGGCTCATTCTGCATATCCGACGACACTTGCCCGAACTGCAAAAACGGCTATCAATCCGGATGCCAGAACCTCGAATTTATGAGCAGAGCGCAATCGCCATACCTACGAGTTCCATGGGCCGATGGCACGCTTGTGCCCACACCGGAACTTCCGTCCGACGATCTGCTTCCGAGCCTTCTCACCATCTCCGATGTACTTGGTACCGGCTGGTTCGCTGCCGATGCGGCGAATGTCAAACCGGGTTCGACGGTGGCGGTAGTCGGTGACGGTGCCGTAGGCCTTCTCGGCGTCCTCTCGGCGAAACAGATGGGAGCGGAACGGATCATCGCGATGAGCCGGCATGAAAAACGCCAGCAGTTCGCCCGCGAGTTCGGCGCAACAGATATCGTAACGGAGCGTGGGGATGAGGGCGTTGCCCGTATCAAAGAGCTAACTCGTGGCACCGGAGCGGATTCTGTTCTGGAGTGTGTAGGGAGCGAGGAATCCATGATGCAGGCGATTCGTTCCACGCGTCCCGGCGGTTCTATTGGTTACGTTGGCGTACCCCACGGGATGAAGCTCGACATGTGGCCAGTCTTTTTCACCCTCGTCCGCCTTCACGGAGGTCCCGCGCCTGTGCGCAGGTATTTACCTGATCTGATCAAGCTCGTCTGGGAACGGAAGTTCAATCCTGGTAAAGTCTTCGATCTGACTCTCCCTCTCGAACAGGTCGCCGAGGGATATCGTGCGATGGATGAGCGGCGGGCGATTAAGACTTTGTTGAAGCCATGAGCGTTAAGCAATCCATCTTCGAGATGGCGACGGAAGAAAGGAAATCATGAAAGTTGGGATTCTTGGATCAAGCGATGTCGCGAAATCTTTTGCTCGCGCGTTCATCACGGAAGGCAACGATGTCATGTTGGGCTCACGCGCGCCGGAAAAGCTCGACTCTTGGGTGCGAGAGACTGGCAGACGTGTATCAAACGGAACCTTTTCTGGAGCGGCAAAATTTGGGGAGGTTGTGGTTCTTGCTGTGAACGGGGCCACGTCGGTAGCGGCGATTGAATTGGCCGGGTCTGACAATTTCAGAGGCAAGATCGTAATCGACGCCACCAACCCACTGGATATGTCGGGTAGCCTCCCTAAGCTGATCGGCAACCTGGGAACTTCCAGCGGCGAACTCAATCAGAGGGCTCTGTCCGAAGCGTTTGTTGTTAAGGCGTTCAACACTGTGGGGCACGCGCATTTCTACAAGCCGGACTTCGCAGGAGGGCCGCCGGACATGTTTCTCTGCGGGGATGATTCAAATGCAAAGGAACAGGTCTCGCGCATTTGCAAGAGCTTCGGCTGGAATCCAATTGATGTCGGTGGTATAGGGGCTTCGCATTATCTCGAATCCGCCGCAATGATCTGGATCATCACCGCCTTCAATGGCGGCCACTGGAATCAAGCATTCAAGCTACTGCGGAAGTGAATGCTGAAGCGCTGAATGACGAGGCGCTGGATGATCGCAGGAGGGATCTCCAATGGGTACTTGGGCAAAGAATGAACTAAGCAAGATCGCTGAAACTGACGACCTGCATATATCACCATTCCGCGATGATGGCACGACGTACGGCACTCCAACGTGGATCTGGTCGGTGGTTGTCGATGACTCTCTCTACGTTCGCGGGTACAACGGACAGAAGTCCCGCTGGTATCAGGCCGCGCTCAAACAACGGGCTGGCCGGATCACTGCCGCAGGCATAACCAAGGAAGTAGCCTTCGAAGCTGTGCAGGGAGCCATAAACGACGAGATCGATGATGCTTATCGTGAGAAGTACAAAGCAAGCCCCTACCTCAAACCGATGATCGGCGAACGCGCACGTTCGGCGACCATCAAAATCACCCCGCGCGGCGTTGCCGCGTGACGCAGCCAAACAAATCGCTCATGTGATTGGAGTCAAAGTGGAGATCAAGAGAGTTGGATCGCAGCCATCGGGCAAAGGGCCGTCTGAGTGGTTCACGGGAACCGTTCGCATTGATCCCCTGTTCACGACACCAGACCCGGCGCTGGTAGCCGGTGCAAGTGTCACCTTCGAACCGTGTGCTAGAACGGCTTGGCATACACATCCGTTAGGCCAGACTCTTATCGTGACTGCCGGCTCTGGGCTGGCCCAGCGAGATGGTGGACCAATCGAAGAAATTCATCCCGGAGATGTCATCTGGTTTGCGCCTAACGAGAAGCACTGGCACGGTGCCACTCCGACCACTGCCATGACGCACATCGCCATCCAGGAGAGAAAAGGTGGAAAGATGGTGGATTGGATGGAGCAGGTCTCCGAAGATCAGTATCGGAGATGAGGCAATTCGAGCAACGTCAATTTAGTACCTGATGAGTTCTCGGATTTGTAAATGAGCGCAAAATCGCCAAATCACTCACCGATGCGACGAAGAACGGCAACTGGGAGCCTTCGACCTTCTCAATTGGCAGGCGACAATGTTCGTAAAGACTCGATGACATAACTGAGCTGTCGATCATTCCCGCGTCGTCTGTCCCGCCAATCAAAGTCGATCAAATGGCCCGGTTCAATCGGCGTTCCTTCAAGAACAGCACCATTCCATGTGTGGTAGGCGCCCGTAGGTAATGCAAGACGAAACCCGTTACCGACCTTAACGGATGTGGCTGACAAGAGGCGACCGGCAGTCTTTTCGCCAACGATTGTCGCAAGTTTGTTCTCCCGCGCGAATGCAACGATCATTTCCGCGGCACTGGCAGTGTGTCGGTCAACCAACAACGCGATCCGTCCGTGAAATGGCTGTGGTCCGAGCCCTTCCGTCTCCAGAACGATGGGCCTTTTCGTGAGCATTGCTGGCGCGAATTTCAGGGCCAAAGGCCAAAGCGCTTTTGTATTCGATGGAATCCGTGAGAATCGTGGAAACCGCTGCTTCTCTTGATCGAGGTTTCCGCTCACGCGAGACTTGTCGAGAGAGAATCCGACCGGAATGCTCCCCGAGGTAAGCAGGCTCATCACACGCAAAGCACCGAGTCCCCCTCCTGTGTTTCCACGGAGGTCGATAATCAGCCGATCAACTGCCCCCAAGGACTTGACCGCATGTGTGATCTGATTTGCGACAACAACCCCAACCATGCCGGGGAACATGGCTACTTTCAGATAGCCGATTCCGTCTCCAAGCTGGCGTGATTCCGCAAGTGTTGGTTCGAGGAAGTGGAGTTTCTTGCCTTTCGGTCGGGCCACGTTTACCGTCACAGTCCGCCTATTTTCCTGATTGTCAATCAGCTCAACGTTGGTCTCTCTTCCCATCGAGAACACAGGATGCACGGGGGGAGCGATTTCTTGGCCGTCCACAGTGAGGAGGATATTGCCTGGCTCAATGCCGGCCATGGCCGCCGCGCCTCCCGAGTGAACATCTTGAAATATCCATTTCCTTCCGTAATCCGTCTCTTCCGGCGAGTAGGTTGCGCTGAGCGCAGCACGACTCGATGCCCTCCGGGCGTTCTGATGAAAGAATCCAAGATGAGAAGCATTCAGTTCTTTCAGTAGGTCGCCCACAGCTTGTTCGAACGCATCGGCAGTAGACGCGGACTCTATTGTAGGCCTATGTCTCCGAACCGCTGCCTGCCAGTCACTATTCAACTTCTCGGGTGAATAGAACCGCTTCTGCAAGGCGGTCAGTACGTTTTCGAGAATGCTGTGCTTATTTTCAGCAGAAAGTTCGACCGGCATCTGCATGCCCGCAGCGACGCTGGTTGTCATTGACCACTCCTGAAGGAGGAAGTTGATTTCGAATTAGCAAAAAGTGCCGCGTTTGGCTCGCCATCAAGTTCGAACCCGGCCCAGAAGTATGGTGGGTCTCCTGATTTCAATGAACTGAGCTGTGCTTCGCGCAGTGCTTCTACCTTGGTCTGTCCGTGGCGAAGATTTCCATAGAAGGCAATCATGAGTTGCGCAGTGGAATGGTCTTCCACGGCCCAGAGCGTCGAAACCACGCTTTGTGCGCCCGCCTCGATGAACGCATTGACGACGTTCGCCACGCCCTCTTCGCCTACCGGACCGACTCCTGTATCGCAAGCCGACAGTGTCACCAGGTCGGTGTTCAGCGGCAGAGTACGAATGTCCCGTACTTGGAGTAGGCCGTCGTCCGCGGGAGAGGAACGCGGCGCAAAGACGAGGGCGGAGCGGTCGGGGAACTCTGGATCGGCATAGCCGTGAAGCGCAAGGTGAATGACCGCATATCGATTAAGCGGTAGCCGCTCGAATGCCGTTTTCGTCGCGTGATCTCCGAGGAGAACGGTGCTGGGCTTTGGAAGATCGCCTGCAATGGTCTCCACTTCATTGCGACTTTCGGGCAGTGCGACTAGCTCTCGTCTCTCTGGCCCCGAAACCGCACGGCGAATTGTGGCAAGTAGAGTTGTCGGTGGTGGTTTGGATATCCAAGCCGCCACTCCGACATATGGGAGTTCTTTTCGCTCCGTTCGGATTCTGCGGTGCTGTAGCATGTCCAATACCGAACCGGATGGCACAACGCTGACGATATGGGAAGCCAGAACATATTGGCCCGAATCTTCCAAGGCGGAGATCGGAAGCAGATGCAACTTCCCGTCCGGAACCACTATAAGGTGGGCCTTCCGCTTGTATTCCTGGATTGGTGCAAGCAGTTCTCCAAACAGCTTCGCGGCAAGCGCGGCGTCAATTCCGCGTTTGATTATCTGAGAACGGTACTGCTCCGAATCCCGTTCGATCTGATCTTTTGCTGGCAATTCGTAGCGGTGAACCGTCGTATTCGTCACGGCCAATGCGTATGAAACTGGATTATCGAAGACATATTCGATGAAGAGATCAGGCGGCGATAAATCTTTCTGCAACGTACTCAGAGAAACTGGAATGGGGATTCTGTGGCTGACTTGCGCACCGAGCTGCTGCTCAGTGGTGTAAATTTCTTCAAGCACACTCGACCTTTTTATCGGGTCGTCCGTGTCGAGTAACTGGATGTTGAGTGCGGTCAGTCGAAGATCAGCCGGCATCGGTTGCTGTGGAACAACGAGCGCATGATCCGAAAGGCCCTGCGCTTCGACGCGGCCACGGGCCCGCTCAATCACTCGAAATGCTTCGGCAATCCGATCTTGATTGCACAGCGAGGCAAAATAACCGGAATAGACGGTGCCGAGGTCGCTCAAAAGTTGCCGTTCGACCGTGGGAGTTGGGACTTTGCTGAGAAGCGCATCGAGCAAATCTGCGCTTTTTTCATAGAGGTCGTTGGATGTTCGGATATTTCCTAGCTGCGCAAGAATCTGTGCTTTGATAGCGAGATTCTTCGGCACCTGATACAGCTCATCCGGGATATGCTTGTTTGCATCGATCGCTTCGTTGATTGCAGCTAGTGCGGCTTGGAGGCTGCCCTCATGTAGATATGCTTCCGCAAGCAGGCCGCCCGCTTGAGTGATTCCACGCCAATAGGAGAGCTGCCGAGCGTACTGAACGGACTGGCTAAGGTCCAATATTGCTTCCTTCCAGTCGTTCTTCTCCTCATAGACACTTGCCCGCACCTGATAGAGCTCATACAGGTGACCAGCCAGGTGAAGAGCCTCGACCTTCTTCATTGCATCATCGGCGAGCGCAAGTGCCTGGTCACTTTGGCCGGTGCCACTGAGCGCTTCGATTTTGGCATTAACGGCAATCGACGGATAGGCTGCGTCACGGGTCTTGCTCGCAACATTGATCGCTTCGTTCAGCGGGCCTAGCGCCTCTTTGTATTTATGAAGTTCAACTAAGCCCGTGCCGTACATGCTGGCATATCGGATGTGAGCTGCGGGATCGGCAACCTTCGCGACCATCCATGCTTTCTCGACATCCTTTTTGGCTGTTGCAAGATCGCCAAGCAGGAACGCCGCGATTCCCTGCTCACCAATCGCTCGTGAGGCGAGAAGATAATGCTGCCGCCGAAGTGAGACCGACTCAACCTGCGACCAGGTATCGCGGGCCATGCTGGCATCGTAGTTTGTTTCCAGCATCCCAAGAATTGTGAGAATTCGCAGGCGGGTTTCTGGATCGCTCGCTTCGGGGCGGTTCAGGTCGCCTCGTAATTCCGCAATTTGGCTGGGGATTGTCCTGGAGGATTCGCTCTGCGCCAGCACTTGGCTGACATGCGCATAGAGTGCTCGTGAAGCATCGCCGTGCTTGATGAATTCGAGTTCAGCTTGATGGTAGAGCGGAGCCGCTGCAATCCAGCTATTGAGCCATGACAAGCCGTCGGCTCGCTTCAGCAGCGCCTCTGGAGAATGAGATATGCGCAGGAAGACTTGATACCCGACAATGCTCAGCAGGGCGGCCAAAAGCAAACCGGAAGCGATGCGAAGGCTTGGGGGAAGAGCAAATCGCATGGCAGAGCCCGTTCACTTGAAGTTAATCATGGCAGAAGTGGCAAGCTCAGGGCAACTGTGGTGAGCGAACAAGCGCCGCAAATAGCAGAATTAACGGTTGTCGATTTTCGAACAAAACCGAAAATTCGAGGTGCGTTCTATTTCAGCAGTCGCTGACAAGCGGCCGTTCGCGTCTTGAGCCGTGTGCACAACCTTGTGATCGTGACATGCGACAACCCCTGTCCTTCAATCTGTTCTTGGATCGTTGTGATCTGGTCCGGCAACGCCTTGGCCATTGTCCTGATTCGATCGATGAGTTTCACTTCGTCCAAGCGCAACTCGGCGGCGAGCTTCTGCCAATGCCGCGGGCCAATATTTCGGAGCCGGTACTCCCCGCCAATCTTCATGGCGAGCTTTACCTTGCTCACGTCCACGGCAGGATACGGGAGGATACTTGCCAGGTCATAGAGGGGCGCAAGGCGCACGGTCCCATTCTGGCCGAGGAGCAGAGAATAGTTCTTCGCATGAGCATCTGTTCCGGCGATCAGCCAGTTGAACGCAATGGCGTCCAGAAACGATTGAACGTCCTCATCCGGGCTGCTGGACCGCTCCCGAAGCAGTTCCACGATTCCTCGCACTCCCGGTCCACCGTCGCTTTCATATTTGCGCGTTGGGTGTAGGCCAAGGGCCTGGCACATATCTTCCTGGTGAATACGCGCCCATCTGTTCCCGGCGCGCGCGCGGTCGTACCGCTCGACGACGATAGCGATCTCGTCCTGAAACCGCAGGACGTTGGAGTTCGGAACAATGAGGCCGAGTGAGCGCGCCAGTTGCAAGGAGAAGTGCTCGTTTTCCGCATGACCGTCCCACTCTCCCGTCGGTGGCTTCAGGATGTGAGTGGTTGGAATACGGCCCGACGGCACTCCCCACCGCCTGCGCTCGAATAGAAGCGCCGTCTTCGGCTGTGCGCCCGCAAGGCTGAACTGTCCTGTATCGCTCGCGGCCCGCCATGCAGAATGGTCGGCGCGCAAGGTACGCAGGCGTTCTGCTACGTCATCTTCTGTGAGCCATTGAACTTCTCGCGCAGCCGGTTCCGCAATCAACGTCTCAAGCCGTTCAGGAGTGACAAACTGAACGGCGCCTGCGCAGTCCTCGCCTACATGGGTAATCAGCCGGAAGACATTCTTAGGCGACACCTGAAAGCGTTTGCCCCAATTCTGGAGAACGCGGTCGTTATCGGGCAGTAGTCCCCACAGGAATGCCTCTATCCGGGCATGGCCGTGCGTTGCCGATCCGAGCGGCATGGAGAGCGAGAGTGGATACGCACTCGGGTCGTTTCTCCATGTTTCGTTGTATGTGAATGAGAGGCGGGAGTCCTTGTAGTGGACGGTCCCGACCTCTCGGCCATCCAGCAGAGCGATGAGTTGGTTGGTCATGGACGCTTCTTTAGGGAGTTGAGGATATTGTTAATGTCCACGTTCCTTGGTTCGCTGGCTGCGGATGTCTTTCGCGTGCGGTCAACCGCAATATCCAGAGAAACCCCTAATGTCTTGAGGGTGCGGAGAATAAGGCCGATTTCTGCGCGCGGCTTCCCTTGCTCCACTTCCACGATCCACTTTCGGCTGGTTCCTGCCTTTTCCGCCAGGTCGCTCTGATCCATCCCCAACTTGGCGCGGCGCTCCCGGATGAAGGCACCCAGATCTGTGGCAGTCCGTATTTTCATAACCAAAGCCTCCCACGGTGTACTACAATAGTAACCGAACGGTGACATATCGCAAAGAGAGCGAACGGTTACTTTTCGAAATGTAACCGTTCGGTGACAAGACCACATCATCCCAACAGCTCAAGCCTTAGACTGTTGCTTAGCGGATTTACCATATCCTTGTCATTTTATTCAGGTTTAAAACCTCATCCCGCCTGAAGGTCTGCGACGAATTCCCAGCCGTCAGATCTTTGGGTTATCGGAATTGAGAAGGAGCGAAAACGATAGTGGACCAGGCGACGCACAACAAAATCGTCTCCTTTATTTGGGGTATTGCAGATGACGTACTACGCGATCTTTTTAAGCGCGGCAAGTATCCGGATGTAATCCTTCCAATGTGTGTGATCCGCCGCATGGATGCGGTTCTTGAACCGACCAAAAAGTCCGTTCTCGATACCAAGAAGATGCTGGATGATGCTCTCATTACGGAGCAACGGGCTGCTCTATGCGCCGCATCAACCCAGGCGTTCTACAATACGTCGAAGTTTACGTTGCGCGATCTTAAATCCCGCGGCAACCAACAGCAGCTACTTGCCGACTTTGAGGATTATCTGAACGGATTCTCGCCCAATGTTCAGGACATCCTCGATAATTTCAAATTTCGGAATCAGCTCCCGACGCTGTCCAAAGCCGATGCTCTCGGGACCCTGATCAACAAGTTCCTCGATCCCGATATTGATCTGTCTCCAGCGGGCGTCGACAACCACTCGATGGGAACCATCTTCGAGGAACTGGTACGCAAGTTCAACGAAGAGAACAACGAGGAAGCCGGCGAACACTGGACACCACGGGACGCCGTTCGCCTCATGGCAAACCTCGTGTTTTTGCCCATAGAGAAGGAGATCAAATCCGGCACCTACCTCCTTTATGACTGCGCCTGTGGAACGGGTGGAATGCTGACGGTCGCAGAAGAGACTCTGACCAAGATTGCCGCAAATCGGAAGCAGACGGTCAATTGCCTCCTGTACGGACAGGAAATTAATCCTGAAACGTACGCGGTCTGCAAAGCCGACATGCTGCTCAAAGGCGAGGGCGAAAGCGCCGATCACATTGTGGGCGGAGCAGAATGGTCCACGCTTTCACATGACGCTTTTCCTGCCCAAGAATTTGACTTCATGCTCGCCAATCCTCCCTACGGCAAGAGCTGGAAGAAAGACCTAGAAGCAATGGGAGGCAAGGACGGAATGCGCGACTTGCGCTTCAAGGTCATGCACGGAGGCGAAGAGCTTTCGCTTGTGACTCGGTCCAGCGATGGACAGATGCTGTTCCTTGCCAACATGGCTTCAAAGATGAATGGCAAATCTACCCTGGGAAGTCGGATTGCAGAAGTCCACAACGGCTCCTCGCTCTTTACCGGCGACGCCGGCCAGGGAGAAAGCAACATTCGCCGATGGCTCATCGAAAGCGATTGGGTCGAGGCCATTGTCGCTCTACCGCTGAACCTCTTCTACAACACCGGAATTGCGACCTATATCTGGGTGCTCTCCAATCGGAAGGTCAGCCAACGGAAAGGGCGCGTACAACTGATCGATGCAACGAACTGGTACAAGCCTCTTCGCAAAAATCTCGGCAAGAAGAACTGCGAGCTCTCGCCCGAAGATATTGAGCGGATTACACGCAGTTTCCTCGACTTCGCAGAAGCTCCCGAATCGAAGGTTTTCCAGAACGAGGCCTTCGGGTATTGGAAGGTTATGGTCGAGCGTCCTCTGCGCCTGCACAGTCAGTTATCTCTCAAGGTAATTGAGACGCTACGTTTTGCCTCTGGAGATGAAGCCATTCGTTCGATCCTCTACGAGGAACTCGGAGAGAAGCTCTTCACTGGTTTCGCACAAATCTCTTCCGCACTGGAAGCTCGGTTGAACGATTGGGGAGCCGAGGCGGAAGCAGAGGATGAGGAGGAAGGCGCAGCCAAGAAGGGGCTTCCGGAAAAGAAGAAGAAGAAACTACTGGATGCCAAAACCTGGGAGCGCGATGGCCGGCTGTTTGACGCTGCGATGAAATTGCGTGAGCTGCTCGGAGATGGGCTCTTCGAGGACCACAACAAGTTTCGCGAGCGTGTTGAGACCGCACTCAAGACGGAGGAGATCAAGCTTTCGGCAGCCGACCTCAAACAACTGCTGAAGACCGTAAGCTGGCGCGTAGAGACCGCACCACGTGTCATCGCCAAGATTCATAAACCAGGCAAAGCGAAGGCCGATCCACTCCGTGGCCTCTTTGAGGAGACTGTGAACGGAAAGCAGATGACAGTGGAGTACGAGCCGGACTCGGAGTTGCGAGACACGGAGCAGGTTCCATTGCTGGAGGATGGCGGCATTGAAGCCTTCATTCGACGTGAAGTTCTGCCTTACACCCCCGACGCGTGGATCAATGAATTAGCCACTAAGATCGGCTATGAAGTGAGCTTTACTCGCCACTTCTATAAGCCGCAACCATTGCGAAGTCTTGAAGAGATCGCGGCGGACATTGTGGCGATTGAGAAAGAAGCAGGAGGCCTTCTGGACGGTCTTCTGATGGAGAGCAAGTAGAACATGTCCACTCAACGGTATTCTGTAGCACCACATCCAATTGAGACTCTTCTGACTTGGGTCAAATCGAATGAAATCGCTATACCGGAAATCCAACGCCCATTTGTCTGGGAGCCTAAAAAGGTCCGCGATCTTCTCGATTCACTCTACCGTGGATATCCAGTCGGGTATCTGATTGCCTGGCGCAACCCTAAGGTGAGGCTCAAGGACGGTAGCACTTCAGCTGGCAAGCGAATTCTCATTGACGGGCAGCAGCGCGTAACGGCGTTGATGGCCGCCATTCTTGGCATTGAGGTGCTAACCAAGGACTATGCGACAGTTCGGATAAAAATCGCCTTCAATCCGTTGGAAGAAAAGTTCGAGGTGTCGACCCCGATCATTGCTAAGGACCCTGCCTGGATTGAAGACGTTGCGACAATCTTCGCACCCGATGCAAAAATGCTGCAATTGACCAAAGCCTATGCCAAGGCGAACAAAAGCACCGACGAAGACTCTGTCTTTGCTGTGTTTGAACGACTCCGTAAGATCATCAACAATCACGTTGGCATTATTGAGCTGGCTCACGATCTGGATATCAATGAAGTCACGCAGATATTCATACGCGTCAATTCGGCCGGAACCGAGCTATCGCAGGCAGACTTTGCAATGTCAAAGATCGCTTCAAACGAAACATTTGGTGGAAACCAGCTTCGCAAGGCAATTGATTACTTCTGCCACTTAGCCAAAGCTCCCGAGTTTTACAACAGGATTGCCAAAGGAGATGCCAACTTCGCAGCGTCTGAATTCCTGCCTGCAATGAAGTGGTTGAAAAACACCAATGACGATATTTACGACCCTACCTATACCGATATGCTGCGCGTTGCTTTCACAAGCCAATTCGGACGCGGAAGGCTACAGGACCTGGTCGCGCTTCTGTCGGGTCGTAACTTCGAAACCAAGGTTTATGAAGAAAAAATTGCTGAGGAATCATTCGCGCGTCTGAAGAAAGGTGTCCTCGCATTTATCAGCCAGACGCACTTTGAGCGCCTTCTGATGATCCTGCGATCAGCGGGCTTTGTCTCCGCTGACTTGATTGGAGCGCAGAATAACATCAACTTCGCGTACATCATTTACCTCAGAGGGCGCGCCAGTAAGTTGCCTGCCGCCGACCTGGAGCGCATCGTGCGGAGATGGTACGCATTCTCATTGCTTACCCGGCGCTACTCAAAAGGCAATCCCGAAACGGACATCGACTACGACATCCGCCAAATCGAGGCGCAAGGAATTGAACATTACTGCAACGCCGTGATGAAGGCGGAGCTCTCAACCAACTACTGGGACAATCTGCTGCCTCTTGAGCTCGACACATCCTCTGCAAGCAGCCCCTACTTTCTGGCGTATCAGGCTGCACAGGTAAAGGCAGTTGATCACGGTTTCTTGTCCCGTGACATCAAGGTTCTGGATCTCCTGCTGAACAGGACGGATGTCCACCACGTATATCCGAAGAACCACCTCAAGAAGGATGGCAAGGGGCGCGGCGAGTATAACCAGATCGCAAACTTCGTTCTGGCGCAGAGCGAGATCAACATCGCGATTGGCGACAAGGCTCCGGAGAAATATTTCAACGAGTTGGCCGAGCAATGCGCTGGCGGCAAGAGGAAGTACGGCGGCATTACAGAGTTGACGCAAATGAAGGCCAACTTCAGAATGCACTGCCTACCGGAGTGCCTTCTTGACGATGAAATTCCAAGCTATAGCGAATTTCTCGAAGCGCGGCGCAAACTCATGGCCCTAAAGATCAAGAAATGGTTCGAGGTGCTGTGATGATTGCTGACCTCAAACCGTATTCGGATTACAAAGATTCAGGGCTGGGGTGGCTTGGGCGGGTCCCGAACCATTGGGAGATGCGGCCTGCGTTTGGCGCATTCTCGCCCAATCATGAGAGGAATCGGGGGATGAGGGAGAAGACCGTACTCTCTCTCAGCTACGGTCGCATCATCGTCAAGCCCGCAGAAAAGCTACACGGTTTGGTACCGGAGTCCTTCGAGACATATCAGATCGTCAATCCTGGAGATGTCGTTCTCCGAACAACTGACCTCCAGAATGACCATACGAGCCTGAGAGTTGGAATGGTGCGCGACCGCGGCATCATTACCTCCGCATATCTTGCGTTGCGTGCGATCGGTGGAGTCAGTTCGGAATTCGGCTTTCAATTCCTCAATGTTTGGGACACCAGCAAAGCCATCTACGGCTATGGTTCAGGTCTAAGACAGAACCTCGACTTTTCTCATTTCAAGCGAATGCCTGTACCGATTCCTCCCTCGGAGGAGCAGGAAGCGATCGTGCGGTTTCTGAATTGGGCGAATGGCCGACTGGAGAGGGCGATTCGTGCGAAGCGCAAGGTGATTGCGCTGCTCAACGAGCAGAAGCAAGCCATCATCTACCGCGCCGTGACCCGTGGTCTCGATCCATCCGTCCCACTTAAGCCTTCCGGCATCCCCTGGCTTGGATACATTCCGCATCATTGGACAGTCTTGCGGAATCTCGCATTGTTCTCGCACAGAGTAGAGCAAGGTATTCCGGGCTTGCCGGTTCTTCAAGTTTCTCTACGATCCGGGATAACGTCAGAATCTCTGGACCAGTTTGGCCGGCCGAAGCGCTATATCGAGGATCACACAAAATACAAGCTAGTTAGGAGAAATGACCTCGCTTACAACACAATGAGGATGTGGCAAGGTGCGGTCGGCGTTAGTCCGATAGATGGCTTGGTGAGTCCGGCCTACGTTGTGATAAAGCCGCGAGCTGGAGTTGATCCGCAGTTCTACGAGTTCGTTTTCCGTACAGCGGAATATAAGCAACAAGCGAACCGCTTCTCTACCGGAATCGTCTCAGATCGCAATCGTTTGTACTGGGAAAACTTCAAGCAAATGCAGAACGTCCTCCTGCCGTTTGAGGAGCAACAGACGATCTGCCGCTTCATTCTTGAGCGGTTAAGAGATCCCGAAAGAGCGATTTCCCGACTCGAACACGAAATTAGCCTGCTCCGCGAGTACCGTACCCGCCTCGTCGCCGATGTCGTCACCGGCAAGCTAGATGTGCGCAAGGCCGCAGCCCGTCTCCCGGATACTGCAGAAGCAGATATTTCTGAAGTGGAGGAAGCGGAGCTTGACCCGGCAGAAGCTGATGAGGAGGTCGTCGCTTGAGCACAGACACCAGTGAGAAGGGTCTGGAGACATTGATCGTTCGGCACATGACCGGCACAGATGCCCTTAACATCGCTGCGAATGCCGTCAAGGACGCACCCGACGCAGCGGGAACCGGTTACTTTGCCGGCAGCCCGAAGGACTATGACCGGGCGGTCGCCATGGATGTGCCGCAGCTCTTCGCCTTTCTGCGCTCCACCCAGCCGGAGGCCTTCCGCAAGCTGGGCATCACCGACGATCCGAAGGACTTCCAGCGCGTGAAGTTCCTTACGCGCCTCTCCTCCGAAGTGGGCAAGCGTGGTGTCATTGATGTGTTGCGTAAGGGAGTGGATGACGGGCCGCTGCACTTTGACCTGTTTTATGGGACACCTTCGCCAGGCAACACCAAAGCAGAGGCTTTGCACGCGAAGAACCGCTTCTCCATCACCCGCCAGCTTGCTTACAGCATGGACGAGACGCGGCGGGCTCTCGACCTCTGTCTGTTCATCAACGGCCTGCCCATTGCCACGTTTGAGTTGAAGAACAGCCTTACCAAGCAAACGGTGGAAGACGCAATCGAGCAGTACCGACGTGACCGCGATCCGCGGGAACGTCTCTTTGAGTTTGGCCGGTGCGTCGTCCACTTCGCCGTGGACGATAGCGAAGTGCGCATGTGCCCGGAGCTGAAAGGCAAAGGCTCATGGTTTCTCCCTTTCAACAAGGGTTACAACGATGGCGCGGGCAATCCGCCGAATCCGAACGGCCTGAAGACGGACTACCTTTGGAAGGAAGTTCTGACGCCGACGGGGCTGACGAACATCCTCGAAAACTACGCCCAGATTGTTGAGGAAAAGGACCCGAAGACTGGAAGGAAGCGGCGCAAGCAGGTTTGGCCACGGTACCACCAACTCAACCTGGTGCGCAAAGCGTTGGCAGATGTGCGAGCCAATGGAGCGGGCAAGCGCTATCTACTGCAGCATTCTGCCGGCAGCGGAAAGTCAAACTCTATCGCGTGGCTCTCTCATCAACTCATCGGGCTGAAGCGTAACAATAAGGAAGTTTTCGATTCTGTCATCGTCGTCACGGATCGGCGCATCCTCGACGATCAAATTCAAAAGACCATCAAGCAGTTTATGCAGGTGGGCGCGACAGTCGGACATGCGGAGCACTCGGGTGATCTGCGAAGGTTCATTGAAGAAGGCAAAAAGATCATCGTCTCTACGGTGCAGAAGTTCCCGTTCATCCTTGATGAGATTGCCACGGAGCCGGATAGGACATTTGCGATCGTGATCGACGAGGCCCATTCGAGCCAAGGCGGTAAGACTTCCGCCGCAATGAGCGAAGCTCTGTCAGCGAACACGGGAGACGATGGGGCCGAGGCCGAGGATACTGTAAACGAAGCTCTGGAAAGACGCATGGCTGCGCGCAAGATGTTGAAGAATGCCAGCTACTTTGCGTTCACGGCAACTCCAAAGCCAAGGACGCTGGAGATGTTCGGCATTGCACTACCTGCCGATGCCGAGGGAAAGATCAAGCACCGTCCCTTCCACTCTTACACGATGAAGCAAGCTATCGAGGAACGCTTCATCCTCGATGTGCTGAAAGCCTACACACCGGTCAACAGCTACTACAAGCTGATCAAGAAGACGGACGACGACCCAGAGTTCGACACGAAGAAAGCAAAGAAGAAGCTCCGGCGCTATGTGGAGAGTCATGACCATGCAATCCGCCTGAAGGCAGAGATCATGGTTGACCATTTCCACGAGCAAGTGATGGCTGCCGGGAAGATCGGTGGGCAGGCACGCGCGATGGTTGTGACGAGCGGCATCGAGCGTGCGATCCAATACTTTCATGCCTTCAAGGATTACCTGATCGAACGGAAGAGTCCCTACCAAGCTATTGTGGCCTTCTCTGGCGAGCATGAGTATGGAGGCGCGAAGGTAAGCGAGTCATCCCTAAACGGGTTCCCCAGCGGTGACATCGCGGAGAAGATCAAGAACGATCCATATCGTTTTCTTATATGCGCCGACAAATTCCAGACCGGATATGATGAGCCGCTGCTTCACACGATGTATGTGGATAAGGCGCTTTCCGGGATCAAGGCAGTGCAGACACTCTCGCGTCTGAACCGTGCCCGTCCGCAAAAGTACGACTGTTTTGTGCTCGATTTTCAGAACAACAATGAGGCCATAACGTACGCCTTCCAGGACTACTACCGCACTACGCTACTCTCCGAGGAGACAGACCCGAACAAGCTGCATGACCTAAAGGCATCGCTCGACGGAGCGCAAGTCTACTCACCTGTGCAGGTGCAACAAGTCGTTGAGCTGTTCTTGAGCGGAGCAGAGCGCGACAAGCTCGACCCGATTCTTGATGCGTGCGTAGCGGTATACGTGGACACATTGGACGAGGACGCACAAGTCGACTTTAAGGGAAAAGCCAAAGCTTTCTGCCGTACATACAGCTTCCTATCGTCAGTGATCCCGTATACCAATGCGGAGTGGGAGAAGCTCTCCATCTTCCTCAATCTTCTGACGCCAAAATTGCCAGCGCCCAAAGAAGAGGATCTCTCTCAAGGGATTCTTGAAGCCATCGATATGGACAGCTATCGTGTTGAGAAGAAGTCCGCCATGAATATCGCATTAGCGGACATCGACGCGGAAATTGAACCTGCTCCGGCTGACGGTGGTGGCCACAGGGGCGAACCGGAATTAGACCGTCTAAGCAACATTCTGAAAACGTTCAATGAGCACTTTGGCACGCTATTCACCGATTCAGACCGAGTCGCAAAGCGTATCCGAGATGACATCGCGCCGAAGGTCGCAGCCGATATGGCTTACCAAAATGCCAAGGAAAACACTCCGCACACAGCACGAATGGCCCACGATGAAGCCCTTGGCAAGGTTATGCAGCATCTTTTGAAAGATGATACCCAGGTATATAAGCAGTTTGTCGAGAATGAGTCCTTTCGGCGATTCGTAGGCGACATGGTGTACCAGTTGACGAGTGCCGAGGGTGGGCTCACTCCGTCCGGTGGACCTAGTTCATAGGAACAGGGGCAGATTCCAAGGAGGAGGAACTTGACTCCTTGGCGCGGTGCCGGCGAGCGGGGCCGGAGCAGAGCGAATGAGGGTGCAGGGGGAAAACAGCGTGTGTTCCCCCTGCCGATTTTTCGCGGACACAAAAATGAGAGGCGGCCTGGGCCGCCTCTCATTGGTTGGTCGTTATCATAGTCTATGCGGCCTTTGGTGCAGGTCTGACTGTGGACTGTGCGGCCTTCTTCGCCTTCTCCTTGGCGGCGAACTCCTGCCGCACTTTGCGACCGATCGCGTCCGTGTCTACCTTGTAAGCTTTCGCCGCGTCCTTCAACATAGCGGCGGCGTTGCCACGTAAGGCCACAATCAGGACCGTGGACTCCACCAGCGCACGCGAGAGTGTACTTTCGTCTGCGCGGCGAAGGAATGCAGCGAAAGCCTTCTTGACGCCTCCGTCATCACGCTTCTGCCGGATGCCGTGCTGCCGCGCCAGTGTCTCGATATTCCGCTCATCCATCGTGCCTACCAGCTTCTCGACAACGAAAAGCAGGTCGCGCTTGAGGAGACGCACAGGCACAGCGGAGCCGATGGCAGTAAGAACGCGAAGGCCGGTCGTGCTGGCAATCGCTTCCTCGCGGCGACGCTTGGCTTGCTCAACCTTCCATGCCTCATCCTCGCGGCTGGTTTGCTGCTTCGGATGATGCACTGGACAGGAGGGATTGGCGCACACCTTATGGATAGTGCCCACATCGTTCCCCTCGGTGATGATGGCGTCCGTGGCGAACTTGCACACCTTGAACTCCGGGCGCTTGGCCTCGTCCTTCGACTTCGGCTTCTCGTCCCGAATCGCCGTGTACTTGTTGCGTGGGAGTACCGGGCTGCCTTCCTGTTGTCCACCGTAAGCGGTGCTGATCTGCACCAGTTCCGGTTTTGCGGTGATGGTGCTGGCGATGTGCGCCTGTACCTTGTTGGCGTAGCAAGCCGGGTCGGTACAAGCGTCCTGCTTCCCGAAGTCGGTAAAGAGCAGCTTGTTGCCTCCGGTACGCTTCGGGCAGTCTGCACAACTGCCCGCCGATGGCACAAGCTGCGCATCGCGCTTGTTGAACGGCGCGTCCTTCAACACCAGCAGGATATTGCTATCAATCCAGAATTGAAGGTTGCGGACGGGCAGCAGGATACGAATGGACTTCTCCCCGCCGTTGTAAATCTCCTTGAAACAGGCTTTGAGCGCGATTTCCTGCTGGTCGGTTGGTAGCTTCGCCAGCAGCAGAGCGTGGCCCACGCCGATAGCGTCGGCATAGAATGCTTCTACGGCTGCGGGAACGAGGTCAGCCAACTTGAGGCGCTGCGCCACGAACGCCGGAGTTTTGCCCACTCGCGCGGCGATTTGCTCGATGGTGTACTTGGGTTCCTCCAGGTCCAGCAAGGCGCGAAATCCCTGCGCCTCTTCCATCGGGTGAATCTCGGCGCGAATCAGGTTCTCCACCAGTTGCGCGGCCAGTGCTTCGGCATCGGAGAGATGAACGATGCGAACAGGAACAGTGGTTTGCTCGGCCATCTGCGCGGCGCGGTAACGCCGTGCTCCGGCGATGATCTCAAAGCCGTTCTCCGTGAGGGGCCGCACCAGCAACGGCGAGAGAACACCTTGCGTCTTGATGGACTCGGCCAGTTCCTTCAAAGCGGTTGGCTCAAAGGTTCTGCGCGGGTTGGTCTTCGATTCGTTCAGCAGGGACAGCGGGACATCGCGGTATTCGGTAGCGTTGACGACTTGGGTTTGCATGATAACAAGCTCCTTTCGAGCGGTTGAGGGTGAAGGCACGGAGCGGCACACCGGGAACGGTTCCGCTCCAAATCAACGGAGCGGACTAGCCGAGAATGTGCTTGTCGGTGAAGACTTCTAAGAATCCCTGCAAACGCAGGTTGTTGTCCCACGTCTGAGCGAAGCGTTCGTGTTGCTCGTGGAGTGCGGCGATTCGGAGATACTGTCCGCGCACGATGTTCCGGCTCCACTGCTCCAGCCCCAGATAGTCGTTGCGGAAGTACCAGGGATTGAGCGAGAGCGTTCTGTCCTCCGCACACACAACCTCGAAGCACATCTCGGGGTCGCGCATGAGGTCGCCGTTCTGCTCACCGTAGTGGCACACGGAAACAGAAGGCAGGCCCAACGGGCCGGACTCATCCATTGCCTCAATGACAAGCTCCATATACGGCGCGTTGTCGATCTTGAGGTAGAGGCTGTGCCGCCAGCCTCCAGCCTTCTCGATGATTTGGAGTAGGGTCTGCATTATGCCACCTCCGCGAGTTCATCGGTGGCGGCTTCGTCCGCGATGGGCGGCTCCAATGCGGCAAGAATGACGCTGGCGGTCTGCTGGATGACTTCGAGTGATTCGGCGAGCAGCGATGCGTTGCCGTGGTAAAGCTGGATGTAATCGGCGGATGCGGAACCCGTCACCAGCCCCACGGCCTTCCCGACAACGAAAGCCACGGCCTCGGCTTCTGTCTCGCGTACCGTCTTGGTGGTTGCCGTGCGACGCTCGGCCTTGTGCAGGAGTTCATGCGCCGTCTCATGTACCAGCGTTGAAAATTCCTCGGCTTTCGACTGTCCGGGTAGGAGCGCAATGCGTCCGCCGTAGCTGATGCCAAGCGCGGGAGTGATGTTCTCGTTATAGGAAAGCTGGATGCCACGACCGCGCACAAACGCGGCCAGCCGTTCCAAGTTCTCTCCGGGGTCGCCGGAAATCTCGTGCATCTCCGGCAGGTCTACGCCGTCGGTCTGCGAAACATCGAAGACGTAGGCGTTGCGGAAGCCAAGCAGTACGCGCTCGTTCTGCTTGGTGATGTCCTTCTGTGCTTCCTCTTCTTTCTTGCGGCGGACGCCGACGATAGGGGCGAGAATGCGGATGCCTTTCTGCCCTGCCTTCACGCTGCGGCCCAGATTCTTCCACGTCCAGAATCCGGCTACACGGGTAGCGGTCGGCATCTGCCGCGCGATCTCCAGCACGTTCCCGAACGAGTAGTTGTGAAAGCGGCTCATAGCCGTGAGGTAGTTGGTGAGGGCTTCGGAGTGACCGGCCTGCAACTGCTCAATCAGCAGCTTGATATTGGCGGCAATGAGTTCCTGTTTGGTGGCGGGCTTCTTGCTGTCGATAGCGGTGACGTTCATGGTGGCTGTGCTGCTCATGGTGTTTTCTCCTTTGCGTTTGCTGTTGTCGTTGCCTTTGCTTTTCATGCCGTGCAGTCGGCATGTACCTACATGCCGAACGCCACGTGGCGAACGCGGGGGGTAGCAAGTGCAAGGAGAGGGGGATCACCCACCCTTGGAGCGGAAGCAAAGCTGAAGCGGAAAGTGCGAAGGGCTGCACAAGCGGAGCGCGGAAGCCTGGGGAAACTCCTTGCGCGCGCGAGGGGGCCGCGCCCCCATAGGAGGCTTGTCTACCGCATGGTGCGCGTCAGCGCACCGGAACTATGAGGGTGGGCGTTGCGGGCAGGAAAGGCCCGCTGGGGTGGGTAGCGGAGAACGCGAGAGCGGTCGTAGCGAGGGAGGCGATGCCTCCCCCTAAAAGCCATTTGGAAATCGGCTAACCCATCTCCAGCCGCCGAGAATTGGCATCTTCAGCGAATGGACAGGGCCTAAACCGTCCCACAGCAAGCAGATGGACAGATTAGAATTCAAGCATCGTGCCCATGGCGTTACCAAAGCGTGAATTTACGAAGAGCAAGATGTCCATGTACCTCCGGACGCTGTGCGAACGGGAGCTGTATCTTTCGCTTTTCTCGAATAATCCCGGCGCGCTGGAGAAAGCGGGCATTCCTGTCCCGCTCAAATCGAGGCCTGGCGTTCAGCTCATCACGACTTCGGGGCGCGAATTCGAGTATGAACAATTCAACGTGTTGTGCAGTTCGCTTCCGAATAATGTATTCGCGAAAAGCAACGGGACAGCCCCCGTGGACCTGTCGGAAGCGCTGTCGAAGATCACAACCTCAACTCTGATTCTTCAGCCTCAAATCGAACCTGAGGATTTTCGCGAAGCCGCGCTCACAAACATCGGTGTTTCCAAGGATAATCAGAAGTTTATTCCGAAGATGTCAGGCCTTCGCCCGGACGTCATCTTTGCCGATGTCCGCCGCGACAATGAATTTGAAATCCTCCCGGACGGCACCCGCCACCCGGTGGCGGAGAATGACAAGCGCCTCGCATTGTCCGTCATCGACCTGAAGAACATCACGGAGGCTAACGCCAGCTATTCCGCAGAGGTGTGCCTCTACGCGATTTTCCTGGCAAATTGGCTTCATAACGAAGGCAAGGCGTTTCTTGATCGGTTTTTCGTGAGTTCACGCATCTATCTCTGGCGGCATGTCGAAATGCCGAACTTCACGAAGATTCTGGGCACAAAAGAAGGCGGAGATCACGCCAATCGCCTGAAGGCGCTGCGGAAGGACCTGGAAGACGGCCTCGTGCATTTCCTGATTTACATGCCCAGCGTCCGAAAGTTTTTCTGCGAAGATTTGCCGCGTGTCGTGCAGCTCGGAGATTCGAAGGGCTGGGACGCGGTTCCCTACCATGTAAACCCCCGCTGCAGTTCCTGCGACTGGCTTGGAAACCGCGTCTGGTTGTCCGATGAAGATCGTAAGCAGTTCGACGCTCATAAGGACAGCTATTGCACACCGGCAGCGGAAAAGTCCGACCACCTCTCAAAAATGGCAACGCTGACCAAGGGTGCCAGCAGCGTCTTGTTTACCGGCGGACACCAGAAGGTAGCGAGCCTGGTCGGGATCAAGGCCGAATCACCGGTACTTCGCAAGCATTCCTTGCTCAAGCAGAGCCGTAGCCAAATCTCGCACCGGGCGGAATCAATCAGCACGGGCAAGGTGAGCGTAGATGGCGTCTCGAAGGTCGGAGGCCTCGCCAAGCGGCTGGGCGCTGAGTTCGATATCATCGTCAACTTCGATTCCGGCTCGGGATTTCTAACGGGAATCGCCATTCGTGGAACTCTGTTCTCCCCGTATGGCGCTAAGTTCCCGGCTGCGGACGGCAAAGAAGCGTCATCGATCAAGAATCTGGGCGAGGATGCCTTCGTCATCAACAAAGACACTGTTGTTGCCGAGTGGGCCGCCGTGCTGGGGTTTATTGAGCGTTTTGCCGGATGGATAGAAGAGGCTGAGAAGCAATTCACTGCGAATAAATTCGGAACTGTGCGTACCCAGATTTGCTTCTGGGAAGTTCGTCAATATGAAGAGCTTTGCAATGCTTTCGGCAGGCATTTGATAAACATTCTCGACCTGCCCGAGCGATCCCAACGGGCGCTTGCGTGGATTTTCCCGCCGGACGAGCTACTTGAAAAATCGGATCACATCTGCCCCAACATCGTCTTCATTGGCGATATCGTCACGGGTTCCGTTCGATTGCCGCAGTTTTTCGCGACCACGCTGCTTGGAACGGCGGACCACTACCACCAAGAGCACATGCATCCGCGGAAAGTCGATAACTACTACCTGGAGCCGCTGGGCAACGCAATCCCGCGCGAGCGTATCTTCGAAATTTGGAAGTCCACGACCGGAACGGTTCGGATCTTCGGCAAGACGAGGCCTATCACAGAGGCAATCACACGCTATGGCGAGGTGCTGAAGTCCCACACCTGGGCGCTTGCGAGCATAACGGCGCGCCTTAGGAGCGACCTGAAAGCAGCCATCAGCGGCGATGCCCCCGAGCTTTCAATGACGATCCCGACAGGTTTGTCGGGTGTTGCCTATGACTCCAAGCTATGGGACCGGTGGTCCCAGGTGTCAGCCGCCGTCGCCAAGACCGAATCGCTCGGTTCTTTTATCGCGCGGGCGGAATCCCTGGAGGCCTCATATAAAGCGATCCTGTTGGTCAGCCTGATCAAAGACCATGGCAACAACGTCTTAGAATTCGCGATCAACGAGGATTCTTCCGAAGCGAAACTGGAGGAGGGTGACAGCTGCACGGTCGGGATCGTGAGTTGGCCCGGATTCCCCTTGGCTAACGGCAATTCTCTGGGTTTGGGCCTTGCACCTGAATTGTCCTTCACGCCGATGCACCGGGTGATCGCGGCGCGAATCGATAAATTTGATCGGGTTGCCAAGCGCATCATCGTCACGCTCAGTGCAAAGTGGCACGGCGTTGAAACTCAGTTCGATACTCTGATGGCCAGTGCGATACTGCCCATCGGCAAAGAGCCAATCTATCTTCTGGAAGACTCTGCTTTCGACGATTCCAAAGACGTGACGGACATTCTCAAGCAGATTGGCAATCCCAAGTGTGCCATTGCGGCTCCCGAGGCGCTGGCGGCTATGGGCGCCACCGCCGCCAAGAAATTTCCGAAAGGCACCGATCCAGACATTCCCATAGCCGAAGTGCTCTGGCAGGCGAACAAATGGGCTGCGAAGACATACAGAAGCGACAAAGAGGTTGAGCAGATCGTCAATTTCGCCAAGACAGCCAATAAACACACACTCAACCAGAGTCAGATTGACGCAGTTCAATCGTGCGCCAAGTCTCAGCTGACAATAGTTTGGGGGCCACCCGGAACCGGGAAGACCGATACACTCGTGGCTTTCCTCCATTCGGTTATACGGCAGAAGAAGGCGAAAAAGATTTTGATTGCCGGACCGAATTACCGGACCGTTGAGGAATTGTCCGGTCGGCTTGTAAAGAACTTGGAGGCGGACACATCCGCTGTCTGCGATTACTACTGGCTCTATTCAAAGTCGCGCGGCGCAAAACCGCTGACTACGACTGCCACCCATCTAAATCTCAAATCAGCCATCAGGCACAAGGATGATCCCGTTTTCCAGGAACTCCTCGCGAGCCTGCGCGACAAGAATAAAGTCACCGTCGTCTCGCACACCGCTCACTTCGTGCACCATGTGACGAAGCTCGCAGGCTTGGCCGGCAGATTTGTCGATGAGATTTTTGACCTAGTTGTGCTGGATGAAAGCTCGCAAATCCCGGTCACCCTCGCATTACGGCCATTGGCATCAATGAAGAAGGAAGCGCAGCTCGTTGTCGTGGGCGACCACAAGCAGATGCCTCCCATCCAACAGCTCGAACCTCCGGAAGGCGCTGAGCACCTGGTAGGCAGCATTCAGGAATACCTTAGACGGCGGTTCGGCATAACGGAAGTGCCGCTGCTAGTGAATTATCGATCTAACAAAGATTTGGTCGAATACGCCCGCTTGCTCGGTTATCCGGCAAAGTTGCAGCCAGCATTTCCGACGCGCGACCTGCAACTGTTGCAACCCGTTCAAAGTGTCACCAGTTCCATGCCTGCAGGCCTCCCGATTACGGCTGCCTATGCAGAGCTGATGCAACCGGAGCGTCGAGTCGCCGCCTTCATTCATGAAGATGTCACTTCATCGCAGGCCAATGAAGTCGAAGCCGGGCTCGTGGCAGGCCTCGCCTATGTAACGCGGCAGGTAATCGCAAAAGAGCTAAACGAGGGCAAATCGACATCCAAGACTGCATATTCAGAGAATGGCTTCTTCGAGTCTGGGATCGGGATAGTGACGCCTCACAAGGCTCAGAAGGCCCTGGTTGTCCGGAAGCTGCTAGAACTCTTTCCAAAAGCAAAGCCGGAAGCAGTATTTGAATCAGTCGATACGGTCGAACGGTTCCAGGGAGGCGAGCGGGATACCATCATCGTCTCGTTCGGTGTAGGCGACACCGACATTATCGAAGGTGAAGAAGAATTTCTTCTCCAGCTCGAACGCACCAATGTCGCGATTTCACGAGCGCGAGCAAAGTGTATCGTGCTGATGCCGAAGTCACTGGCCTACCATCTTCCGACCGACGAAAAAGCTGCCGAAACATCCATTGCGCTCAAATCCTATCTGGAGGAATTCTGCGCTCAACGCAAGGCGGTCAACGTCGAATTTGCAGGCGAGAAGCGAAATGGCGAAGTGCGCTGGCACTAATTTGGGGAGGCAGGGATAAATGGGAACGACGCTTGCCTACAACAAAGACTTCGCGTTCAATGCGATCTGTCCCTACTACACGATGTTCCCGCTCGAATTTCCGATGCGCCATTTACGGAAGCATCGCACTGTCTCCCCCACGGTGTATGACCCTTTCTGCGGGCGAGGAACAACGATTTATGCCGCCCGAAGGCTGGGCTTGCGTTCATACGGTCTGGATACCTCTCCGATTGCGGTGGCGATCGCGCGAGCGAAACTCGCTAGTGCCGAACTAGAAAACGTCATCGCGCTCGCACAGACATTGATAGCCAAAACACCGAATGACGTTCCGCAAAAGCAGTTCTTCACGAAGGCTTTTTCGAAAAAGACATTGTTGGAGGTCTGCAGCCTTCGTGAGGGTCTGCTGAACTTAGAGCGAGAGACAGACGAATCGGCTATTCTTCGAGCCGCAGCACTTGGCTGCCTGCACGGTCCGTTGCCAGAAGGAGAGGGGACGCCTAGTTATTTTTCAAACCAGATGCCGCGAACTTTTGCGTCAAAGCCCGACTACTCGATTAAGTATTGGCGCGACCGTGACCTGCTTCCGCCCGACGCTTCCGTAATCGACGTGCTCACAAAGAAGCTTAACCGCATTCTGGATTTGAATACCGAATCTCCCAGCCACATCCGCAATGTTAAGTGCCTCGATGCCCGGAAGGCGTCTTCGTTCGGCAAAGTCGAGGGTCCACTCGTGGTGGTGACATCCCCTCCGTACTACGGAATGCGAACGTATGTTCAGGATCAGTGGCTAAGAATGTGGTTTCTCGGTGGAGATGAGGAAATCGATTACGAAAACCACAATCAGCTTTGCCATGGAAGCCATCAAAGTTTCATCGAGGATTTAGCGAAGGTGTGGGGTATCATCGCGCGGCGCGCGCAGGATGAGGCCCACCTCTATGTGCGCTTTGGAAGCATCCCGTCTGCGAAAAGTGACTCACGGAAGATACTGAAGGCGTCACTGGAAGAAGCAGGCTCTTGGACGCTAGTTTCTGTTCAAAACGCTCACACCTCTCACCATGGGAAGCGACAAGCGGACTATATGGGAGGCGAATCTGAACCTGCCACTGAGTTCGATTTTCACGCGCGGCTCGATTAGCTCGTAGTTCGTCCCTCCAGCTTCCGCGGCGTACTCGTCCCGCAATCATGATTTCGGATCAGGGTGCAAAAAGCAACTGGGACAGCGAGATGCACGGCGGCGCTATTGGTTGTCGAAGAGACTCACCTGCTGGCTAGCAATGGGCGATCTATCGATAAGTGTCGCACTCATGCCATCGGCGGGCAGAATCCGCAGCAGATGCACCGGTGGCCTGTCTGTTGTCTCCAGGTAGGAGGCGTAATCGCGCGGCTCAAGGAAAGTTGTCATGCGGTCGTGGATAGGCTGCATGAGTTCGTTGGGCTCGCCGGTGATGACGGCGAAGGTGCGCTCCCACTGTTCGGTCTTCGGATTCTTCCAGAGCTTCCAAAGGCCAGCCATGCCGAACGGCTCCCGGCCGCGCAGGGTGAATTCGTACTTCGGTTTCTTCTGACCTTTCGGCATCTCCTTCCACTCAAAGATTGCGTCGCCTGGCACGATGACGCGGCCTTTGAGGAAAGCATCTTTCCAGAACTTCGCGGTGTCGATGCCCTCAGAGCGCGCGTTGAAGAGAAGCCGATCGGGCAGCTTGAATCCCCAGCGCATAAGCTCGATCTGCCGCTCGCCATCAGCATTGATCGACACAACCGGCTGCATGGAACCCGGCGCAATGTCCTCCTCTGGGGCGAGGTCCAGGTCTTCGAGGCCCGCTGTCACATCGAAAGCGTCGGCGATGCGCTGCTTGTCGGATTTGCGGCGGTAGCAGCCACACATATATCCAGTGTAGCTGCCGGTAAGACAAAATATTGCCCAACCTAACTGACGTGAAGACAGCGAGTTAGCTCTGTATTGCACAGAAAACGAGACAGAACGGCGTTTGACAGGAGGCTAGATGGATAGGCGAACATAAGGCGAACACACTCCGCCATGTCCGCCGCTGCCGTAATTCGTCTCCAAGTCGAAAGCTCCCTCGCCAAAAGGGTGCCTGCGGCCCTCACGCTGAAGATCAAGCAGCCCCCAGAGTTGTTCTCTACCGGGATTGCCGACGTGGATGCGATGGTCGGCGGCGGTATCCCGCGCGGCAGCATATCGGAAGTTGCTGGCGCGGCGTCAACCGGCAAGACTTCCTTTGCCCTCTCAACTGTGGCGGCCATCACACACTCCGGTGCGGCGTGCGCCTGGGTGGATGTGAGCGATGCGCTCTCGCCGGAGTCGGCGGCGGCGGCGAACATCGTCCTGAAGCGGTTGCTCTGGCTGCGCATGTCGGCAGAGCGCAGACAGAAAGTGACGGATAAGCCGTGGTCACGGCTGGAACAGGCGTTGAAGGCAACTGACCTTCTCCTACAAGCCGGTGGCTTCGCTGCCATCGTTCTCGACATGAGCGATGTGCTGCCACACCACGCAACACGGATTCCTCTCTCAACGTGGTATCGCTATCGGCTATCGGCGGAACAGGCCCGTACCGCTGTTCTTCTTCTCACGCAGACGCCATGCGCTAACAGTTGCGCGACGCTCTCGCTGCGCTCGGAACCGGCGCATGTCCAACCTTTCAGCAGCGATGGCGAGACTGCTTTGTATGAGGGTCAACGCTACACACTGGTACGCGAACGCAATCGCAATGAAGGCTCCGTGTTCCATCAGAAGAAGCCGCTCATGCGGGCCGAATGGCCCGCGGCAACACTCTGGTCGAGGGCACGGTGATGTATGCCGTTCTTCACCCTCCGAACTTCGCGGCCCAGGTCGCGGCAAAGCAGCGCCCGGAGTTGCGGAAGCGCGCCTTCGCGCTGGTCGATGGAGAGCCACCGGCTGAGGTGGTGATAATGGCAAATCGGGCAGCACGCGCGGCTGGCGTCGAAGCGGGGATGACGAAGCTGCAAGCTGCAACCGTCCCCGGAGTTGCTGTCGTGCGCCGTATGCCGGAGGATGAAGCGTCGGCACTGACAGTCCTTCATACGGTCGCGTGCATGTTCTCGCCGCGTATCGAGTATGTCGAAAATGTGCCTGGAACCTACGCGCTCGATATACGCGGGATGAGCGGATTATTCGGCGATGAAGCGCAGCTTGCCAACAAGCTGCGACAGCGCATCATGGTGGCGGGCTTTCTGACGAACATCGCTGTGGCGCAGAATTTCGACGCCGCCGTGTGTCTCGCGCGGGGCAAAGACAGAGTTTCCATTGTTCCGCCAGGCCACGAAGCGAATTCACTGCGCGATATTCCGTTGGATGTGTTGAACCCCACTGCGGAACAGGCAGAGACGTTTCACGCATGGGGCATCCGCACCTGCGGACAACTCGCCGCACTTGCGGAAGCCGATCTGATCTCACGCATCGGGCAGGCGGGAAAGCGGCTGCATCTGTTGGCTCGCGGTGCCGCTCCGCACCTGATGTTTCCGATAGAGCCGAGCTTTGAAGAGAGTCTGGTCGAGCGGACGGAGTTGGACTTTCCAGTCGAGATGCTGGAGCCCTTGCTGTTCTTGCTCGCACGCATGACAGATACGCTGCTGGAGAGAGTGAAGTCGAAGGCGCTTGCGATTGCGCTGCTGCGCGTTGTTCTCCATCTTGACGGCGGCAAACAGCACGAGAGGGTTGTTCGGCCCGCGCTGCCGTTGGAGGATAAGCCGACACTGCTCAAGCTGTTGCAACTCGATCTCGAAACACATCCGCCAAGTGCTGCGATTCTGAAGCTCGAACTGTATGCGCAGTCCGCCGCGCCTTACCGGGCGCAACACGGCTTGTTCCTTCCGCAGGCTCCAGAGCCCGGAAGACTGGAGGTGTTGTTGGCTCGCCTGCGGAAGCTGCTGGGCGAGGAACGCGTCGGCTCCGTGGAACTCAAAGACGATCACCGCCCCAACGCTTTCCGCATGGTTCGATTCGCGCCTCCGCCGCCGAAGCAGAGTGAGCAACTGTCATTTTCCATAGCAACGGCGTTGCGTGTCTGCCGTCCACCGCAGGCGGTCAGCGTCGTACTTGCAGACAGTGCGCCTGTGCGCGTCTTTTGGGAGGGACAGCGATACGCGGTCCATGAACTTGCAGGGCCGTGGCGCAAGAGCGGTCAATGGTGGTCGGAGGCCAACTGGTGCCGCGAGGAATGGGATGTGCGCCTGAAAACAGAAAACGCGGAGCGCGTCTGCCGCATCGCCTTCGATCCGCGGTCACGCTGCTGGTATGTGCAGGGGACGTATGACTGAGTACATCGAACTGCATAGCCGCTCCGCGTTCTCCTTTCTCGAAGGCGCATCGCTGCCCGAAGTGTTGATCGAGCGGGCCGCCGAGTTGGAGATGCCAGCGATGGCGTTGCTCGACCGCAACGGCGTCTACGGTGCGCCGCGCTTTCACATGGAAGGCCAGCGTCACGGCGTGCGAGCACATATCGGCGCAGAGATTGCCGTGAGCGACCTGGGTGAGCGGCTGCGACCTGCCGGGTATCTGCCGCATCAGCATCCGATTCAACCCGTGCGTCTGCCGTTGCTCGCAGAGTCCGAAATCGGCTATCAAAATCTTTGCCGTCTCATCACCCGCTACAAGCTGCGCGAGAGCACTAAGGCGGAAGGCGCGGCGGCAACGGTGGACTTGGAGGAGTTTCATGGTGGGCTGGTCTGTCTGACAGGCGGCAGTGAGGGTCCATTGGCCGCTGCCCTCGTGCAAGGTGGATACGAGGCCGCCCGGAAGACGGTTGAGCGATTGGTGCGAATCTTTGGCAAGCGGAATGTCTATGTCGAGCTTCAGCGTCACTTCGACCGTGAGGAGGAACATCGCAACCGGGCTGCCATTCGCATTGCACGCTCGTTGAATCTTCCTTTACTTGCTACGGGCGGGGTCAACTATGCGACGGAATATGAGCGCGAAATCCTCGATGTCTTTACCTGCATACGACACAAGACGACGCTCGATAAAGCGGGGCGATTGTTGACGACCAACACAGAGCGCTATCTGCGTTCGGAAAGCCAGATGCGCCAGCTTTTCTATGACTACCCGGACGCCATCTCGAATACACGCGAACTGTCTTTACGGTTGCGATTCGAGATGGCGGACCTGGGATACGAGTTTCCAACGTATCCAGTGCCAGATGGGGAGACGATGGACTCCTTCCTTCGCAAGCGCGTGGATGAAGGTATACGCCGCCGATACCTGCCGAAGAATGACGCTGCTCTTTACTCGAAAGCGAACAAGCAGGCGAAGCATGAGCTGCGGGTCATTGAGCAGTTGGGCCTCGCAGGGTATTTCCTCATCGTCTGGGACGTTGTTCGCTACTGCAAGGACAACGGAATCCTTGTCCAGGGTCGCGGCTCTGCCGCGAATAGCGTTGTTTGCTACGCACTCGAAATCACCATCGTGGATTCAGTGGGACTCGATCTGCTCTTCGAGCGGTTCCTTTCGCTTGAACGCGGTGAGTGG
Organism: Occallatibacter sp.; assembly: GCA_035550015.1. Lineage (GTDB taxonomy): Bacteria > Acidobacteriota > Terriglobia > Terriglobales > Acidobacteriaceae > Telmatobacter. The sequence continues at coordinate 16,479 of DASZRJ010000053.1, read as the reverse complement.
CCTGACATCGATATTGATCTTCCGAGCGAGACGGACCGTGAGCGCGCCATCCAGTATGTGTATCGCAGATACGGAGAACTTGGGTGCGCGATGATGGCGAACGTCACCACCTATCGCCATCGGTCGGCGTCGAGGGAAACCGGGAAGGTGCTTGGCTTCACGGAAGCAGAGACCTCGCGCATCTCCGCGCTCGAAACTCCGTGGGAATGGAAAGGACCGAAGGACACACTGGAGAGCAGCTTTAAGACTGCGGGTTTCGATCTCAAGAGTCCTCGCGTTGTGAAGTATCTGGAGATATGCGAGCGAATACAGAAACTGCCGCGCAACCTTTCCCAGCACTCTGGCGGCATGGTGATCTGCCAGGGGCAGCTCGATGCTGTGGTGCCGATCGAGCGCGCTTCAATGGAAGGCAGAACGGTCATCCAATGGGACAAGGATGACGCCTCGGACATGAAGATTATTAAGGTCGATCTGCTCGGCCTGGGGATGATGGCTGTGCTTGCTGACTGCCTTGAGCTGGTGCCGAGGTATTATGGTATTCCGCTCGACTACGCTCAGATTCCGCAAGATTCGGCTGTATACGAGAGCATCCAGAAAGCAGACACGGTGGGCCTCTTTCAAATTGAGTCCAGAGCGCAGATGTCGGCGTTGCCCCGGACTCGGCCAGCGTGTTTCGAGGACTTGTCGCAGCAAGTCGCCATCATTCGACCTGGGCCGGTGACGGGCCAGCTCGTCAATCCCTATATCGAGCGCAAGCTGGGCAGGCAGCCGGTGACTTACCTGCATCCGTCTTTTGAACCGTTCCTGCGAAGGACTCTCGGCGTCCCGCTCTATCAGGAACAGGTGATGAAGATCGGAATGGCTTCGGCGAACCTAACGGGTGGTGAAGCCGAAGAGTTGCGGAAGGCGATGGGCGGAAAGCGTTCGGACGCGATCCTCACCAGGATGCGCGCGCGTCTCGTTGAGGGGATGACGGCGAACGGCATCGCACTGGATACGCAAGCAGAGATTCTGCGGATTCTTGCGACGGTTCGGGAGTTCATGTTCCCGGAAAGTCACGCGCAGAGCTTTGCATCGCTTGCGTATTCGAGCGCCTATACACGGTTCTACTATCGCGCTGCTTACACCTGCGCCATGCTCAACAACCAGCCAATGGGCTTTTACCGGCCATCGACTCTCATCCACGATGCCAAGCTCCACGGCTTGAAGATTCGCCCTATCGACGTGCAGCAGTCGGGATGGGCCTGCACACTGGAAAGGCTGAGCGAGACAGACCGGCACAAATACAGCGATCCATTCGCTCTGAGAATCGGCCTTCGCTATGTGAGGGGGCTGCGGCAAGAGATTGGCGATGCCATTGCAGAGGCGCGAGCGAGCGATGGGCCGTTCACCTCTGAGTACGATCTCAAGCGCCGAGTTCCGGCGATACGCAAAACGGAGTTGACGCAGCTTGCAAATGCAGGCGCTCTGAACTGGACCGGAGAGAAGCATGATCGCCGCACTGCCCTTTGGCAGGCGGAGCGTGCGGGCCAAAGCGTCGGCCCGCTCTTTGAGCATATCCCTGACAGTTTTGAAATCGACGCATCATCGCCGCTCCTGAGCATGACGATGGATGAGCGCCTGGTCGCGGACTTCTTTCTGACAGGCTTCACAGTCGGGCCTCACCCGATGCAGTATCACCGGGCAAAGATGAATGAGGCTGGCGTCATTCGCGCCGCCGATTTGAAAGATGTGCCGGACGGCACGTTTGTTCGGATCGCGGGAGCGGTCATTGCGCGGCAGCGTCCCGGCACGGCGAGCGGTTTCATTTTTATCAGTGGCGAGGACGAATCAGGAATCTCAAACGCGATCATTCACCCCAAGGTGTACGAGCAACACCGAATGGCGGTGACGCGGGGAAGGTTCCTGCTCGTGGAGGGTACGCTCCAGAATCAGGATGGAGTGGTTTCAGTGAAGGCGTCTGCTGTTCGCGTGCTGGAGCTTGGGCCGATTGATATGCGGTCGCATGACTTTCATTAGCACTCTTAGCAACTATCCTCAGGCCCGCCTGTAGCAAACTTCGGCACGAGCACTTTCCTCTGCTGGGGCGAAGGAGGAGCCTTCCTCTCTCCCCTACTAGCACCCCATTTGGCCAGAGCTAATATGATGGCTAACATCCTCATTCTTGATACGAATCGGACACGAAGCGGGGGGAAAAAGCCTTGGATCTGAACGGGATTGAACAACTGCCGAACGGCGCACGGTTCTATCGCTGCGACCTACACGTACATTCGTATGGTGGATCGCATGACGTGCATGATGCGACCATGACGCCAGAAGCCATTGTGCAGACAGCGGTGCGGGAAAACCTCGCGATGATCGCCATCACCGACCACAACGAAATCAGCAACGTCCAGCGAGCCATCGACGCCAGCAAGAATACATCCGTGACGGTGGTCCCGGGCGTTGAACTCTCCACGCCGCAGGGCCATCTGCTCTGCTATTTGCCCGACGTTCAGGCATTGCAGCAGTTTCACGGAAGGCTCCAGTTCGCGGACCGCCAAACAGCAAACTCACGTTGCAATCAGTCCATGTTTGAGTGTCTGGAAGAGTGCCAAAAGCTGAAGGGGTTCTGCATACTCGCGCATGTGGATAGCGACAAAGGCTTTGAAAAGGAAGTTCCCGGCGCTAGTCCTCACAAAGCCGATGTGATTGCACATCCTGCGCTCTTGGGAATTGAACTGAAACACGCAACCTCCGATGTCAGCTACAGCGAAGATGATCCCGACAATGGACGCAAGAACATGGGAGGGCAGCGCATCGTTCGCTTGAATCTTGGGCTGCGTCAGTTTCTCGCCCGCGTGATGAATTCCGATGCACATAGCTTGGACGCTCTGGGAAAAAATGCGCAGGGGGACCGGCGGGTCACGCGCGTCAAGATGAATGCTCCATCCTTTAGCGCGCTGCGCGTCGGCTTGGAAGATGCAGAGGCCCGTGTGCGGATCGAAGCACAAATACCTTTTAGCGTTCCGCATGTGGTCGGCATTCACATGGAAGCCGGGTTCGTCGCCGACCAAGCCATCCATTTAAGCCCTAACCTGAACTGCATTATCGGTGGACGTGGGACTGGTAAATCAACTTCGCTTGAAGCCATTCGATGTCTCTCACGAGACGGCACCAGTGCATACATGGTCGATTCCGAAGTGTGGCCCGCGCGTATTGATCTCTTCTGGCGGGACCAGGCGGGGCACGTCACTACGTTGACCCGCCCCATCGGAGGAGAGGTCGAGAACGTAGATGACCCGCTGGTCGGGCCTACGAGTTTCGACGTAGAGTGTTTCGGGCAGGGAGAAGCAACGAAGATCAGCGAAAGCGCGAAGGAGAGTCCGCTTGCACTGTTGAAGTACCTTGACACCTTCATTGACCTTGCGGAAGCCGTGCGCGAAGAGAACGAGGCACGCGATGCTCTGCTGAATTCTCAGAATGAGATCGAAAAGGCGACCCAGCAGGCAGATTTATTGCCGGGATGGAAGCAGAATTTAACATCCACACAAGCGCAAATCGCCACATTGGAAAAGGCAAATGCGAAGGAAGTGCTCGGTCTACAACGTCATCTTGCAGCGGAAAAGCAGACACGGGTTTCACTCCAGAACAAAGTAAAAAGCATCAAGCAAAACTTGACGGGTACGGGTCTGCCTGATGAAGTCACCGAACTGTGCGAACTCGGGGACGTAACCTCGAATAAGGCAACGGACGAGTTGAAAGCCATTCATAGTGCGGCGTTGGTGTTCTCGTCCGATGTCGAACAATCGCAGGATGCACTCGAAAAGAAATTTGCGGTGCTGGAGAAGACCGCGAACGATAACCTTGCCATCTGGAGAAGTCGGGATACCGCTGCGCTTGCGGAGATTGAAGAGAAGAGGAAGGCGCTCGAAGCGCAAGGGATTAAGCTCGACATGGCTTACATCCAGAAATTGGCGAGAGATGAGGCGCAAGCGAAGCAAAACATCGCAACCTACGAGGCATGGGGGACTAAGCTCAAGGATTTGCAAAAAGAGCGGGGCAAGCTGCTGAAAGCCCGTTGGTCTGCACGTCAGAAGATCGCCACGCTGCGCACAGGCTATGCGACGACGGCGAGCGCCACGCTGAAAAGCGCGCTTTCCGACCTGCAAGTGAGTCTGAAGTTCTCATCCGATGCATATTCGCCGGATGCAGAGGCACAGATTGTCCAGGCGATGGGGTGGCGGACGGTACAAGTGCCACGAGCCAATGTCCTGGTCGAGCAATTGACGGTTCCGAAGCTGCTGGAGGCCATTGAAAAGAACAATACGGCCACTATTACCGCGCTGAAGGATGCGGGAGGCGCGACGGTCTTTGATAAGCAAGATGCACAACAGATCATTGACAGGCTCCGCGAAGCACCAGTGCGCTTCGCTTTGGAGCGCGTAGCGATAGACGATCTCCCGAAGCTCACCGTGACGAAAATGGTGGGACAGCCGCCTAAGCCAGTCAGTCGTGATTTCTCCCGCCTGTCCTTGGGACAGCAACAGTCAATTCTGTTGGCGCTCGTCCTGTCGTCCAAAAGCAATCAACCGCTCATCATCGACCAGCCTGAAGACAACCTTGACAGCGAATTTATATCCTCAACCCTTGTGCCCGTATTGCGCCGTGCGAAGGAGCGCAGGCAAGTCATTATCGTCACGCATAACGCCAACATCGCCATTCTGTCCGATGCGGAACAGATCGTTATTCTCAAGAGCAACAGTGAGCGAGCGCAGATCACGGCGCGTGGGTCGATTGACGATCCAGTAACGCGAGATTCCGCTTGCAATATCCTGGAAGGCTCGAAGGAAGCCTTCAATACACGAGCAAAGATTTACGGTATTCGATAGGGTTGGCACAATGGCCAAGGAAGGCAGTGGATTGCACAACATTCGGCGGAAATTGTGCGGGCAGAAAGGCATCTGCATGAGGTGTTGACCGCTCTGTATGGTTACAGGAACGGTGAATGCACCATCGCCATGGAGAAGGATGAGGAGCCTCAGGTGGCGGCTCAGCGAATGCGTTTGACCCACATTTTTACTGGCCGGTATACGCGGAAAATCAGTACGTTGAGCAGTGAGCCTGTTTCCGAATAGCATTGAAGAAAATGGCAAAAGTATTCCCTTGGAAGCGTTTTTGGTGTCGCCGCGAAGACATGTATTCGCTTAGCGATGGTGGCTTCTTGTCCGATCCAGATGGTGAACATGGCAAGCTTCTGAATCCGCATTTGGTCAGTTTTGATCAACTCCAGGCAATTCCGTGCCTTGCGTTGCTTGGAGAGCCTGGAGTCGGAAAGAGTTGGACTCTTTCAGCAGACCTCGATGCGTTTTTAAAGCAGTCTCCGGAATTGGCGGCTATGCGCCTTGATCTTCGCGGTTACGGGAGTGAAGACCGCTTATACAGAGCTTTGTTTGAGGATAACCGGTTCTTGCAATGGATTGAGGGGGATTACGACCTACACCTCTATCTCGACAGTTTCGATGAATGCTTGCTCCGTATCGACAATGTCTCGGGGCTTCTTGCAGACGAATTGCCCAAGCGGCCGCTTAACCGGCTGAAGTTGAGAATTGCATGTCGAACGGTATCATGGCCTCCGCTCTTGGAGAATGCTTTGGCCGGTGGTTTTGGCAAGGCGGATTTTGCAGCCGTGGAACTTGTGCCTCTGCGGCGCGTAGATGTGCTCCAAGCGGCAGCCTTGAGCGAGATAGCCGAACCGGCGGTGTTTTTGGAGCGAATCGACAACCTCGGGATTTCCTCGCTTGCCAGTAAGCCGATTACGCTCAGAATGCTGTTGGACACGTTTCGGCGCGATGGCAATCTTCCGAGTAGTGTGCTTGAACTGTACGAAAAGGGTTGTACGATTCTTTGTGAAGAACAGAATGAAAGCCGTAGGGCCTCGCATAGGATTGGTCGTCAGAGTCCCCGCGGGCGAGTGGCTGTGGCTAGTCGTATTGCGGCTGTCACACAATTTGGTAATCGATTCGCGATCTGGATTGGTACGGAAGCTCAAGGAGTGCCTCCAGAAGATGTTGCGATTGCAGAACTCACCGGAAATGACGAGCCCGCTGAAGAATCGATCAGGGTAACGCAGGATGTAGTGCTTGAGGCGTTAGGTACTGGCCTCTTTTCTTCGCGCGGGCAGGAGCAGCTCGGTTGGTCTCACCAAACCCTCGCCGAATACTTAGCTGCTAGATATTGCATTACTCATCAGCTACCCATTCAGCAGATTCGCTCTCTCATTTTTCATCCTCGCCGACACCGGGTGATTCCGCAAGTACGCGAGGTCGCGTCGTGGCTTGCTTTACAAAGCAAAGAATTGTTCACGGAAATCGCTGAGAACGAGCCAAGTATTCTTCTTGGTTCTCCTTCCGCGAGTTTGTCGATCGACCAGCGGCAAATACTTACAGATGCTCTTCTCCGGAGTTGTGATCAAAGCGAAGTCCTGCATATTCAGCACAAACTGGAACTGCGACATCTCGCCCATCCCGCACTGGCAGAACAATTGAAGCCGGTCATAATTGATCGGACGCGGTCGTGGACTACGCGCTATTTCGCTATAAGGATTATTCGAGACTGCGCGATTGACAGCCTGGGCCAACAGCTCTTGGCCATTGCTCTTTCTGATGAGGAGTTACACGAACTACGCACGATCGCGGCGTATGCAATCGCGGATGTTGGCTCGGAAGCGGAGCGCAACCAAATGCGTCCTCTATTAGTGGCGGGCAGGCAGATTGATCCAAACGACCAATTGCGGGGCGCTACGCTTAACGCGCTTTATCCAGGAGACAAATACGACGATGAGATGTGGGATTACATCGAGCACCCACGCCAATCGTTATTTTTCGGTTCCTACAACAATTTCCTGTCGTATTCAGTGGTTCCAAAATTGAACGCAAGTAACCTTCCGGCAGCACTACGATGGTGCGCGCGGCAACCAGTGGAAGATTTGGGTCCAATTCCAGAATTGGAAGGTGAGATTTGCAGGCTTGCAGTCGAGAATATCGATGCTGATGAGGTAGCTGGTCTTCTCGCGCAAACAATATTTGAACGGTGCAAATCGTATCGGGGATTTCCAAACCGGGGACACAAGGAACAGCCTCTGGCCGAGATTCTTGCAAATGACGAGGGACGACGTAGGCGATTTTTGGAGTCATTCCTGCCTCTCCTTACCCCGACAAACGAGCATCTGATAATTCATCCTTTGTCGGTGCTTCGTTCCTCCGATCTCGATTGGTTCATTGACCGTGTAGTTAGCGGAACTTCACCTGTTCCGCATGTGGAGGCGAAGATTGTTTCGCGCCTGGCTTGTTCATGGGAAGCCGAAACGGTTAAGAAAGTGTGGGACGCTTGCCGGGTTAGCCCGACGCTAGCTGCCGAATGTAACGCACTGTTTGAGCCAGTTCCTCTGGACTCGGAGTTGGCGAAATGGGAACGGAGGTCGCGGGAGGACGTATTAAAGGAAAACAATATTCAAGTTGCGCCAGCTCTTCTACCAAGATGTGAAGCTGCTTTGGAGAGCATCGAAAACGGCAAGGTTGACGGGTGGTTGCAACTCATCAGCGAAATGTCCGTTGACGAGGGTGGAACCCGTTATATGGCGCCTCGGCAAATGAACGTAGAGAAGCTGCCAGGATGGTTGCAGGCTTCTGATGAAATGCGGTCGAGAATCGTCGGCGCTGCCAAGACATATCTAACCTCGACAACCTTTCCGACGATCATTCAGTTCCCGTCGAATCAGATAATGAATGGTGCGTCCGCCGGCGTTAACGCTCTGGCGTTACTGCAGATCATGGACCCCGGCTATCTTGAAGCTCAGCCTGCTGACTTTTGGATGCGATGGGTTTCATCTCTCATCGAAGATGGACGAGCTAGAGAAGACAAAGAAGCCGCAATAGAAGCGGCGTTCCGATGTGCCGCAAAGGCAGCCCCACTTGAGATGAATGCAAGGTTGCTAGAGCAGATTCGCTTTGAGAACAGTGAACCGCAAAAATATTTGTTCTGTGCTGAAATGCTGGATCGCGCATGGTCTGAGACTCTGGGGATTACTTTGTTAGATGAGGTGCGGAAGAACGGCCTCACCCCCTCAAATCAAGGCATCATCCTTTACAAGTTGGTTCAGCACGGGGTGTTGGGCGCAAAGCAATGGGCTGAGGAAACAGTGCATGCGGAATATAAGACTGATCGCGGTCTAGCACTAGCGCAAACTCTCGTAAATGCCAGTGGGGACGCAAGCTGGGACGTTCTCTGGCCTTTAGTTCAAGGCGACACCCAGTTTGGACGCGACTTGCTCGAAGGTGTTTCGTATGGTTCACCCGAAAAGGGTTCGTTCACAGAACGATTCAGTGACGGACAGCTCGGCGAGCTCTACAGTTGGTTGTTAGAGCAGTATCCCCCTGGGGACGACCGACTCGCCTCTGGCGCTGTGGGGCCGGTGGACACGATCCGTTTTCTTCGAGATGGGACATTGGAGCGCCTGAAGCAACGTGGAACGTTTGAGGCCTGCGATGCCTTGGCAAAGACAGAATTACAATTCCCCGAATATCGATGGCTGGGGTATCACTTCGATCTGGCAGAAATTCTGGCCTGCTCCGTGACATGGGAACCGCCAACGCCCAGGGACATCCTCGCAATTGCAGCCGATCACAGCAAGCGGTTCGTCGAGAGTGGTGAGCAGTTACTTAGTGTTGTCTTAGAATCCCTGACTCGGCTTCAGCAGGAGCTGCATGGGGAGCTTGCCGCAGTGGGAGACCTTTGGAATTCTCAAGGAACAGACTGGTGGCCGAAGCAGGAGGAGGATGTTTCTGATTACATCGCTCGATTCTTGCGGAGAGACTTACTAGACCGAGGCCTCATCATCAATCGCGAGGTGCAGATTCGTCGTGGGCGACGTGGAGAAATGCGCGGACAGAGTACGGACATCCACGTAGACGCAAGTCCGCGTGATGTTTCTCAAGCCGATCACTATGGGACGATAAGCGTGATTATTGAGGTCAAGGGTAGTTGGAATGCAGGCTTGATGACCGATATGGAAGATCAGCTACGAGATCGTTACATGAAAAACAATAGCTGTCGGATCGGGATATACGTCGTAGCACACTTCGTGGCGGAGCGATGGATTGCTACCGATGATCGGCGTGCCAAGAGCGGAGCGCACAATATTGACGAGCTTCGTAAACAACTCGCCGATCAGGCACGTGGGCTATCCGGCAGTGTGCTGATTCGATCATTTGTTATAGATGCTTCCTTAGATTCCACGAACGCATCGGTGGGTGGAGAGCAAGTGCGTTGAAGAGACTTGATTCGTTGAACGGCTAAGCGCAGATGCTTCGACTCAGAGTGAAAGCCAGGAGCCAGCCTCAGGTGTGCTCTTCGTTGGTAAAGTCTGTTCCATTCCTGCGCCTGTAACGGGAGTCTCGCTCCGGCCGAAATCAATCGCAGACGCCTTCGACACATCGCGGCTCAGGCTCTCAGTCAGACTAGCGGCATCATTGGTGAAGATCTGAGCGTCATGGGAAGCGCGCGAAACGGACACGTAAGCGAACCGTTGGCTGATAAGTTCGGGGTGGACCTCGGTATCCATATTCACTAACACGCGCTCGGCGGTAAGCCCTTGTGAGCTATGCGAAGTCACCGCATAGCCGTGATCGAAGTGCCGCATCTCGGCGGCATCGAACGACACAGATTTGCCAGCATCCATCTGCACGGAAAGATACCCGTCGCGGTCGATGCTTTCGACCGTACCGAGATCGCGGTTGGCGACACCCAGCTCTCGGTTTGGTGCGGTGAACGAGAGCCTGTCCCCGACGGCAAACTCGCGCTCCATCTCCCGATACGCACTGATACCGAGCAGTCGGGAAGGGTCGTATGTTACCTGCTTGCCGTTGTCCGCCTGCACAGTAAGCAGGTTCTCTTTGGGCTGTGTCGCTACGACAGTCGCATAGCTTTGCTTCTTGATCCCGATGGCTTTACTGCCACGCTGGTAGTGAAGCACATCGCCCACGTCATAGTTTGCGGCCCAGGTGCGGTCGGCTCCGGTCATGTCGGAGCGCGGAACCAGCACACGCACTGCGTGGTTCTCTCCGTCCACCATGCCTTGCGCTTGCAACTCCGTGCGCACAGCCTGATTGATCTCGCGGCGTGAGGCATTATCAGGCGACACGACGATGGTGTTTTCAGGACTCTCGGCGTAGCCGCGCGCGATGGAGGCGATGCGCTGCGAAGCATCTTTTATCTCCGTAATCCGGCCCTGTTGTTCCAAAAGCGCAATGCCCTCGGCAACCTCGCCGCGTGAAAGATGTTCGACAGCCCTCAGTAGTTCGGGGTCTTTCTGCCTGACAATTTGGTCAAGCTTGGCGGTCTTCATGCCCGCATTGACCAACTGCTCGAAAGGCTTTCCGGCATCGACGCCCTGGTGCTGACGCACATCGCCGACGAACAGAACGCGGTCGCCGGAATCGAGCTTGCCGAGAAAATCTCGCACCTGTTGGGTACTGGCGAGACTCGATTCATCGACCATGTAAAGATGACGCTCCGGGGTCGGCGGTTTGGCTCGCGCGAGAAAGCCCTGCAAGGTATCAGCGGCAATGCCCACGTCGCGGAGCTGCTGCGCAGCCCGTGATGTGGGGGCGAAGCCTTCGACGCGATACCCATGCTGTTCAGCCGCTTCGCGGATGGTGCGAAGCGTGCTACTTTTGCCGACCCCCGCGAATCCCTGCAACCCCTGCACGACATCCCGCGAGGTCAGCATTTCCTCAGCAGCCCGCCGCTGCGCCGCGTTCAGGATTTCGTACTGGCTCGTATGGGCAACGGCATCCTGAATGGGCATGATCTGCTCGGCGCGGCCTTGCCCCTGCTGCATCTGCCGGAGTACTTCTTTTTCGGCGCGGATCGTTTCAGTCGTCGTGAACTGCCGCCCGGAGTCATGCTTTTGTCCCTGCACAAGCTGGAACTCCCCTGAGGCCAGCCGCCGCTCGAAGGTGGCACGAACTTCGGCATAGGTGGTTTCGCTCATCCCACGGCGGAGCGCATCACGGAAAATTACTCGTTCATCCGCAACGGCTTCTCGCTCGAAGCTGCGTTCACGGGCGAAGGTCACGGCCTCGTGCGCAGTCACTTTTGTGCTCTCTGGGGTCTGCTCTGTAGACATGGATTGACTCCGTTCGCGGGCTGCGGCAACCACTTTCTCCGGCTGGTTGCCGAACTCGGCGGCGAGTTTGCGGTGAGCCGCCAGCACCTCAGCCGGCGATTGAACCAGTTTCTCGTCGCGCGTGGCGTGGGCCGCGATCTCCGCGGCCTCGTGCCCGGAGATGCCGCGCTGTTTCATGTGTCCGCGTATCTGGTCCCGGCGCAAACTGGAAGCATCGAGGTATTCGAGCGAGTAGCCTTTGATCTCGGGCGCACCGCTCCGTCCTGACTCGATCTCATATCCCATCTGCCGTAACCGGAAGGTTAATTCGGATTGATAGACAGCGGTAGCGAACTGCTGGGAGTCAAAGAAACTGCGCTCCTGAAGAGCGCGGGTCGTGCCGTCCTCGCGCTCGGTGACGTTGAAGATAACGGCGTGGGTGTGGAGCTGTGGAGCGGCATACCCATCGACTGGCCGGGCAGTGTCATGCTCGAACTTGGCAACGACGAATTGCCCGGTTGTTTCTGCCGGACGGTTCCCGCCAAGCCGGGCCTGCGTGTACCGCTCCAATTCGGAAAGAGCTACGGTCACAGCCTCAGAGTGCGCGACCCGTATCCGCTCATCCCCTCCAACAAGCGCCGTGAGTGAAACCGACTTGGCCGGAGAAAAGGTCGCATCCCACCCGGCTCGATGTTCGACGGACTTGACTGTTTTGCCATCCGGGTTGACGTACTCAAAGGATTGGCGATGCTGCACAAGCTGCTCGCCGGTCTGAGGGTGTTGGCCCTCGGAGAGTCGTTGAAACTCTTCCGCGCCAACTGCGCCGGACAGACCGTATTTCTCGGCAAGCTGTCCCTGCCACTGACCCACGACCTCCTGGCCCTGGCTCCAATAACTCTGGTCGGGCGACGTGAATTCTTGCTTATGGTAGTCCTGCAATTTGGCTGAACCGATGGCTTTGGAAATCTTGAGCATGGTCTAATCTCCCAGCGAGAACCCGGTTTCCAGAGGTTCGTCTGATTCTTCCGTGACGGATTGCGGCGGCTTCTTCGCTAGAGTCTTCGGATCGAAGGTCAGAGCGTCATCTTCGAGCGGGCGTGGCAGGAATGCGGGCTGCGTCGCGGGAATGTCCTGATAGGCAAACGAGAAGTGAGCGACGTAGTTGCCGAGCTTCAGGAAGGCGTGCCGATCGGGTAAGCCGGAGATTTCAGAATCGAGTACCAGAGGCTCGACCTGGCGCTCGATGGTGAAGTTATGACCGCTATGATTCCCGTCATAAAGCGTGCGGCGAACTCGCTCGATCTCGACCTTGCCGAGCGCGTTCGATACCCACTCGGCGGCCTTCGGTTCCGTAGTCTTCAGGAAGATTTTGGTCGCGGGCTGTGACAGCATCACCTCGGCCATGTGGCCATAAATGACTTCAAGCTGTGCCTTCCCCTGGAAGCCGAGAACGAGGGGGTTCTTGCTCTTGCGGTTCTCGGTAATGGCGGTATGAAGCTGGGGCAGGCGTTGCAGACTTGCCAGCTCATCCAGCACGAACCAGACCGGATGCTGGCTCTCTTTCGGTTCATTCAGGAGGCGCAAAACGAGCAGGTCGATCCATAGGCTATGCAATGGGCGCAACGCTTCGCGCTCGCTCGGTTTCGAGGTAAGGAAGATCCATCCCTTGCGTTCTTCCGACCACTCCGTGGCACTCCAATGAGGTTTCGTTTTGTCCTTACGGGGCAGCATCCGAAGGCTGTCGGCGATCAATCCGAGCGACGCCAGGACACCGTTGCGCTGTTGCTGTGCTCCTTTCGCAATCATCATCGCCATCTCGGTATTGGCCACTCGGCGGTCCACCTCGTCGGGGTTCGCCATCCACTCGACAAGCTCCTGCGGTGAGGGGCCGAAGGTCAGCAGGTGCGCAAAGATTTTCTGCGGTGTTTCGGTGAAGAACTCGCCTTTCTTGTCCGTAGTCGGCTGGTACAGTGAAGCGGCGATCGCCTTTGCTTCGGCGCGACGGCGCAGCTCCTCCGATGGCCCCCAATAGGGACAACGGGAGTCCAGTGGATTAAGGATGATGTCACCGCGTGTGGGATCGTAGAACCTCTGAACGAACTCGCAGGCCGGGTCATAGATGATGGCGGAGTGTTTGCGCTCCTTGATCTGCGAGAGCAGCATCATGATGAGTCGCGTTTTACCCGCGCCCGTGTCGCCCATGATCTCGAAGTGCTGGCCTTCAACGCGGCGCGGAATACGCATGAGCGGCTTCGATTCGAGAGTCTGGAAGCCGACGCCATCGCCTTTCACGGCTTTGTTGAAACCCTTCGGCGTGACACGCTCCGGGCCTTTGAGCAGGCGTCCGTATTTCATTTCCTTGAACCGTGCGAGGTCTTTCTGTCCGGCGAAAACGACGAGAACAACGAGCACGATTCCTCCCGCAAGCAATGGCCAAAGGAAGACTCTGGCAACAGCATGGCCGCCGTATACAAACTGCTGGAGGTAGGCATGGAGTGCCGCGTTGCGATAGCTTGTCTTCGGGCCACGATAGAGGTACACCATGCCGGACTGTCGGGCAGAGGATGATAACGAAAGCGGCAATGGGCCGGCCTTCGGTTGCGGTGTGCTTCCATCTTCCACGTCCTCGGCAATAGCCGGACGCGTGCGTAAATGCACGTCGGCCACGGAGAGAAGCTGGTAGGAATTAGTCTGGCGAATGCCAGCAAACATGCCGGTGCGGATGTAGGCTGAGAGGTCGGTCTGCTGAAGCGGTGGCAGGAAATGACCGGCGTAGATGTACAGAAAGATGCACGTCAGCAATAGCGAAATAGCGAGTGCGCCATAACTATAAATAGGCGCTCGCGGTGGCGTAATGATGGTTTCCTTGCGTCCCCAATGAATCCTGTTCATGGCTCAAGCCCTCCATCGGCGTAGCTGGCGAGAACGTCCGACGCGACCTTCCGCTTGTTCGCTTTCACATGCTGAAGCATGGATTTGAACTGCTCCGGTGTCATCGTGTCACCTCGCAGAAGTGGTTCCAGGCTGTTGATGAGAATGAGGCGAAGTGCCTGCACTTCCACGAGCAGGGGCATGGAGATGGACTCTCCATCCATGCCTCGCACTTCGCGCAATACCACCTCGCGCACCCATTCGCTGAACGCAATCTTGCGCGCATCACAGAATTGTTCAACCTCGGCAAACTCTGCCGGAGTGAGCTTGGTATTGAGCGTGATGTTCCGCCTTTCGCGTCCTCGCAGCTTCCGAGCAAGAGTGCGAGATTCTGTTGAAAGCAATGTCATCGGCGTTCTCCGTTCTCCGCAGAATCGGTACCAAAGTCTGGAAACTGATAAGTTTCCCGTTTGCGGCCATCCCGAATGAAATCAGCAAGTAACTCGTGAGTTTCATAGGAAACTCAGCAGCTCCCTTTGAGGGATGGAGTGTCTAAGCTCTCCCGGCGCACAGCGCCGTAGTGGTTTGCCACGGATATAGCCGTGGGATCATGCCTTCGATCCCGCGGCGATTGCAGTCGGTTGTGCTGGCGAAGATGCCGGGGAAACAGGCTTCTTTCCGGCTGCGTCGGAGCCATCATTTGCAGCACCGCGACGAATGCGAAGCGTCGGCGTAATCCGCTGTGCTTCAGGAGTGCGCAAGAACTCCTGAAAGTCGCGGTCTTTCGAGAAGACATAAGCAAGCGCCTGCTCGACAACTTCATCGGCAGTCGCACGAATGAAAGCGGCGTACTGATCGACCTGCATTGCGGTCGAATCGGTGAGCCGAATGGAGGTGCTGACGTGGCGGGTTTGGTTGACTTCAAGTAATGGCATGGACATTCTCCTTTGGTTTGGAATCAGGCAATCTTTCTGCGGGCAATCATCCGCTGTGCGGTGGCCGCAATCTCCCGCGCACGAGCGGAGCAAAGTGCGGCGGGAATCTCTGAGCGGCGACGGGTTTCAAGCATGGCAATTACTTCCTCGATCTCGGTGCCTTCGATAAACCACTGGCGCGCGGAAGCCATGTCGATGGTCCGCTGCGAGTAATAGAGCGGATTGGGTTTGTCCGAGCGGCGCGAAGCCAGTTCGCGGGTGAGCGTCACGGCGTCTTTGCCGTGCGACAGCTCATGCAGAACCCAAGCCCAATCACTCTCCGAATGGCTGTGCTTGCCGGGAGCGATAAGCCGTGCGTCCCCGCGCAGCGGCAGCGCGGACATCGCATAGGCATCCGGCAGGTGGAAGTCCGATGGATGCGCGGTGGCATCCGAGGGATATTCGACCGCGACGAAGTGCGCGGGAGCATACTTCCGGTTGTAAAAACCGGGGATGCGAAGCACCCGGTTGCAATCGGTACAGGCTGGGTCGCCGCCGAAGGCGGAAGCGATCTGTTTGAGCATGAGTTCCTGGCTGTCGAAGTCGAAGCCTTCGACGTGCCAGAGCACCTGGTACTTGCCCGGCGATGTGGAGAGGATAGCGGAGGCCGGAGGCACGCCATCCGATGCCCGGAGCGCAGCGAGCCGGGCATCGCCGTCCTCGTCTATATCCAGATACAAATGCCGGACAGAGGCAATGCACTCTTTCGTGCGTCTACGGCTGCCAGCACGGAGTGGGTTGGCAGCCACATAGATGTTTGCGCCCATGTAGTTCTCGTGCGCGAGCCAACCGAGATACCGGGATGTCAACACCTGCTCCAGCTTGACGACACGCTGCTGCGTCTTTGCCGGTATCTCCGTGCGCAGCAGGAGAGCAATCGTCTCGCCCGGAGCGAAGCAACGGGTGAGAAAGTTTCTTGCGGTTTCATTCATCGCTGCACCTCGTTTGTGAGCGCGATACCAGGGGCTTTCAACAGCCGAAGAGTCCGGGGCTATGCCGGACTCTCCGGTACAAGGAAGAGGCTTATGCGGCCTCTTCCTCCAGGGTGTCTTCGTCGTCTTCCGCCGCTGCTTTGGCGGCGCGGTCCAGCTTGAGAATCGAGTTCACCCGGATCTCCCAGATGGTCTGCTCTGAGTTGGTCTTCTTGCTGTCATACTTGCGGCTGCGCAACTCGCCCTCGACCTGGATATGCGCGCCCTTCTTGAGCGTGGCAGCAAACTCTCCGAGCTTGCCGAAGACAACGCAACGGTGCCATTCGGTGTGCTCGATGTACTTGCCGTCCTTCTTGTAAGAGGACTTGGTTGCCAGCGAGAGAGTGGTGAGGCTGCGGTCGTTGTTGGTGCGAACTTCGGCATCGCTGCCAAGGAATCCGATAAGGGTGACTTTGTTCTGGTACATGGTGTGATCTCCGTTTCGTTGAATTTCCCGTATCCTGCTCGGGTCACCCTTCGCGAAGCGAGCGAGTGGCCCCTGCTCCCAAGGCCGAAG
>DASZRJ010000052.1:0-232345 GCA_035550015.1 Occallatibacter sp. | reverse complement strand
CCGGCGGCGTAGAGGCCGGGGACAGTGGTGCGCCCGTCGAGATCGGTTTTGATCCCACCCATGAGGTAGTGCGCCGCGGGCAGAACGGGTATGAGATCGCGCGCGAGATCGAGCGAATGCTGCGCGAGGAAGGCGCTGATGCCGGGGAAACGCTGGTGGAGATCGATGTTGCGGACATGCCGCATATCGAGGAATGCGGTTTGGATTGTGCCGTCTTCGCCGAACGACTCGCGGGCGATGGCGCGGGCAACAACGTCGCGTGGAGCGAGTTCGAGGAGTGGATGATAGCGCTCCATGAAGCGCTCTCCGCGTGTGTTGCGCAGGTAGGCGCCTTCACCGCGGAGGGCTTCGCTCATGAGGAAGCGAGGCGCTCCTTTGAGCGCGAGCGCGGTGGGATGGAACTGATAGAACTCCATGTCAGCGAGGTCGGCACCGGCCTCTGAAGCGATTGCGATGCCATCGCCTGTAGCGACGGGAGGGTTGGTGGTTTCGCTGTAGACCTGGCCTGCGCCTCCGGTGGCGATGAGAACGGCGCGGGCGTAAACGGTGAGCGTTGTACCTTCGCGGGTGAGGAGCGTTGCGCCGGCGACCTGTTTGCCGGCTTTTAGAAGGGCAGTTGCGGTGGTCCACTCGGCGAACTCGATGCGCGGATGCGCATGGGCAAACTCGATGAGGGAGCGGCTGATTTCCGCACCGGTGGCGTCGCCGTTGGCGTGGAGGATGCGCGGGCGGGAGTGCGCGCCTTCGCGTGTGCGGAGAAGTTGGCCGTGATCGCGATCGAAGCGTGCGCCCCACTCGATGAGTTCGGAAACACGCTGAGGACCTTCCTCAACGAGGACTTTTGCGGCGGCGCGATAGACGAGACCGTCGCCGGCTGCGATGGTGTCTTCAAGATGGAGTGCTGTGTCGCCTTCATCTTCACTGGCTACGGCGATGCCGCCCTGTGCGTAGAAGGTGTTGGACTCGGCCATGGCTTCTTTGGTGGCGACAAGGACGGTGCCGTGGTCGGCAAGCTCAACGGCGGCGCGCAGGCCCGCGACGCCGGCGCCGATGACAAGAAAGTCCACATTCACTACTTGAGACATAACCTTTGAGGCTACCATTCGGGGCCACGCGAGAGACGCGCACCGCCGGAGCTTTACTTATTAGAATGAATACAACGTGCAAACGATTCGAGTAGAAACACCTTCGGCACGCTACGGCGTGGTAACGGGAAGCGGGATGCTGGCGACGCTGGCTCCGCGGATTGAGCGTGTGGCTGGTAAGTTGCCACGGCGGGTATTTGTGCTGACTTCGCCCGAGATCTGGGCGCTGTGGGGCGAGACGTTTCTTCAGTCGTTCCGTGAAGAGCCGATTGTTCTGTTTCTGCCGGCGGGCGAGAAGTACAAGACGATTGCCAGCGTGGACAAGCTGCTGCGGCAGATGGTGCGCGCGGGCGGCGACCGGGGCTCGCTGCTGATTGCCTTCGGCGGCGGCATTGTGGGCGACGTGGGCGGATTTGTGGCGGCAACCTTCATGCGCGGAATTCGCTACGTTCAGGTGCCGACAACATTCCTGTCGCAGGTGGATTCGTCCGTGGGCGGAAAGACAGGCGTGAATCTGCCGGAGGGTAAGAATCTGGTAGGGAGCTTCCATCATCCGCTGGCGGTGTTTGCCGATGTGGATGTGCTGGGGACACTGCCGGGACGCGAGCTGTGCGCGGGGCTGATGGAAAGCGTGAAGGCGGGAATCATTCGCGATCGCGGGCTGGTGCGCTATATGGAAGAAAACGCGGATGCGGTGCTGAAGCGCGATACGAAGGCGCTGGAGAAGGTGATTGCCGCGTCGATTCGCGTGAAGGCCGATGTGGTGAACAAGGACGAGCGCGAAAGCGGACTGCGTATGATCCTGAACCTGGGCCACACCGTGGGGCATGCGATTGAGCAGGTGACCAGGTACAAGGTGCTGCTGCATGGCGAGGCTGTAGGCTGGGGCATGATTGCGGCGCTCTATCTTGGCGTGAAGCGGCGTGCGTTGACACGCGACCAGGCAATGCGGCTTGAGCGGCTGGTGCACTTGTATGCGGATTTGCCTCCGCTGAAGCTGAGCGTGAAGAAACTGGCTGCGGCGACGGGTGCCGACAAGAAAAACGTGAGCGGCGTGCGGCGGTTTGTGCTGCCCGTGGGGATTGGCAATGCAGGCGTGGTGGAAGACGTGACGCAGGCAGAGCTGGAAGCTGCGATTGGCTACATGCTGGCGCACGCAAAAGAGCAGAGACGCTGATGCAGTCTGCTGGCGCAAAGCCGCAGGGGGCGACGGACGAGGTGAGCGCCGCAGCAGAAGTGCAGCGGATGTTCAACCGGATTGCACCTCGCTACGATCTGTTGAACCACGTGCTGTCTGCGAATATCGACAAGCTGTGGTGGTGGCGGACGGCGAAGCGCTTTCGCGTCGTGCTGGAAAAGCCGGACGCGCGCATTCTGGACATTTGTTGTGGCACGGGCGACATGACGATGGCCATGCTGCAGCGAAGACCCAGAGGGGCGCACCCAATTCTGGCAGCGGATTTTGCGCGAGGGATGCTGGCGCGTGGGGCGGAAAAATTTGCAGCGCGTGCTCCGGGTGAGGCAACGGCAGTGGCGCTGGAAGCCGATGCACTGCACTTACCACTACAAGCAGAGTCACTGGACCTGGTTGTGTCGGCCTTCGGGTTCAGAAACCTGGCAAATTACGAGGCGGGCCTGCGGGAGTTTCATCGCGTGTTGAAGCCGGGCGGGCAGCTGGGCATTCTGGACTTCAGTGAGCCGGGTGGTTTGATCGGAAAAGCGTATGCGGTGTACTTTCGGCGCGTGCTGCCCGCGATCGGCCGTATGATTTGCGGCGAAGAAGGACCGTACAAGTATCTGCCCGCATCGGTGGGGAATTTCCCGTCACCGCCGCGCATGCTGGAGATGATGCGTGCATGCGGCTACGAGCAGTGCAGTTGGAAGCCATATACCTTTGGCATTGCGGGGTTGTACACGGCGGCTCGAGGCACGGTAGGCTAGGACGAAATGAGCCCGGTAACGACACGCGCGCTGGAACCGGAGACAACGCCGCACTCGGCCGAGAAACGGCGTGTGGCGCTGAGTTCCATGCTGGCCGCAGCATTGATGACAGCGCTGAAGATTGTAGCGGGTATCTTCTCCGGATCGCTTGGCATTCTGTCGGACGCGGCGCATTCCGGGCTGGATCTGGCAGGCGCGGGGCTGACATTCTTTTCCGTGCGCGTGGCAGACAAGCCAGCCGATGAAGGACACACCTACGGACATGGAAAGATAGAGAACCTTTCTGCCTTTGTGGAAGCTGGGCTGATGGTGGCCTCGTGCGTGTGGATTATCTATGAAGCGCTGCAACGCATATCGAGCCACTCAATCAAATTGCATCACTCACTGTGGCCGGTGCTGGTACTACTGCTGTCAATCGCGGTGGATTACTGGAGGAGCCGCAGGCTTGCAGCCGTCGCGCGCAAGACGGGATCGCCGGCGCTGGCGACGGACGCGTTCCACTTTGCGAGCGACATCTGGTCGACGCTTGCCGTGCTGGCCGGGCTGATTGCGAACTGGGTTGGCGACCAGATGCACGTTGACTGGCTGCGCTATGCCGATCCATTTGCGGCGGTGGTTGTGTCATTGATGATTTTGCGCATTACGATGCATCTGACGCGCGAGGCCATTGCGGCGCTGATGGACGAGGTACCGGCAGAGACGCGGGTACGTATTGTGCGCGAAGTGGAAAAAGTGAACGGCGTACTGGCAGTGGAGCAGGCTCGCGTGCGGCGTTCGGGCGCGGCATATTTCGCTGATCTGACGCTGGCGCTGCCGAGGCGTGACACATTTGAGCACACGGGTGAGCTGGTGCGGGCGGCTACATCGGCGGTGCATCGCGCGCTGCCACAGGCGGACGTTGTGATCCACACGGTGCCGCGTGAGGCGGAGACGGAAAGCATTTTCGATCGCGTGCGCGGCATCGCGCTGCGCAACAATGTGAGCGTGCACGAGCTCAGCGTGCAATCGCACCATGGAAAGCTGCGTGTGGAACAGCATGTTGAGCTGGATGAGCGAATGCCGCTGC
This sequence comes from Occallatibacter sp., assembly GCA_035550015.1. GTDB lineage: Bacteria > Acidobacteriota > Terriglobia > Terriglobales > Acidobacteriaceae > Telmatobacter. The sequence continues at coordinate 228,253 of DASZRJ010000052.1, read as the reverse complement.
TGGAGGCGCACGCCTTTGTGAGCGATCTGGAAGAGCAGATTTTGCGTGAGACGCCGGAGATTGACGCGGTGGTGACGCACATCGAGAGCGAACCGGCGACGATTGAGCAGCCGGAAGAAATCGTAGAGGAGGATCGGCGCATCGAACATGTATTACGCAAGACGGCGGAAGAATTTGCCGAGATTGCGGATGTGCACGATGTGCTGATTGGGCGCGCGGGCGAGCATGTAACGGTGGCCTGCCATTGCACAATGCCGGATGCGATGCCTATGGGACGGGTGCACGAAATTTTGACGGCGCTGGAAGACCGGTTCAAGCACGAGTGTCCGGAAGTGTATCGCGTGACGATTCATCCGGAGCCGGAGACGGACAATACGCGCTGAGACGGAGAAACTGACGATGATTGCGCAGGCAGAGTGGAAACACGACGAAGTATTTGAAGCGAAGACAGAACAGGGCAACACGATTGTGCTGGATGGAGACTCGGCGCATACACATGGACCAAGTCCGATGGAAGCTGTGTTGATGGCGCTGTGCAGTTGTACTTCAGTGGATGTGGTGAGCATCTTACAGAAGAAGAGGCAGCCGTTTGCCGGGCTGAAGGTTTCGGCAGTGGCCGAACAGGCTCCGGCGCCGCCGCGCGTGTTTACGAAGATCCACTTGACGTATGCCGTGAGCGGCAAGGGGTTGAGCCGGAATGCGGTGGAGCATGCGGTGTCGTTGTCAAAGCATAAGTATTGCTCGGTATCGCTGATGCTGGAAAAGGCAGCGGGGATCACTTACGAGATTGCATATCCAGATGGAGAAACAATGGAATGAAAGGCGTGTTTCGAACAGCATCGTTACTCATGTTGCTGGTGGCGGCGTTTCTGCTGTCCGCAATTACGACGATGCATTTTGCGATACATGGCGCGGAAGTGACCGTACCCAGCTTGAAGGGGATGACGGTGACGGAGGCACGGAGCCAGACGTCTGGGCTGGGGTTGAATCTTGACGTGGACAACCGTTACTACTCCGGCCAGGTTGCAGCGGGGCACATTTTGACGCAGTCGCCCGCACCGGGTACCGTGGTGCGGCGCGCATGGAGTGTGCGCGTCTCAGAGAGTCTGGGGCCGCAGAAGGTAGACGTGCCACAAACGGTGGGCAGCGACCAGCGCGTGGCCGGCATGCGGTTGCAGCGCGCTGGATTGGGAATTGGAACGATTGCGACAATGCCGATGGCTGGCGTGGCGGAAGGAACAGTGCTGGCGCAGGATCCGCCAGCACATGCGCACGGTATTGAACAGCCGAGTGTGAATCTGCTGGTAGCCGCATCTGATGACGAGACGGCAGATGGATTTGTGATGCCGGACTTGAGCGGGCTGCCGATTGTGACGGCACAGACAACACTGCAGCGTGCAGGGCTAAAGATAGGAAAGCCAAATTTTGTGGATGTGCCCCGGCCCGCGGCGGGAAACAGCGCGCAGACACAGACTACGCCTGGAACACAACCAGCCGCGAGTCAGGAACCATCCGCGCCTGAAGCCGGCACGGTGATTGCGCAAAAACCGATTGCCGGTGGGCGCGTGGACGAGGCGACCGACATTGTGCTGACGGTGGCGAAGTAAGCGGCATCGGCGCAGTGGACTGGCGCATCTAAATTTGAAGATGGCTTCCGATTCAAGCGAGACAGAACAGCAGAGCAGCGGTGTGCGTGGGGCGCGCAACTACAGCCATGCGTGGCGCGCGTTGCGGCACCGCAATTTCAGGCTGTTCTTTGGCGGGCAGAGCATTTCACTGATCGGTACGTGGATGACGCGCATTGCGACGTCGTGGCTGGTGTATCGGCTGACGAAGTCGGCGCTATTGCTGGGCACGGTGAGTTTCGCCGGGCAGATTCCGACGTTTCTGCTCGCGCCGCTGGCGGGAGTTGTCGCCGACCGTATGGACCGGCGCAAGCTGCTGGTGTGGACGCAGGCTCTGGCGATGGTGCAGTCGCTGGCGTTGGCCGCGCTGACGCTGACGAACAGAATCACAATTGGCGAAGTACTGGCGCTGAGTGCGTTTCAAGGCGTCATCAATGCGTTCGACATGCCGGGCCGTCAGTCGTTCATGGTGCAGATGGTTGAAGAGCGTGCCGATTTGTCGAATGCCATCGCGATCAATTCGTCCATGGTGAATATGGCGCGGCTGGTGGGACCGTCGCTGGCAGGGCTACTGATTGCGGCCACAAGCGAGGGATGGTGCTTTCTTGTTGACGGCGTGAGTTACGTGGCGGTGATTGCGTCGCTCCTGATGATGCGCGTGAAACGCGATGCGGAGCCGCAGAAGCATGCCGGCATGATGGAGCAGTTGCGTGAGGGTTGGACATATGTAGCTGGATTCAAGCCAATCCGGTCGATTCTGTCGCTGTTTGCGGTACTGAGCCTGATGGGCTGGCCATTCATTGTGCTGATGCCGTTGTTTGCCGCACAGGTGCTGCACGGCGGACCGCATACGCTTGGGTTTCTGATGGGCGCGGTGGGCGTGGGGTCGCTCATTTCGGCACTGAGCCTGGTGGCGCGCCGCTCCGTGCGCGGGCTTACGAAGATGATTCCGATTGCGGCGGTGGCGTTTGGCGTGGGGCTGATTCTGTTTGGGCTGTCGCGGTCGATGTGGCTGTCGATGGTGCTGATGCTGCTGACGGGATTCGGCATGATGCAGGGGCTTACGTCGAGCAACACCATCATCCAGACACTGGTGGACGAGAAGATGCGTGGGCGCGTGATGAGCTATTACACGATGGCATTCGTGGGCATGGCGCCGTTCGGGAGCTTGCTGGCAGGCGTGCTAGCGCAGTGGATTGGCGCGCCGCGGACCGTGATGGTGAGCGGCGCAGTGTGCATTGCGGGGGCAGGGTGGTTCTGGACGCAACTGCCGGGAATTCGCAAGGAGATGCGGCCGATTTATGAGCGGTTGGGAATCGTGCCGCAGCAGAACCTGGTGGTGGAAGAGAGCGCGGAGAGCTGACGCGTTTATGATGGCGAGGACGCGAAAGGACTGCGATGGGATTGAGTGAAGACCTGGAACGGATTGCGCTGCAGGAGCGCGAACTGGAGCTGCCGCGGCTGGATGCGGAGATGGCGTGGACACTGGGCACCACAATGCGCGGAATGGCAGTGGAGCGCGGACTGGGTGTGGTGATCGATGTGAGGAAGTTTGGGCAGCCGTTATTTTATGCGGCGATGGAAGGCACTACGGCGGATAACCCCGAGTGGGTGCGGCGGAAGAACAATACAGTAGCGCGTTTCCATAAGAGCTCGTATGCAGTGGGGCTGAAAGAAAAGCTGAAGGGCGAGACTATATACGAGACACAGGGTCTGGCGCTGGCGGACTATTGCACGCACGGAGGCGGATTTCCGCTGCGCGTGAAGGGTACAGGCGTGGTGGGCAGCGCAACAGTTTCAGGATTGCCGATGCGCGCGGATCATGAGCTGGTGGTGGAAGCGTTGTGCAAGGTGCTTGGGCGGGAGTATGAGAACCTGAAGCTGGCCGCCGAATAAGCCGCGAATTTCTCAGGACATTTTGGTTAATAGTGCAACGAAGAATCCGTCGGTGGGGAGCGTGCCGGGAAGCAGGCGGAGGAAGCCTTCTGGCGTGATGGCGGTGCGGAGTTGTTCTGTGCCCGCTTGTGTGAGGATGTTGCGGGCCAGCATAGCGTCGAGATTCGTTGCGATGAATGCAATGCGAGCGTTAGGCGTTTGTGCGAGAACGGCCGCAACGACTTGCTCGTTTTCTTCCGGTTCAAGTGAGCAGGTGGAGTAAACGATGTGACCGCCGGGTTTGGCGGCGCGAATGGCTGCGGCAAGAATTGCTTTTTGCCGCGCTGCATGACGAGTGAGGTCGTCGGATGCAAGACGGTGGCGAATCTCTGGATTGCGGCCGAGCGTGCCGGTGCCGCTGCAGGGGACGTCGGCGAGGACCACATCGAATTCATTTTCAAAAGCGAGATTGGTGGCATCAGCGTGAATGCATGCGACACGTGGTCTGAGATAGGCAAGGCGCTTCTTGAGTGCAGCCAGGCGTTGTGGACTTTGTTCGCAGGCAGTGATGTGCGCCGATGGATTGCGTTCGGCCAGGATGAGGGTCTTGCCGCCAGGCGCCGCACATGCGTCGATGACGCTTTTAAGCCCTGATGCGTTTGCGGCCGGGAGAGAAGCCGCAATCTCACCGATGAGTTGAGAGCCTTCGTCCTGGATACGCATTTTCTCGTCGGAGAAATCGAACGTTGGCGGTATGGATGGGATGTGCAGCGCTGCGGTGAGCAGTGGTGCGGATTCGAGGTGAAGGCCGGACGCGATGAGAGTTGCCTCGGAGCTCGGATCGACGAGGCGTGCGATGAGTGCGGGTTGTGACTGGCCATGGACGCAAAGCATGCGTGCGGTCTCAGCTCCGTAATGTGCGGTCCACCGCTCGACGAGCCAGGAAGGATGAGCGGCGATGGCGGCTTCGGAGAAGTCGGAATCGGATTTCGGGCGGAGTGTCTCTGCATTGGCCGCGAGTTTGCGCAAAACTGCGTTGACCATGCGCGAAGCATGTACGTGGCCGGAACGTTTGGCGAGTTCCACACTTTCGTCGATGGCTGCGTGCGCGGGGATGCGATCGAGGTGGATGAGTTGCAGCGCGCCGAGGCGAAGGGCGATACGGATTTCAACGTCGAGCTTGGCGTTGGGCTTGGCGAGCAACGGCTTGATGATCGCATCGAGATGAAGCTGCCAGCGCAGAGTTCCGAGGACGAGGGTGGTGGTGAGGTTGCGGTCGGCGTCGGAGAGTTTGTCGACGCGGGCGCTGCGCAGGAGGGTATCGCTGTGGTCGCTGGTACGTGCGACGGCGAGGAGAATGTCGAAGGCGGCTTTGCGCGCGGGTGAGAGGCTTGCCATGCGCGTTATCCGAGCCGCGCGCCTGATTGGAGCTTGTGGCCGCGGAGGAAGTCTGAAACGGTTACGCGGGTCTTGCCCTCAAGCTGGAGTTCAAGAAACTCAAGCCACGTGTTGTAGGCGCAGGCGACAAAGAGTTTTTCGTTGTCGATGTGGGCGGTACCAGGATCTGCAACGCGCGTGAGGTTGGCGACAGCCATGCGGTGCACGATGAGCTTTTTGCCGTCGAGCAGGGCGAATGCGCCGGGCCAGGGCTGGAAGCCGCGCCAGCGGTTGTAGAGTTCCGCGGCGGTGTACTTTGCAAAATCCATGTGGCCGTCTTCTCGGGTGAGGATGGGCGCGAGGGTGGCGAGGGCGTGATTTTGCGCCTGCGGCTTGATTGTGCCTCGATCAAGGCCGGCGAGCGTTTCGACGACGAGGGGTGCGCCCTGTTCGGCGAGGATGGGAAAGAGATCGGCAGAAGTCTGGTCGGGGCCGATCGGGATTTGCTGCTGAAGAAGAATTGGGCCAGTATCGAGCCCTTCTTCAAGAAGCATGGTGGTGTTGCCGGTGACGGTTTCTCCTGATGCGACAGCCCACTGAATGGGTGCGGCTCCGCGATATTTAGGAAGCAGCGAGCCATGCAAATTGATGCAGCCAAGGCGCGGAAGCGTGAGCATCCAGGGGGGGATGATGCGGCCGTAGGCGACGACTACGATGGCATCCGGCAATATGGCTTCAATTTGCGCGCGAAAATTCGCATTATTGCGAATTTTTTCAGGCTGAACGACGGTGAGGCCCGCGGCGAGCGCGGCAACTTTCACAGGTGGCGGAGTGAGCACCTGTTTGCGGCCAACTGGACGATCTGGCTGCGCGACAACGAGGGGGATGTGGTGACCAGCCGCGAGAAGCGCCTGCAGGGTGGGAACGGCGAACTGCGGAGTGCCGCAGAAGACCAGATTCACTAGTCCCACTTTCCTTCGCGCTGCAGTTTGCGGATTTTGCGGAGGGCCATGTCGCGCTTGAGGCCGCTGATGCGGAAGATGAAAAGCATGCCATCCAAGTGGTCGATTTCATGCTGAAAGGCGCGAGAAAGCAGTTCTTCTCCCTCCATTTCGAACCATTTGCCGTTCTCGTCCTGCGCGCGGATCCTGACTTTGAAGGCGCGTACGACCTTTTCGCGGATTTCAGGGAAGCTGAGGCAGCCTTCCTCTTCGTACTGCTTGCCCTCGCGCGCGATGATTTCCGGGTTGATGAGGACGAGCTTCTCTTCGGGGTTTTTGCCGAGGCTGAGGTCGATGACGGTGACGCGCTTGGAGACGCCGACCTGCGGGGCGGCGAGGCCTATGCCATTGGCTGCGTACATGGTTTCAAACATGTCGGCCACAAACTTGCGCAGCTCGTCGTTGAATTCGGTGACAGGTTCGCCGGGTTGCTGAAGGACCGGTTCGGGATATTTAACAATCTTCAAAATCATCGCGACTTACTTAAAATCTCCGTATTTGTTCGATGTAACCCGTGAAATTTCGCTTCATTTCAAGGGCTGAGTCACCGCCGAACTTCTCATGGACGAGGCTGGCGAGGGTGAGGGCGACCATGGCCTCGGCTGCTACGCCAGCGGCGGGGACAACGCAAATATCGCTTCGCTCGTAACTTGCGCTGGTGGCCTCACGGGTATCAAAGCGTACGGAGGCGAGGGGGCGGCGCAAGGTGGAGATGGGCTTAAGGTAGCCTCGGACGACGATGTCTTCGCCGTTGGAGGTGCCGCCCTCGATGCCGCCTGCGTTGTTCTGCTCGCGGGTGAAGCGGGTGGGCTTGCCGGTATCGGAATCGGCGTAGTGAATGGCGTCATGCACGGTGGAGCCGAAGGACTCGGCGGCCACGACGCCGCGGCCGATTTCAACGGCTTTGACGGCCTGGAGGCTCATGACGGACCAGGCAAGCTGGCCGTCAAGCCGTTCATCCCAGTTGGCATAGGTACCGACGCCGGCGGGAACGCCGTGCGCAACAACCTCGAAGACGCCGCCGACGGTGTCGCCGGTACGGGAGGCGTGCTCAACCTCCTCTTTCATGCGGGCTTCGGTTTCAGCATCGACGCAGGAGAGGAGGATTTCCTTCTGCTCGGAGACAGTGCGAATTTCATCCCAGGTGGCGGTGCGCTCAAGCTGGACGCGGCCGACGCGGATGACGTGGCTGGCGATTTCAATGCCGAGCGTGCGGAGCATGAGCTTGGCAAAGGCTCCGGCGGCGACGCGGGAGGTGGACTCGCGGGCCGAGGCGCGCTCAAGAACGTAACGGGCATCGGGGAAGTTGTGCTTGAGGGCTCCGGCGAGATCGGCGTGGCCGGGGCGGGGCGATGCAACTGCCTGATGCTTTTCAGGATCACCGGCTTCGACGGGGAGTTTCTCCTCCCAGTTTTTCCAGTCGCGGTTGACAATTTCAATGGCGATGGGCGCGCCGATGGTTTTGCCGTGGCGTACGCCGCTGAGGACATGAGCCTTATCGGTTTCAATCTTCATGCGGCCGCCGCGGCCATAGCCCTGCTGGCGACGCCACAGTTCGTGGTTGACGAATTCGAGGTCAATGGGAATGCCCGCAGGAAGGCCTGAGATGAGAGCAATCAGAGCCTCACCGTGGGACTCCCCGGCGGTATGGAAGCGGATCATATCTCTTTGATTGTAACGGCCCATTGCATGGAGCAGCCGCTCGCTATTCGCTCGCAGGAGAGTTGGGGGGCAAGACACCGGAGCTTGAGGGAGTACGGGGATTCGGGATCAGGGAGCCGAGGGACCGACTTCTTTCGCGAAAAACGCGGAAATTATGGCCAAAACGAGGGTAAACGGCGCGGAAATGGCGGCCGTTTTGGAGGCGCAGGTGTGAGGAGTGTTTTTTGCCAGGTTTATCCGGCGATGGGAGTGCGGGAAAGCGAGTGATTTGTGGGCGGATGCGATTCCGCGACTGCGCCGCTTAAGCAAAATTAAGCCAAATCAGCTCGAATTTAAGAAGGCGAAAATGGGCTTACCTATATTGTTGGGGCAGGTTAGGGGAGTGGCGATGTTCCGTTAGAGCTATGGGGGAGAGGTTTGAGGAAGGGGAGAGCGTTTGCGAGTGTTACCTTCCACAATAGTGTGAGGCCGATTCTGGATGAGTGCGTCGGCCTGAATGCGCTAACTAACATTCCGGGGATTTCGACGCCCAGGGAACTTTCTCCACCTGTCCCACCCATCGCCTAATTATCGTGCGATTCCCATATTCACCGTTGTAACCGCAGGCGGACAGTATTGCTAGCTCCACATACCACTGAGCTAGACAATACGCTTCATAAATTGGCAGCACTTCGCTAGTGGCACCCCGTTTTGGCGGATGAGTCAAGCGGTTTCGAATATACGTAAATGCCTCTGGTCCTTCCAAACCGCTTGATTTCCCAAGTTTCCGCAAGCTAACCAAGCCATCTGGAATCTCCGTCGGGATCGAAAAGACATTCAGCATGAGCCTAATCTGATCAGCGGCGGTCAAGTCGCGGAATCCTTTGTCCGAGATGGCACCACGTTCACGAACCAATACGTGCCAAGCTAGGCGTTCGAGAGCGGCCTGAAGCAGAATGCAAGCTCCGTCTGGGCCAACTAGGTTGGTATCAGCGCGAGCGAACCAATACACGACGTGACGGACTGCATCCAGCCATGCTACATCGTCAAGCTTTGAGTAGAACTTCGCATACAGCTCGCTGATGCATGAACCATGGTGCTCGTCAAGCCAACCCATGGGTCTTTTCCAACTGCTGATTCGTCCAGTTCCCCACTGTTCAAGCGCCTTTTCGGCGTTGTCATCGAGACCTACTGTGAGGGCAAATGTGACCCAACGGCCCCGACAGAATGAGAGGAATAGAGACAATTTCTCGAGGAACGCCTGTGCTTGCTTCCCAGTGAAAGATGATCCATCCTCGCGAGAGAATTCCACCTGATGGGTCGCTCTAAATTCCTCATCACTGTTGAATAGTGGTGGAAGCTCGATAGTGTCACCAGTAACCGGGATGAAGTGAGCTTCCCAGCCAAGGGACCTGAGCGTGAAGCTCAGGTTTCTCGGCTGCCCCATCCAATAATGAGCGAAGTTGATCACCACAAATCGACCAGAATGCAGTGTGTGGCAAGTTGAGAACCAACAAGGGGATTGCAATGGCTGTAATCTCAGAGAACTATGGCCTTCGGAATTCCACATGTTTTGGACAACGAACACATTGAGCGGTTCGTGAATCCCTGGGATGTCGAGCTGTAAATCTCCGGTGGTGAAAAGAGGTTGAAGTCCCCCTGAAATATCTTCACACTCAATGATCAGTTCTTCTTGCGCCAAGGATCGTTGATACACGTTACAGTTGAGCGTCGCGGCGGTTCCTTCGTATCTAAGGGTGGCGAGCCCCGACCAGAGCGGGAATTTCAAGTCATCATCTTCACGAGTCGAGGTCACATCGGAATTTTACGCGCTGTGGTCACTGGAAACTCTGGGTATTTGGGCAACTGCGGGATGTCAACAAATCCCAGAATTGCCCATATCCTATGTACCCACAATTCGGTGCGGAGCCGTTCGTTTTCTCAACGAGCGCATTATCACCAATGCGCTCATTCAAAGTGTCTGAAAAACGAGAGACTGGTGGCGTTGAATGAAATGTGAGCTTGATGAGCGAATTGAGGACGTAGCACTCGTATAGAGTGGTTTAGCGCTTGCGCAATGGTAAGTGTGGGTCGTGCCTGGGGCTGTTCGTGTGGAAGGGGTTTGAAAGCATCCCACAAAGCAGATACTTGGCTCACCACCCCGAGCTGAAAGCGCGCGGGGTTGAGGGCCGATCTTTCCCACATCCCAACTTCAGGGATGTGGGGCACCCGGCCACTTGCTTTTCGCTCGCAAGAGAGTTGTGGCTTCCCACTCTTGCTTCGCAAGGACGGGGCACCCACTATTGAGGTTAGGGATGGTCCCACGGAGGAGGGTGCGCCACCCGCCCACTCGTTATACCTTGTCATCCATTGTGATTCTTATTGGAAACAGAGTCCTAGACGCGCCAAAAAATTACCCGATCATGCCGGTGATTCATGTGGGGCCGCCACCGGCACAATCTCCAGCCTCGAAGTCAAAAGAAAGCTGTTCCCCGTGCGCTGTTTGGATGCGGTTGACTCGACGCGGTAGTGTCGGTTTTTCGCGATGAACCCTTTCACCCATGCCAAATCATCGCGATAAAAGACGGTGTCTTCGGCACACCTCACGATTAAGCGATTGATCTCGACAGCTTCCTTTTGGCTAATCTTCCTCCTGTGGGAGTGAAAATTAGCGAAAGATAAATCTACGAGCTCCTTGTCAATGGTCAAGTCGGGCCTGATCCGAATTGCTAGGTTTGGTGCGAGGGGTACGATGCGGTTGATGATACGACAGTCTCTGGTCTTCTCGATTGCCACTGGAAAGTCGCTTGTGAAGAATGGGCTGTCGTTGAAGTCGTTGAGCAATATGTCCCACCTGAAATTTCCGAAGATTGCGATGAATTGAAGGATCGAATTGATGCCGATGGCCTGCGGAAATTTCTGATCGACATCGACCTCTACCGCCCCGGTACTCAGAAGTCCGGCAAGGTTCGCGCCGCCTAGCTCCCTGGGCGGCTGTGGTAACCTCCCCGAGGTTTCCAATATGGAGGCCTCGGCCTCAACAATGCTCTTCAATGGCCCAGACTGAATGCGCATACCTGCGGGAGAACAAGATAGGAAGTAGGCGACGAATCCGCCTATTGTGTAGATACACTCCTCATCGATATTGTCGCTAATGAGCTTCGCCAACGCCCCGTTATATTTGGGCTCGATTGTTTTGAGGAAGTCCTCTACTGCCCGGCTCTCCTTTAGGTACGGATTCGTGCTGCCATCAATGGTGCGGCAGACAGATTCTGAATTGGGCGTGAACGATTTCAGATCGCTCTTCCTCGTCGCATACATTAGGTTACCGAGAACCGGTGAATAGAAATTCTTGAGATACACCTGAGAGACGTAATGGTCGAGCGGCATTTGTGTCGAATTTTATACTTTTGGCGGATGGTTCAGGCCTCCGTCAATGCAGGCTCGACTACATACCCTAGGTTCCCTAAAATGGCCTTCAGTCCCGCAATCTAGCTTAATTCTCAATACGCGCATTATCGCCAATGTGCTCATTCAAAGTGGCTGAAAACGAGAGACTGGTGGCGTTGAATGAAATGTGAGCTCGATGAGCGAATTGAGGACATAGCACTCGTATAGAGTGGTTCCTTCGGTTTAGCGCTTGCGCGCAATGAATGGGGCACAGTGCGTGTGTGCCGGGTTGAGGGTTGATCTTTCCCACATTCCAACTTCAGGGATATGGGGCACCCGGCCGCTTGCTTTTCGCTCGCAAGAGAGTTGTGGCTTCCCACCCTTGCTGCGCAAGGATGGGGCACCCACTATTGAGGTTAGGGATGGTCCCACGGAGGAGGGTGCGCCACCCGCCAATGCGCCGGCTTGAGGAACACGAGCGGGCATGGATTGGTGCGGCGTTCCCAGGGTTGCGCACCCTGGGCTATTTTCGATGCACCCCTACGGGGTGCCACTGCCTGGCTTTGCGTGCCACTAGCATCGCTGAGAAGCAGATCCTTCGCTTACCACCACCCCGAGCTGAAAAGCGCGCGGGGTTGAGGGCCGATCTTTCCCAGGTCCCCAAACGCGCGGGGCAACAACCTCTTGACCATCTACAGGCACCCTTTTTCGTGCGAGGGATGGATGAATCCATCTGCTATCCACCACCTATGCAGTGGTGAGGGCGGGCGAGGATTCAAATTCCTCGTTGATCCAGCTTGTGAAGGCGGAGAAGTCTTCGTCGCGGCCGAGGAAGTCGCGGACCATGGTGCGGCCGGGACGGGAGCCGCCTTGTTCGAGGACAGTTTTGCGGTACTTTGCGCCTGCGTCGCAGCCGAGGAGGTCGGCGGGGTCGAACTGGGCGAAGAAGTCGAGCGCGATGACCTTATCGAAGGCGTAGGTGTAGTAGTTGGACGAGTAGCCGGTGAGGTGACCAAAGCTGGCGTACATGCGGTTCTGGTCGTTCCATGTCCAGGGGAGAAGGCTGGTGTAGAGGCTGCGGGTTTTGGCGTCGAGGTCGAGACCGGCAGGATCCTCGTCATGCAGGTCGAGCGAGAGGGTTGTGTAGTAGAGCTGGGTGCGGACCCAGTCTGCTCTGCCAAATGCGCCGGCGCTTTTCATCTTCTGGATGGTGGCGGCGGGGAGGACTTCTCCTGTCTGGTAATGCTTTGCGAAGGACTGGAGGAGCTTTTCGTCGCGGAAGAATTCTTCGAGCATCTGCGAGGGAACTTCGATGAAGTCGCCTTCTGTGGCGAAGCCGGAGAGGCCGGCCCACTCGGTTTGGCCGCCGAGGATGGCGTGCATGAGGTGGCCGAACTCGTGGAAGAAGGTGACGACGTCGGAGTACTGCATGAGGCCGGGGTCGTCCGCGGTGGGCTCGGGGAAGTTGCAGATGAGCGCGGCTTCCGGCATGTAACGGCCCTTGACGCCGGTGACGACGGGCGCGGCGGAGAACCACTTGTCCTTGCCTTCGCGCGGGTGCATGTCGAGGTAGAAGCGGCCGACCTGTTTCCCATCTTCAATGACGTCGAAGACGCTGACGGCTGGGTCCCAACCCTGGGCGGTGGCGCGGCGGAACTCGATTTTGAAGAGGCGGGCGGCGGTGTCGAGTACACCCTGCTCGACCTGCGCGTAGGGGAAGTAGGGGCGGACGGATTGCGAGTCGAAGTCGAAGCGGGCGCGGCGGAACTGCTCATACCAGTAGCCGCGGCTGGTGGTGTCGATTTCCTGGATGCCGGGCTGGTGCTGGCGGACGAAGTCGAGGATCATTTCGTGTTCGCGGACGGCACCGTCGCGGCTCGCGCTGTTGAGTTTGGCGAGGAAGGTGCGCACGTTGGCGGCCGAGCCCATCATCTGGTCGGCGGTGGCGAGGTCGGCCCAACTGCGGAAGCCGAGGGTGGTGGCGATTTCCTGGCGTGTGGCGAGGAGTTGGAGGAGCAGGTCTTTGTTTGCGGGGAAAGCGCGGGTGTTGTAGGCGACGAACATGCGCTCGCGGAGGGCGGGCGAGGCGGCGAAGGTCATGACGGGTTGCATGTCAGGCGGATCGGTGGTGATGGTGACCTTGCCTTCGGCGTTGGCGGGGTGGCGGGCGATGTAGTCGGAGGGAAGCCCGGCGAGTTCGCCGGGGGTGGCCTCGATGGTTTTGCCGCCTTCCTGGATGTTGCGGCTGAATTCGAGGGCGGTCATGGTGGCCTTCTGGTGGAGGGCCTGGAGCTTGTCGCGGGTTTCCTTGTCGCGATCGACGCCGGCGAGACGGTAGCCGAGGAGGGTGCGCTCGACGTAATGCTGCGTGGCGGGGCTTGCGCCGGTGAGATCCATGGCGGCGAGGGCGTCGTAGACCTCGCGATTGAGGCTGAGAGCGGCACCGGCCATGGCGATGCGCTGAGCTTCGAGCTGGGCCTGGTCGCGGACGGCGCAGGAGGCGGCGACGGAGTTGAGGATGCCGGACTGGGAGCCGGCCAGGTTGAGCTGTTCGACGACGACATCGTAGAGGGCAAGGGTGTTGGCGGGGGTGCGCGGACCTTCTACGGCGAGAAGTGCGGCGAGAGCGGCCTCATGAGCAGCGAGGCGGGCGCTGACCCAGGCGGTGAGGGCCTCAGCCGAGCCTGCGCCACCGGTTTCCCACACGTGAATATCTTCAATAACCTTTGCTGCTGCCTGCGCTTCCACGGTCATAACGGTTAACTGCCTCCACTCCCTTCAGATTGCCATAGAGGGGGTACGGTTCGGCGGGTGCAGGGGCGGTATGTGACTAATTGTTTCTTTCGGACGTTGCATCTGGGACGCAACCCGTCTAAGATGCGTCAATTAGAACGAAAGCGGAGTTCGCTCGAGGCTGTGAAAAGTCGCAAAAAGTGTGCAAGTTGTTGTTTTCCGAAGGGAAAGCAACAGAGCATACGGCGGCCTGGCAGAGCGAAGCTCCGGTTCTTACGGTGGCTACGATGCCGATTGCCGAACCCATTTCCGCTCCGGTTGCTCCAGCCGCGCCCAAACCGCGGCTGGGAAAGCTGTGCATTGCCGTTCAGGCGCATATGCCCGGTGAGTTGATTGCGCGGGCGGAGGCGGCTCTAAACGACTCGCATTTTATGGAGTTACGGCTGGATTTCCTGGCGAAGCCGCATACGGTGCTGCCGCGCATCAAGCATTTTCTGGCCGACCACCGGGAAGCGACCGTAATTGCGACCTGCCGCAGGAAACAAAATGGGGGAAATTTTACGGGGTCGCTGGCAGCGGAGCTGGAGATTTTGGAGGGTGCAGCGGCGGCCGGTTGTCAGATTGTGGACCTGGAGATTGAGTCGGCTGAAGCGGCGAAGTCGGCACAACTGAAGAGCCTGCGGGCGTCGGGCGCGGCGTTGCTGATCAGCTTCCACGATTTCTCACGTACCAAGGGACTGGCGCAGGCGGCGGACCGTATTCAGGAGTTCGATCCGGATTACGTGAAGGTGGTTTCGACGGCGCGCTCGCTGGCGGACAATCTGGCGGTGCTTCAGCTGATTGAGGATCGCTCGCTGGCCTCGCACATTGTGAGCATTGCGATGGGCGAGGAAGGAATTCTGAGCCGGGTGCTGGGACCGCGCGCGGGCGGGGCGTTTACGTTTGCGTCGCAGACGGAAGAGACGGAGACGGCTCCGGGACAGCTTTCCGCGCGAACACTACTGGATGTCTACAGGATTGACCAACTGGACCAGGCGACCCGGATTTTTGGAGTTGCGGGGAATCCGGTGGCGCATTCGCTTTCGCCGCTGATGCAGAATGCGGCGTTCCGGCGTGAGAGCGTGAATGCGGTTCTGCTGCCGCTGAAGCCGAAGTCGGTGGACGACCTGCTGACGGTGGTTCGCGAAATTCCACTGGCAGGCGTGGCGGTGACGATGCCGTTCAAGCAGGATGTACTGCCCCACCTGGCAAACATGGATGCGCTGACCGCAAAGATTGGCGCGTGCAACACGCTGCGTACCGGCGCGGATGGAAAGCTCTACGGCTTCAATACGGACGTGGCTGGTGTGGTGCGTCCGCTGGAGCGGCGCCTGCGTTTGCAGGGAGCGCGCGTGGCCGTACTGGGCGCAGGTGGTGCGGCACGTGCCGCGGTGTTTGCGCTGGTGGAACAGGGCGCGGAAGTCTACGTGGTGAACCGCACACATGAGAGCGCGGTGGCACTGGCGCGGAAGGCGAAGGCGAAGTCACTGAAGCATGAGGCCTTTGCGAAGCAGCACTTCGATGTGCTGATCAACGCGACTCCGTGCGGGATGCGCGAGAACAAGATTGCCATGCCGATTACTGCGAAAGAACTGAATGCGGGACTGGTGTTCGACATGGTGTACAACCCGCTGGAGACGCCGCTGCTGAAGCTGGCGAAGCAGCGTGGAATTCCGACGATTGGCGGACTTGAGATGTTTGTGCAGCAGGGTGCACGGCAGTTCGAGATATGGACGGGCAAGCCAGCGCCGGAGTCGGAGATGTATCGCGAGGTTGAGCGCGAGCTGCTGCGGCGGGGCTAGCGGCAGCACTGTCGAAGAATTTCTTCCTGAAGAAGTGAACCGTATTTGCGTGGCTCGTATGCCGCGGAGTAGTGCTATTTGCGGCGCGGCTTGCGCGATGGTGTGTCTACGGGGCGCGAGCCGAGGATGAGGATATCTACGAGGCGCTTGGCGCTGCCTGTCCAGCCGGGTCCGGAAACGCCCTGCGAGAGACCGACAAGAGCGCGGAGAAGGTCGAGCGGATCGATGCCGGGGCGGATATCGCCCGAGGCAATGGCGTTTTCAACCAAGGTATTGATGGCGTCTTTGACGAGGTCGCCGGTGGCCGCATAAATGCGCGATGCTCCGCCCACGAGTGTGTTGAGCGCCGGAGCGATGATGTGCTTGGCTTCGACGTAATCGACGAAGAGCTTCATCCATGCGCGGAGCGCTTCGACGGGCGGCATGGTTTTGCTGAAGCGGTGCTGAGCCGCGGCGAGCTTTTCGACTTCAGTGCGATAGACGGCCTCAAGCAGTGCGTCGCGTGTGGGGAAGTGGCGATAGAGGGTTCCGGGGCCAACTCCTGCCTTTTTGGCGATTTCATCCATGCTGGTGGCCGCGCCGGAGCGGGTGAAGGCATCTTTGGCGACTTCAAGGATGAGCGCGCGGTTACGCAGCGCGTCGGCGCGGGGTCTGCGAGGAACGGATTGTTTTTGTCCAGAGGGCATAGCACGACTTGCAAACGGAGGATATCTCCGTTTAATATTCAATTCCGGAGATATTCTCCGTTTTATTCCGGTTGACGCCGCCCGTCAAGAGGTGCGGGCCAGCCGTTGTCCGGAGTGCCGGGCAGGAGGAAACGAATGGCAGATGTGAAGAGTGTGTTTGGCGCGAAGTCGACGACAGACGAAGTACTTGAAGGTGTGAACCTGAAGGGAAAGAGATTTCTGGTAACGGGCGTTTCCGCCGGGCTGGGCGTTGAAACTGCGCGTGCGTTGGCAGCGCACGGGGCCGATGTGACGGGTGCGGCACGCGACCTCAAGAAGGCGGAGAAGGCAACCGCGGGCGTTCGCGAAGAAGCCAAAACGAGTGGTGGAAGTCTTGAGCTGGTGGAACTGGATCTTGCCAATTTGCAGAGCGTGCGCGCTTGCGCAGACAAACTGGTGGCGGCCGGAAAATTGTTCGATGCGGTGATTGCGAATGCGGGCGTAATGGCGACGCCATTTGGAAAGACGGCGGACGGATTCGAGACGCAGTTTGGAACGAACCACCTGGGGCACTTTGTGCTGATTAACCGCATTGCAAAGCTGGTTCGCGATGGCGGACGCGTTATCAATCTATCTTCATCGGGTCACCGGTTTTCAAATGTCGATCTGGACGATCCGAATTTTGAACGGACGGAATATACACCGTTTGGCGCGTACGGCCGCTCAAAGACAGCGAACACTCTTTTCTCAGTGGCATTCGATGCACGGCACAAAGCACGCGGCGTACGTTCGGCGGCGGTGCATCCGGGCGGGATACAGACAGAGCTTGGGCGGCATATGGGCGAAGAGCAGCTCGTGGCGCTGGTTGAGCAGATCAATGCGCAGCTGGCGGCGGAAGGCAAAGATCCATTTGAGTGGAAGACGATTCCGCAGGGAGCAGCAACATCCGTATGGGCGGCCGTGGTGGCGAATGCCGAGGAGATTGGCGGCAAGTACTGCGAGAACTGCCATGTGGGTCCGCTTGTTGGAGACGACGTGACGATTACCGCGGTGAGCGAAGGCGTGCGTGGGTATGCACTTGACCCGAAGAATGCCGAAGCGCTGTGGAAGAAGAGCGAAGAGATGGTGGGCGAAACGTTTTAATTCAGCGATGAATAAAGCGGCAGCGCAATGCGGCCCGCTGTGCATTGGATTTCAACTGCACGCGCGGGCCGTTGTTTTATGCCATCCATCCTTTTAGGTCGCCGAGTGGCGTGGTGTTGCCGGTGAAGGTGAAGGTTCCCTGTTCGATGGGTTCGCGCGCCGCGCCGAGAAACGCGGTGACAGCGGCACGGTGAAATCCTGAACCAAGACTGATGCGGCGTACGCCAAGCTCGCCGTATTGCGTGACGGTGAGCGGTGGTGCGCCGGGAATGCCTGCGAGTACGTTGACGGGGCGGCGAACGGCGGAGCAGACAGTGCGGATGTCTTCCGGGTCGGTGAGGCCGGGCGCATAAAGGACTTCGGCTCCGGCACGCTCAAAGGCCTGCAGGCGGCGAATGGTGTCGAGCAGATCCAGGCGGCCGTGGAGATAGTTTTCCGCACGGGCGACAAGCATGAAGCGGAAAGGAAGCTTGGCAGCAGCGAGGACGGCGGCTTCAATGCGTTCGACGGCGTGGGTGAAGCCATAGATGGGGTCCGCCGGATCGCCGGTTGCGTCTTCAATGGAGCCACCGACCAGACCAGCATCCGCAGCAAGGCAGATGGTTTCTGCAACATCTTCTGGCATGTGGCCATAGCCATTTTCAAGATCGGCGGCCACGGGCAGATCAGTCGCTTCGACGATGGAGCGTGCATTGGCGAGCGCTTCGCCGCGCGTGATGGCTCCTGTGCCGTCACGGCGACCGAGAGTGAAGGCCAACCCTGCGCTGGTGGTAGAGAGAGCTTCGTAGCCAAGCGCGGTGAGAACACGCGCGGTACCTGCGTCCCAGGGATTGCCGATGACGAAGGGCTCGGGGCGCTCATGGAGACGCTGGAAAATAGCGGCTTTTTCGGATTGAGAAAGCATGAGAACCCTGGCGCGAAGTAATTCTAGCGGCGATTGTAAAACGGCATGACGATGAGGACGGCGAAGCCGATGGCGGCGAAGAGTGCGAGAGCGATAAGGGAGTAGACGAGTGTGAGATTGATGCCACCCGTCTGAGGCTGCTCTTCGGAGGGCTGGACTGGATTGCTTTCGGGATCACTCATATTTGAGCGACTCCACAGGATTGAGCTGCGCGGCGCGCGTGGCGGGCACGGTGCCGAAGATAACGCCGACCAGTGTGGCTGCGCTCAGGGCGATGAAAACCGACCACCAGGAGAAGGGCAGAGCGTAATTGGTGAAGAAGTGGATGGACAGCGGAAGTAAAAGCCCGAGGATGGTGCCGGCAACACCTCCCGTGAGCGAGATGATGACGGCTTCGGCGAGGAACTGCAGTTTGATTTCCCGGTAGGTTGCGCCTAGAGCTTTTCGTATGCCGATTTCGCGAATTCTGGAGCGAACATTGGCAAGCATGATGTTCATGATGCCGACGCCGCCTACGGCAAGTGTGACTGCTGCGACAAGGACCAGAACAACAGTGAGGATGTTGGCAATGGTGGCTGCAGTGGAGAGCAACTCGGTCATGTTGAAGACCTTGTAGACCGAATTGGTCTTATGGCGCGATGCAACGACGCGATGAATCTCGCGGGATGCGTCGGGCACATCTTCCATATTGCGAATGGAGAAGAAGATCTGCTTGACGGTGTCGGTTCCAGTGAAATAGCGGGCGACGGAGTAGGGAATGAGGATGGTTTCGTCCGCGATTTCAGATTGTCCGAAGGTCTCGACGCTCTCCTTGAAGGTGCCGACGATGGTGAAGGGGATTCCCTGAATGGTGAAGTCGCGGCCGATGGCGGCCTGCGAGGAACCAAACATCTCCTTGGCAAAGGGAACGGTGACGACAGCGCATTTGATGTGGGCGCTTTCGTCCTGCTCGTCAAAGAACCGGCCAGCGAGCATGATGAGGTTGCGCACTTCGCGGTATTGCGGGCTGACGCCGAGCACCAGCGTATCTTTGACCACGCCGCCGCCGAAGCTGATGCGGTCGTGCATTTCAAGCATGGGCGAGGAGTAGCGCACGGTGGGCACCTGTGCGATTACGGCCTCTTCGTCTTCGTGGGTGAGGTAGTCGTGATAGAGCACCTGGTCAGAGCCGGTGGCACCGCCGCCTGAGTACTCGACCTCAATCATGTTGGTGCCGATCTTCTGGATTTCGTTGAGGATGAAGCGTTTGCCCGTCATCCCAATGGTGACCACCAGAATGACCGACGCAGTGCCGATAACCATGCCGAGAGCGGTGAGCGCAAAGCGGAGCTTGGAAGCTCGAAAGCTGTCGAGGGCGAGTTTCAGGATTTCGCTGAGCAGCATGGTGCGGCGTGCGCTGCGGAGCGTTTGCTGAAAAGCGGATTGCCTGTCCTGCTCGGTTGCGTTCATGCAGCGGGTACTTCTTCCCTCGTTAAATGGATGCGCGCATAGGGTTCGACGGTGCGCGATACGAAAGGCTGCCGGATGGCTAACCCGCAGCCTCTCTATTATCGGGCATAGATACAAGGGGCGTGGAGCCTTACAGCAGCCCGGCATGCGAGAAGTTACCGTGGAGTAGTCGAGTAGCTCTTTTGTGGTACACGCCTTTAGGTATGAATGAGATAGAGTTTGCAAAGGTCACATGGGCTTCCCCGCATGGTGAGTGACCCCGGGCTGCAATTCCATCGATCATTGACGTTACGCATTGGGAGCGAGAATATGCACGATTCTCTCGGGTCGAATGCCGCAAGCTCTTCGGAGGCCAGATCGGTATCCACTGAAGTTAGCAAGGGACGAATGATAGTACGTTTACGCAAAGCGGTGATGGTGCTGGTGACACTGATCGCTATGGCCGTTTGCGGATTGCATGCATCTGTGGCAGGCGCAAACACGGCGCATTCAGAAGGTATTGGATATTTTTGTCTGGCGCTGGTGTTGATTGGATGTTCGACGGGTTTTTGGACGAGAGCCCGCATAGCACGGGGAACATTGAGGGTTCGCTGGGGTTTGATTGCGACCGCAGCCCTGATTGCATCGCTAGGCTATCTGCTGGCCTTCTCGGAATTGATTCTTCATACGCCTCCCAGCAGACAACTGCAGACCGCATGCTTTAACACAGGCGAGGTGCTGTACCTGCTTTCGGCGATCCTGTTCTTTTCCCGCGTTCCGCGTGCCATTGTGATCGTCGATATGCTGCAGGCAGCTCTCTTCGTCGTGTTGCGCTTCGATCTGATTTATTCGCCCACAACAAATACGTTCAAGCTGGACCATCTGTTCATCGGGCAGGTTGTGGCACTGTGCCTGTTCCTGGTGACGTCTGTGGCGTGCCTGGGTGCGACGACGCGCGGGGAACTGAAGTTTCTGCAAATCCTGTCGTGCTTTTTTGGATTGAGGCTCATTGCCTATTTTCTGGCCAACCAAGTTTCGTACACATGGATGCACTTCAATAACAGCAGCGAACTGGACGTGGTGGGCACGACGCTATTGTCCGGCTTCGCGCTCTACCTGTTTTACACGAATTACAGCGCGCATGCCGCAATGAAAGAAGCGGCGATCGAGCGTGCGCCCAGCGTTGTGGTGCGCAGTTTAATGCCATCTTTTCTGGCCCTGTTGGACGTGATGCTGGGCATAATTCTGTTGCACAATTCGCCGCTGCTGGCGGGCATCGCTATTGGCGCGGCCCTGTTGTGCTACGTGATGCGCGCAGTGCTGCTGGATGTGCAGGCCACTGAAGAACGGGTGGCTCTGAAGAAACGGAATGAGCAACTGGAGGGATTGGCAACCTGCGATCCACTCACAGGGATTGGGAACCGACGATCTCTTGCCGGTATGTTCAGCAGGCTGCAGGCAACCGCCGGGGAGCTGCCGCTTTCTCTGATGTTGATCGACATCGATCACTTCAAACAAGCGAACGACCGCTATGGCCATCTGCATGGAGACCGCGTGCTGGTAACGCTGGCCAAGAAGCTGGAAAGAATGGCAAAGAGCTTCGTAGGCAGCCATTGCGCACGGTTTGGTGGAGATGAATTCGCATTATTGCTTGTGGGGGTCTCGCCAGATGAAGCAGCGAAAATGGCCAGCGAACTATGCCAGACCCTCCGCACGCACGAGTGGGAGGCCGAAGAGGCCAGTGAGAGTCTGAGCATTGGAATTGCTTCATTGCGCGCTGCGCGTGACCTTCCGCTGGAACCACTGATTTCGTTTGCGGACAAGGCCTTGTACCGGGCCAAGCTTGCGGGACGCGATCGCGTGGAAGCGCAACCGGTGTGGAATGCGGGAAATGAATTCGATGACTCAACTGCATCTTCGCTGGCTATGGAGATGCGGCAGTTGGCTTAAGGGTGGTTTGCAAGTTGCAATTATGGGGAGGCGAAATGCCCCGGACAGGGTAATGTTGTCCGGGGCATTTGTCTATTTGTCGTACTTATCGATCCACTTGAGTTCTTCACGCACCTTGATATAGCCGTGCCAGGGATTCTTATCGAGGCTGTGGCCCTCGCCGGGGAAGACAAGGAAGGTGTGTGGAATGTGGAGTGTTTGGAGCGCCCTCTCCATGGTGACGCCTTCCAGGTAGCTGACGCGAACGTCGGCTCCGCCCTGCACCAAGTGGACAGGTGTCTTGACCTTATCAAAGCGGAAGAGAGCCGCCTCATTCTGATAGTTCTCAGGATTCTGCCAAGGCGTGCCGCCGAGATACCATGCATCGTCGAAGGTGAGATCGTCGTTGCCCCAGTTGGCCGCATGCTCAACTGCTCCAGCGCCGGTAACCGCGGAGCGGAAGCGTGTTGTCTGCGTGATGAGCCAGTTGGTCATATAGCCGCCGTAACTGTACCCGCCGATGGCCAGATGGTCAGGGTCGGCGTAACCGTCTTTCACGAGGGCATCGACTCCGGCGAGGATTTCACGTCCGGGGGCGGAGACGAGGTGTGGTGAGATGGCGAGCATGAAGTCATCGCCGTAGCCTGTAGAGCCAAGGTAATTGGGACGAAAAACGAGCCAGCCATTATCCGCGGCGTATGCAGCCCAGTCATACCAATCCGCTTCAAAACGGTTGCCGTCTGCGTCTTCCGGTCCTCCGTGAATGAGTGTGAGCATGCGCAGATGTTTTGCGTTCTTTTTCCCTGGGGGAAAGATCAGCATGCCTTCGATGGTGCGGCCGTCATCAGACTTCCAGGTGTAAGGCTCGTATTCAGGCTGCGCGCGCTCTGCAAAAACGGGATTGAAATCGGTGAGTTGCCTGAGCTGGTCTGGGTGGAGCGGATTCTCTGCGAGATAAACCTGGATTGGCTGGTTGAATGTGGAGTAGCGCAGCAGAATCGCGTTCGATCCGGTGCAGGACTGGACAGCGGCATAAGTGCCGGGATGGCCGGAGAGCTCGGTGGCTTTGTCCCCGTCGACGAGGTAAAGCTGAGTCTGCGTGCCCTTCTGACCGGTGGCGATTTCGCGGCCGTCGGGCAGGAGAGCGAAGTTGCTCCACGATCCGGTGAAACTGGAGCCGAGGCGCGAAATTTTGCCGGAATCTGTTTCCATGCGATAGAGGCGACCTTGCACGTCCTGATAAGGGCCTTCAATGTAACCAGCACCTGGACCCACGGCAAAAAACAAAGTGCGGTTATCAGCGGACCAGTGCAGTTGGGATTCAATGCCCAGGTTGTGCGTGAGCTGCATTGCCTTGCCGCCGTCGCTTGGCACAAGGAAGATTTCATAGTTGGCTGGATTTTCCACGCGATGGTGCACAGACGTGGTGGTAAAGGCAATAGTCTTGCCGTTAGGCGAAGGAGCGATTTCCGCCAGGGAGAGACCGGAGGAAGTGAGCGTCGCGGTGTGAGCAGGGAGAAGAGGAAGATCTTTCTTGTCTTCAGCCTTGGTTGCCTTAGAGGCGTGCGGCACTTCCAATGCGCGAGCGAGAGCGGGAGAGACATCAATTTTCAGAAGCAGGTCGCCGCGGTTTTGCTCACGCCAGCGAATCACGTCCTTCCATTCTTTCTTCTGCTCATCCTTCTGTTCGGCGGTGAGTGGTGAGGTGGTGGCGAAGTAGATGGATTTGGAGTCAGTGGACCAGGCAAAGGCATGGACATCGAGTGGCTGCGAGTAGAGCGGGAGCGCTTCGCCTCCGGCGACGGGGATGACCCAGAGGCGGTTGGGGCGATCAGCGCTGGCAGCGTCATCGTCTCCGTCGCTGTCAGCCGAGTCGGAATCGAGCGGACGGTCTGAGATGAAAGCGATATATTTGCCGTCCGGACTCCACTTCGGGTCTTCTTCCGTGCCGGAGTGCGTGAGTGGATGAAGGCCGCTGGCGGCGGTCCAGAGCCAGAGATCGTTGCGATAGACGTTATTCTTCCAGTCGGGCGATTCCGTCTCAATCACAGCGGAGCTTCCATCCGGCGAAAGACGTGCGTTGATAATGTCGGTGGTGTTGAAGAACTCGTCCAGAGTGATGGTGGGCTTGGGAGACTGAGCAGCCAGCACGGAGGCACAAAGGCAGGCAGTGAGCGCGAGACCCGCGCGGAGGTTTGTGGGACACATGGTGGAATTTTAATGGTTTGAGGGCACACCTGCGATAGGGACCGGGGAATGAAGCTTATGGAAGGCAAGGAGGGTTGAGCGTGAGCGAGACAGCGATGCAATTGGATGCGCACCAGCACTTTTGGCAGTACAACCAGGTGGAACACACGTGGATGAACGACTCAATGGGAGTGTTGAAGCGGGATTACATGCCGGCGGACCTAAAACCGTTGCTCGATGCGAATGGATTTAACGGGTGTGTTGCTGTGCAGGCGAGGCAAAACCTGGAAGAGACACGGTGGCTGCTGCAACTGTCGGAACAGAACGCGTTTGTGAAGGGAGTGGTGGGCTGGGTTGACCTGCGCGCGAGCGATGTGGACGCGCAACTGGAGCGATTCGCGGGTAATGAAAAGCTGGTAGGGATGCGGCACATTGTGCAGGATGAGCCGGACGACCGGTTCTTGCTGGGCGATGCATTCATGCGAGGGGTAAAGAGGCTGGCGGCATATGGGTTGGTGTACGACGTTCTGGTGTATCCGAAACAATTGCCTGCGGCGGTGGAGTTTGTGCGTGCCTTTCCAGAGCAGCCGATGGTGCTGGATCACATTGCCAAGCCGCCGATTGGTGAGAAATGCCTGGAGCCGTGGGCAACTGAGATTCGAGCACTGGCAAAGAGCAGGAACCTGAGCTGCAAACTAAGCGGCATGGTGACAGAGACGACGTGGCGCGGGTGGAAGGCCGAGGATTTCAAGCCTTATCTCGAAGTCGTGCTGGAGGCGTTCGGTCCGGAGCGATTAATGATTGGATCAGACTGGCCAGTCTGCCTGTTGAGTGCCGAGTACAGGGAAGCGATTGGGCTAGTAAAGGATTTCATAGGCTCATTGAGTGGCGATGAGCAGGCGTCCATTCTTGGTGGAACCTGCGCAAGGGTGTATGGGATCGAACGTTGAGAATGGGAGAGGAGTATATGCGCTACTTTTGCCGATGTGGATGGCGGGGACACTTGAGAGTGCGATTGCGGGCCCAGGATTCAACATCGATGGCAATACCCTGCATGCATGTGGAAGGACCCCGGTGCGGGTGGCCGGTGAAGTCGATACCCATACCGACGGGCGGTGCAAGGCCTTTGATAATCAGGTTGTAGAGCCGGCCGGTTTTGAAGTCGCGCGCCAAAAGGCAGTTATTTTCAACGCCGGCCTCCACGCAACCCTGGCCGTGGATCGGTTTCGGATGTTCCTGCGGGCGCGGGAGCGGTTCCTGCGCGACAGCGAAGAGCGGAAGGATACATACGCAGACTGCGACAATGCGGAGTTTCATGACTGTCCTCCACAAACGGGAAGGATACTGCGATGAGGGATAACGCGTCCATTCGAGTGCGGAGGATGGTAGAGTCACAACAGGCGCGAAAGTGGCGGAATTGGCAGACGCACCAGACTTAGGATCTGGCGGGGTAACCCATGGGGGTTCGAGTCCCCCCTTTCGCACCAGGCTTCCAATCAAAATCCAGCCCGCGGGTGCATACGACTTGAGGCAACTCAGTTTTGTTTTGCGGACTTGTCTTCTGGCATGAGTTCGCCTTCACCTCTATGCAGGCGTCTTTCACATGTGAGCCATTCGCCAACAGTGCAGTCATTGTTTCTGCAGTCGAACTCACAGAGCGCATTGTTTTCTTCAATGGGTTGAACGAGCTGGCCGCTTATCCAACGGGAGAAGCTGCGGAAAGGGTGCGCAAGTGCGTGCATAGGCCTCTCTTTCTCTGCCGACAGCATTCATTGTGCGCTGCCAGTGGACTCATGCGATGTGATTTAACTCACCTGAACAGTAACAGAGCGGATGCCTGCATGAGTTCCACCTAGATCGTGAGTGATTCCCGGCCAGCAATCACAGGCCAATCAATGCACTTTCCCCTGCATTTCTGTAACCGTGTACTGCGAAACCATGGTGAACGGCGAAATTCCCTTTGCAGATCCCGAGAGAAGCGCGCGGGCGGCACGCACCTCTGCCGCAAGCAGACTCAAGACGGATGGATAGAGCGTGGGATCCTTTGCAAGGATGTTTTCAAAGTCCGTCATATCAACGAACCGGATAACAGAACCCTTGCGGACAATGGCGCTGAGCGTATACGACTCTTTGCTCACTACGGCGGGTAGTCCGAGAATGGAGCCGGGGCCGGCGCTGAAGCTGCCGATGATGCTTTCCACGGATGAGAACATCACAAGCGATGCTTCTCCCTGGCACACGAGATAGAGGCCGGTGGGGTGATCTCCCTGGCGGAAAAGCGAGCAGTTGGCGCCGTACTCAACCGGAATGGAGAACCTGTAAAGCGTATGAAAGAGGCATTCGTTGGACTTGAATGAATTGGGATCCATGGGTCGCCTCCTGGACGATGTTGAGTGAACGTAACGGATCCACCGCGATCGGACGCACCAAGTCACAGCCACAAATAAGACATAGCAGCGACGCGGATATTCGAGAGAATCGGGTGAACTCGAACGAAGACGATTCTGACGCAGCGCTCAGTACGTGTACGTGACGAATATCACTTCCGCATGTTCATGGCACTTGGGTTGTGGAGATACGTTCAGAGGAGTTCGGTGATCTGAAGCACGTCCATGTCGGCGTAGTCCTGATTTTCTCCGCCCATTCCCCAGCAGAAACTGTAAGCGCGCGTGCCCGCGCCAGCATGGATGGACCAGACAGGCGAAACGACAACGCCGTGATTTGCGACCATGATGTGGCGCGTGTCATCGGGCGCTCCCATGAAATGGACAACGCGGTCCTGATCACCGACGTTGAAGTACATATAGATTTCCGAGCGGCGCAGATGCGTATGCGGAGGTATGGTGTTCCAGACATTGCCGCTTTGCAGGTGGGTGACGCCCATGACGAGCTGGCAGCTTTGTGCACCGGCCATGTGAATGTACTTATAGACGGTACGCTGGTTGGCATTTTCCTGTGAGCCGAGATCCATTGGAGAGGCATCGGCTTTCAGAACGAGCATGGTGGGGTGCGCGGCGTGTGCCGGATAGCTGAGCAGGTAGAAGCGTGCGGGATTTTCCGCATCCTGCGAAGAGAACTCGACATTCCTGACGCCGCGGCCGAGGTAGAGGCAGTCGAGATGATTGAGCGAATATGTCTGGCCGTCAGCGACGATAGCGCCGGGGCCGCCAATGTTGAGCGCGCCTATCTCGCGACGCTCGAGAAAGAAGTTTGCGCGGAGCTGTGACGGGGTGGGCAGTGCGAGCGGCTTTTCTTTGGGTACAGCGAAACCTACGACTGCGCGGTCGGACTCAATGTACGCAAGGTGTAATTCACCGGGGACGTGCAATGCTTCGAGGAGGAAAGAGTCGCGCAGTTCACGCGCGGACAGGGTGCGATAGCGGACGATGTCGGTATTGAGATAGGTCTTCATTGGAATATGCTCCTATAAATGCAATAGGGCTAAGGCTGCTGAAGCAGCCAGCGAACGAACTCCTGGCCGCCTGCAAAGTTGTCATAACCGGCTTCAAGGTTGCGGCCGTCAGTGTATTCGTTGTAAAGCCACGGGTCGGCGACGGCGACGACGGTTCCCTTGCCGTAATGTGCCGTTGCCATGAGGATGTCGCCCTTCCACGTGAGCAGCGGCCTTGCATTGCCTGAGAGAGTGAGCGAGCAGGTGTCCTTCATGAAAAGCTGATGCGGCTGTGTGAAGAAGCCCTCGGGCTTGGTGAGGAGCATCTTCCCCATCTCATGCTGGCTGCCTACAACGTGGTGCGTGAGCACGTTGTTGAAGTGGAGGCCAAACTTGTCAGCGAGCAGATCGAGATGAGGAATATCGGCGTTGTCACGGTCGTTCTCCATAAGGATAAGCACACCGCCGTGATGAACCCACCTGGCGACCTGTGCGGCATCGGCTTCTGTCATGTAGTTGGGATGAGGATTTTTTGCGGTGTTGTCCGGCGAAACGATGAGGTAAAAGTCGGCGCCTTTGAGATTGGCGGCGGTGGGTGCGGTGGTGAGTGTCTCAGTGCGGACGCCGCGGTTACGGAACATGTGACCCAGAAGCCAGAAACCGGAGTTGCTACGGTCATCCCACTTGTAATGGAAGAGTTCCGTTTGACCGGCGGCGTTCGTGCGCGTCTGGCTGTTGTACCAGGCATCGAGAAGGATGGTTTTGCCCAGACTGTCAAGACCTGCCCGCTGGTTCTCCATTTCAGCGGCAGTAAGGAGGAATGTGCCGACGATGCGAGGATCACTGACGCCGATGGAGGGGAGAATGAGTTGTTGAATGCCTTCCCATGCACGCGCAGTACGGCGCATAAAGGAGCGCGGAAGGTAGCCGAGACGTACAGCTTTGGCAAGCGCGTAGGTGAGCAGGCATGTCGAAGCCGGTTCGATATTGCCAGCGACGGTGCTTTGCGGAGCGAGCGATTGACGCCAGAGGCCGGATTTGGGAGCTTGCATACGCGCAATCCTAGAAGCTGTATGACGAAGAATGGCGCGTAACTGCCCTCGGCCAGGGTCGGCGGCGGGATAGTGCGGCAGAGCATCGATGAGAGCAGCGAGGTAGGGGCCTACGGCAAGTGGGTTGTCAGCTTTGGGTTCATTTCGGATGAACTGGCGTGTGATGAGAGTGAAATCCTGTGGCTGCTGAAATACAGAGGTATACCAGGCGAGGAAGGGAGCGGCACTAACGAAATTGCTGTCTTGTCTCTGGCCAGATGGGTCCTTCATCGCGGCGACAAGCTGGTCATGGATGGATTTGGCGGCGAGGTAGTAGTTCTTTTGTTCTGTGACGCCGTAGAGGAGAAGCAGCTGGCAGCCGAGAAGCCCCTGATCGAGTGGGCGGGGAACGAAGCTAGGAGCCACAATGCTGCCATTTTTATCGATGACGGTGTCGATGGTGTTTTGAACGTAGTGGTAGTAGCGCGGGTTCGCCGTGTTGTACCAAACCGCGTCAAAACCACTGAGAAGCGCGCCGAGTTGGTAGTGCCAGTAAACGGGTTTGGAGGAGCTAAGATGCCCTTCGGGCCAGCGCTGCATAGCCGATTGAGCTATTTCAACGGAAAGGTCTTTGGATTGCGCCAGGGCGTATATACCCGAGATGGAGAAGAGAGCGGCAATGACAGCAACGACGGATGCGCAGACACAGTTGCGGAATGTGTGAGAAGTAGACATGGTGAGAACCTGGTTCTGCCGTGACACTGAGTTTGTACCAGACGAGCGCATTGCGTGTCTGCGGCCTGAGGCGGGAACTATGCGGGTACGAGTTGAAAGATGCATCGTGCAAAGGAGTCCGGCGCGGGGCATCGGACTCCCTCATGTTTTGTGCAGCGAGCGTTGGGAAGCTGCCTAGGCACCTTGCACGAAATTGGGAAGAGCGGGTGAATCGAGCATGCGCGAGAATTCCGCAATTCTAACCCAATAGGTAATCCAGAGAACAAATCCGACGAAGCTGGGTATCAATCCAATGAGCGGAATGATGCCGCAGGCTCCACAGATGCACATTGCGAGTCCGATACCCTTTCCGGGTTCGGGACTGGGGTTGGGAAGATTGCGGAGCCGGAACTCATTGCCGAGCGATCTACCAAGCGCAATCACAACGAGAAAGCTCCAGACAATATTGAAGAGAGGGATGAGAAGGAGCCAGACCATGCCCGGTTGCATGGTGCGTGAGGCAGGTGAGCATTTCTCGAGAGCTCGGGAAAGCGTAAGGATGTAAAAGATGGCCGCGACAAAAATCAGTGCGAGGAATGCAAGTCCGAAGACACCGCGAAGGAGCGACTCCATGGCGTGCATAAGGTTCTCCAATGTGTTGAAATTTTCGCGGCAATCGTAGCACGAGCGCTGCGGGGAGCAAACGGAAATCGATACGGCTGTTGCGGTGCCCTGGCTGGAGGCGGCGGGCGGAGTAAGCTGGAAGAACTATGAGTCCGACCCCGCAACAACCGCAAATGAATCTGGAACAGGCCGAAGACTATCGCGAAACCTATGCCAACAGCGTGCAGGTGCGCGTGAGCGTGTGGGATTTTCAGCTTGTTTTTGGGCTTGCTTCGAGCGACAGTCCGGAGAAAGTGACTATCCGCAACCATCAGGCAATCTATTTGAGTCCGCAACAGGCCAAGGCGCTGTGGAATGTGCTGGGCCAGAATCTGGCGCAGTACGAGCAGGCATTTGGCACGCTGGCGCTGGAACCGCAAAACCAGAATTTCCCCCAGGGGCCAGTGAACTGAGCGGTGCGAAGAACTTTGCGGAAGCTTGCGCGATGGCGTAAGCAGCTTTGCCATGCGGTCTATGAAGCGAGATTCGATTCAAGCGGATCCAACATGAAAAAGGGGGACGGCGTTTGCAACTGACACGATGGCTGCAGCCGCGCAGAGATGCGCCATTGCCGATGTGGATGATCTTTTCGGTCATCTTCGCGGCGCTGTACGCGAGCCATGTGACTCTGCTGACGCTTCCGTACTACTGGGATGAGGCCGGCTATTACATTCCGGCTGCCTGGGACTTCTTCCGTACCGGTTCGTTGATTCCGATTTCGACGCTGAGCAATGCGCATCCGCCGTTGCCGAGCATTTATCTGGCGCTGTGGTGGAAGGCTTCGGGCTATCTTCCGGAAGTGACGCGCGAAGCTGTGCTGCTGATCGCAACGCTGGGACTTGCGGGCGTGTGGCGTCTGGCATTGCGGTTGACGGGACGTGTTTCGATTGCGTTCTGGACCGTGGTGCTGACAGGGGTATACCCAGTCTGGTTTGCGCAGAGCACGCTGGCACATGCGGATATCTTTGCAGCCGCGTTCACGCTGTGGGGACTGGTGTATGCGCTGCCGGAGAAAAATCGCAAGCCATGGGCGGCGGCAATCTGGTTTACGCTGGCGGTGCTGTCAAAAGAGACAGCGCTTGCAATTCCAGCGACGCTTGCAGCGATGAGTGGGTGGGCTGCTGTGCGTGGAGAGCAGGATGAGCGTGCCACACGATGGAAGGAAACAGCCTGGTTGATGCTGCCGGTGATTCCTCTGGCGGGCTGGTATGCGTGGCACTACACAAAGACTGGATTCCTGCTTGGGAATGCAGGCTTCCTGCGCTATAACGCGGAAGCGACGCTGAATGCAAAACGCATCGTGGCGGCACTGTTTTATCGCATACTGCACCTGACGGCGCATATGAATATGTTTGTGCCGGTATCGATGGCGCTGGCGGCACTGCTGCTGCCGGTGCGGGACGACGGGCGCGGAGTGGAGCGCAAGGGAGTGGGAGGCGAACCCTACCGGAAGATTCTGGTGCTGCTGGCGATGAATGCGGTGCTGTTCAGTGTGCTGGGCGGTGCCCTGCTTACACGCTATCTGCTGCCAATGTATCCACTGGTTCTGCTCATGGTGGTGAGTGCGTTTTACAGGCGTGTGCCCTACTGGGGCGGTATTGCGTTGCTCTCCGCAGGCGCATTTGTACTCGGATTGTTTGTGAACCCACCCTATCGTTTTGCCCCCGAGGACAATCTGGAGTATGCACGTGTGGTGCGTCTGCATCAGGCAGCGATTGCACAGTTGCAGAAGCGGTATCCGGATTCGACTGTGCTGACGGCGTGGCCTGTGAGCGATGAATTGACCAAGCCGGAGCTCGGTTACGTGAGGGAGCCGTTCAAGGTTGTACCGCTGGAAGACTTTACGCTGGCACAGGTTGTGCGTGCGGCGCAGGAGCCGGAGAAGTATTCGACGGCACTGGTGTTTTCAACAAAGTACGATCCGCCACGGCTGCCCTATCTGCTGGGACACACAGGCGAATCGGTGGCGGAGACGTATTTCGACCTGCATCATGACCTGCCCGCAAGAGTGATTGCCAAGCGGCTGGATGGGACGCTTGTATGGTACGGAGAGAGTAAGGGCATGTGGGCGGGACTCATACGTTTCGACCGTCAGATTGAAGCGCAATGGATGCCCTTCGATCCGTTGTCTACCTCGCGGCGATGAGCCGAACCGCACCCTATAATCGAGGTAGTGAAGGTTCTCTTTGCAATGCGATTGAAGATGATGCGGAGCGCAGCAGCGGCACTCTGCGCAGTGATGTGTCTGGCGGCATGTGCGCGCAGTCTACGGGCTCAGAATGCCGATGATGAAACCGCAGACGAAAAAGGCCGTATTCTTCTTGTGCTCCCGTTCGACAATCGCACCGGGCAGCCAAGCCTGGAGTGGATTCGCGAGGCGGCGCCGGAGATTTTGAGCAGCCGGTTTACCTCAGCGGGTTTTGCTCCGATGAGCCGCGCTGACCGGATGTACGCTCTCGATCACCTGGGATTGCCGGAGAGCTTTCAGCCTTCCCGTGCGAGTGCGCTGAAACTGGCTCAGACGCTGGATGCCGATTCGATTGTAGTGGGCAGTTACATCACTGACGGCGGCGACATGGTGGCCGAAGCGCGGGTTGTGGATGTGCCGCATCTGAAGATGAGCGCACCGGTGACGGCGCGCGGTCCCATGCGGTCGATGATCGATATTTTCGACTCGCTTGCATGGAAGCTGACCAAGGCGATGGATCCGGGATTCAGCGGCAGCGAAGAGACGTTCATTGCCGCAGGCAAGGATCTGCGGCTAGGCGCATTCGAGCAGTATATTCGCGGCATCACAGAGCCCGATCAGGGAGAGCGAATTCAACATTTGCAGGCGGCGGTGAAGTTGAGCCCTAATTTCGCGCCGGCATGGCTGGCACTTGGCCGCGAGGACTATGCGGGCCAGAATTATGCGCAGGCCGCCGATGCGTTTGCGAAGGTGGGCCGCAACGATGCAAGCGCACTGGAGGCGGGATTCTATCGAGGATTGTCGCTGCTGTTTTCAGGGCAGTATCCGCAGGCCGAAGCCGCGTTTGCAGGAGTGGCGCGCATCTTGCCTCTGGCCGAAGTGCTGAACAACGAAGGTGTGGCACAAAGCCGGCAGAGACATGACGGAACAGAGCTGTTTCGTAAGGCGATTGCGGCGGATCCTAAGGTGGCGGATTATCACTTCAACCTGGCTGTGAGCTTGAACAGGCGTGGCCTGAAGGCGGAGGCACTGACTGAGTTGCAGCAAAGCCTGAAGCTGCGGCCTAACGACAGCGAAGCGCAGGATTTGCTGGATGAGTGGAAGTCTCCGCCGGCAGCAACGACTGCAACGGCGGACGAGGAGCACGCCGATCCATTGGAGCGCATTGTACGCACTTTCGATGCGCGCGCCTTCCGGCAAGCCGCGATGATGATGGACAAGATGGAAGAGGCGCGGTTAGCGGAGCTTCCCGCGGGCGAGCGTGCCGAGAAGCTAAGCGCACAGGCGCATGAGTATCTGGATCGAGGATTGATCCTGGAGGCGGAGCGGCTGTATCAGCAGGCGGTGAAGGACGATAATTCTCTGGCGGCAGCGCATGCCGGGCTGGCCGAGGTGAGAGAACGTGCGGGGGATGCTGCATCTGCACGCAAAGAGGCAGAGGCCGCATTGGCACTGTCGAAGTCTGCGGAGGCATATCTGGTGCTGGGCCGGATTGACCTTGCTGCCGGCAATCTGGACGAAGCCAGCAGGAGCGTAGCAGAAGCATTGCAACTTGACCCGCGCAGCCGTGAGGCGCAGGATTTGAAACGGCAGATTGACGCGAAGGCGGGCAAGTAAGGACGCAAGCGAAGAGACTGCCGCGGGAGTGAGCCATGCGCGTGGACGTTCGTGGAATGGTTTGCGGAGTTGTTGCAACGGCGGTGCTGTGCATGACAACGGCGCTGGCCGCGCAGCAGCCCGTAGTGGACAAGCTGGTTCTGGACGATACGATTCAGCCGGTGAGCGCGAGCATGCTGAGCCGCGCGCTCGAGAAAGCAAACAAGGATGGAGCCGCCGCACTGCTGGTGGAGTTGGATACGCCGGGTGGATTGCTGACTTCGACACGCACAATGGCAGGCGCAATCCTTGAGTCGCACGTACCGGTGATTGTGTACGTGGCCCCGGCTGGCGCACGGGCAGGCTCGGCGGGATTTTTCCTGCTGGAGTCAGCCGACATAGCGGCAATGGCACCAGGAACGAATGCGGGCGCCGCACATCCGGTGATGGAGTTCGGCGGTAAGCCGGACGACACCATGAAACAAAAGATCATGAACGATGCGCAGGCATTTTTGCGTTCGTATGTGACCAAACGCGCACGCAACGCGGAGGCCGCGGCTGCGGCAGTGGAGCAGTCGCACTCGTATACGGCAGAAGAGGCGCTCAGTCAGCATTTGATCGACGTAATTGCGCCGAATGAAATGGAACTGCTTTCGATGCTCGATGGGCGCACGATTACGCGCATGGACGGCAGCAAGCTGATGCTGCATCTGGCGGGTGCGCGGATTGAGACGATCAAACCAACGTTGCGCGAGGATCTACTGGGATGGCTGGTGGATCCAAACATTGCGTTGCTACTGCTGGTTGCGGGTGCGCTGTTGATTTACCTGGAATTCAATGCGCCGGGAACGATTGTTCCGGGGGCACTGGGCACGCTGATGGTATTGCTGGGCATCTTTGGATTGAATCTGCTGCCAATTCGTTATACGGCGGTGGCGCTGATGATTGCGGCGATAGTGCTGCTGGTGCTGGAAGCAAAATTTGGGGCCCATGGAGTGCTGGCGATTGCCGGTATCGCATGCCTGATGTTCGGTACGTTGACACTGATAAGTGCCCCGGTGCCGGAACTGCGCATCAGTCCGTGGATGGCTGTGGCCGTGAGCGCGGCTTTTGGCGGGATTACGGTGTTCCTGCTGCGGCTGGCGATTCGTGCACGGCGGCTGAAGGCAAAAAGCGGGCCGGAGGCGTTGGTGGGCCATATGGCATCGGCAATGGAACCACTTGCACTGGAAGGACATGTGCTGGTGGAAGGCGAAATTTGGCGTGCAGTGGCGGCGTCACCTATTGCGGCGGGAGCAAAATTGCGCGTGATTGGTCACGATGACATGCTGCTGCACGTGGAAGTGGATGCGAAATAGGATGCGGTTGCACGCTGAGCAGACGGGGCGTGGGAGTACAATCCCTGCTGGGAGGGGGACCCATGTCCGACGTTAGTCTTCCAGTTATTGTCGCCATCGCAATTGTTGTACTTTACCTGTTAAATTCCATCAAGATTTTGCGCGAGTATGAGCGCGGAGTCATTTTCCGTCTTGGACGCGCTCTGCCCGCTCCCAAAGGGCCGGGCATCATTCTGGTCTTCCGGCCGTTTGACCAAATTGTGCGCATAAGCCTGCGACAGGAAGTCCTGGAGGTGCCTCCGCAGGACGTGATTACGCGCGACAACGTGACCATCAAAGTAAATGCGGTGGTTACGCTGTACGTGGTGAATCCGAACGATGCGGCGATCAAGGTGGCGAATTATGTGTATCAGACTTCGCAGTTTGCGCAGACGACATTGCGGTCTGTGCTTGGCGAGGTCGAGCTCGATGAACTGCTGAGTCATCGCGACAAGCTGAACCTCCGTATCCAGACGATCATTGACCAGCGGACAGAACCCTTCGGCGTGAAAGTAATTTCAGTGGAAGTAAAGCAGGTGGATCTGCCCGAGCAGATGCTGCGCGCCATGGCGAAGCAGGCCGAGGCCGAGCGCGAAAAGCGGTCGAAGATTATCAACGCAGAAGGCGAATTCAACGCCGCGCAGAAGCTGGTGGACGCCGCAAAGCTCCTGGCTGAGCAGCCCATCACCCTGCAACTGCGCTACTTGCAGACTCTGACGGACATTGGTGTGGAGAAGAATACAACGATTGTGTTCCCGCTGCCGATGGAACTTGTGACGATGCTGAACAAGATGACAACCGGCAAGCAAGTTAAGGAATAAGGTACGGCTGGGTGGCCGCGGACTTGCACCGAGACACCGTTTGGAGTTGTGATGGAGTTGAGGTCGTGAATGCGCGGTGCGTTTGATGAACGGGAATTCGATGAGGTGCAGGCCAGCGGCGACAAGGAACTGACGCTTGGTCCGATGCTGTTGACCGGGCTCGGTGTGGGTCTGCTGGCGTTGTGCGGGGTGTGCTTTGTGGCGGGTTACGCTGTGGGGCGCCGCGCGCCCGTAGTGGAAGTAAAACCTACTCCTGAGGCATCTGTTCCGCCAGCGGTATTGAACAATCCCTCACTTGGCAAACCAACGGCAACGCAGGCGACAGAGCCCGCGGCGAGTACAACGCCAACCAATTCGCAGGGAATGACTGCCACACCGGCAACTGCTCCGCAGGCAAGTCCACTGACGCCGGTAAGTTCTCCGGCGATGGTGACGCCGCCGGTAGCAACCGCGGCAATGACACAGAGTGCAGGGAACCAGCCGGTGGTTAGGCCTGCACTGCCCGTGCAGACATATGCAAATCAGGCGGCAGTGCAGCCTGCGATGAATGTGCCGACCGGCATCGTAGTGCAGGTGGCGGTTGTGTCACAACAGCAGGATGCGGACGCTCTGGTAAATGCACTGCGCAAGCGGGGATATGCGGCAACAGTGCGGCGAGTTCTGGGAGACCAGATGCTCCACGTGCAGGTGGGGCCGTTTGCTTCGCGCAGCGATGCAATGACAACACGGCAGAAGCTGATGGACGATGGCTACAATGCCGTGGTGGAGTAAGGCTACTCGTCGTCTTTACTTGTTCGCTCACGGCAAGTGTTATGTGCGCATCCATTCGGGGAGTCCGGAGGCGATAGCAGTGCGCATTGCGTCCATAAGATCTTCACGCGAGGAAAATTGAGACGGGTAGAGCGGCGGATGGAAGGTAATATGCGCCGTTCCAGGGCGCACGCGCAAACTACCTTTAGCCATCATGGTTTCCGTGCCGTGGATGGAGACAGGAATGCAGGGTGCACCGGCATCCATCGCCAGGTAAAACGGACCTTTCTTGAATGGCAGCATCCGGCCGTCGCGTGAACGTGTGCCTTCGACAAAAGTGGTGATGTGCAGGCCCTTCTCGAGCACGGATTTCGCGATGCGTGCGCTCTCGATGGCAGACTCTGCGCGGCCGTCACGATCCACAGGCACAAACTCGCCGAGTTTCATACCGTAACCAAGAATGGGAATCTTCATAAGCGAGCGCTTGAGAAAGACCGAGGTGCGCCCGGGGATGTGCGGAATGAGCGCAGGCGGGTCGAGGTTGGAAACGTGGTTCGACATGAAGATGCATGCCATGTGCGAAGGGACATGTTCAAGGCCGGAGATGTTGACGCGGATACGCGCGAAGCGAAAGGCCGTGCGAACGATAACCTGCGAGATGTTGTAGAGAGCGTCGGCATTGCCGGTAAGAAGCGTCCACGGGATAAAAATGACCGCGGCCGGCGTGCCGAGTGCAACGATGGTGACGAACAGTGTAAGAGCGGCGATCATGCCGAGGCTTCAAAGGTGTGGACGGCAATTTGCGCGGGAAGCTTCTCGTAGATACCGTCAAAACCGCCGTTGGAAAGAATGGCG
Source organism: Occallatibacter sp. (assembly GCA_035550015.1). Lineage (GTDB taxonomy): Bacteria > Acidobacteriota > Terriglobia > Terriglobales > Acidobacteriaceae > Telmatobacter. Next base: position 191,129 of record DASZRJ010000052.1, on the reverse strand, counting down.
ACCACGTCGCCGGACTGCAACTGCGGCACCATACGCGCGAGGATGGTGTCGACATCCGGATAGAGATTAGCGGGCGTGCCGGAGGAGTTGAGCGCGGCAACGACGTCTTCAGGGTGGAGACGTTCGGATTCATCGATACGCTGCTGCTGATAAACGCCTGCGAGTACAACCTGGTCAGCGAGACGGAGGCTCTCAACAAGGTCATTTTCGAGAACCTTGCGGCGAAGCGTATTGGAGCGTGGTTCGAGAACAGCCCAGAGACGGGAGCCGGGATACACGGCGCGGAGCGCACGCAAAGTTTCGCGAATTGCGGTAGGGTGGTGCGCGAAGTCGTCAATGATAGTGATGCCGTTGATGACGGCGCGTACTTCAAGCCTGCGCTTGACGCTCTGGAAACCGGAGAGCGCGGCAACGATGGAAGTTTTGGGGATTCCCAATCCGAAGGCGAGGGCTGCGGCGGCTGTGGCGTTGAGTGCATTGTGCTCACCGGCAACATGCATGGCGAGATCGGACCAGAGCGTTCCGTTATGCCAGAGTTCCCAGGTCATGAAGGGAGAGCCGTTGTGGCTTTCCTGGCGGAGATTATGGATTTGCCACTCTGAGTCTGGTGAGAAGCCGTAACGCTGCACGGGGCAAAAGGCTTTTGCGATGCATTCGGTAACGTTCTCGCTGCCATCATAGGCGACGATGAGTCCGCGGCGCGGTACGAGATTAACCAGACGCTTGAAGGCGGTTTTAACGGCCGTTAGATCAGCGTAGATGTCCGCGTGATCGAACTCGACGTGGGTGAGGATGAGCGCATCAGGGAAGTAGTGAAGGAACTTGGGTCCCTTGTCAAAGAAAGCAGTGTCGTATTCGTCACCTTCCAGGATGAAGATGCGTGTCTCACTCAACTGGAAACTAGTGCCAAAGTTTTCCGCAACACCGCCAATAAGGAATGAGGGTTCAAGGGCAGTATTTTCGCGCGCGGCGACCTGATAGATCCAGGCGAGCATGCTGGTGGTGGTTGTCTTGCCATGCGTGCCGGCGACGACAAGCGATTCACGGCCAACAAGAAATTCTTCGCGCAGGAGAGCAGCCATCGAAGTGAATGGAAGACGCTTGTCGAGGATATATTCAATCTCAGGATTGCCGCGTGAGAGAGCGTTGCCGATGACCACGAGGCTGGGTGCGGGATCGAGATTGGATTCCGCGTACGGTTCCATGACATGGATGCCAAGAGCGTGGAGCAGATCGCTCATCGGCGGATAGGCTGCTTTGTCTGATCCTGTGATGCGATAACCGCGCAACTGCAGCAGACCGGCGAGCGAGGCCATGGCTGTGCCGCAGATTCCGCTAAGGTGGATGTGACGAGGCGAGGTCATACACGTACCGCTGGTTCCAGAATACTCAACGTGGAAGCTTCAGCAGCATCGAGTTGGGCAGGTACCCCAAAAGTAAGCGTGACGTTGGAACAGGAGACGTGACCGCTTCGAAGGCCAATCACGATGGGACCGGAAAAGCCGGCGAAGAAACGGAGCAATACCTGATCGAGTAGATCGGGATCTGAGCCGGGAGATGCGCAGTCGAGCATTTCACCGAAGATGATGCCGGTAACACCGTCGAGTTTTCCGGCAGCCTGAAGCTGCCAGAGCATGCGGTCTATCTGATAGGGTTTGACGCCGACATCTTCAAGGAAGAGGAGTTTGCCCTCGGTGTCTGGTTCCCACGGTGTGCCGAGCAGTGAAACGATAATGCTGAGGCAGCCGCCGTACAGCATTCCTGACGCGATACCGGGCTTGAGCGTGCGGAGGCCTTCACCTGTGCCAAGTGAATAAAGTTGACCGGAAAGCGCGGCTTGCATGCTGGGCAGGTGGACACCGTCTTCAAGATAGAAATCGGCGGCGACCATGGGGCCGTGGAAGGCCGGAAGGCCAACGCGATCGAGAAGAAAGAGCTGGGTTCCGGTGAGGTCGCTGTAAGCGAAGAACGGTTTTGGATTCTGACGAATCAGATCGATGTCTAAGCCGGGCAGCAGATAATTTGAGCCATATCCGCCGCGAACGGCCGCGACGATATGCGCCCTGGGATCGGCAAAGGCAGCATGAAAATCTGCAAGACGGTTGGTGGACTCTCCGGCGAAGAAAAGCGGACCCCGCGCCTGCGTGTGTGCAGCGGCCGATGCATTGAAACCGAGAGAGCGGAGCCGGTCCATGCCATGTGTGAAACGGTCATCCAGCGCGAACGAGGCAGGCGAAATGGCGCAGACGTTTGCACCAGCGGGTGCAATCGAAGGCCGGAGCAACTGTGACAATGGAGTCTGCCGTGTCATCGTCAGTACGCTTCTCCCCGAGCGATGAGTGTGGCGGGACCGGTGAGAAAGAGGCTTTCGCCGGGACCGCCCCAGCGAACAGTTTGTGCGCCGCCAGGCGCTACGACTTCGACTTCAGAATGTGCCTCGTAGATACCGATCATTGCAGTTGCTGTGGCAGAGGTGCCGGTGCCGGAAGAAGTTGTAGGGCCAACGCCGCGTTCGAAGATGCGGATGGCGATGAGGTGGATGGGTTCAGATTCGCTGCCCAGGATGTGTACGAACTCGACATTGGTCTGGTCAGGGAAGTCGGGGTGCTGGCAGATTTCGGCGCCAATATCTTCCCACGGTCGATTGTTAATGGAGAAGTCGAGCAAGGCTAAGGCGCGCTCGATAGATTCAAAAGGTCTGTCACCTCCGAGGAGATCGAGGCCCGTGCGCGGCATAACAATAACAAAATGTGGATTGCCCATGGAGACATAGACGCCATCGATATTCGAGCCGTCGGAAAGCTCGACGGAGCGCTCTTCAAACTCAGGCTCGCCCATGTCGGCGGTGATCATAGTCATGACGCCATCAATATTGGAGTCACGAAACTCCTGAATAGTGCATTCGCGTGGGCCGGCGTCGGTTTCGATGGTGAAGATGTCGCCGGGTTGCGCGCCCTTTTCCTCGGCCATCCACGCAGCAACGCAACGCGTACCGTTGCCGCTGATTTCGGCGATGGAGCCGTCGGCGTTGCGCAGGTGAATGCGGCCGGATGTGTCGCTCAGCCACTCAAAGTACTCGACGCCATCGGCACCGATGCCAGTGTTGCGCTCACAGAGACGCTGTGTGAGGATTTCGAGATCGTAGTCGCTGACTTCGTCACGCGGGACGATAAGAAAGTCATTGCCGCAAGCATGCGCTTTAGTAAAGGGAATCAAACGTCCTCCGAATTGCGGAAGGTGAGCAAATGGCTCACACAATCTGTCTAATCAAAATTTCTGCCGGCCTTCGTTTCTGCCGGAACGTTCTTTGCCCGATGCTATCACTGCTCTGTTGCCTTTTTGAGGCTGATGTAAAGGGATGCCGATGACTGGCCGGGCGAGGTGAAACGACGCACGAGGCGGAGGCCTTCAGGGTGCTGCTCGATGGCTTGCGCGACGTCATCGCCGTCGAAGGCGAGCACGATGGCGGCATGATTGGCGGGAGAGGTGAGCGCGCGTTCCCAGGTGTGGAAGTCACCTTCATTGATGGTCTGGCGGAGCGGGATTCCTGTGAGCGCAACGAGCATGGGGTCGTAGGACGTGTTCATAAGGATTTCGCCGCCGGGGTGATTGGCGAGGATTGCACGCAGAGCGGGTGGGATTTCGGCTTCATAGGTGATACGTGATTCGACATTCTTTGTGCCTTCAACGTATGTGAGCGGGTATTCTGCGACGATCTTCCAGGCGTTCCACACAATGAAGGCGAAAACAAGCGCCGTTACAAGCGGCCGGAGCGAATGCAGGTATGATTGGGCTCCTCGAATGGCGCCGTATGCGGCGAAGCCTATGCCAAGTGCGAGGGCGGGCAGGAGTTCCATGCCGTAGCGCGTGTTGTAGTACGAGTGCGGCCACCAGACGGGCAGAAAGATTGGCACCGAGCCCCACGCTATGGAGTAGGCATAGAAGGGAACCGGCAGCCAGAGAAGTAGTGCCCAGCGGAGTGCGCGGTCACGCGCGATGAACCATGCGTAGACAGTGCCCATAAGGCTGATGACGAGCATGGTGTTGCCCCAGGCTGCGGCGGCTGCGTCCATCTCCGCGCATTTGACGAAAAAGAGAAATGAAACCCATGGATTGTGCCAGCCAGGATGCGGCGGGCCAGAGCCGGGTGTTGTGGTGCGCACTTCAATTGCTGCTGCGGAGTAGGGGCCGCGCGCGAAGCCGAGCCAGTCGCCGAAGGCGATCTGGTTGTAGGCAAACCAGAAGAGGGGAGCAGCGACTACAACAGCACTGGCGAGCCAGAAGGAACGCTCGCGGATCTGTCCACGGCGAAGAAGAACGATGCCCATACCTGTCCAGGCGAGCAGTGCAAGTATCCAGCCGTCGTAACGTGTGAAAATTGCCGAGACTAATGCGAGAGCGACGAACCACTGCAGGCGGCTGGTGCGGTGCGGTGCTGAGTCAAGCGATAGCCGCCATTCAACGAGCCAGAGCGCGGTCCAGAGCATTTCACAGAGGAAGAGCGGCTCTGTCATTGCCGTGGTCTGCAGGTAAAGCAGGTTTGGATTAAGCGCGAAAAAAGCGAGTGCCATGGCCGAAGCGGTGGGCGGAAGCCAGTAGCGCGCGAGGCGATAGAGCGCGAGACAGGAAGCAAGGTACGCGAGCGCCGATGGAATGAGGCCCGCGATACCGTTGGCCCACCACGTGTAGACGGCAACGAAGGGAATCATCAATACATGTGGCAAGGGGAGCCACACAGAGCCGAGCTGCTCAAAGCCGGGCTGGTGTGAATCAAAAGTGCGGCGGGCGATGTGAAGGTGAGCGACAGCGTCGCCGTAGTTGAGCATGGCGTTGTGTTGCCAGCTCCAGCAGGCGACAACAGCCGAAGCAGCCGCGCAGGCGGCGAAGACTGCCCAAAGCTCTGCGCGGCGCATTGGCTTATCAATCAAGATGCGTCAGCTCACGGAACTGGTTGAAGCGGGCGTCAATCTCCTCGCGCGTGAGCGCCTGCAGGCGATCGGTGCCAAAGCGTTCGACGGTGAAGGAGCCCATGACGGAGCCATAAAACATGGCGCGGCGGAAGGTGGCCAGATCCAGCTCAGGCTGCGAGGCAAGATAACCGAAGAAGCCACCGGCAAAACTGTCTCCTGCTCCGGTAGGGTCCGTGACGAGGTCAAGCGGGAATGCGGGGACCTTGAAACACTCGGTGTGGTGCTGGCCGGGCGCCGAGCCGAAAAACAGAGTGGCACCGTATTCGCCGTGTTTGACGACGAGCATACGCGGGCCCATCTGCATTACGGCGCGCGCAGCTTGCACGAGATTGTTGTTGCCGGCGAGCATACGGGTCTCTGTGTCGTTGATGAGAAGAATATCGAGGCCCTTGAGAACTTCGAGTAAGGCGGGCTTGTGGTCGTTGATCCAGTAGTTCATAGTGTCACCAGCGACAAGCTTGGCCTGCGGTGTTGCTTCACGCACGCGGCGCTGCAGAACGGGATCGATGTTGGCGAGGAAGAGGAAATCCGAGTCGGCGTAGGCTGGGGGGATTTTGGGTTCGAAGCCGGCAAAGACGTTGAGGTCGGTCTGGAGAGTCTTGGCTTCGTTGAGATTGTCGAGATACGAACCCTGCCAGAAGAAACTCTTGCCGGGAGCACGCTCGATGCCGCGGATGTCGACATTGCGTGCTGCGAAGACGGATTCTTCAGCAGGGCCGAAGTCTTCACCGACGACGGCGATCACGCGGACGGGCGAGAAGAAGCTGGCAGCGAGAGAAAAGTAAGTAGCGGCCCCGGCGAGACAACGCTCGCGGCGGCCTACGGGGGTTTCTACGGTGTCAAAAGCAACGCTGCCGACGACGGTAATGGGCATTCTTTTCCTCGTTCTGGATAGAAGTAGTGGCTACTAGCCTAGATATTTGCCGAAGAGCAGCTTTACTTTCTCTTTGGTGGCTTCGGGGATGAGGTCTTTCTGCGTGAGGACAGCGAACTGAGCTGCATTTACGCATCCGCAGGTGCGCTCTGCAGGCATGGCAGCAACGGCGGCTTTGACGACCTTAGCAGCGTTGTCCGCATTCTTGTGCAATACGGCGACGATCTGCTCAATAGTGACTGAGTCGTGATCCGGGTGCCAGCAATCGTAGTCGGTGACCATGGCAACGGTGGCGTAGCAGATTTCTGCTTCGCGAGCCAGCTTGGCCTCCTGCAGGTTGGTCATGCCAATGACATCGGCTCCCCAGGAGCGGTAGAGGTTGGACTCGGCTTTGGTGGAGAACTGCGGGCCTTCCATGCAGACATAAGTGCCGCCGGATTTGCCTACGACGCCGGCAGTCTCGCACGCTGCCGCTGCGGTTTTGGCGACGGTGGGGCAAACAGGATCACCGAAAGCGACGTGGCCGACGATGCCTTCACCGAAGAAGGTTGAAACACGGTGGAAGGTGCGGTCGATGAACTGGTCGGGAACAACGAAGTCTGTAGGCTTGTGCTCTTCCTTCAGCGAGCCAACAGCTGAGACGGAGAGGATGCGCGAGACGCCGAGTTTTTTCATGGCGTAGATGTTGGCGCGGAAGTTGAGCTCGGATGGAAGGATGCGGTGGCCGCGGCCATGGCGCGCGAGGAAGGCGACTTTGCGGCCTTCGAGCTCGCCAAGGACGAAAGCGTCAGAAGGCTCGCCGAAGGGGGTTTCAATGCGTTCCTCGTGGACGTTCGTGAAGCCGGGCATGGAGTAAAGCCCGCTGCCGCCGATGATGCCGATTTCTGCCTGTGCCAAGTACGCGCTCCTCAAATGCGTGCACTTGGGGCGCACGCGGAAATAGTGTCACAAACACTTCAGTATAAAACCACCTGCGGTGGGGCGGATGCTCGGCATTGCATGCGGCCACCGCTCGCTGGTCGCTCGCAGAAGAGCTGTGATCTTATGAATTTCAGGTTGTCTGAGCTAGCTTGCGGTGGCGGAGCGGAGTGCAGTGGCGACGGTTTGCTCTGCGGTGTCTCGTAAGGCCCAGCCGGCGACGAGGAGGCTGGGAGCTGCGATGTGCGGCGCGGAGCCGAGTTCGCCGAGCGTGGTGTGGAAGACGGACTGATCGGGTTGCGCGGCGCGGGAGACGAGCGCACAGGGAAAGTCGGGAGGAAGACCCTCATTGAGCCATTCAAGCGCGAGCAGACTGAGGTCGCGGCCGGGCATATAGACGACACGGGTGGCATCTTCTTTCTCGGGAATCGGTGCGTTGTTGTGCGACTGTGCATGATGTCCGGTGGAAAAGATGAGATTGGATGCGGCGTGACGACTAGTAAGCGAACAGCCGAGCGAAGCTGCAGCGGCGAATGCGGCGGTGATGCCTGGAACAACTTCGTAGGGAATGCTTGCCTCGTCGAGCGCGGCCATCTCTTCAGCGGCGCGGCCGAAGACGAGGGGGTCACCCGACTTGAGGCGCACGACGCTGCGGCCCGCGCGTGCATGCTCAATCATGAGGGCGTTGATCTCGTCCTGCGTGATGTTCTTTTTGCCGCAGCGTTTGCCGACGTTTTGGACCACTGCGTGGGGCGCGGCCAGGCTGAGAATTGCGGAGGTCACCAGATCGTCATGCAGGATGACCTGCGCGGATTGGATGAGGCGCACGGCTTTCACGGTGAGCAGATCGGGATCGCCGGGACCTGCACCAACGAGATAGACCTTGCCAGACTCGGTGGGTGTGCGTGCGAGTTGCCGCGTGGTGCAGAGGGGCGAGTCGCAAATCTGGCGATGGGCCAGCTCGTGCAGCAGGGCTTTGCGGGCTTCGCCAGCCGGATGTGTGTCTAGAACTTCGCGGCGGAGTGTGCCGAGTTCAGTGAGCCAGATGCCGAGATCGGCGGGGAGCTGCTGGTCGATTTCGCGGCGGAGACGCTGTGCGACGGCAGGGCTTTCACCGGCGGTAGAGATGGCGATCTGCAATTCGCCGCGGCGAACGATGGAGCCGAAGTAGAAGTCGCAGTGCGGAGGATCGTCGACCGAGTTGCAGAGGATGCCGCGCTCTGTGGCGAGGTGGTAGACCTCGGCATTGACGGCTGGATTGTCTGTTGCGGCGATGACGACGAGGTTGCCTGCGAGGTCGGCCGGATCGAAGACGCGCTCGGTGAGGGTGAGCTTGCCTTTGGCGGCAAGCTCACGGATTTCGGCGCAGGCCTGGGGCGCGACGACGTGGAGCTTGACGCCTGTGGTCATGAGGCTACCAACCTTCTCAAGCGCGACTTTGCCTGCGCCGACGAGGAGACCGGGGCGATCATCGAGTTTGAGGAAGAGGGGAAGCAGACTCATGTGTTTGTAACCTCGTTAACCGGCGACGCCATGCGGCACGGGGCCGGTGGGTACATCGCGTTCAACTTCTTCGACAATCTCGCCTGCGAGCCAGCCGCGGAGCTCCTCATTGGTGTGGCGGCCCAACCAGTGGCGCAGGTTTTCTTCCGGCGTGCGGCTTGCGAGGTACTGGCGCAGCAAGCGTTCGATGGCCTCAGGCACGAGCGGCGCGGGGCAGCGATAACCGACGGGGCGTGAGATACCCGCATGCTTGCCGACTGCGCCACCGAGGCAGAAGTAGTACGCATCTGTTAGCTTGCCTTCGTACTTGATCTTTTTGCCCTCGATGCCGATGTCGGCGATCCAGTGCTGGCCGCAACCGTTGGGGCAGCCAGTGACGTTGAGGCGGAGTTCCTGATCAAATTGGGGCAGGCGGCCATCGAGTTCATCCACGAGCCAGCGAGCAAAGCCCTTGGTCTCAGTAATGGCAAGCTTGCAGAACTCAGTACCGGTGCAGGCCACTGCACCGCGCCAGAACATGTTGCCCTCGACGGGGAGTTCAACTTTGGCGAGTTCGCGGACGAGCTCGCCTGTTTTGGCGGTGGGCACATTGATGAAGATGAGATTCTGCGCGACGGTGCAGCGGAGATCGCCGGAGCCGTATTTCTCCGAGAGCGTGGCCGCGGCTTCAAGCTGGTCGCCGGTCATCCGGCCGCGCAGCACGCTTGCGCCGACGTAGCTCAAGCCGTCCTGGCGCTGTGCATGTACGCCGGCGTGATCGCGATAGACGTCGTCGGGAATATTTTCGTCCACACCGGGCGCGAATTTGACGCCCATGCGTGAATCGATTTCCGCGAGGAATTTTTCGGCAGTCCAGCCTTCACGCATGAAGAGATACTTCATGCGGGCGCGGTCTCGGCTTTCGCGCAGCACGGTTTGGTCGCGGAAGATTGCGGCAATGGTGCGGGCAACGGCAGCGGCCTGCTCAGGGAGGATGAATGCGTTGAGGCGCACGGCGAGGTGCGGCTCATTGGAGAGACCACCGCCGACGCGCACGGTGAAGCCTACGACACCGTCGCGTACGGCGGGCGTAAAGGCAATGTCGTTAATCTCCGGGTGGCAGCACCAGGTGGGGCAGCCAGTCACCGCAATCTTGAATTTGCGCGGAAGGTTGTAGAAGGCTTCGTTTGCGGTGAGATCTCTGGCTATTTCGATGGCGATCGGCGAAGCGTCGATAAGTTCTTCCTTGTCGACCCCGGCGAGCGGGCAGCCAGTGACGTTACGCACGACGTCTCCACAGGCGCCTTTGGGCGAGAGACCGATGGAGTCAAGTGCATCCACGACTTCAGGCAGAGACTCGATGGTGAGCCAATGGAGTTGCAGGTTTTGACGCACGGTGATGTCAATGAGATTGCGCGCGTATTTTTTGGTGAGACCGGCGATAACGTGCGCCTGGTGAGCGGTGAGGATGCCGTTGGGGATGCCGATGCGCATCATGAAGTACTCGGTGGTAACGCCTTCGCCACCCTTGCCGCCGGTAACGCCGGCTCCGTCGCCCTGCGTGTAGATGCCCCACCACTTGAAGTAGAAGCCGGCCCACTCGGGGAGCACGCTGCTGCGCCCTTCGCGGGCAAACTGGCGCACTTCATCAAATGCTTCCCAGGGATTCTTTTCTCGTTTTAGTCGTTCGGACTTCTGAGCTTTGGTTTCTTTGGGCTGAACCTTGTTTTCCATGACGCCTCAATTTGTTGGGAAAATTCTTTCGTGAAATAGAAAACCCGCGGCAGAAATGCTGCTACGCGGGCGTTCAGGAAACTCGGATGGATCCGGAGGGGCGATTTTTGCCCAAAGTCACCTGTGCGCTCGGCAGAGCGAACAGCAGCGACAACAGGTGCACATCTCCATAAATCGATATTGGCAGGCATGCGCCCAAAATGCAACCCGTCAATCGTGCTATCCAGCAATCCTTTTGAGTACCTGTGGAGATGACGTAAGGGTGAGTCCCGTGCTGCGGCCAACATGTGTCAGTGCTGACACGGTGTGGGGGAATCGCCACGCATTTACCGGCAAACCAGGATCGTAAGTCATTTGTTTACAACGTGCATAGTTTGGCCAAGGCCCTGCAATAGGAAAGGACACAAGCGAATTCCGAATGCGGAGGTTGGGGACAATGACGAGCTTGATGTTCAGCAAACTGGCGATGGTGATGGCACTGGTGGCGCTGATTGCGGTGCAGGCGGCGGCTCAGGAACCGGTACTTGCGGCACAGCCGAAGCGGGAGATTGTGGTGAGTCTGCAGGACCGGAAGCTGGCCCTGGTTGAGGACGGCCGTGTGGTGAAGGTCTATCGCGTGGCGGTGGGCAAGCCTTCTACGCCGAGTCCGGAGGGCACATTCACGATCAAGCGCCGGGTAACGAACCCCATCTATCAGCACAACGGTGTGACCGTCGAGCCGGGGCCGGGGAATCCGGTAGGCACGCGCTGGATGGGGCTCAACATCAAGGGCTACGGAATTCACGGAACCAACGAACCGCATTCGATTGGTAAGGCCGCATCGCATGGGTGCATCCGCATGGGACGGAAAGATGTTGAGGAACTGTTCTCACTGGTGCGCGTGGGCGACACGGTGGAATTGATCGGTGAGCGCAATGAAGCGACCGCGCAATTGTTTGGCGGTGAAGTGGCGCCGGCACGTGCGGTGGTGGAAGAGCCGGTGCTGACAGCGCGAATAGACACAGGCACTGACAATGAGCCGGTGCTTGCAGGAGCCGCACAGTAGCGGAGGGGACGGCAATGAACCTGCTGGCGGATGCAATGAGTGGGATGGGAGCGGTGCTGCTGCCTGTGGCCGCAGGACTGCTGCTGGAGGAGTTGACGTTCGGAGGACTGGTCCGGCTGTTGCTCGCTCCAAGGCCGGGGGCTGGGATACGAGGGGAGCGCAGAACCGATAGAGGAGAACGGTGATGCTAACGCTGAAGTGGCTGTTGATGCTGGCGGGTGTGTTGATGGTGGCTGCCGCTGTGGGAATTCCAACCTGCAAACTGTGGATGCGCATGCAATGGATGCGGCGCAAGAAGAGTGGAGACGAAGGGAAGACAATGCCAGAGCCGGAGCCGGTGGAATGGCGGGGATCGGCGGCGTTGGCGATTGCTGCGTGCCTGCCCATGCTGGTGGCGCAGAGCATTGTGGTGGTGCCGAGCGGAATGGGTGGAGTACGGATCAGCCAGGTCGGTGGCACACTGCCAGGAACATTGTATCCAGGCGTGCACTTTGTAACACCGCTGATTGACCAGGTGGAACTGTTCGATCTGCGCGATCATTTGTTTATCGCAGGCGTGATGCAGGGGAATGGGAAGGGAGTGGTGAAGAAAGCCGGGCTCGATGTGCAGTCGCGTGAGGGGCTGGATATTGGTCTCGGCGTGACAGTGCGCTACCGGTTGGATCCAAACAAGCTGGCCAGTGTGCAGGCCCATCTGCCGCAGCCGGCAGATAAACAAATAGTGCCGCCTGTTGTGGCAAGCGCATGGCGCGAACTATCGCCGGCCTACACAGTACGCGAGATTTTCTCGACCAAACGGGAGGAGATTCGAGCAAAGGCGGCGGCGATTATCGCGAAGAAGCTGAACTCGGACGGCATTGTGGTGGAAGAAGTGATGCTTTCGGACATTCAATTGCCACCTGAGTATGCGAAGGGTATGGAAAATCTGCTGTTGAAAGAGCAGGAGGATGACCAGCTCGATGTGCAGACCCAGATTCAACAAAAACAGGTAAAGATTGCCGAATTGCAGGCAGCAGCCGAAGCAGCGCAGAAGGTGAAGCAGGCCGAGGGTGACGCGAAGGCGCGTGTCGTGGAAGCGAAGGGGGAGGCGGACGCAATGCAATACACGCTGCCGCTGAAACAGAAGCAGATTGAGCAAAGCAAACTGGAGGCCGAGGCACGTAAGGAGGCCACGATTCAGAATGCGGAGGCCGATGCGCAGGCCAAAGTGATCGATTCCAAAGCGGAGCTACAAAGGCGTGATTTGCTGGCGCAAGCGGAGGCAAGCCGGATCAAGCTGATTTCGGCAGCGAACGCTGAGAAGATGTCGAGCGAGGCCGCGATTCTGGACAAGTCTCCGCTGCTGATTAACAAGATCATTGCCGAGCGGCTTTCAGACAAGATTCAGATGGTGATGGTGCCGAGCGACAGCAAGTTCTTCTTTGCGAGCGATGTGTTCAAGAATATGGAGAACTCGCCTTTTGTAAAGCAGGGCATGAGCACGGATATGGGATCGCAGCAAAAGGGCGGCAACTGATAGAGATGCGCGCGCAAGCCGGGGCGGCGTCTTCTGCACTTTAAACGAGGTGCAGGGACGCCGCTCCAACAAGGCGTGAACGAGTAACAGGCGAACGATATAATCCGCGCAAACGAACACGGCGAAATTGCAGAGATGAAACTGAGCGAGACAATGCGGCATTTTGGGATGGCAGTGATTTTTGTGGGTATGCAGCTCCAATTTGCCTGGGCTGCGCCGGAGCCATGGGATGGGCCTGCGGCGAAGCTCGCCGAGCAGGTGGCTGGCATTATGGGGCCGGGGCAAGTTCGGTTGGCAGTCGAGAACCGATCGACGATTGCGGCAGGGGATGTATCCGCAATTCGTGGGCTGCTCGAACAGGATTTGAAGGCGCACGGGATTACAGTCTCTGGTGCGGAGAGCGCGAATATCCTGCAGGTAACGCTGAGTGAAAATGCCCGTGAACGGCTATGGGTCGCGGAAGTTGTGCAAGGCAATGAAACGCAGGTGGCGATGGTAACTTTGCCTGCAGTGCCGGCAACGAGAACGGCGCATGCGGGTGGAGTTGCTCTGCTGAGCGAGACGGTTCTGGTGACGGACAAGCCAGTATTGGGCATGATTGAGTCGGGTTCTGGCCTGGTGGCATTGGAGCCGGAACAGATTGTCTATTTTTTGCGCTGGCCCAATGGATGGACACCATCGGCGCATTCGGCGATTGTGCAACAGCGCCCGATGGTACGTGATCCGCGCGGTGTTCTTGAGAGCGTGAGTGGAGGATTTGCGGCCTGGTTACCCGGAGAGACCTGCACCGGGCAGACGGATAGTGTTGCCGGTGCAGGTTCGTTGATTGCGCAATGCGCCGGTAGCGACGATCCATGGTCCATCGCAGAGATAGGGCCGGTGGTAACAGGTGGTGCGCAATTGAAGGCCTTTTACAATGCACGGCGTAATTTCTTTACCGGAGTGGTAACGCCGAGCGTAGGCGTAGAGTTACCGCCGTTTTACTCGGCTGCGCTGGTGCCACGTGCAGTGGGTGGCGCTGCACTTCTTGTGGGTGGTACGGACGGAAAAGTACAGCTGGTGGAGAACAATGCATTGCGGCCTGTGAGTGGTACGCGCGACTGGGGTTCGGATTTTGTTTCGATGACTACAGGCTGCGGATTAGGTGCGCAGGTAATTGCATCGAGTTCAGGTGCGGCTGCGACGGACAGCCTGCGTGCGTATGAGTTGCCTGCATTGGAAGCAATACCGGCGAGTGCACCGCTGGCCATGGATGGGCCGGTGATGGCAATGTGGGTCGGATCCGACAACAAGAGCGTGTATGTCACCGTGCAACGCAGTGCAGACCAATATGAGGTGGACCGTGTTACGGCGAGCTGCAATTAGTTGCGGGGTGTTGCTTGCGCTGCTTACTGCGGCGCCGCATGTCTTCGGGCGGACACGGCCTTCGTATGGTGGCACGCTGCACGTGGAAATTGCCGGCGACCCCTGGCAGCACGGAACAGGTATTGCGCGGCGCATGGTGATGGACGGCCTGACGGATTTTGATGCAGCGGGGATGCTGCAGTCTGCGCTTGCGGTGAACTGGAAGTCGGACAACAACAATCATCGGTGGCAGTTCCAACTGCGGCCGGGTGTTGTTTTTCAGGACGGAACGCCATTGAGCGCCGCAAATGTAGTTGCTGCACTGAATGCCGATTGTGATGGCCATTGTCCCTGGACTGCAGTACGCGCAGTGGCCAGCAGCGTGGTATTCACAGGCGAGGCTGCGATGCCAAATCTGCCGGCATTGCTGGCAAGCGACGAATTTTTGATTGCATTGACGGTGAAGCCCGATGGTTCCACTCCTGGAGGCAATATAGGGACCGGACCATTCCGGCTAACGGGTTTTACCAACGGAGTTCTGCAATTGGGGGCGAATGAAAACTGCTGGCGCGGCAGGCCGTTTGTGGATGCGGTGGAGATTCGCGTGCACCGCGCAGTGCGTGACCAGTGGCTTGACCTCAGTGTGGGGCGTGCGGATGTGGTGGAGATTCCGCCGGAAATGCTACGGCAGGCGCTCCAGCAGCGGCTGAATGTAGTGGCAGTGCAGGAGGCGCAACTGCTTGAGCTGCACGCGGACGGGACAGGGGCACTTGCAAATCCAATGTTGCGCGGGGCGATTGCAAATGCGGTGGACCGTGCTGCGCTCGCGGATGTGATCTTCCAGAAACAGGCGGAAGCAACTGCAAGCCTGTTGCCTGAGAATGTGAGCGGCTATGCGTTTTTGTTCCCGACCGGCCGCAACATGGATGAAGCGCACAGGATAAGAGGTGGCTTGAATGCTCCGCCGCTGCTGCTAAGCAGCGATGGTGGAGCCGCAATGCAGTTGGCCGCGCAGCGCATTGCTCTGAACCTGAAGGAAGCAGGCTTTAACGTGCAAACAACAGCAGCTGCAAGCCGGCATGCCGACCTGGAACTGCATGCGTTACCGATGGAGTCGCGCAATCCTGCCGATTTGCTAGTACTGCTGATTCGTGCAAGTGGAGAAGCGGCTCCGCAAGAGTTATCGTTCGCATCGATAACCGGTCTGTACAAGACTGAGCGTGATTTTCTGGCATCGCACTCAGTCATTCCGTTACTCGATTTGCCGCGAGCGTATGCTACTGGGCCGCGCGTGCGCGAGTTGAAGCTGGGAGTGGATGGTGCACCGGATATTGCAGAGGCCTCTCTGGAGGATGCTCCTTGAGCCTGCGCCAGAGGTTGTTGCTCCTGTTTTCTTTGACAGTGGCCGCATCGGTGGCCGCGGTCGCCTGGACCGTGTTGGTGCGTATGCGCACGGTATTTGAGGAGCGCGATCAGCAGGAGACTGCGCTGTTTGTGAGCCAGTTTCAGCGCGAGTTCCAGACACGATCGTCTGAAGTGGCAGCGGCCGTCGGGAGGTTGGCAGGCAGCGATCGGGCCAGATCGATGGCGTTCGAGATTGCGCAGTCAGGTGATGCGGCGCAGTATGTGACAGCGGCGCAAACCATGGCGCAGGACGCGCAACTGGATTTTCTGGAAATTGTTGGTCCGGACGGAAACGTGGTGAGTTCTGCACAGTGGCCTGCGCGCTTCGGCTACCCAGAGGCGGCCGTAAAAGCGGCACCGCAAACCGCGTTCCTGAAGCAGGAAGAACTGCCCGATGGAAGCACGGTACTCGGGCTTTTTGCGGTACGGCCCATCGGCAATTCAGCGCCTTCAGTGGTGTTGATAGGAGGAGAGAGACTGGATAGGGCTTTCCTGGGCGAGCTGCCAATTGCACCGGGGATGACCGTTGGTCTGTACACGCTGGCGGGAACTGGTTCGGAGCCAGGCCAGGCTGCAAATGCGAGCGCCAGTGCTCATTTCAATGCGCAGCAGCTTATTGGCGTAAACGGCAATCTTGCTGGTGCGGACCGTTACGCAAAACTGATTGAGAGCGCGCTGACAAGCGG
The DNA here is from genome assembly GCA_035550015.1 of Occallatibacter sp. Classification (GTDB taxonomy): domain Bacteria; phylum Acidobacteriota; class Terriglobia; order Terriglobales; family Acidobacteriaceae; genus Telmatobacter. The sequence goes on along the minus strand of DASZRJ010000052.1, from coordinate 175,156 downwards.
TGAACAGTCGAGCGGCATCCTTTATTTGACGAGCAGGCGCGAGGACAGTGCAAATGTTACGGCTATTCCGCTCAAGAATGAGAGCGGACATGTGCTTGCGGTGCTGACTGTGGCCTTATCGCGTGCAGGCTTGGTGGAGGCGCAGAAGACGATTCGCACCACTGCATATGGCGTGGCGGCTGCGGGCATTCTGCTGGCGATAATCTTCAGTTTGTGGATTGCGGCACGGGTGTCGCGGCCGATTGAACGGTTGGCGCAGGCCGCCGAGGATGTGGCGGAGGGGAACTGGGAGACGCGCGTACCGGAAGAGGGACCAGGCGAAGTGGAAGTGCTGGCTCAGAGCTTCAACCATATGACGGAGCAGTTGAAGAGCCAGAGTGAGAAGCTTGTGCAGACCGAGCGTGTAGCTGCGTGGCGCGAACTGGCGCGAAGACTGGCGCATGAGCTTAAGAATCCGCTCTTTCCGTTACAGATTACGGTGGAGAATTTGCAGCGAGCACGTGCGCTATCCGCAGAAGAGTTCGACGAGGTGTTTCGCGAAAGCACGCAGACACTGTCGACGGAGATTGCAAATCTGAAAACAATCATTGGCCGCTTCAGCGACTTCAGTAAGATGCCGAAGCCGGAACTGGAGCACGTGGATGCGTCGAAGATTGTGAAGCGCGTATTTTCGCTGTACTCAGGGGGCAAGGAGAATGGGAAGATCGAGTTCAAGCTTGAACTGTCTGGTGAGCCGATGCCACTGGAGATTGATTGCGAACTTATGCATCGTGCTTTGTCGAACCTCGTGTTGAACGCTATGGATGCGATGACCGATGGAGGCACATTGACGCTTGCGGCGCGTCCAACGGAGAGCGGAGTTGAGTTGCGCGTGTCCGATACCGGCGAGGGTTTGACCCCGGAGGAATGCGAGCGGCTGTTCACGCCGTATTACACGACGAAGCAACACGGTACAGGACTGGGGTTGGCAATCGTGCAGTCGGTAGTCGCGGACCACAAGGGGACGATTGCGGTGGAGAGCCATATGGGCAGCGGCGCAACGTTTATCATTACGCTGCCCAGGGCGAACAGATGAGCGCAAAGGCAAATATTCTGATCGTGGACGACGAGGCGAACACGCTTGCGTCGCTTTCGCGCGCGTTTAGGCTGTCAGGCCACGAAGCGGTGGTGTGCGATAACGCGGCGCGTGCATTGGAGCTGGCGCAAGCGCAGCCATTCGATTTAATTCTTTCCGACGTGGTGATGCCGAAGCGTGATGGGCTTGCCTTGCTGGAAGACTTGAAGAACGCTGGCGTTGCGGCGCCCGTGGTAATGATGAGCGGGCAGGCGCATATTGAGATGGCGGTGCGGGCAACACGGCTGGGCGCTCTCGATTTTCTGGAGAAGCCGCTCTCCACCGAAAAATTGATGGTGACGCTGGAGAATGCGCTGAAGCTCACGCGGCTTGAAGCGGAGAATCGCGACCTGCGCACTCGAATAGGCAAGCATACTCTGGTGTTCTCATGTGAGACGATGCGGCGTGTGATGGCGCAACTGGAGCGTGTGGCGGCTAGCGAAACACGTGTGTGCATCTATGGCGAAACGGGTACAGGCAAGGAACTGGCTGCCCGCACGCTGCACGAGAGGAGCGGTCGAGCAGGAGGGCCGTTTGTGACGCTGAATTGTGCGGCTGTGCCGGCGGAGTTGATTGAGAGCGAACTTTTCGGGCATGAGAAAGGATCATTTACAGGGGCCGCGCAGCGGCATACGGGTAAGTTCGAGCAGGCACATCGAGGAACGCTATTCCTGGATGAAATTGGCGATATGCCGCTGACGATGCAGGCCAAGCTGCTGCGTGTGCTCGAAGAGGGCGAGGTGGAACGCGTCGGCGGTGACAAACCGATTCGTGTGGATGTACGTGTGGTTGTGGCAACGCATCGTAATCTTGAACAACTTGTTGAAGAGGGGGGATTCCGCCGCGACCTTTATCATCGCGTGGTTGTGTTTCCAGTGGAACTGCCTCCTCTGCGGCAGCGTAGCGAGGATCTTCCCGCTTTGGTGGAGTATTTTGCATCTCAGGTGTGTGCTCAAAACGGCTGGAGAAAGGCCGCGATTTCAGCGGATGCGATGGACGCTCTGAAGCGATATGGCTGGCCGGGCAATATTCGCGAACTGCGGAATGTGGTGGAGCGGCTGCTGCTGCTGGGCGATGGTGAAGTGACGGCTGAGACAGTGGCGATAGCGCTGCCGGCTTTGCGAAACGCTGCACAGGCGAATAACCAGAGCATCGCAGCCGCAGAGGGCCCGCTTGCGGACCGTGTGCATGATTTTGAGAGAAGCACTGTATTGGCGGAATTAGAACGGCGTGGTCACAATGTGACACAGACGGCGAAGGCTCTCGGCCTCGAGCGCAGTCACTTCTACAAAAAGTGCCAGCAACTGGGAATTGATCTCCAGGCGCGCGGCTAGTGTGAATTGTTCAATGACAGGCCATTATTCAAGGATTTTTTACAGGCACTTTCGTTGCATTGGGTAAATCATTTGCCATTTGCACTGCGGGCAAACTATAAAGCTATGCACGGATAACGCGCAGGCTTACTTCGCGCTGAAACTTTTCCCCGGAGACCTCCATGCAACGGCGTGAAGCCCTGAAAATGACCGCACTGGGTGCGGCAGCCATGGCAGCGGAAGTACGTGCGATTGGCCAGAAAACAAGTTTCCCCATTATCGATGCCCATATTCATTTGTTTGATCCTACGCGGCCGGGAGGAGTACCGTGGCCAACGAAGGACGATACGGCGCTCTACAAGCCGGCATTACCGGACCGATATTCGGCGTTGTCGCAGTCATTCGGTGTCGTGGGAGCAGTTGCGATTGAAGCCAGCCCATTGGACTCGGACAATGAGTGGCTGCTCAATGTGGTTGAAAAGCATCCGGTCATGGTGGGCATGATTGGCGATCTGGTTCCTTCATTGCCGACGTTCCACAAGCGGCTCGATTCTCTGCATGCGAACAAATTGTTTCTCGGCATCCGTTACGGCAACTTGTGGAATCGTGATTTGATGGACGATTTGAAAAAGCCGGGCTTTGTGGATGGACTGAAGGCGTTGTCGCAGGCTGGCCTGGTGTTTGAATGTGCGAACCCCGATCCGAGGCTGATTCGGGCCGCACTCAAAGTGAGTGAGCGCGTGCCGGATTTACGCGTCGTAATGGACCATATGCCGAATGCGAAGATTCCAGACGACGAGAAGGTGCAGAAGGAATATTGGGCAAATCTGAAGCGGCTGTCAGAGAGCCCGCAGGTTTATGTAAAGCTGTCGGAGATTCCAGTTGTGAAAGACGGAAAGCTGGTGCATGATCCGAAGTTCTACGAGAAGATGCTGAACCCTTTGTGGAATACGTTCGGTGAAGATCATGTGATCTTCGGCAGCGACTGGCCCAACAGCGACCACGTTGCTCCGTATGCCAGCACGTTCGAAATTGTGCACAGATACATGGCCGGCAAACCGCTGCACGCACAAGAGAAGTACTACTGGAAGAACTCCGCCAAAGCCTACAGGTGGCAACGGAGAACGAGCAATCAGCCGGCTGCGTAAGAAGTAGCGCACATCTGCCATAAGCGTTTGAGGAAGATTTGTCTGAGACCCGCGTCAATCCGAATCTGCCCGGTGATACCGAGGCGCCCACTTCGAGTAGCGTTGATACCGACAAAGGACAGGCTGCATTGAATCGTGCGATAGCGCGCGCACGTATGCGCCTGGTTCCATTCCTGATGCTGATGTATGTGGTGTCGTTTCTTGATAGGTCAAATATCGGCTTCGCGAAGGAGCCGTTGCAAACATATGTAGGCATTTCTCCGGAGAGCTATGCACTTGCCGCGGGGCTATTTTTTATCAGCTACTCGTTTTGCGGATTCCCCAGCAATCTGCTACTTCATCGCATCGGCGCCAAAATCTGGATGACCGTCATTATGGTCGCGTGGGGCGCGGTATCGATGGCAACCATGTTCGTAAAGGGCGATACATCGCTGTATACGCTGCGGTTACTGCTGGGTATTACAGAGGCCGGATTTTTCCCGGGTGTGATTCTCTACCTGACCTATTGGTTTCCCAGCCGTGTGCGCGGGCAGATTATGGGTTTGTTTTACATTGGAGTTCCCATCGCCCTGCTCTTTGGCAGTCCTCTCTCTGGGCTCCTGCTGGAACTGCATGAAGTGGGTGGCCTGCAGGGTTGGCAGTGGATGTTTTTGATCGAAGGCGCAATCGCCATATTCGTGGGCATTGCGGCCTTTTGGTATTTGGATGACAAGCCCGCCCAGGCGAAATGGATGCCTGATGACGAACGCCGGATCTTAATAAACGTGCTGGCCGCGGAAGAGAGCGATCGTCGATCGTCGAGTCCGGGAAAGCTGTTGAAGATGGTACGCGACAGGCGTGTGCTGCACTTTCTGGCAATTTATACGCTGATCCAGATCAGCGTATACGGGGTGGTGTTTTATCTGCCAACGGAAGTAGGCGCACTTATTCATCAATCGGCAGGACTCGAAGTAGGCGTGGTCTCGGCGATTCCGTGGGTGATTGCTTTGGTGGTGGTGTGGTGGTTGCCGCTCAAGGCAGATAGGTCGCAGTCACATCGAAATCTTGCGGCAGCGGCAATGTTTCTTGGCGGATGCGCAAGCTTTGTCTTTCCTACTGCAGGACCGGCTGTGGGGATTATTGCACTATCTGTTGGCATCTCAACGTTTATTGCGGTGCAGCCGTTGTTCTGGACGTTTCCAACGGGTTATCTGGCAGACCGCGCGGCCGCAGGTGGGATTGCCGTGATCACGTTGGGCAATCTGGGCGGATTTGTTGCGCCAAACGTAAAGGTGTGGGCCGACGAGCACTTTCATTCTGCGCACGCGGGTCTGTATTTACTTGCAGGACTCACAGTCCTGAATGCGGTGCTGATTCTCGCCGTGCGGAACCGCCGAACAGCAGCGGATCCAGGCGGCAACACATCGTTGGATCAAATTGAATCGAGGCAGGGTGCCTGAATGGCAAAGACAAAGATTCGCAGCGTACGCGCTGCTTATGTGAAGGGCGGTGGCGCGGATTATCACGACCAGGCGGGTAACCACTGGATTGACGACCATATTGCTACGCCTATGGCGAAGTATCCCGCGTATCGCGCGAGCCGGCAGTCATTCGGTCTGAATGTGCTGGGCACGCTGGTGGTGGAAATTGAAGCAGAAAACGGAGTGACAGGATTTGCTGTAAGCACAGGCGGCGAACCGGCGGCGTGGATTGTGGAGCGGCATCTTTTGCGGTTTCTGGTCGGCGCGAACGTGGAAGATATCGAAGCAATATGGGATCAGATGTATCTGTCGACGGTGTTCTACGGACGTAAGGGGCTGGTCCTGAATGCAATCAGTTGCGTCGATCTGGCGCTATGGGATTTGCTGGGCAGGCTGCGACAGGAGCCGGTTTACCAGCTACTGGGCGGCGCAGTGCGCGAAGAGATTACATTTTATGCAACGGGCGCTCGACCTGATCTTGCAAAACAAATGGGCTTCATCGGCGGCAAGATGCCGCTGCATCATGGACCAGCCGAAGGAGAAAGTGGATTCAAGGAAAATCTTGCGCTGCTTGCCGGAATGCGAGAGCAAGTGGGTGACGATTTCTGGCTGATGTATGACTGCTGGATGAGCCTTGACCTGGCGTATGCGCAGAGGTTCGCGCGTGCCTGTGCCGTCTACGGTTTGAAGTGGATTGAAGAGGCATTGCTTCCCGATGACTACTGGGGTTATGCGGAGCTGAAGAAGTCAGTACCTCCAGGAATGATGGTAACCACGGGCGAGCATGAGGCGACGCGCATGGGGTTCCGCATGCTGTTGGAGATGGAGTGTGCGGATATTCTGCAGCCGGATGTGGGTTGGTGTGGCGGCCTGACTGAATTGAAGAAGATATCGGCCGATGCAGATGCAAAGAAAGTGTTAGTGGTGCCGCACGGCTCGAGCGTATACAGCTATCACTTTACGATCACCCAACATAACAGCCCGTTCTCGGAATTCCTGATGATGGCGCCGCAGGCAGACAAGGTGGTCCCGATGTTTTCACCGTTGCTACTGGATGAGCCCGTGCCGGAGAATGGCCGCTTACGGTTGGGCGATGCGCCTGGTTTTGGCGTCAGACTTAATCCCCAGTGCACGCTGCATCCTATTGCCCGATAGGGATTTTCCGGACGATCCGGTCTTCAGCATTTCTTAAGCTATCGCACCTAGAATCCTGGGAATGCGAGTCTTCGTCGTAGCAGTAGCGTGCCTTCTGCCTGTTTCGTGTGGCCTGCGGTACGCGGTAGGTCAAACGGTTTCAGCGGCGCCCAATGCGGCGGTAACGCTGGATGATGCAATCCGTCTGGCGGAGGCGAATGAACCCTCGTATGCCGCATCCGTCGCGGCGAGCCAGAGCGCTCATCTGGACAGCCTGAATGCGCGGGCGGCCTTACTGCCGCGCGTGGACTTCCACGCGGAGGGAATTTACACACAGCCAAGTCATGCAACAACTCCGGGAACACTTGCCAATTACTTCCCGCGCTTCATCGCGAATAATGACGTGCGCGAGTATCTGAGCCAGGGCACGGTGAATGAAACTCTGAGCCTTGCCCAGGTGGGAAATATGCGCAAGGCTAGCGCCGCAGCCGTGCAGGCCGAGGCTGAGCGGGAAATTGCCCGGCGAGGTTTGGTTGCAGTAGTGACGAGCCTCTATTTTGGCGTACTAGCCGCGGAAAACCGCGCCACCATTGCCAAACAAGCGCATGACGAGGCCGTGGATTTTTTGAGCGTGACTGACAAGCGCGAGCAAGCGCGCGAGGCTGCGCATGCAGACGTGGTGAAGGCGCAGTTGCAGGAACAGCAGAGCCGGCGCGCACTGGAAGATGCACTGCTGGCTTCAGAAAAGGCGCGGTTGGAGCTTGGAGTTTTGTTGTTTTCCGATCCGCGCACGCCGTATCAATTGACGCATGATTCAACACCTCCTACGCTGGCTAGCCGCAAAGAAGTGGAGCGGGCTGCTGCGAAGAATAATCCTGAACTGAAGAGTGCACTGGCCGCGGTGGATCAAAGCGATGCGGATGTGCTGTCCGCGCGTGGGGCCTATCTGCCTGCTATTGGCCTGAACTACACCTTCGGCATCGATGCTCCGCAGTTCGCCGTCTACGGACCGGATCACGTACGCAACGTGGGTTACTCGGCGGGCGTGACGGTGGATTTACCGGTCTGGGACTGGCTCACCACGCAGCGCAAGGTCAAGCAGAGCGAGATTCAGCGCAAAGTGGCGCGTGTGGCCTTGAGCGCGACGCAGAAGCAGCTGATTGCGAAGTTGGATGAAGCGTATGGCGAAGCGGTAACCGCGCGACAACAGTTGGACTCACTCGATGCGAGTGTTAAGTCAGCGGAGGATAGTTTGCGATTGACAAGACTGCGCTACACGGGTGGTGAGGCTACAGTGCTGGAAGTCGTGGATGCGCAAAACACATTTGTGACTGTTGAAAATGCACGGGAGGATGGCCGCATGCGCTACCGCATGGCCTTGGCCAACCTGCAGATGCTGACGGGGACCATGTGAAGCGATGAAGACAAGACGAACAACGATGACGATGCCGTGTCGATCTGCGCGATCTGGAATTGCTAATGGTTTTTGGGTTATGGCCGTACTTACTTTGGGCGCGCTCGCCGGTTGCAGGAAAGAAGCAACCCCATCTGTGAAAGTAACTGTGCAGGCGGAAAAGCCTGAAGCAGGTTCAATGGCTGAACACCTGACCACTGATGCGCTGCTTGCGCCTGTTGCACAGGCCGCCATTGAGCCAAAGATTACCGCACCTGTGAAGAAGTTTTATGTACAACGCGGGGACAAGGTAAGGGAAGGGCAGTTGCTGGCCGTTCTTGAGAACGCGGATTTGGCTGGCGCGGCTTTGGATAGCAAGGGCTCATATGAAGCTGCCCAGGCCGCATATGTCACAGCAACGCAAGCCACTGTTCCGGCGGCCGTGCAGCGTGCGCAGCTCGACTTCGATCAAGCCAAGGCTAATCTCAAACTGAACGAGAGCATTGTGAAGAGCCGCAAACAACTCTTTGCGGAAGGGGCAATTCCAGGACGCGATTTGGATACTGCGGAGGCCGCTCTTGTGCAGGCAAAGACCGCATTCGATACCGCCAAGACGAGTCTCGAGTCCATGCAAAAGATAAACCGGCAGGCGGATTTGAAAGCAGCCAAAGGGCAGTTGACCTCTGCGGAAGGAAAACTGAAGAGCGCAGATGCGATGGTGGGCTACTCGGAAATCCGCAGCCCGATTAACGGAGTGGTAACAGAGCGGCCTTTGTATGCTGGCGAAACCGCAGCAGCGGGCGCGCCTTTGATTACTGTGATGGAGACGTCAACCTTACTGGCAAAGGCGCATGTAGCGCAAAGCGTGGTGCAAAACATGAAGTTGGGCGATAAGGCGGAAGTGAATGTAGCTGGAATCGACAAGCCAGTAGATGCCACTGTTACCCTCATAAGCCCTGCGCTTGATCCCGGCAGTACCACGGTTGAGGTCTGGCTGAAGATCGATAACAAAAATGGTGTGTTGAAAGCGGGCACTCCAGTCAAAGTTGTCGTGACTGGAAGGAAAGTGCCAAACGCATGGAGAATTCCGCAGTCGGCTGTGTTGACCTCGGAAGACGGAACCAAATCGGTGATGGTGATTGCAGCGGACGGTACAGCACACAAGAAACCGGTCACGCTGGGTATCGTGGACGGAGACGATGTTCAGATCCTCAGCGGCATTTCTCCCGCGGATGAAGTCATCACGAGTGGAGCCTATGGACTGGATGAAGGTACGCCCGTAGTGATTGGTCCCGCGCAGGGGGATGACGATGAAGCGAAGCCAGGCGCTTCCAAATCTGGGAGCGAAGACTGATGGCTGCCTTCATCGGAGAGAAGTCAGAAGGAACAAAGCCATTCTGGCTGGCCAAATCTACGCGGACCATTTTCTTTTTTGCATGCGTGCTCACAATTGCGGGCAGCTATTTGGCTCTGCAGGTCCCCATCTCAGTTTTTCCTGAGACGAATTTCCCACGTGTAGTCATTGGCATCGATAACGGTGTGATGCCGGTCCAGCAGATGGAAGTTACCATCACGCGTCCCATTGAAGACGCCGTGAACGAAGTGCAGGGTTTGCGTACGGTGCGCTCGATTACGAGCCGAGGGTCGGCCGAGGTCAGTCTCTTTTTTGACTGGGGGATGGATATGGTGCGTCAGCAGCAACTTGTTGACGCTGCGCTCAGTCGTGTGGAGCAAACTTTGCCGTCAACTGTGCGCATCCAGACACATAGGCTAACCTTTGCAACATTTCCCATTCTCGGTTACAGCCTCACGTCCGATCGCGTTCCGCAAACAAAGCTGTGGGAGATTGCGACCTATCTGTTGAAGCCACCGCTCAATCGTGTGGACGGTGTGAGTACAGTTGTGGTGCAGGGAGGCCAGGAACCAGAGTTTCATATTGTTCCCAATATGGCGTCGATGGCGGCTGCGGGTGTAACAATTTCCGACCTGCTGAATACTGTCGAAGCGTCAAATGTCATCGATTCTCCTGGCCTTTATGAGGCAAATCATCAACTTTATCTTGGACTGGTCGGAGCGCAAGTACATGATGCCGAAGCACTGGGCCAGCTTGTAGTAAAGTCGACTGCCGCCGGAGCGCCCGTCCGGATTGCGGATGTAGCAACTATTGAGAACTCCGTGATGCCGGTGTATACAACCGTTACCGCGAACAGCAAGCCTGCTGTGTTGCTTACGATCTCCCGGCAGCCGTCGAGCAATACGGTTGCGGTTGCCGACGCGGTTTCTGCCGAAGTGAAGCAGTTGCGAAAAAGTCTTCCGCCTGACGTTCAGTTAAAGCCTTTCTATGATCAGTCACAGCTTGTACGCGACAGCATTTCCAGCGTACGCGATGCAATTCTGATTGGCCTTGTGCTTGCCTGTGTCATCCTCTTTCTCTTCTTGCGCGACTGGACATCATCGATGATTGCAGGGCTAGTGATCCCCGTAACCATTGCTACAACCATTCTGATGCTTTGGGTCCTTGGGCAAAGTTTCAATCTGATGACACTTGGCGGACTCGCGGCCGCCATTGGCCTGGTGATTGACGATGCAATCGTAGTGGTCGAAAACATTGTGATGCATCGCGACCATGGAGAAACGCGGATTGTGGCCGTGCAGAAGGCGCTTAAGGAAATCACAGTCCCACTCATCGGCTCCACGATCACGCCGGTTGTTGTTTTTCTACCTCTTGTTGCGGTGAGCGGAGTGACAGGGCTTTTCTTTCGTGCGCTCGCCATCACAATGACATCTGCGCTACTCACGTCGCTGTTGCTGGCGCTTACCTGGACACCCGGACTGAGTTTTGTATTTCTGCGATCGCAAGCAAGTTTTAAATCGCACAATGAACACAACGCAGGGAAACTGCTTGAGCGCGTGCTGCAACTCCATCGGCGGGTGCTCGGCTGGGCTCTTGCGAAACCACTTTGGCTTGCATTTGTCTGCCTGGTGCTTGTGGCAGGAACATGGTTGGGTTATCGTTCACTCGGTTCAGATCTTCTGCCTGAGATGGATGAGGGTGGTTTTGTCCTCGACTACATCATGCCTGCGGGCAGTTCACTTACCGAGACGAATCGCGTCCTCGGCCATGTGGAGCGGATTCTATGGTCCATGCCTGAGGTGGAGAGCACTTCGCGGCGTACAGGGTTGCAAATGGGGCTTGCTGCTGTAACCGAAGCCAATACAGGCGACTTCACAGTGATGCTGAAGACGAAGCGCAGCCGCTCTGTGGAAGAAGTGATGGCGGATGTGCGCGCAAAGATTAAGCAGACAGAGCCGGAACTGGATGTGGAGTTTACGCAGGTATTGCAGGACATGATCGGCGATCTCTCCAATGCACCAGAACCCGTGCAGATAAAAATCTTTTCACCGGACGAAGAGACATTGGTCAAGCTTGGTCCGCGTGTTGCCGATGCCATTGAGAAGATCCCCGGAGTTGTCGATGTTGAGAACGGTATCGATAACACCATCAGTGGGCCGGCGACGGACTTTCGCATTGATCCCCAGGTTGCGGCGCGATCGGGTTTTACACCGTCTGAGGTTTCGCAGGATGCAACTACCATTCTCGACGGGCTTGCAGCATCAAATCCTCTCATTGCAAATGACCGGCCCTACACAATCCGCATTCGCCAGAGCAAAGAGCATCGGGCATCGCTCGCAGCCATAGAGAATACGGTGTTCAACAGTGGGTCCGGGCGTATGGCTGCTTTGGGTTCTCTGGCGACAATTGAGCAACTGCCGCCGCAAAACGAAATTCGCAGAGAAAATCTGCAGCAGATGGTTTCCGTCACCGGGCGGCTGGAAGGCTCCGACCTGGGCACGGCAATGGCACATGTCCGGCAAGCTGTGGCTAATCTGCATCTTCCGCCCTCGGTGCGCGTTGAATATGGTGGAACCTATCAGGAGCAGCAGAAATCATTCCACGATCTGTTGCGCGTACTATTGCTTGCGCTGGCTCTTGTCTTCGGTGTGCTGCTCACGGAGTTCCGCAATTTTCCCGCACCCATTGCCATCCTGACATCTTCGGTCCTTTCAATAGCCGGAGTGATCATTGCGCTTTTAATCACGCAGACCACGTTCAATGTGGCTTCGTTTATGGGATTGATTATGGTCATCGGTATTGTCGCGAAGAATGGAATTCTTCTGCTTGACGCAGACGAGCGGTACCGGGCAGAAGGTTTTTGTCCAGAGGATGCGATGATGCATGCAGCACAGCGCCGGCTGCGTCCCATCGTGATGACAGCAATCGCCGCCGTCTGCGGCATGTTGCCCCTGGCATTCGCACTGGGCGCCGGTTCGCAGATGCTGCAGCCACTTGCCATTGCGGTGATTGGCGGCTTGCTCATTTCGATGGTGCTGAGCCTGATTGTTACACCGGTGGTGTATTTTTACCTGACCAGAAGCCGTGCCAAGATGCCCGCAATAGCAGTTGGTAGCGAAATGAATTGAGCCTGCAGGAGTGTGTTGGACCCGCTTACAATCGGTGGAGTTGGCCGCATCAATTGTGGCCAGGTGAGGATCGGACAGTGCGTGTACTGGTGGTTGAAGATGAGCCGCGGCTTGCCGAGAATATCGCCTCCGCATTGCGTGAGGGGCCGGGGTATGCTGTCGACATCTGCCTGAATGGTGAAGATGCGCTTGCCATTGCGGAGACTGTGACCTTTGACCTCATCATCCTCGATTTGATGCTTCCAAAGGTGGATGGACGTCAGGTGTTGAAGAGTATGCGCGCGCGTCGCAGTCAGACGCCGGTGCTCATCCTCACCGCGATTGCGGATACGAAGTACGTAATTGCGCTTCTGAATCTCGGTGCGGATGACTATATGACCAAGCCTTTCGACCTGGGTGAACTGATTGCACGTGCTCGTGCCCTGGTGCGTCGAGGCAAGGGGTTGCGCGAGACGCATCTCAAAGTGGGCGATGTGACGCTCAACCTGATTGAGCAGACTGTGCAGGTACGCGACTGCTTCGTTGAACTCTCACCAACCGAATACCGCATTCTCGAATATCTGATGCATCATCCCAGGATGATTATTGGTAAACAAAATCTGCTTGAACACCTCTATGACTTCACTTGGGAGCATCATTCGAACGTGATTGAAGCGCACGTCTCGAATCTCCGCCGTAAATTGCGCGCGGCGGCCGGAGAAACATCGATAGAGAATCTTCGCGGCCGTGGATATCGCCTGCTCGCCGGCGGGCAGGTTACGCCATGAAGTCGCGCTCCATCGTCGGCGTGGCCACTGCTATTGTGCTGGGCATTGAACTGATTTGCGGAGTCGTGCTTTCCGCCACAGCCATTCTGCATGAGCGTCATGAGCGATTCCTCGCGTTGGACAAGGAGTTGGTGGGGCGTTCGGATTCGCTCGTTGGCGCGGTCCAGGACGCGGAAGATCCTGGCGATCATGTTACGGTGAACGCGGCTGAATTTGTACCCCAACACGGCGATTTATATGTTGCTTATAACCCTGATCATCGCCTGATTGGCGCATCGAATGATGCTGCCCATGGTATTTCCTTGCAAGCCAGGGATGGATTCAGTAATCTCCGCATCCGCGGTCAAGCTTATCGCATGTATCAGCGTCAGGCGATGCGCATTATCGATCGCTATGAAACAGGCGGTGTTGGGCTGCGCCGTCCATTTACGGTGATCTATGCGATGCCCACAGCGCACGTGTGGCAAGAAATTTTTGAAGCGACACGCTTCTACGTGCTGCTGAGCACGGGCCTCGTTTGTCTCACAGGCGTGCTGATTGTGCTCTTGCTGCGAAGGTTGTTGCATCCGCTCAATGAATTAGCTGCGAGTGCCAGCGCCATTGATGCACGTTCCTTGGATTTTTCAGCACCAGCGGGCGTGATGCGCATTCGAGAACTGCGCCCGGTTGCGGAGGCCATCACGCAGTCCATTGGACGGTTGGCGAAATCCTTTGCAATGGAACGCCGATTCATCAGCGATGCGGCTCATGAATTGAAGACGGCAGTCGCCGTGGTCCGCTCCAGTGTGCAGGTTCTTGAGCTGCGTGCACGCTCGGAGGAGCAATACAAGGCTGGCTTGGAACGCGTGTTGGAAGATAACCGGCGCGTTGAAGAGTTGGTAATGCGGATGCTCTCACTGGCGCGCTTCGAAGAGAATCGCTCAGAGAGCGAGGGCATTTGTCTGCTCGATGAGCAGGCGCATGAAGCGGTGCAGGCAATCGAGAGCTATGCGAGTCTGCGTCAGATCCAGGTGAGAGAAGATTTTGTTGACGCCATGCGCGTGGGGCTCTCCGCGGAGTCAGCCCAGACGCTGGCTTCCAATCTGGTGATGAATGCAATACAGCACAGCCAGGCTGGATCTGAAGTGTTTGTAAGCGTGAAGCCGGTAGCTGGTGAACAGAAGCAGGCCATCCTCGAAGTAAGAGACGCGGGTACGGGAATCGCGCCCGAAAATCTTCCTCACGTTTTCGAGCGCTTTTTCCGCGAAGATCCCGCCCGTTCTCGCGAAACAGGCGGGGTTGGGCTCGGCCTCGCCATTTGCAAAAGCATTGCAGAAGGCGCTGGCGGTACGATCAAAATTCAGAGCACGAAGGGATCAGGAACGCTCGTTACTGTCATTCTGCCGATGGCTTAGTGTCTCGATATACTGTGGCGTCTTATGGCATGGCCACGCACTGTATGCATCAATCAGCATGGCACGCCTGTATTTTCTGGGGCGATCATTGCGTGCTGTTTGATCTCGGTGACTCGATTATGGTCATCGACAAAGACAACAGTGGGATTGAGTTCCTTCATCTCCCGCGGTTCCAGCCAGACTTCAGCCATGATGATGACTTTGTCGTCCCTGTGGAAGTGGCGGGCAGGTGGTCCGTTCAGGCAGATGTCCCCTCGTCCTCGCTCACCTGCAATGACGTAGGTTTGCCAGAAGACTCCGTTGGAGAGGTTAGTGACGTTCACGTACTGAAAGGGCTGAATGCCGCTTGCGTCGAGCAGATCCTGATCGATCGTAATCGAGCCAACGTAATTTAAATCCGCCCCGGTCACAGTCGCGCGATGGATCTTTGCCAGGCAGGCTTTGATTTGCATGACTCTATTTTATCGAGAGTTCAATGAGAATTGACTTCGCGGATTTTGGGACAAAATGACAATTCGCGGTGACGAATTGCGCCGCGCGATGATAGAAGTGTCTTTCCTCTTGAAAAACGACGGGTTGGGCTATGAAGAATACGATTCGTAGGCACACACTGCGCTAGAATCTCTGAATCAGTCTTACCGCTAAGGTGCCGGATTAATGACGTTTCGAGAACCATCAGCGTCAAAGGATGCGACGTTCAGTACGCTGGAGGAAGCGTCTCCCAAATCACTCCGCGATAAGTTTCGAGAGCGTTCACGGCCCTTGATTTTGCATCCAGCTGTCTTTATTGGAGCATTCATGCTGGTGGGCTTGCTGTTTGCTCTGCAGCAATGGATTGAAATGCGCATGTGGTATCCGCGGGCGCAAATGAGCATCCTGGTGGTGTGCGGCGCGTGGATGCTGCAGTACTTCGTGTGGGGCGTGCTGTGCTGGAGCCTTTGGTTCTGGTTTGGCCCGCAATTGAGGAAGCTCAATTGGAAATACCTGGTTTTCCGGCTGCTCCCTCTCAGCATTCTGATGAGCTTCTGCGTGGAAGTCGCACTCGTTACATTCTTCCCGCAATTTCCAAGAAGTGAAAAGAGGATTCCGTATTTTGAGCGCCTCAACTTTGAGTTCACCAGTGAGTTTCTTGAAAATCTGGCCGTGTTCTGGTCGGTTTTCCTCGTATTCAGAATGCTCGGTTACTACGAAGATGCACGGCAAAAGGAGCGTGCGCTTTCACAGCTATCGGTTGAGCTGGCCCACGCACAAATGCAGGCGTTGCGTATGCAGATCAATCCGCACTTCCTCTTCAATACTATGAATGGCATCTCAAGCCTGATGCATTCAAACGTGGATGCTGCGGACCAGATGCTGGAACAGTTGAGCAGCATGCTGCGTATTACTCTTGAGCGTGGACCTGCGCAACTGATCGCACTGCGGGAAGAGATCGAATTCATCGAGATGTATCTTGCTTTACAGAACCGGCGCTTTTCCGGCCGTATCCATCAACGCATTTCCATTGAGCCACAGCTCCACGATGCACTGGTTCCAACCATGATTCTTCAGCCGCTGGTTGAAAACGCGTTTGTCCACGGATTTTCCAAAATGACCGGTGAAGGCACGCTGGAAATTCAGGCAATGCGCCGCAATCGAAGGCTGAGAATTATAGTGCGCAATAATGGAGCTGGATTGCACAACACAAACGAACAAGGGCGAGTAACTTCGGGGACAGGACTCAACAACATCCGAAACCGTCTGCAATTGCTTTTCGATCAGGAACAAAGTCTGACCATCAGAGAATCTGCGCCGAATGTTGTCCAGGTGGAGGTATCGTTTCCTCTGAAGTATTCAGACATGCCCGAAAAAATCCTCTTCGAATATGGATCAGCATGATGCACACAGTGATTGCAGACGATGAAGCACTTGCCAGAGAAAAGCTCAAAGTGCTGTTAAATGGCGAGCCTGATATTGCCATAGTGGGCGAAAGTACAACCGGACCCGACACGATTGAACTCGTGCGCGAGACGCATCCTGAACTATTGTTTCTGGACATCCGCATGCCCGGCATGGATGGCTTCGATATCTTTGAAGCCCTTTCAAAGGACGTGGAGAGCGTTCTGCCCAAGATCATCTTCACCACCGCGTACGACACCTACGCGATTCGCGCCTTCGAAATCAATGCCGTCGACTATCTGCTCAAGCCATTTTCAGCTGAACGTCTTCATGCGGCCGTTGAGAGGGTACGGCATCACCAGCGCGGGATGGGAGAGGCGAGTGCTTCTGCTGTCAAAGACGACGGCGGCGGAGCCCACTTCATTCAACGCATCGTATTCAAGTCGCGAGGTAAGATACTCTTTCTGCCCGTGAGCGATCTGCGTTGTATTGCGGCGGAAGAGAATTACGTGCGTTTGGTGACAGAAAGTGAATCTTACCTGTTGCGCGAAACAATGAGCCGAATGGAACTTAAGCTCGATCCAGATCAGTTTCTCCGTGTTCACAGGTCGTTTATGGTGAACATTGCGTTTGTGAAGGAGATTCGGACTGAAAAGCACGGGGAGTTGGTTGTGTTTCTCGATAATGGAGCCAAGGTGCCGATGAGCAGAAGCTACAAGTCCCGGCTCAACGAGCTATTGAGTCACTGATTCTTCACGCCAGATCAGTTGGATAGCGCTTTATTCCGGTACAAATTGGCAAGTCGGCTCAACGACGCTTGCCAGAGCTGGTGGTGCCAGTGGAGCTCATCCGGCTGGTTGAAACCCACGTGGCAAATAGACAACATGGTGTGGCTGAAATCACCGATGAGACGCATGGCAATTCTGTTTTCAAGACACCGGGCGTTTCTTTGGAGCCTCCAACAGATCGACAAGCGCCTGCGCCGTGCTACCAGAAATTCTGTCTGAATGCGCAATGGTTCACCGTTCAATGTGAAGCACTCCCAGGCAGTCAATGCTTTTGAAGCAACAGGCGCGACAACACATGGGCCGCTTGAATCGGGGATAGTCAGCCACGTCTCTACATATTCCGGCGCTATGAGTGCCTGAAAGAGACGGCGAGCATCGGCTTTCACGCGTACCGTGGCTTGAATCGTATCCGCACAAAGTTGTGTGGATACGTCTTCACTGCTTTCTAACGGACTCTCGCGTTCGCCGAGGGTTTCAATTGCATGCAGAGAAATAGCCATCGCACTTATAGCAATGCACATACGCGGCCATTGGGGTGGATGAAATCGAATTTGTGACGGATGCCGCGCCAATGAGGTGAGCCAGACACTGAGCGCTATGAACTGAAATTGTGTCCGAAAAGCGATGCGTTACCGGAATCACCAGGTCTTCCAAATTGTGGAGATTTGCTAGAACAAGTGTGCAGCTTTCTGAATCTCATTGCCTGCTCTCCGCTGCAGTCGAATTGCTGCGAGAGAATTCC
This sequence comes from Occallatibacter sp., assembly GCA_035550015.1. GTDB lineage: Bacteria > Acidobacteriota > Terriglobia > Terriglobales > Acidobacteriaceae > Telmatobacter. The sequence continues at coordinate 157,546 of DASZRJ010000052.1, read as the reverse complement.
ACCACAGCGTTACTGGTTCACTTTCAATTTGCCGCTGGAGAGGATCTTTGCTCGTAATCCTCCGCGCCCGCGTAGTGATTCCTCAGCACCGGGAGCAATGGCGGAGTCCATCCAGTAGCACGGCTTGCATTCGCAGACGCCTTCAAACTCCACTCCCTGCACGGAAAACGTCTTGCCAACTAAAGTATTCAGATCCACACCTTCCGTAACCACATTGCGCCGCACCACACCGGGAGATTTCGATTCCGCGCCAAGGTTTGAGCAAACCTCGTCAAATACCTCAGACGCAAAGAAGGTAATCTGCCCTTTGTAGTCGTCCTTGTAGTCGTAAAACCTGTCTCCGCGTACTCCATGGCCTGCGACGCAATCAATCTCATCCACGGCTTGCGTGGGATACATTCCTGCGGCTTGGCCGTGGTGTCCAAAGAAGTTGTGCCCAGGAGAGATGAACAAGTTGCGTATGATCATTTCCGCTGAATCCTTCATTTAATTTTCGCCTGTTAGGCAGCAGCAATCAACAGCGTGAAACTTCAACAGCCTTCTTTCTTCTTGTGTGGACGGGCAGTTGAGCTGCTCGTCGCAGGCAGGGCTGGCAATGCAGGTTTTGCTATTGCGGGCAGTGGCTCTGGAATAGTGGCTGAACTGCCGGCGTTCGCAGTCATAGGCGTTCCGCCAAAGTAGCGGGCAACCTGCGCTTTCTTCTCAAACGCCATATCCACCGTGCCTTGCGGCTTCTTGGGGAACAATACAGAATCCTTCCATTCCTGCACTCCGCCGTTCAGGATGTACACATTCTTGAAACCCTGCGCTTCAAGCAGGAACCAGGCCTTCGCAGCATCGGTACTGTCATTTGAGCAGAGCAGAATTTTTTCATTGTGCGCGGCGAAATCCGGAGTCAGAGAAACGATGGGTACATTCTGTGCCGATGGAATGTGGTACGAGGCGAAATCCGATGGTGCGCGCAGGTCGACAAGACGATAATCGTTCCGGCCCTGAATGATCCAGTTGGCAAGTTGCTCGGGTTGAATTGCATCAACACCCCGCGAAACGCGCATCGCCAAATCCTTGGTGTCAATGGTGGTGTGGCTGCCTCTGTATGGATTGCCGCCGAAGGCCGCGAACAAGCCGACTACCGCCAGCCCCAGCGCAAGAGCACGTACAGGTGTAAGCCTGCGAGATGAACCGATAAGTGCACCTTCCGCATCGGGTTCTTTTCCGCCGAACTTCTTCTCCGCCCACTCGCCGGCGGCAAAGGCGCCAATGGCCATCAGAACAACAGCGAAGACGAGCAGTCCATAGGGAAGATTGAAAAGCGTGGGAAGAGTAATCTGCCCCATTGATGTCATGTGCGTGAAGTTCACAATATGGGGATAAACTTCACCGAAGCCGAGGAGGCCCGCGATCATTCCCGCCACGTATACCATGCCGTCAATGCGCCCGGTTGCGGCCGAAACGCACGAGGTACCAGGGCAATAGCCGCCGATCACGAAGCCGATGCCCAGCAGCAGGCCACCGACAATCTGTGGAATCAGGAAGGTGGGTACCAGGTAGACGAGTGACAAATCTACCATTCCAAACCGTGACAACACATAGAGCCCGGTCATTGCCGTGATGATCGCAGTGAACATCACCTTCAACACACTCAGATCGCGGAGATAGAATTGTGCGGCAAGTTTGCGCGCGCTGCCAAAGCCAGCCCGTTCCAGAAAGAAACCGAAGCCGATACCGATGACAAAAGCAATGATGAAGCTTACCTGGTCGCCAAAGAGTCCGAATTTATAGAAGGGAGCGTTCATTTCAGATCCACTGCTTTCTGAAGAAGTAAGCAACAGCGTATGCGCCGCCAAAGACGCACCACATGAAAGCCCAACTGCCAACGTTGAGGAGTGCGCCACCCGTCAGGGCTTGTCCGCTGGTGCAACCGAGGGCAATCTTTGCACCGATTCCCATCAGTCCTCCGCCGATGAAGGCAAAGAGCAACCGCCTGCCCGATGCAATGCGCGGTCCCTTTTCAATGGAGAGGCTGAGCCGGTTGGCCAGCACGCCGGAGAGAAATCCACCAACAAAGACGCCGAGCACTTCGAAGACCAGCCAGTCCATGAGCGGGTTGGTTGTGCCGTCGCCCAGGTACTCCTGATAAAAGGCGTTGTTTGCCGCGTGTGTGGGAGCAACCGTGTCCACTGCGGTTGCTACTGCGGTTGTGAATGCTCCAGAGGCTCCCAGTCCGCGGCCCATGATGACAAACGAAGCAAGCAGCACGAGCCCGAGGCCGAAACCGGCCCAGTAGGAGTTCCAGTAAGGTTTTGGGGCGTGGGTTTGCGAATTCATAAAAGCATCACCTTGTTAGTTCAATGCGTGAAACCAATGACTCTGCTGTCCGGCGTAGACGAGGATGAAACGAAGTGCCAGACCGCCTGCGATTACAAGAACCGACGGCGCAATTGTGTGACGAATGCGATTCTGCAACTCGAGTGTTTGCAGCAGAAGCGGAACCACAATTCCGAGAGAGATAACAAATACCCAGAAGACGGCTGCATATGGACCTGTCAGCAAAAGGCCCGCGGCCGCTTGATGTACGGCGGTTGAGGTGAGAAGGCCAATCAGAAGGAGTACCAGCAAACCAAATTCAATCGTGAGAAAACTGTTGTCGGCCCCGGCGAGCACTGGAGCCACTTTCTGATCCAGCGGCCGCGCCTGCGCGAGCCGTGACAGCGACGACAAGAGGAAATCGGCGAAAGCAGGCCGTTCCTCTTCGGAAGCAGTGAAAATAAGAATTCCGTGCAGCAAGGCGGCTGCGGTCGAGAGCCCGGAGAACAGAAACAGCGGACCAAGCAGAGCGCTGTTCCACAGCGGCCGCGCACCCAGCGAGCCCAGAAGAATTCCGGTATAGATGCCGAGTGCGACACCCACAAGAACATTGGCAATACCAATGCCAACCACAAGACGCGTCCGGGAAAGAATAAAGTCGCTCCATCGAACAATCACTGGAAACCGTGTGGCCAGAGCGGGAATAGCCTCAGGAAGATGCGCGAGTGCATTTGCGGTCAGCGCCGGATATACCAGCAGTAGAATCCACGAGCCCCACGACATCGGCGACGTGATCTGGAACGTTGTGTACAAACGCCAGACGTAGAGCTTGTGCGAGAGATCGAGAAAGAGCACGAACATGCCCAGGCTCAAAAATGCCAGCCCGAGCAGCGGACCGATGGTGCAGCAAATGAGTGCCTCTCTCTTCTTCGGTTGAACCGCAATCAGGCGCACACCGGCAATGATCATTAGCCCTGCCACCAGTCCACCGAGAAAGAGGTAGACGGGAATCTGCCATTCCCATACGTGCAGGCTCGGATCGATCAGCGGATTGTGGCGTGAAACAGTCAGTTCAGTGAGTGTGTTCATGGTTGCCTACGTCAGGTAGAAGATGCGTGGTTCGGTCCCGGCCTCCGGCATCAGCGTATGGTGCGGGCGCGATTGAAGAAGACGCGACACTTCGGACTCCGGGTCGTCAATGTCGCCAAAGTGCATACAGTGCGTTGGACAGACGGAAACGCATGCTGGATTGAGTCCCTTTTCCACGCGATGTACGCAGAAAGTACATTTGTCCACATACCCGTCGGGATGCACATAGCGCGCGTCATAGGGGCAGGCCGCAATGCACGCCTTGCAACCGATACATTTATCGTGTGTCACCAGCACAATTCCGCCGCGCTCGTGAATGTGGCTTGCGCCCGTAGGGCAGCACGAAACGCACGGTGGATTGTCGCAGTGGTTACAGCGCTCCGAACGAATCTCCAACTGCACCGTGGGAAAGGCGCCGTGGACTTCCTCCGTGATCCAGTCGCGGCAAAAGCCTTCGGGGACACTGTTCTCAGTCTTGCAAGCCACCACGCAGTCATAGCAGCCCACGCATCTGCGCGTATCGATAACCATCGCGAAATGGGACATCGCTAGGCCTCCGTCTCAATCGTGACAAAATTCACATTCATGCCAGTGCCGCCCATCAGGGGATCGGTCTTGTAACGGGTGATCAGTTGCGAGTCGCTCGCTCCTTTACCAAACGCGCTGCGCAGCATTTTTGAAGTGTGTCCCCATCCGTGCGTCATGTATACGCAGTCCGGACGGATGCGCTCAGTGGCCTTCACGCGAATTTTGTTGCTCAATTCCCCATCCAGATTGCGCAGCCGGATATAGTCACCGCTGCGCAAGCCGAGTCGTTCAGCTTCCTTTGCATTCACCCAGACAGAGTTCTTGTCTTCGAGATCGGCAAGCAATGGATTGGTTTGCGTGCGGCTGAACGAGTGCATGGGAGCACGTCCGTACAGAAGCCGGTAGGAACCGGCTGGCTGTGGATCGGGCCGCGTATAGCGAGGCACCGGATCAAAGCCCGCCTTCTGCAGTTGAACCGAATAAAATTCGATCTTTCCCGACGGCGTATCGAAGACAATGGGGGCGCCATCTTCGTAGTAAATGGCAGTGTTCGCGCCGTGAATCACGCCGTCCTTCTTCAGTTGATCGAAGCTGTACCCCGCCAACTTCAAACGTGTTGCAAGGTAGTCTTCAATGTCCTTCCATGGATAGTAGGCGCCGAGTCCAAGCTTTTCTGCGAGCGACTTCGCAATCCACCAGTTAGGCTTCTGATTGTTGGGCGCCTCCACAACCGGCTGGCGTAGTGCCACAAATGGCTTTCTGAACGCCTCTGTGTGTAGCTCGTCATAACGTTCAAGATAGACAGACTCAGGCAGCACTACATCGGCCCATCCCGCAATCTCACTCCCAATCGTGTCGATCACCACGAACAGATCGAGATTCTGGATTGCGCGAATAGTCTCTTCCTGGTTCGGCAGAGAGTAGATCAGGTTTGTTGCATACACAAGCCAGCCCTTTATCGGATAGGGCTTTCCTGTCAACGTCGCTTCGCGAATGCCCGTGCTGATCACTTCATCCGCAAACGGATACTTGTTCCCCGGATTGTCGGCCAGCGGCTTTTCGGATTTCGGATACGGTGGAACAGGGTATGCCGGAATGTCCACTTCGGCTGGAACATAAAAACCACCCTTACGCCCCCAGCTGCCCAGTAATGCATTCAGAATTGCGATGGCGCGGCTGCGCTGCGCATCGTCTCCGTACCAGGAGGTGTGACGGCCAGGATGAATCAGTGTTGCAGGACGGTAGCGCGCCATTTCGCGCGCCGTGGCACGAATGAGTTCGGGATCGATTCCCGTCTCTGGATAAGCCCACTCCGGAGTGAAAGACTGAACCTCGGTCGCGAACTGTTCAAAGCCAAAGCCGTACTTGTCGATGTACTCTTTGTCGTAGAGTTTTTCGCCGACAATGACGTTCATCCACGCCAGCAGAAGCGCAAGGTCCGTTCCAGCTTTGACTGGCAGGTAATACTTGGCTTTGCTGGCCGCGACAGAGAAGCGTGGGTCTGCAACAATCACCGTTGCGCCGCGGCCTACCGCGTCAGCAAACTCCTGCACCTGCGTGTTGTGCATGTTTTCGCCAAGATGCGATCCGATTAGAACGATGCATTGAGCGTTCTCGATGTCGGTCCTCTCCGGAGAGCCCACTCCTTCTCCGTAGGTCAGTGTGAAGCCCACATCCCGTGGTCCTCGGCATTGCGCAAAGGAGGGGGCGGCAATATTGTTTGTTCCATAAGCACGGAGGGTATGCTTAAAGAACCTGCCGCCCAGGCCGTGAATAAACGCGGCAAAAGACTCCGGTCCATACTCCGTTTTGATCTTCTGCATTTTGTCGGCAATGTAGTTAAGGGCTTCATCCCAGGTGACCGACTTCCATTTTTCCTCGCCACGTTTACTTACGCGAATCAGCGGTGTCCGAAGACGGTCGGGATCGAACTGCGCTCCAATGCCGCCAGTTCCGCGCGGACACAGGCGGCCATTCGAGAGTGGATCGAGAGGATTGCCTTCAATCTTCCACAGCTTGCCATCGCGAACCGTAGCGATGGCCCCGCACTCCCAAAAGCACAGATTGCAGAAAGTGGGCACGGTACGAATACCGGTTTCCTTCGTCTTTTCATTTCGGGCAAGAACGCGTAAAGAGCTTTCATACGCGCCTGCGGCTGCGATGGTCGCGGCGCTGATCTTCAGAAATCGACGGCGAGATAAATTCAACATGAAGTATCCGGCCTCTCTATGAACAATGTGCATGTAGATGTAAATTGCATACAATGACCCTCATCACATAAAACCTCGCATGGACGCGGTCTGAAGCGATGGTTTGGAGTGTTCTGCTCCGGATGGAGTATTTGCCCATGCGGGCAGGATGCATTGCGAACTTAAGGCTTTCCGGTAATGTGCAAAGTTTTCAAAAACTTTGGCGATGCGCAGCTTTTTCTCATCGTGGCAACTCAGACATGTGCCCACCAGCAGAATCCTGTGCTGCTCTTCGAGCGTGAAGGGGCGGGAGCCTTTCCGCGTAGCCAGGTTGCCATCGGGTTCCTTGAGGAAGCCAATCCAGGCATCTTGCGGCAAACCATCTTCAGGCGCGGCAGAAAACTGAGGAGTGAATTTCCATTCTCCTGTGCGTCCGTGGACAACATACTGTAGCTGCCCTCTGCCGTACCCCAGCGCCAGCGGATTGTTATGACAGGAACGGCAGTCTCGTGCCCTTGCCGCAGTGGTATGCGCCGAGGCCGGGGCAAAGATCCGTTTGAATTCCGTGTGGGCTTTCGCTGGGCCCCCGGGCAAATCCAGATGCAGAATCATGCCCGGAATAAATGTTGCAATGCGTTCCCCGGCCGTGCCGTTCCTGGCTGTCATGCGTTCCACGCCCAACGTGGGCGCGTCACCCAGATAATTCCTCGGCTCTTCCTGCCAGCTCCCTTTGATAAACTTCCCGGCCAGATGATCCCATCCCTCTTGCTTCGGATCGAACGAAGTATGGCATGTGATGCATTGTGGAGCCCAGGCCGTATGACACGCCGAACACTCAAGCCGCTTGTGGGCGGTGTCCGTACAAATCTTCGCCATCGGTTTCGGCTTGAGTAGCGTTCGATTGTCTTCAAGCAGCGTAACCGGATGCTCTGATGCATCCAGGAACACATTGGGGTACGCGATATGTTGCCATTTCGTACGCACAAACTGCCGGCCGGGTTCGTTTAGCTTGCGCATGGCGACAATTTGTTGTGTCTCCGCGTCGAGTTGAGCAAACTCTTCCGTTGGAGCGATGCCGTTGACATGGCAGTCCGCGCAGGCAATCTTGATGGCATCGTTCTCGTGCGGGGGCGATGTACCATCGCCCATTACTTCGGAAGCCAGGTGGCAATCGATACAGGTCATACCCTTCTCGGCATGCACATCCGCGGGATGCTTCGTAAAGACACGCCCGTCTTCCAGCACTCTGAACTGAGTCGGCCATCCATTAGACGCGCGCGCTGTCTTCTCATCCAGAAGCGTTTCCATCCAACCCTCGTAGTTGGTTGAAATGCGTCCTGACCGGCTATGACAGCCGAAGCAGGATTCCTTGCGAACCTGCAATGAGATCTCCGGATGATGGAGCGGAGCGGCGGCATTGGCCGTGCGGTGCAACTCCGCTTCCGATGCTGCGTCGTAATGCAGATGACACGCGGAACAACCGCCGCCGCGGCTGTCTTCATGGATGGGCCCAGGATGCATCTTGTCCTGCCCCAGGTGACAGGATGCGCACAATTCGCGCAGGTGTGCGTCGGCCGGTGAGTGCCCCAGATTGGCAACATTGAAGTGTGCGTTGAGGTCACTGTTCTCGCCAAACACGTACTTATCCACGGTCACAACACCGCTCATCGTGTTCATCAGAGAGTGATGCACGCGCTCTGCCTGGTCGTTATGGCAGTTTGAAGAGCCACAGGTCAGATGCACAACACTCAGATTCCCTGGTGTCAGTGTCATGCCTTTGTGAGCCAGATTGCTGTCCAGAGTCCATGGATTGCCAAGATGGCAGGATGCGCAGCCGATACTTGCCGGGTTGTGTGCACCGGCAAATCCTGTCATCGTTCCATGGCAAACAAGGCATCCTTCCCTCCGGTTCAGAACCAGCGGCACTTTTGTCATAATCAGCTTTGCATTGACTGGAGCGTAGGCATGGAAGGATTGAAAGGGCTCCGAACTCGCGAGTGCTGCATGAGGTGAAGTTAGCTGCCATCCATCGCCGCGGAATCCCAGACCTACAATCGTGAGCGCGATATAGATACATGCGCTCATAGTCAGGATCGACTTTGTCCATGTGCGCAGGGAAGGCCGGAACTTGGGCAGCAGGATCAGAAGCAACAGGGCAGCTATTCCCAGCCAGATTGCTATGCGCGGGTCTGGCATCCAGTGCAGCATTTCCTGCAGACCCAACAGGTACCATGGGCCCTTCTCCACACCGGCGGTGTGCCATTCCAGTCCCGGCGCCAGAAGAAATGAAAGCAGAGCGGCAGGAGGAAGAATCCAGAAAGTTGACCGCGCACCAGGCAGAATACGCCGTGAGTGCTCCACGGTGATCAACCAGAGAATTACGGTTGCAGTGCATGCATGGTGCAGATAAACAACCGTTAGATTGGACCCTGTTCCTGTTAACAGAGAAGGCAATATGGAGCCGAGCAACGGGAATAAGCCAAGCAGAGACCGTGCAATACGTAAAGCCTGTATGGCAGAGGCGTCAGACCGCAATAGAAAACCGGAGAGCATTACAGCAAAGACAACCGGAATGGAAAGAGTCAGGCGTAACCAGACCCCAAATCGAACAGCCGTCTCGCTCCGGCGCAGCAGATGATCCACAATGTGCGCCAGCGTGAGAGCGAGGAACGATTGCGCCGACCAGTAATGCAGGCTGCGTACGTACACACCAGCGGGATTCTTCAATGAGAGCAGCGCGAGTGAATCAAGCGGCGAGTCCGGCTTGTAGACCGGTATCAGCATGACGCCCGTGAGGACACAGATGACAAACGCTGCCAAAGCAAGCAGACCAAGCGGTGGAATGCGAAGCCATCGTCTGCCGTTCGTTGCCATCGTCTCTGCTCACTTGATCAGGTTTACGTGCAGTACTGCGTTTGCTCGATCCACCGAGTAGTCGAGAGGCTGCAGTCCATGCATCGCCGGCCCATGAAGCACCTGCCCATGCTGGTTGAAGCGCGAGCCGTGACACGGGCACACGATCTCGTCTCCTTCTGCCTGGTTGATGCGGCAACCAAGGTGCGTACATTTCGAAGAAAAGGCAGAAATCGTGTCTCCACTGTTGACAACAATTACATCTGGAAAGAAGCGAATGCCGTTTCCCTCAGTCAATGGAATATTCAGCATGGTCTCAGAGTTTTCCGGCAGAGATTCTTCGCGTCTGGCCAGTCTGTTCGTCAGCCACAAAGCAGGAATTGCAAGCAGTGCTGCAGCACTCTTCAGAAAGCTTCGGCGCGTTGGAAAGCTAACTGATCGGGAGGAACTTTCGGAGCCGCGAAGAATGGAGTGACGGGACAATACGGAAGGTGACGGAGATGCACTGGAGGTACATGTAAATTTTCCGCTCTTCTTGCGCGAGACGTCTTCCGTAGAGATTTCCATTGCCCACTCGTTTGCCGTCTGATTCACGCTTTCCGCACAATTGGAATCGCAGGCATCGGTGAAATTCGAGGGCGGCTGGAGAGAACTTTTCCGGGACGCCCTCTATGGATTAAAAGTTCTTTCCAAAGCCGATCGTTACAGAATTTTCTGACATTTTGCTGGTCACACTTGTGCCGGGGATGGCTCCTTGACCGGAAATCCACGGACCTGTGATCGAGCTTTGAAAGGCATGGTAGTACGCGACTATCGCGTCCCATCCGTGCGCGGAATGCTGGATACCGCCCGTCACATGATGCTGCACAATTGCAGGTGCCGGCGTGTTGAAGAAGGTGTACTGCGCTGGAACCGGATTGCCGGAATAGTTATAACCAAGCATGACTTTCGTCGATGGCGAGATTGTCTGCTGAACACCGCTGCTTACCGCCCAGATGTTCTTCCAGCCGAAACCTGCTACCGAACCATCGGCGTTGTATCCCACCTTGTTGAAGCCCTTTGTGTTCTCGTAATTGAACCAGCGCACATCGACTCCGATACGGGTCGACTTGGAAGCTGCGATTCCTGTGCCTATGGAAACGATCTGCGGCAAGTCCATCCGGAAATGCATGGTGTGCGAGGTGCCGGTCAAATCCTGACGATTCCACGTGAACTTCTGGAACCATACCGGGGACCGGTAGGAGAAGCCAAAGCTGACTGGACCGGCTGCATAATGCACTCCGGCATTGGCGCCGACGCCCATTGCGGGTGCGTTGTTGCCGGCGGAAAGATAGTAAGGCATCGTGCTTCCCGCCGTTACAGGCGCGGAAAATGGCGCAGGAATCACTTGCAGCATGGAGAGCGAAGGAGCAAGAGAAAATCCAACTGAGAGCCTCTCTGTCAATTCACGTGACATCCCCAGCGGAATGGTCACCAGCATGTAATTCGACTTGATCTTGCCGAATCCAAATCCGTTCGGAGATTGCGGCGTAAGAATGGGGTTCGAGAAATCTGTGTTCTCGTCGTAGTTCACGCCAAACCCGCTCACAGCGAGCATCGCCACATGGTATGCATTGGCACTACCCAGCGGATGATAGATGAACGCGAAACCCGGCATCACAGAAGTGCCGCGGTGGCTGGTCGTCGTTCCGCTCAGCGTGGCCTGGGGTATGCCGGTGCCGAATGCATTGGCATCCACGGTACTCGAGAGCGAGCGCCACGGGATGAAGAGTGTTCCGTGAATTTCAAAGCGGCGGCCCTGGAACCGCGCAGGACAAGCCGGATTCCAAGAGATCGAACCTGTTGCATCCAGACAAAGTCCTGTATCCGCCCCACCCATGGCTTCGTTGGTGGGGCCGGCGCCGTGGAGAAAGTGACCGTCGGTTGCGAAGAGGGCAACCGGAAAGAGAAGTAAAAGCGCTACAAATGCGGAACAAACGGCTGCATGGCACCAGTGATTTTGTGCTCTCATATCTGGCCTTCCTGGCAGGAGCGCTCTGTATCCTGTCTGCGTCGGTTGCACACGAGCGCCAATCCTCCAGGAAGGAGAAAGCAAAAGCTGCTCCAAATCCGGGCCGATTAGAATCAGAGATATAGGAAGAGTTGCCGTATCAGTTTGAAACGGAAAGTTGCGTCAAAATGTTTCACGATGAAACGTTTTGACGCAACGATTCTGCCCTTATGCGAGCTCGTATTCGCGCATCTTGCGCCATAGTGTGGAGCGGCTGAGCCCAAGCTCGCGTGCGGCGCTGGCTCTCTTCCAATGGTGCTTTTCCAGGACCTGGCGGAGATGTAACGCCTCATTTGACTGCATTTCCGCAAGGGGTGCGGCTGGATCGAACAGACTCGATCCGGACTGTCCCAGTTCAACTGGCATACCTGCAGTGGCGGGTTGTTGCGCAAGCTCCTGCGGCAGGTCATCGGGAAGAATGGTTTCTCTTCCAGCCACCTCAACCGCATATTCAATCACGTTGGACAACTCGCGAACATTTCCCGGCCAAGCGTAATCAAGCAGATGGCGCATGGCCTGTGGTGAGATGCGCCGCACCAGACCGCGCTGCGCCGTGATGCGGCTCAAAAGATGCTGAACGAGCGGAGGAATATCTTCGCGGCGCGCTCGCAAGGGGGGCACTTCAATGGGAACCACGCACAGCCGATAGTAGAGGTCTTCACGAATACGCCCATGGCGCAGAGCGCTGCGGAGATCGACATTGGTTGCGGCAATAATGCGGGCTTGTGTGGTGCGTGTGGAGCTTTCACCGACCCGCTCGTATTGGCGCTCCTGCAGGACACGCAGAAGCTTGACCTGCAACTGCGGGGGCAGATCGCCAATCTCATCGAGAAATAACGTGCCTTTCGAGGCGAGTTCGAAGCGGCCGATGCGGTCGCGAACCGCTCCGGTGAAGGCACCTCGTACATGTCCAAAGAGTTCGGACTCAAGCAGATCCGCAGGAAGCGCGGCGCAATTCACGCCCACAAAGGGGCCGCCGCTCCGCTGTGAATTCTGATGGATGGCGCGAGCGACAATTTCCTTGCCGGTTCCGCTTTCTCCGGTAATCAGAACCGTGGCTTCGCTATGTTGCAGCGCTTCAATCAAGCGAAAGATACGCTGCATGGGAGCCGAACAGCCCACTGCGCCGGAGCAGAAGGCAGGCGCATTGGTGCAGGACTCTTCCTGATCGGCAGGCCTTAGGAGGATGAGGTAACGAACCAGAGGATCGCAGACCGTCGAATCGTCGGCGACCATGGGCGCCGTGGTGATGGAGACAAGGCGCGGAGGAAAGGAGCGGAACTTCAATGTGGCACGCCAGCCCTCGCGCCTCTGTCCCTGGAGCAAGGCCTGGCGCAGCTGGCCGCTGGGGCCAAACAAATCATCGCCGAGCATCTCTTCCACGGGCTTTCCTCGCAGCCCTCCGGCGATGCCTTCACCAAGAAAGTCATCCAACAGCCGCGATACATGCACAATGTGGAAGGAAGAGTCGAGGCAGATAAAGGCTCTTCCCACGGAGGCCAGAGCGCGGTTGATTCCGTGTAAGGCCGCCTCAGTCAAGGGGTTCAGCAAGGGTTCACAGTTAACTGCACTTTCGGCTTCTGTACCGGAGGTCATGATCGAACGCACCTCTTGCTACCCGTTTGAAACTGCCCTCTTTTTCCCAGTTGTCCGCGGTTGCCGCTGCCGTGCGTTGTCCACAAAACGGGTCATGGATTTGGCCATATTTTCAAGGACATTGGTCCACTCTTCCAAATGAACCTCGCCTGCGCGGGTCAGCCGGTAGACGCGGCGAGCCGGGCCGCCGTCTCCGGTCTCCCAGGTGGACTTGACGTTGCCATTGCGTTCCAACTGACGAAGAGTGCGGTAAAGCGCGGCTTTGTCGATTTCAGCATCGGTCAGCGCGTGCTCCTGCAAATCCGAGCAAAGCTGATAGCCGCATGAACGGCCCTTCTGCTGGAGGAGCTGCAGCACCACCGGTTCCACAAAGCGATAGAGATTTCCCATTCCACAGGAGCACGGGTAATCGACACCGTGACGGGAACAAATCTTCCGTTGCGCCATATGTTTTTCCGGCACCGTGCCGGACGCCTTCGATGCCAACTATACCACTGCTGTATCTAGGTGTGAAGTACACCAAGGTTTATGCCGTGCCACTGTTTGAGCAGCCTGGTTTGGATGCGAGCAATTTGCGGCCGAATCGAAGGCCGACGGCAAGGAATAGCGCGCCATTGTGAAGGGCGAAGCGGCGGCTCGCCGGTTTTGACAGATTTATCCGGCGATCCGCGTGCGGCAATGCGAGCATTTTGTGGCCAAAGGCAGATGCACGCGATTGCACTCAAGCGAAATTTGCCCGAATTTGCCCGATTTTAAGGGTGCGAAAATTGGCAAACCTATATCGTTTTTACAGGAGATAGGGAGGGCAGAGCTTTTCGCACTTTATCCGTTTGCGCGAGGGCACCCTGCGGTTTGGGTGGAGGATTTTTGCAGTCTGGAGAGTGTCCACCTGCCACCATCTCCCAAAAGGGGATTTAGATAGTGCACTAGATTGGCAGTGAGCAGAGGTCCAACTTTCGTACCCCACCCTTGACTTCGCAAGGATGGGGCACGGGAATGGGTTTGGGTTAGAAGGTGATGTGGAGGGCCATCGATATCTGGCGTGCGCTACCGATGGTGTTGGTAACCGAGCCGAGGTTGCTGCTCGATGTGCCAGTTCCTTTGTTGTAGTCAGGAACAGCGTAGAGGTTGTTCCAGACATTGCCGTTCGGGCCAGAGGCATTGGCCTGCTGGCCGGAGACGGAGATGACCTGGCCATAGTTGGGATAGGCATCGCCGTACTGACTGGCGTATGGTCCGACGCCATCTGTCGGTACCGCATCCGCCTGACCAATTTCGGTCTGGTTTTGCGGAACGTCAAAGCTGGGCGTGTTCGTGATGTTGAAGATATCGAACTCGTAGAGGAGGTGCACCTTATCCGAAGCGCTGAACGACTTGCGGAAGGAGAGGTCGAGCCGCTTCTGCGCCGACTGCCGGAAGATGTTGCGCTGACCCTGCACGAAATCCGTTTCGAAGATATCGCACGGTTCGCTACCGGTGCAGGAGGGGATGCCTTTCTGGCCGGGATCGACAGTGGGAATCTCGATCTGGCTGAGGTCAATGGCCGGTACGTAAGCACCATTGGGGCGTTCCGCACCGGACTTGCCTGAAATAGCCGAGCGGACGTTGGAGGGGTCCTTGACAGGAAGGATGGGATTGTCGAGTGTGGGGTAGTTGCCGAAGTAAAGGCTACCCACCGCGCCGTAGAACTCGTAGAGCGAATAGGGTTCGCCGCTCTCGAGAACTCCGATGCCGGTAAGATGCCAGCCGTCGACAATTTCGCCCATCAACGAATGCGCATTATGTACCGCGTTCGGTACCTGAGCCTGGAAGTTGGCGGTGAAGACATGGGTGCGGTCGAAGTCAGCCGAGCCCCACGAGTCACGGAGATGGTTGGGGTTGTCACCGGTGAAGAACAGGCCCATATCGCTCTGTTCATCGAGCGTATGGCTGAAAGTGTAGCTCGCGCCGAACTGGAAGTGATGCGAGAGCCGTTTTTCAATATGGGTTTCCAGAGCATCGTATGAGGAAACACCCACTGCCTTGAACAGCGCCGAGTTGGGGCTGTAGCCGGGATAGGGAACGCGGAAGTCGACGTTGCCGCCGTCGTAGGTATTCCAGGGTTCGGTGGAGATGGCCGGCCAGATGGCGTCGCCGTAGTAGCTGTAGCCGACCGGTGCGACATCACCGTTGAGAACCTGGTAGCCGTAAGTGGACGACTCACCGTTTGGATGCGGCTCCTTGCCTTCGACCATGGCCGGGCTACCGGCAGTGGCGATCTGCGGCTCGTTGAGCGGCAAGGGGATGACGGCGTGGCGTCCGCGGTTACCGGTGTAGCCGATGGTGATGGCCATATCGTAGCGCGGCTGCCACTCGATGCTGGCCGTGTAATTGATGGTGTAAGGCAGCTTATTGGCGCGGTCGTAGGCACCGAAGCTGAAGGGAGACGGACAGAGCGTGTAGTCGTCCTGGTTGGCGTAGGCGCCGCAGTTCAATCCTTCGCCGGTTGTGGTGCCTGTCATTTGGTTGAGCGTGCTCTGCAGCAGCTGTGTGAAGTTGTTGGGGTCCGCACTCGGCGCGCAGTTGGTGATGAGGCAGTAAGGCGAGTTGCCGAGCGGATTGGAGAGGGTCTGGCCACTGCCGCCGCTCTGCTCAAGATTGACCAGCGGAGGCGCTTCTGTGACGCCGAAGGGGCCACCGGTGGAGCTGCCCGCAGGTTGAGAGAGGTAGCTGAAGAGTTCGCCGCGATCGTAGTAGATACCGGCGCCGCCACGCACTACCAAGTGGCCGTTGTCGCGCTTCGGCGACCAGGCAAAGCCGATGCGCGGAGAGATGCCCCACTGGCGGCCAGTGAGCGTGCTGTCTGTACTGGAGCAGGAAGCCGCGTTCTCTTTGCAGAACGGGTTGTTGTGGGCGATGAGGAAGCCGCCATTGTTGACGACGAAGCCGGTGGTTGTGGTGCCGGTGACGTCATAAAGACCGGGATCGAAGTTGAACATGTTGCCGTACTTTTCGGTCAGGCCGCCGTGATAGTCGAAGCGGACGCCTGCAGTAAGGCTCAGGTTGGGCAGGACCTGATATTTGTCCTGCACGTAGCCGGAATACTCATCGGAGCGATAGTAGCGGTTGGACACATTGTGGCCGCCGGCAATGCTATCGAGGACAGAGGAGTAGCCGGTGCCGCGGGTCTTACCCTGCAGGAAACTGGGGAAGTCTTTTACGACGACCTGACCGATGCCTGTGCGGTTGTTGACAACGTTCAACTGCGTGTAGCTATAGCCACCGCCCATGGTGAGGGTATGTTTGCCCACAGCCATGATGAGGTTGGTGGAAGGGTTGATGCGGTTCTGATAGTAGCCAGCATTGACGAATGAGCTGTAAGGACCAAGCTTGAGCACGGTGCCGCCGTTGGACGAACCGAATTTTTGCAACTCGATGCCGGGCAGCATGGTGTTGGGGACGGTACCGGAGTCGCTGGTGGTGGGCATGCTGATACCGCAGGTGAGGTCTCCGTCGCAGCTCACATTCTGGTCGAAGTAACTGTACGAATACATGCGGATGAAGCCCAGGCGCTGCTCCCAGTTGACGTGCGATCCAATGTTGGTTGTGTTGTCAATGACACCGACCTGAGAACCGTTCTTCTGCTTCGAGGGGAAGCCCTGCACATTGGACACGTTATAAGGCGCGGTGACCGGATCGTTCTGGTAGTAGTACTTCGCGGAGATGCGGTCATTAGCCGTTGCGTTGTAATCGAGCGAGCCGGTTCCCTGATCTCCGGTAAAGAGCGACTTGCCGAAGAGCAGCGCATCGGGTGTGGGGTAGACGTCGCTTGTCTGCGCGGATGGAATCAGGTAGCTGCCATCGGGGGCCTTGGCGTTGAGCAGCGCCATGGCGACTGGATCGATGGAAGAGATGGTGCTGCCGTTATACGAGGCCAAAGCCGCCTGGAGGCCACCGAGCGAGCGGTCATCACTGAGACCGGTGGGCACGTAGACCTGGGAGAGACCTTTGAACTGGTCGGAATCGTAAAGGCGCTGATAGCCGGCAAAGAAAAAGAGCTTGTCTTTAATGACGGGCCCACCAACAGTGCCGCCCATGGTCCAACGATGCAGGGAGGGGTTGGCAAGCGACTCCGGGAAGTAGCCGATGCCCTGCTGGGCAAGCTGATATTGCTGATTGAAGAAATACGGGGCGGCATTCAAGGAGTTGTTGGCAAAGCTGCCATAGACCTGTCCGTGCCACTGGTTTGAACCGGCATTGGTGTTGGCATCAATCTGCGCACCACTGGTGGCGCCCTGCTGCGCATCGTACATGGAGGTGTTTACGCGCAGTTCCTGGAGGAATTCCGGCGGAGGCGAGGGCAGGCTGTTGCCGTTGGAGCCGTAGACGGAGGTGCCGGTTGCGGCCGCACCCGCAACGGTGGCGCTGCCCGCGGCGGACGTGGCAGAGGTACTGCCGGCGCCGATGTTGAAGTTGTAGCGCTGGGAGGCGTCGCCGCTGGAGGTCATGCCGTTGAAGAGGTTGGTGGCATCGACACCGTTGATCTGGAACGTGTTTGACGTGGCGCGCTGGCCATTGGCCCAGATGGACTGGTTGCCGAGGCCGGTGTTGGTGCCAACGCCCGTGAGCAGTTCAGCATTCACGCCGGGCGAAAGTACGGCAAGCTGGGTAAAGCTGCCGGTCGCCAGCGGTGTTTCTGCGATCTGTTGCGCGTCAAGCGTATAGCCGTTTGTGGTGTCTGTGGCATTGAGCAACGGATTGGCCGTGACTTCCACGGACTCGTTGGCCTCACCCACCTTGAGCGACGTATTGACCGTGGTGGCTCCCGCCTCATGCACGGCTATGCCGCCAATCTGCGTGCTCTCAAAGCCCTGCTGGCTGATTTTGACCGTGTAGATACCCACCGGCAGATTGAATATCTGATAGAAACCCGTCTTCTGCGTCGTTGTGGTGCGGGTTACATTGATCGACTTGCAGGTCGCGGTCACGGTTGCATTCACAACAGCGGCGCCCGATGCATCGACCACTGTACCGTTGATGGAACCAAGCGTCTGCTGGGCGAAACTCTGCACCGCAAACGCAAGCGCGATCAGCAAAAGCGGCAGCTGCCAAATGGCAGTCCTCCATGAACTTAGCTTCATGGCTCTCCTCGCAAAATTGTTTTTGGGCTTACGTAACCTAATGGCGGTGGGAATCTGGGTTTGCCTTGGCTACACGCTCAGAATGACGGTGAATTGTGAAAGGAATGTTAATTTCGGTCTGGAATTCAAGGAGAATAAATCTCACGCATGGAGCCGTATCGAAATTTTTTATACGGGAGATGAAGGAATCGGCTACGGGGAATCTCTGGAAGAGTCTATGGCGGAGGGAGAGGGATTCGAACCCCCGGTACCCTTTCGAGTACAACGGTTTTCAAGACCGCCGGTTTCAACCGCTCACCCATCCCTCCGCAGGCGGGGCGCCAGCACCAGTTTACCGTAATTTGTGTGCGCACTGCGCTTCGCGGTGGACCCGCCCTGCGATTTGAAAAGCCGGGGAGCGGGCCGCGCGCTGGAGGAAGCGAAGAGACTGCAATGCCAGGCTATCCGCCCTATGCGGGGAAGCTGTTTACGTAGTTGAAGTCGATACGCAACGATTGCATGGGAGGAAGATTGAACTCCTCCTGCTCCACGAAAAGATGACGTATACCGGCAGCTTTGGCCGCCGCGAAGATGGGGTGGTAGTCGATGATGCCTGTGCCGAGTTCCGCAGCCGGTGGCGGATGCACGATGGAGTTGTCGCCGGGCGCCTTTTTGAAGTCCTTCACGTGCAGCATTGAAATGCGCTTGGGATAGCGGTGGAGAAAGTCGACTGGATTACCGCCACCGACGACGACCCATCCGCAGTCCATCTCAAAGGTGACCAGCTTGGGATCGGTTTCGCGAATGAGAACATCCAGCGGGGCAATGCCGTTTTCCTTGCGGAATTCCATGGTGTGGTTGTGATAACCGAAGGCCATTCCTGCCGCTCTTGCCTTTTCGCCAAATGCATTAAACCGTTCCGCATTCCAGTGCCAATCAGTCATGGTGAAGTCACGCGGTGAGGTTTTCGCCTGATGCGGATTCTTGAAGCCTGGATAGGAGCAGATGATCGTGCGTACACCCAGCGGGCGATTGAATTCGAGGATTGAGTCCAGATTCTTAGCAAGATCGCTATAGGAGTAGTGTGCGCTGGGCATGCGAAGTCCCGCGGCGTCGAGTGCATCTTTCACTTCTTTGGAGGAGTGGTTGTAATAGCCGGCTGACTCAACCTCCTTATAACCGATGGCGGAGATCTGCTTGAGCGTGCCGGCAAAATCATGCGGCAGCAAATCTCTTACTGAATAGAGCTGAAGGCCAACGGGCAGGCCCAAAGCAGACCCAAAGGCGGAAAGATTGAGCGAAGCAGCAGCCGCGCCTGCAGAGGCGAGCTTAAGAAATTCTCTTCGGGTTGCGTGTTGCATAGGGTCCTCTCAAGCGGTGAGGTGATCGGCTGAAACGATTTTGCGCAGCGTCATGCATACGTACAGGCCACGCGTTGCGGAGGCAGACATCCTAGCGCGCTATCCCAGGACGACTGAAAAAGCAGCACAAAGCGTATCAAAGTGTCCCCCTGCGGTGCTACAAAAGGAGTGCATGGCGAAGCCCAAAAAGCCCGATAATGGCCAGCAGAACCGGCAGCCGATCAGTCTGCGTACGCTTGGGGAGTATCTGAATCTTTCACCGGCGACGATTTCGCTGGTGCTCAATAATGCGCCGGGCGTGCGTTCAATTCCGCAGGATACGCGTGATCGCGTAATTGAAGCAGCGGCAAAGTTCGACTACAGGCCAAGCTTCTATGCGCGTTCGCTGCGCAAGCGGCAGACCTTTACCGTAGGTGTGCTGGTGCCTGAACTGAGCGACCACTATGCCACGCAGGTTCTCGCAGGCGCCGAAGAGTTTCTGCTTGAGGAAGGTTACTTCTACCTTACGGCGAGTCATAGACGCAAACAGGATTTGATTGAAGAGTATCCGCGGCTCCTGATGGACCGTTCGGTGGAAGGATTTCTGCTGATCGATACCATTTTGGAAAAGAGCCTGAGTCTTCCGTCCGTGGCTGTTGCCGGACATCGGCGGATTGAGGGTGTCACCAATGTGGTGCTGGACCAGAAGCGTGCGGCCGAGCTTGCGCTGCGGCATCTTTACCAGCTAGGTCATCGGCGTATCGCTTTCATGCGGGGAGGCAGCCACAGCTCGGATGCGGATGACCGCTGGGAGTGCCTGATGGCGGTGGCTCGAGATTTGAAATTGACGGTGCCGCCCGAACATACCGTGCAATTGCAAATGAAAATGTCGACCCCTGAGCTTGGCTTTGAGCCTGCGAACGAACTGCTCCTGCGCAAGGGGGATTTCACGGCGATGGTCTGCTACAACGATGTGTCCGCCATCGGCGCAATTCGCGCACTAATGAATTTCGGACTGAAGGTGCCATCAGATATTTCGGTCGTCGGATTCGACGATATTGAGAGCGCGGCATTCCATAATCCGAGCCTCACTACGATTCGTCAGCCGCTGGTGCAAATGGGCAAGGTTGCGGCGCGCATTCTGCTGCAGCGTATTCGCGACCAGGCATCTTTCCCCGATGAAGTTCCAATCCATCCAGAGCTTGTCATCCGCGAGTCGACGGCGCCGCCCAATCCGAAACGCGCACGCATCAAGAAAGGCTGAGCGCGATGCAGTCGAACGCAGAGGCTTCCGGCTGGAAGACACAGGCCGTGCTGCATCCTGTTTTTGCGCTTACCGGTGTGGCGCATGTGGTGGGCGGCGCAGTAATGCCATCGATAGCGGCCACTTTCCATCTGAGCGATAGCCAGTCGGGAACGCTCTTTCTACTCTATTTCGGCGGATCCGCACTGGGAGCGCTGCTGTGCCGCGGCAATTATGTTCGCGACATGTGGATGGGATTTGCAGCCATGTCTGTGTGTGGTTTTGGCGTGGGGCTGGCTCCAGGATGGTTGCTGTCTGCCGCATTTCTTCTTTTTGGCGTCAGCGTCGGTATGGCCATGTCCGCTGTGAGCCTGTTTGTGGGCCGTAACATAGGCGAAAAGCGCGCATCGGTTCTAACGCTGCTGAACTTTACCTGGAGTAGCGGCGCCTTGCTTTCTCCGCTGTTTGCCGGGTGGATACTCGAGAGCCATAGTTACCGCGCAGTGTATTTTGCGATTGCATGGGCGGCAATTCCATGTGCGCTGGTATGTGGGCTCAGGCTGCACGATGATGAAGAGCGAGAAGCCATCAACGTGGCATCCGGGGAAAGCACTGTGCCTGGATTGATTCTTCTCTTCGCTCTTGCTGCGTTTATGCAGGTGGGGATTGAGAATACAGCGGCCGCATGGCTCACGACGTTCACGATGCGAGCGGCTGGCAGCGGCATTGTGATGGCTGCGTACGCAACGTCACTTTATTGGATTGGGTTTCTTGCGTCGCGCGCAATTTCCTCATTACTGCTGCTGAAAACCGATAGCGATCGCATGCTGCGAATATGTGTGGCGGGCGCATTATTTGGAGCGGTGTTGCTTGTGGCGGCGCCAACAATTCTGCTGCGTTCGGCAGCCATGCTGATTCTGGGCGCGTCACTGGCGCCGGTCTATCCTCTTATTTTGAACGGATTTTTTGCACGGGCAAAGCGAACGGGCGATTCACGCTGGATTCTGGCCACGGCAGGATTTGGTGGGTCGGTATTGCCGTGGATTGCCGGATGGCTTTCAACAAATACGGGGAGCCTGCGCACAGGAATGATAGTGATTCCTGCGGCGCTGCTTGTGCTGGCGGCCGAATTGCCCGCGATGCGCGGCAGCGGGAATGTGGTGCATCCCAGCTAAAGCAACCGGAGGGTTGCAAATTGCGGAGATGCCTGCTTCAGGATGAAACGTGGCATTCCGGAGGGGAAGGGAATCGAGGCCCCGCCTGCAGATGGACTGCCGGCGGAGCTTTCAATGTGTGTTACGGCTGTGGGACGACGAGGACCTGTACTCCAGATGCCGCACCTTTCTGGTGGAAGACAGTTTCGGTTGCCTTTTTGAAATCTTCCGGCTTGGCAAAGGGGATGTCGGTAAAGGTCTGAGGGTTGCGGTCAGTGAGAGGGAACCACGAGCTCTGCACCTGCACCATGATGCGATGGCCGCGGCGGAAGGTGTGGTAGAGATCGGGCATATCGAAATTGATGGCTGTCATTTTGCCGGGGGCGAGCGGCTCGGGCTTTTCCCAACTGTTGCGGAACTTGGCGCGGAATGGCTCTCCACGCAACATCTGTTGATAGCCGCCCATCTGCAGAGGGGGAGCGTCGAGGACACGCTTATTGGGCCGTCCGCTTTCGTTCTCGGGAAAGTCTTCCGGATAAACATCGATGAGTTTCACATCGAAGTCGGAATCGGTACCCGTGCTGGCAATCATGAGCCTGGGTGAAATTGGACCCGCGATAGTCACATCTTCCTGCAATGGCTCTGTTTCGTACACGAGGACATCGGGCCGGTAGCTGGCGAAACGCTGGTCATCGACCATGTAGCGCTGCGGCACGGTGTCCGTTGTGTAGCCGACGAAAGGAACCGGATGCGCCGGATCGCTGACGTAGGAGTCGGAGCTTGACGCCTCGATGGGAGCGTCAAAGCTGAGCTTGCCATCGGCGTGGAAGTAGAGTGTTTTTGCCACAGCATCTTTCGGCGGCCAGGTATCGAGTTTGTGCCAGACGTTTGTGCCTGTCTCAAAGACAACAGCCTTGGGCATAGCCTCACCCTTGCCTTTGAGGTAGTGCTCAAAGAAGGGGAACTGAATATTGGCGCGGAAGTATTCACCGGTTTTTGAGCCGAAGCTCACATCGCCGAGGTGATCTCCATTGCTGCGCGCCCATCCGCCATGGACCCAGGGGCCTTCGACGAGAGTGCTTGGAGTATTCGGATTGAGTTTGTTGATGGCGCGGAAGGTGTAGTAAGGACCGCTCAGGTCTTCGGCGTCATACCAGCCGCCCACCACAAGCACCGCGCATTTCACATTCTTCATATGCGGCGCCAGGTTGCGCGCCTTCCAGTAAGCGTCGTAGGTGTCGTGTTTGTACTGGTCATCATAGAGCCAGTTGGAGTTCTTGAGGTACTTCGTGTTCATGCTGTCGATGCTGCCCGCGTCGAGATAGAAGCGGTAGTGATCGGGCGTGCCGAAATCGAAGCCTACTGTGGGGTGTGGTTCTTCAGGGTTATGTGAGGGCTTGAAAAAAGCGTAGAAACCAAAGTTGGCTTCGAGCATGAAAGCGCCGCCGTGATATGTGTCGTCACCCATGAAGAGGTTGGTCATGGGCGCCTGCGGACTGGCGGCAACGATGGCCGGATGCGAATCGATGATGGAGGCCGAGGTGAAGAAGCCGGGATATGAGATACCCCAGATGCCAACCTTGCCGTTGTTGTTGGGAATGTGCTTCAGCAGAAAATCGACTGTGTCATAGGTGTCCGATGCATCGTCAACATCCTTCGGAGACTTCTTATCGTCGATATGCGGGCGCATCTCCTCGAAGGTTCCTTCGCTCATCCAACGTCCACGCACATCCTGATAAACGAAGATATAACCGGATTTCTCAAACTCGCCGCTTGGGCCGAGGTGCTTTGGATAGTGATCCTCGCCGTAAGGTCCGACACTATACGGCGTGCGATCCATCATGATCGGGTATGGGCCGCGGTCAGAAGGAAAAGCGGAAGCTTTTGGCACATAGACCGCGGTGAACAGATGTACTCCATCGCGCATTGGAATGCGGTACTCGTACTTGGTGTAGTGCGAGCGGACGAAGTCTTCGCCGGGTGAATCTGAAGAGGAATCCTGTGCGTGAAGCGCGAGAGAGGCAATCGATAAGCAGAGTAGCGCAAGGGTGCAACTGGCGAGTTTTCGCATGGTGCGATGGGGTCTCCTGTGGAATCAAGAGTACCCCACCGCCGTGCCGTGCGGGTTGCGGAAGAAAACCGGACTACTCTCCAGATTTGCCGGAGTTTGGCGCCTTTTCCGGAGTGGTGAGAGGCGTGGTGATTTCTTCCAGATAGTCGTGCGTTCCAGCTATGCGTTCGAGCGCAGGGAATCGCTCGCCGTCGTGATAGTCAATGTCGGCCGTGCGGATGAATTTGTCAGCCTGCAGAATAAGGTGGATTGGAGCCGTGCCGGACTTAGCTTTGACAATGGCACGCTGCAGCGCGTCCGCGGAGAAGATTTCGCCGTCGACGGCGATGATGCGATAGCCCGGAGCGATCATTGCCTTGTCCGCGGGACCATTCCACAGCACATCCATCACCGTGCCGTCGCCAGTGAGCCGAAGGCCGAGTGAGTACCAGCAGTTGATGCCGCTGTGACGGCGTCCGCCAGCGCGCGCCATTAAACGAGCAGCGGCATTCGGCTTGTCTGTGAAGACGAGCTTGTAACCTGCGCGCTCAATACCTGCCACATCGGCATGAGGAGTGATGGTGTAGACATGGTCGTGAAGGAAGCCGGCCCAGTCGTAGGGCATTACTTCATTCAGATCGGCAACAAGTTCGTCGAAGGTGTAAGGGACGATCTCCGGACCGGTGTTGCCGCCTTTGCCGAGAAAGATATGCAGAAAATCGGCCAGCGATTTTTTGTCGCCGGTCTTCTGGCGAATGAGTGTGTCGATATCAAGCCAGAGCAAATTGCCTTCGTTGTAGTAATCCTGTCCACGGCGCCAGTTGGACCAGGCCGGGCTCAGCGCTCTAAGGATGCTTGCTGCGTCGGCTGTGTCCTCTGTGGAGCGCCACAGCCGGCCAGGCTTGTATTCAAGACCTGCTGCTGTTTCTGCGAGCTTGTCGCGGAATTGCGCGGAAGTTTCCAGCCCCGAACGCGCGGCGAGCACGGTTCCGAGATACTGTGTGAGTCCTTCATACACCCAGAGCATGCCGCCCTGCTGCACAGTGGCAAAGTCAGGCTGATAGAGCCCAACCGGGCGGCGATACTTGCCGTTCCATGAGTGGGTGAATTCGTGGGAGAGCAGATCAGCCTCGGCCACTTGATGCGCGTCGTCGGAAAATCCCTTTTCTCCCACGCCATTGTCGGAGGATTGGCCATGTTCCAGGCCCTCGCCACCCGCAATGTCAGAAAGCGTGAGCAGAAAATGATAGACGTGATAATGATGCGACTCGTAAAGCGCACTTGCTTCACGAACGAGGTTCGCGACTTCAGCCAGCACCTCGGGGCGCAGATTCGCGTCTTCGGGATAGTCTGCAACCACGTCGAGGTAGTGCTTGGGAGAAATCGACGGCGCTAACGGATACTCATGGAAATATTCGCCGGTGATGATGGGCGAGTCCTCAAGCTGCTCGACATTGGTTGTTGCGAAGAGGGTGGTGCTTCCCGGAGCGGGTACCGGGTAGGTATTCGCGTTGACCGGTGTGAGTGCCGTGCCGACGCCCCAGCCCGCGGGCACTTTGAGCGAAGGTTGAATGGGGATATCGCGGACGGGTATGTTGGCCGGATAGAGCAGGAGCTTTTCCCATTCCAGTACGGCCAGCTTCTGTGAAACGCGCGAGGTCACGATGCAATCGAGATGCGCATGCAGAGTGGTGACGCCGGCTGGCACAGTCAGATGGAATTCGTACATGTTGACGTCATCGCGGCGCCAGGGAAGCGGTTTCCCGTCCACAGAGAAGACAACGCCCACGATGTTGTTCGCGGGACCAGTGGGGCGATGATTGCCGGGAATCCACTCGGGTGTGATGAGGGTTACCGGGCCGGGTTGCACGGGAAGATCGATTTCGGCGTGGTAAAGCTTTCGCGGCGCGTCTGTCAGGTCGGCCGTGATGCGAATGGGTGCGGGAGATGCCCAAAGAGTGCATGTGGACACCAGTGAAACAGCAAAGAGAGCTGCTGCGGAGGCGCGATTAAGCATTGGTATGAGGACTCTCCTTTGTTAAGAGACTACTTGACTGCCTGAAAGCATGGTGAGACTCGTTGCGGGTGCAGGCCTATATAAGGGAGACGCACAGGTGGCGGAAGGGGTTTCCTGATGGCACCTTTACGCAGCGTGTGGTAATGCTAGAGAACAAGGCGGAAGCGGAAAGGGAATTCGTCATTGGGCCGAATGCAAGCGCCTGGTGGTGAATGGCACTCTCCCAAGCGCGACCTTAAATTCGCGGCAAAGGAATTTACTCCAGGCGAATGAGTACAGGCCATCCTGTGGAACTGGAATCGCTTTACGGAGACTATCCGATTGATCACGCATTCGATGAAATGCGGGCGCCGGATGGGAGCGTTCGCCCGCTTTACAGCGCATTGAGTGGAACGCTGGCAGGGCTGCCGCCGGATGAGTTGCAACGGCGTAAGCAATCCGCGGAACTCTCATTTCTGACGCAGGGCATCACCTTCACGGTTTACGGGCGCAACGAAGGAACGGAGAGGATCTTTCCGTATGATTTGCTGCCACGGTTGATTACCGGTGAGGAGTGGGATCAAATCGAGCGCGGGCTCACGCAACGCATTACCGCGCTGAACCTGTTTTTGCGCGATGTGTATTCAGAAGCGCGCATCTTAAGCGATAAAGTTGTGCCGCGTGAATTGGTCTATAGCTGCAAGCACTATCGCAGGCAGATGCGCGGGCTTCAGGTGCCGCGCAATGTCTATATAGCGGTAGTTGGAACGGATCTTCTGCGTCTCAATACGGGCGAGTTTGTTGTGCTCGAAGATAATCTGCGCGTGCCTTCGGGCGTGAGCTACATGCTCACCAATCGACGCGTCATGAAGCGCACGTTTCCGCAACTGTTTCATAGCTACGGTGTGCGGCCAATCGAGCACTATCCGCAGTTGCTGCTGGCCACGTTGCGTTCATTGGCTCCGGAGGGAAGGCCCGAACCGAATATTGTGCTATTGACGCCCGGCGCCTATAACTCAGCATATTTTGAGCACACATATCTGGCGCGTCAGATGGGCATTGATCTGGTGGAAGGCCGCGATCTGGTAACGCACGACAACATTGTCTACATGCGGACGACCGATGGCCTACGGCGTGTGGATGTGATTTACCGGCGTGTGGATGATGACTTCAGCGATCCGCTTGTCTTTCGGTCCGATTCGGCGCTGGGATGTGCCGGGCTATTTAATGCCTACCGCGCAGGCAACGTTACGGTGACCAATGCTTTCGGGACTGGGCTGGCGGACGACAAGGCTTTGTATGCCTATGTTCCACGTATTATTCGCTACTATCTCGACGAAGATCCAATTTTGCACAACGTCGAAACGTTCCTTATGACCGATGACAAGGAGCGGAAGCACGTTCTGGCAAATTTGGACAAGATGGTCGTGAAGGCGGTGGGCGAAAGCGGAGGCTACGGGATGCTGATTGGGCCAAAATCCACCGCGCAGCAGCGAGAAGAATTTGCCATCCAGATTCAGGCCAATCCGCGCAACTATATCGCGCAGCCCACACTGGACTTTTCCCGCGCCCCCTGTCTGATTGACGATCGCCTTGAACCGCGCCATGTGGACCTGCGGCCGTACATACTTTTTGGGGACAAGATCAACATTGTGCCCGGGGGACTAACCCGCGTGGCGCTGGAGAGAGGGTCGCTCGTGGTGAATTCCTCACAGGGCGGCGGCAGTAAGGACACATGGGTTCTGGAATAGTCGTCAAATACGGTACTCGGGAGAGTACGACAATGCTTTCACGCGTTGCCGACAGTCTCTATTGGATGAGCCGTTACCTGGAGCGTGCGGAGAATACCGTACGCCAGCTTGACGTGACAATGAGTCTGATGCTCGACACGGGAGGAGCAAGCGCGGAAATCCGATGGAAAAGGCTGATCGCGTCGCTGGGTAAGCCGGCTGGACTCGAGTGGAACGGCGATGCTGGATCCATGTCGCACAAGCTGATCTTCGACGGACTGAATCCCTCGTCGGTGACATTTTGTCTGGGCGCGGCACGCGACAATTCCCGCCAGGTGCGCGAGGAAATCTCTTCCGAACAGTGGCAACGTCTGAATCGGCTCTATCACCAGATGCACTCTCCGCATGTGCAGGCGCAGTTCGTCGCCAATGTGAGCGATGTGCTTGCGCAGATTATCGACGGCATCCATTTATTCAAAGGCGTTACCGATACGACCATGATTCATGGGCAGGGCTGGCAGTTTATCCGGCTGGGCCGTTATCTGGAGCGGGCGTATGCAACTGCTACGCTGCTCGAGGTCTATCGGTCCGCGCTGTTCAACGTGCCGGAACAGCACACGGGCTATCAGCATCTGGAGCAAGTGGGCCTGTTGCGATGCTGCACGGCATTTGAAGCGTATTGCCAAGTGTATACAGCGGATCTCACTCCAGACCGCATTGTCGAGTTCCTATTGTTGAACAATGATTTTCCACACGCCATTCTCTATACAGCGCGAGGAATCAGGGACTCGATAAGCGCAATTCAAAGGACCGGGGGCCGCCGCGCGCCAGATGAGTTGAATGCCTGCATTGGCAAACTGAACGCAATGCTCGAATACACGACGATTGGCGAAATCCTTACTGGAGATACCGCAGCGTTTCTCCATTCCATCCGTGAGCAGTGCCTGCGCATTCACGAGATGATGTACCGGTTTTATATTCACTACTCGATTCAGTCGGCGCTTGCCACTTAGGAGCAAACAGGAAAAGGCATGAATTTCTACTCCATCCGGCATTTGACGCGCTTCCGTTACGACCATCCGATTACGGAAAGCATTATGGAAACGCGCATGCATCCGCGATCGGACTCGCACCAGCACTGTCTTTCGTTTTCTCTTTCGGTGAGTCCGCGATGCCGGGTGTTCAGCTATCGCGACCACATGGGGAATAACGTGCAGCACTTCGATATTCCGGGGGAGCACACACAACTGGTCATCATCGCCGAATCCGTTGTAGAGCAGCAGGATCTGCCCGACGTACCCCGATTTCTTTCACCCGATGCGTGGGCGGATTTGGATGCGCTCGTCGATGCTGGAGATTATGGTGAGATGCTGCTGCCCAGCACTTTTGCCACGCCGACAAAGGCGCTGACCGATCTGGCGGTAAAGCTGGATGTTGTGCGCCGTGACGATCCCTTAATGCTGGTGCACGAGATTAATCAGAAGCTCTACGACTATTTTGAATACGTTCCGCGCCATACGCGTGTGGATTCGCCTATCGATGAGGCAATTTTGAGCGGTAAAGGTGTCTGCCAGGATTTTGCGCACACAATGATTGCGCTGCTTCGCCTGGTGGGGATTCCGGCTCGTTATGTCTCAGGCTATCTTTATCGGAGCCGTGAGGACCATGATCGCTCCACCCCGGACGCCACACATGCGTGGGTCGATGTGCTGGTGCCCCATCTGGGCTGGGTTGGATTTGATCCAACGAATAATCTGATTGCGCACCGGCGCCACATTCGCGCGGCCGTGGGGCGCGATTACGCCGATGTTCCGCCTACGCACGGTATTTACCGTGGCCAAACAGCCAGCGAGTTGTATGTGGCCGTACATGTGGAAGCAAGCGAGCTTCCTCCGGCGCTTGACAGGAAGCTTCCCATTCCCGATGACTGGTCGGTACTGGTGGAGCGGGCGCAGCAGGCGCCGGAGCGCCCAATCCCCATGTTTGACGCGCAACAAATGCAGCAACAGCAATAATTCTTTAATGATTGAAAATCCAGATAGATAGGCGCAAAATCATGGGGAAAGCCGGGATTTCTTTATACCGTCTTTATTGCTTATTCCCAAGCGAATGCGTAGTGTTAGACACATTATTCCTCGGTAGTATTAACGGTCCCCACCGTTAATGATGATTCGGCACCCTAGTTCGAATTGTCACTATTAATTCCGCCATACGGCACCCAAGCCGATGAGCGGGACGTATCTGCAGTCTGCTGTTCGGTGAGTGCCTGGCAGGAACAGGTACTCGAAGCGTATTTGCAGTTTTACGCAGTGACCAGAGCGGCCTGGCCATTCAGCCCAGGTGCTCATCATAGCCCCGCCGGCAAGATTTCTTGACAATGTGCGGGCTCGTATCTGCAGTTAGCTGTTCGGTGAATGCTTGGCAATGAACCAGGTGTTCAAAGCGTATTTGCATTGGTACGCAGTGACTAAAGCTGTCTTTGGAACAACCGAAGTATTTGGAGGCATTGCCCGTGAAACGATCCCATTGGGGCTGGATGCTGACGAGCATCCTTATCTTCGTGTCTTTCGCATATAGTCAAACAGCAACCACCTCACTTCGTGGTGTGATTTCAGATCCCAGCGGAGCTGTGCTGCCGGGAGCAACGATCACGCTCAAGAATAGTGCGACCGGCACAGTCCTTACAGCAACTTCAAACAGCACGGGCCTCTATGCCTTTCCGCAAATTCCCCCTGCAAAGTACTCAATCAAAGTGAGTGCAGCGGGGTTTGGCGACCAGACCAAATCTGCCGAGCTACTGGTGAACCAGCCTGCCACTGTGAACTTTGCGCTAACAGTGCAGTCCTCGGCGGTAACGGTGGACGTCAGCGCTTCAGCACAGACGTTGAACATCACAGACGCGTCTCTGGGTAACTCAACCGACAACACAACGATTCAGGCGCTTCCTTCAGAAGAGCGCAATGTGCCGGACCTTTTGTCATTGCAGCCAGGCGTGGTTTTCCTGCCCGCGGACAAAACAGGCAGCAATGACCCTCGCAGTGGCGCTGTCAACGGTGGTCGTTCCGATCAAGGCAATGTGACGATTGACGGCATCGACGACAACGATCAGGTCAACGGCTATGCATTCAAGGGCGTGCTGCGCCAGACGCAGGACTCCATTCAGGAGTTCCGTGTTGTGACAGGCAATTCGAATGCCGATTCTGGTCGTTCATCCGGCGCACAGATCAGCATGGTTACGAAGTCGGGAACGAATCAAATTCATGGCGCCCTCTACGAATACCATCGTCCAACATTTACCGTTGCAAACGACTGGTTCGTGAAACAGGGACAGGTAAATTCAGGCGAGCCTAATATCCCAGGCAAGCTGATTCGCAATATCTTCGGTGCCGATGCAGGTGGCCCTATCATCAAGGACAAGCTCTTTATCTTCGGCAATTACGAAGGGCTTCGGCGGCGTGAGAGCGCTTCAGTAGTACGGACGGTGCCTACGGCCTCCTATCAGGCGGGCAATATTACATTCCCGGACGCCAACGGCGGCACTACGGTGATCAATTCTACAGACATCACCTCGCTCGATAGCGGGTGCCAGGTTTGCAATACAACCGACTATCCGAATCCAGCAGGTCCCAATCCAAATGCCCTCGCGCTTTTTAATACTTTCCCTGCAGCCAACGGAAGTGCAGCGGGAGACGGTGGATACAACCTGGGTTCGTATTCGTTCGCTTCA
This sequence comes from Occallatibacter sp., assembly GCA_035550015.1. Lineage (GTDB taxonomy): Bacteria > Acidobacteriota > Terriglobia > Terriglobales > Acidobacteriaceae > Telmatobacter. The sequence continues at coordinate 126,595 of DASZRJ010000052.1, read as the reverse complement.
GGAAATCCTGTTGATGAGAATACCTACATTGCAAAGATCGATTACGTGCCTTCCGACAAGCACCGTATCTTTGTGCGCGGTCAATTGCAGAAAGATGTTTCAGGCGGCGTTGAGCAATTTCCCGGCCAAGGTCCATCAACCGTCGGATCGAGCAACAATAAAGGCTTAATGGGCGGCGATACCTGGACCATTTCACCGACGCTCATCAACGACATCCGCTATGGCTACGTTCGCCAGGGTGTGAGCTCAAGAGGTGTGGGTGAAGGCGACTATGTCAGCTTCCGGTTTATCAGCACACCGACCTCGCAAACTCGCTCGAGCTTTACGGATGTGCCGGTCAACAACATTGTCGACAACCTGACCTGGATCAAGGGTAGCCACACGCTGAGCTTTGGTGTGAACTGGCGATTGATCCACCAGAACAATTCCACTGACGCGAACTCATATAGTAGCGCCAGCACGAACCCTTACTGGTTGTCGGGTGCGGTCCCAGGAGAGGATGCGGTCGATGGCGGCTTCCAGAACTCCTATGAAATCGCCTTTGCCAACATGGTAGGTACCGTCCCGTCCCGCACGGATGTGGTCAATTACAAGATCAGCAGCGCGGATTCCGGATCTCTGCTTGCGGATGGCGCGACCATTGAGCGGCATTTCAAGTCGAATGAGTTCGAAGGATATATTCAGGATGCCTGGCGTATTTTGCCGAACCTGACAGTCACATACGGCCTTCGCTACTCTTATCTCCAAACGCCATGGGAAACGAAGGGGCAGCAGATTGCGCCGACCATTGATACGCATGCATGGTATCTGCAGCGCGAGGAGGCGGCTCAGAATAGCGAGATCTACCAGGAGGATCTGACTTTCGCTCCGACAGGCGCTTATTATGGGAAACCTGGCTATTATCCGCCGAACAAGAAGAACTTTGCGCCTCGCCTGGCGATAGCCTGGGGTCCGGATTCAAAAACCTCCGTTCGTGCAGGTTTTGGCATCTACTATGACCACTTTGGCCAGGCATTGGTCAGCGACGTCGATGCACACGGCTCGTTTGGACTGAGTTCGTCTCTCACCAATCCTTCGGCAGGTCTTTATCAGATCGAAGGCAATTGTGCGACCGGTTGTTCGCATCCCGGCGCTCCACGCTTTGTGGGCCGCAACACGCTGCCTAACATTGCACATCCAACTCCGGATACAACCGCAGCATTCCCCTATCTCTATCCATTGAATTCGTTCAGTATTCAGTCAGGCCTCGACAGCCGGATCTCAACTCCGTATTCAGAGTCGTTTGATCTCTCTGTACAGCGCGAGCTGCCAGGTGGATTCACGCTTGAAACTTCATACGTGGGCCGCCTTGGCAAGAAGCTCTTGCAGAGCCTGGATCTTGCCGAGCCTGTGGACTATGTCGATCCGCAGGGTGGCGGCGACTATTTTGCCGCCGGATCGCTGTTGTCAAAGTATGTGGACGACAACGGCGGCGACGAGAACGCATCTGTTCCTGCTATTCCGTATTTCGAGCATGTATTCCCATTCATGGCGAACCTTGATTATCAGGGCGAAAGCGCAACGCAGGCGATCTATTACTGGGAGTGGGCGCCTTATCGCTACAACTGGGGCGCAACGACTTCACTTTCGGATATCGATTTTTACTCGCCGCTCTATGGCTGGTATGGCAATCCCTCCGATTGGAAACCGCATTTCTGGCAGGACCAGTTCTCGACGCTTTATGTTCTCTCGAGTGTCGGTTCCAGCTACTACAACGCCGGGCAGATCACACTGCGTCACCCGATGAGCCACGGGCTACAGATGGATTTCGCTTACACGTATTCGCACTCGATTGATTTGGGCTCGGATACAGAGCGGGCCACGCTGCGTAATGGCGGAACGTTTTCGTTCATCCTGAATACATGGAAGCCAGAGTTGAATCGCGGATCTTCGGATTTCGATACCCGCCACCTCATCACTGTGGACTGGTTGTATCAATTTCCCTTTGGCCGCGGAAAGGCGCTTCTCGGCAATGCAGGCCGTATTACGAATGGTCTGATCGGAGGTTGGCAGTGGTCGGGCCTGGGTCGTTGGTCCAGCGGTCTGCCCTTCTCCTTCTATGAGGCTGGATGGACTACCGACTGGGAAATCTCCAGCTACGGTGTGCAGACAGCGCCTATCAAGATGCGTCGGCACTATGACTCGAACGGGGATCCGCAGTTCTTCGATGATCCGGATGCAATCAATAGCGGTGTTTATAACGGATCGCCAATACGATTCCCCTATCCAGGTGAAGCCGGCGAACGCAATAACTTCCGTGGCGATGGCTTCCTGACTTTCGATTCGGGACTTTCCAAGACCTGGAAGACTGGCGATTTCGGTTCAATCAAGTTTGCCTGGGAGGTCTATAACGTGACCAACACCGTGCGGTTTGATCCGTCTTCAATCAATTCCGGTCTTACAGGCGGCAGCCTCGGCGTCGCAACCTCATTGCTCACCGATCCACGGCGCATGCAGTTCGCTCTGCGGTTCGATTTCTAACACCGCGATTCCAAGGGTCGGACAACACGGTTCCCGCAGGTCTAATCGCCTGCGGGAACCAGAAATCTCAAGGGATGGGAGGTTACTTTCCGGTTAGTCGTAATCCAAATGCAAATTGGAATTGGGCGATAAAAAATACCGGTGTTCGTCACCAAAACGTATGAAGTACGGCAGTTAAATTGAGGTTCGGAGGTCTTCTGGCCGGCAAAGAAGGGGCCAGAGGTCGACGGCCTCGTTTGTCTTTCTGCCCGATTTTTATTGAATCTTTGTGCGGAACTGATAGAAATTAAATACATCCGTGAGATGAGGGCGGTTCAATCCGCCACAGGGTCTCAACAAACCTTGGTTGAGAATTAAAAACCCCGCCAACAGGATTCAGGCGATGAGCGGGCGTGCATCTGCTGATGCGGCCATATGAGCGCTTTCAGTTGCACAGGAAACGCAAAGACACTGCAAGACCAACAAAAACGTTCTTAACGCATTTGGAGGCACAGCCGTGAGACGTACTTTTTGGGGGTGGATGCTTGTTTGCATCTTCTCCTTCACCACATTCGCTTACAGTCAATCTGCTACCACGTCACTAAGAGGAACAATCACTGACCCTAGCGGGGCTCTGGTTCCTGGTGCGACTATCACGATTACGAATCAAGCCAACGGTACTGTCTTATCCAGCACTGCGAACAGTACAGGCCTCTATGCGTTTCCGCAGATTCCGCCCGCCAAGTACGTCATCAAAGTGACCGCGGCGGGATTCGGTGATCAGTCAAAATCGGCTACGCTTCTTGTAAACCAGCCCGCGACGATTAATTTCACTTTGAGTGTGCAAAGCAATGCCGTGACAGTGGACGTTTCGGCTACAGCACAGACGTTGAACACGTCCGATGCTTCTCTGGGCAATTCAGTCGGTAATCAGATGATTGAGGCGATCCCCACTGAAACGCGCAATGTGCCCGACCTACTCGCTTTGCAGCCTGGCGTGCTCGCGCTGCCATACACAACGACAGACAGCCGCAGCGGTGCGGTAAATGGAGGCCGGTCCGATCAGGGCAATATCACCATTGATGGCATCGACGACAACGATCAGGTGGGGGGCTATGCTTTCACAGGGGTTCTGCGCCAGACGCAGGACTCGATCGAGGAGTTCCGCGTCGTTACCAGCAATGCGACCGCCGACGCGGGGCGTTCGTCCGGTGCTCAGGTCAGTATGGTCACGAAATCGGGTACAAACCAGTTCCATGGAGCTGTGTATGAATACCATCGGCCTACATTTACAGTGGCAAACGACTGGTTCAATAAGCAGGCGCAGATCAACAGCGGCGAGCCAAATATCCCGGGAAAACTCATCCGAAATATTTTTGGCGGCGATCTTGGCGGTCCAATTCTCAAGGACAAGCTCTTCTTTTTCGCGAACTATGAAGGGAAGCGTCAGGCGGAAAATACCCAGGTGAATAGAACCGTGCCGACAGCTTCGTACCAGGCCGGCAATATCGTCTATCCATATGACAAGGCAGGCGACACCTCCGTTTACACCGCCTCCGACATTGCAACTTTCGACAACGGTTGCCAGGTCTGCAATACGTCAACATATTCCCCAGGACCGGGACCAAATCCCAATGCGCTAGCCTTGTTCAATTCGATGCCCGCTGCAAATGGCACTTTGCTTGGCGATGGTCTGAACGAAGGTTCCTATTCATTCTCGTCTCACCACCCAGTCAATTGGGATACATACATCGCGAAGATAGACTTTGTGCCGAATGATCAGCACCGTATTTTCGTGCGCGGTCAGCTGCAGAAAGATGTCGAAGCGTTTCCAGAGCAATTTCCCGGACAGGGGCCCTCGCACACCCAGGAATCGAATAACAAGGGCCTGATGGGCGGCGATACCTGGACTATTACGCCACACCTTATTAACGATCTTCGCTTCGGGTATGTCCGTCAGGGCATCAGTGACCGTGGAGTCGGCTCAGGAGATTACGTCTCATTCCGCTTCCTCTCCAATCCAACCGCGCAAACGCGTACCACGTTCACAGATATTCCAGTGTATAACCTGGTCGACAATATGAGCTGGATCAAGGGCAATCACACCATCCAGTTTGGATTCAATTGGCGCCTGATCTTCCAGAACAACTCAACGGATGCGAACTCCTATAACAGCGCTTCGACAAACCCATATTGGGTATCGGATACTCCGGAGGGCGCGAATAATGTGGATGGGGGCTTCCAGAACTCCTATGAGATAGCCTTCGCAAACCTGGTCGGAATCGTGCCGAGCAGGAACGACGTTTTCAACTATCGCCTGGATTCCGCCACTTCTGGAACACTGCTTGCCGACGGAGCGGTAATTGATCGCCATTTCAAGTCGAATGAGTATGAGGGCTATTTACAGGACAGCTGGCGGGTTAAGCCGAATCTGACCATCACCTATGGACTACGCTATACGCTTTTGCAGACGCCGTGGGAGACGCATGGCCAGCAGGTTACACCGACCATCGATACGCATTCCTGGTACATGCAGCGTGAAGCTGCGGCTCAAGCCGGACAGATTTATGAAGAGGACCTTACTTTTGCACCGGCGGGTCACTTCTACAACAAACCCGGCTATTGGCCACAGCCGAAGGGGAACTTCGCTCCTCGAATTGCCATTGCCTACTCTCCGGACACGAAGACCTCAATTCGTCTCGGTGCCGGAATTTATTACGACCATTTCGGTCAGGCATTGGTCAGTACGTTTGACCAGAATGGTTCGTTTGGCATGAGTTCTTCGGTGAATAACCCTGCCAGCGTCTACCAGATTGAAGGTGACTGCGCCGATATTTCTCAGTGCAGCCACCCCGGCGCGCCGCGGTTCCTTGGCCGTAACATCCTGCCAGCAATTCCAACCATTAACGGGGCCGTGCCTACAACAGCGACGTTCCCCTACACCGCGCCTCAGGACAACTTCGCTATTACCTGGGGACTGGACAACAAGCTGCAGACTCCCTATTCGGAATCCTTCGATTTGTCCGTGCAGCGGGAACTTCCTGCCGGCTTCACCGTTGAGACTTCGTATGTAGGCAGACTAGGACGCCACCTGCTTCAACAGCTCGATCTTGCCGAGCCGGTAAATTATGTCGATCCACAGGGAGGGGGGGACTATTTCACTGCCGGGACGCAACTCTCCAAAGTCGTGGATCAGAACCAGGGATGCGGCGCGTATTCGGGGCCTGATGGATGTACTCCTCCAAGCGTTGCTGCCATACCCTACTTTGAAAATGTCTTTCCTTTCATGGCCAATTTGGACTATGACGGTGAGAGCGCAACGCAGGCCATCTATGACTATGAATGGGCACCCTATCGCTACACGTGGGGTGCAACAACCTCTCTGTCGGATATCGATGCGAGCTTCCTCGGTTACTATGATTTTCCAGCTGATTGGAAGCCTCATTTCTGGCAGGATCAGTTCTCCTCACTCTATTCACTCGCCAGCATAGGCATGAGCTATTACAACGCTGGCCAAGTAACTCTGCGCCATCCGATGAGCCATGGTCTGGCAATGGATTTCAGCTACACTTATTCGAGCTCGATCGATATGGGTTCGGATGCGGAACGCAACAACCTTGAATCATCCGGAACCGCCTTCTCATACATTCTCAACACATGGAATCCTGCGCTCAATCGTGCTCCGTCGGATTTCGATACCCGTCACCTGATTACGGCGGACTATCTCTATCAGCTTCCATTTGGTCGCGGCAAACTCGTGGGAAGTAACATGAGTGGTGTCATGGATCAGATAGTTGGCGGTTGGCAGTTGTCCGGCGATGCGCACTGGTCGAGCGGCCTTCCATTCTCACTTTTTGAACCGGGTTGGACAACCAACTGGGAAATCGAAAGCTACGGAGTGGTGACAGGAAAGGTCAAAACACACAAGCATATCGATTCAAACGGTAATCCGCAGTATTTTGATGATCCAGGTGGAATCAATTCGGGAGTCTATAGTGGCTCGCCCGTTCGACTTCCCTATCCGGGCGAGGCTGGGCAGCGCAATAACTTCCGTGGCGATGGTTACTTCAATATCGATTCTGGGTTGGCTAAGAGCTGGAAGATTGCCGATAAAGGGGCTCTCAAGTTCGCTTGGGAAGTCTACAACGTCACCAACTCGGTTCGGTTCGATTCGGGGTACATTGGTTCGGGCCTGACGGGTGGCAATCTTGGTGTAGCTACCAGCACGCTCACACAGACGCGTCGTATGCAGTTCGCTCTGCGGTACGACTTCTAAACCGAAGCACAATCAACAACGCCCGCGAAGCATTTGCTTTGCGGGCGTTTTCTTTGTTCAAAAAAACATGTTCTGCGTAATCTTCGACCTGCTCGCGAGAGTGTCCACCACAGCTTATGGTCCGGGGTGCACGACAAAAATTGAATTCTCTGCATGAATGATGATTTGCCGGAGGCAAGCACAACTTTGCAGAAAAATGCGCGTTTTGGCGCACACTGTTTCTGGAGACCAGATTGTGTTAAGTATCAGTGCAGTCGCGAGTGTAACTCGGTGGAAATTGAGCCGTCTAGGCAACGACTCAACCACAAACCGTATGAAATCAAGTATGGACGAGTAAACTCTTTGGATTTAGATATGATCTCGGATAGCGCAAGCGTAACCATATTAAAATGAAGACTATAGAGTGAAGAGAAAGAGTTTTAGCGTCGCGCAGAAGCAGAAATTCAGCTCTCGGCTTGATCAACTTATGCAAGCTCAATGGCAATACGGGAAACAGATGCCGCTGGGAAATTGAAGCTCAACCGGTTGCCATTGACCTTGACCTCGGCCGTGGATGTTTTCACATGGTCGGGATCTTCAAACGTGTTGTGCGCGTGGATATCTTTGTCCGTCACATACCGTGCTTTTGCGCTGGCGGCCTTTGCGCCACGCAGAACAATTTCCGCTTCACGCGGCTGGTTCACGTCGGGATTCACAACAGTCAGCGTAAGAGATTTGTCCTTCGTCGAGGCGGATCCCTTCAGCCCCCAGAACGTCGCTTGTTTGCCATCGCGATCGTATCGAACCTCCGGTGAAGAGAACTCGGTGCGAACGGATGTCGCCCCCTGGTGAGCGGCGTAGAGTTCAAAGACATTGAAGTTCGGCGTGGTAATGAACTTCTCTCCTTGCGAAAAGAAGAGCGCATTGAGATTGTTGATCAATTGCGCGCATGCTGCCATTCCCACCTTGTCGGCGTTGCGATTGAATATGTCGAGTGAGATGGCCGTCATTACAGCGTCGCGTACAGTGATCTGCTGACCGAGCAACTGCTCGGGGCTGAATTCGGTGCCGGGCCGATACCATGGGCCGTATTCATCCACAACAAGACGCACCTTGCGATCGAGATCGTACTCACCCAATGCCGTCCAGTGATCATTGATGATGTGTTCCATGCGATCGGTTTCGCGCGCAAGCTCATACCAGTCCACTGCATCGAATTGGAGCGCGTCACCTTTGCCCTCATTCCAATCTTGCGTTTTTCCACGTGAGAGATTCCACGCATAGTGATGCACGCTGAGCCCCCATACGCCGTGCATGTCGTGACTTGGCTGTCCGTGGCAGAGTTTGTTGAAGAAACCGCGCGTCCACGACTGTTCGTCACTGTTGGGGCCGGATGCAACAAAACGAAGCGGCACGCCGTAGCTCGGAACCCAGGTTGTCCAGCGCTTGTATTCAACGGCGTAGTCTTCAGGGTCGAAGTTGCCGCCACAGCCCCAGCTTTCGTTGCCAACGCCCCAGTACTTCACGTTGAGTGGATCGGGAAATCCATCCGCAGCGCGAATCTCTGAAAGCGTGGTGGTTCCGCGCGGCGAGTTGCAGTATTCGACCCAGCGGTCGAACTCAAGCGGCGGTAAGCTGCGTACATTGGCGGCAATATAGGGTTCCGCATCGCACAGCTTGCAGAAGCGCGCGAAGTCGGCGGTGCCGAAAGTGTTCGGGTCGTATACCTGTGGAATATTGCGATCGACAAGCTGATGAGGATAGGCGTCCGTCCAGAAATTTGTACGGCGCGGGCGCTTGCTCTTTGGTCCAATGCCGTCGCGCCAATCGTAGCTATCGGCAAAACAGCCGCCGGGCCAACGTACCATTGGCGCCTTAATGAGGCGCATCTTTTCGATGAGCGCCGAGCGCAAACCATGCTGGTTGGGAATCTTCGAGTCTTCGCCAACATAAATGCCGTCGTAAATCACCGTGCCCAGATGCTCGGTGAAGTGGCCGTAGACTTCCGGTGCGATGGTAGCAATTGGCTCATCGATTAGAACCTCGATGTGGCTGTCTGCTTGCTGCGCAAGCGCCGGGTGGCGCCGCAAGACCAGTGAGCCTGCCGCAGCGGCTCCGGCTGCTTTCAAAAAACTACGTCGCTGCATCGTTCCTCCGTGCATTGAATCGGGCAATCAGAAGTGCAAGGGAATTCTACCCATCAGATCGGACCTGTGCCGCAATTTTGCGTAGATCGGGCAATACGCGGCCGAGTGCAGTAGAACTTGCATTGCGTTGCCCGAATGCGAAGTAGATATCGCGATAGTGACGGTACAACTGCTCGTAGACTATAGCGGATTTTGGATCTGGTTCGACCGTGCGCAGAGGCAGACAAACTGCGGCCTGCGCCTCTTCAATGCTCTTATAAACGCCCGCTGCAAGCAGTGCCATAATGCCAGAACCAAGACTGGTCGGCACACCGGCCGGAACCAGCACCGGCTTGTTTAGCACGTTTGCGTAAACGCGGTTGAGCACTTCATTTTTTTGTGGAATGCCGCCCGCGTTGATCACGCGGTCCACACGCACACCATGCTCTGCCATGCGCTCAAGAATAATGCGCGTATGGAATGCCGTTCCTTCAATTGCGGCGAACATCTCGTCCTGTGCGGTGTGAATCAGATTCCAGCCGACGGTGATGCCGCCCAGTTCTGGATTCACGAGCACCGTGCGGTCACCGTTGTCCCAGCTCAATCGCAAAAGGCCGGTTTGCCCAGCTTTGAATGCATCCAGCCCCTTACTTAACTCGGCGACAGAAGACTGTGCGCGCCGTGCAATGGCGTCAAAGATATCGCCAGTTGCGGAGAGTCCTGCTTCAATACCGGTGTATGCCGGATGCACGCTTCCGGGCACTACGCCGCAGACGCCCGGAACTAATTGCGCTTCTTTGGCCATGGCAATGATGCAGGTGGATGTGCCAACAACATTCACCACATCACCTTCTCGAATGTGCGATCCAATCGCATCCCAGTGCGCATCGAAAGCGCCCACGGGAACGGGAATATCTGCACGTAGCCCGAGCTTCTCCGCCCACGCTGCGGAGAGCCGTCCGGCAAGGCAATCGCTCGTCAGATACTCGCCGCCCATCTTTTCGCGTATGCCGCTGAACAACGGATCCACGGCAACAAGAAAATCCTCAGGCGGCAACCCACCCCATTTGGGATTCCACATCCATTTATGTCCCATGGCGCAGACGCTGCGCTTGAGCGCGTCAACGGATTCGACTCCGCACAGAGTAGCCGCCACCATGTCGCAGTGTTCCAACGCCGTGGCAAACTGCGCGCGCCTGTCAGGATTGTGGCGCAGCCAGTGAAGCAGTTTTGCGAATCCCCACTCGTGCGAGTAAACTCCGCCGCACCAGTCAATCCCTTCAAAGCCCAGCGCGTGTGCCTTCGTTGTAATCTCTTCCGCTTCCGCGTGTGCGCGGTGGTCACACCAGAGGTAGTAGTCGTCGAGTGGCGCTAAATGCGCATCAACAGGGACCACACTGGAGCCGGTGGTGTCGAGTGCAATTGCCTCCACTGAGTCGCCATGGATGCCGGTCGTTTGCAGAACTTCGCGGGTAGCCTGTGCAAGCGCAGACATTTGGTTGCTGTGCGATTGAGTTGCGAAATTGGGGTCTTCGCGTTTGCGATGGAGTGGATACGATGCAGATGCTGTGCCAATCGGGCCAGTCTTGCTATCGACAAGAGTGACACGCACGCTAAGCGTGCCGAAATCGACTCCGGCAACAATGGGCATGAAAGGTGCCTCCAGTAAACGCTTTCCTTTACGCCATGAGACTACACTATGGACTCCATTACATGGCAAGCCGCTATGAGAATCTGTTATTTTCCGCTGCCAGGAAGCAGCGTTTTGAGTTTTCCCATGAGTCCAGGCTTTACGTTTTCTCCGTGCGCAGAGACCGAACCAAGTGCTGCTCCAGTATCATGGCCAGCATTTTCATGGATGGGTTCTGCTATAGAGGCCAAGCTATGCGTAGAGGGTATGCGGTCTTTGCGATGCGGCGGACTGTCTTCCTGTTTGCCGCTTACTGTGGGAAGAACGCCCGGGGTGCTGACAGCAACGTCTGCGCTACTTCCCACTGCGACGCCGTCCCTGACAAACGGCAATGGACCATCAACATTCTTGACGAGAATGGAGATGCGGCGGTTAGAGGGATCATACGGATTATTTTTGACGCGCAGCATTTGGTCGGCGTAGCCACGAATCTGCGTGACCTGGTCGGGCCGTAGTCCATTTGCCTGCATAAGCCTGCGTGCGGCATTGGCTCTGTCGGCGGAAAGTTCCCAGTTGCTGTAATTGGCGTCGTGTGAGTATTGCTTCGCATCTGTGTGTCCTTCAATGAGCAGATGATTAGGCAATGTTTTGAGTTCGGTCGCAAGTAGAGCCAGCAATTCCTGCCCTTTCACGCTCAGATGCGCGCTGCCGCTTTCGTAGAAAGTTCCATTCTTGTCTTCGAGCAACTCAATGCGCAGGCCTTCTGCGGTGACAGTAATCTCAATCTGCTTGGAGAGCAATTTCAGGTCTTGCCTGGAGTTGATCTGTTGTTCAAGCTTCTCTTTGAGCCTCTCCATTTCTGCTTGTTCGGTAACGGAGATAGTTTTTCCCGATCCGGAGAATGTAGTGCCCAGCAACTTGCCGGTGCCTTTGGGGTCGTTGAAATATCCGGCAACTGCTTCCTTGACCTTGGCGGATGAATTCATCAGCCATAGCACGATGAACAAGGCCATCATCGCTGTCACGAAGTCGGCGTAAGCAACCTTCCATGCGCCGCTGTGGTGGCCATTGTGTGCGACTTTCTTCTTAATGACGATTGGCTGCGGTTTATTGGTGGATGACATGAAACCTATCTCCGCGTGTGCAGGGCTGCACTAGGCTGCTGCCGCTACCTGCTCTACGCCTCCCTTGCAGGCCCTTTCCATTTCATCGAAGCTGGGACGCACATGCGACGGAATCGCGCGCCGTCCAATTTCAACGGCAATCATCGGCGCCAATCCCTTGAGGAACGAAAGAATCAACACACGCAGCACATGCAGATAGCTGTTGTGATCGTCGGCTATTTTGCTCATGTTGGAACTCAACGGGCCGACCACGCCATAGCAGAGCAGAATTCCAAGGAATGTGCCAACGAGTGCCGCGGCAACCTTATGACCGATCTCTTCCGGCGGGCCGCCGAGAGCGCCCATGGTAATGACCACCCCGAGTACCGCAGCTACAATGCCAAGACCCGGCAGGGCGTCGGCGACTGTAATCAATGAGTTGATTGGCTGTGTCGATTGGTGATGGGAAACCTCCATATCGAGCTCCATCATCTGGTCCATGTCGAAGGGGTCAACGCCTCCTGAGATAGCCATACGGAGTGTGTCGCACACAAAGTCACGTGCATGATGATCTTTAAGAAATTCTGGAAAGCTCTTGAATAGCTCACTTTCGTCCGGTTTTTCGACGTCGTTTTCTACGCTGAGTAACCCTTCCCTGCGAACCTTATTGAGGAACTGATACATCATCCTGAGTGTGTTCAGGTAGTGCTTCTTGTCGAACCTGGAGCGGCCAAGAACTCCGACAAGATTGCTGACGATTCTTTTGAGGATGTGAGCAGGATTGGCAACCAGCAGCGTTCCAAGAGCCGCGCCTCCAATGATGATCAGCTCGGCAGGCTGCAGAAGAACAGCAAGCTTTCCGTGTTCCATCAGAAAGCCGCCGATGATGGCTCCAAAGACAACCAGGATGCCTAGGATGGCAAACATGCCGGCCTCCACGGAGCGAGCGCGACCCTGTTGCCGCCGCTGCGGATGCAGGTCTTCATGGCCGATTTGGCGCGCTCGAGCAGATCGGCAAGCGATTCGTGGCATCCTGCCTGCGCGGCGCCAATGCTGACCGTAAGAGAAATGCGATCGCCCCACCAGCGGAAATCCGTTGTCCGCGCAAGGCCGGCCAGCATTTGCGCATGCGCAGCCAGCGAAGCAGTGAACCGTTCATGCGAGAGAATCAGGAACTCGTTTTCTCCCCAACGGCCAATTTCCTCGCTGGAAGTCAATCCACTGACAAGCACGCGCTGCACCTTTTTCAGCATCGCGTCGCAAGCGCCTGTCCCATGTGTACGGCGCAGATTCTCCGCCTGGTCGACCGTTATCCAGAGAATGCCGAAGGGCTGACCAGTCCGCTCGGATTCTTCGTAGGCCGCCTGCAATCTTTCCTCAAGCTCGGCCTGGCCGGCTTCAACGGATTCATCCTCGCCGGTGCCGCCATGGGGAAGGTTCTCCAGTCCTTCGGAAGCATGAAAGAAATAGCCCGTACCGATGTGTTCTCCCAGAGTATTGCGCAAGGCAAATGTATGTACCAATGCGGAAAAGGGATAACCATGCTTGTGCTGTACATGCACAAGACAGCCGCGTCCACCGTATGCATGCCCATCGTGGAGGTTGTCTCCTCCGCCGGCATTCGTCTCAAGAAGATCCTCAAGCGCATCGTGAATGGGACGCGCCAGAACCTCGACAGCCGTGAATCCGGTAATCGATTCAGCGGCTCGATTCCAATAAATGAGCGTGCCATCCAATCCGCGCAAAGCCACTCCATGTGGATAGGAATCGAGCGCCGACTCCAGCAGTTCATTGCGCTCCGTCATGCAATCCTCCCTCATGGCATTCATCGTCCAAAGGGAAGAACTACTTGATTGCGATGAGGCATACTTGCATTGGATTTTGCTTAGATTGGCGATTTTCCACGTCCGATTGCCGCTCCATTGAAAGCACAAGTCAAAGGAAGCTCAAGGCCGGCAAAGCGAATGCGCTGATTAAAGGAGGTGTGAATGAAGCTTGAGCTACTTGGAAGAGGGGCCAGAGACTGTGGAGCCGTTGAGTGGAAGCCGTACGGTGAAGGTGGTTTTGCCCGGAATCGATTCAACCTGAATAGTGCCGCCGAATTTCTGCGTCACGATGCGTTGCACAATCTCAAGTCCGAGTCCTGTTCCCTGTCCCTGCGGTTTGGTTGTAAAGAATGGATCGAAGATATGTGGGAGGACCTCGGGTGGGATTCCATCGCCATGATCTGTAATTGAAATACCTATCCACTCGGGCTCATTCCAGGTGGAAATCTGTACGCGCCCATGGGCCGGAGAAGCATCGGCTGCATTGTCAATGAGATTGGTCCAGACCTGGCCCAGAGCGACACCGCGCGTGCAGAGAATGGCGGGCGAAGCGTCGAAGTGCTTCTCGACTTCTATCTGGCGAATGCGCAGCTTGTGTCCAAGAATCACCAATGTACTCTGCAGGCTGTCATGCACATCCAGCTCGCGCGCGCCGCCTCGATCTTCGTAGGCAAACTTCTTTACTGCCATTACCAGATCAGAGATCCTGGAGATGCTGTCTTCAATAGCGCAAACCAGGCCGACACTTGAGACCAGAGACTCAAGCCAGTTCAGCGCGTCGGAGAACTGGTCCGCCTCAAAGAATTCACGCGCGCAGCGCAATTCTTCCTGGTCAAATCCCATGCCAACAAGAACAGGCGCGATGCTGAACGCGTTCTCCACACCGGCTCCCGAGAGCCATTCACCCATCTCTTCTTCGGCATCCGCCTGCTCAAGGCTGCTCATCGCCTTCAGCCTGCACCCATGCATGGAATGTTCAAGCAAACCGCGCATGCACTCCATTTGTTCGGTGGTTTTGGGCTTATCACTGAAGCGGAGGCTGAGCTTCTGCAGTCGCATCAGATTCTCGCGCAATTGCGAGGCAGAGCGCTTTGCCGCAGAACCGGGGTTGTGCAGTTCGTGCATCAGGCCGGCCGCAAGTGTGCCCAGCGAGACCAGCTTCTCCCGATGCAGCGCCTCAACTTGGTAATTGCGCACACGAGTTGCCACATCGGCCAGCACGACTTTACGCAGGGAAGGGCAGGCCGCCATCAATTTCCAGAAGTCTTCCTCGGTAAATCGCACCAGACTGGTGTCTTCGACTGCCACAATTTGAAAGGGAACGTCTTTGCGGCCAAGCACAAGCGGCGTTTCACCGAATGCTTCTCCGGCCAGAGCCAGCCCTGCCTTGGTACGGTTGCCGTCGCTTTCGAAGAGTTCGGCGCGTATCTCCCCGGAGAGAACGATCCAGTAATACAGAGAGGTTTCACCGGCCTCAACGAGAATGTCGCCGGTTTTGGCATCGATACGTTCGGGGTTCTTGAGCACAGGTAGAGTGGCAAAATCGACATCGGCGAACGGGCGAGTCCTTTTTAGTACATCTGCAACATTCGCTAACTGGACTGTCGTTGCCGTCCAGGTTTGCATTTCGCCTTCGCTCATCTTCCCTTGTTTCTCCCCACTCAAAATTGTGCCAAATACTGATGGGCAAACTGTACCGCGATGGAGCCTTCGCCCACAGCGGACGCTACCCGTTTGATGGAACCATGCCGCAAGTCTCCGGCGACAAATACGCCGGGGATGCTGGTTTCAAGCAAGTATGGATCGCGCTTTTCATGCCAGCCGTTTTCTCCATCCCGGTCCAGGTCGGGTC
Organism: Occallatibacter sp.; assembly: GCA_035550015.1. Lineage (GTDB taxonomy): Bacteria > Acidobacteriota > Terriglobia > Terriglobales > Acidobacteriaceae > Telmatobacter. Next base: position 111,304 of record DASZRJ010000052.1, on the reverse strand, counting down.
CGGCCAGCAGAAACCCCTTCTCATCTTTCTGGACGTTTGCGGGGAGCCATTCGACGCGTGGCGCTGCGCCAATAAATACAAATAGTGACGTGGCCGGCACCTCGTATTCGCCTTCAGGCCCGAGCAACCTTAATTTCTCAAGATGCTCATTGCCACTGGCTTCCAGCACTTGGGTCTTTGTCTGCACAATAATGTTAGATGTGCGTTGAATCTCATCGATTAAGTATTTCGACATGGTTGCGGAAAGTCCTTCTCCACGGACCAGTATGACCACCTTGCAGGCGAATTGCGCAAAATGCAGTGCTGCCTGGCCGGCCGAGTTCGCCCCACCGACTACGTAGACTTCTTCGTCTTTGCAGGCCGCGGCTTCAACCAAAGCTGCTCCATAGTAGATTCCACGGCCTGTAAGCCGTTCCGCACCGGGAATAGTAAGCATCCGGTACTGCACACCCGTTGCAAGCAGTACGATGTGGCTGGCCACCTCACGACCATCCGCTAATTGAATAAACCGGTATTGGCCCTCGGCTCGCAGGCTGGTGGCGCGCTGCGAGAGGAATTCAGCTCCGAAGCGCGATGCTTGAATATGCGCTCTGCGGCCTAATTCTCCCCCAGTAATGCCGGTCGGGAAGCCAAGATAGTTTTCAATTCTGGAAGAGGTTCCAGCCTGCCCGCCTGGGGCAAGTGGTTCAATTACAAGAGTCTTAAGGCCTTCACTGGCTCCATAGACAGCGGCCGCAAGCCCCGCCGGTCCGGCACCCACCACCACCATGTCGTAGAACTCCTGGGCGGCATGGGTTTTAAGTCCCACGCGGTCAGCCAGCGTATCCGTGTCTGCGCCAAGAAGCGACGTGCCGTCCGGGAAGAGCACCACTGGTAACTGGTCGACTGTCAGATGCTTTTCCTCGAGTACAGTACGTGCCTCTTCGTTGGCGCTCACATCGAGCCAGCGATAAGGAATGTGGTTGCGCGACAGGAAATTACGCAGCTTGTGGTCTTCTAATGACCAGCGGCTGCCGAGCACGCGAAGGCCCTCGAAGGGCGGGCGATAGCCGGCCTTCCAGTCTTCCAGCAGATCGTCCAGGACGGGATAGAGCTTTTCCTCCGGCGGATCCCATGGCTTGTTCAGGTAGTAGTGGATACGCGCCGTATTGATGGCCTGAATAGCAGCTTCTGTATCGGCGTAAGCGGTAAGTAATACACGCCTTGCCTCCGCAAACTGTACACGCGCCCTTTCCAGGAACTCCACTCCTGTCATTCCTGGCATGCGCTGGTCGCTCACCAGCAGGGCCACTGCTTCCTGGCGGACCTTTAACTGGTCAAGAATATCCAGGGCTGCCTGGCCGCTGGCGGCGCGAAGAATGCGGTATTCGGCTCCGTAATAGCGGCGCAAATCCTGAACAACTGACTCAAGAACACTTACGTCGTCGTCTACCGCAAGAATGATGGGGCGTGCCATATGTTTCCTAGTGTACGAGAGCAGCATGACGGAAATGTAATCTAGAAGATAGTCCCCTTTGAGTAAACATTGAGTGCAGTCCCCCGTTGGTTTTTAGTGACGTTCCGCGGAGAAGGGCTGTACAGTGTTGGGAAGAGGGTATTACTTTTGGACCGGTACCTTTCTCTGTTCCAGGTGACGAAAGATTTGAGTCTTATGGGACTCATCAGCAGGTGAGTGTCACTGGAGTACCGTATCCTGCCCCGGCCAGCTTTGATTGCACCGGACTTGATGCAGATAGGCCAAAGGGCTAACTGGGATTTTTCACAACGCCGCCTGTGGAAGAGCGGCGAAAGATTCGAATCTTGAAGAAAGACGGCGAATGGGGCGTACATCATGATGAGCAAAGTCATCCTGGCCGATTCACAGGCAATCTTCCGAGCAGGTACCGCAAAAGTACTTGCCATGGACGATGATCTCCGCATTATTGCCCAATGTACCGATGTAGAGCGCATGATGCATGCAATCACAACTTTTCCGGGCGCGATCGTGATTTTTGCCGCGTCTTTACGGCCGGATATGAGCCGGATGCGTACGCTTCTTGAGTCGGCCAACAGCCGCGGGATTGTGATTGCCGAAAACACAGATAGTGCAGCCACTTTTCTGCAGCAGGGTATACGTGGCGTGGTCTTCCGCAACATCACAGGTCAGGCGCTGGTGGAGTGTGTCCGCCGCGTATCGGCGGGAGAAACCTGGACGCCGCCTCAATTGGTGCAGAGTGAGGCCACCGAAGAGGATATGGTTGGCACCCGCGTGCGCGACCGGCTTACGCCGAAAGAAATGCGCATTGTGGCGTTGATTGTGCAGGGCTGCAAGAACCGTGAAATTGCCCAGCGCCTGAAGACTACCGAGCAGGTGATCAAGAATTATCTCCGTTCCATCTACGACAAGACAGGTGTCAGCGACCGGCTCGAGCTAGCGCTGTTTACGATCCACCATCGCGTGCTCGCGCAGGCTGCGGCGGAAATGGGAAGCCGCCTGGAAGCCGAGGAGCAGCAGGCACAGCAACAGCAGCGTCACACAGCTGCGCCTACGGCAGTCGCATCGTAGCAAACTACATTAACGAAATTAGAAAAGGGAAAACAGGGGTTGGCAGAGAGGAGCGGCGCAAGCCGCTCCTCTTAAGTTTTAGAGCTTCTCCGCTACGCTCTTGGCTTGGGTAAAGAGCAGCAGATAATCTGGACCGCCGCCCTTTGAGTCTGTGCCGCTCATATTAAAGCCGCCAAACGGATGAGCGCCGACCATTGCGCCGGTGCATTTGCGGTTGAGGTAGAGATTGCCCACGTGAAACTCGTGCCGCGCATGATCGAGCCTTGCTCTATCGCTGGTGTAAAGAGCTCCAGTCAATCCGTATTCTGTGTTGTTCGCAACCGCCAGGCCTTCTTCAAAGCTCTCCACTTTGATGAGCGCAAGAACCGGTCCGAAGATTTCCTCCTGCGCGATGACAGCGTCGGGTGCAACGTCGGCGATGACAGTCGGCTCGATAAAGTAGCCCTCGTCCTTATTTGCCACGACGCTTCCACCTGCAATGAGCCGGCCTTCCTTCTTGCCGGTCTCAATGTAGCCAAGGATTGATTCCATCGCGCTCTTATTGATTACCGGTCCCATGTTGGCATTCGTCACCGGATCGGCAACCGTGAGTTTCGCTACCCGCTCTCGAATCTTCTCTTCGAGAACCTGGTAAACCGGAGCCTCGATAATGGCGCGCGAGCAGGCCGAGCACTTTTGCCCGCTGAATCCAAAAGCCGCCGCAACGATGCCGTCGGCAGCCGCGTCCAGATCAGCATCGGCGCACACAAGGATCGAGTCCTTGCCGCCCATTTCCAGGATCGTCCGCTTGATCCAGATTTGGCCCGGCTGGGTCTTTGCGGCCAGCTCGTGAATGTTGAGCCCCACAGCCTTGGAACCTGTAAAGGCGACAAAGCGCGTTTTGGGGTGCTTCACAATGGCGTCACCAAAAGTGGCGCCTGCGCCGGGGCAGAAGTTCACTACACCCGGTGGCATGCCCGCTTCTTCTAACACGTCGATGAACTTCGCCGCAATTGTAGGCGAATCACTTGAGGGCTTGAGCACCACCGTATTGCCAGAGACGATGGAGGCCAGAGTCATGCCGGCCATGATGGCGAATGGGAAGTTCCACGGAGGAATCACAGCGCCAACGCCGAGCGGAATGTAGAGAAGCTGATTCCGTTCGCCGGGCAATTGAATCGGGGTCGTTGCCTCGGCCAGCCGCAGTGCTTCACGGCTGTAGAACTCAAGGAAGTCGATGGTCTCGGCCACATCCGCATCGGCTTCGGCCCAGTTCTTGCCGACCTCATAGGTAAGCCAGGCGGCAAACTCCAGCTTGCGCTTGCGAATAATCTCGGCCGCGCCAAGAAGCAGCGAAACGCGATCGCCCACCGAAGTGCGGCTCCAGGTTTCGAAGGCCGTGAGCGCGGCCTGCATAGCCTGCTCGGCTTGTTCGGCGCCTGCCTTCTGATGAATGCCGACAACCTGCGCAGGCCGCGCCGGATTGATCGATTGAATCTTGCCCTCTGTACGCAGACGGTGGCCGCCGATGACCAGGTCATATTCCCGTCCCAACTGGGCGGCAACCAGCGAAAGCGCCTGCTGCATAGCCCGGGTGTTTTCCGGTGTTTTGAAATCGACAAACGGCTCGTTGGCAAAGGTGCCTTTGGGCGAGCGAGGCTGAATGGAGGTCGAAAGCGTAACGGTAGCCATAACACCTCGATTCTAGTCCAAAGCATGATGTGTGCGTGCAAATCCGCGAGCGGTGCACCATCCTTTGCGGACGGTACGCTGGTCATGTTTGATATGTTCGGGACATGCCCATTCTGCAGGATTTCAAGCGTCTGACGTCGAGCCAGCGGCACGCATTTGTTGCGTCCTTTCTGGGCTGGACGATGGACTCGCTCGATTTTTTCCTGCTGGTCTTTTGCGTGAAAGCCATTGCCAACGATTTTCACGCGCGGCCCTCGGACGTTCTAGGAGCCGTCTTCTGGACGCAGGCATTCCGTCCTGTTGGTGCTCTGGTCTTCGGCATGCTCGCTGATCGCTATGGGCGCAGACCTATCCTCATCTTCAATATCTTGAGCTTCAGCGTGATTGAGCTTGCCTGTGCTTTTGCGCCCTCGCTCAATGCGCTGCTGGCTCTGCGTGCGCTCTTCGGCATTGCCATGGGCGGTGAGTGGGGTGTAGGCGCGGCCCTCGTCTTCGAAACCCTGCCCCGCGAGGGTCGTGGAACCTTCAGCGGCATCCTGCAGGAGGGCTATGCCTTCGGTTCCATTCTGGCTTCAGCCGCATATGCCGTGCTCTTCGCTGGCATCTCTTGGCATGGCATCACCATTCCCGGTATCGGCTGGCGCGGATTGTTCGTGGTTGGTTCTTTGCCTGCTTTGCTTGTGCTCTATGTGCAGACCCGTGTGGAAGAAAGCCCCGTGTGGAAGGAGGGCGCAAAAAAACGCGCGGTAAAGGGTGCGGCGCCCGTGTTCCAGAAGGAGCTGTGGCATTTCATGCCGCGTTTCCTCTTCCTCGTCCTGCTAATGACGGCCTTTATGAGCTTTTCGCACGGAACCCAGGACGTGTACCCAACCTTCCTGACCGTACAGATGAAACTCTCGCCGGAAATTGTCGGATTTCTTGGCATTCTTTACGGGCTGGGTTCCATTGCCGGCGGATTTGTTTTTGGCGTTCTCTCCGAGCACTGGGGACGCAAACGCGCCATCGTTGTCGCAGCTCTACTAGCCCTGCCCATCATCCCGCTTTACACATACGGACACTCTGCATGGACGTTGGGAACAGGCGCGGTGCTGATGCAGTTCATGGTGCAGGGGGCCTGGGGCGTGGTCCCTGCTTATTTAACCGAGCTTTCTCCGGGGCCAGTAAGAGCCACCGCGCCGGGGCTGGCGTATCAGTTGGGCGGACTCATTACATCGTGGAACGGAAAAGGACAGGCACTACTGGCCGAAAAATGGGGAACGTATCCCCCGGTACTTGCGCTGACGGTGGCATTCGTTGCCATAGCTCTGGCTGTCCTGGCAGCCTTTGGACATGAGGCCAAAGGTGCGGAAATGAGTATTCACTAAGCTAAATAGGGTGAGCAGGCTTTCTGTACCAGCCTGAAATTCAATCCCTGTATTACGTAACAGTAACGGTACTCTGCAGGAAATTTGCAGTTTGGTAACAATGGTTGGTGCACAATCAGGATGTAGGAGTTGTGAAACAGTGCCCCGAATTCACTTTCAGCAACAGCTTGCGGAATTGAAAGATAAGCTTCTGGCCATGGCCGCGCTCTCGCAGCAGGCGGTCGAGTCGGCTGTGGACGCGTATCTGCAGCGCGATTTGGGATTGTGCCAGTACGTTAAACAGAATGAGACCGCTATCAATACCGCGCAGCGGGAACTCGATGAGATGGCTTACGAATTGCTCGCCAAAGAGCAGCCGATGGCTATCGATCTGCGCTTCATTCTGGCCGTAATCAAGATCAACGGCGATCTTGAACGCATCGGCGATCAGTCGATGGGCATTTCGCGCCGCACCAAGGACATTCTGAAAACTGAGGAAGTAGAGTTGCCAGTGGACTTCGCCGCGATGGGCGAGTTTGCTGGGCGCATGATCCGCACCGCCGTGCAGGCTCTTCTTGATGGCGACGCGCGTCTCGCAGACACCGTTCGTGAGATGGACGACGAAATCGACCGGATGAATCGGCGTGCGCATGCCGATCTATTGAAGCTGATTCAGGACCAGCCGCAATATACGCAGCAGGCCATGAACGGTCTGATGCTCGCGCGGAGTCTGGAGCGGATTGCCGACCACGCCTCGAATATTGCAACCGATGTCATCTTCTGGATCCGAGGCGCCGATGTGCGCCACCAGCTCAGCATGGCAATGGATTGAGATTTTGCCAGTCTCAAACACAAAGGCCTTCCGCCAGACGGAGGGCCTTTTGCATTGGTTAAGAAATAAGCTTACCGGGTGGCTTCAAACAGGAACCAGGCGCGGCGTTCTGCCTCGTCGATCCAGTTCTCAATCAGGCTGGTGGTTGCGTAGTCGTTGGCTTTGTCGGTGACTTCATGTGCGGCACGCAGGCTCACCACGAGCGCCTTGTTGTCTTCATACAGCTCTTTCAACATTGCCTTTGCTTCCACAAACTCCTGATCGTTGTCGGCAATGCGCTGTAGCCGTGCAATGTCTCCAATGGAACGGATTGTGGTACCGCCAATTTTTCGCACGCGCTCTGCAATATCGTCTGTGATGGCGAAGATTTGACTCGCCTGTTCGTCCAGCAGCAGGTGGAAGTCGCGGAAATGAGGTCCACTCATGTGCCAGTGAAAGTTTTTTGTCTTGAGATAGAGTGCGAATACGTCTGCCAGAAGGGCATTCAGCACACTGGAGAGGTTTTTTACCTCTTCCGGCGAAAAGCTGTCGGGAGTATTCAACTTTGCGGTTTTCGAAGTCAGTTCATGCGTACGAGTAGACATGCATCGCTCCTTTCGCAGAGAAGCCCAGGCGGCAAAAGAATGCTCCAGCGCTTCTCCCACACTTTCTCAGATGCGTGAAAATGCAGGAGGATTCCCTGGGAAATTGCACAAATCATGAAAAACGGGCAGCGCTATGGAAAACCTTGCGCCACCCGTTCGATTTTGCACCGTTCTTGGTTGTGGTTAAGCCGCTGGATGATTTGCGTAATGAAGCAGAACCGCAACCGCGCAGCTTGTTAGCCGCGTTTCCGCCGAGTCTGCCCGGCTGGTAAGAATCACAGGCACACGCGCTCCCAGCACGATGCCGGCGAGCTGGGCACCGCCCAGATACTCAAGCTGCTTGGCCAGCATGTTGCCGCTTTCCAGGTCCGGAACCACCAGAATGTCGGCCTGGCCAGTGACGGGCGAGTTGAGATGTTTGATCTTGGCGGCCTTTAGGCTCACGGCGGTGTCGAATGCCAGCGGTCCATCGAGAACGCCGCCGGAAATCTGCCCGCGATCGGCCATCTTGCACAGTGCCGCGGCTTCCATTGTGGAAGGAATCTTTGGATTCACCGTTTCCACGGCGGATAGCAACGCAACCTTAGGCTCTGCAATGCCCAGCGCGTGCGCCAGATCGATGGCATTCTGCACAATGTGAATCTTGTCTTCGAACTCGGGCTTGATATTGATGGCCGCGTCCGTGATGAGCAGAGTACGCGCATAGGCGGGCGTATCCATCACAAAGACGTGCGTGATGCGCCGGCTGGTGCGCAGGCCTGTGTCACGCTGCATCGCAACCTTCATCAGCTCGTCTGTGTGCAGGCTGCCCTTCATCATGGCCTGTGCTTCTCCGCTGCGGCACATGGCGACGCTGAGCTCTGCCGCCTTGATTTCGCTTTCCGCATTGACGATTGGGAAGGAACTGATATCGACACCGATCTTTGCCGCAAGCGCGCGCATGCCCGCCTCAGGGCCGATGAGCGTGGGCTCAATAAGCCCAGCGGCGGCCGCCTCAACGGCGCCCTTCAGCGCAACATCGGACATCGGCCAGCATACCGACGTTGTAATAGCCTTCAGGCATTTACAGCGCTCAAGAAATTTATGAAAGACGTGGTAATCGGGCGGGTGCGGAACCAGAGGATCGAGGGCAACGGCTTCAGCAATGGGAGCGAGATCGCTCATCTGACAGTTCTCCTGGGTGAGCACGGCGGCTCGGAATCTACGAAACCATTGTCACGCGCCCTGCTTAGCCGGCATGTGTCGGGAGTCACAAATGGAGACGCCATTCCGTAATCTGGGAATTCTGCCTCCTTACATGATGGAAAGCGTCTGCCCTGCACGGACGAGAATCGGTTTCTTCAGCGTGAACTGCACGCCCTCGTCGACATGCGTTTCAGTGGCTTCGATGGCAGTTGCGTCCAGACGCAGTGCAAGCGCAGGTGCGGGAACCGTGAGTGAAGCAAGTTCAAGTTCGCCAGAAGCGCAGTGCAAAGAAAGAGTCGAACCGTTGCGCCGCACCGTACCGAACCCCTCGGGCGTTACCCACGGAGCGTGAAAGTTGCCTTCAATCTTCGGCAAAAGTAAAAGCGACTTCGAAGGCCGATCCGGCTTGAAGCCGGTAACTGCGAGCAATGTGGTCCAACTGCTCATGGCGCGCGAGTAATGTCCACCGCACTCCACATGGTTCCAGGGCTGCCCGGCCCGCAGATAGCGGCGATGAATCGTGTCCACAATCAGCAAACCCTGCTTCACGTGTCCGCGATCTATCAGCATGGACGCAAAGGCAAATTCAATCCCCGACCACAGCCCGCCTGCCTGCAGATTATTCAGCGCCAGGAGATTGGTATGGCCCTTGGGGCCGGTTGCATTGTGCAGCCCGAATTCTGAATTGAAGTTGTAGCGAAAAATGTTCTCAAGCGCCGTGTCCAGGTTTTTCCGATTGATCGTCGTCGGCAATCCTAGGATGCCGGTGAACCACTCACCGGAAAGCTGATCGGTCATGCACAGCTCGTCGTAGCGTCCGCCATCCACCCACAGGTTGTAGTAGTCTCCGTTGAAAAGCATCGCGTCAAAATTTGCCGAGGCCTTGGTTAATATTGCCTGCCAGCGCGCTGCCTCCTGTGTGTGCCCGGTCGCTTTAGCTAACTCGATTCCCGCACGCAAGGCTCCAATCCACAGCGAACTGACATACGACGGCGTACCGCGCATCGCCCACTGATCGTAGGTCTGCAGGCCGGTATCGCGATCCGGCAATCCATCTCCATTCGTGTCGATTGACTCGGAATACTTCATCGCGCGCACAACGTGCGGCCACAGATCGTCGACGTACCTGCGATCTCCGGTCCACAGATAATCGCGCAGCACCATCATCACGAATTGTGGATTCATATCCACGCGCGCGAAACCGCGGTCTACTCGATTCGTATCGCCGTCGTAGTTGTGCGGCACTTGTCCCGCCGCGTTCTGATGCGCCATAATTTGCCGCATTTGAGAGAGCTTCAGTTCGGGAAAGAGCGCCAGCAGCGGAAAACTTCCCTGGTAATCGACATCTGTCGTTGAAAGTCCGCAGCAGCCCAGGCCCTCCCAGATCGCGTAGTGGTTGTCGCGCGTCCACCACGTGTTCGTAATGAGCGAGGAAAGCTGTCCAGACCATGCAAAAGCAATCGGATCTCCAAGCGACGTATTCGCCAGTGTGCTCGCGAACGATTCCGTTGCCGCGCGATGCCGCCCGTAATTCGCGCCGAGAAAGCGATTCACCTCTTCTGCATCTGCAAACCAGTTCGCATACATGTGGCCGAGTTCGCGCCCCTCGGTTGTCAGATGATGCGGAAAGTACCAACCCAGCGTGAAGCGAATCTGCGTCTGTTTGCCCGGCGCAATCTTCACTGTGGATGCAATCGCCGATGCACCCCACTCCGGCTCTCGTTCTCGCTCCTGCTCCGGTTTCAGATTGGCGCAGATTTCCTTGAGCAGTTCGCGCGGCTGTGCCGGCGTCGCTCCCTTTTGTCCATCGCGGATCACGCGCGCCAGAAGCGCATCGCTGCTTAGCTTTTTAAGCAGAGCCTCCACACCCGCATCTGAGAGCGTTCCCACAGTCGCTGCATCCGGCAGCAGAGCCGCCGGATTGGCCATTGCGGACGTGTTCGGCAATCGGCCCGTCGCAAGCAGTTCCTCCACCAGGCCCAGCAGCATGAAATTCACGCGCGGTGAGCGCCACCGGAACAGCATTGGTAGCGTGTACTCACGGAATGAACCGGCGACAAACGAATGCTCACCGCCGGTCACCGACCAGCACAAACTGCCGATGCCGGAAGGAAAGTCCGCCGGTGCGTCAGTTTTCAATGTGATGCGCGTGGTATCGCCATCGTGCGCCACCGCATTTGTCAGCCGCCGGTCCGTAAGTGCCGTTGCAAGCGGATTGTCGACAAACGATGCAAGCGATACCTCCACCGTCTCGTTGCTGGTGTTTTCAATCGTGTAGACAGCGTGAAAACCCGGCGTCGCCGACTCCTGCGCATTGCCTGGGATGAAAGGTGAAAACATCTCCGCCGACACACGCACGGGCAGCGTGGCGTCGTGATAGCGCAACGTCGTCACCGGGAATGCCGAGGCGTACTCAATCGATTCCACATCGTGCAGCATCGGCAGCGAATACAAATCGTTGTCGTCCGGGCGCAGATACAATCTGCGCATCTGTGGAGTGTTGTCACCCTTCTTCACACGCAGCAGGAAGCGCAGTACCTGCGGTCCGGCCGGAAACGGAGCAGTTGTTGACTTGGCATTCTGAGCCCATGGGCCGGAGTTGAAGATCTGCCACTCGTAGAAGCAGCCGTCCGCACGAATCTCCACAAACCCAGTGCCAATGCCGCCGAGCGGCGCACCCGAGCCCATCGGCATAGTTGCCGGAATTGCGAGCGGTACTGGAATCGTAGTCGGGCCGGATGCCGTATTTTGCGCGTCACGCTGTACTGACACGCGATAGGGTGCGGCCACAGAACTGGGTTTTGCGAGAGCCGCGCCTGTGGCTGCCGTAACTGCGGATAGAAAGCTGCGTCTGGAGATTGTCATGGTTATGCCGTGCTTGCGAAGCACCATCCTAGTTGCCCACACCGCACGGCGCAAAGACAGAATGTATGCGCACCGCGAAGCGCGCCTTGTTCACGTTGCTACTTGATGCCGACCACCATCGAGTCTGGCCCTACGAGATGTTCCACGCGTACTTCACGGAAGCCGGCCTCTTTCATCCATCCAATGCAGTCAGCACCGGTGTAGTCAAAGCCGCCAGGTGTTTCGACGAGCATATTGAGGCTCATCAACAGGCCAAAGACATTTGTCTTGCGATCGTCATCGATGATCGCATCGTATGCAACGAATGCACCGCCTTCAGGGAGCGCCTCGTATACCCTGCGAATAAGTGTCTTTTTCTCATCCAGGCTCCAGTCGTGAAGGATGTGGCCCATGGTGATGACGTCGACTTTTGGCAGAGGATCGGCAAAAAAACTGCCTGGTTGGAACTTCACGCGGTCGGAAAGCCCATTCTGCTCAACATATTCCTCAAAGATAGGTGCCACTTCAGGTAGGTCGAATCCGACTCCGGTGATATGGGGATTCTTGAGCGCGATCTGCACGATGAGGTCTCCTTGGGCAGTACCGCAGTCGGCGGCCGTTTTGTACTTATCCCAGGAAAGTTTGGAGGCAATGGCCATATTTGCGCCACGGCTAATGCCAGTCATTGCGCGTAGAAAGCCTTTGAGGCGCGTCGGGTCGGCATACATGGCTGAGAAGAAATCCTCTTCGCCCGGCTCTTCGTTTTGCCGCTCGCCCGTTCGCAGTGCGGCGGTGAGTTTTCCCCAGAAAGGATAAAGCCGCTTGTTAGCCATTTCCAGAATGCCGCCGATGTAGGAGGGCTTATGTTTGTCGAGGAAAAGATCGGTTGACGGAGTGTTGCGGTATTTCCCCTCGTTACGTTCGAGGAAACCAAGCGCGACCAGTGCGTCAAAAAAGTCGTGCGCCGACCGTGGATGGACACCGAGGCGGCCAGCCAGCGTCTTAAGGTCTTCGGGCCCCTTGGCGAGTTCGGTGAAGACCTCCATCTCCACGGCAGAAAGAAGTGTCTTGGAGGCCCAGAAGGCCAATCCGGTTTGCAGAATGTGTTCGGGGTTGGGAGCAGACGAATTCATTGCTTACCTTTCAAGCGGAAATAACTACTCGTGAGGGAAATACGCACGATACGCGGTTTACCGGGGCTGGGGAAGCACTTTGGAAGTACAGCGGGACGAGTGTATCTGAAAGAGAGTGATGTTGTGGAGCAAAAAAGAGGCGCGATTTCACCTGGAAATCGCGCGCATTTGGAGAACTGTGATTATTCAGCGCGCAGAGCGTGAACGGGGTCCACAACTGCAGCGCGGCGTGACGGAATGTAACAGGCCAGCCAGGCCACTACAAGAATGACAAGTGTAGCCGCGGAATACGTCCACGGGTCCATTGCGCTCACATGGTAGAGCAATGACTTCATCAGCCGCATGGATGCGAATGCGACACCGATCCCAATGACCACGCCGATGGCGGTCAGTGTGATGCCCTGGCGTACAAACATGGCCGTAAGCGTCTTGCGTTGCGCGCCCAGCGCCATGCGAATGCCAATCTCGCGCGTGCGCTGTGCAACCGCGTAAGCAATCACGCCGTAGATGCCCACAACACCCAGCAGCAATGCCATCCCGCCGGCAATGGAAAGCATCACCAGGGTGAACGATGTCCGAGCCATCGACTTCGAGAACAACTCACGGACAGTTGAGGTATTGGAGAGCGGCAGGTCGGCGTCTACTGACCAGACCGCTTTGCGCACCTCATTCATGAACTCGGCTGAACCGGCGCGCGGCGACCGTATGACAAACGCGATTCCGCGCACAACATCTTCTTTCTGGCCTTCAAAATTGGCCCGGAAAATGGGCCAGTATACCGCGGAAGTCGGCTTCTTGTTCACGCCGTCGTCGTAGATGTTTGTAGCCACACCAATCACTTCACGCCAGTCGTCTGTTGTTGCCACGCGAATATGCTTTCCGATCGCGTTGGCAGCCGAACCCCAATACTCGCGCGCGAAGTTCTCAGAGATGATTGCGACAGGACGCTTCTGATATTCATCGTCCCATGTGAAATCGCGGCCAGCCTTCAAGGGCGTGCCAAATGTTTCAAAAAATCCCGGTGACACATACTTGAAGCGGCGAAGCGGCGCTAGTTCTCCCTGCTTGTAGGTGCGGTCCTGCGCATACACAGGATCATTACTGCTGCTGAAGTCCATGGGAACTTTGGTTGTCAGGGCAACAGAAGAAACACCGGGCAAGGCTGCAATCTTGTCCTGCATTTGCTGCTCCATCTGCAGCACTCGCTCCGGATTCGAATCAGGCGCCTGCGTTGGTGGAATGTAAATGCGGAACATCTGAAGCGTGGAAGAATTTGTGAAGCCCGGCGAAACATTGCTCAGTGCCCGGAACGTGCGAATCATCAGGCCAGAGCAAATCAGCAGAACAAGCGCCAGCGCCACTTGAACCACCACCAGCGTCTTGCGTGCGCGATGCCGTTCGCGGCTTTGTGAAAGTGCCCGCCCGCCCTCACGCATACCTGTGTTGAGGTTCAGACCTGAAAACTTGAGAATGGGCATCAGGCCAATTGCAAAACTCACCAGCAGTGTCACTCCAAGCTCAAAGAGCAGAACATGGGTGTCGATGCCGATCTCGTGAAGACGCGGCAGGCCCTCAGGCGCGGTTGCAATCAACACACGGAGCGCGGCATAGGCCAGTGCAAGGCCAATTAACGCCCCGGATACACCAAGGGCCAGGCTTTCAAACAGCAGGTTCAATGCAATATTGCGGCGGCCCGCGCCGAGAGCGGAGCGAATGGCGAGTTCCTGTCGCCGTCCTTCCGCGCGCACCAGCAGCAGGTTGGCCACATTGGCGCAGGCAACAAGAAGGACCAGGCCAATCGAACCCATCAGCACCCAGAGTGTATTGCCAATGTCGCCGACCACATCTTTTTTGAGCGGGCGAAGGAATGGCTGGAAACCGGCCTTCTCAAAAATGGAAACGGGAAAGCCTTCCGGTGCCGGGAAGCTGCGAATCGCAATAGGAATCAATCGGCCAATGTCGGCACTTGCCTGGTTCATTGTCACGCCTGGCTTCAGCCGTCCGAACGCCTCAAAGTTGAATCCACCCAGCTTTGTTTTGCTGCGGTCCAACTGCATCGGGACAATGATGTCCGCCTCGTTGTAGTTGAGAAACCTGAAGTTCTGCGGTAGAACTCCGATAACCTCGTGCGCTTCGCCATCAAGTGTGAGAGTGCTTCCCACTGCGGACTTGTTCCCGCCGAAGTGCCGTTGCCAGTAGCCGTAAGAGATGACAGCCGTCTTTGCGGTGTTGGGCTGGTCGTCGCGGCGGCTGAAGATGCGGCCCAGCACGGGTTTCACGTCGAGCAGACGAAGTACACCATCTGTGACATCCAGGCCATTCACATGGTCGGGTTTTCCGTTTCCTGTTACAGCAAAGGCATCTCCCTGGTAAGCGCCTACATCTTCAAAAACCTTGTTTTGTTCGCGGTCAATGAAATAGAGAAAGGCTGCCATGTTCAGTTCGGGCAGATTGACTCCCGGCGCTTTGTACCAGAGTCCAACCAGTTGTTCAGAGTGGGGGTAGGGGAGGGGCTTAAGAAGAACACCGTTAACGACAGAAAAGACAACAGTATTCGCACCAATACCGATGGCCAGAGTGAGGAGCGTAATTGTCGTGAACAGCGGTGTGCGCAGCAGGCGTCGAACAACCTGTTTCAGTTGGTTCATCAGATGGGCCATGGTGTTGTCTCTCCGTCCGCCGTTCAAGGTGCAATGCCAGAAGCGAATCTGTTGGATTGGAGGAAGCTCTTCTTGACACCTGACGCAAGTTGGTTGCCATACGTAGTAGCGCTAAGTGGCTGATAGTAGAGAGTTGGGCCAGAACAGACGCCAATGGATATGTCCGATTTTGCTGCGAACTGTCCATTGGTGAACAGTGGACCAACTCGTCCTCGCTTCTCCAAGATTTATGGACACGGAGAAATACGCAAACCCTTGCAACGAAGTTCAACCTCTTCAGAAGATCGCGCATGACTGAAGCCCTCTGTTCTGTTTCCGTGTCTTCCTGGTGAATGGCTGCCCTGGGGGTGCTATTCTTTCCACCGCCGAGAAAAGCGATTTAGGCGAAAGGATTTTGTATATGTGGTTCCTTGGGATGGATGTGGGTACGGGGGGTACGCGCGCGGTCATCACCGATGCGCACGGCAGGGTCATTGCAAGTGCATCGAGTGAGCACGCCCCCTTCCGCACGCCGCATCCAGGTTGGGCAGAACAAGACCCCGAAGACTGGTGGCGCGCCGCACAGGCGGCGATTCGTGGAGCGTTGGCTGCGGCGCCCGAGCCGCGCGAGGAGATTGCCGGCATTGGATTGACAGGGCAAATGCATGGCGCCGTGATGCTCGATGAAAGTGGAGCTGTGCTGCGCCCTTCGCTCATCTGGTGCGACACGCGCACGCAACCGGAGTGCGACTGGCTGCACGCGAAGATTGGCTATGAGCGCCTGATTGAGCTCACCTGCAATCCCGCGCTGCCCAACTTCACGCTCACCAAACTGCTCTGGGTCAAAACACATGAGCCGGAGATCTTCGCGAAGATACGCCACATCATGTGCCCCAAAGACTACGTGCGCTATCGCCTCACCGGTGAATTCGCCATCGATGTGCAGGAAGCCAGCGGTACACTCCTGCTCGATGTAACGCACCGCCGCTGGTCGAAGGAAGTGGCCGAAGCCGCTGGCATTCCCGAGAGCTGGCTCCCCAAGGTTTATGAATCGCCGGAAGTCTGTGCCCGCATCAGTGAGAAGGCTGCCGGGCTCACAGGCATCAAAGCAGGAACTCCCGTTGTAGCCGGTGCGGGCGACCAGGGGGCGGGGGCTGTCGGCATGGGGATTTTGCAGCCGGGGAGCGTATCCGCGACCATCGGGACTTCCGGAGTTGTCTTTGCTGCGACGGCGTTGCCCACAAAAGATCCAAAAGGGCGTCTGCATACCTTCTGCCATGCGGTTCCGGGTGTGTGGCATGTGATGGGCGTGACGCAGTCGGCGGGGCAGAGCTTCCGCTGGCTGAAAGAGACGTTCTTCGCGGGCCAGAACTATGACGCGCTGACGGCTGCCGCGGAGAAGGTTCCCGCGGGCAGTGAGGGCCTTGAATGGGCGCCGTATCTGCTGGGCGAGCGCACACCGCATCTCGATCCCGAAGTGCGCGCGGCCTTTGCCTGCATCGGTCCCACGCACACGGCAGCGCACTTTGTACGAGCTGTTTTGGAAGGTGTTGCCTACTCTCTGCAAGACACTTTCACGCTCTTTGCCGAGCTCGGCATTCCCGTCCATGCGGTGCGGCTGGGCGGCGGCGGCGCACGCGGTCCGTTGTGGCGGCGCATTCAGGCAGGCGTCTACGGGCAGGCGGTGGAAATACTTACTGCCGAAGAAGGCGGCGCCTTTGGCTGCGCATTGATGGCAGGCGTCGGAACCGGTCATTGGGCCAATCTCGACACAGCCTGTGGCGAAGCAATTGAGGTGGCGCAGCGGATAGAGCCTGGCGCGGCCGATCTCGCCGCGTACAAAACCCGCTATGCGCACTGGCGCAGACTCTATCCTGCGCTGAAGACGTTGCACGATTAGCAGTGCGAGAGTGCGCAACTGAGGGGCGATGCATTAGCCTTGCATTCAACTGAATGGGGGCATCATGCATCGTCTTTCTTTTTGCCTTGGAACTGTTGTGCTCAGTGTCGCCGCAACTGCAGCGGCGCAATCCGCCGCCACACCCACCTGCGCAGATTTGCACCTCATCCCTGCGCCACGCATGTGCTCCGCTGTGGAGTCCGTCGCGCTGAATGCCGATGGGGTGCGGATTGAAACCGGCAAGGATGCGGACGATGTATTTGCCGCAGACGATCTGAAAGATTCCCTGAAGAGCCTCGGTGTGGCAGCAACAGAACACGGCGTGCGCGTCCATCTGTTGCGCGCGGATACCCGCGACGCAAAGGACCTTCTCGCACACAATAAGCTCGCTTTCGACCCTTCCATGCACGATGAAGGCTATGTGCTTGTTCCCGATGGGAAGAATGGCCTGGCTGTTATTGCCCAGACATCTGCCGGCGTCTTTTACGGAGCACAGACGGTCAAGCAACTCATTCGCGGCGCGGGTAAAGACACGGTGCTTCTTGTGCCCACCCTGCGCGACTGGCCGGCGATGCCAAACCGTGGAATCTCAGACGATTGGTCACGCGGCCCTCTGCCCAACATGGAATTTCTCAAGCGGGAGATTCGAACGCTTGCGGCGTACAAGTACAACATCTTTTCTCCGTATTTCGAGCATACGTTCGCATATGACTCCACTGCTGTGGCGGCGTTTCCGGGTGGCGCGCTGACTCCGGAGCAGGGGAAGGAGCTTGTGGCGTATGCCGCGCAATATCACGTCATGGTGATACCGGAACAGGAGTCTTTTGGCCACTTACACCATGTACTGAAGTTCGAAGAGTACTCGCATCTGGGCGAAACGCCGCGCGGGTCAGTGCTGGCTCCTGGCGACGCAGGTACGCTGCCGCTGATTGGGAACTGGTTTGGCGAGCTGGCCAAGGTCTTCCCCGCGCCGTATGCGCACATTGGCGCGGACGAAACCTTCGAGCTGGGACTTGGCCGGACGCGGAGCGAGGTGGAGCAGCAGGGGCTGGGCCGTGTGTATCTCGACTTTCTGGGCAAGATTCATCAACAGCTTGCGCCGTACCACAAGCGGCTTTTGTTCTGGGGCGACATTGCCGAGAACTCTCCGGAACTGGTGGGTACGCTGCCCAAGGACATGATCGCCATCTCGTGGCACTACGATGCGAAGCCTGACTTCACAAAGAACATTGAGCCCTTCCTCAAGTCAGGGCTTGAGACATGGGTGGCGCCCGGCGTGAGCAACTGGAGCCGCGTTTATCCCAATAACAATGAGGCGCTTGGCAACATCCGCGCCTTTGTGCGGGATGGGCAGAAGATGGGCGCAAAAGGCATGCTGAATACCATCTGGAACGACGATGGAGAGGGTATCTTCGACGAGAACTGGTTCGGTGTTTTGTTTGGCGCGGCGGCGAGCTGGCAGCAGGGCGAGAGCTCGGAGCAGGCCTTCATCGACTCGTATGCGCAGTCGTTTCACAACGATGCGTCGGGCAAGCTGAGCCAGGCGCAGGTGGCCATGATGGCCGCGCATGCGGCGTTGCGCAAGGCAGGGCTGAACGATGGACAAGACGAGCTATTCTGGGTGGATCCATTCTCGCCCGCAGGCGAGGCCGTGGCTACGAAGCTGATGCCGGTAGCCTCAGAAGTTCGCATGGACGCGGAGCGGGCCATTACGCTGGTTGCGCAGGCGCGCGCGGCGGCAAAGCAGGCCGGCACAACACTTGAGAACGAGCAGGCCATCGATGCGCTGGAGCTGGGCGCGCGGCGTATGGACTTCATCGGCATGAAGTTCGAGTCGGCTGACGATTGCGTGACGCTGTACAAGCAGGCGCAGTCACTGGCTGGCGACCAGAAGCGCTGGGACGAGGTGAGCAATCTGCTTGAAACGATCGGCTCGGCCAACGGACGCATGGAAGACATTCGCGACGGGTACGCGCTGATTGGGCAGCTCTATAAGCAGGCGTGGCTACGCGACAACCGGCCTTACTGGCTGGCCAACAATATGGCCAAGTACCACATGAACACGGAGCTGTGGATCGGCCGCGGGGAGAAGTTCGACGTGTTGCGCGATCACTGGTACGACACGCACACTCTGCCGCCTCTCGAAGAGGCAGGATTGCCCACGCAATAAGAAGCGATTTGTTTCTGTTTGTATGTAAAACGGCCACACATGTGTGGCCGTTTTGCATTGCGAAGTGGTGTGCGCGCAAACAGCGTGGAATTCGTGGCCTCCGGAGTCCGGATTGGCGTGGATTTTGTGGACAAAGTGCGTGCAGGGTGTTTGCAGTTAAGCAGAAATAAGCCGAAATAAGGCATTGCATGCAGCAAACGCTCGGCACCTGCGGCGCAGCAGACACTCGGCACCTGCGGTGCGGCAGACGCTCGCTGGTCGCTCGCAGATGGGCGATTCCCAGGTCTCAGAATCGAGACCTGGGGCACCCGGGTTCGTGGTTCGTCCTAGTTCAATGTGATGTCGGCGGTGAGCGTGAAGTCGGCGTAGGAGAAACCGTCGCGGAGGACCTTTTCGCCTGGGGTGAGTTCAAGTGCGGTTGAAAACATGGGGCCTGCGTAGACGCAGGTGTGGAACTCGCCGTTTTCACCGCAGGGGTCGGCGGACGAGGGTAGCTCGGCGAGGAGCGATGCATCGAAGTCGCGGCCTGCGAATTCCGGTGCGAGCTGGCGCGGGTCAACACAGGTGAGCCTGGCGCGGAGGCCACCGGCGATCATTTCACGTGCGAGCGCATCCGTGGGGATGTCCCAGAGAGGGAAGAGCGGTTCGAGGCCGGTGGGCGCGAGCTGGCGTTCGCGATAGGCGCGAATGTCGGTAAGGAAGAGATCGCCGAAGGCGACGGCGTCGATTTTTTCGGTGACGGCGCGAGCGCAAGCCTCAGCCATGCGTTGCTCATAGATTTCATTGCTGCAGGGCCAGGGAAGGGGAATCTGCCAGAGAGGCAGACCTGCCGCCGCGGCCTGGGCTTCAAGAATCGCGCGGCGGGTGCTGTGCATGGCGACACGGTCGAACTCGGTGTTGACGGTGGTGAGCAGGGCAACGATTTCGAGATTTGGGTTCTGGCGGAGAACGTGGAGCGACCACGCGCTGTCTTTGCCGCTGCTCCAGGAGAGAAGGATGCGCTTCATGTGTTCATCGTAGCTGCTCTCACCTGCGGTGCAGCAGTTACTCGTTTTTCGCTCGCAGGGATGACGTGGGTTGTTTTGCTGAATGGGATTCGATCTTTCCCGGGTGCCCAAATGCGAGGCACCCGGGGCACCCACTTGTAATGGAGGAACCCACTGCGCGGGGCAGGTATTGCGGGCGGTTCCCAGGTCTCAAAATCGAGACCTGGGGCACCCGGATTTGTGGTTCGTGCTAGTTCAGTGTGATGTCGGCAGTGAGGGGCGTGTTTTCGCTGGAGTCGCCGACGCGGAGGATGAACTTGCCGGGGTCGATGTGCCAGCCGTGGGTGGCTTCATCCCAGTAGCTGAAGGAACGCGCATCGAGCGTGAGGGTGACGTGTTTGGTTTCGCCGGGAGCGAGGCGGACTTTCTCGAAGCCTTTGAGTTCGCGTTCAGGCCGCGAGACCTTTGCCGACGGATCGCTGACATAGAGCTGCGCGACTTCCGCTCCGTTGACGGAGCCAGTGTTCTTGACATCGAAGCTGACCTTCACTTCGTCGCCCGCCTTTGCGCTGGTTGGCGCGGAGATGTTGGAGAAGGCGAAGGTGGTGTAACTGAGGCCAAAGCCAAACGGGAAGAGCGGCTGCTTGCCGGTGGTGGTCCAGTAGCGGTAGCCGACCATGAGTTTGTCGTTGTACTTCAAATGTTGAATGGTGAGATCGACGGGCGGACGGCCCGCTTCTTCAACGTGCAGTTTTGTGTCGGTTCCGGGAATGGGGTAGTAGTCCTTGTAGCTGGGGTTGTCTTTCCAGAGGCGATCAAAGCTGATGGGTAGTTTGCCTTCGGGGTCGTGATCGCCGAAGAGTACCTGCGCGATGGCGCGGCCGCCCTCCTGGCCGGGATACCAGGTGTGGAGGAGAGCCTGCACCTTGTCGAGCCAGAGCGTGGTGTTGACGGCGCCGCCCGCGGTGAGCGTGACAACGGTATGCGGGTTGGCTGCGGCGACGGCCTGGATAAGCGCATCCTGCCCCCAGGGAAGCGAGAAGGTGCGGTCTTCGCCTTCGCTCTCGGTGGCGGCATCAAAGCCGACCGACACGATAGCCACATCTGCCGCTTTGGCGAAGGTGGCGACTTCAGGTGAGATCAGGTCGTCCTGATTTTCAATGCCAAGGCTGAAGCGGTTGCCTTCAATGCGCGGCTTGTAGTCGGCCACGAATTTGACGGTCTGACCTTCCTTGAGCAGAATGGTGGCCCACTCGGGGTGCTGGCCCTCCACCTCTTTCTGTTCAATTTCCTTGTCGCCATCGATGGAGACGGTGTAGTGGTCGCCACCCGAGGCGGCAGCGAGCACGAGATACTTGCCTGCCTTTTCCGCCTTGTAGGTTGCGGTGTAGCGAATGCTGCGCGGCGACTTATTGGGCGGCCCCCACCACTCGTCTTTGTAGTTGTTGATTGCGTGTACGGTGGCAGTTTGCGGCGTGCCGGTGAAGTCCGTACTGGGATACGTTGCCTCGGTGATGGAACCATCCCAACGCGTCTGGCGCATGACCTGGTTCATCTCAGGCAGGCCGCGGGTGTAGAGAAGATGGACTCTGGAACCGAGCAGATTGCCGATGCCGGTGACGATGCTGGTTTCGCGGAAGGGCGTGACGCGGGATGAGCCGCCGCCGCCAGGAACCGCGGGCCATGCATCGGGACCGATGATGGCGATGGTTTTGATCCTGGCGGGGTCGAGCGGAAGCAGGTGGTCATCATTCTTGAGCAGGGTGAGGCTTTCAAGGGCGCCATCGAGGGCGATGGTGCGGTCGGCGACCGAGTAGGTGGAGTCGTCGAGATCGAGCTGAGGACGGCTGAGCCAGTGGA
Source organism: Occallatibacter sp. (assembly GCA_035550015.1). Lineage (GTDB taxonomy): Bacteria > Acidobacteriota > Terriglobia > Terriglobales > Acidobacteriaceae > Telmatobacter. Next base: position 89,612 of record DASZRJ010000052.1, on the reverse strand, counting down.
AGCGCAGTGCCGTGCGCAGGATGCGCATGACTTTGTCGTCGATGGTGGATTCTTTCACCTTGCCGCTTTTGACGGCAGGCAACAGGGTTTCCGCATTCATGAAACGCGGGGAAGGCATTTCGAGATCGAGCCCATTGTTGGCGGCGGCCACACCATCATAGGTGGCGCTCCAATCGGACATGAGCACGCCATCGAACTTCCAGTCGCCCTTGAGGACTTTGAGATTGAGGAAGTCGTTTTGCGTGGCGTGCGAGCCGTTGATGAGATTGTAGGAATTCATGACGGAGCCGACGCCGGCTTTGGTGACCGCGGCCTCAAAAGGAGGCAGGTAGATTTCGCGCATGGTGCGCTCGTCAACTTCGACGTCGACATTGTGGCGGTTGTATTCCTGATTATTGAGCGCATAGTGCTTGACGGTGGCGCTGACGCCCTCGGATTGCACACCTTCGATGTAAGGAACGACGAGTTCGGAGTTGAGGTAGGGATCTTCGGAGAGGTATTCGAAGTTGCGGCCGTTGACGGGCGAGCGGGCGATGTTGACGCCGGGACCGAGCAGGAAATTTACGCCGCGCGCGCGCGCATCGCGGCCGAGCGCTTCACCGAGCTTGCGGGCGAAGGCAGGATCCCATGTCGCAGCGAGCGCAACGCCACCGGCATAAGCAGTGGACGGTCCCCAGGTGCGCACGCCGACAGATGCGTCGGACATTTTGAGACGCGGCAGATCGATGCTGGGCAGAGCGTTGGTATACATGCTGTCGACGCCGCCGATGAGCTCGATTTTCTGTTCGAGCGTGAGCCTGGAAAGCATCTGGTGTGCCTGAGCTTCGATTTCGGGCGAATCGGGCACGGGTGCCTGCGCGGCGACAGTGGACCACGAACCCGCAGCGAGCACCAGGAATGTAACCAGGGCAACTTTCAGCGAAAACGATTGAGTAGAGGGATGTCTTGAGGTTTTCATGACGCGTGAAAGCGTACTGCATGAAGGCTCGGTCTGTATAGATGATGCCGTCTTTCGATGCAGTTGAGTGTGTGGTTGTGACCCAAGTCACCTCGGCGCGTGCAGACAGTCACAGCTTGGACCCGTAAAGGGGCAGAAACTCTGGAAGCGTAGGTGTAAGAACCACTTGTGTTCCGCCTTGTGACCGGAGGACGGCTATGAGTTTCGGTAATGAACTGAAAACGATCGTAGTAGCAGTCGACCTGGAAGGTAATTCGGGCGGTGCCATGGAGTATGCACGCAAGCTGGCAACAGCGTATGGCGCGCGCGTGGTGCTGGTCTATTGCGACGATCCGGCAGAGTTTGCGGCCGTAGAAAGCGTGCCTGGAAGCGTGCGTAGCGGGCTTACGCAGGAGACGCGCGCGGAACTGGAGCGCATGTCTGCCGAACTGGTGCAGCAGGGGATTCACAGCCACTCCGAGGTGCGGCAAGGCGCGGTGGTGGAAATGCTGGCTGTTGCGGCTCGCCAGCATAATGCGGGTTTGATTGTTGTCGGCACGCATGGACGCTCGGGTGCGGGACCGCTGCTGGTTGGCTCGGTTGCCGAAGAGCTTGCGCGCAAGGCCGATTGCCCGGTGATGGCCGTGGCCTCCGACTGGAATGCGGGCCCCTATCGTCCTGTGCCGGGCGGACCGGTTCTGCTGGCGCTGCAAAAGGATGAAGCCGCGACCAACGCGATCAATGCGGCTCGTTCGCTGGCGCTCAAGTTTGACCGCTCACTGTATGTGTTGCATGCGCGGAGCGCGCAGGAGGCAGCGGCGTTTCTCAATCCGTGTCTTTCTACGCTGAAGGATCTTGAAGTGGAGAGCGATCCGAAGCTGCGGGTGCGCTGTGTGGTGAAGGACGGCAATCCTGCCGATGTGGTGGCAGAGACGATTCAGCAATATCAGCCGAGCGTGCTCGTGGTGGGCGTAAAGAGGACGAGCGAAAGCCGCGGACCGCATGGGACGGCATTCACACTGCTGGCGCGTTCGAAGGTGCCTGTGCTCTGTGTGCCTCCCGGACCTGCCGAATACAAGGGAAAAGAAGCAAAGCTGGCGGCTGCCGAAACGCGCTGACAGATGGGCCGTCTGCCTGAATCAAGGCGACGACGCCGTGCGGGCCATTGCGGGCCGCAGTTCCAATGAAGCAGCACTCGTGGGGTCATGAAGGGAGAAAGCAACCGTGCAGAACAACGCGAACTCCCATGGTGCGGATAATGCCGCAGCGCGCCCGCTGACGGAAATCCTGGCGTGTTCGCCTGAGGCAAGCACACTCTTAAATCAGTCTTCCGAGTGCATCGCATTTGAAGTGGGGGAAACCATCTTCCGCCAGTGCGAAACTTGCCGGGGACTTTATTTGGTGGTCAGCGGCGACCTGCAACGCAAGACGGAGTGGAAGCAATCGCGGATTACGCTGGGCATGGTACGGGCGGGCGAACTTCTTGAGCTTTCAGCGGCGCTGGGAGACGGGAAGCACACTTGCACGCTAACGGCCAAGACCTCCGGTATCCTGATGCTTCTTCCAATTCAGGCGCTTCGCGAAGCGTTTTCCGCATTTCCACCCCTGCGTGTGCACCTGTTGGAGGAGCTGGCGCGGGAGGTGTCGAGGAGCTATGCAGCAGGCATGGCTATCCATATGGATTCCATGCGTTCCGGTCACCGGCGTGTGGCGTCAGCAGAGGGCACAGTCAATAACGGCGGTCCCTCCCACCGCTAACTGGCCGGCTAGACCTTATTTGGGATAACTTAATCAGACGGCCTGGAGTATACTTTTGCTGTAAGACTACTTCGGGGCTCACTATGGCTGGATTTCATCCCAATCACCCGCCTGAGGATTGTTTGAACTGCGAACATCGTCAGATGCGGATGTTCTGCAATATGTCGGCGGATGCACTGGTCGATTTCGACAAAATTGGCGTCATGATGAGCCACGCACGCGGCGCCAAGCTATTTTCCGAAGGCGACTCCGCGCGCAACGTGTTTTTGGTCTGCTTCGGGCAGGTGAAGATTTCGTCAACGTCGCGCGACGGCAAGACGATGATTCTGAAGATTGCCGGTCCGGGCGATGTGATGGGGCTTAGCGCAGTGCTGGCGAATGTCCCCTACGAAGTGACCGCCGAGGCCATTGAGCCGGTGCAGGTGAAGACCATCCGCAAGCAGGAGTTTGTCGACTTCCTGGGCAAGCACGGCATTGCCAGCATGCGCGCGGCGCAGTCACTTTCCAGCGAATACATGACCGTGTTTCACGATGCCAAGCGTTTGGCGCTTTCCGGTTCGGCGGCGGGACGCCTTGCGCGTCTTCTTCTTGACTGGGGCAAGAATGCTTCGATAGGCAAGCCGGAGATGCGCTTCACAATGGCGCTGACGCATGAAGAGCTGGCCAACATGGCCGGAACCTCACGCGAAACGGTCACGCGGCTGCTGAATCAGTTCCGGCGCGACGAGTGGATCACCATCAAAGGCGCAAGCATGACGATTGTGAAGCCGGAGCAACTGGAACGCATTACCGCCTGAGTTAGATCATTCAGAAATAGAGAGCCATAGGCCGCTCATGCGCGGAAGTCCATCCGTTCGCTTTTTCACATGAGTGGACGTAAGATGCTTCGCATTTCAGCCGGCGTGCAGCATCTCCAATTCCTTCATGTTCTTTAGATCCTCACTGGCACAGCACAGCGTGAGTACGGGGCATGGCGCGTGCGCCAGAACCTGATACACGGTGTGATCGTGCGTGAGGTTATGCATTCCCGAAGAACGCGAGGTACCCAGGACAATCAGCTCGGCCTGCAGCGCCTCAGCGGTCTCAAGGATCTGTGCGCTGGGATGCCCCTTTGTCACGGTAACCTCGATCTCCGTGGGTCCGTCGTCTTCTCGATCCTCGCAATTCTCGCGAAGGTCTGAAGCCAGAACATGCAGCTCGCGCAACGCGTTGATCTCGTCGAGGTTTCGTCTGGAGGATTCCGGCAGGACATGAAGCATGACCAGCCGCGCATTTCTTGCGCGGGCGAATTGGCAGGCAAGCGCTGCGCCCGTTCGGGAGGTCTCTCTGAGGGTGGTGGCCAACAGGACAACCCGGTTGAGGTTGTCTGTCGCCGCCTCGAGATGAGCCTCGGGCCCCACGGTCATGACCGGGATGTGAGCCGAGCGCAGCACTTGATCTGCCACGGATCCAAGGAGCATCTTGCTGAAACGTCCCCGGCTCCGAGTACCGAGAAGGATGCGGTCCACATGGAACTGCCGCACCGCTTCGAGAATCTGCATGGCTGGATAGCCTTCGCGCACCACCACGTCGCAACGAATCTTTTGCGCACGGGCGGCCTGGCAAAGCGGCAGCAAGGCAGCACGCGCCTGCTGCATCGCACCACTTAAATCGTAGAAAGGAAATCCCATCGCTTCAGACGGGAAGGCAACGTCTCCGACGACAACGTGAAAGAGCAGAAGACGTGCTCCGGTTTCACGCGCCTGCTGTAAGGCCAGTTCCATGAGACGGCTGTTATCGCGCAAATCCATTGCGACCAGAATCACAGCGGGATGCGTCCAGCGGCGTTTTTCCGAGTCTCTCATGGTAGACGCCCTTTCACTCCAAATCGTGGAGCAGGTTCGGTCCGGCAGGCTGTATCGCGGAGCACCCGCCGGAGTGAGTCAAATCACACTAATTTAGACGCGGAAGATTGAGGAAAGGGCAGCAGAATTCGCCTTACTGCGCGCTTCTTCCGAGCCACAGTTTGTCTGGATGGGAGGCGCGTGTGCATATGGTCTTTTTCCCAAGGGTATGGAAAATGACCAGATCCAGGTGCGGCTCCTGGCAAGGCTGGCGCATGAAGCAACAGCCGCCATGGTGATACAGCCAAGCCGCTCAGGCAGGACAGAACGGCTGCGGCGGGCACCGCTGGAAATTTCATTCGATCTTTATTGCATCTTTATTTCACTTCAACCTATGTTGGGGAATGGAAGCCCTTCTGCGCACTTTCCATTCACGAAAATTCCTTTCTCAAGCGTAAATACGCCCTCGCGCCCGTCTGCGAGGGCTTTCGTATCTGCACATAAGTCGTAAGTCGGAAATTCTATCCGCAAGTTACTTGGAGGACAGACGCTATGTCGAGTCGACGTACCCGAAGTGTATTTGTTCCCTTGTTGTTGACGATCTTTTGTGTTCTTACCGCAGTCACTCCAGCCGTCGCGCAGACCTTCCGCGGCGGCATCAACGGCACGATTACCGATGAATCCGGCGCGGTAATTCCCAGCGCTGCAGTTGAGGCGCTGGAAACAGCAACCGGTGTCTCTCACAAGACCATTTCCTCCAGCGCGGGCGCATTTGTTTTCCAGGATCTGCCGCTTGGCGCATACACGGTAACTGTTGAAGCTTCAGGCTTTCAGAAAGCTGTTTTCTCCAAAGTGCCCGTAACCGCGGGCGTGATTTACACGCTGCCAGTAAAGCTTTCTGTGGCTTCCAAGGGCGTGACGATCGAGGTGTCCGCATCCGGCCTGGCGCTGGATACGACCACTACAACGCAAATCACCGATATTCCCGAAGTGACCGTGCAGAATATTCCGCTCAACGGTCGCGATTACACGCAGATGATCGGCCTGGCGCCGGGCTTTGCCGGTTATGCGCTGGGCGGCTACGGTTCAGTGAATGGAACGCGCGCCAACCAGATCAACTGGCAGATTGACGGCTCGGACAACAACGACTGGTGGCACAACATTCCCGCCGTGAACCAGGGCGGCGTGGAGAACATTGCCGGTGTGACGCTGCCGATCGACTCGATTGCCGAATTCAGTCTGCAGACGCAGTCGTCATCGGAAGTGGGCCGCAACCCAGGCGGCACGGTGAATCTGGTGACGAAATCCGGTACCAACACTCTGCATGGTACGGCCTACTACTACGAGCGCAATCAGGCGCTGGCCGCAGGCAACCCGTTCAACACGCTGGGCGACCTGCCGCTCTCCAACATCCAGTGGGGCGCTTCACTGGGCGGGCCATTCTGGAAGGATCACACTTTCTGGTTTGCAAACTTTGAAAAGCAGAAGTTCAACATCGCAACCGGCAACTCGGGTACCGAACCGAACGCCGGATACCAGGCAAATGCCGAAGCCGTGCTGCAGCAGTATGGAGTGACGGAAAGCTCCATGATGAAAAACCTGCTGACAATTTTGTGGCCATCCGACCTGCTCGCGCCCACCTCACTCAGCGCGGTGCAGAACCCGGCTCCGGAGTTCGGCTACAGCTACAACGGCGTGATCAAGATCGACCAGAACTTTAGCCAGCGCCACAATCTTTCCGCGCGCGCTTTCCTCGGCCAGGGCACACAAACCGCGCCCGTTGGCCAGACGGACGTGAATCCGTGGTATTTCGAAATTGCGCCATTGCATGTGTACAACTACTCGGTGGCCGACAACTTCGTTTTCACGCCTTACATGACCAACTCGCTCACCATTGGCGTGAACTACTTCAATCAAACCTTCTCCGACGCGAAGGCGGACTTTACCGCTGTGGCAGACTCGGGTTTTACGACCGGTTCACGTTTCCCCGGCTCGGCGCCGAATATCAAGATCTCCGGCTTTGAGCCGACGGGCAACACGCCGCCCGAGGGCCGCAACGATATCACCGGGCATCTGGACGACGCGGTGAACTGGACCATCGGCAAGCATCAGCTTCGATTCGGCGGCGAGTATCGTCAGATGCAACTCAACGAGTTCTACTGGCGCCACTCAGCCGGCAGCTTTACCTTCGACAATACGTATCCGTCGCCGTGGCAGAACGATCCGGATGTGGACTCGAGAACAGCTTCGCTGGCCAACTTTCTGGCGGGCTATCTCAGCCTGGGATCGCAGGCGTTCGGCGATCCGGAACGCACCGTCTACTCCCACGCTTATGACTTGTTTGCGCAGGATAGCTATCAGGTGACTGCCAACCTGAATGTGAACTTCGGCCTGCGGTACGATTTCATGCAGCCGATGCACAACGACAAGAAGGATCTGTCAGTGTTTCGCCCGGGAACCACATCCACGTATATCGCTTTCCAGGGATCGGACATCAGTAGCGTGTACGACCCCGACTATACGAGTTTCAGTCCGCGCCTTGGCTTCAGTTACAAGGTGCCATGGAGTGCGGGAACCGTGATTCGAGCCGGCGCAGGCGTGTTCTTCGACATGCCGAACGCCAACCCCTTCCTCGACAACCGGCCGGGTAACAGCGCGCCGAATGGATTTGAAGGCAACCCCGGCGGGCCGAATCCGGTGGTCAACGCAACAGTCAGCGATCAGGTGATTGCTGCCGGTACGCAGATTATTCCCACGCCTACGAACGAAGATCCTTGCCCCGAGAGCAGCCCATGCGGCGCGTTCAGCGTGGACAAGAATTTCCGCTCGTCTTACAACACGAATTACAGCCTGCAGATCGAGCAGTCGCTGGCAGGAGGGAAGGCGTTTGTACAGATTGGCTACGTGGGCAGCCAGGGCAGGAAGCTTCTGAGCCTGCTTAATATCAACCAGAAGATTCCTCTGGGCACCGCAGGCGATGGCGTAACCGCAATTGTGCAGGAAGGCCAGTACGATGGTCCCTTTGGCGGCAACTACTACTCTGACGTGAATCAGATTCAGAGCATCGGTACTTCGAACTACAACTCACTGCAGGCGATTCTGCGCACAAGCGCGTGGCACAACCTGACGTCGCAGATTTCCTACACGTGGGGGCACAACCTGGACGAAGTGACAGCTTATCGCGGCGCGTTACCGCAGGACAGCTATAACTTCAAAGGCGACTACGGCAACTCGGACTTTGACACGCGGAATACCGTGGTTGGCTATTTGAATTACGATATTCCCGCGTTCAAAGGGCCTAAGCCGCTGACTGAGGGATGGTCCATTAACTCGGCGTATAGCTTTAAAGGCGGTCAGCCCATTACGGTGTACACGGCGGACGACACCAGCGGCACAGGCCAATATGAGCAGCGGCCCAATGTCGCCGGCGATCCGGTGAAGGGTATCTCGCACAAGCTGGTGAAGCCTTCAGACGGCAGCACGCCGTATGTACAGTGGCTCAACACCAATGCGTACTCACAACCGGCGCCGGGAACCTTCGGCAACGTTGCGCGCAACAATGTATTTGGTCCGGGATTCTCGGATGTGGATTTGTCCGTCTTCAAGACCACAAAGATTCACATTCATGACTTCCCGGTAAGCCTGCAGTTCCGCGCGGAGATGTACAACCTGTTCAACCGCGTCAACCTGGCCAGCCCGTCGTGCAACCAGTTGTGTAACGACTTCTGGGACGGCTCGAGCGACTTTGCCGGAGCGTTCGGAAGCACGAGCTCGACGATTGGCTCGGGCAACTACTCACCGGGCATTGGGCCGGGTGAGCCATTCAACACGCAGCTTGCTCTGAAGCTGATCTTCTGACGAAGACGCAATGTTACGCAGCAACGCCGGCGGCTCCATGCGAGCTGCCGGCGTTTTGTTTATGCCGAGAGTGAAGGGTTCTTTGCAGTTAGGAATCATGCGCAAAGAAGAACCCCGCCCGAAGGCGGGGTCTGTCCTGCGCTGTTGTACGCGATTACGAGAGATGCGTATGCGGGTGTGCGGCAAGCCGCGCGGGAAGCGCGGGAGGTTCAAGGCCGGCGGTGTTGGTGGCCATGACCGCGGAGAAGTCCTTGCGGAACTGGGCCATTTCTTCTTTCGTGCCAACGGTGATGCGAACCGAGTTGGGCCATGCGGGCCAGATGCGTCCGACAAACATGAGCTTTTTGGCAAGCGCGGCTTGTACTTCCTTGCCGGGGCGGCCTACATCGACCATGAAGCAATTGCTTTCGGATGGAGTGCAGTGGTAGCCCTGGCTCTTCATCCACGCGAGTGTGTCATTGCGGATGCCGGCAATGATTTTCTTGCGGGTTTCGATGAGATCAGGCTCCAGCAAGCTGGCCTTGCCCGCCGCGACCGCGGTGATGGGCAGCGCATTCTGGCCGCCGAAGCTGTTGACCTTTTCGAGCAGGTCAGGACGGCCGACGGCGAAGCCCAGACGAATGCCCGCCATGCCGTAAAGCTTGGAGAAGGTGCGCAGAACGATGACGTTCTTGCCTTCCTTCACGAAGCTTAGCGAGCGAGGGGCATCGCAGAGGTGGATGTAGGCTTCGTCGATGAGAATAACGGTGTCTTTGGGGGCATTCGAGACGAGGTACTCGATGTCGGCGGTCGGCGTACAGGTGCCTGTGGGATTGTTGGGATTACAGACGTAAATGACGCCAGGATTAGTGGCGGCGGCGAGCATCGCCTTCACGTCGTGTTTGGCTTCGCCCTTGGGATCGGCCAACGGCACCTTAAGGACGGGCGCGCCGGTGAACTTTGCGGCCCACATCGGCGCTTCATAGCCGGGGTCGGCTACGACGAGCGGTTTGTCCGGGCCAGTGAAGGCGAGCACGGTGTAGTGCAACGGCTCAGTGGAACCGGCGAAGGCAATGACGTTATTGCCTTCCAGGCCTTCCTGCTTGGCAAAGAGGTCGGTGAGCTCCATGTCGGTGTTGAACAGGTAGCGGCCCCCGCGAGGGACGATGTCGACCATGGCTTTGCGGGCTGAATCGCAGGGGCCCATGGGGTTTTCGTTCGCATCAATATGAATGCCGATATTGGGGTCGGCGAAATGGGGCCGGGCAGCAAAGGCGAGGTGCGGCTCGGTGAGCATGGGGATGGAGGCCAGGGCCGAGGCGCCTGCAGCGTAACGGAAGAAACTGCGGCGAGAGAAGCCTATCGAGGCTCCGGAATCATCAGGCGAGTACATGGTCACAGCTCCTTTGAAAAGAGGGTGGCCGGGCGACGGACAGCCCCGCGCGGTGAAACAGCGTGAGAAGAGGGAATTAGAGGTAAGTGAAGGGAAAAAGGGAATCCCATACCTCAAGGTACATTTGCGCGGGCTTGAACACAAGCACGATTTACGCGCTCAAGCAGAAGGGGGCAGTTGCCTTTAGCGGGCTTCACAAGCGTGGACTGGGCAAGATTGAGAGTTGAGAGTGGTTGCTGTTGCAAGCAAGTCCGGGCATGATACACTTCGTCCGGAAAACGCTTACTCGCCGGGTAAACTTCGACCAGCTTCCGTCCTCCCCTATACACTCGCATCGAGGAGTTCCTGCGAGGCTGTTTCCAACTTGACATGTTAAGGAGTAAACCCATTTACTTAGGGGCGTACTTCCAACCGGCTCGCCGGTGGATTGGGTGACTGTATGCACGGATTAGATTCTCTCTCGATGTTGGCCCAGGGGGCGGGCGCCAAAGCCGGTATGTTTCTGGCGACAGCTTCGTTAGCGAAGCTGGCTCCGCTCGACATCCTTGTCATCGCGGTTTACTTCGTGATGGTCATTTGGATCGGTTTCTACCTGAAGGGGCAGGCGAACACGAGCGAAGAGTTCTTCATGGCGGGCCGCGAGATGACAGCCTGGATCGCGGGGCTCAGCTTTGTCTCGGCAAATCTTGGATCGCTGGAACTGATGGGCTGGGCAGGTTCGGCATATCAGTACGGTATTCTCGCCGCGCATTGGTACTGGGTGGGAGCCATTCCCGCCATGCTCTTCCTGGGAATGGTGATGATGCCGTTCTACTACGTGTGCAAGACGCACTCAGTGCCCGGCTACCTCAAGTTGCGCTACGGACAGGGTGCCAGCGTTGTGTCAGCTGTTTCATTTGCCTTTATGACCGTGCTGATGAGCGGCGTGAACATGTTCGCCATGGCTGTGGTGATGAAGGTCGTTCTGGGATGGGATCTGAATTTCTCCATCATTGTCTCGTCGCTTGCGGTTGCCCTCTACGTTGCGCTGGGAGGATTGCGTTCGGCGATTTTCAATGAGGTGCTGCAGTTTGTGCTCATCTGGGGCGGCGCGCTGCTGGTGCCAATTCTGGGACTTGTGGAAGCGGGCGGTTGGAGCGGCTTCAAAGCCAAGCTGGCAGCGAACATGGCCGCAGGGCTTACCCCGAAGGGCGACTACACGCACATGTGGCACAGCCTTGGGCATTTCTCCAACAACCCCATGGGTATTCACTGGACGGGCATCGTCTTCGGTCTCGGCTTTGCCATCAGCTTCGGTTACTGGACTACGGACTTTCTGGTGGTGCAGCGCGTGCTGGCAGCACACAACCTGCGTTCAGCGCGCATGGCGCCCGTCATTGGTTCTTTCTTCAAGATGGCCGTGCCCTTCATCGTGATTCTGCCCGGCCTGCTTGGACTGGTGGTGTTGCATAACCCGGACGGCAGCCTGATGCACCTTGTGGGTGAAAACCAGGTGAGCGCCGCGCACCCCTACAGCTACAACGAAGTGCTGCCGTTGATGCTGGTGCGCTACTGCGCGCCCGGCTTGCTTGGTTTGGGCGTGACCGCGCTGATTGCCGGCTTTATGAGCGGCATGGCCGGCAATGTGAGCGCCTTCTCCGCCGTGTGGACCTATGACATTTACCAGCCACTGATCAAGAAGAATGCGCGTGACGAGCACTACGTTACAGTGGGCCGTTGGGCCACAATTCTTGGAGTCGTCGTATCCATCGGTACGGCTTATCTGGTGATGAATGCGGCTGGCATTATGGACTACGTGCAGGCGCTGTTCAGCTTCTTCATCTCGCCCCTGCTTGGCGTGGTGCTGATGGGCATGTTCTGGAAGCGCGCGACAAAAGCAGGCGGATTCTGGGGATTGCTGATCGGCACACTGACTTCGATCGGCCTGTGGGCATGGGTGAAGATTGTGCCCTCCGCGCTGCGCTACGTGGCGCTCTCGCCTGACGCAAAGGCCATGGCCGAAGACATGTACCGCGCACTCTGGTCAGTGATCGTGTCGGTGCTCGTGACCTTTGTTGTGAGCTTATTTACGGAACCCAAGACACTGGCCGAACTGAATGGCGTTGTCTATGGTGCAACCAAGCTGCCCACCGAAGAACCTGTGCCGTTCTACAAGAACGAGTGGTTCTGGTGTGTGATAGCCATCATCGCCTTCCTGGCGTTGAATATCTACTTCTGGTAGGAGGGAACTGTGCACTCATCACCTATTTCGATCTGGTTTTTCATTGGTCTCCTTCTCACCATTTATGGAGCGCTGATCTTCGGCTACGGCATCTTCGACCTCGTTACGGGCAACCTGCCGCATGTGGTGCTTGCCAATTTGCACGCCCCTGTTTGGTGGGGAGGGTTGATGACCGCACTGGGGTTGTTTTATCTCATTAAGTTTCGCCCAGGGTTCGACGCGAAATAGAGAGAGTGCTGGATGAATGGAAGTGAGGCTCAATGTCGCAGCAGGAGTACGAGCCCGAATATGGAAAAGGACCGTCGCGAAGCGCACTCCGTGCGTGACGCAAATAGCCATAGCCGCTGAGTGACAAGGTATGCGGGTGCGAAGGATTTGAAGGAGCTAAAGAGATGGCGCAGCGAACGATGACGTTTGGGGTGGTGGTAGGCAATCGCGGATTTTTCCCGGATCATCTGGCAAAGACCGGCCGCGAAGAGATTATTTCTGTTCTTGAGGCTGCCGGCGCCAAAGCGATCGTCCTCTCGCCGGAAGAGTCGAAGTACGGCGCTGTCGAAACGTACGAGGAGTCGAAACGCTGCGCGGCACTGTTTAAGAAGCATGCCGACGAGATTGATGGCATTATCATCACGCTGCCGAATTTCGGCGAAGAGCGCGGCATTGTCGACGCGATCCGGCTCTCCGGGTTGCGCGTGCCCATTCTGGTGCAGGCCACGCCCGACCGCAGCGACAACATGACCATCGCCGTGCGGCGCGACAGCTTCTGCGGCAAGATGAGCGCGTGCAACAACCTCATGCAGTATGGCATTCCGTACTCGCTTACGACGCTGCACACAGAGGCGTTGAGCTCGGCTGAATTCAAAGCCGACCTCGAGTGGTTTTCCGCGGTCTGCCGTATTGTAAAGGGGCTCAAGAATCTGCGCATCGGCGCCATTGGCGCGCGGCCCACGGCATTCAATACTGTGCGCTACTCCGAGCGCATTCTGGAGACCAGTGGCATCACCATTGAGACCATCGACCTGAGTGAAATCTTTGGCCGCATTAACAAGATGAAGGATAACGACGATGCAGCGCAGGCCAAACTGGCTGCCATCAAGTCGTATGTCAGCACAGCGGGCATCTCGGAAGCAGGGCTGCTGAAGATGGCAAAGCTGGGCGCGGTCATCGATGGCTGGATGAAACAGGCCAATGTGACCATCAGCGCCGTGCAGTGCTGGACCTCGATGGAAGAATTCTTCGGCGTGGTGCCGTGCACCATCATGAGCATGATGTCGAACGAACTGATCCCTTCAGCGTGCGAAGTGGATGTGCCGGGTACGCTGAGCATGTATATGCTGGCTCTGGCTTCTGGCACGCCTTCAGCTCTGCTGGACTGGAACAACAACTACGGCAGCCACCCCGACAAGTGCGTCTGCTTCCACTGCTCCAACTTGCCCAAACACTTCTTCAAAGATGTGCGCATGGACTTCCAAGAAATCATTGCAGGAACAGTGGGCAAGGAGAATACATTTGGAACCTGCGTGGGCCGCGTGAAAGCAGGAGCGATGACGTTCGCGCGCTACTCCACCGACGACCGCCGTGGCATTGTCCGCGGCTACACCGGACCGGGCAAGTTCACCGACGATCCGCTGGAGACGTTTGGCGGTGCGGGCGTTGCGGAGATTCCGCAGTTGCAGAAGCTGCTGAAATATATTTGCCGCGAAGGCTTTGAGCATCATGTGGCTGCGAATTTCAGCGATGTATCGAAGTCGATACATGAAGCGGCGGTGCGGTATCTCGGCTGGGAAAGCCACTATCACCCAGAGCTCGAGGACTAACAGATAGGCGGTGCAAGCGGGCGTTGACAAGGTCAACGCCCAATGCTTTTACACGCCGCGGAAGGTTGAGATTGAAGGGGAAAAATGAGCAAGAGAATTGCAAAGACGCTTGTGGCCGGCGGAACTCAGATTGTGAGCGAAGCAGATTGGAATGCTGAGCTCGACGCGAAGCACGAAAAGGTTGTGGAATGGCTGCATGCGCAGAAACTTTCCGGGGTTCTGCTGCGGCGCAATGAAAATGTCGCGTGGCTGACTGGTGGCGCGGTTGAGGTGCGCGTGCTGACGCCGTGCGAGACGGGTGTTGCCGCGCTGCTTGTTACGGCGGACGGAAAGCGCCGCTACTTCACCACGGAGAATGAGGCGCCGCGCCTGCACGACGAAGAGTTCGGCAAGCTCGACTTTGAGCCAGCGGTGTTTCCCTGGTTTGGCGACGACACGGTTGCCGCCGCTGCGAAGATTGCGGGCGGCTCGCTCGGTTCGGATTCTGGCGGTGAAGGTACCACTCCAGTGAATCTCTTTCCTCTGCGTGCGTCGTTGATGGAGAGCGAGAAGGCACGCTACCGCTGGCTGGGTGCAGAGGTCGCGGCAGCTACGGTCGAATCGCTGCATGAAGTGGAGCCCGGTCTGAGCGAATACGATCTGGAAGCGTTGACGGCGGCGAATCTACTGAAGCGCGGCATCCTTCCATCGGTGTATCTGTTCGCGGTCGACGACCGCATTCTTAAGTACAAGCACGCAGTTGCACGCGGCGCGCGGCTGAAGAACTACGGCATGCTGAATCTATGTGCGCGCAAATGGGGCCTGGCGATTTCCATTACACGGTTTGTGCATTTTGGCGCATTGTCCGATGAGCTTGCAGCGCGATTCAAGGCGGCAGCGCAGGTAAATGCGGCCCTGCTTCACGCTTCGCGTGCCGGCGCAACCGGAGGAGAACTCTTCAAGGCTGCAGCCGATGCCTACACAGCGCAGGGATTTCCCGGCGAAGAACGCTTTCATCATCAGGGCGGACCTACAGGTTATTGGGAACGCGAGTGGGTGGCAACGCCGACCGGCATAGAGACAGTTGTCGACAATCAGGCATTTGCGTGGAATCCGTCGATTCGCGGCGGCAAGGCTGAAGATACGGTGATTGTAAGCGGCGGCAAGGTGGAATGGCTTACGGCTACACCCGAGCTTCCGGTGATCGACGCTCAGGTGGATGGAGTGGTTTATCCGGCGGCCGGGGTTCTCATCAAGGGTTGACAGGCGCTTCTGCCGGCTCGATTGCGAGCCGCGCCGTCAACACGACGAGAGCCGACCAGAGTGCATCGGCGCCGAGAAGGTGGAGGACCTGAAGCCAGACCGGAGCGAGCAGTGCCACGTCGAGCACGCCCAGCGTGTATTGTGCGCCGAGCAAAATGAGAACGAGAGCGGCCAGACGCCCATTCTTCCAGTGCGCATTGCGCCGTACCGCACGTATCAGCAGCCAGATAAGAAACACGCTCGCGAGGAAAGCGAGCGTCGGGTGCGTCCAGCGCCAGCGCACCAGCCACGCGCTCTTGCTCGAAAGATCCTGTGAGAATGCCTGACTAAGCGAAGTTGCAGGGAAGAGCGTGTCTCCCAGTGCGGCAAGCGAGCCGGTAACGCCGACAATCAACACGACAATCAATGCGACAGACGACCGAATCGGTGCTGCCAGCCGTACACGGCTGCGCAGGTAGCCTTCTCTTCGCCCGAGGAAGTGCGCCGCGAGTGTGAGCGTTGCGAGCAGAAGCAGTGTATTTGACAGGTGCAGTGCGAGATAAGGCGCACGCAGCGGAGACATGCTTTGCGCGGTGAGTCCCAGTTTGACGAGAAGCGCACCGAGAATCGCCTCGACCAGCGTGAAGGAAAGCGAAGCCCATGCCGCTGCTCGAGCAAGATGTCCCTTTTGAGTGGCGCGCAAAACCCAGACAAGCAGGCCAACCACCGCGAAAAGCGAGATTGCGCTTGTGACGCGATGTGTGAACTCAATCATCGTGTCCACACGCGGCGAGTGCTGCATTACCGTTCCATTGCAGAGCGGCCAGTGATCGCCACAGCCCGCGCCCGAGCCTGTTGCGCGCACCAGCGTGCCCCATAGAATGACTGCAATGAAATACACCAGCACCGCCCATGCAAAGCGGCGCAGGGCGGGTGAGGGAAGCCGGTGTGTGCTGGTTGCTGTTGTGGCCGACGGCATGCGTCCTGCTCCAAAAGGTGACATTCCAGTGTAGAACAGGCAGGAAATAGGCTGTCTCACAACAATGTGTCTGATCTTATGACGCAGTCAGCAGCCGCACCACATGATTCACAATCATCAAATCTTCCGCGGGCGGTATCACGCGTACGGTGACAGGAGAATCATCCGCGGAGATGATTGCGGCTCCACGTACATTGTTGCGCTCCGGGTTCAGCTTGATACCGAGCGCACCGAGCGTTGCGCAGACTTCCGTGCGTGTCGCGATGTCGTTCTCGCCAATGCCGCCGGTGAAGACCAGCATGTCGAGTCCGCCGAGCTCCGCGAAGAAGCCGCCGATCCATTTCTGAATTGTCCAGACAAATTTATCGACGGCCAGCCGTGCTTTGGCGTCGCCCTTGGCGATGGCCTCGCGCAGGTTGCGCATGTCATTGGAAAGCTCGCTTACACCGAGGAGGCCCGCGCGCTTACTGGCAACGGTTTCCAGCTTGTCCGCCGCGGCGCTTGCGTCCGGTGTGGTTTTAGCGATTTCGCGCAGAATGAACAGGAGCACGCCGGGGTCGATGTCGCCCGTGCGCGTTGCCGAGATGATGCCTCCAGTCGGCGTCAACCCCATCGATGTGTCGAGGCATTGGCCATTGCGAATGGCCGAGATGGATGCACCATTGCCCAGATGCGCGACAACAAGCTTCTCGGGCGCGTCATCGCCAAGCTGGTACACGATCGATTCATACGAGATGCCGTGCGCGCCAAAGCGCCGCACACCCATTGCCGAGTACTCTGCCGGGATGGGCATGTGCATCGCGACTTCAGGCATGGTGCGGTGGAAGTAGGAATCGAGACAAACAAAGTTCGGAACGCCGGGGAAGAGCCGCAATGCCTCGCGCATGATGTATACGGCGATGGGCGTGTGCAGTGGCGCAAAGGCCGTGTAGCGCTCCATCTCGTCGATCAGTTCCGGTGTAATGCGCTGATTGTCGAGTACGGTTGGCCCGCCGCACACCATGCGGTGGCCGATTGCCGCAGGATGAGGAAAATCGCCTGAGTTCAGGGCTCCCGCAACGAGCGAAAATGCCTCAGCCCGCGTGGGGAGTTCCGGAGATTGATCGACAAGTTTGTTGCCTTGCGCGTCCTTGATCCAGAACTTACCTTGATTTGTTCCGATGCCGTCGACTGCGCCCTCAAAGAGCTTGACGCGCGCGCTATCTCCCGCCTCATACAGCGAGAATTTGATGGACGATGAACCGCTGTTCAAAACAAGAACGGGCAGCGACGGCATGGGATATTTTCTCTCCTTTTTAACGGTTGTTTCCCGCTTCCACTACTCTGCAGACCAGCACCAGTTGCGAATCTCCGGCAGGTCCTCACCGTGCTCGGCAACATATAGCTTGTGACGTTGAATTGCTTCGGAATACCACTGCTCGGCCGCTTCGCGCTGGCCTGCCATGCGAGGCACGCGCCGGATGGCATCGAGCGCAAGCTGGAAACGGTCGATATTGTTCAGCACGCACATGTCGAACGGCGTTGTGGTAGTTCCTTCCTCTTTGTAGCCACGTACATGCAGATTGTCGTGATTGTGCCGGCGATACGTGAGCCGGTGAATGAGCCATGGATAGCCATGAAACGCAAAGACTACCGGCACATCCGGCGGGAAGATACGATCAAAGTCCTCATCGGCCAGGCCATGCGGATGTTCGGTCTGCGGCTGCAGTGCCATCAGGTCCACGATGTTCACCACGCGCACACGCAGATCGGGAACGCGCTTCCGCAGGAGTGTGACGGCAGCCAAAGCCTCCATTGTCGGCACATCGCCGCAGCAGGCCATCACCACGTCCGGATTGCCTTCGTCGTTCGACGCCCACTGCCAGATGCCCAATCCGGTCGTACAGTGTGCAATGGCTTCCTCCATGTTGAGCCACTGCGGCGCGGGCTGTTTGCCTGCCACAATCAGGTTCACGTAGTGGCGGCTGCGCAGGCAATGATCGGCTACTGAGAGTAACGTGTTTGCATCGGCGGGCAGATACACGCGTACCACGTCTGCCTTCTTGTTTACCAGGTGATCGATGAAGCCGGGATCCTGATGTGAGAAGCCGTTGTGGTCCTGGCGCCAGACCAGCGAACTGAGTAGATAGTTGAGCGATGCAATTGGTTTGCGCCACGGGATCTGCCGTGTGACTTTGAGCCATTTGGCGTGCTGGTTCACCATCGAGTCGATGATATGAATGAATGCCTCGTAGCAGGAGAAGAAGCCGTGACGGCCCGTGAGCAGGTAACCTTCAAGCCAGCCCTGGCACATGTGCTCGCTCAGCACCTCCATCACACGGCCTTCCGGCGAAAGGTTTTCATCCATGGGCATGGTTTCGGCCATCCATGTTTTACCGGTACCGGTAATTACGTCGCCAATGCGATTGCTGGCGGTTTCGTCCGGGCCGAAGACGCGGAAGTTCTTTTCCTTCATGTTGGCCTGCATGACTCCATGCAAGTAGTGCCCCAGTACACGAGTGGATTCCACGTCTTCCGCGCCGCGTTCTTCGATTTTCACTTCGTAGTCTCGGAAGTTGGGCAGTTTGAGGGGCTTCAGCAGCAGGCCGCCATTGGCGTGCGCATTCATGCCCATGCGGCGGCGGCCCTTGGGCGCAATGTTGGCAATCTCCGGCAGCAGCGCACCATGCTGGTCAAATAGCTCTTCGGGCTTGTAGCTGCGCATCCAGTCTTCCAGCAGCTTCAGATGATCGGGCTTCTCGCGCAATTCGCTGAAGGGAACCTGGTGCGCGCGCCAGGTGTTTTCCACTGGCTTGCCATCCACGAACTTCGGTCCGGTCCATCCCTTCGGTGTGCGCATGATGAGCATAGGCCACGCCGGACGCTCCGTTGATTCGCCTGAGCGCGCGGCCTTCTGAATCTCTGCAATGCGGTCGAAGATGGCATCGAATGTGGTTGCCGCAAGCTGATGCATCGTTGCCGGGTCGTCGCCTTCAAGTGTGTACGGCTCGTAGCCGTAGCCACGCATCAGATCTTCAAGCTCGGCGTGCGGAATACGCGAAAGCACAGTTGGGTTGGCAATCTTGTAGCCGTTCAAATGCAGAATCGGCAGCACTGCGCCATCGGTTGCGGGATTAAGAAATTTATTTGAGTGCCAGCTTGTGGCAAGTGGTCCGGTCTCTGCTTCGCCATCGCCAACCACACATGCAACAACGAGATTCGGATTGTCGTACGCGGCGCCAAACGCATGCACGAGCGAGTAGCCAAGCTCCCCGCCTTCATGAATCGAGCCGGGCGTTTCCGGTGCAACATGGCTCGGCACACCATACGGCCAACTGAACTGGCGGAAAAGCCGCTTGATGCCGTCTGTGTTCTGCTCGATGTGGGGATAGATTTCCGAGTACGAACCTTCAAGATAGGTGTTCGCAACGAGGCCGGGGCCTCCATGACCAGGACCGATGATGTAAATCATGTCCAGATCGCGTTCGCGGATGATGCGATTCCAGTGCACGTAAAGAAAGTTCAATCCTGGCGTGGTTCCCCAGTGGCCCAGCAGCCGCGGCTTCACGTCGTCGAGCGTGAGCGGCTGCTTCAACAGCGGATTGTCCTTCAGATAAATCTGCCCGACCGACAGATAGTTTGCGGCGCGCCAATAGGCGTCCATCTTCGCCAGTTGTTCGGGACTCAGGGGGTTCTTGCTCGCTGTCTCAGTCATGATTCTCCTCGCAAGGTGAATTCCCGTTCACTTAAAAGGCTAGCAGCCTGTCGCAGGCAGGTATCGTGATACGAGTCACAATCAGGTTATGCCAGTGGCAACGCACGCAGATGAAAGCGCCAAAAAACAAAGGAAATTAACATATCTCAGTTAGTTTTTTTGTGCGGATGGAATTGCGCGCGCATCCTGCGCGTTGTCACGCGAAGTCTGATTCGTTTTCTTCCAATTTCAAGCTGGACGCATACTCTCTTCAGGGGCGCGTGCAGGCCTTCGTGCTTTCTCAAAAAATAACTTGGTTACGCCGCCGGTAATGTCGCCTGCTATAAACGCATGTCTCTCGGAGAACTTGCAGTAACCTGTGCTGAGATTGCCGTCGATCGGAATTTCATGCCCTGCTTGCTGGAGTTTTCTTGCAATGCGCAATCCCGCATGTCTGCTTTCTCCTGTTCTCAGGAACGATGAGTACTTCCAATCAGTTGTCTTGACGCAGGAAAACGAGCCAGCCTATCCTGAGAGCGCAATCAATGTGCATCATCGGCGTTCTCATGCCTAACTTGCGGGCCACAGCCACCTTATGATCTCAATTTTGATCCAAACGCTTAACGAGGAGGCGAATCTTCCCGACTGCCTTGCCTCATGCAAGTGGTCGGACGATATTCACATTCTCGACTCCTACTCAAGCGACAAGACAGTGGAGATTGCCAGAGCTCACGGCGCTCAGGTCTGGTTCAGAAAGTTCGATAGCTTTGGCCCGCATCAGAATTGGGCTCTTGAGAACATTCCCTTTAAGCATCCGTGGATCTTCCATTTCGATGCCGACGAACGCATCACACCGGAACTGGCGCAATCCATGCTGGCTGCAGCGCAGAATCCCGGCGGCCACGTGGCTTTTGGTGTGCAGCGCCGCGACTTCTTTCTGGGACGCTGGCTCAAGCATGTGCAGATGACTGCTTGGTACGATCGCCTCTTCATGCCTGAGAAGATGCGCTACGAACGCCTTGTGCACTGCATCGCCAAAGCGGATGGCCCAGTGGGGCGTGTGCAAGGATTCCTTGATCACAACCCATTCAGCAAGGGAATAGGCGATTGGGTACAGAAGCACAACTCGTACAGCACGTTTGAGGCGCAGCAGACGCTTACCAATCTGAGTGGTGGCAAGAGGCCGAGCATCAGTGCCGCGCTTTTTACGCGCGACAGGATCGAGCGCCGCAGGAATCTCAAGGAACTTTACTACGCCATGCCTGCGCGCCCGTTTATCAAGTTTCTTGTGATGTATGTAGGCAAACGAGGGTTCCTCGATGGCTATCCTGGTTTTGCTTATTCCGTGCTGATTGCCTTTTATGAATTCCTGATCGTATTGAAAACGCGCGAACTCAAAGCAAAAGGTGCTGCGGCAAGTCAGACCGCAGACTCTGCCGCAAGGCAGGAACCTTCCTGATATTCTTCTTCAATCGCTTGTGCGGGTGTTCCAATTGCAGAGCGGTTCAGGATTGCTTTGCTGGAACGGAAACAGGAATCTCAAGCGAGCCTATGCGATTCGTTACGGGATCGTGAACTGCGATGCGTATGAAGCTGAAGCCATCCGGCAGACTGAGCGGAAGAGAAACAGACACCCCTTGCCTCAATGCCGGAGCAAAAACCTTGTCCGGAATGCGAAGCTCCGCGTGGTGCTCCACATCCTCAATCGGTATGCCATCGCGGTCAAAGACAATCAACGCGACCTCAAGCATTGAAGTATGCGCACCGCTCTTATCGCGAGCAAATGCGACGCTGCGCGGATCGATGATGATGGTCGCAAGATAAGCCTGCTGCCCGCTCCCGCCCGGTAGCGCTAAGTGCGCACCAGATGCCTTCACCTCCTTCATGATCTTCCTGGCGTCCGTTTGGGTGGCGGGAGCAATCCGCGCGGCAATGCCAATCTGCGTGACCGGCGGCGCACCCAGCATGAGCGAGGCGAGTATTGGAGGAATTACTTGCTGTGCATTTGCATTCGCGGCGTCCTTCGTGCCAGCCAGAAAACCATTCCTGTAGGCAAGGTGATAGAGAGCGCCGTCAATCTTTACCTTGATGGTGTGGAACTTCCCGTCGAGGTCTTTCTCCGCGGGTACGTAACCAAGCGAATAGTAATTGGCGCCGTCCTGCTCCGCGCTGGCAATGGAGCCGGCAATCGCATTGGTATTCACAAACGGAGTGCCGCCTGTGGCGCTGGCAATCTGCCGCATGGTGGAGCGCTCGTCTGAGCTATGCGCCAAAAAATTCATGTCGCCGCTCTCGCCTTGTGCATGCGGAACGAGAAAGCGGTCCACATAACCACTTGCAGCGTTGTAGTGATCAGTTGCATCAGCTGAGGGAAGCCCAGACAAACCCCGTGCGTCGATGGGATACACTGCTACCCGCGCAATGGCAAGCTGGCGGATGGTTCGATTGAATTCATTGGCAAAATCTTTCAGATCTTCCACCGGTTCTTCCATGGTTGTGTAGGGTTTGAGTGAAAAAGGAAACGAGCCAGAAATCCAAATCAGGTTTTTGCGGCCGGGTGTGTTTGACAGTATGCGCGCCAGTCTTGCAAAGGCGTCGAGTGTAAGCGTCAGTCGGTTATGATCGCGAGCCGTATTGAGAGATGCATCCATCTCCTTCAGGCTTTCGATGAGCCCTGGTGCGTTTTTGGTGGCTTCAACAGGCGTAGAAGCTATCGTCGCGGCTCTCCGCTTGTCGCCTTCCTGATCGGAGAGCTTGGAATGCTGCGGCTTCATGTTTGCCAGCCGCACAGTGCGTAACTGCTCCTGCGGGTCGGTTGAGAAACCTGCGATCAGGCGCAGATTTCCATCCAGCTTGAATATGGCTGTGGGAACACCCGGCTGCGCGCTCGCGAGAAATTGCTTCAGTTGAGCTTCGGCGTTGGCCTGTGCATCGAAAGGGGTGTTCAACGTATCGAGCAGAATGACATTGAGCGCTGTGGCAGACGGACCGCTCCGCATGTTGGTGTAAGTGCCGGGTGGGAATGATGCAACAGGCTGCGCGGCTGATCGTGCCGGAGCAATGTGTTCGTCAAATGCGGTGATCGTCCGCTCCTTGCCGTCTTCGAATAAATGGAAGTTGCTTCGCTTTAATCCGTATACAGGCGCGCCATGGTCAGTTACCACAACGTCTACCAGAACCAGCCTCGATGTGCTTTGGAATGTGACTGAAGGCGATGTGTCGGATGTTGCCTGGTGCGTGGGGGGCTGTCCTGAGGTCGGTATTTGAAGAGCCACCGGTATGGCAAGGAGGAGAATGCTGCTTCGGAGGATGGCAGCGGAATGCATCGCAAAACTCCCGGAGCGTTCGGGTCAGATTTACGTTCTTACAACGTTATAGACCATCAAGGGCGATCAGAAGTAACGCTTCAGCTTGAGAATGCGCGACTCGAACCCGTACCAGAGTACGGTGGCGACCAGAGTGGCCATTGCGAAGCGGAAGGCAACAATGGTCAGATTGCCGGCCGTGCCGTAGGGGTCCATCTTCACGTCGAACCAGCCGAAGAAGATGAAGGTGGCAATGTGCGTCATGTAAAGGCCGTAGCTGATTTTGCCGTAGAAGGCGAGTGGACCGCGGCGGAGCAATTGATTGAGAGGATTGTGTGCACCTGCGGAGGCCGCGAGCGCCAGTACGATGCCACCGTAGCCGAATGCGAGTGCGGTATCGAGATAGGCGGTTCCACTTGCTATGGTGAAGACCGCGATTGTGCCTGCAATGAAGGAAACCAGTCCGAGCGACAGCCATGCGCGGCGGCTGAGTGAGAGCGTATACATGCCGATAGCGAGCAGGCTTCCGAGTGCCAGGCCGTCCAGGTGGATGAGCGTGTGCGTCGGTGTTATCCAGTGCGGATGCACTTTGCGCATCAGGGGCGCCGCAATCATTGCGGCGGCCAATGGCGCAGCCAGAATGGCCGGATTGCGCAGCCAGCGCACCACCGGAGCCCAGACGAAGTAGTACTGCTCCTCAATGGCCAGCGCCCAGGTGGGGCCCAGCGCCGGCGGTAGTGCAAGCGGAAACAGATTCTGTAGAAAGAGCAGGTAGGCCCACCACGGCGCGGTGCGTACTGCATTCCATACCGGGAGGCCGACGTACCACGGCGCTTCCGCATAGACAAAGATGAGTAGAAGCAGATAGACGGGCCAGATGCGTAACGCGCGCCGCGCATGAAAGTTATGGAAGTAGCGTGGCTTGGCGCGTGCCCCCAGAAGATTGCAGGTGATGAGAAACCCACTCAGAAAGAAGAACAGGGTTACGCCTGACCAGCCCCACATTGCGAGGCCGTGAAGCCTTGTGCCCGTCAGGCGCGGGTGGCAGTGATAGAGCACAACAAAGAGAATTGCAAGCCCGCGCAACCCATCGAGTTCGGGCAGGTAGGAGGGAAGCCAGGTTGGGCGCGCAAATTTCAAATTGAAAGATCAGTTCGGTTTGATTTCAGTTGCCGGGCTCGTGGGATTCTCGCGCTCTCTGTCCACCCACTCCCAAACGTCGCGTTCGTCAACATTGAAGCAATTGGAGACATGCCGGACAAGGTCGGCAATGATGATGCCGTATTCTTTGTAGCTCCGCTCTTCGGGATAGAGGTGTGTTTGAACCTTGCCGTCATTTTCAAAAACAAGAATTAGCGGCTTTTCAATTTTCATCACACCTCCGTGAATGCGTTTGGGTAGCTATGAAGATGCCAACTGCTTGGCACGCTCGGTGGCGCGCATCACGGCCTTGATGAGCGTGACACGCAGGCCGCCTTCTTCCAGCTCCAGAATGCCGTCGATGGTGCAGCCGGCAGGCGTGGTCACAGCATCTTTGAGAAGCGCCGGATGGTAGCCGGTTTCCAGTACCATCTTGGATGCGCCGAAGGCTGTCTGCGCAGCGAGTTGCGTAGCGACATCGCGTGGCAAACCGACTTTTACGCCTGCCTCGGCCAAGGCCTCGATGATGATGTACACGTATGCCGGGCCGGAACCGGAAAGACCGGTCACCGCGTCCATATGCTTTTCGTCGACAAGCACGGTACGGCCGACAGTCTCAAAGATCCGTTCAGCCAGTTCCATCTGCTTGGGCGAAATGAAACGGCCTTTGCAGAGGGCGGTCGCGCCCGCGCCCAGTGCGGCAGGTGTGTTGGGCATGGCGCGGATGACGCCAATTTCGATGCCAGACGCCTCTTCAATGGCGCGAGTTTTCACGCTGGCCGCGAAGCTGACGATGGTTTTGTCCTTGGTCAGAGCCGGTTTGATCTTTTCCATCAGGTCGGGAACCTGAAACGGCTTCACGCCGAGCAGGATCAGGTCCGATTGTTTGACCGCTTCCAGGTTGTCGGTGGAAACATCGACACCCCACTGCGTGCTGAGCGCAACAGCGCGCTCCTGCCGCGAAACGGTTGCGTGAATCTGATCGGGCGCAAAGAGATTCTCTTTGAGAAACGCCTGCAGAAGAATGCCGCCCATTTTGCCCGCGCCGAGAACGGCAACGCGGACATCGGGAAGCTGAGCGGGGATTTCGTTAGCCTCAACGGCGATTTCCGCCATGGTGTCCTTGTCCTGAATGAGTGGATTGATTCAACAGTACAGGATACGCGCTCAGGGGCGCGAGATGGACTAAAGAGTGCTTTGTTCGCCTTTGCGCACAATCCAGGTGGTCATGGCGCGCAGATTGTGGACGACGGTGGTCCGGAGCGGATCGGCGAACTCCCCCATGCGATGCGTGTAAGCCTCCAGCAGACCGGCATCGACCAGGTAGCGTTCTGAGCCGTCGGGCGATTTGTAGCGGCGTCCCTCGATGTGCCGGATCTGGCCCTCCATGCCGATGGTGGAGCCGAGACGGGAAAAGAAGATGCCGCCGGGTTTGACGTGCCGGAAGCAGCCGCGCAACATGGATGCGAAGTGGTCGTCGTCGCGGGCGAAGTGGAGAACCGTGTTGCAAATAACCATATCCGCGCATGCATCCGGGAACGACATGCTCTCCACCGGCTCAACGCGGAAGTTGGAGGCCGGCAGCGATGGCGCAAGCCTGGCAGCTATGCCGCGCACCTTCTGGACCTCGCCGGCATCGGCGTCGGCCGCATAAACGTTATAACCCTCGCGCAACAGGTAAATAAGGTTACGGCCTCCGCCACAACCTGCATCGACAACAGTCATGCCCGGCGTAATGCGCGCCTTGAGCAGTTGATCGAAGAGATAGATGTCTATATTGCCAAATTGTTCCTGAAGTGTGGGCATAAAGCGTCATAAACATATCACAGCAAGTTGAGTGCGGCTTTGCCGATGGATTGCGGGTTATGAACGATACTGAAAACGGATGCACGGCTTAAACGGGAAATGCGAAGAGCGTTGACGCCTTTCGCATTTCGTTGGTGCATTCGTTGATTGGCCGCAAGTCCCGGGCGGCTGAATTATCGCGACAGGCAAGCCTGATCGGCAAAGAACGCCGTGAGGGCCATATCTGTATTGGCATTGAGATCTGCCTGATTCGCGCTTGCACTCCAGAGCGTATAGCCTCCAGGAATCTGAATCGACTTCTCTCCGGTTTTCATCGCGGTGAGCATCGTCGTAATCCATGCGCGGTATTCGTATTGATACAGCACCGCGTCCTCAAGGGTGGATTCGGGGGTGCGGAAGTCGGCGATGTGTTCGCCGAGGTGCGCGATGGCCAGAGGCATGGCCTCTTTTTTCACGTGATCGCTGTTGATAAGGACATCAAAAATCACGCCATCCGGAGAGTCGCTTGTGCTTTGCGCCTCAAGCGCGGACGCTTCGACGCCCGGCTGCGTGAAAGCGACGACGACACCGTTGTTATCACCTTGCTTGCCAAAGGCGTCCGCGGCGCGCTTGGGATGGTCATTGAAGGCGATTGCCGATGCAAAGGACTGGGAGACGCGCTGGCTGGCGTCGGCTTCCGATGCGGTTGGCTTGAGCGCGGAGTCTTTGTCCACGTCGATTCTCTGCGAATCGACATCCGCCACCGATTGCAGCACGAGACGCACGGGATAACGATTCAAATTACCGAATCCGGTAATCGCGGTGATTTTTCCGCTCGCATCGCGGTGCAACTCGGGTTTGACTGCGTCGATCCGGCCGACCAGCGTTGCCGCTACGAGATTGCGCGCGCAGCCAAGGCACGCACCATTGGTGTGCATACGGTCGGCCAGCGATGAATCAAACTTCTTGAATTCCTTGTCCACACTCAGCGTGACAGGCGTCCGCGCCGGCGCTGGCGTGAATGTGCCGGCAAAGTTTCTGGCGGGCTGAATGGTGATCACGGCGTCGGGTCCGGACTTGACCTTGGCGCCTTCCGGATATTGGAGCCAGATGCCGTCAACCTGGTGTCCGCATTTGGGGGCCTGGACGATGAAGCTGTCAAATCCGGCAGAGACGGTGCCCTTGATTTTGACGATTTTGTTATTGAAGGCGGCGGGGTTCTTGAGAATGTCGCAAACAGTGGTGTCAGTGGCTTGTGCGTGAAGCAGTCCGGCAAAGCCGAGGACACACGCAACGATCAAGAGCTTTTTCATTTCGTATGGTTCTCCAGGGTTTTAGTGCTGTACTAGGGATTTTATCGCCCACCCGCGGTGGGGCAGACGGCGCTTGGGCGCCAGAAGGTTCACTGAAACGGATAGAGGCGCCAGCGTTGCGGCAAACGTTCGCCCATCGCTCGTAAGTGGATAGCATGCTGTCAGCCCTGCCAGCGGGTCTGTGCGGACGGGCACATGGCATTGCATGCAGCAGGTGCTCGCTTTTCGTTCGCAGGAGGTTCGTGCTCCCACTCATCGCTTCGCGGTGAATGTGCGGCTTCGGGGCGCTAATGGCCTCTGATGCCTCCGTAGTGTGAGTTCCCCATCTAATCGCAAACAGAGCGGTTAGGACAGCGCATCAGGCTTTGGCCCACTGCCCGATTTCGCGCCAATCTCACTGCTGGAGGCGAACTTCAATGACTCGAATTCCGGACCCATTCAGCCTCGCTTTCAGCCGTTCGATAGCTTCTTCCTGAGCTCGATTGTGGAGAAAGCCCTTTTTGACTGCCGCAGCTATTTGGGCCGCAGTCAATGGGTGGGGATCGTGAGCTCGGACCGCTATAACTTTTGGACCAGGAGTTGGTTTGTTCTTGTCCCGTTGGATAGCTTTCTTTTCAGCCTCACTGGCATTTGGATCCGGAGGGTCCAAAGAAATGGACAAGACCGTGTACTCGATCTGTGCCGGAGTTGCCCGGTCTTTGCGTGGAATACTCGGAATCATGCTCAGAACCTCGCGCAGCGAAGGACGAACTTCATATTTGGGGTTCAGATCCGGCTCGGGGATTACCTGAGGTAACGCATCGATCACCTGCTCATTGAGCTCGGGGGAATCGCTGAAATAGAGAGGCACACCTGCTGAAGAATATATGTCGAGGGTAGGATAGTTCACCCGATACCCCGCGCTCACATGCTCAATGCCCGTAAGCAACGATCTGCTGGTTGTCCTCTTTGTTGCCAGATTGGGATGCCTCATCAGCCACGGCATTCGACGCCTTCCAAACTCATAGACAGACATTTTTGCGTACAAAAAATGTTCGCTGTCCGTAGCCTGAGGCGTGGATTGAGTGAAAATCCGCTGCGCCGGGAGAAACAGGAGAATGAAGAGCAGGATTTTTGCTGGGCTAACAAGCCGCATTACATTCTCCTTTTGCAAAGCTATCCCATCTGCGGAAGTATGTTCCCACAGATGGAAGTAAAAGAATTGTTCAATAAGATAAGTTAGGACAGATATAGAAGATCTCGCAAGCGCGATTACAATCGAAGGCAGCTGACTGCAAAATACAGTTAGATGGATATGTAACTTAACATGAAGACGCACGCTCCACTGAAAGCGAAGAGGATGAACAGTCTTGCCGCAATCAGTTGGATGTTTATGTAAGCGATGGATAGGCAGTTACATGCGCCATAGGTATAGTGACCCGCCGGAAAAGGTGATTAGCCCCGCCCCTTTGGACGCCATTGCATGGAACAGACGCTCGCTTGTCGCTTGCAGGAGGTTCGTGCTTTCCCATCCGGCGTACTGGTTAGTTGCCTTTCTGGGTATTAATCCAGGCTTCGATACGGTCGGCGAGCATGTCGAGCGGGAGCGCTCCGGAATCAAGCACTTCGTCGTGGAAGGCGCGGATGTCGAATTTGGGCCCTAACTCCTTCTTTGCCTTGGCACGCAGTGCGAGGATGGTGAGCTGGCCGATTTTGTAAGCGGTGGCCTGCGAGGGCCAGGCGATATAGCGGTCGACTTCGGCCTGGATGTCGGGCTCGGCGATGGCGGAGTGCGCGTGGAAGTAGTCAACCATCTGCTGGCGGGTCCAGTGCTGGGAATGCACTCCGGTATCGACAACGAGGCGGATGGCACGCCACATGTCGGCTTCCAGACGGCCATAGTTGGAGTAGGGGTCCTTGTAAAAGCCTACGTCCTTGCCCAGTTGCTCGGCATAGAGTCCCCAGCCCTCCTGGTAGGCAGTAAAGCCGGCGAACTTGCGGAAGTCGGGGACACCGGTCAGCTCCTGCGCGATGGAAATCTGCAGGTGATGGCCGGGAAGGCCCTCGTGATACGCGATGGACTCGGCCGAGTAAAGATTGCGCTTTTCCGGATCGTAGAGGTCGATGAAGAGGCGGCCGGGACGCGATCCGTCGGGAGCACCCTGCTCGTAGTAGGCAGGCGCGGATGTTTTTTCGAGGTAATCAGGCACGGGTACGACTTCAAACTTCGCTTTGGGCAGACGGCCAAAGAGCTCAGGCAGCTTTGCCTGCATGGCGGAGAGATAACTCTTATATGCGTCAAGGAGTTGTGTGCGGGAGGTCGGGTGGAGCTTGGGATTGTCTTTGAGTGAGGCGCGGAAGGAAGCCAAGTCTTTGAAGCCGAGCTGCTGCGCGATGGCGAGCATTTCGGCTTCGTCTTTCTTCACCTGCTCCAGCCCGATCTCGTGAATCTGCTCGGCGGTCATGTCGGTGGTGGTGGTGCGGTGGAGGAGGAACTGGTAGTACTTCTGACCGTCGGGCAGGGCCCAGATGCCGGGATCGGTGCGGCCGGCCGGGATGTAGCTGGCCTCAAGGAAACGCTCGAAGCGGACATAGGCGGGCACGACCTTGTGCGCGATGGCGTCGAGCGTAGCGGACTTGATGCGCTGCTGCTCGGCAGCGGGGATGGACGCGGGGAAATGCTTGAGAGGAAGCGCGTAGGGCGTGTCCTCGGGTTTTTCGGCGAGGAAGGTCTTGACCTGCGTCAGGACTTTTTCCAACAGGTACTCCGGGGGGACGCGCTTGTCGTCCATGCCGATGGACATGTTGGTGGTGATCTGCTCAAAAGCGGTGGGAAGCGCGTTGAGGCGCGCGATCCAGTCGTCGTAGTCCTTCGCGGTCTGGAAGGGGAATTGAGCGACATAGCGCTGATAGTCAATCTGGATGCCCTGCATCTGGTTGACGGGCATCTCCCACTCTTTGAATTCCGCAGCTCCCTCATCGTCAGTGAAGGTGCGCAGGAGCAGTTCGCGGCTGATTTTCTCCTGGTCAGTGAAGCCGGTGGGATCGATGGCGGCGAGGCGCATGATCCATGCCTGCTCGCGCTGCAGCCATTCGTTATAGGCCTTGATGGAGTAGTCGGAAAGCTTGTCGTTCCAGCGCTTGTCGCCGATGGTGGAAGCGAATTCAGGGTTGGCCTCGAGATAGGTCTGCCAGTACTCGTTGATGAGGTCGTTCAGGTCCTTGCGGCGGTCGGCCAGCGACTCGTGAACGGTGACCGCGGGCGCCTGCGCGAAGGCAGCGGCGGCGGGAACAAGGAGTGCGGCAAGAAGGGAAAAACCGACAAATTTGCGCAAAGCAGTGCAACCTCAAACAGCGGAGTTGGGCAAAGGGCCCTTCAGGAAAGTGTAGACCACGTGTACGTGGGGATTTGAGCGGAATTGTGCCGAATTGCCCGCATTTTGTGGCCGTTTTCAAGTGCAGCGGCGATGAATGACACGCCGGATTGAACGCGCAAGTGGTGCACAGCGGAATGGCGTGACGCATGTGGCCGCCGGATGCGCGTTGTGTGAGAAGCGGCTGGCCAAATGCGTTGTGCAGGCACGCGCAGCAAATGCAATTTGCCGAAAATTAAGCCGAATTTGCCCAAAATTGGAAAAGGAGAGGAAAAGCTTGCAGGACAGAGAAGGGGAATTTGGCGATGCGGGACAAGGACAGATGGAAGGTGCGGCGGAAGCTGGACGCGGAGATGCGTCCGTTCAGGATGGCGCTGCGGGTGAAGACGCCGACGGCGGCATTGCTGCGGACGGTACGGCAGGCAATGGACGTACGCGCAGTTGAGGTGGCTGAAGTGCTGCGTGTGAGCAAGAGCGAGGTGAACCGGCTGGAGAGGTCCGAGGAGAACGGGTCAATCACGATGCGTGCACTGAGCCGGATGGCAGATGCGATGGGGTGCGAGGTGGTGTACGGGATTGTGCCGAAGGGCGGGCGGACGATGGAGTCGCTGGCGGAGATGAAGATGTGGCAGAAGCTGCTGGAGGCCGAGCCGGAGGGAAGAACGAAGAGTGCGGCGGAAGAAGGAGAGGCTTGAGATGGCGCTGATGAACAGGAAAGAGATGGAGGTCACGAAGGCGGAGAAGGAGTGCCGGAGAGCAGACACACGCGTGGAGCGTGCGCCGAAGCAGGCTGAGCAGGAGAATGCCGCCCAGGCGAGCGAGGCGGCAAAAAAACCGCGCAGGCGCACTGCGTTGACGGCCGAGCAGAGACTGGGGCAGGCGGCGGAGAAGAGCCTGCGGAAGGTGAGTGCACAACTGGCCGAGGTGCTGGGAGAGAAGGCGGCCAAGGGAGATGTGGCGAGCGCGAAGCTGCTGTTGCAACTGGCGGAGAAGGGCAAGGAAGCGGCGGAAAGAGTGGACCACGCGGAAGACCGCGCGACAGTGGATGCCCTGATAGAGCAGTGGTCGACGGAGCCGGAGTGGACGGGGCAGAAGTTCGGCGAAGAGTATCTACCGATGTGCAATGAGAAGGGAGTGAACGATGCGAAGAAGGCCGGCGCGTATGGCCTTGCTTTGCTGGGGAGTCAGGCTATCGACGCCCTCGGCGACGCCCGGCGCGACGGAGCCGACGCCGGTTTCAACGAGGTAGCAGGTGTGCTGGGCGAAGGCGGCGTAGATGCGGCCTGAGAGGCGCTTCATCATGCCGGCCTGACCGGTTGGATAGACGGCGAAGGCAAGGCCGTTGATGGTTTCAGGCGGGAGCGGCCTTGCGCCCGGCTCGACCTGGGCAATGGATGCGGCGGTGGACTGGCAGGCGTTGTTGCTGGATGAAGAGAAGGCCGTGTAGACGACGCCAAAGCCTTCCAGCGTGGTGTGGGCATAGGGGCCATTGAAGCTGGTGCGCGGAAAGCCGCCCAGGCTGTAACTGAAGCCGGCAATGGGCTTGACGGTTTCCGACTGCGCGAGGAGCGGCGGGATATACGAGAACTGGATCTGTGGTTTGAAGGCAGCGGGATAGCGGAAGGTGACGCCGTGCGCGGGGTCGGAGTAAGTGATGGTGGGGGACCAGGAGAAGCCGGGAATTGCCTGCTTTGAGTTCGTGCTTTCCCGGGTGCCCAAATGCGGGGCACTCAATTTGGTCGATTGGGGCGGCGACGAGTGGGCGCGGCAGGCGGTGAGGAGGAGGCAGAGGGCGAGGATGGGGAGGATGCGGGGCATGGGGAGTGTCCTCAGGGTGAGAATACAGCAGCATTGCATGCAGCGGACGCGCTTGCGCGCCATTGCATGGAGCAGCCGCTCGCTGTTCGCTCGCACCACTGCGTGGGGCAGCCGCTCGCTATTCGCTCGCAGGAGAGTTGTGGGTATCTGCTTTGAACATTTGGGCTGGTGTCCACAAGAGTATTGTGGAGGCAACGTAATCTTTTTTATTGGGTGAACTGTTGCGTGTGTTGACGATACTTGCGGGACTGGCATTGATTGCCTACGTTGCGCTTGCCGCGATTTTCTTTTTCACGCAACGGAGTCTGCTTTACTACCCGAGCCATGCATACATGACGCCGACGCAAGCGCATGCAAATCCTTCTTATCGCGAAATTGAGGTGCGCACTGAGGACGGAGTTGCACTGAGGGGCTGGTACGCGCCTGCGAAGGAAGGGCATTGCACGATTGTTTTCTTTCATGGAAATGCCGATCAACTTGCCACCGCATCCGAGGTGGGCGATGCGTACATCGCACAGGGCTACGGATTTTTGGTGGCCGAATATCGCGGATACAGCGGATTGCCTGGCAAGCCGACCGAGAAGGGGCTGTATGCGGACGGGCGTGCGTATATGCACTACCTGATGTCGCATGGAGTGGATGCTCAGCAAATTGTTCTTTACGGTCACTCGCTCGGCACCGGTGTTGCGACGGAGATGGCGACAGAGTTTCATGTGGGCGGTGTGATGCTGCTTGCGCCGTACCTCTCGATTCCGCAGGTTGGGCAGACGCACTTCGCTATTTTTCCAGTGAACCTTCTCGCGCTGGATCGATTCGACAATGAAAGGAAGATTGGGAGGATTTCATCTCCACTGTTGATTGCAAATGGGACAGACGACCAGGTGATTCCGCCGCGACAGGGGCGAAAGCTGTTTGAGCTGGCGCATGAGCCGAAGGAATTTCATCCCATTCCGGGGCGGGGGCATAACGATGCGTTCGACGCGTTTGAGCCGATCAGCGTGGAGTGGATGCTCAAAGCTTGTCACTGCGAGTGAGGCTGGGTTATACGCCAACTGGCCGGAAGATTCACTAGAAGTGATGGAACGTCTGGAAGTGGGTGAGCTCTTCAAGCGCGATAAGAGCCAGTGTGGCGATGGAGAGGATGAGCTGGAGCCGTTCGGAGAAGAGCTTGCGGGATGAAGGCGACGGCTGACGCCAGTGCGTGGCGGAGTTGCGGCGCAGGCGGTGGATGCGACGGAGGATGGCAAGGTTGAGCGCCGAGCCGGCGAAGGCAAGGGTGAGCATGGGGATGCGGAGCCAGTCCGCGTGGAAGTGGTCCCAAACGACGCCAGCCTGGGTGACGGTAGCGAGTGCGGCAACACCGATGATGAGCCGCAGGCCGCTGAGCGCGGTAAAGAATGTGCAAACGCTTTGGAGCAGGACGAGAGCGAGGCTGGAAAAAGCGATGGCCGCGCGTGTGGCAGGGTGCATGGATTGCACGGATTCGAAAGATTGAGTGCGGGTGGCCATGTTTGGGAAGCCTGAAGCGATTGTAATGGTGCACCTGCGGTGGAACGGAGTTCTCAACCGGTGAAAGTCCGGCTGCCGAGGATGCGGTAGAGGGTGGAGCGGGAGATGCCGAGCTGAAGGGCGGCGCGCAGTTTGTTGCCGCGGTTGAGGTCGAGGACGAACTCGACATGGCGGCGGATGACGGCGTCGAGCAGGACCGTGCCTGCGGGCGGAGCGGGCACGGTGGCGGATTGCGTGAGCTCGGGTGTGGCGAGGGCGAGGTCTTCAGTGCGGATGAAGCCATTGGAGGCGTTGAGCAGCGCGGCTTCAAGGACGGATGCGAGTTCGCGGATATTGCCGGGCCAGTTGTGCTGGAGGAGCCGGGCAAGCACACCGGGGGCAAAGGTGACGGGACGCTGCTGGTAACGCTGGCAGAGGCGCGCGAGGAGCTGATCGGCGAGCGGCGCGATTTCTTCTTTGCGCTGGCGCAGCGGCGGAATAGGAAAGCGCACAGCAGTAAGGCGGTAAGCGAGGTCGGGCAGGAGCTGACCCTGGCCTGCGAGCTGGCGGAGCGATGCCTGCGAGCCAGCGACGATGACGGTGCGGCCAGGGGGGCGGTCCTGCAGCGCCTTGAGCGTACCGAGCAGAAGATTCTGGCCGGGTGAGGCGAGCAGGTCAACGCGGTCGAGATAAATGAAGCCGGTGATGGATGCGGGGTCTGCTTCGTGGACAAGCCACTCGCGTGTGTCGTGGCGCTGGAAACCGGTGCGGGCAAGGAGCGAGCGGCTATGCAGGAAACGCGCGAGGGTCTGTTTGCCAGAGCCGGGCTCGCCTTCAATAACGGCGATCTGGATGTAGGGCGCGACGAGTTCGGCCTGGGTAACGATTTTGCGCCACGCGGGATTAACGGCGACGAGTTGCGAGGAGACAGATATATCGACTTGATGCAGGTTGGAAGCAGGTTCCGCAAAGGCAGAACGGAGGGGTGTGAGTTGAGAAGCGGCATTCACGTTAAAGAGCCTCCGCTGTCCGAAGTGTGAACCGGGTGGACAGAGAGGTTATCGGCGGAGATGGAGGAAAGATTAGGGGGCTGGGGGCGGCATGCGCCTGGAGGCAAGGACGCTTACAGACCGCTCGCGGAGATGGGTGAATTCCCATGTCCCAACTGCGGGGGGACATGGGGGTATTGGCTTAGTTCTGCGAGGGCTGGCCTGGCTCGTGATGGGACTTGGAGTGGCCGGGGAGAGGACCGCCTGTGACGCGGCGCGAGGGCGTGTCAGAGAAGATCTGTCCGTCGCGGATGTGGACGACGCGATGCGCGTACTCGGCGATGTCGGGCTCGTGGGTAACGAGGACGATGGTGTTGCCGGAGGCGTGGAGCGAGTCGAACAGAGCCATGATTTCGTCGCCGGTCTTTGAGTCGAGGTTGCCGGTGGGCTCGTCGGCGAGGATGATGGAGGGGTTGTTGATGAGAGCGCGGGCGATGGCGACGCGCTGGCGCTGACCGCCGGAGAGCTCGTTGGGCTTGTGGTGCATGCGCGATTCGAGTCCGACCTTGGCGAGGGCCTGCTTGGCGCGCTCGAGGCGCTCAGCGGCGGGCGTGCCGTTGTAGATGAGCGGCAGTTCGACGTTGTGGAGCGAGGTGGCGCGGGCGAGCAGGTTGAAGGTCTGGAAGACGAATCCAATTTCCTTGTTGCGAATGCGGGCGAGTTCGTCGTCGTCGAGTTCGGAGACAAGCTGCGAGTTGAGCCAGTACCTGCCTTTAGACGGCGTGTCGAGGCAGCCGATGAGGTTCATCAGGGTGGACTTGCCGGAGCCGGAGGGTCCCATGATGGCGACGTACTCGTTGTGACGGATACTGAGCGAGACGCCACGCAGTGCGTGGACCTGCTGTTCGGAACCCATGTCGTACGTGCGCCAGAGATCTTCAACGACGATGACGTCGGAGGAGGGAGGCGCGGTGGCGGTGCGGGTTTGAACCTCGGTAGTGGTGGTGTTCAAAGCCATCCTGATGCTGTCCTTTTCCTGCTCATTGCCGGAGAATCCGGCGGAAGGGCCCCGCATGAATGACGCAGCGCGAGGCAAAATGTTGCATGGTCAGGCGGCAACTTATGAGCCGCCTGTCATCAACGCAGGCTGCGATTTGTCTTTCTTGAGCAGCGCGCCATCCTTGAGAGTGCGCAAAGTCTTGTAGGGTCCGGTCACGACTTCGTCGCCGGGTTTGAGGCCGGAGAGGACTTCGATGTCGGTTGCGCCGGTGATGCCGGTGGTGACGGGTACGAACTTGGCGCGCTGGCGGCCGTGGGAATCTGTGTTCACGATAAAGACGCCCTGCACGGGTGTGGCCGGCTTGCCTGCACTGGCGGATGCCGCCTCCACCTTACCGTTGCCGCCTTTGACTTCAGGCGTGTACATGGTGAGCGCCTGAATGGGCAGCGCAAGCACACCGGCTTTGTGCGCGGTGGTGATTTTGGCCGTGGTGGACAGGCCGGGACGAAGCTCGTCACTCGGGTTGTCGAGAGTGATGACGACCTTGAAGTCCTTGGCTTCTTCAGTGCCGGTGGTGGACTGTGACGTAGCCAAACCGGTGGAGCGGAGCAGTGCCTGATCGCCGACGAGGGTGACGTGCCCCTTGAAGACCTTTCCGGGGAGCGCGTCAACGGTGACGTCGGCCGGCTGGCCGAGCTTGACGTTGACAATGTCGGTTTCGTCGACCTTGACCTCAGCGGTGATGACGCTCATATCGGCGATGGTCATGAAGGTGGAGCCTTCGGTGTTCTGAATACCTTCGACGACGGTTTCGCCTTCGCGCACAGGCTGGTTGGTGACGATGCCGTCAAAGGGCGCGACAGCCTGCGTGAGCGCCAGCGCATTCTCATTGGCGCGTAGTGTGGACTCGGCCGTGCGGAGATGAGCGCGGGCGGAAGCGGTATTGGCTTTCGCCTGATTCACTTGCGCAACGGACTGCGCGAGCGTGGCCACGTCTGTGTCGTAAGCCGCCTTCTTGGCGTCGTAGTCCTGCTTGGCGAGAATGCCGTCCTTATACAGCTGCTGCGCGCGCTGCCAGTCGAGCTTCTTTTGATCGAGGTCGGCCTGAGCATGCTGCACGTTGGCCTCGGCGGTCTTTTCAGCGGCGATGTAAGAGTTGATGTCGGTTCTGGCAGCCGCAATGGCGGCCTGTTGACCGTGGACCTGGGCTTCCTGCGCGACGTTCTCCACGGTGGCAACGACCTGGCCCTTGTGGACGTGGTCGCCTTCCTTCACATAGAGATGCGTAATGCGGCCCATGGCCGTTGCGCCCAGGTTGACGTAGGTTTTGGGTTTGATCTGGCCGGTGCCACTGACAACGCTGGACAGGTCCTGGCGCTGGATCTTCGCCATCATGACCTTGGTATAGCCGGACTGCTGCTTGTAGACAAAGAAACCTACGAGACCAGCCGTGACAATGACAGCAAGAACGATAAGAAGAATCTTCTTCATGAAAGTCGCTTACTCCGAAGTGCCTGCCTGCAAACTGTTGTACGCAGGATTGAGCCGCGCGGTTCCCCCCAAGGAACGCTGCCGAAGGATGAAACTACCGGTTGCGTTGCCTATACACCACGAAAATGCCCTCTGAACGGTTCGCGTCCATCTTACCCCAATTGATGATTACCTGTGTGCAATCAACCAGGTGACTTTTTGAGGGCGAGATAGCTATTTGTAGGACGGGAATTCCATGTAGTTAAGACGCAAGCCCGAAAAAGATTCCGCGCTGACTTTTTGGAGATATCTGGTTAAAAAAAATGAGGGATTCAGCGAATGTGGATACTGGTTGGGTTCGTTGCTCCTCTGCCACTTCAAGAATAGCAAGGCTTCAAAGAAGAAAACAGGCTGTTTTTCCGGGTGAATGCGGGTACTTTCACCAAGCGGCAGGAAAGGAGCTATGAGTGGCAGAAATGGGATGGGGCGTAGGCACGTATGGCGTGGATGAGGTGGCGAAGAATGTGGGACTGGCGGGGCTGGAGATTGCGTACCGGCGGCATGGGAGCAAGGATGCACCGGCGGTAGTGCTGATTATGGGCGGCGCGGCCCAGCTGATTCACTGGCCGGATGGGTTCTGCGCAGCGCTGGTGGAGCGCGGGCTGCAGGTGATTCGCTTTGATAATCGCGACTGCGGGCTTTCGACGCATTTAACCGATGCGCCTGCTCCGGATTTTGCGGCGGTGATGGCGGGGAATTACTCCTCGGTGAGTTACACGCTGGTGGACATGGCTGCGGATACGGTGGGCCTGATGGATGCGCTGGAGATTGAGCGCGCGCACGTGGTGGGCGCGTCGATGGGCGGGCAGATTGCGCAGATTGTGGCGGAGGAGCATGGGAAGCACGTGAAGTCGCTGACGTCGATGATGTCGACGACGGGCGCGAAGGACGTGGGTCAGGTGTCGCCGGAGGTGCTGAAGATGGTATTCGGCGGGCCGGCACCGGTGACAAGGGAAGAGACGATTGCGCATCGGGTGATGGCGATGAAGGCGGTGGGGTCGCCGGGATACAAGTGCGATGAAGAAGAAGTGGCGGCGCGCGCGGCGTTGGCCTATGACCGGTCCAACGATACGGTGGGGCTGACACGGCAGGCGATTGCAACGGTGGCGACGGGAGACCGGACGGAGCGACTGAAGGACGTGCGCGTGCCGACACTGGTGATCCATGGGCTGGCCGACCCGATGTGCGATGTGAGCGGAGGCCGCGCGACGGCGGCTGCGATCGAGGGAGCGGAGCTGGCGCTGATTGAGGGGATGGGGCACGACATGGCGCCCGGATTAAGGCAGAGGCTTGCGGAGACGATTGCGGAGTTTGTGTGGAGGGCGGAGAAATAGAGAAGCAGAGAAACAGTGGTCGAGGAATAGGCGCAGGCGCGGGTTTCGATATCATCGCGACAATGTTGCGGCGAAGGATGAGGCGAGTGGGCAAGGGGAGTGGTGTGTCGCGAAAAAGCGGTGCGGCGAAGGCGGGCGAATTTTGGGGGCTGGAGGCGCATGAAGTGCGCGTGCTGCAGGGGCTGAAGACGCCGGCGCGGATTCAGAAATTTGTGGACGAGCTGACGTATCAGTATGCCGATACGGCGGGGTCCCCACGGCGGGTGCTGCGGGAGCGGAAGGGGCATTGCCTGGAGGGTGCGCTGATCGCCGCAGCGGCGCTGCGGGTGCTCGGGCATCGACCGTTGCTGCTGGATTTGGAAGCGGTGCGCGACGACGACCATGTACTGGCCATCTATCGCGAGCAGGGGTTGTGGGGAGCGGTTGCGAAATCGAATTATGCGGGGCTGCGATTCAGAGCGCCGGTGTATCGCACGCTGCGCGAACTGGCGATGAGTTATTTTGATTGCTACTTCAATCTGCGCGGGGAGCGGACGCTCAGAGCGTATTCGGTGCCGGTGGATTTGACGAGACTGGATGGGCGCGGCTGGATGACGGCTGAAGACGATGTGTGGTTTGTGGCCGATGCCCTGGTGGCTGCACGACATTTCCCGGTGGTTCCCGACAAGGTGGCGCGGGCGCTGCCGCGGCTGGACAAGCGGAGCTTTGAGGCTGGGAAGCACGGGAGAGTGGAGCATTAGAGGCAGAGAAGCAGGAATCAGGTTCCGGGAGCGAAAGACGGGAAGGAACTTGCGGCAGATTACAAATTTAGAGGCTCGGCGTCCAAAGGAATGCGGGGGTTTACCGTCGGCTGGAAGCAGGATTGAGTTTGCCGGCCGCACTATTCATCCGGGCCTTGTCTTTGTTGTCCGGGCTATGCCTGCGTACGTGATGCA
Organism: Occallatibacter sp.; assembly: GCA_035550015.1. GTDB lineage: Bacteria > Acidobacteriota > Terriglobia > Terriglobales > Acidobacteriaceae > Telmatobacter. Next base: position 49,963 of record DASZRJ010000052.1, on the reverse strand, counting down.
TTTGTGGTAGTTGGAAGAGACCGAAAGCATCCTTGCCCGGCCTCTCTTTGACCCGTAAAATAAGGCACGCAGGAGTTTTGTCAAAAGGCCATGATGCATAGCAGTCGAAAGATCTTTCTTGCCGCACTCGGAGTGAGCCTGGTTTTCGTCCCCGCCCTCAGCTTGCACGCAAAACAGAAGCAGGATCAGCAGTCGCAATCCAAACCGGATGCGGGTGAAGACCAGCAGGTCGATCCTTTGAAGCGTCCCATGACGGACGAGCAGCTGCGCCGGGCGCAGAGGGCTGTGCGAACCGAGTTGAAGGGCGCCTACAAGACCTGGCTGGACCAGGACGTGGCCTACATCATTACCGACGACGAGCGGAAAGCCTTCAAGAACCTGTCGAACGACGAAGAGCGCGAAGCCTTTATTGAGAATTTCTGGGCGCGGCGCAATCCCGATCCCGACTCGCCGGACAACGAATATCGCGAAGAGCACTACCGGCGTATTGCCTATGCGAATGAGCACTATGCGGCAGGCAAGCCGGGTTGGAAGACCGATCGCGGGCGCATCTATATTATGTGGGGCAAGCCGGACTCGATCGATTCGCATCCCTCCGGCGGTTCCTATCAGCGCCCGTTTGACGAAGGCGGCGGTGAGACGTCGACCTATCCGTTTGAGGTGTGGCACTACCGGTATCTGGCAGGTGTAGGCGACAACATCAATATTGAATTTGTAGACACCTGTATGTGCGGGGACTACCACTTCACAATTGACCGCGGCGAGAAGGATGCGCTGCTGCATGTGCCGGGAGCCGGACTGACGCAATGGGAAATGATGGGCCAGGCTCAGAAGAAGGACCGCTTCCAGGGGTTTGAGCACCTGGGAACCGGACCGTTGGGCGCGTCACAGCAGTCGAAAGAATTCGACCGTCTTGAACTGGCCGCCAAGCTGTTTGCGCCGCCGCCGATCAAGTTCAAAGACCTGGACAGCTTTATTTCAGAACACAAGCTGTTGAGCGGACCGATATTTCCGTTCGATGTCCGGACTGACTTTGTGAAGGTAACCGATGACATGGTTCTGGTTCCGATCACGATACAGATCAAGAACCGGGACATGACGTTTGTGACCAAGGAAGGCGTGTCAAAAGGTGTGGTGAACATTCTGGGCAAAGTGACCACCCTGACCCACAAGACGGTGCAAACCTTTGAAAACACGGTACAAGCGGAGCAGCCTGCCGAGCTGTTGCAGAAGAGCCTGAGCGGTGACCAGGTCTACTGGAAGGCGCTTCCGCTGCCGCCGGGGCTGTATCGGCTGGATATTGCAATCAAGGACGTGAATAACCCGGACCATGTGGGTATTTATGGCGCGAGTTTGAATGTGCCCGCGTACCGCGATGAAAAGCTTGCGACCTCGTCGCTGATTCTAGCCGACAAAATGAATGCGGTGGATTCGCACTCGATTGGCGGCGGCAACTTTGTGATTGGCAATACCTTTATCCGGCCGCGCGTGGCCGACCACCCCGGCAAGCCGGTGAGCTTCACGCGTAATCAGCAACTGAACTTCTGGATGCAGGTCTACAACCTGGGCATCAATAATGCGACCAAGAGCAACAATGCACAGGTAACCTACTCCATTACAGATGCCAAAACGAATGCGGTTATGCTGCAGAAGACTTTGGATTCAAAAGAGTTAGGGGAACACAGTGATCAGCTTACGGTGGAGAGCACCCTGCCGATCGCTGGCCTGCAACCGGGCGACTACAAGGTGACAATCAAGGTCAATGACGAAATCTCAAAACAAGAGATTGCGCAATCGGCCCCATTTGTCGTGGAATAGTATGCACACCGCGTGGAACAGTCATCCGACCCGAGAATTGGAGACTCACGCGTGTCCAACCTTTGAGGAAACAGCCAGAGGCGCTGCCAGGTCACCTTATCGAGTGATATTGAGCAGGCTCCATGTCGCGTTGTTCGCCGTACTCGCAGCTACGAGTGCGACGCAGTTGTGCGGCCAGACTCCTGGAACAATTACAGGCGTGGTGCAGAATTCCGCGGGTGTGCCGCAGATTGGCGCAGTGGTGCAACTGCTGGGACCGAACCTGGGCGTGTTGGTCAGCGTGTTTACTGACAGCAAGGGACATTACGCAATTCGCGGAGTGCTCCCAGGCCACTATGCGGTGAAGGCGATGGGCACATCATTCCTGCCTTCCATGCGTGAAAATGTCCGGCTGCGTTCGCATACGATAGTGAACCTGACGCTGAACACTTTATATGAGGTGATGCAGTGGCTGCCAGCCCAGCCGCGCGCCGCCAATGCCAGGAAAGACGACTGGGCGTGGACGCTACGTTCGGCGGCAAATCGTCCGCTGCTGCGGTGGCTGGAGGATGGTCCTCTGGTTGTGGTGACCGACGGCTCCGGCAAACAGCCGAAACTGAAAGCCCGGTTGATGGCGACAGGACAGGTAGGGACGTTTGGAGAAAATGGCGATCGCCTGACAGTGGAAGTGGAGAATACTCCTTCCAACAGCCGCGAGCTTCTGGCGCATGTGGACTTCGCGCCGAATTCCGATGAGGCAATGGAGTCGATGCTGGGCTTCCGGCAGGATCTCGGCTTCGCGGGATCAGTGCAGTCGGTGGCAGCCGTGGCGATTCATCCTGCTATTGACGGCGGAGATGCGCAGGGCCTGCAGGAAGCAACGGTGAACACCTCAGAGCAAATGAATCTGGGGGACCTGTTGCAAGCCGAAGCCGGCGCACAGCAGGTGCTGGCACGCTTCAGTCAGAACTCACCCAATACTCTGGTGGCGGCGCTACCGTATGCGGCAGTGGGAGTGCGCAACGGCAATCAGGTCATTCGTTACCGCATGGCCACGTCGATTCCAGGCATACAGCAGATGGACGAGACGTCTCCGGCGCATTTGATGCCTTCTTTGAGCATGCGCGAGGGCCGGCTGGCGATGCAGCACGGACTTCACCAGGAGATTGGCTGGGAGCGCATGACCGATCAGTCCGGCATGCGCGTACTGGTGTATCGCGATTCGATTGTGAATCCGGTGATGGAAGCTTCAGCAGATTTTGCTCCGGCGGATGCACTGGCGGCGCAGGCTGAAATGCTGTTTGACAACATGAGCGGCATGCTGCGCACGGCGGGACCGAACTTCACTTCAGTGGGTATGCTGGCCAGTGTGGAGCACTCGCTTGGCGGCAACGAGATGAGATTGACCTACGCCAACGGCGATGCGCTGGTGATGGATGCACCGGCCCGCGCCGAGTCGGCGGTGCAGGTGATCAAGCAGGCTCATCCGCGGCGCGCGCAAATGTATTCGCTTTCTCTCTCGGGCACGATTGAGGGGACGGGAACACGCTGGCGCGCGAGCTATCGCTGGCAGCCTTCGGACACTGTTACGCGTGTTGCTCCGTATGCGATGGACGCAGTGGAGCCTTATCTGAATGTAGGTGTACGGCAACCCATTTATGTGCGTCGCGACAAATCGTCGGGCGTAGATGCGTTAGTTAGCGTAAGCAATCTGCTCGCAGAAGGCTACCGGCCTTTTCTGCTGAGCGACGGCTCGCTGATTCTGTTCGCGCAAAATCAACGCGCTATTCGCGCAGGCGTTGCATTCACGTTTTAAGCTACTTTTGAACACGCTGCGCGGCCTTTGGAATCCACCAGTTACTGTGTTATATTCGTTGAGGCGGTGAATGATTTTGCCCGCTAACGACTGTACTTGGAACGCCTTTCAGTACGGTTTTCCAACCCTCTGGACGCGTAGCTCAACTGGCAGAGCATTCGGCTCTTAACCGACAGGTTGTAGGTTCGATTCCTACCGCGTCCACCAGTAAAATTCAACAACTTTGAGCAGATGTGAGCGATCCGGAAACGGCGCGAAACCGGTGATTGGTGCCCACCATATTTCAAGATGGATGCAGTTCAATTGCATCCATCTCAATGTCGAGTATTCGCTAGCGGCCGGTCCCATGCCGGCGGGAATTCAGGTTGGCCACTGAGCCGCGAATGCGCAATTCTGTCTCCAGCACAATCTCTTTCGCGGGTGCCTTCAATCCCTCCATTCGTTCCACCAGTAGACCAGCGGCTGTGTATCCAAGCTGGTAGCCGGGTTGATAAACAGCTGTCAGTGCGGGCTCAGTGAGTTCGGTTTGCTCCAATCCATCAAAACTCATTACAGAAACATCTTGTGGGCAACGCAGCTGCAATTCGCGAATTGCCAATAATGTACCCATTGCTGTCGGGTCGCTCATCGCGAAGATGACGGTGGGCCGAGGCAAAAGCTGCAATAGACGCAGTGCCGCTGTGTAGCCACTCATGCGATCGAACCTTGCTTCCTGAACATATTCCGGAGCTATCGAAAGCTTCGCGTGATCCAAGGCTTGACGAAGGCCGCGCAAGCGATCAACTGCGCTGGTCAGGTGTGAAGGACCAGCGATGACTCCAATCTTTCGGTGACCCATCTCGATCAAGTGCTGCGTGGCCTTATATGCGCCCTCGCGATTTGCAACGGACACCATATCGCCTTTCCAGTTGTCCGGCCGTCGATCGATGCACACAATGGGAGGGCCGCTCGCAATGGTTGTCACTGTACTGTCCTGTGAAGGGATTATTAGAATTCCTGCCGGGAGAAATGACTTCAACTGACTCAGATAAGTAGCTTCTTTGGCGGGATCATTGTCAGTATTGCAGAGAACGAGCCGGAACTGATGCTTGTAGGCTACGTCTTCCACGCCGCGAACTACACCCGGGAAAAAGGGGTTGGTGATATCCGGGATAATCATGCCGATAATGCTGGTGCGATTTAAGCGAAGGCCGCGCGAAAGCTCATTTGGCTCATAGCCCAGCATCTTTACCGCTTTCAGCACACGTTCCCGCAAAGGCTCGCGCACCGTGGCTGTCCCATTAATTACATGCGACACTGTTCCCAGAGAAACGCCAGCCTCACGGGCAATCTGGTGCATTGTCACCCTTGTCTCGGGTTTCATCGTTTCTTTCAGTCTGCCTGCTCGTGCTCGGCCAGCCTTCTTGTCTCCTTCGGGTTTGCTCGTCATTGCGCATCCATTGCGCAGCGGAAACCCACTGTTGCAGAGCGGTCGATGCTGGGCGCCATCAACAGGTATTTGCCATGCTGCGAAAGCTTGTATGCCTGGGGGAAATACCACTTTGAGCCTTGAGGCTGGTAGTGGCTACCACCACGCAGAATAGCAGCTCTCGTGTGTTCGTCCGTATACTCATCTGTCCACTGCCACACGTTTCCAACCAAGTCGAGCACTCCGAACGGGCTGGCGCCAGCCGGGTGAGCATCTACATCCGCGGGAGGAGCGATATCACGCCCGCGATCTGGCGCGGGCACTGTGATCGCTGGCGGTTCATGCGCATCCAGAGGATTCTTTGACGGTGGAGTACCGAAGTCCCATCGGTTGCCCCATGGGTAGGTGCGCCCGTCGGTGCCTTGAGCGGCGTATTGCCACTCCCACTCATGAGGCAGACGCTTACCAGCCCAGTGTGCATACGCCCGCGCGTCTTCCAGGGAGACCCATGTGACCGGCTTCTTGTCCCAGCCTGCAGGGAAAGTGCCATGCGACCAGTCTTTGAGGAAGTTGTGATCGTCTGCTGGATGGTAGTGTGTTGCATCCATAAAACGCTTGAACTCTGCGTTGGTAACTGGAGTCCGATCAATCCAGAAAGCATGGATGCTTATTTTGTGCTCATGGTATCGCCGCGGTGATTTCTCCCAAGGATACTGCACGTCCACGCCTTCATCGTTCATACCTTCGATCTCAATACCATTCACCCGGAACACATATTCAGCCGCAGGTATCTCCACCATTCCCTGGGGCACGCTTTTAGGCGGAGCCGTAGCTTCAATGGGCACAATTTGCTGTAGAAGAGCATGCCACTCATGTGAGAAGGCCGAGAGCGGCCTGGCGGAAAGTTCCTTCATGGTATCCAGCGTGTTTTGCGGAACGGGCATACTGGCATCCTGTTCCAGAATTGCTCCAAACCCACCCTGCTCAATGTCGAACTCAATTACAGACGACTCTCCCTCGCGTGCTGGATGCAGCTCCACTCCGTGCCACAAATCGAAGTAACGCACGCCGGAGCGATAAGGCACGAGCAGTTCGCGTCCGCTTACGGGGTAGGGATCGCGATTCACTATTGTCCATAGTGTTTGATGCGCCGAAGGCCAACGGCTTGCAAACACGCCATATTGCTGCATGTAGGCATGTGGCTGCCAATCCTTACTTGAAAGCAGCGGCGCAAAAGCGCGCTCAATGATGGAAATGCGACGTAATGCCTCGGCGTCGCGTGGGGTCATCTGATTCCAGATACCCCAGATGTTTTCCCAACTCTCAAAGCCCACACCGTTAAAGAATGCAAACTGGAGATCGTCCAGATGATCGTGCGCCCATCGATCACTGACATGCACCATGTGCCTCGGCTCAAGCCATTTATAGCGGCTTACAGTCGGGACAAAATCATACTTCCAATAGCCCCACGACATCGTGTTGTATGCAACCATTTCGTCAGAGGCTGGCCCCAACTCCGGCTCGAGAGCGAGTTTGTGCCCTGCTGCAATCGAAGCGTCCCAGAATGCCCGCGGAACGCCGTCGAGTGTATCGCCGTTGATGCCGTCCGCATCAACGGCAGCCAGATTGCGCGCAATCGCCTGCTCGTCTGGTACATCCTCTTTGTGCGTACCCTGGTCCCACAACATGATGGGAAACAACACCCGCACGCCATTCTTATGGAAGTCAGCAATCATTTGCCGGATGCCTTCCATGCCACCTGGCAGATCGCGAAAGAGGTCGTAAGCGTTGCGGCTATCGATGCCGATATTGGGATATGTTGGCCATACCAACACACTATCAATGCCGCCATAGCGTTCCTTCAGATCATTCAGGTAGCGATCAACTGTGTATCGATGTGCAACAGGATCATAGAAGTATCTGTCGTGCACCATCATCTGTGGCTGCACAAAGCTTGATCGGGTCCAACTCAGTGCGGGATCGCGATAGAGAGCATCGTTAAATCCCACGCGAATACGGCGCTCATTGCGCCAATGCCCGATGTCTCGCAACCATGCATCCGTCTCTTGAGGATTGCACGATGAAGGTTGCCCCTGTGAATTCCACTCAGGTATTGCCGCACAAGGTGGCCCGGGGATCTGCTCCCACTTGGGAGCGAATTTCACATCTTGTGCGATTGCAAGAGTAGAGGTAACGAGGCACACAACCAACAATCCAGATAAAAAACTGATATGGCGCATGGCGGAACTCCTTGGTACGCAAATCAAATCTTTGGCACAGAAAATATAAAAGCTTTCATTTCACTTGTACAGGTCCTGCGATGACAAATCTGGCAAGATGGACAATCCGAGTTGCTACGAGTACTGCTCTACCGGCATTCATCCAGCACCTCCTGAGGAGATGTTTTTATGCTTCACAAGTAATTGAATATAATATATTTAGTGCTAATATTCATATTTTATTTCCAGGCAAAATCTGTCGATGTAGACAATGATTCGAGATACTCTTTCGAGACGCATTAAAAATATCTTGACAATCGAAAAATATTTGATCTAGCATTGGGCCGTTTAAATTTGAAAGGTTTCAAAAGCGGTTCACATTTTCAACTTCATGTGCGCCGAACATGGAAGGAGAACACTGCAATGACTTCTCGTTGGGGGCTTCGTGGCTTCTTAGCTGCGCTGGCCTGCGCTTTGTTGCTTATGGTGACCTTGCGCGCGAATGCACAATATGCCAGTGGCATTTCAGCAACCGTCGTCGACCAGAGTGGCGCCGTAGTGGCTGGTGCACAACTAACAGCCACGAATGAAGATACCCATGTGAGCCAGACCGCCGTTTCCGATGCGCAAGGCTTTGTGCAGGTCTTGCATCTGGCTCCTGGAAAGTACCGTGTCGAGATATCTACGCCTGGTTTTGAAAGCTGGGTACAGACCGATGTCCTAGTAGAAGGAAGTGCAATGCGCACCCTCTATCCAAAGTTGAGTGTCGGTCAGGCTGTGACTACTGTAGAAGTGCGCAGCGACCGAGAAACGCTTGAGACCAGCCGTGGAACGATCAGCCGCACACTCGAGCAGCAGACTGTGGCGGCGGCGCCGCTTGTAGGTGAAAACCTTTATGCGAGCGTGGCCTCGCTGGCCCCTGGCGTTACCGGCCTTGGCGACGCATCCGGCTCGATTGCCGCCGCTGGCTCGCAAGGAACCAACAGCTTCAGCTCAGAAGCAGGCTTCCAGATCAACGCCGCAGGCCAGCGCCAGGAAGCAAATGAATTTCAGGTCGACGGCACGACCGTTAACGGTAACTCCCGCGACGGTGTGGTGAACATCACGCCTGAGCCTGACACGGTTGCTGAAATGAAGGTAACTGCCTCAACCTTTTCTGCTGAAAAGGGCCGTCAGAGCGGTGCGTTGATCGAAATATTCACAAAGCCCGGTACGAACCAATTCCATGGTTCGCTGTCCGAGATGCATACGGACGCGGCTATGACCGCGCGTACGGTATTTCAGCCAACCGGCGTGCCTCACTCGGTCCGTAACGATTTCGGTGGCACCATCGGCGGGCCCATTTTCAAGAACAAGACATTCTTCTTTGGTTCACTCTTCTGGATGAAGAGCACCCTAGGCCAAACCTTCAACGGCATGGTTGAGACCAAAGAATTTGAAGACTACGTCAAAACCAACTATCCCGATTCTATGGCTGCGCGCTTCTTTTCAGCCGCTCCGCCTAAGAACTACCCGACGTCAAATTTCCTTACCGTAGCCGATGTGCAATCCGACTATTGGAGCTCCTACACGCCCCCGGATATTCCGTCGACGCTCGTGGCGGAGGGCCGGTCCCTCATCAACAACTCTCCGCTCAACAATGGATTTCAAGGCCACGTACGCATCGATCACAATCTTCGTGGTGACAAGGACAAACTTTTTTATAGTATGTTCCGCAACACTACCCAGGCTGAGCATGCAGATGCACGTCCCGTATATGCGTACATAAATCCCAATTCCACTCTCTACAACAAACTCGATTACTTGCACACTTTTTCACCGAACCTCGTCAACGAGCTCGGAATTACCTACAACCGACTCACTGGCAGCCAGCCCGACCGCATTCCCGAACTGCCCAACGTGGCCTGGATTGGCGGCATCGATGCAACGTACTGGCAATGGGGACCATCCGGGTGGGTACAGAACAACTGGTTCTTCAATGACTCAATGACCTGGGTGCATAATTCGCATACGTTTCACGCGGGAATCGATATCGACCGCCAGCAAGACATGGATGACTTCACAAACGGAGAGGACAGGCCATATTTCCTCATGCTGAACGTCCTCGATATGGCTGCCGATCATCCGTTCCAGCAGAGCGGTCCTGTTCTCGATGTGACAACGAGTGACGTGGCACACAACCTCTATCAGCGAATCCTCATGCTGTACGTTGCCCCTTATGTGCAAGATGACTGGAAGGTGAACTCGCGCCTGACGGTGAACCTCGGTGTCCGATTTGACTATTTCGGTCATCTTTCCACAGTGCAGAACGGTCACGACGCCATTGCGTTCTTTACGCCCGGAAGTGGCACCACCTTTGCTCAGCAGGTTGCCGATGGATCCATGTTGGTTCGTAGTTCCAATGGGCAAGCAACAAATGGTGCACAGTTCCGCCTCGCGCCTCGCATCGGATTTGCCTGGGATGTTCTAGGTAATGGAAGCTTGGCCATTCACGGAGGATATGGGCTATTCAATAACCGCATTGGCGAATATTCGTATGTGAATAACATGCGCACCAACCCACCCAAGTTTGTGAACCCCTCAATCAGCATCTTCAGTCCGGGAGTTACGCTCGACAACATGTCTTATGGGGTAAGTAGTTCGGGTGCACAGGGCTTTGCCCCACCGCCCGGCATATCGTATGAAGTCGATCCGAACGGTGGACTTGTTGGAACCCGTATTGCAGTGGGCGGCATTTCGCCAAATCTTGAGGCGCCTCTCGTTCATAACTGGGCGCTCGGGGTACAGAAAAAAGTTGCAGGCTTCGTAGTCGAAGCTGACTACTTCGGCACCGCAAGCCGCAAACTCTACCTTCAAACCGATGTGAATCGGTTTGCCGGGGACATGATTGAGAATAACGGTAGCCTGACCCGTCTCAATTCCAGCTTTGATTCAGTGACTTATGGAAGAAGTATTGGCATTTCCAACTCGAATCTAGGCGCCTTCGGCATCTCCAGGCACTTCTCTCGCGGCTGGTCTGCCCATGCCACCTACACGTGGGGCAAGTCGCTCGACCTTACCAGCAGCAACGATAACGGTGTCGGCGGCGGACAAAGCGTCTTTGATGCTCAAACTCTCGCCGGCCAGTATGGCCGCTCCGATTATGACTCCCGTCACCGTCTTTCGGTCGACGCTGTCTGGCGTGTTCCTGGTCTTCGCAGCGGCATCGCCAAGCTCATCACGGATGGTTGGTCCTTCTCGCCCATCATCATTCTTCAGTCGGGGCAACCGTTCACTGTCTACAATGGCGCGACCTACTCACAAGGTGGTGACTATAACGCCGATGGATGGGATTTCGATATGCCTGACGCTCCCAGCTTTGGCCGGCATATCAGCACTAGCCGTTCGGACTTTCTCAAAGGACTGTTCAAAGCCAGTGATTTTCCGCGGCCTGCTGCGGGAACTGAGGGCAATCTTGGAAGGAATACCTACGACGGTCCCGGATACGCGAACGTGAATCTTTCGGCGCAGCGAACCTTTGCTGTGAAAGGAATGGGCGATAGCGCCCGATTCGAACTGCGCGGAGAAATTCTCAATCTGTTCAACCGCGTGAACCTTATTAATCCGGTGAGCGATATGTCCAGCACGCAGTTCGGATACTCCACTGGACAAATTACGGCTCGCACTATCCAGGTGACTGGCCACTTCCGCTTCTGATGAACAACAGGAAGGCTGTCGAACATAAGCATCGACAGCCTTCCAACCTCTGCTCTATTTCAAGTAGCTGCACCAATTTCGAAGGGCGTTGTTCCAGAGGCAATCATGTACATTCCTGAAATCTACATCGCAGCACTGATGCTGATGATCCTTTCCATGTTCTGTTGGGGATCATGGGCCAATACGCAGAAGCTCGCCTCTGGCTATGCATTTCAGCTATTTTATTGGGACTATGTCTTAGGTGTGCTCGCCGCTAGTTTGCTTTGGGGACTATCCTTTGGCAGCCTGTATGGTGGGCCTGAGGCTTTTTGCGCGAACTTGTCCGCCGCCAGTCCTGAAGCCATTGGCTATGCTCTCGCCGGCGGAGTTGTATTCAACATAGCTAACGTCCTGCTTGTCGCATCCATTGCTATTGCCGGAATGGCCGTAGCCTTCCCTATTGGTATAGGGCTGGCGCTGGTTGTAGGTGTTGTTCTCAACTACTTGCTCGCACCGCAGGGGAATCCACTCTTGCTTTTCGGCGGAGTGGCGCTCGTGGTGGCGGCTATTGTTGTGGACGCAATAGCTTACCGCCGTCGCGAGTCCAGCCATACGGCCAGTGCGCGTGGCGTTCGCCTCAGCATCGCAAGTGGAATTCTCATGGGCTTGTTTTATCCACTCGTCACTAAGGCCACACTGGGAGACAACAGTCTTGGACCTTACACTGTCGCCTTTGTCTTTGCGCTGGGAGTGCTTGGATGCACGGTACCTCTCAACATCTGGATTATGGCACGGCCTTTCGCAGGTCAGCGGCCAGTCCGGTTTTCCGAATTCCTTTCAGCGCGTTCGAGCTGGCACATCTGGGGCATAGCAGGAGGCCTCATTTGGGGGACCGGAGCTATCGCTAACTTTGTAGCTTCACATAGCCACATTGTTGGACCGGCTATTTCTTACGCGCTAGGTCAAGGCGCTACCATGATATCTGCAGCCTGGGGCGTCTTTGTTTGGCGCGAGTTTGCCAATGCCCCGCAGGCTTCACGACGCCTAATCCCAATCATGTTCCTTCTCTTCCTTTCGGGGCTCGCAGCTATTGCTGTCGCACCGCTCATTCGCTCTCTGCAATAGGCAAATATGAAAATGACAAAGAAAAATATCGTAGTTGTTGGAAGCTTGAATCTGGATTTAGTAGCAAGTGTTGGTCATCTTCCGGCAACGGGGGAGACACTCACCGGTCTCGACTTCAACACTTATAGCGGTGGAAAGGGTGCAAATCAAGCCGTGGCGCTGGGCCGCCTTGGTGCGAGCATCAGCATGGTTGGACGCCTGGGCAGCAATGGATTCGCGGCGGATTTGCGCGCCAATCTTGAATCGGCTGGCGTTGACGACTCCTGTGTAGAAAATGTGCCAGGGCCATCAGGAACGGCGCTCATCACTACTTCGGCAGCGGGCGAAAACACAATTGTCGTCATCCCTGGAGCCAATGCGGCACTTCTTCCAGCAGATTTGGATCGTCACCGTGAAGTACTTGAACAGGCCGCTATTGTTCTGGGGCAGCTCGAAATTCCATTGGAATCGACTGTGCACCTCAGTGCGATTGTTCACCGGGCCGGCATACCTTTTCTTCTCGATCCTGCTCCCGCCCATCAGCTTCCATCAGAGCTACTGCAGAGCGTAACCTGGTTCACGCCTAATGAAACCGAAACCCGAATTCTGATAGGTGACACCGCAGCTGATCCACCCCGTCCACCCGCTGAAAGTGCAGATCGTTTGCTCGAACTCGGAGTACGCAACGTAATACTAAAGCTCGGCTCAGGCGGGGTTTATCTTGCTGGCCAAGATGTCGAACATACGCATGTGCCAGCATTCCAAGTACCTGCAATCGACACAACGGCAGCCGGCGATACCTTCAATGGCGCCTTTGCATATGCCCTTGCAGAGCGGCATTTTTCACCGCGAGAAGCGGCTACTTTCGCCTGCGCGGCCGCTGCCATCTCTGTAACTCGGCGCGGCGCGCAAGATTCAATGCCGACACTGATTGAAGTGGACAGCTTTCTCGCTACTCACTTCAATGGCCGCTGGTCAGACTCGGGTAATGCAAAATTATTGACGTAAGAGGAGACGCAAAGAACTGGCCCTCGTATCTAGTCCAATTTTTCCCGGTGCTCATCAGGGCTGGTTTTTATCTGCCAAATTGATTCCAAGAAATCGGACAGGACAGACTTCCTATTGGAAAGGCAAAGAAGAAGGATGGGAACTCAGAGCAGCTCTCACTCTTTGTTGCCCGAAGAGCAGAAGAAGACCATAGAACAGAACAAGACAACTATTAAACCCATACATATCCAGAGCAATATTGGATTTCCCGATAATTCATTACCAGTGAGATTGCCAGTGTCCCAACCGGTTGAAGGGGTTTAGAGCAGGCGGTCACCGGCCGCACTCATAGAATAGCCGGTACAGACTTCGACTTCGCGGCGGAAGGATGCGCGCCCGAGTGTTTGCAGCAGTAGTTGGATGGGATGCTGATCCAGCTGCGTGCGGCGCATGACTAGCTGGTAAGGTTTGCGTGCGAGAGGGATGAAGTCAAGCGCCATGGCTTGAGCGACGGCGCGCGTGCTGATGCAGCAATCTGCCTGATTTGCGCGTACGAGCCGTGCGGCGTGGAGATGGCCGGGCGCAACCCGTTTGTAGCCGTTTACGTGCGTTGCCGGGATACGTTCACTGCGGAGGAGATCGTCGAGCAGGTGACGACAGCCAGCGCCAGTTTCGCGGTTCACAAAACGTACGCCGTCTCGCGTAAGGTCGGCAACACCGTGGACCTGTTGGGGATTGCCCGGCGCGACGACAAAGCCTTCTTCCCAATCCGCATAGGCAATGACAGCGATGCTGTTGCGGGTAAATCCCTTGGTGAGGACCGAGAGATCCGGTTTGCCGGTGGTGCCGCGGGCGAGATGCGTGCCTGCAACGTGCGCGAGCCCCGCTCGCAACAGTTCAAGAGAGCGCATGCTGTTTTCGTAGGCAACGATGAGTTCACAGGCCTGTGCCTGGAGGGCTTGCACGAGGAACGAAACGCTGGGATCGCAGCCGGCAAGTAGAAGACGCGGCGAATTCTGCCACTTGTCGCTAAGGAGGCGCACGCGACCTGTTGGAACGGATTTGTTTTTACCGATGGGGTTAAGCAGGACGGCATCGGCAGGCGCCAGCCCCCAACTGGTTTCTTCGGGTGCGACAGCAACGGTGTGTGTGCCAACGGTACATAGGCGAAGTGGCTGACCGGGTTTCAACGCCGATGTGTCGCCGAGAATGGCGGCGGTTGTAATTTCACCGTCAGAATTTTGAGCAGGGGCGATTTCAAAGATCTGCTCAACGGTGGTACCAAGAATGCGTGCCAACTGCAGGCTGACGAGTGTATTGGGGACATAGGCGCCGGACTCGATGGCATAGATGGTCTGGCGGCTGACTCCGACCTGTGCGGCGAGTTGCGCGGCGCCAATGCCGCTGCGTTTCCGCATTTCGGCGAGATGGTTTCGAGCCTGAAGGGATCTCGTCATGGGCGAATACTTGTCTCAGATTGTACGGTATACGCGACAGGTGAGCGTTGAGTGAAATTGAAAGAAGATCGAAATATGCCTTTAAATAAAGGGGCAAATGGTTAATTAAGGGAATTGTGCGATGTGTTTTGTTTCATTGAATGAGAGGAAATGACATGTATACACTACGCATCAGGCGGCCCTGACAAGAGAGTTCCTGGTTGCTCAGACCGGATGAGTCGCTCGCGTGATGGGGCCGCCGCTACTTTTCTCTCTCCTGGAGCTTCCATCGGAATGTGTCGGAATGTATGCACCTGTCTCTTGCTTTTAATGGCTTCGGTAGGAGCATCTGTCATTCCGGCCTTCGCGCAGGCCGGCAGCGGTGAACTGACGGGCGTAGTGACCGACCGCACTGGCGCAGCGATTGTGCAAGCCGACGTGAGCGCGACGGATGCGGCCACTGGATTGAGCATATCGGCGAAAACCACTCGAACAGGCAATTACTCGTTTCTGAATCTGAAACCAGGACGCTACACGGTGCGCGTAAGGGCGAGTGGATTTTCGCAATCGGCAGGAAAGGAAGTAGAGGTTGAAACCGGACAACGCGTCCGGCTCGATCTGACGCTGCGCGTGGGCAGTAATGCGGAGACCGTACTGGTAAGTGCGGAAGGTACGCAGTTGCAGTCGGCGAGCAGTGACGTAGAGACCACGATTCACGGCAGGCAGATTCCGGCGATGCCGCTGAACGGCAGAAACTTTGTCCAACTGACCACGTTTGCACCGGGTGTTGCGCTGCCGCAGGGTACACAACTACCACGTATCAACGGCGGCCGTCCGAGGACAAATGAATATTTATTTGACGGCATCTCTGCATTACAGCCGGAGCCAGGGCAGGTGGCGTTCTTCCCGATTGTGGACGATATTCAGGAATTCAGCATCGAGACGAACAACGTACCGGCTGAGTTCGGGCGCTTTAACGGCGGCGTGGTGAACCTGACAACGAAGAGTGGTACGGATCAGTTTCACGGAAGCCTCTACGACTTTGTGCGTAATGAAGACTTGAATGCGCGCAACTACTTTACTCCTACGACGACACAGAAGCCGAAGTTCAGGCGCAACCAATACGGCGGTACGATTGGGGGACCGGTCTGGCCAAGGCATCTATTCTTCTTCGGGGATTTCCAGGGGCAACGGCAGGATGTGGGTGTGGTGCGGACGTCGACAGTACCGACAGTGGCCGAGCGTAACGGTATTTTTACCGGCGTGTCGCATATCTACGATCCTGCGTCTACGGCCTATGTGAATGGGACGTATGTGCGTACGGAGTTTCCGGACGATGTAATCAATACTCCTTTCGATCCGGTTGCGGTGGAGTTGTTGAACCGGTATCCGATGCCGACGAGTGAAGGCGCTGCAAATAACTACACACGGGTGGCCGATGATCTGGATCATCAAAGCCAGTTCGATGTGCGCGTCGATGGAAAGATCGGGCTGAACGATCTTGGCTTTGTGCGGTATTCCTACTTCAACGATGTAGACCAGCCGGCCACACCGTTTCCCGACGGAAGTGGCGCCATTAGCGGCAATGTGCTGGGAACGAATAATGTGACAGGGCTGGCAAATGTGCTGGGGCAGCAGGTGGTGGCAAACGAAACGCACATTTTCGGCGGGCGGATAGTGAACGATCTGCGCATGGGCTATACGCGGCGGTCCAACGACCTGGCTGGTATCGCGCTGGACGGAACACCGTCTTCAGTGCTGGGGATTCCGGGAATTCCAACGAATGCGGCATTTAACAACGCACTGCCGTTGTTTACGGTAAGCGGATTTCAGCAGATCGGGAAATCGAGCGGAACGTTTTCGAACTATGAGACCGCGGTAACGCAACTGGTGGACATTTTCTCGCTGACTGCAGGCTCGCACACGGTGAAGCTGGGTGGCGACCTACGCTGGTATCAACTGAATGCAATTGCACCGGGAAATCCGACCGGCGCGTTTGCGTTTACGACGACGGGCACAAATCAGCAGGGTGTGACAAACAGCGGCAACGCGTTTGCAAGCTTTCTACTTGGACAGGTAGATAATTTTCAAATCGATTTACAGCAGAGAACCATGCGGCCGCGCGCGCAAACGGAGGAGTATTTTGTGCAGGACGACTGGAAGACGACACGCGCGCTGACACTGAACCTGGGCTTGCGCTGGACGCTGAACCGGCCGTCAACTGAAGTAAATAATCAGGGAGCGGTGTTTAACCTCAGTACGCAGGAATTGCAATATCTGGGTGAGGATGGATTTCCGCGAAGTGCACGTGAATTGCACTGGGACAATGTAGCTCCACGCGTGGGCTTTGCGTATCTTGTGAATCCGAAGACCGTGGTGCGAAGCGGATTCGGCATTGTGTTCTTCGATCAGTCAGGCATTACGACTCCGTTTACAAACCCGCAATTTCCATTTATCCAGAACGTGGCGCAAAAGACGCAGGACACAATCAATTCTGCATTCAAGTTGAGCAGTGGGCCGACTGTGGCGGCGATTCCTCTGACGCCAGACGCAGGACTTGGACAGAGTGTGTACACCTCGGACAGGGAACTTGGCTCAGGTTATGTGCAGCAGTGGAATTTGGGCGTGGAGCATGAGTTATCGCAACGGTTGTACTTTGAGCTGGGCTATGTGGGTTCGCACGTGGTGCACGTTGGCATGCCGGATACAAATCTGAATCAGCTTACGGCGGCGCAATTAAGCGTGGGCGCAGCGCTGCTCCAGAAGATTCCGAATCCATATTTCGGCGAGTTGCCGTCGTCCTCGTCGATTGGCGGAAAGACAATTACAGTAGCGCAATCCATCAAGCCGTACCCGCGTTTTTTGAACGTAGCATCGTACCGCAAGAACACAGGACAGACAAATTACAACGCGTTTGAAGCGAAGGTGGAAGAGCGTGGATGGAATGGATTGTCGTTTCTGTTCAGTTACACACATTCAAAGCTGATTGACGACGCGTCTTCGGTATTTTCAACGACGGTATTGTCATCGCCCAACTCGAGCAGCCTGATTGCGGCGGATACGTACAGTCCCTGGCTTGAACGGGATTCCTCCACGGGCGATATGCCGAATGTATTCACGGCGACGGCAACGTATGAGTTGCCCGCAGGCAAAGGATACCGGTTCGCCTCAACGGGTATTGCGCGTACGCTGCTGGGTGGATGGGAGTTGAACGGAATTGTGCTGCTGCAGTCCGGTAGTCCCGTAACCGTAACGCAAGCGACGAACAATAACAGCTTTGCGGGTTTCGTACTGCAGCGGCCAAATATTGTAGGCAAGGCGAACCTTCCCGCAGGGCAACGGACTCCCGCGGAATACTTCAATACGGCTGCGTTTGCCACAGCGCCGCAATTTACGCTAGGGAATGCATCGCGCAATCCGGTGCGCGGACCGGCATATCGCGACGCGGATTTGGCGCTGGTGAAGCACACCCCACTATGGGATCGTGGGGAGCTGGAGTTGCGTGCCGAAGTCTTCAACGTGACGAATACACCCGCTTTTGCACAGCCAAATGGAAGCTTTGGTTCGGCATCGTTCGGAAGCATATCCGCCACAGCGACTGATCCCCGCGTGATCCAACTGGGAGCACGAATCAGCTACTGATACGGCGCATGCCGTGTGCGCTTCGTTAGTCGAGTCGGCAATAAGCCCTGGCGTTTAAGATTTCAAACGTGAGGTTGAGCCGATGAAACAGTTTTCTATGTCCCGGAGGAAGTTTGTTGCAACGGCTGCGATGGCCGCAGCGGCGACGCGCCTGGGAGCGCAGACAACTTCAGTCAAAGAGGCAACGCTCGTTATTCCGTCTGCGGCTGACGGGCCCGAGATGCCGGCGGATTTTATTGGGCTTTCCTATGAAGTACGGCAACTGACAGATCCGGAGTTCTTCTCACCGAATAATGAGGGGTTGATACGGGCATTTCGCGAGCTGGCAAAGAACGGCGTGCTGCGGCTTGGCGGCAACACCAGTGAGTTTGCCTACTGGAAGCCAACGCCGGAATCGCCTGAACCGGAACATCCGGCCGTCCGCGAAGTGGTTGGCGAGCCGAAGGCCACCTACTATCCGGTGACCGCAGCGGCTGTACGCAATCTGGCGGAGTTTCTGCGCGCCGCGGGGTGGACGTGTCTTTATGGAATTGGAATGGGGACGAATACGCCCGCGCGTGCCGCGGAGGAAGCCGCATTTGTAGCCAAGACTCTGGGCGCGAGGTTGCAGTATTTCCAGATTGGCAACGAGGTGGATCTCTTCGACAGGCATTTGCGCGATCCGAAGACGTGGTCCGCGAAGATCTATCTGGATGAGTGGCTGGCAATGGCGCAGGCGATTACGGCTGCCGTTCCCAATGCTCGCTTTGGCATGCCGGATGTGGCGGCCAACGTGGAGTGGCTAAGGGAAATTGCAGCTTTATGGCCGACGATTAAAAATCCGCCGCATGTGACGACGCTGACACATCACTATTACTTTGGCGGACCGGCGACGAATCCTGCGGTGAATATTCCCAACCTTATGAAGCAAGCAACTATGGTCAAAGTGCAAAAGACAGCAGATGTGGCAACCGCGGCCGCGGACAAAGTCGGTGCGCGTGTGCGGATGACCGAAGGCAACACCTGCTATCGCGGTGGCAAGCCCGGTGTGTCAGACGTGTTCGCGGCGGCACTATGGTCAGCGGATTACTCGTTGCTTTTGGCCAGCAACAATTATTCAGGTGTGAATCTGCATGGCGGCACTGGAAAGTCTGTAGCAATCTCCGTGGGGGGATCGCTGCCGGGAGATGAACTGCTGGCTGCTCAGGGAGCCACGTCTGCGGAGATTGCCAGCCATCCGCATCCTTTTTACACACCAATTGCAACATTTGATGGAAAGTATGAATTGGAGCCGGTTGCGCGCGGATTGCAGTTTGCCAGTGCATTGAGCGGCGGCCGGTTGTTCAAAGATAACTTTACGGCAATGTTACAGGCGCGCGGTGTGAATGCGACGGGATATGCCGCGGCAATGCCTGGCGACGGACGTGTTGTTGTATTGCTGAACAAGGATCTGGAAGACGATGCCGATGTGATTCTGGATTTTGGCAAAGGCCGAAGTCGCAGCCTTATCGTAGAGGCATTGCAGGCGCCGACGATTGACAGCCGCGACGCGAAGATTGCCGAGCAAGCGCATGGAAAGCTCGGCGACGACGGACGGTTCCGTATTTCGGTTCCGCACGCATCGGGCGTGCGGGTGATTGTAAGTTAAGAACGGTGACACTTTCCGTGTCCAGTGCGCATCAAAGTAGTTGAAACGAGAATTTTGTTTATTCAATACATGCGCGCTTTGCGGGTGCGGCATAGTATCCGAATGGAAGGCAAAGTTTTGGAGGAGAAGCATGGCGGCGGAAAAGAACGCTGGTAAGCGGTTGAAGTCACTGACAGGCATGGATGCATGGAAGGCGCTGAAGGTGCACGCGAAAGCAATGAACGACGTTCACCTGCGAACGTTGTTTGCAGAGGACTCGAAGCGCGGCGAGCGTATGACGGTTGAGTCTGAAGGAATATTTCTCGATTACTCGAAGAACCGCATTACCGATGAGACGCTGAAGTTACTTCTGGAGTTGGCGGAAGAGTCAGGTTTACGCAAGCGCATCGACGCGATGTTCAGCGGCGAGAAGATCAATATCACGGAAAAACGGGCTGTGCTGCACACCGCGCTGCGTGCGCCCAAGGGAACCACGATTATCGTGGACCGCAAGAATGTGGTGCCCGGCGTTCATGAAGTGCTGGACAAGATGGCCGCATTTGCCGAGCGTGTGCGCAGCGGCGTGTGGACTGGTTTCACGGGCAAGCCGATCAAGAACGTTATCAATATTGGTATTGGCGGTTCGGACCTTGGGCCGGTGATGGCCTATGAAGCGCTGAAGCATTACAGCAAGCGCGACATGGTGTTCCGCTTTGTATCGAATGTGGACGATACAGATTTTGCCGAGGCCATTCAAGGTCTGGACGCAGAGGAGACACTGTTCATTGTCTCGTCGAAGACGTTCACAACGTTGGAGACGATGACGAATGCGCACACGGCCCGGGTGTGGATGCTGGACAAACTGGGCGGACACGAGTCTGGAATTGCCAAGCACTTTGTTGCGGTGTCAACAAATGCCGCTGAGGTGGCGAAGTTTGGCATCGACACGGCAAACATGTTTGGCTTCTGGGACTGGGTCGGAGGCCGTTATTCAATGGATTCGGCTATAGGTCTTTCGACGATGATCGCGATCGGACCGGACAACTTCCGCGCGATGCTGGCCGGCTTTCACGCGATGGACGAGCACTTCAGAACCGCGCCCTTTGAGAAGAATCTTCCGGTACTGATGGGGCTTCTGTCTGTGTGGTATACGGACTTTTTCGATGCGCAGACAGTTGCTGTGCTGCCATATGAGCAGTACTTGAAGCGCTTCCCGGCGTATCTGCAGCAATTGACGATGGAGAGCAATGGCAAGCACGTGACGCTGCGCGGCAAGCAGGTGAACTATGCCACGGGGCCTATTTACTGGGGTGAGCCGGGTACGAACGGACAACACTCGTTCTATCAGCTCATTCATCAGGGAACACGGCTGATTCCGTGCGACTTTATTGCCTTCCATCACACGTTGAATAAGCTGGGCCGTCATCACGACATGCTGATTGCGAATGTGTTTGCACAGACCGAAGCGCTGGCGTTTGGCAAAACCGAGGAGCAGGTAAAGACCGAAGGTACGCCCGATTGGCTTGTGCCGCATCGCGTGTTCGAGGGTAACCGGCCGTCGAACACAATTCTTGTTGAGAAGCTGACGCCGAAGGTACTAGGTGAGTTGGTTGCGCTCTATGAACACTGCGTGTTTGTGCAGGGAACTATCTGGCAGGTGAACTCATTCGACCAATGGGGTGTGGAATTGGGCAAGGCACTGGCGCAGAAGATCATTCCGGAGCTGGAAAGCGCGGCAGAGCCGGAACTGAAGCACGACAGCTCAACCAACAACCTGATCAAGTTGTACCGGAAGCATAAAGGCTAAGAAGTAAGACTGGAAGATTATGCGGCGCGCAGCGATGCGCGCCGTTTTTATTTAGCATTTGGATCGTCAGGATTCTTTGACTTTGATGACGAAGTACGTGAGTGCGCCCCCCTTGGGCAGAACAAGACGGTGTGGTGTTCCTGCGGGGATGTGTACGATGTCACCTACGTGGAGGGCCTGCGATGCGGCGCCTTCAAGGGATGAACCAACTATCTCGCCCGGTGCTTTGGTCTGCCGATCCACAACTTTGCCACCGGTGTAGAGCGTGGCATTACCTTTCTCAATCACGAATATATCTGCGAAGTGCTCGTGTACTTCAGCACCACCGCTCTGGCTGCGATAGGCGAGCATGGTGAAGTGTCCGGGATATGTCGTGAGCTTGATGCTGGCGGCGCCATTGTTGCTTTTTGCCTTGGCTGCAAGCTCCTGCGACTTTGCAAGAAGGCCAGCATGCGTCCACACGTCTGGAATGGAAGCGGATTGCGCATGCATAGGAAGAGTTGCAAAAAGAACGAGGGCAGCGAAAACCGTAACAATGCGACAGAGTTTCATGGATGAACTCCTGTGTGGGCGGTAGTCACATGCGGGTTCGCACCGCGATCATGGAGATGTATAACTTCTGAGCCGGCGAGCAGGAACGCTCCGACACCGAAGACATAGCTGGCACTGGGCGTGTAGGCACCGGGTGCGGCGCCGATGGGTTGGATGCAACCGAGCCGGCCATCCTTATAGATGTGGCTTACAAGACCACGCCAGCCACGCTCGACGGTGGAACCATAGACAGCCCGGTCGAGAATGCCTTGATTCACTCCCCAGGCAAGCGCATAAACGAAGAAGGCGGAGCCTGAAACCTCAGGATATGGATAATGCTCCGCGTCGAGTAAGCCTGGACGCCAGAGTCCGTCTTTGCTTTGGATGGAGCGAATTTTCGCGGCCATCTGACGGAATTTATCAACATAGAAGGGGCGGTGCGGATCGTCCTGCGGCATGAAAGTAAGTACACGAACGAGTCCGTCCATGACCCAGCCGTTGCCGCGCGACCAGAAGATTTTTGCACCATTCGCTTCGCGCTTATCAAAGTAGCTCTTGTCACGAAAGAAGAGGTGTTCCTGCGGGTCCCATAGCAGGTCAGACGTGACATGCCACTCGCGGTCCATGTAGCTGAGATATTTTGCTTCATGCGTCGTTGCGGCAAGTTGTGTCCACACAGGTGGCGCCATAAAGAGTGCATCGCACCACCACCAGATGGGTTTCTGCGGATCGTCGGGTGTTTGCATCACTTCGTCAAACTGCGCCTGAAGCGGTGCAATTTCGGCGCGGTTGTGATCGTGTGTGTAGAGCCAGAGATAAGACTGACCGATGGCCTGGTCGTCGGCGTGGAATTTGCGTGGGCCGAGATGAAATTTGTAGTGATTGGCGACACCGAGCACATAGTTGGAGTAGCGTGGGTCGTGGAGTGTGGCGGAGGCCTCAAGCATGCCCAGATAGAGCGTCGCGAAGGTCCAGTCCTGGCTGAAGTCACCGCCGGTGCGTGAGAGTTGCCAGTTGGCAACCTTGCGCATTGCGGTCTTGATGCTGGCAGGTGCAGTGGTGCCAGAGAGATGCGCAAGTGGGCCCGGATTTTGCGGAGCATCGCCCACGATGGCTCCAAGATTGGGTTGGGCGGTGAGGCTCAGCGACAACGCAGCGAGGGAAATGGCGCAGGCGAGGCTCGCGATACGCCACAGGCTCGAAGAGACTGTGCGAGGAGTGAAGCACGGGAATGCGATCTGAATTTTCATCGAAGGTTGCATAGGGCGCGCGTGGCGCGAAAGAGTTCGCGAACACTTTAGAGAGTGAACGCGAAGGGAGTCAAACTGTGAAGAGCGGTCACAGGCGGCTTTTGTGTGCCCAAAGGCCAAGACCGGGATTGGCGATGTAGTAGATTTCTTCGCCGTCGACTGTATTGAAGCCGTGGCTGAGTGAGTCGGGATTGTAGCGCCGAAGCATGGTATTGAGTTCACCGTACTGATAGCCCACGCCTTCGACTTCTTCTTTGGTCAGGTGGCCGGGGCACCAGGTAATGGTGAACCTACCTTCGGATGACGCCTGAATGAGATGAGCCGCAGCGCTCAATTCGGCAGCGAGTTCAGGATTTGCTTCGACCGCTGCAAGCGTTGCAGGCGTGCCGCGATATCCGAATCGGCGAATGAGTGAGTCGATGTTCTTATCCTCTCCAAATTCACAGACAGCGGGTGCGAGAATAATGAGTTCCGCTCCATCGTCTAATGCCATACGCGTGCGGTAAACAGCCTTGTTGCCAAGCCAGGTGGAATGGAACTCGTGCGGCTCGAGATAGACAACCACTTTGCGCAGCGGTTCCTCGACGAGTTGGAAATTGACTTTCAGGCTGAGTTCGGAGGCGCGATGAAAACATTCCGCGTCATCGCCAATGAAAAGGCCGCGCACAGCGAGAGCTCCATCGTCTTCTCGCCCGACAACAGTGAGCACATACACGATGGGCAGGTCCTTCAGGAATATATCTGAGGCATAATTGAGCACGGCGCGCACGGGGTTCTCCGCGCGGCCCATGATGCGCTCAAGTCCGTAGACAGCGCCCAGATAGTGGCTACGATTGATACCTTCGCGGCCACCGGTACCAATGAGAATGTTCTTTGTGTAATTGGCCATGCCAATGACTTCATGCGGCACTACCTGGCCGATGGAGAGAATCAGATCAAATCCACCATTGGCAATGAGCCTGTTCACCTGCGCGGGCCAGGCGTAGTTGAGCTTGCCTTCCGATTGCCGATGAATGAAATCGGAAGGAACTTCGCCAAGCGTGACGATGTCGTTGCGCCAGTCGTGCACGTGGAAGAGCGAATGGGGCATGCCGGGAAACATGCGCGTGAGCTGTGCGGAGCTCATGGCGTTGTGAGTGCCAAGCGCGGGCAGAACGGCACTGAGGCTTTCACCGTAGTACTGATAGGTATATGCTGTCAGGTCGCCGGCACGCGAGTGCAGGCGCGTCTGGTCAGGAGGAACAGCGAGAACTTTTCGCCGCGTTCCCAACTGCGAGAGTGCCTGCGCAAGTAAATCCTGCAGTTGTGCCGCGGAAAGTGCAGTTTCAGGTGATCCAACAGAACAGTAAAGACTCATGCGGGCAACTCCACTTTGCGCAGGCCTGGCGCCAAAGTGACGATGACGGCGAGTGCGATGAGATAGGCGCTGGCCGCAATGGCGAAGAGGCTTGCATAGTTGTTGTGAGAGAACTGCAGAACATATCCGGCAAAGGTGGCGATGAGCATGCCGCCCACCGAGCCGGCCATTCCGCCGATGCCGGTGACAGAACCGACGGCACGGCTGGGAAACATGTCAGACACAGTGGAGAAGATGTTGGCCGACCAGCCCTGATGCGCGCCCGCCGCGAGTGCGAGCAGCGCGACGGCAACCCACTCGGAATGGGTGTAATTGATGAAGAAAACCGGCACCACGGCGCAGGCGCAAACCAGCATGGCGCTCAGGCGAGCTTTGGCTGGAGAGAAACCAAGTTTGCGGAAGGGTACGGGAAGCCATCCGCCGCCGATGCTGCCAACCGCCGAGCCGTTGTAGACAAGAATGAGCGGAAGGCCAAGATGAGAGAGGTCGAGATGGTACTTCGTGGAGAAGAATGACGGAAGCCAGAAGAGGTAAAACCACCAGATGGGATCAGTGAGGAATTTGCCGAGCGCGAAGGCCCAGGTTTGGCGATAGCCAACGAGGCTGATCCACCGAATCGGGCTGGCGGGTTTAGCGGGCGCAGCACCGGCGGTTGCCGCGGCTACAGTGGGACGGTATTTGAAGAACCACCAGACAATCCACAGCGCGCTGAAGACGCCGGTGATGAGGAAGCCTGCATGCCAGCCGAATTTTGCCGCAACCCACGGCACGAGCAGTGGAGCAAGAACCGCGCCTACATTTGCGCCTGAGTTGAAGATGCCTGTCGCAAGTGAGCGTTCCCGTTGTGGAAACCACTCGGCGACTGTTTTGATAGCGACCGGAAAGTTGCCGGACTCGCCTAGCCCGAGCGAGAAGCGCGCGATGCCGAATTCGAGGACCGTATTAGCCAGCGCGTGCCCCATGGCGGAAAGACTCCACACGGCCATGACCACCATGTAACTGATGCGAGTACCGATCTTGTCGACAAAACGGCCCGCGAGAAGCAGGCCGGCAGCGTAGGCGAACTGGAATGCGTCCACCACGTAGCCATAGGCAATCTCAGACATGCCGATGGAGTGCTGGATTGTCGGCTTGAGAATCGCAATGACCTGGCGATCCATGTAGTTGATGGTCGTGGCCGCAAAAAGCATTGCGCAGATGGTCCAGCGCATACTGCTTAGAGATTGGTTGTATTCGAGATCGGTATCCTGCGTCGTTTCAGAACTCATTTCGGCGTTCTCTCCGGTCGCGTTACAGCTTATACGCTCGACGTGCTAGCCCGCAGGCAAGTTCGGCGGCGAGTTCGAAGGCTTCTTCACGATCAAGGCGGTGCTCGGCGACGAGACGTGCGAGAAACGCGCAATCAACGCGGCGCGCAACGTCATGCCGCGCCGGGATCGAGAGGAAAGCACGCGTGTCGTCATTGAATCCGACAGTGTTGTAAAAGCCTGCTGTTTCCGTGACCTGCTCGCGGAAGCGCATCATGCCTTCTGGGCTGTCATGAAACCACCACGGAGGTCCCAGACGCAGACATGGGTAATGGCCGGCTAGCGGCGCGAGTTCGCGGCTATAGGTAGTTTCATCAAGCGTGAAGAGGATGATGGTGAGTTTAGGCTCGTTGCCGAAAAGGTCGAGCAACGGCTTCAGCGCACGAACATAGTCGGTCTGCTGTGGAATGTCCGCCCCGGTGTCGCGGCCGAATTTCTCGTATACCTGCTGATTGTGGTTGCGGTAGCTGCCGGGATGAATCTGCATGACCAGACCATCTTCCAGGCTCATTCGCGCCATTTCCGTAAGCATCTGTGCGCGAAAGACTTCGCACTCCGTGGCTGTACCACCGCCGGTGCGGACCTTTGCGAAGAGCTGTTCCGCCTCCGCGGCAGATAGATTGGCTGTCCGCGCGGTGGGGTGCCCGTGGTCGGAAGCTCTGGCGCCAAGCTCGCGAAAGAACGAACGGCGCTGGCGTAGTGCTTCGAGGTATCCGGACCAGGAAGCCGTGTCCTGGCTGGTCATCTGGCCGAGTGCGGCAATGCGCTCGGTAAAGCCGGCGAAGTCAGGATCGACGAGAGAATCCGGCCGGAAGGTTGGGATGATGCGGCCTTTCCATTTGGAGGAGCGAATAGCCTGATGGTCACTGAGCATGTCCAGCGGCGAGTCAGTAGTGGCGAGGACTTCGATGTTGAAGCGTTCATACAGCGCACGCGGGAGAAATTCCGGCTGAAGAAGGTTGCTGGAGATGGTATCGAAGTAGAGATCAGCGGTCTTTTCGCTTAAACGCTCCGTGAAGCCAAAGAGCTCTTGAAACGCAAAGTCGAGCCACATGCGCGTAGGCGTTCCGCGGAACAGGTAATAATGACGAGCGAAGAGACGCCACACTTCACGCGGATTCTCGATGTGCCGCTGACCGATGCCGAGCTCATCCATTGAGATACCCTGGCTGTAAAGCATGCGATAGACGTAGTGATCGGGCTGGACGAAGAGTGTGGCTGGGTCGGGGAAAGGCTCGTTGTCGGCAAACCATGCGGCTTGGGTATGTCCATGCGGGCTGATGATGGGTAAATTCCTGACAGTGTTGTAGAGAGAGCGCGCGACCTCGCGCACGGCCGGTTCCGCCGGAAACAGGCGATCTTCATGAAGCAACATGCAAACAATTTCCCCCGTTAACACGATAGCGCTTCAATTTCATTCGATGGGCGAAGAAAATAGGCGGGATACCTCAAGGCGGTACATTCCGCTGCTTTGAGCCGCAGTGAGGACATGCTTTTTCCGGGCACAAATGCAGCATATTTGAGGTTTTGAAGGATTCCTTGCGGCGTTACTGCGCGGCTGCGTATGGTGGATAGAAGCAATACATGGCGAACAATACACCTATGAGCGTTTTGAAAAGGCTGTTTGAACAATATTTCCATGTGCCTGTGGAGGCCATGGAGCCGCTGCAAGGGCAACTGGGCGGATCAGGCCGCGCAATTATACGGCTCACAGGCAACGGGCATCGCGCCATTGGCGTTCAATATGGGGTGCGTGAAGAGAATGTGGCGTTTTTGGAGTTCACGCGGCATTTTCACAGGCTTGGATTGCCTGTTCCGGAGATCTATTGCGACGCAGTGGAGGAAGGTGCTTATCTCGAAGAGGATCTGGGTGACACCACACTCTTTGAGTTTCTGAGTACTCATCGCGATGGAGAAGCCATTGCGCCGGAAGTGGTGGAGGCGTATCACAAGGCGATCGCCGTGCTGCCACGTTTCCAGGTGGAGGCGGGTCGTGATCTGAATTACAAGGTGTGCTACCCCCGGGCGAGCTTCGATAGGCAATCGATTGCATGGGACCTGAATTATTTCAAATATTACTTTCTGCGCCTGGCAGGAATCGCCTTCAACGAGCAGGCTTTGGAGCACGACTTCTCACGGCTGACGAAGTTCCTGTTGTCGGCTCCGCACGACTATTTCATGTATCGCGATTTTCAGTCGCGCAATATCATGCTGCGTGCAAACGAGCCGTATTTCCTTGACTACCAGGGCGGCCGCAAGGGTGCCTTGCAGTACGACATTGCATCGTTGCTCTTCGACGGTAAGGCAGACCTGCCGCCTTTGCTGCGTGAGCAATTTCTTAGTCATTATCTGGATTGCCTTGCGAAGCACATCGATGTGGATCGCAGCACGTGGATGGAGCACTACTACGGCTACGTGTATGTGCGCATCATGCAGGCATTGGGTGCTTACGGATTCCGGGGTTTCTACGAACGGAAAGCGCACTTCTTGCAGAGTGTGCCTTTCGCGCTGAAGAATCTGCGCTGGCTTGCGCATAATGTGCAACTGCCAGTGGCGTTGCCGGCACTAATGGATGCGTTTCAGGCGATGATTGCTTCGGACAAGTTGGAAGCCATTGCGGCGCCTACGGTTGCTGGATTGCAAGTGCGCGTGTTCAGCTTTTCCTATCACGGAGATGTTCCAAAAGACGACAGCGGCAACGGCGGAGGTTTTGTCTTTGATGCGCGTTCTCTGCCAAATCCCGGCCGCGAGGATAGATTCAAAACGCAGACGGGGAAAGATGCGGAGGTGATTGCGTATCTGAACGAGCAGAAGAGTGTGCAGCAGTTCTTTGCCCATGTACAGGCCATGGTGGATGCGAGCGTGGCGGCATATCAATCGCGCGGGTTCAAACATCTGATGGTCTCGTTTGGTTGTACAGGAGGACAACACCGCTCGGTTTATCTTGCTGAACAAATGGCACGGCACCTGCGCGCAATAAATGGAGTGGATGTGACGGTGCGGCATCTTTCGCTGGAGAAGATGGGCAAATGAGAGCGATGGTACTGGCGGCTGGCCTGGGGACAAGACTTCGTCCGCTGACGAATGACAGACCCAAAGCACTTGTAGAGATTGCCGGGCGCACGTTGCTGGAAATGACTCTTGCTCGACTGCATGTATTTGGTGTGCATGATGTGATTGTGAACGTGCATCACTTTGCCGGCTCGGTAGAGGAATATCTGCTCGCGCACGATAACTTTGGCATGCATATTGAGATCTCGTACGAAGCAGAGTTGTTGGATACCGGTGGCGGCATCAAGAAGGCTGCGTGGTTCTTTACAGAGGGCGCACATGGCGACGAGCCTTTCCTTGTGCACAACGTGGATGTGGTGAGTGAGATTGACCTTGCACGGATGATGCGTTGCCATGTGGAGAGTAATGCGCTGGCAACTCTGGCTATGCAGAAGAGAGATACGTCAAGGCCATTGTTGTTTGACGAGCATGGAGTGCTATGCGGCCGCCGCAAGGGTACGAACGGCGGCGACGAGATAGCGCGTCCTGCTAACTCGATGGAATTGCTGGCCTTTGCAGGGATTCATGTGATCTCTCCATGCATCTTCACTAAAATGCGTGAGGATGAAACCTTTCCGATCATCGCAGAGTATTTGCGGTTGGCTGCGCAGGGCGAAAAGATTGTCGCCTTCCGTGCGGATGAATATGCATGGCGCGACTTGGGAAAGCCTGAGAGCATTCGTGCGGCAGAGCAGGAGATTCTGGGTGCGCACAGTGAATCGCAGTGGAAGTAGAATGAGGAACTCGAAAGCGTGAAGCGGACTGAGCAGTGAGTGACGTTATGAAAAGAGTTGCGAAAGGTTCTGCCGTTGTGTGCAGACAGTTTGGGATCTTGATGCTGACGGCTGTGAGCTGCCTGCCACTGTACGCCGCACAAAAGGATCATGAAGCGCAAATCTACGGCCGAGTGAAGAACAGCAGAGGTGAAGCGATCGCCAGTGCGACGGTGCGCCTGCAGGCACGCGGAGCAGCGCATGCCGACGAACGGACGACCGATGTGCAGGGCGACTACCAGTTTGCGGGTATGGCTTCGGGGACCTATGTGCTTGTTGCAGAAAAAGGCGGCCGGCACAGTAATGCGGTTACGGTAACTTTATCGAGCGAGAGCACCCGGCAACGTGCCGATCTTGTGCTGGATGAGCAGACAGATTCGCCTGGCGGTACAAAGGCAGACAATGCGCAGGCGATGGAGTTCAACGATACTCCGCAGTTCAAAATTGCGGGTGTGACGGACTGGACGGCTGCTGGAGGGCATGGATCCGATGTAACCCTGCGCGCGAGCGAAGCGATTACGCGACAGGCATTGGCATATAAGGCGAGTGAGTCAGTCGCAAGCGACGCCGATGAAGAAAAGCTGCGCGCTGCGGCGGAGAAGTCTCCACATAGTTTCGAGGCTCAGCAAAAGCTGGGGCAGTTTTATCTTCATTTGGAGAAATTTGCACAGGCGGTGGATGCGCTGAAAGCGGCGTATCGACTCCGGCCTGAGGATCGGTCCAACGAAGCACAGCTTGCTCGCGCCTGTCTGAGGGTGGGCGACGTTGATGCTGCAAAAGGCCACTTAGATCATTTGATCGCCGAGGGTGACCATGCAGATGCGCATCGCCTTGCCGGTGAGATTGCAGAGAAGCAGGGTGATCCCGTGCGCGCGGTTGCCGAGTTTCAAAAGGCAGTTGAACTGGATCCGAGTGAAGAGAATTATTTCGCATGGGGTTCAGAGCTGCTGGTACATCGTGCGGTGTGGCAGGCCAAGAGCGTGTTTGAGCAGGCCGTGGGGATGTATCCACATTCAGCGCAGATGTTAACGGCCCTGGGAGCAACGCTCTTTGCCGGGGCGCTTTACGATGATGCGGCATACAAACTGTGCAGCGCTTCCGATCTGAACCCAAAAGACAGCGAGTCTTACGAATTGCTCGGCAAGATCGAAATTGCTTCGCCGAATCCGCTGCCGTGCGTGAGAGAGCGGCTGGACCGCTACGTGAAGATGCATCCTGCTTCCGCGATGGCGAACTACTACATAGCGATGGCAACCTGGAAGAGTGGTGGCGGACCGGCAGCGAAGGAACAGACGCTCCTGCAAGTGAAAGCGCAACTCGAGCATGCGTCAACGTTGGACTCAGCCTGCGCCGAATGCTGGCTGCAATTGGGGAATGTTGCATCAGCGCGGCGCCACTATACGGAGGCAGTGGAGGACTATCAAAAAGCAATAGCGCGCGATACGCAATTGAGCGAGGCGCACTACCGGCTTGGAGTTGCTTACGATCGGCTTGGCCGCAGAGACGAGGCACGCGCACAATTCGCGCTGCACGATGAATTGGCAAAGCAGTCCGCCGCGGAAGTGCAGCAGCAACGCTTGCAGATCAAGCAATTCATCGTAGAACTTCCAAACAATACAAATCAGCCGCAGAGATAGAAGCACGCGCATACGCGACAGAGCTTCGCGTGCGCAAGGTTATTTCTTTGTTGCTGCGTCTGGAGAAATCTTCTTCGGAGCGATGATGCCTTCTCCCTCGCGGATAGTGATGATTTGATTTGCCTTGATATTTGAGAATCTCTCAATCTTCTGCGTAGTGGGCCATTTCACTTCAATGGCATCGACGGTATCAAGCTTGCCGATGCCGAAGTGCAGTCGAAGGTCGTTTTGCGACATGACGCTGCCACCGCTGGCGACCTCGTTCATCTGGATGTGTTTGCCGGTGATAACGCGTACGCGCGCGCCGATGGCTGTGCGATTGCACGTGGTTCCGAGCAGCTTGACCTTGATCCAGTTCTGCTTGTTGCCTCCGACATTGTGCAGCAGAGAGGGAAGCTCATTCATGTTCACGATGAGTATGTCCATGCCGCCGTCATTGTCGTAATCGCCAAAAGCCGCGCCTCGGCTTGAATAGCGCGCTGTGATTCCAGGGCCCATGGATGCGGAGACATCTTCAAAGTGGCCATTACCAAGGTTGTGGTACACCAGGCGAGGATTCCTGAATTGCTCGCCGAAGTTATATTTGTCGATTTCGGGATAGACGTGCCCGTTGATTTGAACAATGTCAGGCCAACCGTCATTGTCGTAATCAATAAAGCCTGTTCCCCACGCTACATATTTGTTATTGATGCCCACGCCGGCTGTGAACGAGAGGTCGCTAAATGTGCCGTCGCCATTGTTGTGGTACAGGTTGCTGGTGTCGTCTGCGAAGTTAGTCTTGAAAATGTCAAGCCAGCCATCGCAGTCGTAGTCGGCAACCGCAAGGCCCATACCCGCCTGCTCGTGCCCGTCGTCGTTATAAGCGATACCGTCCATTACGGCCATATCCGTAAATGTGCCGTCGTGGTTGTTCTTAAAGAAGATGCTGGGCTCGGAATCGATAGCGACGTAAATGTCAGGCCACCCATCGTTGTCAAAGTCGTAAGAAACCGATGAGATGGAGTAACGTGGTCCGGGCTTCAGGATGCCGGCTTTCTCTGAGACATCGGTAAACGTTCCGTCGCCATTGTTGTGGTAGAGGATATTCGTATCACCAGGAAGTCCGCGCGGGCCGCACATGGTGGGAACACCCTTCCACTGGCAGAACTGAACCTTATTCAGATCGATGGGGATATCTGGATCGAGCTTTACGAAATTGCAGACAAACAAGTCGAGATGGCCATCGCGGTCATAATCGAGGAACGAGCAACCTGTCCCCCAGCGCCCATGCGCCTCTTCAAGGCCCGCCTTCTTCGTGACGTCTGTGAAGGTTCCGTTGCCGTTGTTGTGAAAGAGGATGTTGTGTCCCCAGAAAGTGACGAAGATATCGTCCCAACCATCGTTGTCATAGTCGCCCACGCACACACCGGTTTGCCATCCGGAGCGGCCTATGCCGGACTGCTCGGTTACATCGGTGAATGTTCCGTCGCGATTGTTCTTATACAGGTGTGTGGTGGGCACTTTGCCTGCAGGCCAGTGCGCATCAAGACGGCTGCCATTGGTGAGATAGATATCGAGCCAGCCGTCGTTGTCATAGTCAAAAAAAG
Source organism: Occallatibacter sp. (assembly GCA_035550015.1). Classification (GTDB taxonomy): domain Bacteria; phylum Acidobacteriota; class Terriglobia; order Terriglobales; family Acidobacteriaceae; genus Telmatobacter. The sequence goes on along the minus strand of DASZRJ010000052.1, from coordinate 16,974 downwards.
CGATGCCGCTGCCTTTGGTCTCGATGATGACGCGTTTGCGATCCACGCCACCCCACACGTTGGGAATGGTGAGGCCAGCCTTTTCGGCAACGTCGATGTATTGCACGGGGGATTCTTTCACCGGTTTCACAGAGGCGGCCACTTGCGCGTTTGCCGGCCACTTCCAAAGCGGTTGCGTGAGAGCGTCCAGCATGGTGCTGCTGAGGGCGAACAGAGAGGAGCCAAGAAAGTGACGACGGCGAATGATCATACGGATGCGACGATTATAGAAATCCACGGTAACAGTTGAAAAGCTGAATACGCCGCTTCATACCCAGCACAAATTAGAGTGTGCGGTCGGCAAGCGACAGTGCGAACTGTAGAAACTGCGTTTTGTGCTGCAAGGGCTCAGTGTGGTCCTCCTTCAAGCCTGCTGCCGCGCGATCGATGACCTGAGAGATCCGTTCAATGTCGAGACTGGTATGCGCGCTGCTTTGCTTGAACTCGTTGAGAATCTGCCTCGCTTTTTGTACGCGTCCGGTATCGAAGTAATAAAAGCCGAGTGTGGAATAAGCCGCTGCCCACTGAGGAAGAATGTCAATGGCGTGCTGCATGTTGTCAATCGCAGCATTGTCCTTGTCCTCCAGCGCGGAAACCACGCCAAGACCCCAAATAAGCGTGCCGGAACCCGGAATTCGGCTCAGGCCCTTTTCCAGAGTGGCGCGGGCAGATGCGGTACTGCCGGTATGAAGATCGAGCAGTGCGAGCGAAAGGTAAGGCTGTTCGCTGTCCGGGTTGCGCGCAATGGAGTCTTCAAAAAGCTTGTGTGCGGCCTGCACATTGCCTAAGTGTGCCTGGATATCGCCGAGCAGGTCCAGATAGGCGTCATCCTGCTCAGCCGGCGAAATTTTCTCTGCCGTTTCAAAAGCTTGCTGATAGGCGCGCTTATGAAAAAGCGCATTGGCCAGGTTGAAACGAATGTCGTCTGCATTCGGTGCGAGCGCTAACGCCTTTTCGAATTGTGCAATGGCATCGTCATAGAGCCTGTAACGAGCGAGCAAGACTCCGGCGCCAGTGACCGCGCGTGCATCGGAGGCGGCGGCCTCATTCAGGCGTGTGATTGTGGCGCGCGCATTATCAAGATCGCCCGCTTTGAGATAGCCCTCCGCAAGAAGGTACAGGCTCTGCGGCTGGTCGGGATGGCTCTTGGCTTGCGCAAGCAGATCGGAGAGGTCAAGCTCATGCTGCGCCTGTGGCGCCAGCTGTGCGCGGTTATCCAGGTAGTCAAAGAGATGCTGGAAGGGGAGAGGTCCGCTCGATGCCGATTTCGCAAGCGACTTGAATGTGGCCAGTGCACGATCCGCTTCCGCAGTCTTATGCAGGCTGCGCTCAACCATGGACAGCTTGTAATAGCCCGGTCCGGGATCTTTGCTTACTTTGACAAATCTTTCCAGAAGCGGTTCTGCCGCGGCGTAATTACGTGCGGCAATATGCAGATTAGCGAGCTCAAGGAGTGCATCTGCATAACTGGAGTTGATCCTGAGCGCCTGCTGGAAGTATTTCGTAGCGGTCGCTGCATCTCCCTGCCGTTCAGCGATAAAGCCGAGATTGTATAGGCAGACTGCACTCTTTGGGTCGAGCGCAAGACCCGCGTCAAGGTACTTCTTTGCTTCAGCAAAGCGGCCAAGATTGCGATAGGCGAGGCCCAGAAATGCATAAGAGCGTGCTGATCGGTCAATTTCGATTAGATGCTGGAATTGCTCGATTGCCTGATCTACTCTGCCGGCCATGTAATAGCTCTGTCCTAGAGCGGCAACAAGATCCGCACGCTTGGGAGCGATTTTTATTCCCGACTCAAGTAGCGGAATCGCGTCTTCGTAGTAATTCTGCGACATACTGATCTGCGCCATCAGGAAGATGGCATCGGTGTTCTCCGGTGCCATCTTGTGGGCGCGGACAAGAAGATCGAGCGCATCGAGAGGTCGCGATTGATTCGCATATACCTGTGCCATCAGGACCATGGCATCGACGGATTCGGGTTTGATGCGTAGAGCGCGGTCCAGTGCTAGAGCGCTTTGCGCGTATTTTCTTTCGCGCAAGTAGCACTGTCCAAGGTTGTAGACGATCTCAAATGTGTCCGGTGAAAGTGCGTCTGCTTGTACAAGCTCGGACTCTGCGGCGACGTATTCGCGTGCCGAGGCGAGAAGCAATCCAAGAGCGAAATGAACCTGAAGATTGTCCTTATTCGCGGCAGAGACCGCTTTTGCGAGCCGAACAGCCGCGGCGCTCTGTTTGGATTCGAAATAGGCGCGAATCAAATTGAACTGTGTGGCAAGATTAGCGGGATGCACACGCAAAAAATGAGGAATGGCGCGTGCCGGCTCATTTCTGGACATCAGAACAAGTCCGAGATTGAAATTGGTCTCTGCATCAGTGGGCTTCACTCTGAGCGCCGCCTGAAATTGCTTTTCGGCAGCATCGGGATTGTGCGCCTGCATGTATGCCATGCCGAGATTGTTGAGAGTCTTAACCGAGCGTGATGAAAGGGCAAGTGCTTTTTGAAAGGCGTCAATTGCGCCCGCTGAGTTTTGGCGATTGCCTTCGACCATGCCGATAAGATTCCAGGCCTCCACGCTCTTCGGATTGCGCGTAAGGACTTGATGTGCGAGTTCTTCGGCCTGATCGAGTTGCCCTTGTTGGAAGAGCTGTTCAGCTTCGTGAAGCTCGGCGGATGCAGTAGATGTTTGTGCATGTGCGGGCGGAGGGTAGAGAGAAATTGTGGCAGTGCAGAGAGCAGCACACGCGAGTGCAACATGGACGTACTGGAAAACGGATTTCATCTGAACATCGGTCATCGTATCTGATTCAGGGCCTGTGTGGCTGCTTTGCTGCCGGGATGAACGCGCAAAAGCTCTTGGAGAATGGAACGCGCCTGGTCCGGATTGTTCCGGAGCATGAACAGCCGGGCAAGGTTGAGATAGGAGCCTTCGTAGTCAGGCGCAACACGGATCGCGGTGCGGAATTGCTGCTCGGCCTGCGCATAGTCCTGCCTGCGGACGAAAAGCACGCCGAGATTGTTGAGCGCTTCAGAGTACGATGGCCGCAGCGCGATGGCCGCGCGGAGATATTTTTCGGCAAGGTCTTCGCGATTTTGTTGCGCGTAGAGCATGCCAATGCTGTAGTTTGCCTCTGAGTCGTCAGGTTGTGCTGAAAGTGCCTGGCGTAAATATGTCTCAGCCTGGCTGTAGTCACGCGTGCGGCGATACAGATTGCCGAGATTCACAAGCGCGATCACGAATCCCGGGCGCTGTGATAGAGCCTTTTGAAAATCCTTCAATGCTTCTTCGTACTGTCCCTGCTGCGCGGCCAGCATGCCGAGATTGTTCCAGGCTTCAGGGTATTCAGGTTTTGCCTTAATGGTTTGTTCAAGAAATTGACGCGCCTGGTCGGGTTGATGGGTGCGCAAGTAGAGTGTGCCGAGGTTGTAATAGGCTTCCGCATTCTCAGGCTGCGCGGCGATAACTTGCTTGAAAGAGGCGGTAGCCTGTTCCAGATAGCCATGTTGATACATCGCCACGCCATAGGTGAAAACATTGCGCTCAAAGTCTCCCTGTATGAGTTGACCATGAAACGGCAGTGCATGTGCCTGGCGCTGTTGCGAGGTGCGAGGTATCGATGTCGCATCGGTTGCGATCTGGTCAAGCGGGAGTGCTCCCTGGTAAACCCGGACAATTTTTGAGTCCGCGTCCAGCAGGAATGAGACCGGGATAGGAAGATCGCGACGGCGATCGAAGAGATAACGGTATGTAAGGTTGTAGACTCCTGCAATTTCCTGTGTCGCAAAGAGTATGGGAAAGGGAAGCCGATTCTCACGCGCATAGATATGCGCCTTGTCAGAAGAGTTCGTGTCATCCAGACAGACGGCGGCGAGTTGAAGCCCGCGCTGAGCAAGAGCGGCATGGTGTTGTCCAAGCGCACGCAGCGTTTCCATGCTTTGCTGGGCGGCGGTAGACCAGAACGTGAGCAGCAGGGGTCTGCGCGCGAACGACGAAAGAGTAACGCTGCTTCCGGTAAGATCGGGCAACGAGAAATCCGGCGCGGCCAAAGGTTCAACTAGCCAGGTGGCGGTGTCGGCAGGGAGCTGTTCGGAGAGAAGTTGATTCGTAGAACGATCCGTCTTCGATGAAATCGGCCGGTGAGCAATCTTGTGGTACTCTTTCGCCTCCTCTGTAATCGCAAAGCGGTGGTCTGCGGGAAGATTTTTGAACGATTGCACTTTGCCGCTCGGCCAGTGGATGGTGACGTCGGCCTGATCCGCGTGACCAATACCGAAGTGGAGTTCCTTTGAGTGTTGCGACAGGAAGCCCGATCCGGCCTGAATATATCTCGTCTGACGGAGCGGCCCCGCCTCAACTGTGATTGCGGCTCCGATTGCGTCGCGGTTGCTCCGTACTCCACGCAGAGTGAACGAAATCGACGCACCAATGGAAGGCAGCGCATTTTTCAGAATGCGAATTTGCGGTGCATTACGGCTTTTAAGAATAACTTCAATGCGACCGTCGTGATCAATATCCGCCAATGCAAAAGCGCGGCAATCTTCCATGCAGTCCAAGCCAACCGCGCCCGATGCTTCCGCAAATGTGCCGTCCTGGCAGTTTGCGAAAAAGACGTTGCGTGCATAGCCGTGCCATGTGTTGTCAGAGCGGACAAGCTCGTTAATCGCGCCCCATCCGTGCTCATAGGCAGGTGTAGGTGCGGAATCTTCCGGCGACTTGGCCACAACCTGACGCCAGAAGAATCCGGCAAGATCTTCGCGATTCGGTCCGGAAAGATAACCATTGGCAACGTAGAGGTCGGCATAGCCGTCATGATCGAAGTCGAAGAAATCTGACGACCAGGACCAGCGGCCCATTTCAACGTTTGTGGAATGGCCAACGTTTTCAAACGTTCCATCGCCCTGGTTGCGATAGAGCGCATTACCACGCGCGTGCCGGATGTATTTTTCGCGAATGGCAGCCGAAGCATGCGGATGGAATTGTGGTTGCTGCGAGATGCGCTGGCCGGCTGCTTCCCACATGGACGGTACATATACGTCCATCAGACCATCGTTGTTGTAGTCCATCCATGCGCAGCCCATTCCCGCGCCAACACCCTCCACATGGGCCTGCGCCGAGACAACTTCAAATGTTCCGTTGCCGTTGTTGCGAAACAGTTGCGATGTGCCGAAATCATTGGCGACAAAAAGATCGGGAGGGCCGGGCGCGCTGGAATTTCCCCATGCTGCGGAAAAGCTATACCGGTTGTTGTCAGCGCCGATGCCCGAGGCTGTAGTAACTTCCATAAACCTGCCACCGCCTAGATTGCGGAAGAGGCTGTTCGGTGGTCCATTGCGCGCATCGTAGTAGGGAACAGGATAGTGATACTGTTCGAGCCCCAGATAGTACTGATACATGCAGAAATAGATGTCCAGGCGGCCATCATTGTCGTAATCGGCAACAGCTGCATGCGTAAATGTACCCTGCGGCTGTTGTGCGAACTGAAAGGCGTCGCGCTTGAGCGCAAAAGTGCCATCTCCCCGATTAATGTAGAACAGTGGTCCGGTTCCGCAAATAATTAGCAGATCCTGCAGGCCGCGATTGTCAAAATCTGCAAACAGTGCGCAGGAAGTGTTATCAAGCACTCCCACACCGGCTTTGTCGGTCACGTCTTCAAATGTGCCGTCACCGCGATTGCGATAAAGACGATTGGGAAGACCTGCAGGCTGGCAGATGTAGATATCATCGAATCCGTCGTTATCGAAATCTCCAACCGCAACGCCGTTATTGCCGTACACATCCACGCCAATTGCGCCGTCCAGAACAGTGCGCCAGTAGTCAGCTCCATGCAGAAGCTGATTGTTGAAAGACGGAATTGCGCCGAGCGCATCGGAAGTGATGTCGACGAAGCGTCCATTGGAAGCGCATGTTCGTTCGCTGGAGGCCATCCACTTGAGAGCTTTCCACGTGCCCGAGCTGTCTCGTTCGCAGTGCATATGCCATGTGCCCACACGCTCTTCATGAAACTGTGCGGACTGGCCAAGCACGATGTCGTAGCGTAGCGAGATGTCGACTGTAAGCGGGGTTTCGGATGTGATCTTAATGGAGAAGATTTCAAACTCCGCTGCGAGAATGCTTTCTGGAGAACCAAGCCAATTGCGCAGCTGTTCGAGTGTGGCCTGTGCACCAACTACAGCGGATTCGGAAAAGCGGCGTTCCTGTACTTCCACGCCAAATGAAGAACGTATGGTTCGAGTGGCGGGGGTGCGCAAGACTGTAAGCGAAATTTTTGGGTCGAGGAAATCCGAAATGGCATGAAGGTTCGTCAGTGAGGACTTAAGCTGCACAGCCCAACCGGCCAGGATGCCTTCGATCTCAACGGCGTATTTTTCGGTGATGAATTCGTCCGACCCCGGTGGGATGAGCTTGAAAATGTCGGCCAGAGGAGAGGGCGTTGGATAGTGCGGGACGTAACGCGGCACATTGAAGGCTGCGTCCAACTCAGCGAAAACTGAAGTATTGATGTGGACCGGCCACAGCGACTCTCCAAAGAACGGAGCAGAACGAAGCAGAAATGGAGCCGCCGAAAGGCCTTTGAGCAAAGATCTTCGCGTAAGGATGCGGCTCGCGTGCGCAGAACGGGTAGACATGCTTGGACAAGATGGAGCCGTCAAGATGACCGCATCATAGCATCGAGTTTGCTACTGAAACCAAATTGGCTGTCAGGACGAACAAAAGACGGGTGCTCAGCTATGCGTTTTCTGGCTGGGATGAGTGGTTCATTCAGTATCCATGAGGAAAACCAGGCCGAAAAGAGGCGGATTTTAGCCAGATTGACAAAGATTGTGCAGCTGAAAGCAAGAGTCGTTTTGACACCTTTTGCTCATCTTTATCTTGCGTAAGATATAGAAAAAAATAAAGATAATCGAGAACCAAGACTGATTTATTCCATAGAAGTGCCTATTGGAAATGTTTCTAGACGGCGAGTATGAGGGAAGTCTCCAACTTTTGATTGACAAGCGTTGCAAAAATCCTCTAGGCTTCGTTCCGTTCCGATGAAACCGTTTACACCGTGTTTCATTGGAAACGCTTTCTCCCCACCACGCGACACGAATCAGGAAAGGGAAGAAAGAAGATTCAGGAGGATATTCGGATGGCCAGAGTGCTGATGACTGCACGCCGGTTGAACGTTGTAGTTAGCTCTGCGATCGCGTTTACTTTGTTGCTGCTGCTCACGGGGACATACTCCAATGCACAGGTGGACGAAGGCGCAATCACGGGCACGGTGACAGACACAACTGGCGCGGTAATCCCTAACGCGCAGGTGACGCTGCTGAATACGGATCAAGGAATCACGCTACAAACAAAAACCAGTGGAACCGGCCTGTACACTTTTTCGCCGGTCAGAATTGGTCACTACCAGATCACTGTCATCGCACAGGGATTTGCCAAGACGACGCAGAAGAACCTGACCGTGAACGTGGCACAGGTTCTGCAGGTCAATGTCAGCATGAAGCTCGGCTCGACCAGCGAAACAGTCGAAGTCAATACAGCGCCGCCTCAGCTGCAGACAGAGGAAGCTTCTGTCGGCCAGGTAATCGGCTCGCATGAAGTAAATTCGCTTCCCCTCAATGGCCGTAACTTTACGTTCCTTGCTCAGTTGGGAGCCGGAATGCAGACGCCGCAGGCCGATACGCGCGGTAACGCGGCCTCGGGTGCATTCTCAGCTAACGGTCTTCGTCCAGCGCAGAACAACTATCTGCTCGACGGTATCGACAACAACTCGAACGCCGTGGACTTCCTGAATGGTACGAACTACGTCATTCTGCCTCCTGTCGATGCCATCCAGGAATTCAAAGTACAAACAGCAGACTTCAGTGCGGAACTTGGCCGTGCGGCTGGCGCCGTGCTGAACGCAACGATTAAATCCGGCACCAACAGCATTCATGGAGCGGTGTGGGAGTTTTTCCGCAACGACAAGCTGGACGCTGCCGACTACTTTGAAAACAACACAGACATCAAAAAAGGCGAACTACGCCAGAACCAATTCGGTGCCTCCATCGGCGGCCCGATCATCAAGAACAAAGTATTCTTCTTTGGCGACTACGAAGGTTTCCGCCGTGTGCAAGGTTCAGCGGCCGTTGCTAACGTGCCCACCAATCTGGAGCGCAGCAGCGGATTTACCGACATGTCGGATATTTTGACCTTCAACTCGGGATCTCGTACTGATGGTCTTGGTCGTTCCATTCCAGCAGGCACTATTCTGGATCCTGCTACGACGCGTTTCGTCGCGCAGGGTGCGGTGGATCCAGTGTCGGGTTTGACGAACAACACATCCGGTGATGTGTATGTTCGCGATCCTTTCGGTACCTGTGCACCAAGCACAACATCATTCACGGCCGCGGCTTGCGGATTGAATCAGATTCCTGCAGGACGCCTCGACGCCAATGCGATTGCACTGGCCAACCTGTACCCCGCACCGAACTCGGGCGTACAGTCCTACGGCGTAAGTCCGAATCTGTTTGAGCATCGTAACCAGTTCGACATACGCGGCGACGTGAACCCGAACCAGAAGGATCAGATCTTCGTCCGCTTCAGCTATTCAGATGACCCGATCTTTATTCCCGGTCCCTTTGAGGGAGTAGCCGATGGTGGCGGCTTCCAGCAGGGACTACAGACGGCCAAGTCCGGTCAGGCAGTTGCCGGCTTCACTCATATTTTTTCTCCCACCACCATCAACCAGGCCCGCGCAGGGTTTGCACATCTGCACACGACGCGCTTCGGTCCAGAGGGCGCTACGGATGGTATCCCTGCTCAGTACGGAATTCAGGATATTCCGCAGGGACAAAATAACGGTGGCCTGCCTGCATTCGGAATTGCCAACCTGCAGACGCTGGGCAGCAACGCCTTCCTTCCTTCGGACGAAGTGAGCCAGACGCTGCAGACTACAGACGACTTTACGAAGATCTACGGCAACCATAGCTTCAAGATGGGAGCTGAATACCAGTACGTAAAGTTCTCAACTTTACAGCCGGCATGGTCACACGGCGAATTCGATTACGGTGGTGGTTTCACGGACATTCCCGGATCGTCACAAACCACAGGTGGACTCGCGCAATTCCTGCTGACACCAGCTGCGGCTCCAACGACGATTAACGGAAATCCGAACCCGAATGGCTTCAGCTATTCTGGCGGTTCGAACAATGTGTACGCCTCGAATATCAACAAGACGTACGACCAGAAAATGTACTTTGCCTCTTACTTCCAGGATGACTGGAAGGTGAATGCGAAGTTGACTCTCAACCTTGGCGTACGTTGGGATTACTTCGGGCCAATCAACGAGACTAACGGCGGTCAAGCGAATTTTGTGCCCTATCCGATTCCATCCAAAGGTATTGGAGCACCAACGTTCATTATTCCCGCGCATGGCAAGGACGGACGTAACCTCTCAACCAATACAAGCTGCGTAGGTATCGGGTGTTGGGGTTTCGCTGACCTCCTGGCGGCCGATGGCATCACTTTGATGAGTACGGACAAATATGGGCAGGGCCTGCTAGAGACGCAGAAGACCAACTTTGCTCCTCGTCTTGGTTTTGCCTATGAACTGACCAACAAACTGGTGGCGCGCGGTGGTTTTGGCCTGTTCTACAACTCGTTTGAGAACCAGGGTTATGGACCCAACAACGGCGAGAACTATCCGTTTGTCTACAACCTGAACTATAGCCCGCATGCAGATCCTGCCGGTCATAGCATTGATTCGCAGGTGGCGCCGACCAGCTATAACACGCCTTTCGCCAACTGCGCGACTGCTGGTCCCGGTGGAACGGCAGTATTTGAATCCGGCTTCTCGTGTATTCCGCTGACAACGGAAGCGGTGAACGCCCTGGGTGTTGGTCTGCAGGGACTGCAGTTCGACTTCCAGACGCCAAGAACCTACAGCGCCAATGCCACGCTGCAGTATGCAGTGACGCATTCCATCTCGGCCCAGGCATCCTATGTGTATACACATGGAAGCAACCTGCAGGGTGGCGTTGGTTACCACAACGTGAATCGCCTTCTGCCTGCTGACATCAGCACAGGCATTGGGTGCAAAAGTGCGAATTACGATTACGGCACTTTCCTTGTAGGAACGGACCCGACACAGAAAAGCTGCTATCCTTTCGCAGATTTTGGTGGCGGCAGCTATCAGGCAACGTACGGCGTGAGCTCATATCACGGTCTACAGACCAAGCTGGAACAACAGTATGCGAATGGGCTGACCTTCCTGCTGACCTGGACCTGGTCTAAGACCATGTCAGACGCGGGTGACCTGCTCAACGGCGGTTCAACCGGTGGTCTCCGCGCCTACAACGTTCCAGGCCTTGGACCGAAATTCGATTACACCCTTGCGAATTTCGATATCAGGAACGTGGTTCACTTCAGCGGAGGCTACGAGTTACCTATCGGAGCCGGCAAGAAGTTCTTGAACCAGAACGGAATCACCAACACGATCCTGGGTGGGTGGGCAGTCAACTGGATTGTCACTCTACAGGGCGGTCAACCCATCAATTTTGGTTGTCCGACAAGCTCAACTTCCGGAACAGGCTGCAATGTCGTGACGGTTAAAGGTCAGAGTCCACAACTTGGAATAAAGTCGAAGACAGTGGGCAGTGACCCTGTTGCGCGTCCTTTCTGGATCAATAATGCAGCTGCATTCTCGCAACCTTGCAAGCTGATCGATGACGCGTCAGGTAATGTATTTCCTGACCCGAATTCAATCTCGACCGGATGCATTCCTCTATCAGGTTCGGACGCGCTGGGCAGCAAGCCTGGTCAGGTTGCAGGACCTGGATTCCATCGCCTCGATTTCTCAATGTTCAAGAACTTCCAGTTGAGTGATCGTTTCCGCATGGAATTCCGTTCCGAGTTCTTTAACATCCTGAACCACCCGAACTTCAATTCTCCGAACTTCGGTGGCAATGGTGTGGTGTCAATCGGCGGTTCGGGTAATATTACCGACCCGCACTTCGGCGAAGTTGGTTCGACCCGCGACAATCCATATGATCCGCGGCAGATTCAGTTCGCATTGAAACTGTATTACTAAGCTAGAATGAGTTAGCCCCGGGAAGAGAAGCCGACTCGGCGCCTTCCCGGGGCTTTCGTTTTGGTCTGTTGCATATGAAGTTGCGGATGCGGACGAGGAGTTAAGGTTGGGCACGGTGGTGGGATTTCGGCTGGCTATTGCAGCGATCTTCTTGTTGGCCGCCAGCCATGCACCGGCGCAGGAGCCTTCAAAGCAGTCATTGGATCGACAGTATCAATCGGCTGTAACGGATTTCAGCGCAGGAAGGTTCAGCCAGGCAGTCGCGAAATTGGAGCCACTTTTGCCGTACGCGACGCGTAGCTTTGAGGTGCATGAATTAATCGGACTCTCCTACGCATCGCTTTCGGAAACGCAAAAAGCTGAGGCACATTTGAAACTTGCGGTGCAGATCGCGCCGAATTCCGTACCTGCACGCACGAATTTTGGAACTTTACTTTTGCAGGAGGGAAAAGTTGCGTTGGCGGCGGAACAATTCAGATACGCTTTGCAGCTTGATCCGGAAAGCTACGACGCAAACCACAATCTTGCTGAAATATATATCCGTCAGGGAAAACTTGCTGCGGCACACCCACTACTAGCGAAGGCACAGAGCGTCAATCCAGCCTCATATGGGAATGGTTACAACCTGGCATTGACCGACTATATGTTGGGGAAACTCGATGATGCACTTTCAATGGCGAAGTCGATGCTTGCTATTCATAACACTGCTGAGTTGCACAATCTGATTGGGCACATCGAAGAGAAGGATGGCCGATTTGTGGAAGCCGCCAATGCGTATGAGATCGCGGCGCATCTTAATCCATCGGAAGATAACCTTTTCGATTGGGGTAGTGAGATGCTTCTGCATCGCACCTATGATCCGGCGATTGAGATTTTTGAGACTGCAGCCGAGCGATATCCCAAATCGCCGCGGATGCAGATTGGCCTGGGATTGGCGAATTATTTTCGCGGTAAGTATGACGAGGCGGTCAAAGCATTGTTGCGCGCGATCGATCTCGATCCTGCGGACCCTCGCGCATATATGTTTCTTGCCAGGGCCTACGATAGCTCGCCTACAGAGGCGGATAACGTAATTGAGCGTTTCAAACGCTATGTGGACCTGAAACCCAATGATGCTCGTGCACAGTACTACTACGCTATGAGCTTATGGAAAGGGAAGCGATCTGGCAATGCCGGTGCGGATCTGACAAAGGTGATGGATTTGCTGAAAAGTGCCATTGCCTTGGATGACAATTTGGCTGATGCGCATTTGGAGTTGGGCGATTTGTACTCGGGGCAACACCAATATGAGAAGGCAATACCTCAATATGTGCGTGCTCTTGAATTGGATGCGAATCTATCGGATGCGCATTATCGGCTGGGTACAAGTTATGTGCACCTGGGGAAAAAGGAAGAGGCGCAGAAAGAGTTTGCCATCTACCAGAAGCTTCGAACTGAGCATCTGGCAAAGCTTGAAAAAGAACGTGATGAAATCAAGCAGTTTGTCTATTCCGAATCTGGAGGGGACGCTGCAAGTCGCAACACGCAGAGCGGCGTAGAAAATCCATAAGAGATCAAGCTGCAAAGTAGGTTCAAGAAAAATGAACATTGCGACGAATGAACAGAGTATTGCTTTAGGTGTAAGTCGGAGCAGGCGCGATTTCTTGCGAGGTGCGGCGCATCTGGCGCTTGGATCGTCGATGATGAGCATCAGCCCGCTGGTTCGTGGCGAAACAGCCAGGAAGAAACGCAAAGTTATTGTAGTGACATTCGGCGGGGGCGCACGCGATCAGGAAACATTCGCTCCCGAAGGTCAGCACAATATTCCGCATATGCTCAGCGAGTTGGCGCCGCAATCCACGTTTTTTACGCACGTAACCAATCAAGGAATACTCGGCCACTACGTGGCGACAGCGAGTTTAACAACAGGGGTATACGAAACACTAAATAACTTTTCCGCTGTGCCGCCGGATCATCCGACCGTGTTCGAATACTTCCGTAAAGAACTGAAGCGGCCATCTTCAGATGCGTGGGTGGTAGCGCCAAGCAATGGCTTCAACCGCATTGGTGAAAGCGAGTGTAAGAATTTCGGGCCCGGCACGGGTGCAACGGTAATCCTGCCCAAGCATTTGCTGAGTGCGGCTGCGCGTGGTGGAACCGCAAATCTGGACCACCTTCTGCGCGACAATTACGAATCGCCGCTGTTTACGCCATCACTGGCCGGTGGTGAATTTCAGATTCAACAACTCGAGTCGATTCTGCGACTCTCCGTTTCCGACTTCATGTCGCATGCTCGTACGCTCTCCAGTCCTGATGAGCTTTCACTCTACATTGCGGTGCGGCTCATGCAGGAAGAGGCTCCGAGCCTGCTCTGGATTACGATGCACGACATGGATGTGGCACATTCAGGTGCTTATTCGCTCTATGTCGAAGGTATTCGGCGGACAGACAGATTGTGCGGTGAGCTGTGGAAGGCCGTACAGGCAAATCCTGAGTACGCGGGTAATACAACATTGTTGATTCTTCCGGATTTTGGACGCGATTCTGATCTTGACCCTGGAGGGAATGGTTTCCAGCATCACCGCACTGGCGATGTTGCCAGCCGGACAACCTGGATGATGGCATTGGGTGCGGGCATAAAGCAGGGAGTACTATATGACTCTCCTATTCAATCGATCGATCTGGTGCCCACAATCGGTGCGATGCTTGGTTTTTCGGCGGCACAATCCAATGGAAGACCGGTTAAGGAGTTGGTGTAGTTGCCATGCTTCCGAGTGAATTGAAGTCTGAACAGTTTTCCGAGTACCCGCCACGGGCCCGTGCCTTGGTTGCGCAGTATATGGAGGTTTTCCAGGCGCTGCCTATTAGCTTGGCGCCCAACTTGTTGCGGGAAGTGATTGATTACGACTACAAATTTCCCGCGGAGCGAGCACGTATCGATGACGAGTTGAAGACGCTTGCAGTGTTGTCCAAGCAAGAGCGGCAGGAGTGGTTTCGCGGTTTCGCATCGATTTCCTTACCGGAAAAGCTTACCCAATTTGACTGGGTCAATGAGCCGGTGAAGTTCTCTGAGCAGCAGTCGGCTTATCTGTGGTCAACCCATCAAATGGATGCGTTTCGCAAGGCGGCAACCGAGTACTACGCGCGTTTGCAGCGGGCTACTGTAAAAACACAGTTGGCGCTTCAACGATTAGGCATAGCCGTTATCGGGCAGGGAGCCGATGAATACGACGAACCGCTCTTTCAAAATCTGAAGAATCACGGAACACTCTTCAGTCGATTGAACCCGGAGAACGGGTTGGAGCTTTTGCTTGCGGCAGTAGAGAAGCGCGCGCAGTCTGCTTCTGCAGAGTATGGACACTGGTATATCGATGGAGGCCACCTCGTCCGGAATCCACAAGGGCTAACATGTATCTCGTATGCATCCATCGGTCCCATGCGCGCGGAAATGCTAAAGTTCATGCAAAAGGAGATTCAGACTCCTGGTATGGGACCCGAGCGACTGCGCACCGACATGGCGGCTATGACACCTAAGAAGCTCGGTATGGCATCGAGCGGAGATGAAGTTCTGGATCGATTTCAACTGAAAGTGCTATCTGAGGGTTCAGGTACGCAGATTTTTAGCACTACTTTCGTCCAGTGGACTACGCGGGAAGTGTTGCGCCGTGCGGAACCGCTTACCATCCTCGCGCGTTACGCGCCGCGTCAGCGCCAGCGCCCGATGAATGAACTTCTCTCCAATTCAAGTAGCGAAGAGCAGCTCGATCCAAAGGGCTCCCTCATGGACGCGGATATGGGCTCCTACTATCACTGGATCAACCAGCAGCGGCTCGATGGATATGACAAATCTGTCTTCCTTGTTTGGTGGGAAGGGCACAACAGTGCGCTCGTGGTTTCTCCTTCTCTGCCGCGGGGAGCTACATCCAGCACTGTGATGGATCTTGGCGAGCTGTTGAAACTCGCACTGGTTTAACCGCTGGAAGGTGTGTGGTGTAATACCACGTATTGCCATGGAAAGAGTGGTTGTGCAACGTAACTCTGTCGCATAGACTTCTAATCGAAACATAAGAAGCAGGGATTGTGTGCCATGACAAAGAAGTCAGGTCCTACAACATTAAGTGAGGTGGCCCGCGCAGCCGGCGTGGGTACCACAACGGTCTCGCGTGTGATCAACGGCGGTTTCCGCGTCCATCCGAAAACGCTTGCTCGCGTGCGGCGCGTGATTGAAGAAATGGGCTATCTGCCCAATCATGCGGCGCGCGTTCTGAAGGGCGACCGGACCAAAACCATCGGCATTATTGTGCCGAGCATTGCGGATCCATTTTTCTCAAGTTGCGCGGAAGCGGCGCAGGCTGTAGCGCGCGCCAATGACTCGCTTCTCATTGTCACGGCATCGCATAACGACCCGCACACTGAAATTGAGAACGTCAATATTCTGCTGAGCCATCGAGTTGATGGCTTGATTCTTGCGCCGGCAAACTCGCGCAGTCAGGCCCTTCGTGAAATTTTGGAACGGCTCTCAGTACCTGTACTCACCATCGACCGCCCCATTTCGAATTCGAATATTCCTTCGGTGGTTACCAATAATTTCAAGGGCGCGCGCTTCGCCACGCAGCATTTGATCGAGCACGGATACAAGCGTATTGTCTGTTTGACAGGTGAAAGCACGCTCTTTACTATTCAGGAGCGTATTCGCGGTTATCGTGCGGCTATGGAAGCTGCGGGACTCCAATACATCCTGAATACTTCGATCAAGGATTACAAATCGGCTGAGTATGCCATTGAGAGTCTGCTGGCCGGTGCGAATCCTCCTGAAGCAATCTTCACACTTAAAAACAGCACAACGATCTTTGCATTTGAGGCTCTGCAAAAGAAAAGTGTGCCGGTGCCCAAGTCCGTTGCATTGCTTGGATTTGACGATTTTGAGCTCGCATCGACACTTAAGCCCTCGATCACCGTTGTACAGCAACCGGTCGAAGAGATTGGCCGTGTGACAGCGGAAATGCTCTTTGAACAGCTCCTGGGTAAAGATAGCGCAAGCTCGACAGCGCCAGCCAAAAGGACCAAGCAGGTCATGCTGGAGACACAATTGATTCAGCGTGCTTCCTGCGGCTGCGTCCCGGCGGCGGCATCCTGAGTTTGCTGGCGTCGTAAATGATCCAAGAAAAAATCGGCGCCCGCTTTCGCGGACGCCGATCATGTCTGTGGTACAGAGTTACTTTGACGCAGGATAGCTGACGGAGATCGTAAGAATCTCATACGGCTTGATCGGCGCGGTGACGGTGTTGTTCGAGAGCGGAAGGGCAGAACCCTCAGGCTTCTCCAGCAGATTCGTCACTGTTGCGCTTGTTGCTCCTGCTGGAACATGAATCTCCACGTTACCGCTCTTGCCGGCCCACTCATAGACGCGGAAGATGAGGGCGTTGGTGTCCTCGGCCTTCTTCATCGCCGTGAGCACCACGTTCTCCGGTTTCACTGTGACGTACGAGTACGATGCAGGCAGGCTGCCTGCATGGGCCATCACCTGCATGGCATGCAGCTTGTAGTTGTACTCATAGCCGTGGCGTACGGTGAGAGCCTCCTTCCAGCCGCCGGCATGCGGATAGAGCGCATAGGTGAAGTGCTGATGGCCGCGATCGGCATCGGGATCGGGCGACGTGGGCGAACGAAGCAACGAGAGTCGCAGAACGTTGTCCTTGTCGTCGTAGCCGTACTTCGAGCTGTTGATGAGGCTGAAACCGTGCTTGCCATCGCCGAGATCGGCCCAGCGGAGGGCGGGTACCTCGAACTGCGCCTGCTCCCAGCTGTTATTGCGGGTGGTGGCGCGCTCGATAGCGCCGTAGGGAACTTCGTAAGTGGCCATGTTGCTGGTGGCGGCCAACGGGAAGGCGGCCTTCA
>DASZRJ010000051.1:0-24869 GCA_035550015.1 Occallatibacter sp. | reverse complement strand
AGGAGATGTGGGAAAGACCAACCCTCACTCTGCCACTCTCAACTCACCACATCACTGGGGTGCCCCATCCATTCCGCGTTCTCTGCGGAATGGGTGGGAAAGATCAACCCTCACCCAGCCACACAGAACGGACCTCAATTTAGAAAGAAATCCGGGTGCCCCATATCTCCCGAAGGGAGATGTGGGATAGACCGACCCTCACCCCGCCACTCTCAACTCACCACATCTCTGGGGTGCCCCATCCATTCCGCGTTCTCTGCGGAATGGGTGGGAGAGATCAACCCTTACCTAGCCACACAGAACGGACCTCAATTTAGAAAGAAATCCGGGTGCCCCACATCCCCGGTGTTGGGACATGGGATAGACCGACCCTCACCCCGCCACTCTGAACTCACCACCGCTCTGGGGTGCCCCATATCTCCCGAAGGGAGATGTGGGAAAGACCAACCCTCACTCTGCCACTCTCAACTCACCACATCACTGGGGTGCCCCATCCATTCCGCGTCCTCTGCGGAATGGGTGGGAAAGATCAACCCTCACCCAGCCACACAGAACGGACCTCAATTTAGAAAGAAAAATGGGTGCCCCACATCCCCGGTGTTGGGACATGGGAAAGATCGACACTTAACCCACCAAAAAACCGGAAACCTCTTGGACTGCGCGCAAGCGCAACCCGGAGGGAACAGCGGCCTTCAGGCCGCGGTAAAGAGCAAACAAAACCAACCGGGCTTCAGCCCCGGAGCGTATTTGTTAGTGAAATGCGTCACTAGCCTGAAATAAGATTCGCTGCCCCGACTTTCACTTCCAAATATCGCCTTGTCACGAGACGTAGGAAGCTCCCCGCTCCCTGGCACTCTATTAGGTCATCAAGCGAAATGCAAACAATTACGCATGGTGGCTGTTTGACACTCAAGATGTGGATCTGAGTCCAAACTTTTCCTTTCGGTGGTCCCTTTGCTGCCACCAGTACGCCCACCTTGGCGTTGTGTGTTTCGAGAACCGTGTTCAGTTTTCCAACCCACGTAGCATTAATGCTGTCGCGCGTTAACTTGCATTCGCAGATGAAGTGGGTTCCCCACTCCCGAATGACTGGAGAAATCTGACACCCCATCCCGATCTCCACCAATACGTCGATCTCGTTGGTGGTTGTTCCAACATTGTTCCAACTTTCAAAAAAACGAACTGTTTTCAAAATTGCAATGATAAGTCTTTCGAAAGCCCTTCCCTTAGCCCGTGAAATTCTCCCGCGCCATTCCTTCAGCTTTACATTATTTGGACGCTGAGCATTTTCAATCTTGCTAATGCGAGCGAGCCATCGATTGACCAAATTTTCGGGAAGAGGGGGAGAAAGATATTCGTATATTGCTTCATCATCAACCTCGTTATTGGCTGCCATTTCTAGCCAATCTTGGAAACTGAATCGATCGTTTGTTCCTCCGACAGCCAACCCATTCGTCGCCATCTACTTCACCCGCCTGAATGCGACCTCTATATTGGCCGGGATTGTAAGGTCAATTTCGACGCCGTGCTCGTCTGTAACTACCCTCGGTAGGTCATCAATCTTGTTTCTCCAAGAATTTTCGGATTCTTGCAATAACGAGTCGGTATTCACCCTGAATTGAGGCACGAAGATCCCTTTGATCACCCAGTTGTTGACGATTTTCATCACCTGACTGGTAGAGCATCCATTTTCTTGGGCAACGAGGGCAGGCCGTAATATCTCTCCGATAGAAACTGATAGTATTTTGCGGCGAACGTCTCCGACTGAGGGACTACTGACAAAATCTGCGTATTTGACCAGCTTTCTCAGTACACTATCGACAACGCTGGAAGACGCTCCTGCAGACCGCCATACAAATAAAATCTCAGCTCCGTGAGATAGCAAGGCAACGCGAGTGAGAATGTCAGAAGTGCGCCAATGCAGAACTATGTCGGAAGCAGCAGATCGTCTAAGCAATTCACGGAACTGCTTTTCTTCGACGTTGATTTTCCCTTCCTTTCGAAAATAGTCTGTGAGCGCAGTAGTAACTTTGCTTTCCTCGCCAGCATCAAATGCAAAGCGACCTCCTCTCTGAGGTCTAACCACTCTCTTGATATCAATGACTTCTTCTGGCTCCTCTTGAAGCAAAATGTCAATAGCAGGCTTAGCTGGAAACTGCTCGCATTCCAGATTCAGCTTAGACTCTACAAACTTCACGCACATATCTGCAATGGCGGAATATTGTAATCGGTCTTCATGTTGAAGCCCAGGTCCATACGTAAATCCAGGAAAACTGACAGTAAGTACACAATCGGAAGATCTTAGAGTTATAACGACGGGATGTCGCTTTCTAAAAAGCTTGAACTCCTTGTGCTTTGGATCAACCAAGACCCACCCAGACATCTCAACAAGATGAGCTAACTTTAGGTAGATGCGTTTCTGGTTATCATCTGCTAAGCAAGCCTCTAGTTCTAACTCTCCAGTTTTCGCCTCTGCATTGCGATAGCCGTTCCACACTTCAGGGAAGGCGTTTGCTATGGCAACGCTCAATTTCTTGTAGTCGCCTTGCGCACTTGGCAGCGAATAGAGATACAAATGTTTATAGGGCGTAACAGCCTCGACACGGTGGGCGTACAGTGCAAGGTGGCTATCGGATGATTTTGTTTTTATCAATTCAAGCAGCGCATCGCGATTCATGGTCGCCCGCGGCGGTTCCAGCCCACTCGCGACCAGCGCGAGGGCTAGCTCTCGAAGCTGATTAACCGAGAACGAATCAAGCAACGTATTTAGTAGCTTGTCCATCCCTCCCCTTTAACCAGTGAAATTATACGTGCCAAATGAACAGGAACGATCTTTAACTTGCACTTGTAACAAAATTCCAATGGCTTGCAATTTGAGCCATACAGTATCCCTATGACGCGGTCCGACTCTCTTCACTCCCCCGTCAGCTCCTCATATCCCACAGCCTCACCCTTTAGCAGCTCCTCCACCACCTTCTTGAACCGCTCCCCCGGCTTCTCGTACCGGTGGCGGAACCGCGACTCACCCACATACGCCGTCTTGTGCTTGTCGGAGATGGTGATCCACGCTGCCTTCACGCCCTCGTCCAGAAGGGCCGCTCCCGGCATCGGCATCCATGTCTCCCACGTCGCCCGGCGCCGCCCCGCTGCCGCGCCCATCGCCGCGCGCACCCGGTGGCAAAGGTACCAGGCCGTCTTGTACGTCACTCCCAGCTCCTCGGCCACACGCCGCGCGCTCAGCCCCTTGCCTTCCCTGCACTGCAGCTTCACGCATTTCAGCCACTTCTCCAGCGGCACATGCGATCCCGCGAACGCCGTCCCCGCCGTCACGCTGAACTGGTACCCGCACGCGACGCACTCCTGCTGGTCGCGCCCCGCAATCTCCCACAGCTTTGCGCCGCCGCAACGCGGGCACTTCACCCCATGCGGCCACCGCACCGATTCCAGATACCGCCGCGCCGCACCCTCGCCGCGGATCACCGGAATCTCCTCCGCCGGCCGCCCGGCTGGGATCGCCTCCACGGGGATGCGGTTTCCCTTCGGCCCCCGCACCGGCTTGGCCGGTTTCTTCCAGGCAAACTTGGCAGCCGCCTCTTGCAGTGCCTTCTTCTTCGCGTCCGGCTTGGCTTCCACCGCACGCAGCGTCTTCACCGTTCCCGCCCGCTTCCCTGCCTTTTTCGTCGCCTTCTTCACAGCCTTTTTCGCCGCGCTCTTCACAGCCTTTTTCGCCGCGCTCTTCTTTTTCATCGCCATCCGTTCCTCCTCTGTCCCTCGTCGCCCGGTCCCCGGTTCTGCCTCGAATCCCATCTGAGCGGCGAGCGAACGCCCTGCTGCATGCCATGCCCGCACCGTAGTGCCTGTAACAACGATATAGGTTAGCCTAATTTCCGCTCTTTAAAATACCTCTTTTTCGGGCAAATTTCGCTTGAGGTGCGCAGGCTCCCGCCACGTTTGGCTGCATTCCGCTCGCAAAACTGGCCCCGGATCGCCGGATAAACCCGTCAAAAACGCTAGCTCACCACTTTTGCCCTGCAAACGGCGCGCTTTTGCTTGCCTTTTGAGCAGGCTAGGCGAGAAACATCGCTGATTTCTCTGCGCCTCTTCGCCCCGGATCAGGCCGGCGAAAAATATTTGTTGCAACTACTATCTACCCTGCCGCGTCCAAACCTGCAGGAACTTCCTGTGACTCACCGGATAGTTGGATAGGAAGGCGCGTGTGCGCTCATGCTTTTCCGCTTCGGACAGAAAGTGCCTGCAATAGGCTCCATGCCATTGACGTGAAAGGATTTCTTACACATGAAGCGTACCTTCCTCATCGCCGCTCTCGCTGCTCTTACTCTGCCCTTCGCCGCTCCACTTGCACGTGCCCAGGCCTCCACATGGGCGCCCGACAAGGCTCACAGCGAAGTCGATTTCTCCATCCTTCACATGAGTCTGTCCAAGGTCCGCGGCCGTTTTGCCGTCGCCGGCGGCTCTATCCATTACGACGAGAAGGATGTCACCAAATCGTCCGTCAGCATCACCATCGACGTGGCCTCGGTCGACACCGGCGTCGAAGCCCGCGACAACGACCTCAAATCCCCTACCTTCTTTGATATCAGCAAGTTCCCCACAGCCACATTCGAGAGCACCAGCGTCGCCAAATCGGCCGACGGCCTCACCGTCACCGGAAACCTCACCCTCCACGGTGTCACCAAACCGGTCACACTCCATGTTGAAGGCCCCACCGGCCCCGTCAACGGCATGGACCACAAACCGCATATGGGGTTTTCGGCGACAACCACGATCAAGCGCACGGATTTTGACATTGCCTCCAAGTTTCCGACTGCGGTCCTCGGTGACGATGTCAAACTCACCATCGACCTCGACGCAGCCAAGCAGTAACACTTAACCTTTTAGGATTCAAAGGTCTAGAGGGACTCTCATGGTCAACCTCAAAACAGAAATCGCTCAGCAGCGCCCCTTCACTTCCCCCCAGGAAGAGGCGCTGCTCAACATCATGCGCACCGCCGATTGCCTCCACCGTGAGTTCCACCGCCGTAGCCGCGAGTTCGGCGTCACCTCCACGCAGTACAACGTCCTGCGCATCCTGCGCGGCTCCAATCCGGATGGCCTTACCTGCGGTGAAATCGGTGACAGAATGATCACCGCCGACCCCGATATCACGCGTCTTCTCAAGCGCCTTTCCACCATGGGTCTCATCCGCCAGAAGCGCGATACCACCGACCGCCGCGTCGTCCGTACCTTCATCTCCCCAAAGGGGTTAGAGCTACTCGAGCAGATGGATCCCGTTGTTGCGCAAACTCCTGTTGAACTGCTCTCCTCGGTCACTCCCTCCGAGCTCGAACAGCTGATCGTTTTGCTTGAAAAGGCCCGCGCGGGCTGTGCAGATGGCAGCTCGCAGCCCACCTGCGACGGCTCCGATTCCGTATCCTGCGATGGCTCGCACGTCGCCGCCACGGGGTCACAAGGATGAGGTTACGTTCGACTTAAAGGAACGCGGGTAACTTCCCAAAATATCGCTTTGAAAAGAAAAATCCGGGAGATTTATCTCCCGGATTCTCGTCTTCGCCGTATCTTTTTCAGCCTTTGGCTGCCTTCGGTACAACCGCTTCTTCATCCGCATCGTTCTGGATGATGCGGTTGTGCAGGCAGTAGAGCGCAAGCTCAAGCCTGTCTGAGACGCCGAGCTTGTCGTAAATCTTGCGCAGATAGTTCTTGATCACCTGCTCGGTTGTTCCCAACTGAAATGCGATCTCTTTGTTGCGTTTTCCCTGCGTAATGCAGGTAATAATCGCCATTTCCTTCGGCGAAAGCCGCGGCTGGTTGCGCGGGCTCACCAGAGCTGCGGCCTGCGCCCGATAGGCTTCGATCACCCAGTTCACTGACTGGTTATCGATCCAGGTTTCGCCGGCGGCGATGCGGCGTACGCAGCGCACCAGAAGATCGGGCGCGATGGAACGCGAAATGATGCCGCGCACTCCTCTGCGATAGAGATCTACGGTCTGGTTCTCGTCTGTTGAGACCGCCTGCACAATCAGCTTCACATCCGGTGCCAGGCGAAGAATTTCGGGAATGGCGTTGGGCTCGCCCGCAATCAGGCTGCCCTCCAGCAAAACCACGTCGGTTGGGTAGCGCTCAATAGCCGCGCGAAGGTTTTCAAGCGTGTCGGCTTGCGCCACAACACGCAGGTCATCCTCAAGTGCAAAAATCTTCCGTATTCCGACGCGAAAAATCGCTTGAGAATCCGCAAGAATGATGCGAATTGCCCCCGGTTTTATCGGGCCTTCCTGAATCTCGTTATCGTTTGGTTCGTTAATAAAGGACATAGCTTGCCGGCACGCAACTCACCTGGCTGTCACAGCTCGGCGAATCGGTAATCGTCGATCGTTGCAGCAGCCTGATAGTGGCTTTGACTTACCGAGCAGCGTACCACACGACCACGGCAATGAACCATAACATCATTGTGTGTGCCGAGTACTTCGCCAGGCATACGCAGCGAATAGCGGATACCTTGTCCCACACTCAACGGATCTTCCAGTTCAAACAGCACGCCATTCGAGGACACATTGCGCGTCATCGCCGTACGCTCCTGCTTGCCGCTGGAAACCATCAACGGCAGCGACAAGGGGAAGCGCACCGCGCAGCGCACTTCCTGTTTCATAGCCGCAACGGTAGGTCTGCTTTGCTTCGCCGAGGTGCTCCGTCTTGAAGTGTTCATATACACGTCCTGCATCCCGCAACGGGATTCATTCGCAACTGTATCAAATTTTCAGCGACTACAAAGGCACCAAAGTTTGAGGACGGTAATCAGACTTGCAACGATGACCCGGTACCCAAAACAGGAAGTTACATTCGATTAAGCGGATTGTTCCTTGTCATTTCCGGCCTTTGAGAGCTGCCCTTTCTTCATCTCCGAATCGGACAATTGAACCATGATTGCCAGCTTTACGATCACCTTCTCTGAGGACACTTAACATGCGCACGGCACTCGGAGCGCCATGGAAACGGCCAAGCCTGACCGTCTCCCCACAATCCCAATCGGGTATGGCTCAAGGTCGTGCCACCCTCCGCCCGGCTTTCCGTACTCGACTCATCTTTACTCGCGGGTACCACTACTGAAGGACGGCCGTGTGGTCCAATGCTCCTTTTCCAGCAATTGCAGGTCAGCTCCCAAAATCCACAATCGTATATCTGATGAGCAATTCACTGTGAGTAACTCTCGAATCGGCCGGCTTAGTCATTTAGGCTTGCTCATTCACCAGGCCTTCTAAAGTCACGTGACTGGCCTTATTGCAACTCCCGGGTAGTGAGAAGCATGAGGAAAGGCTTTCGCCGCGCGTGAAACAGGCAATGCCAAAGACCAAACAAAACTCCTTCTTGTCCTGAGGCTGTTTCCCCTCCTCAACGCTGCCTTTTCTCCTTACGATCGTTCCTGCACTGCAACCGCATACCCCGAAAGACTGGGCTCAAAAGTTGTAGGTCGTGCGTTTTTGCTGACTAGGGATATTACAGGGATTTCTCGTCCATTACTGGTGCTCAAGACGGTCCGGCACGGTTTCTGAGGAGTCCTTAAGGGCCTTTCAGCGTCGCACGGTAAGGAAAGAAGTTTTTTCCTGTGTTTGCGGGTATTTATAGGCATTTGTAGTGGAATTTCAGGTTTTCGTGGGAAATGCTCCTCCTCCTTCAAGGTACTGTCGGACGAATTTCGGGAGAATTTATTGATTCCAATTACTTTTGTTGTAGAAATCATGGCTCTTTTGGGCTACTCTTTTGGTGCATTAGCTTTTTTATAGAAGTGAGGAGTGTACCCAATATGCGTTCAATCGTTCTTAAGCTGTCCGTGGTGACCGCCGTTATTTCTCTTGCTCTGCCGGTCTTCGCTTCGAACGCGATCCCAGTTAGCCCCTGGCCGACAGGAAAGAAGTCCAGCATTACCGCGATTCCAGTCAGCCCCTGGCCGACAGGAAAGAAGTCCAGCATTGCCGCGATCCCAGTCAGCCCCTGGCCGACAGGAAAGAAGTCCAGCATTGCCGCGATCCCAGTTAGCCCCTGGCCGACAGGAAAGAAGTCCAGCATTGCCGCGATTCCAGTCAGCCCCTGGCCGACAGGAAAGAAGTTGGTATAAGCGCGGGGACGATACGCAGGTACGATTGCTGACGCCGGTCTTGCATCATTGCTGATAAACTTGATTCATCACGGCGACAGATGCAGGCCGGAGAAGGCATGATGAGTCTGGTAAACGCACTCTGGCTATTGGGAATAGCTGCTGAGACCGCGCTCATAGGGGTGCTTACCTACAGACGTGCGTGGAAAGCTTTTCCAACTTTCTATCTGTTGGTGATCTCAGATTTTGCCTTCGGTATTGCTAATTTTTTTATTCGGACCTATTTCGCCGACTTTTATTTGCCGGCATATCTAGTTGAAATATCAGTTAGCTCTGTACTTGAATTTTGCGTTCTGGTTGAGCTCGCCTGGTCTGTTCTCAAACCAATACGCGGTTCATTATCCAAATGGACCTTGCTCTATATTGCGGGGATTATTCTGCTCGCAGGCGCTCTCATATGGCCATTTTCAGGACTTGAGGCTGATACGGGAACGCAAGAGAGACTGCTCGTTCACCTTGTTCAAACGGTTGGCTTCCTCCGTGTTGGTTTCTTCTTGCTGCTGGCAGCGACCAGCCAGTGGCTATCTATCGGCTGGCGTGATCGCGAATTGCAGATTGCAACCGGACTTGGCTTTTATTCACTTGTGAGCCTCATAGTGGCCATGCTCCGCACACACTATGGCAATGTTGAGCAATACGCTTCACTGAACAACTATGTCGTTGCCAGTTACGTTTTCTCGCTCGTCTACTGGGGAGTGAGCTTTGCCCAGAAAGAAGCCGAACGCCGGGAGTTTACTCCACAGATGCAAAACGTGCTGTTGGCGGTAGCCAGTGCGGCGCGTGCCAGCCGTTCGGCCCTTAATGACCAACGCCAAACTCCATCCCCCGGCAGCCGATAGGCTGGATTTGTGTTACCAAACCGGGCAATTTTGTATGCTTGTTCAACGGAAAGTCTGGATCGGTCACCAGAAGGGGCATGGCGCACGCTTATCCATATTGAGTAAACCGTTTATTTTCTTTATTTTCAGAAGTGTTATACCGTCACCGAAAAGTATCATTGACCTGGCACAGTAACCATACTAAGTTACTTATGTGAATAGGCAGCAGGGTACCTCGCATTCAGATTTGCTCAGATTTTACGAGATCCCCCCTGTTCTACTCTTTGAGATTTCTGTTAGAAATGGTGGCACCGCTGAAAAGCTGAAGGATTTGCTTGTTCGAAATTCAGATCCAAGAATTGGATAGTTGAGGGTTTCCCATGCTTTTGCCTCTACTTCAAGTTGCCTTACTGACAATCCTGGCCTTGTACCTTGTTCGTTGGCGCGAAAGCGCGCGACGCAAGAGTGCACAGACCTGGGACTCGTTGATCGCGCGGCTCAGGCCCGATTGGAGTGCACGCGAACTGAGCGAACACTATTTGTGGCGTGAAGGCATCAATGTCACGCCGGAAGAGACCTGGACGCGCATCCGAGGCGCCCATGGATTGTGGGCCATGTATCAGAACGCGAAGGTGATGCTGGAAATGGCCGACTATGCAGCGCGCCATTGCGATTCGGTCGATCGTGAACTCCTGGCTACCCTGCGCAGCGATGCGATGCAGATTAGGGTATGTGTATTGAGTGCACTTGTGCAGTACGCATGTACCGCGGCAAGCGAAGGTGTCCGGATCAACGCATTCCGCGCCGCCTCCATGTATACAGGCATGGCAGCACGCATGACGCAGCTGCTGCAGCAGAATGCAGCCATCATGGTTCCCAACTTCGTTGCAGCGATGTAATCGCATCGCCTTGACAGATGAAAAACCCCGGCCGGAGCCGGGGTTTTTTCGTTGTCCCGCAAAGAACCTAAACAGGATTGGCTGTCAGGAACGCTTCAATCCGGGCCGCCTCTTCATCACTGAGCCTGAAGTTGAGAGCTGGAACCACACCTTCCACCTGTTGCGCGCTGCGTCCACCGACGATGGCAGCAGTAATAGCCGGGTGGCGCAGAGTCCATGCGACGGCAACTACACCGGGCTGAATGTTATGCCCCGCGCCGATTTCGCGCAGTAACTCGACCAGTTTGAGATTGCGGCTGAGCCGAGGCTCGTTAAATTCGACGGCACGGCGGCGCCAGTCATCTGCGGGCAGCGATGCCACGCGTTCGGCGGTCATCTTCCCCGTAAGGAGTCCAGAAACCATGGGAGAGTAATTGATGACACCGATGTTATTTGCCTGGCAGAACGGAAGAATTTCCTCTTCAACGGCACGGCGCAGCATGGAGTAAGGCGGTTGCAGGCTGCCGATGGGAGCGATGGACTGGGCACGCTTCATCTGCGCGACATTGAAGTTGGAGACACCGATCCAGCGGATCTTGCCCTGCTCGCGAAAGCGTGCAAGTGTTTCCCAACCCTCTTCGATTTCTTCATCTGGGTTGGGCCAGTGGATCTGGTAGAGGTCAATTGTTTCCACTCCGAGACGGCGCAAGGAAGCCTCAAGCTCTTCGGTCAACGATGCGGCCTTCAGGGAACGATAAATAGAGCGGTCCGCGTGCCAGCGCATGGAGCACTTGGTAAAGACGTAAGGCTTGTGCGAGGTGGACTTGAGAGCGCGCGCAACGACCTCTTCCGAGTGTCCAAGGCCGTAGATGGCGGCTGTATCGATCCAGTTGATACCAAGATCGAGCGCGCGGTGAATGGCGGTGATGGATTCGGAATCGTCCTGAGGCCCCCAGGCGAACTCCCAGTTGCCGCCACCGATGGCCCAGGCACCGAAGCCAATAGGGGTGAGCTGAAGATCAGTATTACCGAGTGTGCGGAGATTAGATTGTGCGGATGTATTTGTCATAGCATTCGGTTGGATGATAGCGCCAGACGCGTGGGTTCGAGAACCCCCGCGATTACTGAATTGGCGTTGTCCGTGCGTTATGTGGGGCGATGGCCAACCTGCAGGAGAACGTGCGAGTTGCGCTGATGTCCGCTGACGCCTTATAAAGAGCCCAGAAGTTCAATGAGGAAATCATGAATCGTAGGGAGTTTGTGGGAATGGCTTCGGCTGCCGTGGCCGGAGCGTCAATGAGTTCGAAGATTAGCTTCGGAGAGCAGAAGAAGCCGCTAAAACCTATGGCTCTGGGATTGATTGTGAGCCCATATGGAGAACCCGAGGCTGTGTTCAAGCGCGTACATGACCTGGGATTCACGAACTGCTTTCTTTCGCTGGATGGATACATTAACGGCTTTACACCTGCAGTAGCCAAACAGTTTGCGGAATTGCTGGATCGATACGAACTGGTGGCAACGACGGTAGAAGTTGTGGGTCCGCCGCCGCTGGTGTGGAACTTCATGGAGGGACCGTCGACGATTGGACTGGTGCCGCCGAAGACGCGCGCCGCCCGCACGGATGCCCTGCGGCAGGTTTCGGACTTCGCCAAGCGGCTTGGAATTGAGCAGGTGCAGACACATTGCGGGTTCATTCCAGAGGATCCGGCCGACCCGCTGTATCCGCAAGCTGTAGAGGCGATCAAGACGGTAGCTGAGCATTGCCATGGGAATGGGCAATACTTTCTGATGGAGACGGGACAGGAAACGCCAACGACAATGTCGCGCATGATTCGCGATGTGGCAATGCCGAATCTCGCGGTGGGGCTGGATACGGCGAATCTGATTCTCTACGGTAAGGCAAACCCGGTGGACGCGGTGGACATTCTGGGCAAGCACGTGCGCAGCGTGCACGCGAAGGATGGGAAGTGGCCTACGAATCCGAGCGAGTTGGGCGAAGAAGTTTTGATCGGCAAGGGACTTGTGGACTTCAAAAAGGTCTTCACAAAGCTGCACGCTCTGGGGTACACGGGCGCCATCACCATAGAGCGCGAGACGTCCGGCCCGCAGCAGATTGAAGATGTGCGGCAGGAGAAGATCTATCTGGAGCACATTCTGCAGGAAGTGCTTGCCTGAGACTTGTTGCGCATTGAAACGATTGCTTTGAGCTGCATGATTGAAGATGGAGAGAATATGGATCGCAGGAAGTTTTTGCAGGCGGGTACGGGGGTGGCTGCGGGAATGCTGGTTTTGAATGCGCGCACTGCGCTTGGATACGAAGCCAATTCGGCTGTACGGCTGGGATTACTGGGATGCGGTAATCGCGGAACATCAGTGGCAACATCATTTGCCGAAAACACGAGTGCACAGATTGCGGCAATTGCGGATCTTTTTCCTGACCGGCTGGCAAAGGGCAAGGATCACTTCGAGCAATTGAATGCGAAGCTGGGACATCCGGCAATTGACGCATCGCAGATGTTTCATGGGCCGCACGCCGTGAATGAACTCGCGGATTCGAAGCAGATCGATCTAATCCAAATTTCGACTCCACCCTTCTTTCATGTGCAGCATCTTGGCATCGCGGTCGCGTCAGGCAAACATGTGTACTGCGAGAAGCCGGTTGGTATCGACATTGTGCAGGCCAAGCAGGCACTGGAGATTGCGAAGAAGGTGAAGCCGACGCAAAGTGTGGATGTTGGCTTCCAGTGCAGAAATGCGCCGCCGATTGCCGCTTTTGCCGAGAAAGTGCAGGACGGCGCGATTGGCAAGGTTATTACCGTTGTGGGCCGCTACAACGCGCCACAGTCAGTGGAAGTGAAGCCTACAGGGCCGACACCGGAAGAGTATCGGCTGCGCAACTGGCTGTGGGATCGCGCTCTTTCTGGCGACATCCTCGTGGAGCAAAACATCCACATCATCGACCTGGCCAACTGGTTTGTGGGCGCACATCCGGTAAAGGCTGTAGCGACGGGCGGCCGCGACGTATTGAAACACTACGGCGACTGCTGGGATAACTATGAAGTCGTATACACGTATCCGAACGGAGCGCGCTTTACGTTTACGTCGACACAGTTCGACAACTACGGCGGATTCGATGCAGGATTGCGTTTGTTCGGCTCAGAGGGTTCAGCCGAGGTTGCTTATTCAGGTCCTGTGAACATCAAGGGTGGAAGCCCATGGGCGTGGCAGGAAGGAAATGGCAACGGAGAAGGCAAGTTTGCCGCTAATGGCGCATTCAGCGACAACCTGCAGTTTGCAGATCGCGACAAGGAGCGCACGTTCATCGCCAGCATTACGGACGGCCCGAAGCACAACCAGATTGCGGCGGGAGTAGAGACGGCGCTGAGCTGCATGCTGGGACGTATGGCCGGTTACACGGGGCGCGAGGTGAGCTGGGACGAGTTGCTGAAGCATGGAGAAACATACAAGCTGGGATTCAGCGTGGAGCAGTTCGTGTAATCAGAACATCCGTCAAGGTGCTGGGAGACGCGCATATTTTGGAACGCTTCTCCCTCACCATAGATGAGATAAATCTCCTTAAATCTTCACTTTCGGTGCTCCGACTTCTCGCCCACATCGGTTACCGTCGTCGTATCTGCAGATTGTTTTTTTATCGATGAGCCTTAATACGTCACACAACCGTGTGACGCGACGCACATACAAGTGTGAACAGGGGCGGCCTATGCTCACTGCGATTTTCAACCTCGTGCAACTGAAGCCATCTGGTTGCGCGCCGGCCAAGCAAAATCGAGGGAATGGGCCGCATGAACAAGTTCAAAGATGCCGAGCATTTATTTCGATTTGTAGGTCTTTTTGTACTGCTATTTGTGCTCTTTCTGGTCATTCGGGTTTATGTAGTACCGAAGAGTTTTGGAAAATATGGCCATTATCGAGCTAACGCAATCACAGAAATCGCTGCCAAACCGGTCCACTTTGCTGGACACCAGACCTGCGAAACTTGCCACGCAGATGTGGCCGCCGCAAAAACGAGCGGCAAGCATGTGCATGTGAATTGTGAAGCCTGTCACGGCGCTCTGTTCGCTCATGCGAACGATCCCGGAACGGTGACTCCACCCAAACTGGACACTGCAAAACTCTGTGTTCGCTGCCACGCAGCGAGCGCAGCCCGCCCAAAAGCATTTCCACAAATTGCGCCGGACCACTCCGGCGGCCTGGCATGTGAAACATGCCATCAGCCTCACAATCCTGTAATTGGCGCGGGAGGTGAGAAATGAATCTATCGCGGCGTCATATCTTGATTCTGCTGCCAGCTGCGGCGGTTGCCTGGAAATCGATTCTGGCGGGAACTCCCGAGACATCTCCGAATTATGCGATGAGCGAGCACTGGTGGAGCATGCTCATTGATATTCCCAAATGTATTGGCTGCGGCAATTGCGTGCGAGCCTGCCAAACGGAAAACGACGTCCCGGACGGGTTCTTCCGCACATGGGTGGAACGCTACCACGTGAATGACGAGGACATGACCAATCCTGAGGTCATCTCGCCAGATGGCGGCAAGGAAGGATTTCCTGTTGCGGAAGATACCAGTGGGAAGTACTTCTTTGTCCCGAAAATGTGCAATCACTGCGCGGACTCACCATGCACGCAAGTTTGCCCCGTGGGAGCAACCTTTATATCGCCGGACGGTGTGGTTCTAGTGGATCAGAAATATTGCCTTGGCTGTGCTTATTGTGTGCAGGCATGCCCGTATGGCTGCCGCTATATTCACCCGGAGAAGAAGGTTGCCGACAAGTGCACGCTTTGCTACCACCGCATTACAAAAGGCCTGACAACCGCATGTTGTGAGGCCTGCCCAACAGGTGCTCGTCAGCTGGTGGATTTGAAAAACCCAAATGATCCAATCCATGAATTTCTGAAGACACACTCGGTGCAAGTCCTGAAACCGCAGATGGCAACAGGCGCAAAAGTTTTCTACAACGAACTGGATGGCTCAGTAAGGTAAGCGGAGTCCATGCCGGATTAGATTGAGGGAGAGCAGGGACGATGACTGGCGTTGAAGGTTTTACTTATCCGAATGAAGTTGAACTTTACTGGAGTGTGCTGATTGTTCTCTATCCCTACATCACCGGCCTTGTGGCAGGAGCATTTATCCTTGCGTCTCTGGAGCGAGTATTCCGGGTTGAAGCAGTCAAGCCCACGTATCGGCTTGCCTTGCTCACCGCGCTCGCTTTTCTGATTGTGGCGCCTCTTCCGCTGCAATTTCATCTTGGGCATCCGGAACGCTCGCCTGAAATGTACTTCACTCCCCACAGCACATCGGCCATGGCCATGTTTGGCTATGTGTACCTGTGGTATCTAATGGCCGTTTTGACATTTGAAATTTGGCTCGACTACCGGCGTGAGATAGTTTTGCAATCGCAGCAAAGCAAAGGCCTGATGCGTGTGATCTACAAGGTCATCACTCTTGGCTCAAGCAATATCAGCGCTCGTTCTCTGCATATTGACGAGCGCGTTGGATGGGTTGTCACGCTGGTTGGCATCCCATCAGCATTTCTTCTCCATGGCTATGTGGGATTTATCTTTGGTTCAATCAAGGCAAATCCCTGGTGGTCTTCGCCGATGATGCCTGTAGTCTTCATCTTTTCGGCCATGGTATCGGGCATCGCGTGCGTGATGTTGATCTACATGGCAACCAGCCGCATGCGGGGCAAGAAAATCGACATGCGCTGCGTGGATACCGTAGCCATGTATCTCTTCTATACCTTCATCATCGACTTCAGCCTTGAAATGCTCGATTTAATTCATCGCATTTACGAAGCCGATGAATCATTCAGAACTCTTGATTTCATGGTTCACACCAAGCTCTACTTCTCACATATTGTGGTTCAAATCGTTCTGGGCACTTTGATACCACTTGTGCTGCTGGGCATAACGCAGGTGGCCAAGCTGTCAGAGACAGCACGCAAGCGGAGCTATGCCATCGCGGGCATACTGACGCTGATCGGAATTTTTGCCATGCGCTGGAACGTAGTGATCGGCGGACAATTGTTTTCGAAGAGCTTCCTGGGCTACACGACATACAAGATGGCACTCGTAACTCGTGAAGGTTTACTGGTGTCTATTGCCCTTACGATTCTCCCTCTCGGGATCTTGTGGGTACTCGTGAAACTCCTTCCCCCATGGTCAGAGAAAGAACTGCATGGAGCAAGTGCTGACTGAAGAAACGACTTCTCTGCGAGGCGGCAATCAGCCGCTCGGGAGGATGTAATGAATAGTCTCCCTGAACCTTTGGATTCGCTCAAACGCCGCATCGATTCGCTGGAAAAGCGTGTTGAACGGCTTGAACAAGGCAAAGATATCGTTGTCGAGGCCAAGGAGTCCGCGCCATCGATTGAGACTTCTATCAATGAAGGCATAGAAACGGGAGCACTCAGTAGGGCCTTTGCCATTACAGGAAGAGCAATGCTTGGAATAGCCGGTGCCTATTTACTGCGAGCGCTGGCTTCACCGGACACTTCGCCGCGGCGACTGATTGCGGCCATAGCCATTGCCTATGCAATCGCGTGGCTCGCAGGAGCGGCAAGATCTTCGCGCTCGAAGCCACTGGCTGGCATTGTGTACGCAAGTACATCCGCACTCATCCTGGCTCCGATGCTCTGGGAACTGACACTTCGTTTTCAAACGCTACAACCCGCATTTGCAGCCGGAGTGCTTGGGATCTTTTCTCTGGCTGCGTTCTGGATGACATGGAAGGACGAAGCTTCACCCGTTCTGTGGGTAACGTCTCTCGCCACCAGTGTGATCGCTCTTATATTGCAGATTGCCACACACGACAATCTGGCTTTCATTGGAATATTGATAATGACGCTGGTGTTGTGCGACATAAAGGGTGGCCCACGGCGCAGCTTACGCATCCGGCCAATCCCAGCGCTCGCAACAGACATCGCAGTGTGGATACTTCTCGTTATTTACTCGAATCCAGAAGCAGCGCTACAGGACTATGCGAAGCTCGGCACTTATACTCTGTTAACACCTGCCATTCTGCTCTTTCTGCTCGAAATTATCCGGTTGATGGTGCAATCGGTCTGGTTTGGGGAAAAACTCACACTCCTTAACACTGCCCAGGCTATTGTCAGTTTCCTTCTGATGTGGGCATGCGTGTATTTCTTCGCTCATCATGCAGGCTTGATGATACTTGGCGCAGTGAGCATCGCCATGGCCCTTGGATGCTATGTACTCCTGTTAGGAAGATTCCGACAGAATACAGAGACACGCAACTTTGTGATTTTTGCGGTGTGGAGTACCGGGCTCTTACTGGCCGGACTACTCACGACACTGCCCTTAGGTACAGCTGCGGTGTGTCTAGGAGGATGCGCCGTCGTGAACATCGCACTGGGCGTACGCCTGAAGAGACTGACACTTGAGCTGCAAGGAGCCGTGTACCTCACCGTTGCCGTCATCGCGTCGCGATCGCTGCAATTTGGAGCCGGCGTGTTAACTGGCGAAATAACACCAAAAACAACCTGGAACATCTGGATAATCTCGGCGTGCGCCTTACTGTCTTACATTGCCGGAAAAGAGCGTCAGAATGAAGCATGGAAAAGCCAGGCGCTCCATTTTGTTTCGGCATGGTGGGCCGCGTTCTGCATAGCCGCATTGCTCGCGCGCGGCATTTTAGGGATTACTGCATTGTTCGTTGTACCTCTCAATTTCCATATTGCACTTGTACACACTCTGGCGATTTGCCTGATGGCAATCATTCTGGCCTTTGTTGGCGCCCAAGGGAGGCTGGAAATGAAACGCATTGCGTATGCCGCATTGGCCGTCGTTGCAATCAAATTGCTTTTTGAAGACCTGCGTCATGGACACATGGAGTTTGTAGCGGCGTCTTTCTTCGTATTTGCCGTCACTTTGATTACTGTTCCCCAACTGATTAGGAAAGGACACACCGCTTCACACTAATCATGCAGTCACACTTGTATTGCGCGCGGAACGCAAATCCTCGACTGCCATTGTCGAAGTGACCGGCATGCCTGTAAAGCGTGAGCTGAATTTGTGAACTAATGCGGGCGGCCGGGCAAAATGAAATGTTCGGCACAGCGCGGCTCGTAGAAATCACCTGCCATGATGATGGGGCTTTCGTAGGGTGCGGGCTTGCCATCGATGAAGCGCTGCGGATAAAGTGCCTTGGCGCCGCAGCTGCAGTAAGCGACGAGTTCCGTGATATTACCCGAGAAGGTGCGCACCAACCAGGAGAGCGAGAGCATTTCTCCGAAAGGCAAGCCGCGAAAGTCGAGCTCAAGACCGGAAACCATCACATCGTGGCCTGACTCAAGCAGGCGCTTGGTAAAGAGGAAGAGATCCTGAACAAACTGGCCTTCATCGAGAGCAATGCACTCGACGCGCTTGCCGATGCGCTGCTCTTCCACTTCAAGAATGGGTAGAGCGGCCCACGGATCGTTGGATGGAAATTCGACTGCCTCCATCCTGCCGCAGCCATTGCCATTGCGACTCTCGACCATGCCTGACGCGGCCTTTGTATCCGCGCTAGGTTTGAGCAGAAGCACGTTCTGCTTGGCATACTGGCGGCGAATCTCGATGCGACGGAGCAACTCAGCAGTTTTATTGCTGCGCATGGGCCCGACGATGAGCTCCAATTTTCCTGTCACGGGAATCTCCACCATGGATAAACCCATTGTGCTGCGGTTACGGGGCAGGATGCAATGTGGAGAAATGGGCTGGAAATGCATGAATGGGGACACACCGGTCCCGGCAAGCAAATATAGCACTCAAATACATGACTTAGATTGGAAGTGGAGAGGTCACAGAAGACATGGGAATGGAACGGCCGGCAAAAGTCGGCATTATTGGCGCAGGCAGCGTAGGCGCAACGATTGCATATGCGGCGATGATTCGTGGTGTCGCGCGGCATATCTGCCTGTATGACATTGCACGCAGCAAAGTAGATGCAGAAGTTCTCGACCTGAATCATGGGTTGCTGTTTGCGCCGCAAGCCACTGTGGATGGATCGGACGATCTGGAGATTCTGCGTGATTGCGATGTGGTGGTGATGACAGCAGGAGCAAAGCAGAAACCAGGGCAAACGCGACTCGATCTTGCTGAAGCAAATGCAGCCATTTGCGCCAAGTTGCTGCCTGAAGTAGTGCGTGTGGCTCCGAACACACTGCTTCTCATGGTGACCAATCCCGTAGATGTAATGACAGAGCTTGCACAGAAGCTGACGGAACTACCTCAAGAACGAGTGATCGGTTCGGGCACGGTGCTGGACAGCTCGCGCTTTCGCTATCTTGTGGCACGGCATTGCGGCGTTGCCGTACAAAACGTGCACGCCTATATTGCAGGCGAACATGGAGACTCGGAGATTCCACTGTGGTCCAGCGCAACAATTGGTTCGATTCCACTGAGTCAGTGGGCCGTTGAAGGGCACGGCAGATTGACTGCCGCAGACAAGGAAACCATTGTGCATAACGTGAAAGACGCCGCGTACCAGGTAATCCAGGGTAAGGGCGCGACGAATTACGCTGTCGGTCTTGCAGTGACCAACATTCTGGAAGCGATTCTGTTCGACGAACGGCGCGTGCTACCAGTCAGCGGCAATCTGTGGGGTTTTCATGGAATGAAGGATGTGTGTCTGAGTTTGCCGCGCATTGTAAGCCGTAAAGGAATGGAACCACCCTTGCCTGTGCCGATGACTGTGGACGAAGAAGAAGGCCTACGTGCTAGCGCGGAGAGAATTCGCAGCGTGCTGAAGAGTCTTGGACATTGAACGCTGCCGAATGAGATACCTTCGGCCAAAATATTTGCGCTGACAAAAGATGGCATGCAAAAAGTACTTCTGCCATGAAAATTGACGTTCTTCGCTATACGACTCTGCTACTGTAGACAGCACCAAGAACGAGGAGGTTTCCCCACATGCCACTTCCGAACGATGAACGTGTCGTCGCGCTTGCCAACGAATTGTTGCAGCAATTCGACCAGATTTTTGGATTGCATCCAGGCTTTCGCGCTGCCCATGCGAAGGGACTCATGTTGAGCGGAACCTTTACGCCGACGAAAGCCGCGCAAGAGCTGACTCAGGCGCCTCATGTAATGCGCACTTCAACTCCGGTGATAGCACGTTTCTCTAATTCAACCGGACTGCCGCAGATACCCGATCACGCAGCGGACGCGAACCCGCGCGGGCTGGCAATTCGTTTTAATCTGGCGGAGCATGTGCATACAGACATTGTGAGCCACTCGACGGATGGATTTCCGACGCGCGATGGGTACGAGTTTCTGGATTTTTTGCGCGCAGCAGGAGCCAGCGGCCCCGATGTGCCTTCGCCCAAGCCGATCGAACAGTTTCTTGGAACACATCCTGCCGCGCTCGCATTTGTGCAAGCACCCAAGCCTTTCCCCTCAAGCCTGGCTCGCGACACCTACTATGGCGTAACGGCATTTCTGTTTACGAATGCACAGGGGCAGACGAAGGCTGGCCGCTATCGGATTGTGCCAGAAGCCGGCAACGACTATCTGACAACGGAACAGGTGCAGTCGATTAGCGAAAACTACCACTACAACGAGATCGCTGCACGTGTTGCAAAGGAGCCGATTCGTTTTCGAATTCTGGTACAGCTTGCGGATGCAAGCGACACGGTAGACGACGCCACAGTGCACTGGCCAGAAAGCCGCGCATTGCTTGAACTGGGAACCGTGGAACTGACCGAAGTAGTACCGGACAATGAGGCGCAACAGAAGCACATCATCTTCGACCCGATTCCGCGTGTAGATGGAATTGAAGCATCGACCGACCCGTTGCTGGAGCTGCGCGCGGCGATTTACTTGCTGAGCGGGCGGAGGCGGCGCAAAGCCTGAGTAAATTTCGAGTCCATGCAGGCAAGGTTGGAGAGGAAGGCTGATCCTGACGCTGTTAACTAAAGCACAGAAACCTTCTTTGCGCTCTTCCTGCCCTTCTTGTCGGCATTTGCCTTCTCAATCTGATCATTCACATACTGCTCGAAGTCTGGACGCAGCAAATCCATCGGCCCCCAGATGGGAAACGTGATTTCGTGGATGCCAAAGTATTTTGCACGGTGGTGGACATCGCAGAGTACCCAGAGATTGTCTTCGCTGTGATCAACCCAGGCGCGTACCTGCTCCTGTGTGAATGGTTTCCTATATGCGCGATTGGCCTTGTGGCGCTGGGCTAGATGGGGAAGGAGAACTCTGTTGAATTTGTCTGTGTCGATTGCGTTGGCAAGCGCCCACTCGATGACATGATGATGTGTTTCCATCTGTTTTGCGTCATAGCGATTTTGCACGGGATCGTTCAATGTGGAATTGCGTACGCCGCAAACCAGACAGGGCAGATCGAGCTTCTTGGTGAGATGATCATGGGCCTTGTGGTACTCAGGCGTTTCGAGCCGCTTGTCATGCGCTGGATAGAACGCCATTTCGTCAAGGAGGCGCTCATTGAGATGAATCTCCAAAGACATCTTGCTCACCTTGAGCTGCTCTTTAAGGCGGCCAACCATGTAATTGTCCGTGGCTTCGCGATTCACCTTACTTCCGGGCGTTGAAGAAGATGTTTGCGCGGGCTTTGTAGACTTCTTTCTGGTAGCCATGGCTCCTCCCTTTCATGTGTTTGAACAAAGTGCTTGATTTCACGCACTTCCCAGCGTAGGCTCACCGGCCTTTGCAGTGGAAAATTCTTCGTAAATTCTGCTGTACGTATAGCCTGCATTCCTATTCCGCCAGGTTCTAGTACAGGTTGAGAAGGCAGAGCCGGTGCCGTGGTGGCCTGTGAAATAGTGCATCTTCGACAGGCCGCGTTACAGCAGGATGTATTTGCGCGACACTGTCACGGCAGAGACTCCAAAGTTGGCATAGAATGCATCGCGGATGTGTGCGATGGTGTTCTCGGATCGAAGACATGCCGGCCGCGCACTGGCAAAACTAGTCGCCGCAGAAGGTGTAAACGCCGATGCGGTCGTACTGGGACTTCCGCGAGGCGGTGTTCCGGTTGCTTATGAAATTGCGCATACGTGTGCTTTGCCTCTTGATGTTCTGGTGGTACGGAAGCTGGGAGCACCAGGCGCACCGGAACTTGCCATGGGAGCACTGGCCAGCGGTGGAGATGTGGTCTGGAATGTGGATGTACTTCGATCGCTTCATGTATCCCGGCAAGAGCTTTACCAAACTGTGGAGCGGGAACGCGCCGAACTGAATCGAAGAGAGAGAGTCTATCGCGAAGGCAGGCCCCCAATTCCCATCGCCGAACGACCGATCATTCTTGTCGACGATGGGCTGGCCACGGGAGCCTCAATGCGCGTGGCCATTCGAACGGTTCAGGAATTCGCGAGCCATGTGACTGTGGCTGTTCCCGTGGGAGCACAGAGCACATGTGAAGAGCTCGAGCGCGACGGAATCCATGTACTGTGCCTGGAGAGAGCAGCCAATTTTGGCGCAGTCGGCATGTACTACGAAGATTTCAGCCCTACAACGGACGAGGAAGTGCGGCTCCTGCTGACGAAAGCGCGCAAGGAATTTGCATTGCAGTCTGCGCGGGACCAAACAAGCACTTGAAACCGCAAAAATTGGAGGATATTGAATAATCTTACCGACGACAGAATATTTTCGCCTTTTATTCGCTTTTGCGCTATGATGCTGCTCTAGCGATGAACCTGTTTTCCCAACTCGCAACCGAGCCCACGTATGAAGAGATCTTTCCCGGGTCTGTATTGATGCGCGGACTGGCGCTTGAACAGGACGCTGAGCTCTTCGCGGCCGCTCAATGGATCATGGAGCAGTCTCCCCTGCACCACGCAACGACGCCAAGCGGCCTGACAATGAAGGTGATGGTGACCGATTGTGGCGCCCGCCGCACCGCGCCGAACCGCTGGAATCCTGCACAACCTGACAAGCCGCGCGTCAGACCGCCCATGCCGGAGGTGCTCCATGCGTTTGCAGTGCACTGCGCGGCCCGCGCGGGATTTCCACGCTTTAAACCTGACGCGTGCCACATCAATCGATACCAGGCGGGCACAAAACTGGGACTGCACCAGGACAAGCACGAGTGCGACATGAGCCAGCCAATCGTCTCGCTTTCATTCGGACTTGAGTGCGTTTTCCTGCTGGGTGGGATTGAACGAACCGAAAAACCGAAACACATTCTTCTGGAGCACGGGGATGTGCTTGTGTGGGGCGGACTGTCGCGCATGCGCTTCCATGGGGTACAGCCGGTTAAGCCCGGACTACATCCCATGACAGGGCCGTATCGCTACAATCTGACGTTTCGTAAGGTTACATAGGCAGAGTTAACTGCACCGAATTTCCTTCTGGTGAATCGAATGAGTAGAGCTTCCGTGGTGCGAGTAGCGACGTGGATGAAGTTGTTCCATCCTGCGAGTTGTCCTATGCATTTTTCGTTCGATCTTTGACATCGCACACGACGGATAAAGAATAGTTCGGTGGTCTGAAGGCTTTGGAGGAAGAGATGAAATACCGTGTATTGACGGTTTCACGTGAGTATGGGAGCGGCGGCGCACGCATTGCAAAGCTGGTGGCCGAGCAGCTTGGATGGAAAGTGCTCGATGGAGAACTGATCGATGCAATTGCATGCGCAGCTCACGTAGAGCCAAACGTGGTCAATGCGCTGGATGAGCATGTGGAAAGCTGGCTGCGCAGAATGAATCGGCAGGCGATGCGTTCGGCAGCCTTTTCAGGCGGTGTGGTCCCGGAGAAGGACGAGTGCTTCGACGCGGACACGATGACCGAGCTGACACGGCAGATCATGGAACAGGCCTATACCGACGGCAACTGCGTGATTGTGGGACGCGGAGGACAGACAATTCTGCAAAACAAGCCCGACGTTTTTCACGTCTTTATTTATGCGCCGCTTGAAAAGCGGGTGAAACGGCTGAAGGCACGGCTTCCCGAGGGCACGAATGCAGAGAAAAAGGCGCGCACCGTCGACGCGGAACGAGCAAAGTTTCTGTATCAGCGCTTCAACATCGATTGGAGAAACCCTCATCTCTATGACCTGATGGTTTCTTCGCAAGAGAATGAAGAAGCGACGGCAAGTCTGATTACCTGTGCGATGGCGCAGGAGTAAATGGCAAGACAATAGCAAAAACAAAGAGGGCAAGGCGTGCGCCAAGCCCTCTTTGTTTTTGTGCGCTGCCTTTAGCTCTGCGGCTTCACATCCCAGTCAAAGCTCAGATTGCTGATAAGTTGATTGAGCTTGTCCACGGCGGCCTTACGCTGCGTTTGCAGATCGGCAATTTGCTTGCGCGTGCTCTGCAATGTATCTTCGGCGCGATTGAGTTCGTCGACAAACCTTTTACCGGCATCGTTACCTTTGAGAGCTGTCACGTTTTCGCGCGCACGGGCTTCGTCGGCAATCGCGGTCTGTTCCTGTTGTTTTGACTCTGTGATGCGCCGATCGAGGTCGGCAATTGTGCCTTCAGCCTCAATCACGGGTTCGAGTTGCTCTTTTGCATCGGGAACGCGCTTGACGAGATCAAGCAGAAAGACACGATAGTCCTGCTCGGGATTGAGAGTGACCGATGTGGACTCAGGACCATGCTGACGGACTTCAAGCTTGGCGGTTTGGTGTGCGGCAACAGGAAGCCGGAAACGGTAAAGGTCGGGCGTGGTCTCGTCAGCCTTCATGCCATCGTCGAGCGACCATCCATTCGTACGGCGTGGCATTTCGATGAGCACATTGCGGTCGGTTTCAGCAGTGTTGGAGGCCGAGTAAGTCACTGCATCCGTATCCATGCGCGTTTCAATAATGACGCCCTTGCGAATAGCGACATGGTGCAGGTTGCGCCGACTGTCGCGATCGATGACTTTGACGCGAATGGCCTGGTCATTGGCGTAGGAGAGCAGGCGGCGTTCGCCTGGATGAATGGGATCGAGCAGTCCCTCGCCGGCGAACTCGCCATTCTCAAAGATGGAGAAGCTGCCTGAGTCGAGCGTGAGCTTTGAGTCGTTGGTAAGCCA
>DASZRJ010000050.1:0-197285 GCA_035550015.1 Occallatibacter sp. | reverse complement strand
CCCGCCGTCAAATTGGAAGTGGAAGAAGCCACATTCCATTATAGAAGAGCGGCATTTTCAGCAATTTCGCCGTCTGGGACAAGGCGAACGTAAACTAAAGAGAGATGGAATCAGGCTTCCATATCGAAAACTTTGGCTGCCGCGCCGCACGCGCCGATGGCGAAGCCGTCGCCGAGCGCCTCACTGCGTCGGGCCTCACCGCGCAGCCTCTCCGGGAAGCCGGCGTAGTGGTCGTCAACACCTGCAGCGTCACCGCCGAAGCCGACCGCGAAGCCCGCGCTTACATCCGCCGCACCCACCGCCTCAACCCGCAAGCCAGAATCATCGTCACCGGCTGCTATGCCCAGCGCGCCCCGCAGGAAATCGCCAACATCGAAGGCGTCTCCGCCGTCATCGGCAACAGCCACAAAGCCCTCGCGCCACAAATCGCCCTGGGCCTCGCAACAGGCACCGCGGCCGAATCCACCCCCGAAGTCCCGCTCGCATCCCTGACCAGCAACGGCGCACCCATCTGGGCCGACGACACCTTCGCGCATTCCTTTTTAGAAGAAGCGCAAATCGCCCCCGGCGCCCAAACCCGCCCCAACCTCAAAATCCAGGAAGGCTGCTCCAACCGCTGCACCTTCTGCGTCATCCCGCAGACCCGCGGCAACTCCCGCAGCCTCTCGCCGGAAGCAATCCTCAAACAGGTCCGCAACTTCGTCGCCAACCAGGGCAGGGAACTGGTCTTCTCCGGCATCAACATGGGCCGCTGGGGCCGCGACCTCGCGACCAGCCCGCACGAACCCCGCACGCTCGCCGCGCTCGTCCGTGCCATCTTCGCTGAAACTGAACTGCCCTGTCTCCGTCTCAGCTCCATTGAGCCTATGGACTGGGATGACAACCTCATCGCGCTTATGCATGACTTCGGAGGAACGCGACTTTGCCGTCACGCGCATCTTCCGTTGCAGTCTGGTTCTGATTCTGTACTCCGCCGTATGCATCGTCGTTACCGGCCCTGGCATTATGTACAGAAGGTCGAAGCTCTGGCCTCTGCCGCCGGCCCTGAGCTCACCCTCGGTGCGGACGTCATGGCGGGTTTTCCCGGCGAAACCGCTGCTGAATTCGAAGAGACACTCGCTTTCATCCGCGCACTACCCTTCGGCTACCTGCATTTGTTTCCGTTTTCACCGCGCCCCGGAACGCCCGGCTGGGCACTGCATGCGGAAAGTCCGGTTCCACCCCCCGTCGTCGCTGAGCGCATGTCTGCCCTGCGCGCCCTTGCTGAAGAAAAAATGTCCGCCCATCGCGCGCAGTTCATCGGTCGCGCACTCGACATTCTCACTCTGCATACACCCAACACTCTCGCCGAATCGGGAAAAACCCTCGGTCTCACAGAGAACTTTCTACCGGTTGAACTGATGGGACAATACGATGCGAATTGGCCTGTGCGTGTGAGTGTGACGGGTCTCACCCCGACGGGTGCTCTCAGATGTGTGCATGTGGCTGCGGAATCGGAATATGCGCATGATTCATCGGATTGTCGTGCAGTTGTGACAGTCTAAAGTCATGAAGACAAGAAGGTGGCAAAGCGCCGCGCTCATATGCGGTCTGTTCATGGTATTGGTCTGCGTGCAGCACGGTCATGCACAAGCTCTCGCGCAGCACAAAACCGAAAACGTAATTGTGGTGATGATGGACGGCATGCGCTGGGAGGAGGTTTTTCGCGGCGCGGATCCACAGCTCATCAAGACACTTGGTCCTGAAGCGCTTGGCGCGCCCAAGGAGCGCACCGTCGAAGCCGAAAAGCGCTACTGGAGGGACACGCCGCAGGAACGTAGAAAAGCGCTGATGCCGTTTCTGTGGTCGACAGTTGCTGCCAGGGGACAGCTCTTCGGCAATCGCGATCTCGGTTCGGACTCGCACGTGACCAACGGGCTCAACTTTTCTTATCCGGGCTACTCCGAGACATTGACTGGTTTTGCTGATCCGCGCATCGACTCCAATGACAACACGCCTAACCCCAATGTCACAGTCTTTGAGTGGCTCAATAAGAAGCCGGAATTTGCCGGCAAGGTGGCGGCATTCGGAGCCTGGCAGGTCTTTGACGGCATCTTCAACAAGCAGCGTTGCGGATTTGTGGTGAATGCAGGTTACGATCTGCTCACGTCCATTCCGCCCACTCCGGAACTCGCGCTGCTGAATACGCTGAAGGTTGAAACCGTGCGTATCTGGCCTGATGAGGCATTCGATCCCATGCCCTTCCACACTGCGGTCGAGTATTTGAAGATAAAGAAGCCGAGGCTGCTCTTTATTGGGCTCGGTGAAACCGATGATTGGGCTCATGCCGGCACCTATGCCGAGTACCTGAACGCCGCTCACCTCGGCGACAGCTATCTGAAAGAGCTATGGGACTTGGTCCAGTCCATGCCCGAATACAAGGACAAAACCACGCTGATCGTGCTGCCTGACCACGGGCGCGGACTCGGTGCGCAATGGACCAGCCACGGCGAGAAGATTCCCGAGTCGAAGGAGACCTGGATGGCCTTCCTCGGACCTGACACTCCGGCGCTTGGTGAGCGCAAAAACTCCACGCCGGTTACCGAGAGTCAGGTTGCTGCCACCCTTGCCGCGCTGCTGGGCGAGAACTATCACGCAGCAGTGCCACGGTCGGGTTCACCCATTGCCGATGTCCTGGGGACGAAATAGCCGGAGTATTTCGAGTCACATAGCAGGTCTGGAGGAGTCTCTCCCCATGGAGGAAGCTCTCGGCATTCTGCCGTAAAAACCCCTCCGGACAAGAGGAAGACGCACCTGACCAGTGCTATACTCAGGGTGCGTTGAGGGGTGCAGGCTTGCGGCCTCACCTTAGTATTCACGCAGTTGTATATTTTTGGAGGAGAACCATCGCACTCGACAAACGTTCCGCCAAGTCCTTTATTCGCATCAATGAAC
The DNA here is from genome assembly GCA_035550015.1 of Occallatibacter sp. Lineage (GTDB taxonomy): Bacteria > Acidobacteriota > Terriglobia > Terriglobales > Acidobacteriaceae > Telmatobacter. The sequence continues at coordinate 194,351 of DASZRJ010000050.1, read as the reverse complement.
GCATCCGCGCACGCGAAGTGCGTGTGATCGACGAAAACGGCGAACAGCTTGGCATCCTGCCCCCTTTTGAAGCCCTGAAAATTGCCCGCGAGCGTGGCCTCGACCTGGTCGAAGTGTCGCCCAATGCCGTTCCGCCCGTCTGCCGCATTCAGGACTACGGCCGCTACCTCTACGAGAAGGAAAAGAGTGAGCGCGCCGCGCGCAAAAAGCAAAAGACCATCGTCATTAAAGAGGTCAAGTTCTCGGTCACCGTTGACGAGCACGACTACCAGACCAAGAAGAACAAAGCTGTTGGCTTCCTGCAGGACGGCGACAAGGTCAAGGCCAGTCTCCGCTTCCGCGGACGCCAGATGGCCCACCGCGATCTTGGCTACAACATCATTAACCGCCTCATTCAGGACGTTGGCGAGGTTGGAGTAGTCGAGTTTATGCCTCGCATGGAAGGCACCACGCTCCATGCCATCCTTGCGCCCTCCAAAAAAGAGGCTCCCAAGCCAAAGCCGCCCGCTCAGCCGGCGCAACAGCAGCAGCAACCTGCTCCTGTCCAGTAACTCTGGTTCAAGCCTATACACCCTATTAGGCCGCCCAATCCGGGCGGCCTTCGTATTTTTCCTTCTCCATTCCTCTTGACAATCTAGATGAACACCTGTACATCTAGATTATCAAGAGGAGAGGCCAATGCCGCAATCGCAAGGCGATGTCGTCCAGGGCACATTGGAAATGCTCATTATGAAGACTCTGGCCCTTGAGCCGATGCACGGCTACGGCTTGGCTCTGCGCATTGAGCAGACCAGCCGCGGCGTCTTCCGTGTCAATCCCGGTTCGCTGCTTCCCGCCCTTGCCCGCATGGAGCGGGCCGGCCGCGTTAAGAGCGAGTGGCGCTCCAGTGAGAACAATCGTCGCGCAAAGTACTATGCGCTTACTGCCCGTGGACGCAAAGCGCTCGATGAAGAAACCGCTACATGGAATCGTCAGGCCCGGGCAATCGCCTGGATTCTCGAAGCCTAGCAAGGGAAGCACTATGGCATTGTTCACCCGCGTGCAACGCGCCTTTCAGTCAATCTTCCGCACCGAACACGTTGAGCGGCAAATCGACAACGAGCTCCGCAGCTTCATGGAAGAGTCGGCTGCGCACAAGCGATCCCTTGGCGCCAGCCGCGAACAGGCCGCGCGCGCCGCACGCATTGAGATGGGCAGCACCAACGCCGTCGCGCATCGCATTCGCACGGCAGGATGGGAGACAAAGATGGAGATTCTCTGGAAAGACTTCCGCCATGCGTTGCGTGGCCTGCTTCGTACGCCGGGCTTCACCATCGTGGCGCTGCTTTCACTTGCCCTCGGCATCGGCGCCAACACGGCGATCTTTACACTCATTCAGCAAGTTCTTTTGCGCAATCTGCCCGTGCGCGACCCACAACAACTCGTCACCTTTGGCCCGTCACTCGGAGGCGGAGTCCTCGGTGGCATTGATCTTGGTTTCTTCGATCAGTACACCTACGATTTTGCGCGCCAGTTGGAAAAGGCCCCCGGTCCATTCCAGGGGGTCGCGTCCTACAGCAGTATTGATCCGGTTGTTAGTGTCCGTATATCCAACGAGGGAAGCGCCTTCCATCTCAATTCAAGCATGGTCTCGGGCAACTACTTCAGTGTGCTTGGTGCGGCTCCGCAGCTCGGTCGCACCATTCTGCCTGCCGACGCGCAGACCCCTGGCGGTGACCCCGTGGTGGTCGTGAGTTATCGGTTTTGGCAGAATTCACTCTCATCCGACCCTGGTATCGTCGGGAAAACAATCAGTCTGAATGGAACCCCGTTTACCGTCGTCGGCATCATGCCTCCGGGTTTTCACGGTATCCGCCGGCAACTCACCCTCCCTGATCTCTGGGTGCCATTAACCATGGCCGATGCAATCATGCTGCAGCCCGGCATGCTGGCGCCGCGCTCGTTTTACTTCATCCATATGTTTGCGCGCCGTTCGCTGCAGTCTTCCCTCTCGGCCGATCAGCAATGGCTCGACAGGCAGATGCGCGACTACGTCCGCGCAGGTGAAGGCATCAACATAACGCCGGAGAGACAAAAAGAAATTGAGCGCATTACTGACCCCATAACGTCGGCGTCGCATGGTGTGTCGAGTTTAGGCGATCAGTACGGTGCGTCACTCAGGATTCTGATGGCCGTTGTAGTTCTCGTACTGGTCATCGCATGCGCCAATATGGCCAACTTCCTTCTTGCGCGAGCCATCGCACGGCAGCGTGAGACAGCCACCCGGCTAGCGCTGGGCTCGAGCCGTATGCGTATTGTTCGCCAGAGCCTCATGGAAGCGCTTACCCTCTCGCTGGTCGGAGGCATGGCGGGATTGGCACTTGCCTTTCTTGCAACCCGTGCACTGATCGTGTGGGTGTCTCAGGGCATCGCATCCAATGCACTCACACCGCGGCCAGACATGACTGTGCTTTTGTTTACTCTCGGTGTTTCCCTTTGCGCCGGCATTCTCTTCGGGCTCGCGCCGGCTATACGTATTGCGCATACTTCCGCCGGTCCTGCACTCACTGGAGGCGTTCGCACCGCGTCCAGTGCAAGCGGATATGGCAAGGGCGTGCTACCCAAAATTCTTGTCACGGGCCAGATTGTCTTTTCGCTCCTTCTGCTCGTAGGCGCCGGACTCTTCCTTCGCACACTGCTCAATTTGCAGAATCAGGACTACGGTTTCGCGCGTACGCACCTTTTGCTCGCGCAGTTTGACCCGCAGCTTGCCGGATACAAGCCTGAGCAGATTCCAGCTCTCAATCAGCAGCTCTTGGATCGCCTGCAGGCCATTCCGGGTGTGCGTGCTGCGGCTCTTTCTAACTCCCCTCCCATCACATTTGGTACCTGGCGTTCCTCCATTAAGCCCTCCGGCTACACGCCCGCTCCCAGGGAGGATGTGGGTGCGATTCTTAATCGCGTATCCGGACATTACTTTGAGACCGCAGGCATCTCCATCGTTGCCGGGCGTCCCATCACACCTGCAGACAAGGCAACCACGCTGAAAGTCTGCGTCGTCAATCAGGCCATCGCGGAAAAATATTTTCCGCACGGCAATGCGATTGGAAGCACAATCAAGATCGACATCGATACGGTTGAGGGACCATGGCAAATTGTTGGTATCGCTCATGACACACGCTCGAGCGGACCGCGTGATCCGTCCTATCGCACGGTCTACCTTCCGCTTGCGCAAATTCGTGGCAAGCAGGGTGAGGGAATTCGAGACAGCATTGCCTCCACTATTTTGCTGCGTACAGTAGGCGATCCCAACACGGCAATCGGTCAATTGCGCGGCATAGTGGCCGAGATCGATCCAAACCTGACCCTTCTCCAGGTACGCACCATTCAACAGCAGATGGAGATGTTCGTAAGCCGGGAGTCGCTCATCGCTCGCCTCACCGTCATCTTTGCGCTGCTCGCTCTGTTGCTTGCTTGCATCGGACTCTACGGCGTCATGAGCTACAGTGTCACGCGGCGCAACGGTGAAATCGGCATCCGCATCGCTCTCGGCGCCAGCGCGGCAAGTGTGCAGCGCATGATCCTTGGCGAGTCACTTGTTCTTCTCGCCGTTGGAATTGCTTTCGGTCTTCCGCTGATTCTCGCCAGCGGCCGTTATATCCGTTCGCAACTTTTCGAGCTCAGTCCCTTTGATCCACTTACGCTCGCCGTCGCATCTTTCTCCATCATTGCGGTTACGCTTTTTGCCGCCTGGCTGCCGGCGCGGCGTGCCGCACGAGTTGATCCAATGACGGCCTTGCGTTGCGAGTAGTCAACAATGCTCTTGTTGACTACTCAATGCCGTTACTGGTGCGTGACAATCCGCTCCATAGTCGAATCCACACTCATTCACCGCAATTCCTGGCGTAAGGCCCGGTAATTCACTTCAACTGCCGTGTAATCGTGCAGCGGAAGCCGCACAGGCGCGGTGTATGCTGAGCCATGCAAATTTCCAGGCTTCCCTTGCTGCTTTCCGCGGCGTGCTGCACTGTCTTCTGTGCGCCCTTTGTTGCCTCTGCTCAGCAGGCGGCTTCTTCTCATCTGCCCACCACAGATGACCTGCGCCATTTGAAATCCGTTGGTTCTCCCCAGCTTTCGCCCGATGGCAAAACTGCTTTGTTCAGCGTGTCCGATACAACTGCCGACGGCGGCAAATCTCACATCTGGATCGTTCCTGTCACAGGCAGCGATGCGAAGCCGCGCCAGCTCACTATCTCGCCGCCTTCTGACAAGCGCGGCGAGCACGGCGCCGTCTGGTCGCCCGATGGAAACGCCATCTACTTCCTCGCTCATCGCAACAAGCACATGCAGATTTTCCGTCTCGATCTGCGCGGCGGCGATGCCCAGCCTTTCGATTTGAAAATCATGCCGCCCGTCGATGACTCCAAGGCGGAAAATGCCATTCCGCCGGCAAGCGCGGACAAAGACAAGAGCGAAAAGAAGCCCGAAAAGGCTGAGCCTATTGAAATCGATGTCTCCGGCTTTGCCATCTCTCCTGACGGCAAGTGGATCGCCCTCTGGGCGCGTGACCCGCAGACTCCCGGCGAGAAGAAGCAGAAGGACGCTAAGGCCGATGCCGAGTGGGTTGATCACGAGACTCACCGCTCGCGTCTGTATATCGCCGCGCTCAAGTCTGATGGCGTCATCGACGGCGGCCTCAAGGTTGTTTCGCTCGCGCAGGATGTGCACGGAGCCGAGTGGGCGCCCAGCGGTGACACGCTCATCGCATCCGCTGAAGAGCCGAACCACGCCTCCGACCTCGGTCCTGCCGGTTCCACCTGGCTCGTTGAAGCATCCTCGCCAGGAACGCCAAAGCAGTTGAAGAGCATTCCGCCCACGGCGCGCGGTGCGTCTTTCACCCCCGATGGAAAAACTCTCATCTTCTCCGCCGAAACTCCCGAGGACGCGCCTCCCGGATACGCGGAGATGTACGCGCTTCCGCTCTCGGATGCCGAGACCGGTGCGGGCAAACCAACCCGTATTTCGGCTGGATTCAAAGGACAGTTGCGCGGAGGCGGTATCGATTTTCTTCCCAATGGCGCCCCCGTCTCCATCGCCGGCATTGGTACACGTATGTCCGTCGTCCAGCTCTCGGTTGACGGCAAAACCGCGCCCAGGCCAATCGATCTCGGCGCATCCATTGTCTCGTCGCTCACCACCAACCACGCGCGCAACGGCTGGTTGTGGCTCGCAGAGAGCGGCGGAACGCCTGAGACGCTTTGCTATGCGGCTAAACTCGGCAGCTCCTGCACCAAACTGCCCATTCCCGAGCTCGCTCCGGAAGGCATGAAGACCGTCAAGCCCGAGCTCGTCACCTGGAAGTCTCCCGGCGCCAGCTTCACTGTTGAAGGCCTGCTCTACTTGCCCGACGCAGCCAAATCTGGCAAAGTCCCGTTGGTTGTCGATGTACACGGTGGCCCCTTCGGCGCATGGACTGATCGCGACGACGCCTTCGCATCCTTCCTCGTTGCGCACGGCTGGGCCGTGCTACACCCCAACCCGCGCGGCTCGTCCAACTACGGAGTCGCCTTTGCCGCGGCCAACAAGAACGATCTAGGTGGCGGTGACTATCAGGACGTAATGGCTGGTGTCGATGCTGTTCTCGCCAAGTACCCCGTTGACGCCAACCGCATGGCGCTCATTGGCTACAGCTACGGTGGTGAGATGGCGGCCTTTGTCGAAGGCAAGACCGATCGCTTCAAGGGCATCATCAGCATGGCGCCCGTTATCGACCAGTTCAGCGAGTACGGCACCGAGGGCGGTTCCTGGTATGACCGCTGGTACTTTGGCAAGCCGTGGGAGCACTTCACCGATGCATGGCGTCAAAGCCCGCTCTCCGGTGCGGCCAAAGCCAAAACGCCCTTCATGCTCATTCAGGGCCAGGCTGACACTACCGATCCCCTCGGTCAATCCGAGGAAATGTACCGCGCCCTGCGTCAGGAAGGCGTGCCTGTCGATCTCGTCACCTACCCGCGCGAGAACCACGGTCCGCTGGCAGGCGGCATCTTCGGCCGTCCCTCGCCTGAGCCCTGGCACGGCTACGATGCCCGCCAGCGCATCATCGGCTTCCTCACTAAAGCGCTCGGCAACTGATTCGCTGATTCGTTCTTACTTGTTACCTAATCTGGTTGTGCGTGGGCTCCAAGGTCTATTTGCTTTTGGAGCCACGCATACCAGTCCGCTCTGATCCCGTCATCCCAAATCAAAGCCGCATGCGGATGCAAATCCGACGACGACGTATCCATGAGCAGGTTCATTGCCTTTGGGTCCATAGCCCATTTCGTAAGAGAGAGCTTCGCATTCGACCCTGCCCATTGCAACCAATCACGACGCGCGCTGATATTGAAAAATCTCCGCACATTCTCGCCCGCCTCATACGAGCTTCCCGTCAACGTCGGCTTGTTCAGTGTGATCAAATTGTCAATCGCATGCGTTAGCCCAAGATTCGACGCAAGCAGCGCCACATTGCCGCCGTGGCTGTGGCCAATAAGATGCAACTTGTCGTTTGGCGATAGCGCATGCCCCGTAATCAAATCGCGAAGCGCTTCCGCCGCTTCAAGCCTGCTCCTATGACTGTTCCCACCCGGCCACTCAAAGAACTCCGTCCGTGCGCCGTCGGCATCCTGCCCCAGCACCTCAGTGGCAAGGCGAAACAGTGCATTGTCTTCTCCCCACCCGCCAAATTTCCTCCACTCCGTTCCCGGAACAAGAACCGTCAAAGACCCGCACTTTTTCTCCGAGCTAACAGCAATGTCTGAATCGGTTGGCAAGGTGGTTTCTCCAGGCAAGCTCTTCATTCCAGAGTTGGTCTCACTCAAACCAAATTATCCTTCAGCACTGCGCCGTTCATTGCGCGCTCGCGTCATGCGCTTTTGTCCTGAACCCGCACTCTCAAATATCCCCAATCTCGTGGTAGACTCCCAACCGCCATGAAAAACCCATTGCGCACACCCCTGAATACCCTTGCTGTTCTCTGTCTTGTAAGCGTTTTCCTGCTCATCCAAACCTCCTCCAAGGTTCGCGCTCAATCCTCCGCGCCACACCTCGAAAAGCGCGGCATAACCACCCAGCTCATCGTCGACGGCCAGCCCTTCCTCGTTCTCAGCGGAGAGCTCTTCAACTCCTCCTCTTCCTCGCTCGACTATATGAAGCCCATTTGGCCGCGCATGACCGCCATGGGCCTCAACACCGTCATCACTCCGCTCACCTGGGAACTCATCGAGCCCGCAGAAGGCAAATTCGACTTCTCGCTCGTCGACGGTCTCCTCGCCCAGGCCCGCGAAAACCACCAGAAGGTCATCTTCCTCTGGCTCGCCTCATGGAAAAACGGCATGTCCAGCTATGCACCCGTCTGGGTCAAGCAAGATACCCAACGCTTCCCGCGCGTCATCGAGCGCGGCGAGCCCGTTGAAATACTCAGCCCTGCTTCTGCCAACACTGAGAAGGCTGATGCCACAGCCTTCGCCGCCCTCATGCAGCACATCAAGCAGGTCGACTCCGCCGACCACACCGTGCTCATGATGCAGGTTGAAAACGAAGTCGGCGTTCTTGGCGACTCGCGCGACCACTCGGCCGCCGCGAACAAGGAATTCGACGGTCCTGTTCCCGCACAGCTCACGGCCTACCTCAAGGACCATCGTGACACTCTCTATCCCGAGCTCCGCGAGCTCTGGGAGGCCAACGGCGCCCGCACCTCTGGCACCTGGGCCCAGGTCTTCGGAGACACCACCCGCGCCGACGAAATCTTTATGGCCTGGCACTACGCCCGTTTCATCCAGAACGTCACCGCCGCTGGCAAGGCCGCCTATGACCTGCCCATGTACGTCAACACTTGGCTCGCCGGGCAGGACACCGCACCCGGCAACTATCCCTCTGGCGGTCCACAGCCCCGCGTCGTCGATGTCTGGCGTGCCGCCGGCTCGGCAATCGACATCTACTCGCCCGATCTCTACGATCCTCACTTCATCGAGTGGTGCAAGCGCTACCATCGCGACGGCAACCCGCTCTTCATGCCTGAAACGCGCGGCGGCTCCGCCGGTGCGGCCAACGTCTTCTATGCAATGGGCGAAGAGGATGGCATCGGCTTCTCCCCTTTCGGCATTGACTGGACCCCTCCGGAAAATGCGTCCGGCAAGCAAACCGAAAACATCCACGCCGACCCCAATGGCGACCTCACCGCCAGCTACCACGCCCTCGCCAGCATCATGCCGCAGATCACTGCCGCGCAGGCCGCCGGTACCATCCACGGCTTCACCCTCACTCAAGACCACCCTGCCGTGGACTTCACCATGCAGGGCTACACCCTCCATGTCACCCTTGATGAAATCTTTGGCAACAACGCCACAGAGGGTTACGGCCTCATCATCTCCGAAGGCAAAGACCAGTTTCTCGGCCTCGGCAAGGGATTCCGCGTCTCCTTTATCCCGCGCTCCGGCCCCCAGGTCGGCATCGCCTCCATCCGCGAAGGCAAAATGGTCAATGGCAAGTGGATCTCCGGCCGCCAACTCAACGGCGACGAAGACGACCAGGGCAAAGGCTGGCGCTTCGACCCCCGCCACCTCAACCTCGAACGTGTCACCCTCTACCGCTACCAGTAATCCCGCCAACATGCCTGCCGCCAGCGATTTACTGCGTGGCGGCGGGTCGGCGCATCTGGTCCCTATTCCCTACTCCCCGTACTTCAGCTATACTTGCTGAAGCCCCTCGGGTCGGCGGGTACACCTGTCAGCCGGGGGTCTTTCCTTGGATCGGGCACAAGTCCAGTCCAAAACGAGAAGAAAATGCCTAAGTTGAAGACCCATTCGGGCGCGTCCAAGCGCTTTAAAAAGACCGGCACCGGCAAAATCAAGCGGGGCCACACCAAGACGCGTCACATCCTTACGTCCAAAACGCCTAAGGTCAAAGCACGTCTCGGCAAAAGCGCCATCGTCTCTGACGGTGATCACGCAAAAGTCGCGCGTATGATTCCCTACGCCTGAGGCGCTCCGCGCGGGAGCTCTTTGGAGCAGACCCGCACTGAAGCGACCCAGGGCCAAACCGGCCCCCAAACTCGGCGAAATGCGTTCGCCACTAGTTTGTGAATCAGGCTTGTAAGAGCGAGTGAAGAGGTCCAAGCGATTTGATTCGCCTCCTGCCTCCAGCCGCTGAACAGTAACGCAAAAGGAGCAACACAGAAATGCCTCGCGTAAAACGCAGTACCAAGCGCAATGATCGCCGCAAGAAAATCCTCGACAGGGCAAGCGGCTACTTCCTCACAAAATCCAAGCTCTATCAGGCCGCTCAGGAAGCCGTCGAGCGCGGACTCAAGTTCGCCTACACCGGCCGCCGCCAGAAGAAGCGCCAGTTCCGCTCGCTGTGGATCGTCCGTATCTCGGCCGCCTGCAAGCTCAACGGCACCAGCTACTCGCAGTTCATCAGCGGTCTCAAGAAGGCCGGTATCGAGCTCGACCGCAAGGTCCTCGCTGACATCGCCGTCCACGACGCCGCCGGCTTCACCAAGCTCGTTGACCAGGCTAAGGCCGCACTCGCAAAAGAGAAAAAGGCAGCCGCCTAATGGGTGCCCCATCCTAACTTGTTAGGGTGGGTGCGATGCTCGTTCTTCGGTTGAACTGAAAGAAGTCATCCCAAAAGCCCCGGTCTTCACCGGGGCTTTTCTGTTTGCGCCAAAATCAGAGCGAGCAGTTTTTCGTTCCACCACAAGACTGGGTGCCCCAGGTCTCGATTCTGAGACCTGGGAAGGAACGGCAACTAGTTTTCCGCAAGCGCCTTCTGCACCGCCGCGCCAACCGCATCCACGCCGTCCGGCGAATACCCAAGGCTTTGATAGGCAATGTCGCCGTGCCGGTTGACGACGTAGGTGCGGGGAATACCTGCCGCGGCAAACTCCGCATAGGTCGCGCGCGTCGGATCCCATCCAAGCGGAAACGTAATGTTGGCATGTGCCTTCTGGAACCTCAGCACCGTATCCCGGTCCTGCTCGCGGGCAATGGCAACAAAGGCAAAGTCCGGCGAGTTCTTATATTTCTGCCAGACTTTCTTTTCCAGTTCGGGCATCTCAACCTGGCACGGGCCGCACCAGGTGGCCCAGAAGCTCACCACAACAACTTTGCCGGTCTGCGCGGCCAGCCGGAAGGTACCGCCGGGAGCCTCTCCAACGGAGATCGTGGGCATCTTGTCCCCAACCTTCGTGCGTGAGTCCATGTCGTTAAGGGAACCGCGGCAGGCGGTCAACGTAAAGAGCAGCACCGTGAAGCAAGCAAAAAGAGCGCGGCGACTCGCATTCATGCATCTATTTGTAGCCCATCCGCCCATCGAAAGAAAGATTGCCTCAACTCATCCTTACTTCCGGAACAGCCAGCGGTACCCTGACCACTGATCCCTGACCACTCGTTCATGAGACCATGGTGCCAACCAACCCACAGGAGAAACCATGGCACGCGAAATCATTCGCACACCCGACGCTCCGCCTCCGCCGCCCACCTACAGCCAGGCCGTCCGCGCCGCCGGCCTCGTCTTCGTCTCCGGCACCAGCCCGCACGACCCCGCCACCGGCAAAATCGCAGGCGAGACCATTCAGGAGCAGACCGCCCAGTGCCTCAAAAATGTTTCCGCCATCCTCACGGCAGCCGGTAGCTCGCTTGAGCGCGTCGTCAGCGCCACCGTCATCATTCTTGAGGAGTCGGACTTCGCCGGCATGAATGAGGAGTGGATCAAGTGGTTCCCCTCTAACCCGCCCGCGCGCCAGGGAGCCAAACTCCCCGTCCGCATCCCCGGCATGAAAGTGTCGATTGCCGTCATCGCGGAAGCCTGAATGCGTATGCAACTTGTGAAGCGGCGTCCTGTAGGGACGCCATGAGAATAGCCCAGGATGGAGGCATCGATAAACCCGCCGCCCCGTAGGGTCGGCGCCAACTTGCAACACCTTACTTGATCTTCAGCACCGTCAACCCCTCCACCACGGGTCGCGTGCCCCGGGTGCCTCGCATTTGGGCACCCGGGAAAGATTGACTCTCAACCGATCCCTGCCCCCTGTATTTTAGGCACTGCCAATTCCTTCACCTCCGGCAACCCCTCAAGCCACTCCCCCGTACTCCGCCGCAACGCCTCCACATCCACACCGGCAAACTCAGCCGGATACTTCTCCAGCCGCGCCACCACTCTCTTCAACAACGATCGCGTCCCCTCCGGCTCCCCACGCCGCCAGTGCTCAAACGCCGCCGCCACCTGAATCAGTGCCTGCATAAACGTCTTCTCCGGCTCGTCCAACTCCAGCCATACCAGCTCCCAGTGCTCATGCGCCTCAAAATACTCCCCGGCGTCATAGCACTTCAGCCCCGCAATCAGCCGCTCGTCGCTCCAATCAATCCGCATCGCTTCCTTCAGTATCAGGCAGCGATTAGCGCTCGTGCGAAACAGAAGGAGCAGGCGGACGCCACTGCTCTCCTGCGAGCGACCAGCGAGCGTCTGCTGCATGCAAAACAGCACAGCCACCTCCCGGCGCTGTGCCGCTGTTTCAGTTGTTACAAGCTGAATTCTGGGTGCCCCACATCTCCTTCTTTTGGAGATGTGGGATAGATCGAATCTCACCCGGCGAAATAAACCACAACTCTACTGCGAGCGAACAGCGAGCGTCTGCCCCACGCAGTGGTTACGGTATCGTCGGCACAATCCCCGGCTTGAACAGATCCGACAGGTCGTTCGCGTTCTTTGCATCGCGAATCCACGGAGCATTCGCGCCCGTTGACCGCACGTGGAAGATCTCCTGCATCGTGCGCAGGTCTGAGGAGTGCGTCATCGGAACGTAGCTGGCATACGGCAGCCCGCCCTCGTTCTCGTGCGCCATGTTTGAAATCACAATCTCCGGAATCGTGTGGTTGAAGTCGTCCGGGTTATCGCCCGAGGCGCCGTCATCCTCGCTCTCGTCCCACCAGAGAATGATCACGCCGCCGTCCTGGTATGCCTTCGACGCCATAATCATCGGTACCAGGCGCGACACCGCGTTGTCGCCCGAGCGAATCTTTGACGAGTCGCCCGTCAGCCCCGCGAACGTGCCTGAAAGACCGCTGTGCTGCTCGTTGAACTGGTCCGGCGTGATCCACACGTAGTCGGCCACGTTATCGTTCTCAAGGTCGAACTTCAGTTGCTGCAGTGGCGCGTAGTGCTTCACCAGCGGATTTGAAGTGCTCAGATTATTGCCGCCGTTTGTGTCCTCGAAAAACACCATCGGATTGTGCTTCGCGGCGTAGTTGTACTGATACGTCGCGTTGTACTCGTTCAGGTTGCTGTCCGCCGGAAAGCTGCCCGAGTTGCTCAGCAACGGCACTGTCCATTGGTTCGCCGGCAGTGGCGTGTTCGTCAGCTTGCCGTTCACCGTCATCAGGTCAATGTCTTCCTGGTACGACTTCCACGTGCGGCCATGTTTCTGCAGAAGTCCGGAGAGGTGGTCCTTATCGTTCTGCGCATTCGGCGGGTTGTCCTTGTACGGATCATCGTCGTTCGCAATGCCGTAGTTGGTGCCGGCCTCGGCCCAGATGTAGTTCGGCTCTGAGGGATGAATATGCGGGTTGTCGCCGTTCTCGGTGGCCAGCACGTTGTGGTACGCCATCGCATAGGCCACGTGCTTGCTGATGTCCACCAGCTGGCCGTTGATGTACGCCTTGGCCGTGCCATTCACCAGGCTGTTGATGAACGGCGCATTGGGGTTCTGGTAAACCGGCTGGATTCCGCCGTCCAGAGTCTCCGGTTGGGTCCAGTTGTGATTCTCAAGCGCGATCACGAACACGTGCTTGATCTGGCGGCACTCCGGGCCCTGCGCAAACGCGCTGGCTGCGGAAACGGCCGCAGTAAGTGCGAGCCCGGCCATCAGGCGGGTCACTGTGTTGCGGTGCATACAACCTCCGGTGGTTGGAAGGAATGGGGAAAACTGCGGCGGTCTTTCTGGCTCTCAATGGCCAACCCACCGCTGCACGATTCGTAGCAGCCAAACATTTCTGCCAGATGACCGCCACATGAAACAACGTGCGTGTACCTCGACCCCACTCGAATAGGGCTTCAGCCCATCCCGCCCCACCGCAACTATCTCGCGAGCGATGATAGCGCCGTCCGCTGCATGCAATGCCGTCCCGTAGGGACGTAGCGAAAATAGCCCAGGATGAAGTTCGCGTTAGCGGACGTAATCCTGGGAAAAGTGCACGCTCCACCCTGCCGCCCCGGAGGGTCGGCGCGCAACATCTCTTCTTGAAGGGTATGGCTCTCTAGCGGACGGTCGGCAAGTATCTGCTGCGCCACAGATACCTGTGTAAAGTACATAGGTAAGCCCATTTTCGACTTCTTGAAATCGGCTAAATTTGGCTAAATTCAGGCTTATTTCACTGGTGGGTTTCTCCTGCGCATCGTGTTTGGCAACAAACAACTCGCATTTCCCGCTCTCAATCGCCGGATAAACCTGCCGGTTTTGCCGTGACACAGTTTTGCTCTCAAAATGGTGGGCAATTCCTCACCGTTTGCTCTGTTTTCGGCTGGATTCTTCACCTGTTTTCACGCCCTGCAAACGGGTTCGATCTTCTGCTGGAAGTAGTATCCTGAACGTTACGCATGTCGAACGAACCCATTCCCAATCTTGAGTCTTACGACGACGACTCACTCGCTAAAGCCTTCTCTGCACTGGAGAAACAGGCCAGAGACGACGCAGCAGCAATGGACGCGGAAGACTTCCGCCTCCGCTGGCTCGGCCGCAAGCAGGGCCTGCTCAATGACGTCAGCGGCCGCTGGCTCAAGGCCGCCCCGCCGGCATCCAAGAAATCCGTCGGCGAGCGCTTCAAGGTATTGAAAACACTGGTTGAAGGCCTGCTTGAGTCGGCCTCTGGAGCGGGTCCAAGCGATGCCGCTCTCGCGGCCGAAGCCATCGACATCTCTCTGCCCGGAACCCGCCGCCTCACCGGTGCCGAGCACCCCATCACCAAGACCCTCAATGAGATCGTCAGCGTCTTCGCAGCGCTGGGGTATTCGGTCGGTGTCGGTCCCGAGGTCGAAACCGACTTCTACAACTTTGAATCCATGAACTTTCCGCCGGGCCACCCCGCGCGCGACACGCAGGACACGCTCGTCGTCGCAGCGCAGGAGCGCCGCCCGCAGCGCGACCGCCTGCTCCTCCGCACGCACACTTCGCCCGTGCAGATGCGCACCATGGAGCAGCAGCCGCCGCCCGTCCGCATCGTCATTCCCGGCAAGGTCCACCGCAATGACGCGCAGGACGCGACGCACTCGCCCATCTTCCACCAGGTAGAGGGTTTGTGCGTCGACACCAACATTACGTTCAGCGACCTCAAGGGCACGCTCGACCACGCCATGAAGGCCCTCTTCGGTTCCAGCGTCAAAACGAGGTTCTTTCCCTCGTTTTTTCCGTTCACTGAGCCTTCGGCCGATGTCCAGATCAGCTGCATCTTTTGCGGTGGCAAGGGATGCCGTAAGTGTAAGCAATCAGGATGGATAGAACTCCTCGGCTGCGGCATGGTTGACCCCGCCGTCTTTGCCTTCGCGGCAGAAAAGCAGCCCGCCTACGACCCGAAAAAGATCTCCGGCTTCGCCTTCGGCATGGGCGTCGAACGCATCGCCATGATGAAGTACGGCATCAGCGAAATCGGCCAGTTCTACGCCGGTGATATGAGATTCCTGGGGCAATTCGCGTAAGACTGCGGAGCTAGCCGCGCTGCGCGCGGTGAGCGGAGTTAGTATGGCAAGGCCTAAAGAATACAGAGAATTGATTGTTTGGCAGAAAGCAATGGCGCTTGCGCGCCAGGCTTATCTCTTGACGTCAACTCTCCCAAAGAGTGAGGCTTACGGACTTCTGACGCAGATTAGACGTGCTGCCGTATCGGTTCCGAGTAATATCGCAGAAGGCCATGGCAGGCTCACAGATTCGCAGTTCAGGCACTTTCTAGGAAACTCGCGTGGGTCGCTGAATGAACTGTTGACACAGGTGGAGCTGGCTGCGGATCTTGGCTATCTGGATCGCAAGTCGGTTCAACAATTAATAGAGCAGGGTGCGGAAGTAGCCCGGCTAATCAACGGTTTAGTGGCCACTTTGCGGTCTAGCTCCGCTAACCCCGCTAACTCCGCTGGCACCGCCCGACAGAGAACGAATCAATGAAGATTTTGACAAAGTGGCTACGAGCGTATTTGCCTGATTTGCAAGTAGATGATGCGCAACTTGCAGAAGACTTAACCCTGCGCGGAATAGCCGTCGAAGGCATCTATAACCTCGGCGAAGGCAATGGTTCGTTGTTCGAAATGGACATTACGACGAACCGCGTCGATGCAATGAACCACTACGGCGTCGCCCGCGAGGCCGCAGCCATCTACGGCGTTGAGCTGAAGCCGCTCGATACATCTCTTCCAAAACATTCGCCGTCCGCGAAGGACTTCAGCGTCAGGATTGAAGCCGAAGACGCCTGCGGCCGCTTCACCGCCCGTGTCCTGCGTGGCATCACTGTAACCGACACAAAAGATTGGTTCTTGGGTGCAGAGGTTGATACCTACTTCAAGCTGCTGGAACAAAAGAAGATATCGAGTGCTGTCGATGCGACGAATTTCTGCTGGCTCGCCATGGGGCAGCCCACGCATGCCTTTGATCTCGATAAATTGGAAGGCGGGATCATCGTCCGCCGCGCGCGCAAAGGCGAGAAGCTCAAAACCCTCGACGGCATCGACCGCACCCTCGATCCAGAAGACCTCATCGTTGCCGACCACGCCAAACCGCTCGCTCTAGCCGGCGTTATGGGCGGCTGGGACTCGATGATTACGCCCGAAACGAAGAACGTTCTTGTCGAAGCCGCATGGTTCGATCCGGTTGCAGTGCGCCGCACCGCGCGCCGCCACGGCCTGCATACCGACGCGAGCCACCGCTTCGAACGGGGAGCGGATTTCAACGCTGCGCCCGTCGCTTCGGCAATCGTTACGAAGATTCTGCTGGCTTCCGGCGGATACATTGAAGGCGAGTTGGTGGATGTGCGCGTGCCCGCCGCCGAGGCTCGAACTGCTTCACGACAAACGATTTCGCTCGCATTGAGTGAAGTGCAGCGCATGCTCGGGACGACAGTCGACAGCGAAGGCATCACCGCGCAGATGGTCGAAAAAATTCTCGTCGCGCTCGGCTGTGGACTTACATCTTCTGGAGAAGGCGCGTGGAGCGTGATCCTGCCCAGCTGGCGGCTGGATCTTGAACGCGAAATCGATTTGATTGAGGAAGTTGCGCGTGTCTACGGGTACAACGGCTTTGCGAACACGCTGCCCGCATTTGGCGAAGGCGTGAAGGCATTGCCATGGGCGGCGGCGGAAGCCGCCGTGCGTGGCGCCATGCGTGCTGCGGGATTCCATGAAGCGATCGCCAGCACCTTCTGTTCCGCGGCGGATGCCGCGCTCACCGCGCCACAGCCGGGACTCATCGTTCCGCTTGGTAATCCGCTTAGCGAAGAAGCGGGCGTATTGCGTCCATCACTGGTGCCGGGAATGCTCACAGCAGTTGCCGGCAATCTCCATCGCGATGTAAGCGACGTGCGCCTGTTTGAAGCGGGAACCGTATTTAGCGGAAATACAGACAAAGTCGAAGAGCGTCCCGCGCTCGGTTTTGTCGCGGCAGGTGCGGTGCCGGAACAGTCGGCATTGCATGCGCCGCGTGCGATTGACTTCCATGATGTGAAGGGCGTGGTTGAGCAGGTTGTCGCACAATTCCAGGCGCGCACGGTGTACTTTGACCGCTTTCCATCGGAGTCGGGTTTGATGCCGAAGTGGCTGCATCCCTATCGCGCGGCGCGCATCAATGTGGATGGCGCGACCGTAGGCTGGTTCGGGCAGTTGCATCCGGGGGAAGCGGCGGCGCGCAAGTTAAAAGATGCCGTACTTGTTGGCGAGATTTATCTGGACCGGCTCTACAAGCTACCGCTGCATAAGCCGGCGGCGCGTGAAATATCACGCTTTCAGCCGGTACGGCGCGATTTTTCACTCGTTTTGGACGAGAGTATCGGATGGGAAAGAATCGACCAGGCAATCGCCGCACTCCAGATTCCCGAGCTTGTGGATTGGCGTGCGCGTGAAGTTTTTCGCGATCCAAAACGCAGCGGCAAGGAATATTCGCTGCTGTTGGGTGTAACGTTCCAGGCGGCAGATCGCACGCTGCGCGATGAGGAGCTTCAGGCTTTTCATGCGCAGGTGGTGGCTGCCGTGGATTCAGTGGGCGCGCGTTTGCGTAGTTAGAGCCCCTTTGTTCACAGGCTATAGAGCTATACTTGCACCGCAAGGACTGCGGTGCGGAGGTTTTGTTGTATGTCTCAGTTGCTTTGGGAGGCCGAGCTGACAGAGATACCGCAGAAGGAGCAGTCAAAGATGAACCTGCAAGCAGAGACCGAAGCGCTGGCGTTGAGTGTGGACGATTTCTCCGCACTGGAGGAACGTGTGCGCCGTGCTGTGGAAACGATCAAGCATGAGCGAGCGGCCCGCGCAGCCGCCGAAGAACGCGCCGCAAAGGCAGAAGCGGAGCTGGCTTCGCAGTCGCCCGCCACTGAGCAGTTGAAAGAGGAAGTGCGCTCTCTGCGCGCCGAGCGCGACCATGTGCGCGAGCGTGTAGAGAAGCTGTTGTCGCAACTCGATTCCCTGGAGCTGTGAGGCTACATGGCAAAAAATCCACCTGTTCAACCCGACGGCTATACAACCGTTACGATCTACGATCAGCCGTATCACCTGACCGGTCAGGATCCGGACCACATTCGCCGGCTTGCTGAGAATGTGGATGCGAAGATGCGCGCAGTGGCGTCACAGGGGCAAACTGTGGATTCTCTGCGCGTGGCTGTGCTTGCGGCATTAAATTTTGCGGATGAGCTGGCACAGGCGCAACGCGCGAATGGACTGGACACGCGACAGGGACACGCACGCGCGAAGGATCTGAGCGTGCTGCTCGATGAAGTTCTTGACGGAGAACGGAAGACGGGCTCCTAGGGACAGCGCGAAAATTTTATCCAATTCACGAGCGGGCAGCGAGCACTTCCGGATGCGGCATTTGTGTGCGGTATGAGCCGGTGCAACGAGCTAGCACAAAATGCATAGGCTGCACAAGACTTGCAAAACTCAGCGGCCCACCCTACTATCCGCAATAGAGACCGGCCTGCAAAGCAGGTAGGCAATCAACGTCGGTTGAACCAACATTCATTGAACAGGGGCTCGACTCGAAAAATCGGTTCTGTGTGCCGTGTCCGCCAGTCCGGAATGCCTAATGAACCGCGGAGAGTCCCACCGTCTTAGGACGGGTTCACCGGCGCATTGCTCACGGCCCCGTGGGTCGGCTTCTACCTCTCTGTTGCCCTGAGAGGCTATCCTTCTCTGGTGCATCCCGTCCTTTTCCAATTTGGCTCATTGATCGTTCCATCGTATGGAGCGCTTGCCGCATTAGGCGTACTAGCGGGCTTGTTGCTGGTGCAGCGCACAGCGCGTACGGTAAAGGTTCCGGCACAGCATATGTGGAATCTATCCGTACTCTCACTCTTTGTCGCGCTGGCCGGGTCGCGTGTGTTGCTGGTTGCGGTGAACTGGAGCCTTGTGCGCACGCATCCAGATTGGCTGCTTGGATTGGCGATGGTGCATCATCCACTGCTGGCCGCAATGGGAGCTGCGCTGGCAATAGCGGCAGCGGCACTGTATGCGCGCTGGCAGCACATGCGCTGGGATGCGGTGGCCGATGCCGCGGCACCTCCGCTGGCATTCGGTCTGGCATTTGAGCAGATTGGCGCATTGCTTTCAGGAGCCGGATTTGGAACGCCGTGTTCCATGCCCTGGGCTGTGACGTATATCGACCCAATCGCCGAGCGTTGGAGCGGCGTGCCGATGGGTATTGCGCTGCATCCTGTACAGGTTTACAGCGCACTTGCGTTTTTCACGATTGGATTTGTGCTACTGATATGGCTGCCGCAGCGGCAACAGCGTGGAGAAGTGGCCGGTGTGTGGCTGATGGCAACGGGGGCCACCATCTTTTTCACGGAGATCTGGCGCGACCGCGAAGGACGCGGCGACTTTTTCGGCGGGATACTCGATGGGCCACAGCTGGCGTCAATTGTGTTGCTGCTTGTGGGCATGGTTCTGTTGTTGAAACGAAATTCTGCGTTGATTCATGCGGGAACCAATGCGATCGAGGTCGCGCATGAATGAGACGGCAAGGCTCACAGTGCCTGCAGAGGCAGTGGGGCAGCGGCTTGATCACTATCTTGCTTCGCAGATAGAGGGTCTGAGCCGTTCGCGCGTGCAACTGCTGCTGGAGCAGGGTGACGTGCTGTTGAACGGCTCGCAGACCAAGGCCTCCTACAAACTGCGCGGCGGAGAAGAGATTGTCATCACAGGCGAGCCTCATCCGGAGCCGCTGAAGGCAACGCCGGAAAACATTGCGCTGGATGTGGTGTTTGAAGATGACGTGATGGCGGTGGTGAACAAACCGGCAGGCATGATGGTGCATGCGGGGGCCGGAGCGAACGACGATGAGCGAAGCCGCGGAACGCTGGTGAATGCGCTGCTCTACCGTTTCAATGCTTTATCGAGTACTGGCGGCGAACTGCGTCCGGGGATTGTGCACCGGTTGGACAAGGATACGAGCGGACTGATCATTGTGGCCAAGACCGATGCCGCGCATGCGGCTTTGGCGGAGATGTTTTCCTTGCGCCGTATTCAAAAGACCTACATTGCGCTGGTGCAGGGCCATGTGGAGCTGGATAGCGGGAGCATTACCGCAGCCATTGGACGCGATCCGGTGCGGCGCACGCGCATGACTACGCGCGCTACCGAAAATGTGCGCTCAGCCGTCTCTCACTACGAGGTGCAGCGCCGCATTACCGGGAAGTTTGGCAAATTCACGCTGGTGCGCGTGCGCATTGAGACTGGCCGCACGCACCAGATACGTGTGCATATGGCGTCGATTGGGCATCCTGTGGTGGGCGACACACTTTACGGTGCGGCCGGTCAACTGACAGAGCAAATGGGCGTGCGTGGTGCAGGGAAGCGTGTGGATCCGGAAAAAATCCGGTTGGGCCGTAATTTTCTGCATGCGGCACGGCTGGAATTTGCGCACCCGCTGACGCACAAGCCGATGGAGTTGGAAGCGGTGCCGCCGCCGGAACTGATTGAGTTCCTTGGCCATGTTGAGGCAGGTGCTTTGGCAGGCACTTCAGTAAGTGGAACAGCGCAATTGCCGGCGAAACAGAAGAAAGCCCATTGATAAAATAGGAGCGATATGAATCGATTGCAGTTCCCACTTGTCCTCGCAATGGCGCTTGCCGCTGCTTCTCTTCAAGCACAGCAGGCACCAGTTCAAGCTCCCGCGACTCCGGCACAGGCGCCCGCTGCGCAGTCCACGAACGCGCAGAACCAGACACAACCTGCCAATGCGCAGGAGACGAACAGCCAGGACGACAACGCATCGACGACCATTCATGTGGGCGTGAACGAAGTGAACCTGATCTTCACGGTGACGGACAAGCACGGGCATTACATTCCCAATTTGAAGCAGAGCGATTTTGCGCTACTGGATGACCAGCGCGCGCCCGAACGCGTGACTTCGTTCCGCCAGCAGATTAATCTGCCGCTGCGTGTCGGCATCATGATCGATACTTCGACATCGATCCGCTCCCGCTTTCATTTCGAACAGCAATCGGCCATTGAGTTCCTGCTGGAGATGCTGCGCGCACACAGCGACCGCGCATTTGTGATGGGCTTTGACGAGACGCCGGATCTGATGCAGGACTGGACGAACAATCTGGATGGGTTGGAGACAGGAATCAACCGGCTGCGCCCGGGCGGCGGTACGGCGCTGTTCGATGCGGTCTACACAGCGTGCCGCGACAAACTGCTGACCTCACGCGGAACCGAGCCGGTGCGCAAGGCGATCATTCTGCTTTCGGACGGCGACGACAACCAGAGCCGTGTGCATCCGGATGAAGCGATCAAGATGTGCCAGCGTGCGGAGACAATCATCTACGCCATCAGCACCAATTGGACTCCCAGCCGCGGCAAGGGCGATAACGTGCTCACGGAGATGGCAACCGACACGGGCGGACAGGTATTTTTTCCGCCGTCGGTCGAGCAGGTTTCAGAGAGCTTTAAGAGCATTGAAGAAGAATTACGCTCGCAGTATGCGATTACATACACGCCTGCGGATTTTAAGGCGAATGGCCAGTTCAGACCCATTTATCTTTACTGCCTGAACCGAAAATATGTGGCTCGAGCACGTAAGGGCTACTTCGCACCGAAGGAGTAGCAGCTTAGTAGAGGGAAAGAGAGCCGGCTGCGCGCTGGCTCTTTCTTTTTAGAAGCAATTTTGCCGCATGCATCCCGTTTTAGGACGGGCTGTAGAGAAGTTGTTCGCTTTTGCTCCTGAAGCAGAATCTTTGTGCTGCGTTTGCGCATGAACAGCGCAATTCCGCGATGAAATGGAGATGCAGGAGCAGGAGAAACAGAGTGATTCGGCAGGCCGTTTCATGCGATGTGTGCGGTGCGGAGATGCAGGGCTCAAACCATTGGTTTGTGGCCGTAGAGCAGGCTGGTGAGCTGCGGGTGAGCGGGTGGAATCCGCGAGGCCGTCCGCGTGCTGGAGCGAAGCACCTATGCGGGCAGACCTGTCTTTACATGCTGGTGGATGAGTTTATCGTGCATACTGCGTCAGCACGAGGTGTGAGTAGCGAGAGACCAGTGCGGCCCGCAGCTGTGCGTGCCTCGAGCGCGAAAACTGTGGCGCGGCCGGCTGCGAAGACATTGCCTGCCGTGGTTGCGATGCGAGATTTACAGCCAGTGCACGAGCCACAACCGGCGTATATCGACGAGTATGAGTCGTCGGCACGGTTGATTCCCACTCCGGAGAGGCCGGGCAACCTCAATGTGCCTGTGGCCGCGCAGGATGCGGCTGTATTTGCCGTGCGGAACCGGCGCGCGGAAGCCTGGAAGCGCGAACGCGAACGGGAACAGAATCAAAGCGAGCATCGCTCGAAACCGTTATCGCGGCGCAGAACGTTTGCGTGAATGCGAAGCGGGATTATGATGCGTTCTTGAGCATGTCCATCAGGCCTGCTTCATCGAGGATGGGAATGCCGAGTTCGCGTGCCTTGTCGAGTTTGGAGCCGGCGTCTTCGCCAGCGACGACGTAATTTGTCTTCTTGCTCACAGACCCAGAGGCTTTGCCGCCGGCGGCTTCAATCATGCGCTTGGCTTCGTCGCGCGAAAGATTGGGCAGAGTGCCAGTGAGGACAAAAGTGAGTCCGGAGAGCTGTGCGGTGCGGACCTTCTTTTCTGCGGTCATATCGACACCGGCTGCGCGGAGATGCTCGATGAGCACGCGATTCTTTTCCTGGGCGAAAAACTCGAGGATGGCCTGTGAGATGCGCGGGCCGACCTCTTCGACGTGCTCCAATGCCTCCGCATCCGCCTTCATCAGGTCTTCGATGGAACCAAACTCCTCGGCGAGCAGCTCGGCCGTGCGCTCGCCGACGAAACGGACGCCGAGGCCCATCAGTACGCGCGCAAGGCGTTGGTTCTTCGAGCGCTGGATTTGTTCCTGGAGCTTCGTTACTTCGATGGGCCCCAGCAAGCGCTCCGTTTTTGTTTCCTCGGTTCCGTCCTTCTTCCTGCGCGTGACCTCCTTTTCGAGGAGTGCAAGGTTCTCGTCCGTAAGCGTGTAGAGATCGGCAACACTCTTTACCAGTTTCTTTTCGAGGAGTTGCTGCACTACGGCGTCGCCGAGGCCTTCGATGTTCATGACCTCGCGGCGGCCGAAGTGGAGCAGGCTTTCACGCAACTTGGCGGGACAGTCGGCGTTGACGCAGCGGTAATCAGCTTCGCCTTCGGCGCGGACAACTTCGCTGCCGCATTCGGGGCATTGCTCAGGAAACGCGAATTTCTTGCGACCGCGCGGGTGCTCCTTGTCGTCAACGACCTCGACGACCTTGGGGATGACATCGCCGCCACGTTCGACCTTGACCCAGTCGCCGATCTTGAGGCCGAGGCCGGCGATGAAGTCGGCGTTGTGAAGAGTTGCGCGGCTGACAGTGGTGCCGCCGATGAAGACGGGCTCAAGCTCGGCAACAGGTGTGAGCTTGCCGGTGCGGCCCACCTGAATGGAGATGTCATTCACCTTTGTGACGCCGGCGCGGGCAGTGAACTTGTAGGCGATAGCCCAGCGCGGTGCCTTGCCTGTGTAGCCCAGGCGCAGTTGTGTCTGATGAGCGTCGACCTTGAGCACGACGCCGTCGATTTCGTAGCCGAGGCTTTCGCGCTGTGCTTCGGCGCTGTCGATGAACTTCATCATCTGCTCGACGGTATGCACGCGTTCACGATGCGGATTCACGCGGAAGCCGAGCGCGGTGAGCTTGTCGAGTGTTGCACTTTGTCCGGCGGCATAATATTCGCCATCAACCAGAAGGAAGTAGGCGAAGAAAACCAACCGACGTTGCGCGACGATGCTGGGCTCAAGCGTTCGCAGAGTTCCAGCAGCGGAGTTGCGTGGATTGACGAACGCAGGAAGGCCGTCTCGCTCGCGTTCCTCATTCATCAAGCGGAAGGCTTCGGCGGGCATTACGACTTCACCACGGACCTCGAATGCCTGCGGGAGGCCGGCTTTTTTCAGACGGCTGGCGCCGATGCTGAGCGGAACGCTGCGAATGGTGCGGATGTTGGTGGTGACGTCTTCGCCGGTTTGGCCATCGCCCCGTGTGAGGCCCGAGACGAGGCGTGCGCCTCCATCGCCACCGGGTACGTATTGCAGCGCAACGCTCAGACCGTCGAGCTTGAGTTCGGCGGTGTATTCCACGGGAAGGGAGCCGGCAAGCTCATGTACGCGGCGGTCCCAGGCGATGAGCTCGTCGGCATTGTAGGCGTTGTCGAGGCTGAGCATGGGGCGCGAGTGCTGCGCCTTCTTGAAGCCCTCAGCCGGCTTGCCGCCCACGCGCTGCGAAGGCGAGTCAGGCGTGATGAGTTCCGGGTGCTCAGCTTCAAGCTTCTTGAGCCTGTTCATCAGCGCATCGAATTCGGCATCGCTTATCTCCGGCGTGTCGAGAACATAGTAGAGATGCTCGTGCCGGCGCAGTTCATCGCGCAGTTCTTCGATGCGTTTTTGCACATTGTCTTTCCCATCGCTCATGGGCAGGATTATAGGTTCCGGGGCGTGGAGGTGGCCCGTGCACGATACCATGAACTCGATCACATGGAGCCTGTTACTCACTTTCTTACCGGCGCCTGCATTGGCCGTGCCGGGTTGAACCGCAAAACTGCACTGGCCACATTGGCTGCCGTGCTGGCGGCGGAGGCTGCCGACCTCGATGTGCTGTGGGGTTTTGCAGGACCCGTAGAAGAGCTGAAGCACCATCGTGGCATTACGCACACGTTCGTTGGAGCGCCTGTGGTTGCGGCAGTTGTTACAGGGGCTGTCTGGGGATTTCACATCTGGCGCGAGCGGCGCCGCGCGCGCAAATTGGCCGCGCTCAATCCGGAACCTGGTGCGCCAATTCCGGCAAAGCTCGTGCCGCGCAAACTGCATCTTGGCTGGCTTTACCTGACGACTCTGATTGCAGCGTTCAGCCATATCCTTCTGGATTGGACAAACAACTATGGTGTGCGGCCCTTCTTTCCGTTCAATCCAAAGTGGTACGCGGGGAGCTTTGTTTTTATTTTTGAGCCTGTTTTGTGGGTTCTCTTTGCGGCCGCGCTTATTTTTCCGGCCATTTTCGGCCTGACCGACCGCGAGATTGGGGCGCGCAGTAAGGGGCCGCGTGGACAAATCTGGGCCATCTTCGCACTTACCGGCATGGTGTTGCTGTGGATTCTGCGCTGGACAACGCACGCCGAAGCGCTTGCGATGCTCAAGAGTGAGCCCATTACCACACAGCCGGTGATCCGCGCCGCAGTCGAGCCCTATCCCATCAATCCATTCCGATGGCACGCCATCATCGAAACGCCGCGCTTCTATCAGACTGCCGAAATCAATACCCGCACGGATCGCATCGACACCGATCCTGAGCAGGATGTGATCTACAAACCCGCAGATACGGCTGCCGTGGAAGTTGCCAAGCGAACGGAACTCGGCCAGGTATATCTCGACTGGGGCAGGTGGGCGGTGGTGCGCGACATCGGACAGTATCCGTTTCCGGGTATTACGCCACCCGAGTTACCGCCGGAACGTAGGTGGACAACAGTCGAGTTTACCGATCTGCGCTTCGACTATATTTTTCGCGCATCGGGAAACGGATCGAACACTCCGCCTCTCGCGGGCTATGTGTACATCGTGGATGGACATGAGGATGCAGGAGAGATTATGGGCGGGCGCGAGCAGAAGTAGGCACTTACGCACTTTTGAACCATCAAACCGACTCGCAATTCACAGGTTGACCCACCCGCACCGTGCACCGCAGAATGAGAAGGTACCCTCTCGCAGACTCTGCGTCCAGCACATTTTCGCACCGGAGGTTTCATGCCCGCTTATCTGCTGTTGCTCGCTGCCATTGTCAGCCGTCTGGTGCCGCATCCTGACTGGCTCAACTTCACACTTGTGGGCGGTGCGCTGCTCTACTTCGGTGCGCGGCGTAACTGGCGCGAGATGCTTGCCCCGATGGCCGCGCTGATCGCAACCGATTACGTGCTGACGGTGTATGTCTATCACTACCCGTTCCATACGTCGATGTACCTGATTACCTGGGCCTGGTATGCCATGGCGATGGCTCTCGGCTACATTCTGCTGCATGCGAAGACCACATGGCTGCGTGTGGGAGCAGGCGTGGTGCTGGGGCCGACGTCGTTCTTCTTTCTGTCTAATTACGTAGTCTGGCTGGGTGGCACGATGTATCCCCAGACGCTGAGCGGCCTGGATGCCTGCTTCTACGCGGGGCTGCCGTTCTATCGCAATGATTTGCTTTCAACAGCGATTGTGGCTGGAGCCGCATTTGGAATTCCGGTGCTGGTGCGTAAGCTGAAAGGCGAGGAGCCGGAGACTGTAGCGGTCCGGTAATCATTCTGAAGGAGAAGCTTCCTGCGCGGCGCGAGCATTCGCGCCGCGTTTGCGTTTCCACCACCAGATTCCGAATCCAAGGACGGCGATTGCGATAACAAGGAGAAATGCGGTGAGCGCATGGTGTGCGACCAATTGCACGGCACCAGGTCCCAATTCGAGGACCAGTAGTGACAAGGTGAGCCACCGTACCATGCGGCCTACAAAAATCGCGACCATATACGGCAGCACGCGCATTTCAAAGACGCCTGCTCCGAAGACAAAGATCTTCCACGGTGTGGGAGGCGGCAACATGGAGGGGATCATGACGGCGAGAAACTCCTGCCGCTCGAACTTGTTGCGCAACTGCTCAAAGCGTTCACGGTTGACCCGTTTCAGCAGAAAGAGTTCTCCACCTGCGCGGCCAATACCATAAGGGACCAGGCCACCAATGGCGGAGCCGAGGGAGGCCATGATGCAGTAAAGCCAGAAGTGCGCCTTGTCATTCCACACCCAGACGCTGAGGATGGCGTCCATGGGAACGGGAATCGAAGAAGAATCGAGAAGGGCAACGGCTGCGGCACCCCAAAAGCCCAGCTTGACCAGCGCGGGCAGTATGATGAGGTTCCATTTTGCCAATAAACCCTTAAAAAAGTGGCTCAAGCTGTTTCCTTTCGAGCACCCGAAACGTCCATTCAAAAGACTCATTGTACGGGGTGCGCCTTAAGCGCGAATGAGTGCGGGCGGGTTGCCGCTTCCAGAGGAAATGAGAGAATAGTCAAGAAGGTCCTGAACGGAGTGCGTCGCTGCCATCTGGCACGGGGGCTCCTGCCCGAAGAATGCCCACAAGCGAAACCAAAGCCACGGAAAAAGAGCCGGAGACGGCGCTGCCTGAAGAGGGAGCAACACCGTCGCCCGCCTCCGACGATGAGGGTGCGCGGCAGAGGCCTATTTCCACTTCGCGCTGGGTGGACTACGACACGCACGAACTGCTGGAAATGATTAGCGAGCTCGAAGACGAGCGGCGCTGGGCCCGGCTTCGTGAAGGCATTCTGTGGGCCGTCCTGTTACATATTCTTCTGCTTTCGGCAGTTACCTGGATTCCGCGTTACGTTCTGAAGGAACCCAAGGTCATCGATCCGTTTGATGCGATCAAGCAACGCAAAGACCTGACTTATCTTGACTTGCCGCCGGACTTGCTGAAAAAGTCGCAGCCGAAGGTCGAAATCAAACCAGTCCCGAAGAGGTTACCGCCGATTGACAAGAAGACTCTGGAAGAGCTGAACAAACCTACTCCGGAGCCGACGACACCCCCGCCACCGCAACCTGAGACCAAGACACCGGCGCCCGCACCTACACAACCGTCGCCTGTTCCGCCACCGGCCCAAGCACAAAGTGAGGCTCCAAGGCCTCAGGCTGTACCGGCGCGGCCGAACTTTGCCATGGGCTCACAGAATCCAGCTGACCAATTGAAGCAGGCGATGCGGGATGCCGCGCGTTCCCCGAGTTCGAATTACGGCGGGAATCTACCGTCCGATGGCCCTATGCGAATGCATCCGGGTGCCGGCGAGGGTGGTGTGCAGGTTCTGTCGGACACGCAGGGCATTGATTTTTCGTCGTGGCTGCGACGCTGGTATACAGAGACGGAGCGCACCTGGGACCCGCTAATTCCCGACGAGGTGAACCCGCCGATTTCCAAGCAGGGCGCTGTGCAGATTCGCTTCAAAGTGCTGCCCAATGGCCGGGTGACGGATATGGTCCTGGAGGGTCGCTCGGGCGACACAGGGCTTGACCGCGCCGCGTGGGGAGCGATTACGGGCTCAAATTATCCGCCGTTGCCACGAGAGTTCCATGGACCGTACCTGGAGTTGCGGGCAGTGTTTCTTTACAACATGCAACCGCCTCACCAATGAGAAGCATCCATGGTGCTGACTGGCTGCGTGCGCAGTTGATTTTTTGGGTAGCAAGTCTTGTTGCGCAAACACCTGAAACGCAACAACGTGTTGGAACACCATGTCTTAACCAAGAGTTAGGCTGCACAAGAGTGTGTGTCCAAAGTGGGACCAAAGGAATCACGTGTGGCTTGCATCGTGAAATTCTTTGCAAGCGGGCACGTTATCATTGCAAGGGGACAATTCTGTCCTCAACCTCATTGGAGAAGCATTGAGTCTGAAGGGAAAATGGTACGCGCTGTATTTGCGCCGAGAACCTGCAAGTCTCGCGCTCCTTTTTGGCCTACTCATTGTCTTCTTCACCTTCGTCACCGGGCTTTCCCGTATCTATTCCGCGCAACAACAGTCACTTGCGGTCCGCTGGTCTGAACGGGGAACCGCCAATCTGCAAGCGCACAACTACCAGCCGGCTGTAGATGAGCTGCGCGCCGCATTGCGCTATTCGCGAGACAACCAGGCGTATCAGTTGAGCCTTGCGGAGGCGTTGATTGGGCTGGACCGCACAAGCGAGGCCGAGGCCTACCTTGTGAATTTGTGGGAAGAGCAACCAGAAAACGGGCGGGTGAATCTTGACCTGGCACGCGTTGCTGTCCAGGAGGGGCAGACCACGCGCGCCTTGCGTTACTACCACAATGCCATTTATGCCAATTGGCCTGAGGACGACCAGGCGGCGCAGATTCGCGATGCACGCATTGAATTGATCGAATACTTATTACGTATCAAGGCGACGGCGCAGGCGCAATCCGAGCTGGTTTCACTGCAGGTGTATCTGGGCGACGATACGACCTATCAGAAGCTTCTGGGCGATCTGTTTACGCGTACAGGCGATTATGAGCACGCGCTATCGGCCTACCGGCTGAGTTTGAGCGCCAAGCCGCACGATGCCGTGGTGCTTGCCGGCGCGGGCAACGCTGCTTTCCAACTCGGCCGCTACGAACAGGCGGCTCATTATTTGCGTGAAAACCTCGCGCTGGATTCGAGTAATACGAATAGCCAGAATCAACTTCATTTGTCAGAACTGGTGCTTCGGATGGATCCCTTCCGACCGCAGATTCCCGCAGCGGAGCGCGACAAGGCTGTCGTAAATGCATTTCAGATTGCGGGCAATCGTTTGACTGCCTGTCCGGTTGCTGCCAGCTACTCTTCTTCGAAGGATCCGAAGAAGGATCTTGCGCACGAATGGGCGGACTTGAAACGCGAGGTAACCGCCACGGGTTTGCGCCGCAATCCTGACCTGGCAACCACCACCATGGACCTGGTTTTTTCCATTGAGAGACAGGCCAACATTTGGTGTGGATCCCCATCGGACACCGACCGGGCACTTTTGCTGATTGCCAAGTTGCATGAAGGGAGCTGAGTTGGGCACGTCTTCAAGTTCGCACGCACGCACCATGGTGGAGGAAGGGCAACACGCGTCTTCAACCGAGGAGTTTGCCTTTACTCCGCGTGCTATGCTGCGCTCCGTCTTTCGTGAAGACAGGCTGTTTATTGTTCTCGCCGTCTTTATCGGAATCTTTTCCGGTCTTGCAGTGGTCTGCTTCCGCTTCATCATCGAGTGGGTGCGCATTTATGCGCTTGGTTCCGGTGTGGTGCTTTCCCCGTTGCGCATGTTGCTTGCCCCGTCGCTCGCGGGATTGTTGATTGCGGTACTCGCCATCCACGTGTTTCCGCAGTCGCGCGGCAGCGGCGTAAACCAGACCAAGGCCGCATTGTATATCTTCAACGGATATATTTCGTTTCGTACGGTCATCGGAAAATTCATCATGTCATCGCTGGCGATTGGCGCTGGTCACTCGCTCGGCCCCGAGGACCCGTCTCTGCAGATCGGCGCGGGGCTTGCCTCGGCCATCGGTCGGCGGATGCACTTGTCTCGTGATCGCATGCGGCTGATTGCGCCTATCGGCGCGGCAGCGGGTTTGGCTGCAGCATTTAACGCGCCCATTTCTGCCGTGTTGTTTGTAATTGAGGAAGTGATTGGCCGCTGGACGGCGGGCATTTTGGGTTCGGTTGTGCTGTCCGCTGTTTCCAGTGTGGTGGTAATGCGCTGGTTTCTCGGCCCAGAGTCGTTGTTTCGCATTCCGCCAGTGGAGAATCTCCGCCCATCGGAGCTGGTTGCCTATTGCGTGCTGGGCATCATAGGCGGCTTCGCCTCGGTTGCTTTCGCGACCGGTATCGGCGCACTGCGGCCGCGCTTCCGGGACCTGCCGCGATGGACGCAGTATCTGCAGCCGGCGGTGGCTGGATTGCTCATTGGCGGGATTGCATGGTTGGGTGCTCCGCAGGTGATGGGCGCCGGCTATGAATACATGGATGAAGCGATGCATGGCCGATTCACCTGGCAGTTTCTCGCAATTCTGGCTGGGCTAAAGATTGTTGCCACGCTGCTCTCGTTTGTGAGCGGCACGCCCGGAGGCATGTTCGCTCCCACACTCTTTATTGGAGCCATGCTGGGTGCGGCTGTTGGCGGTGCCGAGCACACGCTGCTTCCACACATGCACTTCTCACCCGGAACGTATGCGCTGGTTGGCATGGGCGTGCTGTTCGCGGGTTTTTTGCGCGCGCCTATGACCTCGGTCTTCATGGTGCTTGAGGTGAGCGGCAACTACTCGATTATTGTGCCAGTGCTGGTAGCCAATACCTTTGCCTACCTCATCGCCCGCACGCTGCAGCCCACTTCGGTTTTCGATGAGCTGACACGCCAGGATGGTCTCGAGCTACCGTCAATGGAGGAACAGCGGGAAGAGAACATTCTGCGCGTGGAGGATGCCATGCAGTCGCCCAAAGGATGGTGGCTCGAAGGCGACAAGCTCGTGGAGGATGCGGCAAAGATTGTGGCGAGCGGGGAGAAATCCGAAGTGCTGGTTCACTTGCGTGACCACGGCTGGTGTGCGCTGACCAAGGCGGAGATTGACGAGCTAATGGCCACGGGCGACGGACTGGATACGCTGGCCGAAGTCGCTCATGATAAGCACATACCGTATTTACATCCCGATCACTCACTTGATATGGCGCTGCGTTATGTGGATAGGTGGCCGCTGGTGCCAGTGGTGAACCGCGCCAATATGCGCAAGCTCGAAGGCGTAATCTCCGAACGCGATGTGCTGAACCGGTATCGCGATTTTGAAGGCGTGTAACCAGGCATCGTCGCGACTGGCCCGGCCGATCATGGCTTCGGTTCAGTTTTCTGCATAAAGTCAGCCAGGTAGTTCTTCCAGACCGCAGCAACTGTGTGGGTGCCGTGACCGCGTGTCTGATCAGTGATGGGCAGCAGAATGAACCGGCCATGCGGAATACGCTTTACCATCTTTTCTGCGATGCCGAGCTCCGGCGGGTTGATGAAGTCGTCGGCGGAGTTGATCCACAGGACGGGCGCTTTGATGGATTCGAGGCGCGCGCTTGGGTCATAGTTCCGGCTTGCGTTCAGGTAGTAAATCATGTCGTTTGCGTCAGTGCGGGCATCGGCGCGTTTCACGTAGTCTTCCACGTACTTTTCAGCGAGTTCGCGTGTTGGCTCGTGCTTTTGCATCTGCAACGGGCTTGAGCCCATGACGAGCAGAAACTCGTTTGCCGTGCGCATGCCAACCAATGGCTCAGTCTTGTACTCTCCGTTTATCCAATCGGGGTCCAGTTTGATGGCCTGAATAGCCATGTAGCGCATCATGCGATTGCGGCCTGCAATCTGGATGGGCAGACAGGCGAAAGGCGCCAAAGCATCCATGAAATCCGGATACGTCTCCCCCCACACAAAACTCTGCATGCAGCCCATTGAGGTCCCCAGAATCAACCGCAGATGATCCACGTGCATCCTGTCCAGCATCATCCGCTGGCTGCGCACCATGTCGTCGTAATCGTACGCAGGGAAGTGCATCCGCAGCCCATCGGATGGCTTCGAGCTTTCTCCGTGGCCAATATCGTCCGGCAGAATGATGAAGTACTTCTGAATGTCGAGGACGCCTCCTGGCACAAAAAGCACGTCGGAGAAGAGCGGATTGAGCAGGGAATGCGCACTGCCACCGGTACCGTGCAGCAGCAGAATGGCATTGTCTACATGACCGGCGGCATTGCGATGCGGCGTGCCCAGCGTGAGGTACTGGAGACGCAATTCTGGTAGCGACTCACCGGAACCGAAGTGAAAATTGTGCAGAATGACGGTTCCTTCCTGTGTCGGCCATTGCGAGGGCGCAGTGGATTGTGCCGAAGCAGCCAAAGACAGGGCGAAAACCAGCGTGGCCAACGAGCGCAGAGAGCGGGTAAACATGGCGGGAGCCTCCGATGACCAGAGTAGCCTACGATTTTTGCAGGCTCATTCCCGCGCGGGGCTATTCGCGCTAAAATTTTTTATGTAGATTATGCGCGTTTCTGACGCCATCGCCGTTCCGCCACAGTTGAAGCGTTTCCGCCGTGGCCGCCACGACCGTGGACGCAGTCCAGTCCTCTGAGTAATCTATCTCCGTCCTGTTTGTTTGCCGTAAGTGCGTGCCTTTCTGTGCGCAGCGGCGCTGCGCCGGGCCGTCCGTGCCGCAGTCTCAAGGTTCGCAGTACATCCGCCATTGCGGATAGAAAGGTCTCTCGATGAATAGCTTTGATTCCCGCGCCGTGCTTACCTCCGGTACGCGGTCATTTACCTACTTCAGCCTGCCTGCCCTTGAAAAGGGCGGCCTGAATCTGGCGCGCCTGCCTTTCAGCCTCAAAATTTTGCTCGAAAACCTGCTCCGCCGCGAAGACGGCGTAAACGTGACGGCGGCCGACATTGAATTCCTGGCCAAGTGGGATGCGAAGGCAGAGCCGAGCCGCGAAATCGCCTACATGCCGGCCCGCGTGCTGATGCAGGATTTCACCGGTGTCCCGGCGATCGTTGATCTTGCCGCCATGCGTGATGCTATCAAGACACTTGGCGGCGATCCGAATCGGGTGAATCCGCTTATCCCGGCCGAGCTTGTGATTGACCACTCGGTGCAGGTGGATGAATTCGGCGCCGGTGGCGCTCTAGCGACTAATTCATTGCTGGAGTACCAGAGAAACCGCGAGCGCTACGCATTTCTAAAGTGGGGACAGACTGCTTTCAGCAACTTCTCCGCTGTGCCGCCAGGCATGGGCATCTGCCACCAGGTGAATCTCGAGTACCTGGCGCGCGTAGTCTTCACTACGGAGGTCAACGGTGAGTCATTCGCATATCCTGACACACTTGTTGGCACAGACAGCCATACGACGATGATCAATGGCCTTGGCGTGCTCGGTTGGGGCGTAGGCGGTATTGAGGCCGAGGCTGCCATGCTTGGCCAGGCCATCAGCATGCTCGTACCGCAGGTGGTTGGCTACAAGCTCACCGGCAAGCTGCGCGAGGGAGCAACCGCAACGGACCTGGTGCTCACTGTAACGCAGGCGTTGCGCAAACTGGGCGTCGTCGGAAAATTTGTTGAGTTCTATGGGCCAGGCATTGCCGAGCTGCCGTTGGCCGATCGTGCCACGATCAGCAATATGGCGCCCGAGTATGGCGCGACCTGCGGCATCTTCCCTGTGGATGCGGAGACACTGCGCTACCTGAAGCTCACTGGACGCAGCGATGAGCAGATTGCGCTCGTCGAAGCTTATTACAAGGCGCAGGGGCTATTCCATACTGCGAGCGCGGCCGAGGCCGAGTATTCGCAGACGCTTGAGCTGGATCTTGCGACAGTGGAGCCCAGCGTTGCAGGACCGAAACGCCCACAAGATCGCGTGCTATTGAAGGATGCTGCGACAAGCTTCGCGCAGCAGCTTCCTAATCTTCTGGCTCCAACGGCCAAGCCGCTCGGTGAGCGCACGGCTGCAACATGGAGCCGTACGACACAGGTTGCCGACACAGGACTGGCGGCAGCAGAACCGCTGCACGTAACCACTACTGTGAAGGAGCGCTTTGGCGTCGATCCTGACAAATACCTCGATCACGGCTCAGTGGTGATCGCCGCCATTACAAGCTGTACCAATACGTCGAATCCTTCTGTCATGGTTGCCGCTGGCATTCTGGCCAAGAAGGCTGTTGAAAAGGGCCTTACCGTTCCACCGTGGGTAAAGACGTCGCTGGCACCGGGTTCACGTGTTGTGACCGACTACTACGAAAAGGCGGGACTACTCCCTTATCTCGAGAAGCTGCGCTTCAATGTTGTGGGCTATGGCTGTACCACGTGCATTGGCAACTCCGGTCCACTGCCTGAGGATGTGTCGGGTTCCATAAATGAGCATGGTCTGGTGGCGGTGAGCGTGCTGAGCGGAAACCGCAACTTTGAGGGCCGTGTGAATGTGGATGTGCGCGCCAACTACCTGATGTCGCCGCCGCTGGTGGTTGCTTATGCGTTGGCCGGCAAGATTGGCCACAACTTCGATGTAGATCCTCTGGGCAATGACCAGAACGGTCAGCCTGTCTACCTCAAGGACATCTGGCCCACGCAAGCAGAAGTTGCCGCGGCCATCGAGAAGGGCATTTCGAGCGAAGGATTCCGCAAAGAGTACGCGACTGTTGCGCAAGGCGATACCAATTGGCAGGGCCTCAGCTTTCCGACGGGTGACGTTTACCAGTGGGAGCCGGACTCGACCTACATTCGCAAGGCGCCGTATTTCGACGGAATGACGATGACGCCAGCGCCCATTACCGACATTACCGGTGCGCGCGTGCTTGCTGTGCTTGGCGATTCGGTCACCACCGACCACATCTCGCCCGCAGGCAATATCAAGGCATCCGGACCGGCCGGCGTATATCTCGATACCCACGGCGTGAAGAAAGCGGACTTTAATAGTTATGGTTCGCGCCGTGGCAATCATGAGGTGATGGTGCGCGGAACATTTGCCAATGTGCGTTTGCGTAACAAGCTGGCACCGGGTACGGAAGGAGGCGTCACGCGTCTGTTGCCCGAGGGAGAGCAGATGTCCATCTTCGACGCGAGCGTCAAGTACGCCGAACGAAAGACACCGCTGGTGGTTCTTGCCGGCAAGGAATACGGCTCGGGGTCTTCGCGTGACTGGGCGGCCAAGGGGCCGAATCTGCTCGGCGTCAAGGCTGTGATTGCCGAAAGCTTTGAGCGCATTCACCGCAGCAATCTTGTGGGAATGGGCATTCTCCCGCTGCAGTTTACGGAAGGAGAAACTGTCGAGTCACTCGGGCTAACGGGCGAGGAAGTCTACGATTTCCCGGGCCTCACGGCTCTGCTGAAGTCGAAGTTCGCCAACGGCCGCACGCTTGAGATAACGGCAACCGCACCGGACGGAGCGAAAAAGACGTTCACCGCGCGTGTGCGCATCGACACTCCGCAGGAGATCGAGTACTACGAGCACGGCGGTATTCTGCAGTACGTGCTGCGGCAGCTTGCAGCAAAATAAGCCTTCATTGGCGAGGCATAGACTCTATCAAACAACAACGCCACTCCCAAGGGAGTGGCGTTGTTGTGTTTCAGCGTGCATGCCGACGGAGTGTCTATTTGCGCTTGGTGCTGCGTTTCGTCTTTGGAGCAGGTATTGCAGATGATTCCACCGAAGCAACTTCAGGTTCCAAAGGTGGGGCATAAGGAACAGTCTCCAGACTGTGCTCACCCATCACATGCAACCGCAGGAAATTGGTGGAGCCGGATTTGGTGCGCGTACCAGCCACAATCGCGATAACCTCCCGGCTGCGCACGTAGCGGCTCTGCTCCAGCATGTTTTCTGCCAGGTCCACCATGGCTTCCGTCGAATTGACCTTGGGGCAACGCATGGGAGTGGTACCCCAAAAAAGATTCAACCGGTTTACAGTAACCTCATTCGGGCTCAGGGCAAAGATCGGTGCGCCCGGGTGGTATTTCGAAAGTTGGCGTGCTGTTGCGCCCGACTCGGTGAACAAAGCAATGCCACGCAGGTCTA
The DNA here is from genome assembly GCA_035550015.1 of Occallatibacter sp. GTDB lineage: Bacteria > Acidobacteriota > Terriglobia > Terriglobales > Acidobacteriaceae > Telmatobacter. The sequence continues at coordinate 158,519 of DASZRJ010000050.1, read as the reverse complement.
GATCGTCAGCCGCGTGCGCCGTGGCTTCGCAAATAGTCTCGGCAATTGAGAGGTGGCTCTGACGCTTGCGGGGGGCAATAATGTATTGCTCTTTGAGCTGGCGTTCGGACTCGCTGATGATGCGGGCCATCATGGTGACGGCCTCTATCGGATATTTGCCTACAGCGGACTCACCCGACAGCATGACCGCGTCGCTGCCGTCATAGATTGCATTCGCCACGTCCGATACCTCGGCGCGCGTGGGACGCGGATTCTCAATCATCGATTCGAGCATCTGCGTGGCTGTGATAACCGGTTTGAAATACTCAGCCGCACGACGAATGATGTGTTTCTGAATGGCGGGGACCTTTTCCGGCGGAACTTCGACGCCAAGGTCGCCGCGAGCCACCATGATGCCATCCGCGACCTGCAGAATTTCGTCAAGATGTTCAATGGCCTGTGGCTTCTCGAGTTTGGCGATAATCCAGGTTTCGCATCCGAGTGCGACAACCCGATTGCGTACGATGCGGATATCTTCGGCCGTACGGACAAAGGAAACGGCAATAGCGTCGACACCGTTTTTGAGCGCGAACTCCAGGTCTTCGGCGTCTTTCTCTGTGAGGGACGGTACGCGCACGGGAATACCGGGCAGGTTGATGCCTTTGTTTTCGCCAAGCATGCCGCCATTGACTATCTCGCAAACGACGTCTTTGTCGCGAAGCTCATGGACCCGCAGCTCAATAAGTCCATCAGAGAGCAGGATGCGAGAACCCTGTTCAACATTGTCGGCCAGTGTTTTGAACGTAGTGCTGACGAGCGAGGCGGTGCCTGGCACTTCTCGTGGCGTGATGGTCAGCTTCTGTCCGGCCTTCAGCAGCACCGGCTGGTGATCCTTTAGCTTTGAGGTACGAATTTTCGGACCCTGCAAATCGGCAAGAATGCAAAGCGGTTTATGTTCTTCGCGGCTCACCTTGCGGATCATTTTGATGAGCTCGAGTTTTTCCTCGTGAGTTCCATGCGAAAAATTCAACCGGACCACATCTGCCCCGGCGCGCACGAGCTTGCGGAAGGCAGGCTCTGTGTTCGAAGCCGGTCCCAGCGTGGCCACGATTTTGGCACGCCGCTGGATAGGGGATTCGGTCAGGCTTGGATCAGGAAACGGCATTGAAAGGGCTCCAAAAAAGAAGGGGTGGATTCAGATAAAAAATCGAATAAGTGCAGCAATTCTCATTGTACATGCGGGTCTTTGACAATTGATGACAACCGCTATGTATGCTCGTAAATCTTTCCCTGCTATAGATTTTCGGTTCCCAGAACATCGTGGAGAGCGGTCGATGACCGTCGACGCTCGCGGTAAAGAACGCCATTGAACTCCGCCCCAAGAAGCACACTGAACGAGGAAAGGTAGAGCCAGACCAATGTAGCAATACCTGCACCGAATGAACCATAAAAGAGTGAGTAGTCGGCCAAGCGCGTGACATACCAGCCGAAGATCAGTGTGGAAGGGAACCAGACCAACGTTGCACCGATTGCGCCTGGCATCACGTGCAGCCAGTGCTCGCCGCGCCGCGTGCCGAAGTGGTAGACGGCGGTCAGCACAGTGATGCTGGTAACTGTGGCAACTGCCCATCGCACGAGGCGCCAAAGGATCAGGACGACGGGGCGAAGCTGATGAAGGACGTTGTGAATCAGCCACACTTCAATCTGACGGCCAAACACCAGAGCAAGCGTGGCTGCGGCCAGAGGAATAAGCGCGATCGGCACAAGCAGAATGGCGCGCACCCTGCGTTCCCAAAATCGCCAGTCGCTGCGCGGGAGCCGGTAGGAGCGGCGAAAGCCTTCCATCAACGAAAGCATAAGGCCGAGTCCGGCAAACAAACTCAGAGTCAGGGCAGAGACCAGCAATTGGGCGGAATAGAGCTGATGTCCCTGCATGGAATTACGCACAAGATACATCGTGTCGGCAGGCAAGAATTGCTCGAACGCAGAACGGATTTCACCGAGTAATGTGGGTCCTGCGGGCACCATGGCGAGCAGCGCGGTAATGGCCACCAGCATGGGAAACATCATGAGCATGCCGGAGTAGGCCACGGCCTTGGCCGTGTTGAGGACATCGTGTTCCAGGGCCAGCCATACTGCCTTGCGAAAGTGAGCCGCATGCTGTCTGAGGAGAATTCCAGTCACGCAATGAGCATAAAGCCCTTCTATGAACCAGGAGAAAAACCCAAAGAAACCCCGTAACCCACAAATACAACAGCCGTGGGGTTGAGAAACGGGTGTGCCAAGGGAAAACCGAGGGGTCCCTGGCATGCCAGCAGAAACCTAAAAATGAGGCTTACCGGCAGGAGAGGGGCGAAACCGTTTATCATGGGCGAGTCATGAATCACCAGAAGAGAAATGCCTCTATCTCCTTTGCGCAATGGATTGCGCTTATTGTGGTCCTTTCAGTACCTTGCTGGGCGCAATCAGTTCAACCGTCGAACAAACAGCTCGCTTCCAAAGCCATCAATGACCGCGTCGAGAATTTGCTCGGCAAGATGACTCTGGAAGAAAAGATCGGTCAGCTTGTGCAGTACTCAGCAGGTGCTGCGACCGGCCCTTCGGCATCGAAGCTCACCTATGACGAGCTGGTGGAGCGCGGTCAGGTGGGCTCGATGCTCAACGTGGTTGGTGCGAAGGAAACAAACCACTACCAGAGAATTGCGATGGAGAAGTCGCGTCTGCATATTCCCATCATTTTTGGGCTGGATGTGATTCATGGCCACCACACCACATTTCCTGTGCCGCTTGCAGTGGCCGCAAGCTGGGACCCCGATGCAGCGAAGACGGTTGCACGGTTTGGGGCCAAAGAGGCGCGTGCCGACGGTCTTGATTGGGTGTTTTCGCCGATGGTCGATATCGCGCGCGATGCGCGCTGGGGCCGCATCATCGAGTCAAATGGTGAAGATCCGTATCTGAGCTCGGCGATGGCTCGTGCATGGGTAGAAGGCTATCAGCAGGGCGATCTCTCCAAGTCCGACTCTGTGGCAGCTTGCGTTAAGCACTTTGCCGCATACGGCGGTGCTATCGCGGGCCGTGACTATAACGCCGTCGAGATGGGTTTGCCCACGCTGCAACAAGTGTATCTGGCCCCTTATCGCGCGGCGGTTGAGGCAGGCGTGGCCACGGTGATGACTTCCTTCAATACCGTGAATGGGGTTCCTGCGACGGCAAATAAGTATCTGCTGACGGACATTCTTCGCAAGGACTGGGGATTCAATGGGTTCGTAGTTTCAGACTGGCAATCGGTCCTTGAATTGGAAGCTCATTCCATTGGCGACGGGCCCACAGTGGCGCGCAAAGCGCTTGAGGCCGGTACGGACATGGATATGGAGGGCAATCTTTACGCCACCACCCTTGCCGCACAGGTACGCTCAGGCAAGATCCCGGAATCTGTTGTCGACGAAGCAGTCCGGCACATTTTGCGGGTGAAATTTGCGCTCGGCCTTTTCAATCATCCGTACACAGACATTACACCGCCCTACAGCCCTACTGCAGAAGACCGTGCTGCCGCACGTAAGGTAGCAGACGAGACGATGGTGCTTTTGAAGAACGATCCAGTGGAAGGGATTGGCGATCTGTTGCCCCTTACGGAGAAGGCGAAAAAGGTTGCACTGATCGGGCCGCTGGCCGACAACCAGAGCGAGTTGCGTGGTGCCTGGACAGGTGGCGATCCGAAGTATGTAGTCACACTGCGTAAGGCTCTTGAAGAGCGGCTTGGAGATAGGCTGCTTTATTCCGAAGGCTGCGCACTGCTGACCGGTCCCGACGCCAAGTTGCTGGAAGATACCAGGCCACATGACCCCGAAGCTGCCACAGATCCGGATAAAACCATCGCCGAGGCGGTTGCTGTGGCCAAGAAGGCCGATGTTGCGATTCTTGCGTTGGGTGAGAGCGCTAATCTGATGGAGGGCGAGGCTGCCAGCCGTACGACGTTGGGCTTTACAGGAGCACAGGAGAAATTGCTGGAAGCTGTTGTGGCCACAGGCAAGCCGGTAATTCTGGTTGTGATTGCGGGCCGTCCATTGGCCATCAAGTGGGCCGCAGCGCATGTGCCGGCGATTCTTGAAGCGTGGAGTCCCGGCATGGAGGGCGGACACGCGATTGCCGACGTGCTGTTTGGCGATGTGAACCCTTCGGGCAAACTGCCCGCGAGTTTACCTCGTTCAGTAGGGCAAGAGCCGCTCTACTACGCCCAGTTGCCGACAGGGCGTCCGGAACCGAAAGACTACATTGGGCTGCCACAAAACGGCGAAGAGAAATTTGTTTCACGCTATCTGGATGAGCAGAACTCGGCGCTGTTTCCTTTCGGTTGGGGACTGAGCTATACGCGCTTCCGTTTCAGCAAGCCCACGCTGAGCCGTAACGATATTCCTGTAAACGAACTGCAAACAAGCCGTGAGCCTGTCACCAAGGTTGGCGTGGATGTAACGAACACTGGCAGCCGCGAAGGAACCGAAGTCGTTCAGCTCTATATTCGCAACACAGATGCCAACCTTTCCCAGCCGGTCCGCGAGTTGAAGGGTTTTGCCCGCGTCACACTTAAGCCGGGCGAGACAAAGCATGTGGAATTTCCACTCGGCTTTGACGAATTGAGTTACTACAACGCGGATGTGAAGCGTGAGGTGGATCCGACGACCTATGACATCTGGGTGGGCGGCAGCTCACTGGCCACGGAAGAAAATACGTTCAGGGTCATTCAGTAAGAGGCGCTTGTATGACGGCGCACACATGTGCGCCACGCACTGCTGGCTTACAATCGATTCATGAGTTTTCCTGCACAACGCATGCGCCGTTTGCGGCAAAGCGAGCCAATGCGGGCATTGGTGCGCGAGACGCAGCTTGAACCCGGCGACCTGATTTATCCCTTGTTTATCTGCCCGGGAGAAGGGGTGCGACGTGCTGTTGGCTCCATGCCGGGTGTTTTCAATCTCTCCATTGATGAGGCTTTAAAGGAAGCCGAAGAAGCCACCACGCTCGGTATTGGTGGCCTGTTGTTGTTTGGTCTGCCTGAAGGCAAAGACGAACAGGGAACCGGTGCGTGGGATGACAACGGCATTGTGCAGCGCAGCCTGCGCGCGCTGAAGGAGTCCAGCGCGGCCAAAAAACTGGTTCTCATTGCCGATGTCTGCCTGTGCGAGTATACGAGTCACGGACATTGCGGCATCGTCGTCGAGAAAGGCTCTGGCTTCGATGTGGACAACGATCCGACGCTTGAGTTGCTGGCCAAAACGGGAGCAAGTCTTGCGCGAGCAGGTGCCGATATTGTCGCCCCCAGCGACATGATGGACGGGCGTGTGGCAGCCATACGCGCCGCGCTCGATGCCGGCGGAAATGCACAAACACCGATTTTGAGTTACGCCGCGAAATTTGCTTCAGCGTTCTATGGACCGTTTCGCGATGCTGCTGACTCGGCACCGCAATTCGGCGACCGGCGAACATATCAGATGGATGGCGCAAACCTGCGCGAAGCATTGCGTGAGATCGCACTCGACCTTGAAGAAGGTGCGGATATGCTGCTGATGAAGCCGGCGATGCCGTACCTCGACGTGGTGCGCGCAGCGCGAGACTTGACCAGTGTGCCAATCGGCGCGTATCAGGTTTCCGGGGAGTATTCAATGCTACAGGCAGCTTTCGAGAGAGGCTGGCTTGATCGGAATCGCGCCATGATGGAATCTCTGGTCGGTATGCGCCGCGCAGGAGCAGATTTCATTGTGACTTACTTTGCCAAAGAAGCAGCAAAGCTGCTCGCATAATCACCAGACGCACGTCGAAGTGCGCATTACACCCAACTCGTGCGGACGAAGATACCATAGCGTTTCTGTTTCGCAATGAGTGCAAATGCCGCAATCCATCATGACCCGGCCAGAGATGCCGTGATGAGCTTTTGAGTACTCGAAAGAGAGCGATGGCATGGAGCATGGAATGCAATGGATTGGCCCCGCGGTCCTGACGGTTTTCTGTCTTGCCTATACGCTGGTGTTTCTCGAAGAGAAGCTTGAACTGCGCAAGTCAAAGCCTGTCATGATAGCAGCGAGCCTTATCTGGATTCTCGTGGCAATTGGCTTTCGTGCGGCAGGGCGCAGCGAAGAGCTCGGGGAATACTTGCGTCATGTTCTGCTCGACTATACCGAGCTTTTTCTCTTTTTGCTTTCAGCGATGAGCTTTGTCAACACGCTGGTTGAGCGCAACGTATTCGAAGCGTTGCGCGTGCGACTGATGAAGATGAGGCTATCGGCGCGCGGTATCTACTGGGTGATTGGCGCGCTAGCCTTCGTTCTTTCACCGATAGCAGACAACCTTACGACAGCACTCGTTATGGGAACTGTTGCCGGAGCTACGCTGGGTGGTAACCGGAAGGCGGTGGTCGGTGCATCGGTCAGTGTAGTGGTGGCAGCCAATGCCGGCGGTGCATTTTCTCCGTTCGGAGACATTACCACGCTGATGATCTGGCAAAAGGGTATGGTGCAGTTTGACGAGTTTCTTGTGCTCTTTTTTCCCGCGCTCATTAGCTGGTTAATACCTGCGGCCATCATCGCATTCACGATTCCCAGTGATGTTGCGCAAACGAGCACCAAATCCGTGCGTGTACGCAAAGGGGGCTACTTGGTGGTGGGGATGTTCTTGGCCACCATCGCGGCAACGGTGCTGCTTGACCACACACTGCACTTGCCTCCATTTCTCGGGATGATGATGGGGCTTGGAGCTTTGAACGTGCTCTCTTATTTCCTGCACCGTGCCGAGGCGAGACAGTTGGCTCAAGCGGTCGACGATCCAACTCTCAGCATGCATGGCGATGAGGAGTGGCAGAACAAGAAGCCATTTTCGATCTTCTTCATTCTCGAAAAGGTGGAGTGGGACACGCTGCTGTTCTTTTACGGCATCATGCTCTGCGTAGGCGGGCTCGGTGCAGTCGGCTACCTTGAGTCGCTCTCGCACTTTCTTTATTCGGGACATGGAGCCACCATCGCCAATGTTGTCATTGGCGTTCTGTCGGCTATCGTCGACAACATTCCGCTCACCTTTGCTGTATTGACCATGCACCCAACCATGGATCTGGGCCAGTGGCTCTTACTTACGCTTACCGCCGGTGTGGGAGGATCGCTTTTATCCATCGGATCTGCCGCGGGTGTGGCGCTGATGGGCTTGGGAAAGGGGAACTATACCTTCTCTTCACACTTGAAGTGGACATGGGCCATCTTGTTGGGATACGCGGCTGCCATAGCACTGCATTTGACCATGAATGCGCACTATTTCACCAGTTGAGTCTGACCATGTCCTTCTTTCTCATCAGCGCGGCATAAAAGTTCTTTGCGTCGCGCTGCGCGTGTGTTTTTCTAAAGGCATTCGTATATGCGCGCAGCCCTTGAACGCTATTTTCAGTTCACTCATCTCGGTACAAACTGGCGAACAGAGATTCTGGCCGGTGTAACTACATTCCTCACGATGGCCTACATCGTGTTAGTGAATCCTGCAATTCTTTCCGAGGCCGGGGTTCCTCTAGCCGCTGTTACCGCGGCAACCTGTCTTTCAGCTGCGTTTGGCTCAATCCTCATGGGGCTCTTCGCACGGTACCCTATCGCGCTTGCCCCGGGCATGGGACTGAATGCCTATTTCACTTATACCGTTTGCATCAAGATGCATGTACCGTGGCAAACAGCTCTGGGCGCGGTTTTTCTCTCTGGCATCATCTTTCTCGCACTCACCGCGGCGGGTATTCGCCAGCTCATTCTGCGCTCCATTCCGCATGAGCTCTACGCTGCCGTTGCCGGCGGCATAGGGCTGTTTATTGCGTTCATCGGATTTCGGAATGCCGAGCTCATCGTCGCGGATTCGGCAACGTTTGTGGGGCTCGGTAATGTACGCAATCCCACAACAGCACTGGCGTTGTTCGGATTGGTAGTCATGGTTGCTCTTGAAATCAAGAAAGTGCGCGGGTCCATCCTGATCGGCGTTCTAGTGACGACGGCTGCAGCCTGGGCCTTTCATCTTGTGCACTGGCAGCCCACTCCGGGAGGATTGCACGCGCTTGAGGGCACCATGATGAAGCTCGACATTCGTGGCGCTCTCAATACGGGTTTACTCGAAATTGTTTTTGTCTTCTTTTTTGTCGATCTGTTCGACAATCTTGGAACACTTGTTGCCGTCACCAAACGAGCCGGGCTTATTGAAAAAGATCATTCGATCCCACGGCTGAGCCGTATTCTTTTTGCCGATGCGACGGCGACGGTCGTGGGTTCGCTAACTGGCACATCCACGGTAACGAGCTATGTGGAGTCGACGGCCGGTGTGGCCGCCGGAGGCCGCTCGGGCATTACGGCTATTGTTACCGGGTTGCTCTTTCTCGGAGCAATCGGTGTTGCGCCATATGTAGGTGCTGTGCCCACGGCAGCCACTGCGCCAGCTCTCATTCTGGTTGGTTCCATGATGCTGGCAACGATTACGGAGATTCGCTGGCACGATCCGCTGGTGGCAGTCCCGGCATTCCTGACCCTGATTTTGATTCCACTGACCTATTCCATAGCCAATGGGCTTGGATTTGGCATCATTGCCTGGGCAGTTTTACATGCGGTCACAGGCAACTTTCGCAGGCAGGACTGGCTTCTATACATATTGGCGGTCCTGTTTCTCTTTCGGTTTGTCTACCTGGGAGCGGGGTGAGGCAGTTCCTGCCTGGCGAGTGGCCGCAAAGAGCCGCAAGGGGGGAGTGATCCGTAGTCTTTCCATTTTGTCTGTAGCAGGATTCGCAGCCTGCGCGATGCTGCACGCCGCAGTAATGGATTCGTACCGTGTGGTGCGTGCGCATCCACATGACCAGAGCGCTTTCACGCAAGGGCTTGTTTATGCAGACGGGCACCTCTATGAGAGCACGGGACTGGTAGGACATTCTTCCCTGCGGATGGAGAATCTTGAGACTGGACGAATTTTGCAATTCCACGATATACCTGGCCCTTATTTCGCCGAAGGTCTCACGCAATGGGGAGACAAGCTGATCCAGCTTACCTGGCAGTCGCATAAGGGCTTTGTCTACGACAGGTTCACCTTCAAGCTCGTGAAGACATTTCCTCTGGAGGGCGAAGGCTGGGGACTGACGCAAGATGGCAATAATCTGATTGTTTCTGACGGAACGGCCACGCTACGCTTTCTCGACCCGAACAGCTATAAAGTAGTTCACCGGCTCACCGTGCGGGATCACGGTCATCCTGTTACGCAGCTCAATGAGCTCGAATTTATCCACGGCGAAATTTTTGCCAACGTGTGGCATACCAATCGCATTGCGCGCATCAACCCGAGAACCGGCATGGTGATGGGATGGATTGATCTGACTGGCTTGATGCCTGGCCCGGAGAGGGAAAATCCTGAGGCGGTTCTCAACGGCATTGCATACGATCCCGTACGCGACCGGCTTTTTGTGACAGGCAAATACTGGCCCGAGATCTTCGAGATCAAGGTGATTCCCGAAAAGCCGCAGGACTCGCTTTCAATCGCCAAACATCATCGTTAGTGGTCATTAGCAAATATGCAGATTTTCCGGATTAGTCCGCCGCTGACTCTTCCGGCGCTTTACGAGAAACTTCGATGTGTTCGAAGGTGGCATTGAGCGCGGTTACATGCGCAACGGCTTTTACCAGACGCGCTTCGTGGCGTCTCCGCTGAAGCCGTTTTTCCGGTGGCGCATAAATGTGCTCCACAGACTCGATGAGATAAGCTCCGGGCAGAAACTCACTGCCTTCGCCCATGCCCTGGCCAGGCAGCATAATGATCTGTCCCTCTTTGGGCAAAGAATGTAGTGTTTCCAGTGGTACCACATTGATGCATGTTCCATCGCCAGCAATGAACTCCAGGCAATCGCGGCTGTGCCAGGTTCCATCGCGTACCTGCTGTGCTTCCTGCCGTGCCTTCAGCGATTGATAGAAAGCGGCGAACACCGTTGGCGTCACGACCAGGAAGTCGAAGATGCTGGTCATTGAGCCCAGATGGTCAAGCGCATTGCCTGAAATGAACGAGTTCATGACCCCTCAATCCGAAATGGGGTAAAGCGTATCCCGCCAGTATGCTTTGCATCCGGTCCGCTTGAGCTGCCAAAAATGCTCATCAACAGTACATGATCTGAAACTGGAAAATATGCGAATACGTGCGGTGGTGGAAATATCCTACCGGCAGGGCATGAGGAATCTCAATCAGGAACGCATAAAGAACGTGCTAACCGCGTTGCAGGCGGGGCGCAAGCCGCTCCAGCAGCCGAAGCGTGGGGCCAGCCTGATTGATGGTGTAGAAGTGCAGCCCCGGAGCGCCGTTCTCGAGAAGCGTTTCGCAGAGCCGTGCCACCACGTCAAGCCCGAAATCCACCAGCGCCTGCTTATCGTCCTGTAGTTCCTCCAGGCGCAGCCTGATCCAGCGCGGCAAATCCGCTCCGCAGCCTGAGCAGAATCGCACGGTATTCGTAAAGCCCGTAATTGGCATAATGCCGGGCACAATCGGAATCGTGATTCCTGCCTTCGCGCAGCGCTCCATAAAGTCGATATAGGCGCCGGGATTGTAGAACAGCTGCGTGAGCGCGCCGTCTGCACCAGCTTCAACCTTGCGACAAAAGTTGTCGAAATCCACTGTCGCGCTCGGAGCCTGCGGATGCACTTCCGGGTACGCCGCCACTTCAATCGTGAATGTATCTCCGTACCGCTCGTGGATGAAAGCCACCAGTTCGTTAGCGTAGTGGAACTCGCCCGGCGCCGATGCGCTCATGGCCGTGGCGGGCAGATCGCCGCGCAATGCCACAATGCGTTTCACGCCTGCGGCGCGATAACGATCCAGTAACTCACCAATGCGTGCGCGTGTCGATCCCACACAGGTGAGGTGCGGGGCAACCTCGATACCCGTCTTCGCAACAACAGTGGTCAGTGTCTGGTAGGTCCCATCCTGGTCGGAGCCGCCTGCGCCATGCGTCACGGAAAAATACGCAGGCTTGGCCGTGGCAAGTTGCTCAAGCGCACCGGGCAGTTTGGTTGCGGCTTCAGGAGTGCGCGGCGGGAAGAGTTCGAAAGATACGGGAATTGCGTTCGTCATTGCGTTGCTAAGAATACCTGCTTAGAACAAAGGGCCGCGGTAAAGCGGCCCCCTGTGATTTTGTTTAGCGTTTAGTAGCGGTAGTGCTCCGGCTTGAACGGCCCGTCCACCTTCACGCCGATGTAGTCCGCCTGCCGCTGCGAGAGCTTCGTCAGCTTCACGCCAATCTTCTCTAGGTGCAGCCGGGCTACTTCCTCGTCCAGCTTCTTGGGCAGCGTGTACACGTTCACCTTGTAGGTATCCTTGTTCGCCCAAAGGTCTATCTGAGCCAGTGTCTGGTTGGCAAAGCTGTTCGACATCACGAAGCTCGGATGGCCGGTCGCACAGCCAAGGTTCACCAGTCGTCCTTCAGCTAGAACGAAGATCTCGTGCCCATCCTCAAAGTGGTACTTGTCCACCTGCGGCTTGATGTTGAGCTTCGTGGCTGTCTTGTCCGCGTTCAGCCGGTCCATCTGGATTTCATTGTCGAAGTGGCCGATGTTGCAGACAATCGCCTGGTCCTTCATCTTGTGCATGTGCTCAAGCGTGATGATGTCCACGTTACCGGTGGTCGTCACGTAAATGTCACCGCGGCCAAGTGTGTCCTCAATAGTCGTCACTTCGAAGCCTTCCATCGCTGCCTGCAACGCATTGATGGGATCGATTTCCGTCACAATGACGCGCGCGCCCATACCGCGCAGTGAGTGCGAGCATCCCTTGCCCACGTCACCGTATCCACAGACCACAGCAACCTTACCGGCCACCATCACGTCCGTAGCGCGCTTAATGCCGTCGGCCAGGCTCTCGCGGCAGCCGTACAAGTTGTCGAATTTGGATTTGGTAACGGAATCATTCACATTGATGGCCGGCACCAGCAGCTTGCCCTTTTCAAGCATCTGGTACAGGCGATGCACGCCCGTCGTAGTCTCTTCGCTGACACCACGCCATTCCTTCACAACCTTGTGCCAGTGCTGCGGATCTTCGGCATGCACCTTTTTCAGCAAGTCTTTAATCACCTGCTCTTCGTGGTTGCCGCTCGGTGTATTCACCCAGCCATCGCCATTCTCAAGTTCATAGCCCTTGTGGATGAGCAGCGTTACGTCGCCGCCGTCGTCAACAACCAACTCGGGCCCCTTGCCGCCTTTGTGCGTCAGGGCCTTGTAGGTGCAGTCCCAGTACTCTTCCAGTGTCTCGCCCTTCCACGCAAATACTGGCACACCCGTTGCGGCAATCGCGGCCGCCGCGTGATCCTGCGTGGAGAAGATATTGCAGCTTGCCCAACGCACTTCAGCGCCCAGGCTCACCAGCGTTTCGATCAGCACGGCAGTCTGGATCGTCATGTGCAGCGAGCCGGTCACGCGCACGCCTGCCAGCGGCTTCTCTGCCGCGTACTTGTTGCGAATCGCCATCAGGCCGGGCATCTCGTGCTCGGCAATGGCGATCTCTTTGCGTCCCCAGTCGGCCAGGGAAAGGTCTGCTACTTTGTAGTCGGCCTGCGCGACTTCGACTGCTGTTGCCATATCGGTTGAACTCCTTATCATCGACGTATCGTGATATGTTGATGTTAACCAGACTTTGCCCATGCCGTCAATCATGAAAATTCTCCGCGCCGCGGCCGACCCCACGCGGCTCCGTATCCTGCTCCTGCTTAAGGACGAGGAACTCAGTGTGGCCGAACTGCAGGAGATTCTGGCCATGGGCCAGAGCACCATCTCCTCGCACCTTTCGCAGCTTAAGCAGGCCGGGCTTGCGCAGGACCGCCGCACGGGCAAGAACAATCTCTATCGCTTGTCCAGTCCTCCAGACAAGGAACTTCTGGACGGGTTGCTAGGCCAGGCTTGGAAACAAGTTCCCGAAGCTGCCGCCGACCGCGCCGCCATGCGCCGTGTCGTCAAGAAGCGCCAGGACCGCATGCGTGCCTTCTTTGACTCCATGGCCGGCCGCCTCGGCAAAGACTATGTGCCCGGCAAATCCTGGAAGAGCTATGCCGAAGCCTTTCTCCGTCTGCTACCACCCATGACCGTCGCCGACCTGGGTGCGGGCGACGGCGCCTTTGCTCTTACCCTTGCCCAGCAGGCCCAAAAAGTCATTGCTGTGGATTCCTCAGAAAAAATGATCGAAGTCGGCCGTGACCAGGCACTCCGTGCCTCCATCACGAACATCGAGTTTCGTCTTGGCGATATGGAAGAGCTGCCCATCGACACTGGCTCTATCGACGTTGCTTTCTTTTCGCAGTCTCTGCATCATGCGGCGCACCCCGGCCGCGCGCTGGCTGAGGCCGCGCGCATTCTCAAGCCCGGCGGCCGCACGGTCGTGCTCGATCTACTCAAACATCGCTTTGAGGAGGCCCGCGAGCTTTATGCAGACGAGTGGCTCGGCTTTGGAGAGTCCGAACTCGAGCAGTTGCTCACCGGCGCCGGTTTTGCGCATGTGCATGTCACTCAGGTCGACCGCCAGGCCGAGCCACCGCACTTCCAAACCGTACTGGCTGTAGCACAAAAGCCTCCAGCCTAGCTTGTCTGTTTTATGTGGCAGGCGTCAGGCCGTGCCGCCGCATCACTGCGCCAATCGCGGCCATGTCGGGCGGCTCTCCCGCAGCAGCTTCCATTATGTCCGCAATCTCGCGAAAGAATTCCGGGCCCAGCAGCCCCGGCGTCAGCACTGCGAGGCACTTCGCTTCGCCGCCGCTCAAGTTGTCAAAACGATGTACCGCCCCGCGCGGAATAAACACAGCATCTCCGGGATGCACCTTTCGCTTTTCACCGCTCACCGTAAAGGTCATCGTTCCTTCAAGGCCGTAGATCGTTTCCTCATATCCGTCATGGCTGTGTCCCGCAGGTACCTTGCCGCCTGCAGGCACGGTGAATTCAAACATGGCTAGCATGCCACTTGAATCCTTGCCTTCCAGCAGAAATCGAATCACCAGCTGCCCCAGCCGGATTACTTGCCCCGTTTCGTTCATGAACGTTCTCTCCAGAAATCCTGCATTTCAATCTATTTGGTTCCGGACTCATGGAATGGCATTTGCAGAGAATTATTTCTCTCAAGCGCACACTGGTTTTGAGGAACGATTTCATCATGCCCGAGCATTCTGCCACCGAACGTACCATCATCAGCGCTATCAATTCCTTCTGCGCCAATCCCACACTCGAGCCCGGACCCGGACGCCGCTCCATTTCCGCCAAGGCCGCTGTCCGCCGCTGTTGCAAGGCCTGGCAGCGTGTCTTCGACAGGGAATTAAAAAAAGCGCTGGAACAGGCCCGTATGGAAGAGGAGTTGGATTGTGATGAGGATAGCGATGGTGATCTGGAAAATCGCTACGAAAGGATCTTCGCTGCACAAGAGGTGTCCCGTGCTTATCGCAACGCTATGCCCCTCCTTGCCGGCTCGGAAGGCGTTCGAAATTTTGTCGCCTGCGTCGCGCACGGCATCCTCATCGGAGCCATCAATAAAGAACAAAGTGGCCCCCTCCTTTATGCCGCGCAGGTTGCTCTTGGTTCCATTCAGCGAGAGGCGCGCTCCATGAAATCCACCATCGCCGCTGCGCTCACCCCACCCCCCTCACCCAGGCAGGCTGTCATCGCATCGGAATCGGCCGTTTCTAACTGAAAATATATCAATCAATTACGCGAACATTTGCGCGGGCCGACATCCCAAAGAGCCCATAAGAATGATCATTTTTGGTCGTTTTTTACGCATTTCTGGTCGATTCCATTACGGTTTGAAGCATCTTTGAGAAATTTCGTGCGATTTTTTGAAACTGCCCTCGTGTGACGGCAGAGTGACCCACATCTCACACTGCCATAGCACCTCCATGTATCCTGTCTCGCAGGTTGCATAGCCAATCTGCAGGTGGGCTGCGCATGGGAATTTATCAACAACTTCCGTCCGAAGCGGTCAAGATTTTCCTGGTTCTTTTCCTCTCGTTCCTCGTCGGTCTCGAACGCGAAGAGCACAAGGCCGCTGGCACGCATTACTCTTTCGGCGGTATTCGCACTTTTCCACTTATCGGCCTTATCGGCTATGCGCTGGCACTTGTGTGCGGTACACAGTTGCTTCCCTTCATGGTGGGCTTTCTCGCAGTCGCCGCGTTTTTGCTCGTCTCCTACTGGCACAAGCTAAAGAGCCTTGAAACAGCGGGCGTTACTACTGAGATGTCCGGTTTGGCCACGCTTCTTGTTGGTGCGCTGGTCTGTTAC
The DNA here is from genome assembly GCA_035550015.1 of Occallatibacter sp. GTDB lineage: Bacteria > Acidobacteriota > Terriglobia > Terriglobales > Acidobacteriaceae > Telmatobacter. The sequence goes on along the minus strand of DASZRJ010000050.1, from coordinate 143,259 downwards.
GGACATTTTTGGATTGCCACAACCATCAGCATTGCCAGCCTCGTCTTGCTCGACCTGAAGACGGGTCTTGAAAAGCTGGCCGGCCGCATCGCACCCGGCGAAATTCTCACCTTCGCCAAGTTTCTGTTTCTTTCCTGCGTCATTTTGCCGGTGCTGCCCAATCGTGAGTACGGTTCCTTCCATATCAATCCATTCAAAACGTGGTTGGTCGTGGTGGCCATCAGCGCCATCTCTTACGCCAGTTACGTATTGCAGAAAATCTTCCATGGACGCGGCGGAATTGTACTGGCCGCACTGCTCGGCGGTGCGTATTCGTCCACAGTTACAACCATTGTGCTCGCCCGACAAAGCAAAACAGAGAATCATCCACATTTGTTTGCTGGCGGCACTCTTATGGCTTCGGGCGTGATGTATCTGCGCCTCACAGTTCTTCTCGCGCTCTTTAACCGTCAGCTATTCGATCTTCTGGTTGTTCCTTTTGCCGTCCTTTCCGGCGTGGCTATTATTTTCGGCTGGCTTTGGTCGCGCCGGTCCGACCCTTCCGCCAAACAACAGCAACGCGAGCTAGGTCCAAAGAATCCGCTTGAACTCGCAACGGCCCTTCTCTTCGCACTGCTGTTCCTTGCCATGCTTGTGGTCACACAGGTTGCCGTTTCCTATCTGGGGCGTGCGGGACTCAACACACTAGCCGCCGTTCTTGGCGTTGCCGATGTGGACCCCTTCATCATGGGTCTCACGCAGGACGCAGGAACTGTTCTTGCGGCGAAGATTGCAGCGGGTGCCATTCTCATTGCCGCGTCGAGCAACAACACAGCCAAAGGTATTTACGCATACAGCCTTGCCGACAAGCCCACAGGCAGGCAGAGCCTCGCCTTCCTTGTTGGTCTTGCTGCCGCTGGGCTCGTTCCACTCTTCTGGCTCGCACAATAGCGCTTGCCGTACCGGTGCGGGCAATTGAGCCTGATTGCGCTACCATTGCATCGAACACCCAGGTACATTGCAATGGCGCAAACAGAAATTATGCCAGCCCCGGCCGCAACACAAAAGAAAGAGACAGCTCCGCCGCGTCTGACACGCGCGCGCCGCGCAGCCATCCTCAAAGCTCTGGCCGACCCAAAGCGGTTCGAGCTCCTGGAGCGCATCGCTCGCAATAGCTGCCCCATGGGATGCTCACAGGCACAAACTGCGCTGGCGATTGCTCCCGCAACCTTGTCGCACCACATCAAAGAACTCGAAACCGCGGGCCTGATTCGCATTGAGAAAGCCGGTAAGTTCCACTATCTGCATCTCAAGCGGGAAGTTCTGACAGCGGTTTCTGAATCTCTGGCCGCACTGGCTCAGTCCTCCTGCCCCTAGAGTCGATACACCCTGGGCCGATTCCAGCATTCAAAAAAATATTCACAGTCTCTCCTGAATCCTTTTGCAGGCTCACTGAATCAATTCGACAGTTATCGAAATGTCGAATCGATGGCATTCCGATTCAGGAGATTAGAAATGAGCAACCTCAAAGGTAAAGTGGCGCTGGTGACGGGCGCATCCAAAGGCATCGGAGCCGCCATCGCAAAGGAGCTGGCAGCGCGTGGCGCGGCCGTAGCCGTCAACTATAGCGGCAGCAAGGATGCCGCGGAAAAAGTCGTAGCCGATATCAAGGCAGCAGGCGGAAAGGCTGTAGCTATCCAGGCCAACCTGTCAGACGCGGCGGCAGCAGCTCCTCTTGTCGAAAAGACCGTCAAGGAATTCGGCCCCATCGACGTGCTCGTGAATAACGCTGGTATTTATGAAGGGAGTCCGCTTGAGGCAATCACCGCGGAGCACTTCCACAAGCAGTTCAACCTCAACGTGCTTGGCCTCCTGATGACCACGCAGGCCGCAGTCAAGAACTTTTCGCCGAACGGTGGAAGTGTCATCAATATCAGCTCGGTGGTTGTTGACGGCGTTCCCGGATTGTCGGTCTACAGTGCCACCAAAGGCGCAGTAGACACCATTACTGCTGCTCTTGCTAAAGAACTCGGCCCCAAGAAGATTCGTGTCAACTCCATCAACCCTGGATTGATTGAGACAGAAGGCACGCATGCCGCAGGTTTCATTGGCAGCGACTTCCAGAAGGAAGCTATCGGCCGCACTCCACTGGGCCGCACCGGACAGCCGCAGGACATTGCAACAGCAACCGCGTTCCTTGCCTCTGACGATTCAGTCTGGATCAACGGTCAGGCAATTTACGCAGCGGGTGGATTCACGTTGTAACCAGTCGCATGCACGGAGTGCGAACAGACAAGAACAAAACAGGAGATTCAACAGATGACATTCGCATTCCTCCCCGAACTCGCGGCAGCAGTCATTGGACTCGCTGCCGTCAGAGTCGGAGACCTGATCCAATCGCCATCGCAAAATCGCGAAAGATGCCACGAGTCGAGCAAAAAGACAGTCGTATGGGCCTACAATCCCTTCAACGCAAAGCAGCGTGGTCAGACACAGGCCGAAAGTTGGACTGCGGTAAGACGTGACAGAGGCTGCTGATTAGCGTGCTCCTGTCCAGGATGCTGGCAGAACGAGAAAGTCATTTTCGTCTCCTGGGTCGCTCACGCAGTCAAATGCAGTAAAGCGGTATCCGGCCGCGGCGAGCCTGGCGCGGCAGTCAACGCGCAACTGTTCTGAATGTGTGGCGAGCATCCATTTAGCTTCAGCCTTCTCGAGAATCGCGGTAGCTCCGTGCAGCGCAGACCACTCTACGCCTTCAATGTCCATTTTTAGAAAACCCGGCAATGGGTGACCTGCGGCAATGAATTCATCCAATGACATTGTTGGCACCAGGTACTGGCTACCTTGCGTAAAGCGAATGTCATCGAAGGGCACCATACCTGCCTTGTCACTGATGGCGGTCTGCACCACAGTGACATTGCGCAGGCCATTGAGCTTTACATGACGGCGCAGATAGTGCACGTTGCGCGCTTCCGGTTCAAAGGCGAACACGTGACCCTCTTCACCCACCAGTCGCGATAGCGCAAGCGTGTAATAACCCGTGTGCGCGCCAATGTCGTACACGATCATCCCCGGCTTCACTAGCCGTGGCAGCGCCGCCAGATGGTCGGCTTCGTAGTTCCCAATCCAGCAGGCGTTGTTGATGCCTGCGCCGCGAATCCAGTGCATGCCCTTGTTGGGACCGCTCATAATACGCACTACCACTTCACGCGGAAGAAAGCGCAATGGCATACGGAGCAAGCGCCCCAGAGGAGTGTTATAGGCAGGAATCATGCGATTGAGCGCTGGCATGAATTGATCTTACCTGCATGAGCCTATCTATTTCATGGTTCCCGCCGAATGGACTTGGCCCGGTTGATTCAGCCACGAGCCTCTGCGTTCAGAAGCGCTTTCTTCTTATCCACACCCCATCGATAACCCGTCAGCGAGCCGTTTATGCCAACCACGCGATGACACGGCACGAGGATTGCCACGCGATTGGTGGCGCAGGCCCGTGCTACGGCGCGAGTAGAGTTTGGATCGCCCAATTCTCGTGCAAGCTGGCTGTAAGTTTTGGTTGTGCCGCGCGGAATCTGCCGCAACGCCTGCCACACGCGCAGTTGGAAGACCGTACCGCGCAAATCGAGTTTGCTTTCGTTAGCCAGCCCGTGTGACAGATCATTGCCTTCGCGCACGCTGGCCAATGCCGCATCAACCAACTGCGACAGCGACGGATCGTGTTTGAGTTCCGCAGCAGGAAACTCTTCGTGCAGGCTCGCCTCTGCTTCAGCGGAGGTCTGTCCGAGTGCAAGCCAGCACAAACCGCGCTCCGTAGCACCCACAATCATCCAGCCAAACGGAGTGCGTGCGGTGGTGAAGCCAATACGTTCGCCCTTGCCTCCCTGCGCGAACTTCGCCGGAGTCATGCCGAGTGTTGCGCCTTCATAGGCGCGGCTCGGCGAACCGTAACCTGCTTCATACACTGCGTCTGTCACGCGTGCTCCTTTTCTTAATGCGCCGCGCAGACTGCTTGCCTTCAGCGAGCGCTGATACTGCAATGGGCTTACGCCCATCTGTTGCTTGAACAGACGCTGCACGGTGAATGGGCTCAGGCCGGCAATGCGTCCAAGCTCTTCCAATGGAACGGAGCGGTCAAGGTTGCGTTCGATGTGCGTGCGTACCAGTGCAAGCGGATCAGTCACCGCTGCAAGCGGCTTGCAACGCTGGCAGGCGCGAAATCCAGCGGCCTGTGCGGCGGCGGTTGAGGCAAAGAAGCGCACGTTTGCGCGCAGTGGGCGACGGCTCTTGCATGTCGGTCTGCAGAAGACACCGGTGGAGGTGACTGCGTAGAAGAAAGTCGCGCCGGTATCGTGGGTCAGCAGTTGCTGCCAGGCTTTTTCTGTATCGACTTCTTCCGGTTTCGCGTATGTCATGGGAAGCCAAACCTGTGTGCTCATGGAGCCATCATCCGCCGGATGCAATTCTCCAGCACTCCGATTCTTGCGCGCAATTCTCTTTTCTGGTGTGCCTAATTGTTTCTTTCGCGCAGAACGGCTTCGGCGCGTGCCAAATCTTCCGCTGTGTCCACACCAATGGTGTCCAGTGGCGCCTCGGCCACATAAAGGTCGATTCCATTTTCCAGCAGCCGCAGTTGCTCGAGCCGCTCTGTCTTTTCGAGCAGCGATGGCGGCAGCGAAGAAAACTTCTCCAGAGCTGCCTTGCGATAAGCGTAGATGCCAAGGTGTTTGCGATAGCCCGCAAAGCCAACATTGTCGCGATCGAAAGGAATTGTCGAGCGCGAGAAATAGAGTGCGCGCCCGTTGAGAACGGTTACTACCTTCACTGCATTCGGGTTGTTGAACTCCGCAGGCGGACAGGGAACTGCAAGTGTTGCGACCTGTACTTCCGGTCGCTGAAACAGAGCAAGAAGTGGCGCGAAAAATTCGGCGGTGAGCGTAGGTTCGTCGCCCTGAATGTTGACATACACATCGGCATCGATGGAGTGGGCTACTTCGCGTACACGGTCTGTTCCACTGGCGCAATCGGGTGAGGTTATCGCAAAAGGGATCTTCCTTGCGCGGCAGACGTCGGCCACTTCTTCGGAGTCAGTGGCTACAATAACTGGATCCATCAGCCCGCTGGCCGCCCCGGCACGCCACACCCATTCGACCATCGGTTTACCCGCAATTTCGCGCAGGACTTTGCGGCTCAGCCGCGTCGAACCCAGCCGCGCCGGAATCACTCCAGCGACTCGTAACGTACTCATGCTGGCGAGTCTAAACGGTTCGGGCCATTCTGCGCGCTGGCGCGGTAGTCGGCTCGGTACTTGATGACTTTCATTTGAGTCGCAGGGGCTTTCTGCAGGGTTTGACCTGTCTCTCAAGCCCCCGTATCATCTAGAAGGCAGCGGAGTTCTTCGCGCCTTCCTCCAAACCGGCGGAGTAGCTCAGATGGTTAGAGCGTGGGATTCATAACCCCAAGGTCGACGGTTCGATCCCGTCCTCCGCCACCAGAATAGAATTAAAGCAATTTCCATCAGTAACTTACACTATTGACGCAGCCCTTCGTGAAGGTCAACATACCCCATCTGCGCTATGATTGCGTCTATAGAATGAGCGGCCTGTATCCCCTTGGCCGGTCAGGTGGTGGTCGTGTCGAAATTGTTTCAACGGTTTGTATTTATCCTTGCTGTTGGGGTGTTTGCCACACTCGGTCTGGGATTCGCATTGGGCCAGTTTGGCTGGCTTGGCGTCCACGCCAGCGGCGAGCAGGACGGTGCCTATCGTCAGATGGGCGTCTATGCACAAGTGCTGAAGCGCATCCAGACCGATTATGTGACCGAACCGAGCATGGATAAGGTAAATGCTGGTGCGTTGCATGGTCTTCTCGAGTCGCTGGATTCAGATTCAAGCTACTTGACAGCAACCGAATACAAAATCTACAAAGAGCATCCGGCCGGAATGGCGCAGATTGGCATTACCGTTTCCAAGCGCTACGGTTATGCCACAGTCGTTTCAGTGGTTCCAGGATCGCCCGCTGACAGCGAGCATCTTGCCGATGGTGATGTGATTGAGTCGATTGGTGATCATTCCACGCGCGAGATGTCGCTGGCCATCATTCGTCTGCTGCTTGAAGGCAAGCCTGGCTCAACGGTTGCACTTTCAGTGATTCGCCCGCGCAAGGCAGAGCCGGACAAAATTACGCTAACGAGGACGACGACCGAAGAACCCGCACTCAGCGAACAGCAGTATGACAACGGTGCAATTCTCTATCTGAAGCCGAATGAGTTAACCACTGAGCGCGTTGACGAGATTGCAGCGAAGATTAAGTCGGCTGGTAAGACCCGGAAGATATTGCTCGATCTGCGTGACTGCTCAAAGGGTGACGAAGCACAGGGTCTTCGACTTGCCAATTTCTTTATTGCAAAAGGTACGCTTGCCAGTCTGACCGGACAGAAGTTTCCGACGCAGACATTTGAAGCGGATCCAGCAAAAGTGTTGACGAGCGCGCCGATGGCGGTCCTGATAAATCGTGGAACCTATGGCGCTGCCGAGCTTGCCGCCGATGCAATCGAGGGTAGCAAGCGTGGCGATGTGGTCGGCGAGCGCACATTTGGCGAAGGGTCGGTCCAAAAAACGATAACGCTGCCCGATGGTGCTGCGCTTCTGCTTACTGTTGCGAAATATGAGGGCCCAGACGGTAAGAAGATTCAGGACGAAGCGGTGACGCCGACCGTGGAAGTGGATCAAGCGTTCAATCCATTCGATGATGACGAAACACTTCCGGCCAACAAGGACGATCAGCCGCTGAATAAGGCACTTGAGTTACTGCGCGCCAAGAACAGCTAAGCGCACATAAGCGATCTTATACGCCGTGGTTCGCGTGTTGCGAGTCACGGCGTTTCTGCATTCGGCTCCGTGCTAGCCTTGAGGCAGAGGCTTACCGCACGATATTCACGCGGTGCTGCTTCGAGGCCTGACTCCATTGGCAGCAACTCCCCATGAGCCATACGAGCTGCGCGGCCTGGGCCGTACTCATCGCCTGGAGCCAGAGCGTGTGCCGCGTCTGCGTCGCTACAAAGCCGCAGGCAAGGTGGCATTTGCTGTTTTGCTGCTGCTTTCGGTCATTTCCGGCTCTCTTGCCGGATTGATGCTTGTCTATTCCGTCGATCTACCACAGATGCGCGATCTGGAACGCTACCGCCCGGCGACGGTGACCGATCTCTATGATCGCAAGGGGCGGCTGATCGGGTCATTTGCTCTTGAACGCCGCGTGGTGGTGAACTACGACGGTTTTGCGCCCATTCTGCGCCATGCGGTTATTTCGATTGAAGACAAGAATTTTGAATCGCATTGGGGTGTCAATGTTTTCCGCATTTTCGGCGCACTCCTGCATGACGTGCGTGGACGAGGGCGGGCGCAGGGCGCCAGTACGCTGACCATGCAGTTGGCGCGCAACCTGTTTCTCTCCGCCGATCGTACGTTGACGCGCAAGATTCAGGAAGCTTTTCTTGCGATTCAGATAGAGCGCACGTTCACTAAGGAGCAGATTTTCACACTCTATGGGAATCAGATTTATCTGGGTAGTGGCAACTACGGATTTGAAGCAGCGAGCGAGTACTACTTTTCCAAGCATGCAAAAGATCTGTCATTGACAGAAGCCGCATTGCTGGCGGGTTTGCCCAAGAGTCCCTCAGGATATTCCCCCGTTTTGTATCCAGAACGAGCTTTGCGGCGTCGCAATCTTGTGCTAAGCGAGATGGAGTCTGATGGAGTAATTACGCACAAGCAGGCTGAAGAGGCACGTCGTATGCCGTTGGGATTGCATATCACGCAGCCTGAGATGTCGGTTGCGCCGTGGTTCCAGGAGGCAGTACGGCGTGAACTTGAGAGCCGGTTTGGCCCTGAACAAGTGCATGAAGCTGGGTTGCGCGTGGTGACTACGCTTGATCTGGATATGCAAAAGATGGCCAATGAAGCCGTGGCCGCGCATATGGCGGAATATGAACGCCGGCGTGGCTGGAAGGGCAAGCTTGAGAATGTACTGAAAGAAGGAGAAACGCTCGAAGACTACAGGCATCCTGATTGGGCTGTTGCGACGGGCCCAGGTGATTATGTGCATGCTCTCGTAATGCGTGCACTGCCACAGCAGATCTTTGCGCGTGTTGGCGACAAACAGATTGTTTTGCTCCCCGCCGATTGGGCGTGGACTGGCCAGCACAATGGCGACACTCTTTTACGGCCGGGGGATGTTATCTATGTGCACTTGAGTGATGCCATGGAAGGCAGAGAAGAGCGCGCTACGCTCGAGCAGGACTCTGGAGCGCAGGCCGCGGTGTTTGCCATGGATAATACGACGGGAGACGTGCTGGCGATGGTCGGCGGACGCGACTGGGCGCTTTCGCAATTCAACCGCTCCACGCAAGCCGAGAGGCAAACTGGTTCAAGCTTCAAGCCATATGTATATACAACGGCCATGGAAGAGGGCGCGAAGCCGACGGATATTATTGTGGATTCGCCGGTCAACTTCAGTGGTTATGCTCCGCACAACTATGAGAACAACTTCGAAGGACCGATGACCCTGACATACGCCTTTGCGGATTCGCGCAACGTGCCTGCGGTGAAGTTGGCTGCGCGCGTGGGCATTCGCAAGGTGATTGATATGGCACACCGTTTCGGAGTAACAACCGATATCCCGCCGTACCTTCCCGTTGCACTTGGCGCTGCTGAAATCACACTTGAACAGCAAGTGGATTCATATTCGGTCTTTCCGAATGACGGGATTCGCATCACGCCGCGACTCATTCGCAAAGTGTCGAACTCAGACGGAATCACTCTATGGGAGCCGCGGCCCGAAATCGATCAGGTGATCAGCGAGCAGACTGCGCGTTCAATGATGACTCTCTTGCAGGCTGTGGTGAATCACGGAACGGGAGCAGCAGCTTCCACGCTGAAGCATCCGTTGGGTGGAAAGACTGGAACGACATCGGATTTCACTGATGCGTGGTTTTTGGGTTTCTCTCCTTCGGTCACGTGCGGAGTGTGGGTTGGCTATGACAGCAGGCAATCGCTGGGGCCGAAGGAGACAGGCGCACGCGCGGCACTGCCCATCTGGATGGATATCATGAAGGTGGCAATCGCGGAACATCCTGACGAGACGTTTCCGAGCGATGAAGATGACAATAGCGATCTGGCGTCGAGAACGCCGGCTCAACCCAAGCCTGCGTCGATCAAGCCGCCTCCCGTGCGGCCTGCGGCACAAGGTGTCGCTCCACTGCGTTAACGAGCACAAGATACGAATGCGCTACGTTTGAGTGGTAGCTGGAATTTTACTGAGATATCGTTGCGCCCGCTCCACGTCCTTCATGATCTGTGCTTTCAAGGCTTCGGAATTCGGCCACTTCTGTTCGCTACGCAGGCGATGCAGGAAGATCAGTTCAATCGGAGTGTTGGTGGTAATTTCAATGGGCCTGAAATTGAGAATATGCGTTTCAACGCTGAAGCCCGCGCCATCGAAGGTAGGGCGATTGCCAACGTTCGTGACACCATCGAAGCATCGGCCAGCCACTGAGAGCTGCGTGACATAAACGCCGAAGGCTGGCAATAGGCCCGTGTAGGAAGCCAGATTGATTGTTGGAACCAGCTCTGAGCTGCCCACACCACGGTCGCGCTGCTGCGTGGACACAATGCTGAACGGGCGTCCAAGCAGCCAGCGTGCACGCTTCATGTCGCCATCTGCAATAAGCCTGCGAATCGCCGTGCTGGAAACTTCGATGCCATGTACGCGAACGGCCTCGTGTGCATGAATGGAAAAACCTAGTTCGGAACCGAATTCGGCGAGTTGCGCGACACCCGCCTCGGCACGCACACCGAAGCGGAAACTCGATCCCTCATGCACAGAACGCACATGCAGATGGTCAACGAGCACTCGTTGAACGAACTCACGAGCAGGCATTGCGGCAAGTTGCGTGTCAAACGGAAGGACCACGACGGCATCTATGCCGGTTTGCCTGAGCAGGTGAAGACGTTCGCGTATCGGTGAAAGCAGTTGCGGCGCGTGACCTGGGCGAAGGATCTGTTCCGGATGCGGATCGAAGGTAATGGCAACTGCCTGCGCATGGAGTGACCGAGCTTCCTCCACTACGGCAGAGAGGATGGCGCGATGGCCGCGATGCACACCATCGAAGTTGCCGATGGAGGCGACACTTGTGGGAGCATCCGAAGGAATTTCATCGAGCGACCTATAGACGGCGAAGCTGCGCGAACTCATGCCAGCACCACCTGGAAAGAAAGCTCGTCGTAGGCCAGAGCCATGCCATTGGGGAGCGTCTGGTTGGTCTGCTCGTGACCAAGATCATGCGAGATATGCGTAAACCAGGTTTGCCGCGCACCTATGCGGCGAGCCCACTCAACGGCCTGCGCAACTGTAGCGTGGTTGGGATGCGGTGTGTGGCGCAAGGCAGAAAGGATGAGGCAGTCCAGATCTTCGAGGAGAGTAAAGCTCGATTCCGGAATTTCGCTTACGTCAGTGAGATAGGCGGTGCGGCCAAATCGAAAGCCGGATATCTCAAGATTGCCGTGTATGAGCGGTACACGTGTGAACGATGCGCCGAAGAGGTCGAATTGCTCCGGTAAAGGTTCCAGCTGAACACGCGCTCGATGCTTGTAGGTCGCATCGGGCGAAAGCGTGTAGTCGTAGATACGTTTGAGAACTTCTGTCGTAGAGGTGTTGGCAAGCAGACGGATATGAGCACCTTCACGACTGATGGAATAGCTGAGCGGGCGCAGATCATCGAGACCGAGAATATGATCTGCATGGGCATGTGTGTAGAGAACGGCATCGATGCGCGACACCCCTGCACGCAATCCCTGGATGCGAAAGTCGGGACCGGTGTCAATGGCAATGGCGCGGTTCTGGTTCTCGTGCCGCCAGCGCAGCAGCAGGGACGGACGCAGACGTTTGTCGTGCGGGTCGGTGGATGTGCAGACCGCGCAGTCGCATCCCAGCGTAGGAACACCCATCGACGTCCCAGTTCCCAGAAATGTAAGCGTTGCGTCCATCGGCTCCGTTTGAATACGGCGGAGGCTACTTTTGTGGCGGTGGCGTGGGTACACCCTGCATCGTAATCATGTTAGTGATCTCAAGGAACGCCATACGTACGTCAAAGAGCACCGTCTGTAGCGCGCGGTCTTCGGCCTCTGTCAGATTGCCTTTAGTCTTCTCCGCGAGAATTCCGAGCATGTCGATGGTCTGCCGGGCGCCGAGAATATCAATGCGTGGACGCTGGCCTTCCTGTGTGCCGGCACCGAGTTGAATCATGGCTGAGAGATAAAGCTGCTGCACAAGATGATCAAATCCAACCGGTGGAGGCGCACCCATGGCAGGGTTCTGCGCGCGCACCAAATCCTCCACGCGCTGCGCAGAGGCGTCATACGCAGACTTCTGCTGCCGTGTTTCTTCAGCGGTGGGAGCAGGCGGCAGGTCGGTCAGGGCCGCTTCTATTTCCTCGGGTACCGCTGGTTCTGGCGCCGGTGTTTCCACCAACTGCGGACCGGCTTTAGCTTCTTCCGGTGCTGCTTCTGCCGGAGCGGGCTTGCTGGGAGTTTCCTGTTGTTCTTCCATCGCCTTGATCTTGCGGCGATCAATTACCTCAAATTTGGGTGTGTCACTCATTCGTTCAGTAATCCTGTTTCAAAAATGCTTAGCCAGTCTATTGGCTGGCAAAGGGCTAAAAGATCGGTGGTCCATCTAGGATCCACGCATTTCCGGTTGCTGCTCCTGTGCTGTAGCGGAGCGGTTTGTGCCGAGCTTCAGCTTCTGCACGAATCATTCCTAGAGCGAAGCGGCGCGTACCGCCTTCAAGCTGCAGTTCTGTTGCGCTGGTGATGGAACCTGCAGGCTTTCCTTCTCCGTCCGGCTGATCTTCAATTGGTCCGAAGGTTAATTCCGTACCTACTGTGGGTATGGGGCCGTCCAACTCAAGCTGGCGCAGGTGGCGGTGTACATTGCCGCGCGAACGGATGCGCTCCACGATTTCCTGGCCGAGGTAGCAGCCTTTGTTGAAGTGCAAAGTGTGCATCTGCGAGGTTTCCTGCGGAAGGTCACGCTCGGCAATGTCGATGCCGTAGGCAGGAATTCCTTCTGCCACACGGAATGCCTCTACTGCGGATGCGCCCACGGGCGTTGCACCAGCTGTAGAGAATGAATACCAGAGCTTTTCGAGGCGCGCGACCGGTGTCCAGATGGTGTAGCGCGGTACCGATGTGCCGTAACTCCTCTCAATAAGCAGGTTGCGTCCGTTCCACTCGCGCCGGAAGCTCGTCATCGGCTCTTCGGGACCTTTCAGCCCCATGCGCTCAAGTACTGCGGTCGCTTCAGGTCCGGCGAGGCCAAGTGCCGTTTCCTCGGCTCCGGGTTCTTCGCCGAGGCGCACCAACTCCACGTCGTCCATGATGATGAAGTGTTCAAAGTGACTGAGAAGCTTTTCCACTTGGTTGGCAGCAATCTCAAGCGTGAGCTCATCGCCCTCACGCCAAACGCAAAGGTCGCCGAGGATACGGCCTTGGGCGTTGAGCGCAAAATTTATAGCGCCATTCTGCCGGCCGAGGTCATTGACGGTATTAGTGACCATGCCGCTCAGCCAGCGGAAGCGATCTTCGCCCCGCACAGCGATTCTACGCAGCCAGCCTTTGCCATATATGGCTGCGGAGCGCGCAAGAGCCGCGATCTCGCGCGGCATGGGCTCAAAGGCTTCAGGAGTCTGGACACCGTAGCGTTCAACCAGGCGCGGCGGACGCAAAGCCGTCTGCGTAAGGTGGGCCAGCGGTGTGGGAGTGGGAGCGTTGCTGATGGTTGAGTCGCTCATATGAATCGTACTTTTTCCGCAGCCAGGCGCAAAATCCTTCGGTTGCGCGGCATTCGGCCGCATGTTGATTATAGCCTTGATATTGGATGCAATTTGTTGCCATAACGGTATGGAAGCCCAGGCAGATTTCCTCGTAAGCCTGGACCGAGCCCTACCGGACCAAAAACAAACGCGGGACGTCTAAGAAGGAGACTGTGTGAGAGACCCCTTGAGCGAACCTACCCCTGCTGCCTTCGTGCCGTTCCGCCCCGTAGTCAAGGCGGTGCTCGTCTTGAATTTATTGGTCAGCGTACTGCCTCTGGCAGCACAGCGCCCGGCATTGCAGGTCGTAGCCCATGCTCAGACGGGGCAGGTCTCGGGCCAGGATTCGGATTCAACCAAGCCGGAGACGCACATTACCCCTGAACAGGCCCAAAAACTGTTCGGTATGGTCGATGAGTTATTGAAATTTTCGTCTGATGAAACCGGATATCCCATCAAGGCTACGGTGAAACGCAAGCTCACGACCCGTAATGCCGTTGAGGCCTATATTCGCGAGAAGTTCGATGAGGACCAGGATGCCAAGCGCATGCAGCGCAGCGAGATAGTACTAAAGAAATTCGGGATGCTTGATAGGGACTTCGATCTGAAGCCATTTCTTTTGCAGTTGCTTAAGGAGCAAATCGAAGCTTACTACGATCCGAAGACAAAGACTGTGAATATGCTGGACTGGGTGAGCCCGGATGAGCAGAAACCGGTACTGGCGCATGAATTGACGCACGCGCTGCAGGACCAACATGTGAACCTGGACAAGTGGAGTGACCAGACGCCGGAAGATCCCTCCACAACGGCTTCGGAGGACATCGATCATCTAGCCAAAGATGAGATGGATACGGCGCGTGAAGCGGTTGTTGAGGGCCAGGCAACGGCAGTGATGATGGATAACATCCTCAAACCGATGGGACGCAGCCTGATCAAAGACCCAGAGGTCGTGGAGTATATCAAGCAGCAAATGACGGGTGAGGGTAATTCGCCCGTGATGGCACGTGCACCGTTGCTGTTATCGGAGTCACTGTTATTTCCCTATCGCGAAGGATTGAGTTTCGAACAGGATGTGTGGATGGATAAAGGCCAGACTGCGGCATTTGCCGGAACTCTGGATCGTCCACCGAGCTCTTCTTGGGAGATTATCAATCCGCGTCAATATGAGGCGGGGCACCACGCACCGATTCCGCTGCTACCCAATATTCATCCGCTGGTTGATGCGAATTACACGCCCTATGACATCGGCCAGATAGGTGAGCTGGATGTGCATATTCTCGCGCAGGTTTTCGGGGGAGAGGATGCTGCGCGCGATCTGGCTCCGGCGTGGGACGGAGGTCTTTACTGGGCGGGGCAATTGCGATCGGCGACGGCCGCTGAGAAGGCAACAACCAAATCGATTGCGCTCTTCTATCTCTCCGTTTGGAAAAGTCCGGCATCTGCGCGGGCTTTTGCAAAACTCTATGTAAGTTCGCTGGGTCGCATTTTCTCGGGCCTGAAGCCATTGGAAACAAAGGCGAATTCGCCGGTTCCAGGGTCCGACAACGACTATGCTGCGGCAAACGACGACGAACAGATTTTCGACACTGACGAGGGACCGGTGGTGATCACTACACGCGACCGGATGGTATTTATCTCGGAAAGCTTTCCACTGCCTGTGGCACGCAAACTAAGCGACCTGATTCTGAGCGCGCAGGGAACTGGCGAACTGCAGATGGCTTCGTCTCGCCCTGTTGGACCGTATGAGCAGAACAGACTTCAGCCGGTACAGCTGCAGCCGCTTACTGGCAGTCTGGTACGGTTCATGTCCAATTGCGGAGTGATGAAAGCTGCGATAGGCGCGGGCCTGAAGGCGAGGAAAATGGCCGGCGTTGAACTAGCGCCGGCCCGTTGAAGACAGAACCTTTGGCACTTTACTGGTTACCACTCAAGATGGAACCCACAATTCCGCCGAGGATGGCTCCTCCTGCAGCCTGCTGCATTCCTCTACCGTCACCTTCGCGCGGCAGATACTCGGCAATCTGGTGCGCAAGGCGCGAAATGGGCAGGGTCTGCAGCCAGATCTGTCCTGGTCCGGTGAGAGCGGCCAGAAAGAGGCCGTCGCCTCCGAAGATCATGTTCTTAATGCCGGGCACAGTTGTGATTTGGAAGGAGACCGATCCCTGGAAAGCTCCCACATGTCCTGGATGAACGAGAAGAGTTTCACCGGGAGCGAGAGTCTTGGTGATGAGCTCGCCGGAAAGTTCGAGCCAGGCCATGCCCATGCCCGCAATTTTCTGCAAAACAAAGCCGCTGCCGCCAAAGATTCCTGCGCCGAGCGACTGCTGAAAGCCGACGCTGATGGTGACCTGGGGTGTGGCACATAGGAATCCGTGGCGGTGCACCATGTACTCTTGGCCGGGCCCGACCTCGACAGGAACAATGTGGCCCGGCACCTTGGTAGCGAACGAGACCACGCCGGTGGAGCCCATGGCGCGGTATTCGGTCATGAACAGGCTGCCGCCACCCGCGACGCGCTTAATGATGCCGAATAGACCGCCGCCTCCACCCATCTGCGTGTGCGTGGTCATTTGAACATTAGCGGTCATCCACGAGAGTTCACCGCTCTCGGAGAAGACACTTTCGTTGGGTTCGAGTTGGACGTCAAGCACCGGCATGGTGGTGCCCTGAATGCGGCTCTGCATGGGGAAGTCTCCTTTTTATGGGCAGTCTACTGCCTGGATGAATGAAGGGTGCAGGAAAATCAGCAAACGTTTCAAGAGTTACCCCTGGAATACCGCTGGAAGGGGCTGAGCGTGAGGCATGGTTGGCATTTAGCTACAATCGAATCCTTCATGACGTGTCCGCGCCGAACTCGAAGTATCTGGTTGATCATGAGTGTTTTTCTCCTGCTGGTTGCGGCGTGCAAAACCGAGAGACTTCCGATTGATAGACCTCATATTTATCCAGGCGTTCGCATGCGGGATGTCAACTTCCAGTCAGCATCACTCGCAAGATCGATGCCATACCGTGTCTATCTCCCAGTGAAAGTTGCTCCAGGAAAACGGCTGCCAGTCGTTTTCCTGCTGCATGGAGCATTCGGCAGTTTTCGTGATTGGTCGAACCGCTCCATGATCGCGGCCTGGGCGGCACATGGGCTGATTCTAGTCATGGTTCAGGGTGATGAATCCTCGTACTACATGAACTCGGTCGAGCATCCGAAAGATCGCTACGAAGACTATCTTCTCCGCGATTTACCATCTGATGTTGCCGCGCGCTTTCCCGTATCTCCAGGTCGGTCGAATCGCGCATTGATTGGGATTTCCATGGGCGGTTTTGCTGCACTGAGCATTGCATTACGGTATCCGGAAATGTTCTGCTTTGTGGCGGCAATTAGCCCAGCTGTTGACATTCTGCATCGTGGGTTCAGTATTCGGCATTTTGGTCAATGGTGGCGGACTCGAAACGTCTTTGGGGCATCGAGCAACGCCTACCGGCAAAGTGTCGATCCATTTATGCTTGTGGAAACGGCAAATCCTTCACGTGCGCCATTTCTTTACCTGACGGCCGGGCAATCCGAGCCATTGTTAGCGCCTTGCAGAAAATTCGTGCACGATCTTGCAGTGCGTCGTTTCGCGTTCGAATTCCACTCCAAACCCGGCGGGCACGATTGGGAAGAATGGGATAGTCAGATACCGGGTATATTCCTGAGTCTGCTGATGCATCTGCAACAGACTCCGCAGCCAAGCTCACCGAATGACCTGACCTGAAGGTGGCGACTCAGCCTCCTAGCTGCTCATAAAGCGTGGAATTGCGATAGCCCATCAGTGTGACAAGTGTCCAGATAGCCAGTGCTGTGCCAAAGGGGATTTTCAGCAGGCTGAGAAAGGCAGCAACAATGGCGACAATGCGTCCCCAGGCGGTGTGTTGCATTAAGCCCCAGCCGGCCAGCAACGCCAGGCCAGAGCGAATGACAACGTAGACCCAGATCAGATGAAAGAACTGCGGCCCAAAAAACTCCGGTCCGGGTCCCCAGGTCCGATGGGACC
This sequence comes from Occallatibacter sp., assembly GCA_035550015.1. Lineage (GTDB taxonomy): Bacteria > Acidobacteriota > Terriglobia > Terriglobales > Acidobacteriaceae > Telmatobacter. The sequence goes on along the minus strand of DASZRJ010000050.1, from coordinate 126,387 downwards.
ATGGGCCGAATGGGCCATGGAAGAAGGCATTGGCAAATGCCATTCCCATGAAGCCGAGCAATAGCGATAATCCGCCATAAATGAACCAGACGATGCTGAGTGCACGGATGCGGCCCGCGTAAGTGGCCACCTGCATTTGCATGTTTGGGATGGGAGGAACGGGAGGTGCGATAGGCCGGCCGCATTGCGGGCAGACCGCCTGTCCCTGAGCCAGATTGAATCCACATCCGCTGCAAAACATGGCCATCCTCCTTAGTTGCCGGGCATCGCTTGCCACGGCACTTCGACCTACTGCGAGAGGTTACGCACGCTGGAGCGAATTCGTTCCAGGCGTTCCTCGTGGCGGTCATCATGAACGATGAGTGCGGTGATCCTTCCCTGTCGATCACGCTCAACCAAGAGACGACTGATGCTGTCACCTTTGGGGTAGAAAAGAGCATTGGGAGATTCGGCTTCCAGTTCGGCAACAAACCCATGACGGTCTTTGCGGTAAAGCGTATCGCCCTGGCGGTAAACCGTGAGGGCCAGCAGGCCGCGTATGTCGCGATATTCGCCAGTCAAGGCATCGAGCTGTTCGTTACTTAGAGGAATTGCCTGTGGATGAAGAGGAATTATCGCTCGCTCGGCATAAGGAGCGATTTCTTCTCCGAGATGATGCTCCAGTAGCCAGCGCGGCAAATCGGGCTCGTTATAGGCACGTGACCAACTGTCGTGCTTCAGCCCCTGATAAATCCAAAGGCGAATATGTCCCCCATTGGCTTTGAACGCTGCATACATTAGTTCACTCTCGCGCAACGGAACAACCGGGTCATTGCTGCCGTGGAAGAGCCAGATGGGTGTCTTGCCGATGGCACGTGCATACTCCTGTGGCAAGGTTCCGCTCTGTTGCCAGCGCTGAGGTGCGTAACTCCAAAAGATGCCTCCCGACGCGATGGCTACTGCAGCCCAGCGTTTGGGATAGTTTTTCGCGAGCTCCCAGGCTCCGTACCCACCGAGGGAGAGACCCGTCAGATAGGTGCGTTCGGGATCTGCATGAAATTCTGCGGTTTCTTTGTCGAGGGCAGCCATAGCCATGGCCATTATCGGCGGGTCTGTCCAGTAGTACATTTGCGGACATTGTGGAAGAACAATGATGAAGGGCCACCGCTCCGGATGATCGCGCACTGCTTCAGGGAGTCCGATTTCGGTTTGCCACATTCCCTCTGAACCGCGTTCGCCAAGACCATGAAGGAAGAGGATGATGGGCCATTGGCGGCCATCGTCGCGCCGCCATTCCTCAGGAAGATAGACCTGAAACCGATAGGTAACACCATGCATAGTAATGTTGCGATTCAGGAAGCCAGTGTCCTGCCGGTGAATGGATTTTGCCGAATGTACAGCCGCAATCCCGGTTGTCGCTGCGAGAAACAACGCAAGCACGGGAGGGCCGAATCGAACGGCCAGAAGGTTCGCAATGCGGTGCATTGAGCCCTATCATAGACCGCCGCAAATGCATTTGATTGAAAACCAAGGGCATTGGGGTGCTGCGGAAGTTACGAATGGATTTCGAATTCCTGACGGATTTCTTATGGGCATGCATGCAACAATCGAAGGAAACGACCTGTAGAACTCAAGTTTCGTGCCTATGACCACGCTGCAACCTGGAGAAGTGTTGGACCATTACCGCATCGAAGCGGTTATTGCGCACACGTCGATGTCGGTGCTGTACAAGGCCGTGGATGAGAAGACAGGCCGCACTGTCGCAATCAAGGTTCCTCATGAAGAGCTGGAAACGGACCCAGTTCTGTTCGAGCGCTTTAAACGCGAAGAGGAAATCGGGCAGCAGCTCGATCATCCGGGGATCGTAAAGACCTTCAATAGCGAAGAGCGCAGTCGGCTCTATCTGGTGATGGAATGGGTGAACGGACGCCTATTGCGTACCATTCTGAACGAAGAGAAGAAGCTGCCCATTGCACGCTCAACCACGATTGCAATTCACATTCTGAATGCGCTCGATTATATGCACAAGCGAGGCATTGTTCATCGTGATCTGAAGCCTGAAAACGTGATGGTGGATGATAGCGACAACATTAAGATTATCGACTTCGGCATCGCAATGAAGGAAGACGCGCGCCGGCTTACGTTTGTGAATCTTTCATCGACTCTGGGCACGCCGGATTACATTTCTCCTGAGCAGGTGGAAGGTCATCGCGGCGATCAGCGCAGTGACATTTACTCGCTGGGCATTATGTTTTACGAGATGTTAACGGGGCGGGTACCGTTTGTGGAGCCAAATCCACTGGCAGCAATGAATGAGCGTCTGCAGCACAATCCCACACCGCCACATGAGCTGAATCCGGAGATTTCTCCGACTCTGGAAGAGATACTTTTTCGCTCCCTCGAACGCAATCCGCGGCACCGCTACGCGAATGCGCACGAGATGGTGTGGGATCTGGAGCATCAGGATCAGGTCGGAGTAGAAGATCGCGGCGAGCGTCAACCCTATGAAGGTAAGCGTGGCGCGATTCCGCGCAAAGCAATTCTTTATGCTGCGCTGGCGCTTGTCCCGCTTGCGCTGTTTGTTCTGATGCTGGTGCTGGCGCGGCAATAAGCACAGGAGTACATATCAATCAGTCGCAAATGTTTGAGTGAACTTGTGTGCGTGTTTGCCTATCCTGGCAACTGGCGCAAGAGCTTACTGGCCTGTTGGAACCAGGGACGTTCACGGCGGCGCAGATAGCGCGGCATGGTGGGCGCTTTATCGAGCACCTTGAATGCATATTGACGAGCTTCTGCCGTACGACCAGTTGCAGCGAGCATTGAAGCGAAGTTGAGATAGGTCTCAGAAAGAGTAGAGATCACGAGCACGCGGCGGAAGAGCGCTTCCGATTTTTCCATTTGTCCTGTGAGTGCATAGGCATGTGCGAGAAGTCCGCCGGCACGATGAAAATCGTAGTCCGGGTCTTTAGCAATAACGGGTTCAATATCGGCAACTGCAGCCTGGGCGTCTCCGAGCTTAAGTGCGCAAACACCGCGGCGATACAGTGCGTCGATTGTGTCGATATGTCCCGCGATTGCTTTATCAAAGGCGGCACGGGCGGCGTAAAAGTTTCCTGCCTCCATATAGAGTTCGCCCAACTCTTCGAAATTTCCGGCGGCCGGGTTATCACGAATGATGAGCTCAAGGTCCCGAATACGTTTGCCACGGGAGATGCCCTTGAATGACTGATTGAGTAGCTGATAGTCGGGAATAACCTCGGCAATGATGTAGATCAATGCTCCAAGTGGGCCGAGAAAGATGATGATGAAGACCCAATAGGTGTCAGGACGACGGCGAAAGAAGTGCACGAGGGCGATGATTTGCAAAATCAGTCCCCATGGATAAAACAGGCTTGTCAAAAATCCCATTCGATAACAGACCCAGTTCCTCAGATTCAGGTTTAGCGGTACGAGTCGTCGCGATGTACGACAAACTCCGGATAGGCCGCACCGCCCAGTTCATGGAGGTCCATGCCGATGCGTTCACCGTCCGGCTCAACGCGGAAGGGGACGAATCGATTGAGCAGGGCGAACAGTATGTAGACAATGGGAAGCACCAAACCGAGGAGCGCGGCGATGCCCACCAGTTGAGCTATGAGCTGGCCCTTATGATGCGAGAATACGCCCGCGGCGAATAATCCCCACAAGCCGCTTACCAAATGCGCAGTCACCGCTCCGGATGGATCGTCGATGGAAAGTGCCAATTCGAGCACTTCCACCAGGAGAGGCGTCGCAATACCCGCCACGAGCCCGGTAAAGAGCGCTTGCATAGGATTGACCGTCACAGCGCAGGCACTGGATGCAACCAATCCCGAGAGCCAGCCGTTGGCACAAAGACTCGCATCGGGCTTACCGAAGCGAAGCCGCGTGACTGTAAAGCTTGATGCCAATGCTGCCGCGGCGGCGAGCAGCGTATTGATGACAACAACGGCGAGTTTCTCAGGAGCCGCATCGAGCCAAAGCAGCGCTCCTGCGAGGTTGAAGCCCATCCAGCCTATAAGTGCCATAAGGCAGCCGAAGAGCACGTAAATTGCGTTATGGCCAGGCATGGCCGTTGAAAGTCCTTCACGAGGGAACTTTCCACGCCGCGATCCGGTGATCCAGATGACGGCAAGTGCCGAGAAGCCACCCAGGATATGTATTGAGGCTGCGCCACCAGGGTCGATAAAGCCGGCTCCAAGTCCGAATTGGGTATCGAGTGTGCTGAGCCAGCCGCCGCCCCACACCCAGTTAGCCAAAAGCGGAAACACAAAGGCTGCTAGAAAGATAGAGACGGAAACCCCTGCTGCAATTTGTAGCCGATCAGCGCCTGAACCCCAGGGAATGAGAGCAGCTAACGCCACAGCAAGCAACTCAAATAGGGTTCCTACCTGCGTGCGTAAAGGTAAGCCAGGAAAACCACTAAAAAGCCAAGGGCCTTTGCCTGCCCAGTCCCAGGTTTTTCCGAAGGCCTGAAACGAATGCACCGGCATCGCTGGTGCGGCAAACGTGGCGCCGACGAGCACGAACGCCAGAATGGCTGCGCTTGCGATGGCCAGCGAGCCCAGCATTGCCTGAGCGGCGGAGCGGGATCGCCCGAGCCCAGTATTGATCAATGCAAGTCCAGCCAGAGCCAGAGGAGTGAGTAGCAGCAGACCTGTTGCCAGCGCTGCGGAAGTGGGAGAGAGAACAGTCGAGGCGTTCAAGAGCGGAATTCCCCGCGCGAAAGCATGTGTCCGCGAATAGCCACACCAAGCCCCAGAGCTTCCACCGCAATTCCGCAAACAATGAAGACCACGCGAGCGCCTGGATTGGAGAAGAGCAACAGTGCCGCCAGTGTGAGCATGAAGCCGGTGGGCATAACTGCCAATCCTGCATATTTCATATTGCCAACCTCGCTGTCGCAGCCATTTAGGCAGCACTCTTCAGATGCCTGAATTTCGAGACAAAAGACAAAGGAGAGGTCCCGGGATTCCCTGCGCTGTTGAGCCGCATTTTACTGCATGAGATTGCAGCGAATCAGGCAGCGCAGGGGCGTTTGCACGATTCTGAATGGGATGCCGTGCTGACCTGTAAATCTTGAATCTCACCTTTTGGTATGGAGCAAGTGGATGCCGAAGAAGAGATTTCTCCCGTGGAACTGCGTTGCAGCGTGCCGTGTTTTTCAGTAGGCTGCAAGTTCTTTTTGTATTGAAGGGATTTTTTTCAGAACGAACAGTTGACAGATGTTGCAACCTTACGTCGGGCTGCTATATTGGCTCATCAGGTTTTCGGACCTATCAGGTGTGTTCTACGCAAAATCAAGAAATAACCTGGATATGTGTGACCGCTGACACAGCGCACACCATAAGTACGAATAAGCAAACGAAGATTAAGCAGGAAAGCATTCATGGCGCAAATATTTGATCGCAGCTCCAATGCCTTGGCTCGCGCGAGCCTTGTCTTGACGGGGCTGATTGTGATCGCACTGGGAGTGACGCTTGATCAGTTGCAGCGCTCGCCCTGGGTTACGCGGCAGGGGCAGCGTGCGGAGCAGCCGGTGCCTTTCAGTCACAAGCACCACGTGCAGGGCCTGGGACTTCAATGCCAGTACTGCCATGTCACGGTTGAGAAGTCGAGCTATGCGGGAATTCCGCCAACCAAGACATGCATGAACTGTCATGCGCAGATTTGGACGAATGCGGAACTGTTGAAGCCTGTGCGCGACAGCTATGCGACCGGTGAAAGTTTACCCTGGGTTCGCGTACACGATCTTCCTGATTACGTTTATTTCAATCACTCCATTCACGTGAACAAAGGTATTGGTTGCGCCACATGCCATGGCCGCGTGGATCAGATGCCTCTGATGTATGCGCAAAACACGCTGCAGATGGAGTGGTGTCTCGATTGCCACCGCAATCCCGCCAAGAATCTGCGTCCAACCAGTGAGATCTACAACATGGCTTGGAAAGCGCCTTCTTCGTCGCGGCCTGTCTGGTGTGCTGTGACGGATGAGAAGACCGGTATACCAACCGCAGATAGTGTGAATTGTACGATTCAGGATCCGTCTGGTTCGGGGCCTGAACTGGCTGCACTGAGCCTGCCTGCCGCAGGCGCAGTTCATCCTGTGGTTTCCGATACCTCGGCGGTCATACTGCCTGCTTCGCTTACCTACAAAAAATTCACCAGCCAGGATGAGCTCGGACACTTCTTGCTCGACCACTACAAGATTCGTACGCCGAAGGATCTGACCAGTTGCGAGGTCTGCCATCGATGAGCCGCGAAATTATGAGTGGTAAGACGAATCAAACGGGGAATGCCGTGGAGAACGACAACAATAAGGTGCCGGGTTCGGATGCCAGAGCGCCCATAACACTGGATCAGGTGCGCGAGCAGCTTAAAGGCGTACGCGGCAAGAAGCTGTGGCGTTCCATTGATGAGTTGGCGAATACACCCGAGTTTCAGGCTGAGGTGGAGCGCGAGTTCCCTTCGATGGCTGCCGAATGGGTCGATCCGGTTTCGCGCCGCGGTTTCATGAAGCTGATGGGTGCCTCTATGGCGCTTGCGGGCTTGGCCGGTTGCACCAAGCAGCCTGACGAGACGATTTATCCCTACGTGAAGGCTCCTGAGGATTTGGTTCTCGGTAAGCCCATGTATTTTGCCACAGCGCATCCGTTTTCCACGGGAGCTGTGCCGCTACTAGTAAAGAGTAGTGAGTTCCGGCCGATCAAGGTCGATGGCAATCCGGAACACCCTTATAACCGTGGCGGCTCCGATCCTTATTCGCAGGGCACTTTGCTCGGCCTTTACGATCCGGATCGCTCACAGCATGCAACTTTTCACGGCGAAGAGCGGGAGTTTGGCGAATTTGCAGGCGACTTGAGAGCGGCTGTAGCGGCTTCTAAAGATGGTTCGGGTATCTATTTTTTAAGCACCACGGTGACCTCTCCTACGCTTGCGCGCCAGTGGAAGGAAGTGCAGGCTGCATATCCGAAGGCAACTCTGGCTCAGTATGAGCCGGCCATTGCTGGCACCGCACTTGAATCCGGTCCTGCGGTACAGTATTCGCTGGCAGATGCAGATCTGATTGTTTCGCTCGATGCAGATTTCCTCTCCAGCGCGTCGTTCCCTGGCTTTCATAAGCTGGTTGCAGAGTATGCCGCACGCCGTAAGGACCCTTCGAAGCTGAACCGGTTGTATGCTGTTGAGAGTTCAACGACTACAACAGGTATGAAGGCTGAGCACCGACTTGGTCTGCGTGCCAGTGAAGTCCCGGCGTTCACAGCGGCCCTCGCTGCTGCACTTGGTGTTTCGGGGGTAAGCGCTCCTGCCTACGCTTGGACCGGTGAGCAGCAAAAATTTCTTACTGCTCTAGTAAAGGATTTAAAGGCGAACGCAGGCAAATGCGTCGTGATTCCGGGTCTCTATCAGCATCGCTCGGTGGACGCGTTGGCCATGGCCATCAATGCCTCTTTGGGCAATGTGGGCAAGACTGTGACGGTTTCCAATGAAACGGCTGTACCGTTGCCTTCCGATCAGTTTGCTTCGCTGAGGGCTCTTGTCTCAGACCTGCATGCGGGCAAGGTGGACTGGCTGGTTGTTCTTGATGGCAATCCAGTCTACGACGCGCCGCGCGACTTGGCTTTTCTTGATGCTTTCAATAAAGCCAAAATGACCGCGCATCTAGGCTCTCATTACAACGAGACAGCCCAAGAAGCGCAATGGCACATTCCCTCGGCTCATTACCTGGAATCGTGGTCGGATGCGCGTGCCTACGATGGCACGGTCTCCATAGTGCAGCCGATGATTGAGCCGCTTTATGGCGGAAGGAATGCGCACGAGGTGCTGCAGGCGCTCCTGAATGAACCGATGCTGAGCGCATACGATGCAGTGCGAGCCACCTGGAAGCCATTGCTTTCGAAGGGCGATTTTGAGGAAAACTGGCGCAAGGCTCTTCATGATGGCTGGATCGCAGGAACGTCGTTCACTTCTGGCGCTGTGAAGCCAACTGCAGTTCCTGCGGTTCCTGCTCCTTCTTCAAAAGAGGCGATTGAAATAATCTTCCGGCCTGACCCAACCGTTTATGACGGCCGTTACTCCAACATTGGCTGGCTGCAGGAGTTGCCGAAGCCGGTGACAAATCTGAGCTGGGACAATGCAGCTATCGTCTCTGGCGCGACGCTGACAAAGCTCGGAGTCGTGGAAGACGACATTCTCGAAATCACAGTAGGTAGTAGTAAGGTGAAGGCGCCGGTCATCGTGGCTCCTGGGCATCCAGATAATTCGGTGACAGTTCATCTGGGCTATGGTCGTATGAACGCCGGCCGCGTGGGCTCGGGAACGGGCTTCGATGGTTATTTGATTCGTACCTCTGGTGCCCCGTTTTATGTGAACGGATCAGTGAAGAAGGTGGATGGCAAGTGGGGCGTTGCCATTACTAAGAGCCACTACCAGGATCATCGTGGAGAGCGTTTTGGTCAGCCAGCTGGCCATGACAACAACTCGCTCGAAGCCGATGAAGCGCTCGGTCCGCGCGGCATCATTCGCTATGCCACGCTTGAAGAGTTCAAGGCGAATCCGAACTTCGCCCACGAAGGCGAAGGTCACGAAACGCCACGGCTTGATACTTCGTTATTCCCCAACTGGAGCTATAACGAAGCCAATGCCTGGGGCATGTCGATCGACATGAACAGCTGCACAGGCTGCAATGCCTGCATTGTGAGCTGCTACGCGGAGAACAACATCGCAGTGGTTGGCAAACAGCAGGTGCGCATTGGCCGTAATATGCAGTGGCTTCGCATCGACACATACTTCGAAGGTGATTTGGCAGCACCGCGAGCGCATTTCCAACCCATGCTTTGCCAGCATTGCGAAAATGCGCCTTGCGAACAGGTTTGTCCGGTTGGCGCCACAGTGCACACACCGGAAGGCCTCAACATGATGGTCTACAACCGCTGCGTGGGTACCCGCTATTGCTCCAACAACTGCCCCTATAAGGTGCGCCGCTTTAACTTCCTGCTCTTCTCCGATTACGAGACGCCAAGTCTGAAGTTGATGCGGAACCCCGATGTTACCGTTCGCTCGCGCGGCGTGATGGAGAAATGCAGTTACTGCGTGCAGCGAATTGAAGAAGCCAAGATTACCGCCGACAAGGAAAACCGCAAGATTCGAGATGGAGAGATTGTGACGGCCTGCCAGCAGGCCTGCCCGGCCTCAGCCATCACCTTCGGCAATATCAACGACAAGTCGAGCCATGTAGCCGCGTTGCGTGCCGACAAACGTACCTATCAGGTGCTGGCCGACCAGAATACCCGTCCGCGCACGACCTATGTGGCGGAAGTGATCAATCCGAACTCTGAACTCGAAGAAGCTCCGGTGGAACACGCACCGGTCGAGGGTTGAACTTACGATGGCAACCAGTGAAGTGAACGTGAAAACCGCCGGTGTCGACCCGAAAACGGGCGAATTCCGGGTTGTAGGTGAAGGGCAGACCTTCCGGTCGGTTACCGAAAAGATCACGCAGATTGTGCTGACGCCGCATACTCCATTGGGCTGGTTTGCCCTGTTCGGTATTGGTGGCGCAGGTGCAACTATGCTGCTGGTCGCGGTTACCTGGCTGTTCCTCAAGGGTGTCGGTATCTGGGCCATCACGCAGCCGGTCGCATGGGGCTTCGCCATTATCAACTTCGTATGGTGGATCGGTATTGGCCACGCTGGAACGTTGATTTCGGCCATTCTGCTTCTGTTTAAACAAAGCTGGCGCAACTCGATCAACCGCTTTGCCGAAGCCATGACGATTTTTGCAGTGGTTTGCGCCGGCATGTTTCCGCTTATTCACGTCGGCCGTCCATGGCTCGGATACTGGCTTTTTCCGCTGCCGCTTACTATGGATGTCTGGCCGCAGTTCCGATCCCCACTTCTTTGGGACGTTTTCGCGGTCTCTACCTACGCAACCATTTCGGTCGTTTTCTGGTACATCGGCATGGTGCCCGACTTCGGTACCCTGCGTGACCGTTCCGAGTCAAAGTTTGCGCAGTATATGTACGGCATGCTCTCTCTCGGCTGGCGCGGTTCGGTTCGCCACTGGATGCGCTATGAAACGGCATCGCTGCTTCTGGCCGGCTTGGCTACCCCTCTTGTGCTCTCTGTGCACACGGTCATCAGCTTCGACTTCGCAGTTGCCGTTCTCCCCGGTTGGCACACCACCATCTTCCCGCCCTACTTTGTTGCCGGCGCCATTTACTCCGGCTTCGCCATGGTGCTTACGCTGGCCATTCCGCTACGCAAGTTCTATGGGCTCGAAGCTCTGGTCACCGAGCGCCACATCGACAACATGGGCAAGGTCATGCTGGCCACTGGCTTCATCGTGGCCTACGGCTACGGACTTGAAGCCTTCATGGCTTGGTACTCGGCATCGCACTGGGAAGCCTTCATGTTCTGGAACCGTATGTTCGGCCCCATGGGCTGGAGCTACTGGGTTCTGATCACCTGCAACCTGGCGATTCCGCTCACTACCCTCTGGGTGCGCAAGTGGCGCCGGAACATGACCTTCATGTTCCTGCTTTCGCTGGTTGTGAATACGGGTATGTGGTTTGAGCGCTTCGTGATCGTCGTAACCAGCCTTTATCGCGACTTCCTGCCGTCCTCGTGGGGCACCTACCGCGCCACCAAGTGGGATTACATGACGTTCGTGGGCACGCTGGGTCTGTTCACCGCTCTGTTCCTGTTGTTTGTCCGCTTCCTGCCTATGATCCCGATGAACGAAATCAAATTGATGCTGCCCTCGGCGAAGATCAAGCCGAAGGCCGCGGAGGCTGCAGACTAATGCCCCCTCGCGAAGGAACTTACGGCCTGCTGGCCGAATTCGATACGCCGAGCGACCTTGTCCGGGCCGCGCAGAAGGCACGCCACGACGGTTGGCGGCGCATGGATTGCTATACGCCCTATCCTGTCGAAGAGGCGGCTGAAGCCATTGGCTTCCATCGCAACAAGGTGCCGCTGGTGACATTGATTGGCGGTCTCATCGGCTTGTGTGCCATGTTCTCGCTCGAAACCTGGATTTCTACACTGGCTTATCCGTTGAACATAGGCGGGCGCCCAACTTATTCATGGCCCGCATTCGTTGTTCCGGCGTACGAGTGGACGATTCTCTGGGCCGGTCTATCGGCAGCCTTCGGCATGCTTGCATTGAACGGACTGCCGAGTCTCTATCATCCGCTCTTCAACGCACCCAATTTCCGCAACGGTGCCTCGAACGACAAGTTCTTCCTGTGCCTTGAAGCGCTGGATCCGAAATTCGATCTGGTGGAGACCACGGCGTATTTGAAGACGCTCGATGCAGTCTCTGTGGTGGAGGTGGAGTACTAATGCACGCAGTCCAGCTCCAACCCAAACGTGTGCACCTTGGTCGTACTGCGGCGTTTGCCGTACTCGCAGTTGTCGGCCTTGTGGCCGGTTGCCGCCAGGACATGCACAACCAGCCTAAGATGTTTCCTCAGCGCGGCTCGAGCATGTTCGCCGATCATCGCGGCGCTCGGCCCCAGGTGCTTAATACAGTCGCCCGTGGCCAGTTGCATGAGGACAGCTATTTCTATACCGGCGTAATTCAAGGCCCCAATGGCTACAGGGAAGAAAGCAATTTGATGCCTTTCCCTGTAACCATGGAAGTGCTTGAGCGCGGCCAGGAGCGTTTTAATATCTACTGCACGCCGTGCCACTCGCGTGTGGGCAACGGACTTGGCGAGATTGTGATGCGCGGCTACAAACCTGCGGCCAATCTGCATGATCAGGTCCGCATGGCGCAGCCTATCTCGCACTACTTCTACGTGATGACGCATGGCTACGGAGCGATGCCCGACTATTCGGCGCAGTTATCACCGGTCGATCGCTGGGCCGTGGCTGCTTACATTCGCGCCCTGCAGTTGAGCGGGAATGCGACAACTGCCGATGTTCCCGCAGGCAAGGCAATCAAAAGCCTGAAGGAAGTAGCGAAAGAACAGAATTTGCCGGCCAGCGATGCTGAGCCGTGGGCATTGCCTACTACCGCGGTGCAGGCATATCCCCACACGGGTGAAGGTACGCCCGCCATGGCTCCGGGGAATCCGGCTGATCCGAAGATTTTTATTCCTGCAAGTAAACCGGCTCCTGCAGCCGCCAAGTAAGGGTGAGAGACCGAATGGCTCACGATTCACATACGAAAACGCTCCCCGCCTCGCTCGGTGCGCCGTCCTTTGTTGACGGCTGGTTTAGCAAGGCCCTTGTTGTGGGAGCAATTGCAGCGGTTGCCGCCGTGATTCTGGCTTTTCTGGGCCAGTCGCAGGACGGTCTTGGCTGGGAACATTTTTTCCGCGCCTGGGTGATGGGGCTTGCTCTGACTTTCGGCTTTGCCGTCGGTGGCTTGGCTCTTTTGATGGTGCAGTACTGCTCGGGTGGCAAGTGGGGCCTCTTGCTTCGTCGGCCTCTTGAGGCGATGAGCCGTACGCTGCCTCTTGTCTTCGTCTACTTCCTGGTGATGGGATTTTTCTTTACCAGGAAACTCTTCCTTTGGGCGCAATATCCCGACGCTGCTTCTACTGAGTCGGCTCTCAAAGCTGGCCTGATTACGGAGCTCCAGGCGCACTGCCTTAACTTCAAGCGGCCAATGCTTTCGCCGGAGACGTTCTGGATCGTTTGTCTGCTCTGCTTCGCCATTTGGTTTCTTTACATGTGGCGGCTCAACAAGCTTGGCGCACTGCGTGATACGCAGTCTGCCGATACAACGCCCATGTGGATTAAAAAGCTTGAGAACATCTCAGGTCCCGGCCTTGTTGTCTACGCGTTGACGATGACTGCAGTAGTTATCTACTGGGTCATGTCGATGGATATTACTTGGTTCTCGTCGGTCTACGGTCTTTTATTTCTCGTCGGCCAGGGCTATCAAGTGCTTGCACTTTCCATCATTGTGTCCATCGCACTTTCGAAAGATGAGCCGTTCAAGACTCTGCTTCGCCAGACCGAGCAGCACGATATGGGCAAATTTCTGTTTGCCTTCGTGATGCTTAACATCTACCTGGCCTTTGGGCAGTTCCTCATTATCTGGTCGGGCAACCTGCCTGAAGAAATTCCCTGGTATCTGGACCGCATTCGTGGCCACTGGGGCATCATCATCACGCTCGACTTTATCTTTCACTGGCTTATTCCATTTTCGTTGCTGTTGTCGCGCCATATCAAGCGCAATAAGAAACGCATTGTGCGTGTGTGCCAATGGATGATTTTCGCCAAGGCATTCGATTTGTTCTGGCTCATCGAGCCTAATTTCAAGGACGCGGCGCGCAACCTGCATTTTTCCTGGGGAATTCTCGAATACGCCGCAGTGCCCGTGGCGATGACAGCCTTCTGGTTCGCCTACTACGCAAAGCAATTGAAGACCCGTGCGCTGGTGCAGACCAACGATCCGCACCTGGCCGAAATTCTGGAGCCCGAACATGCACACGCCTGATCCGTACGACCACAAACCGGAAGAGATTGACGCGTCATCGGGATTTGAGAAATCCGACATTCGCGTGACGGGAATCGTGGTATTCCTCACCGCGCTGGCTATTCTTGTCGCCGTCGTAGGCGTGCTGACTTATGGCATAGGGAAGGTCATCAATGCCCATCTGATTAAGGAAGATGGCCCCGACGGTAAATGGACAAAAACTGCCGATGTTCGCGAACTGGGGGACATGCCTAATAACCCGGCCATCCAGAAGAAAATGTCTGAGATTATCAACACTTTCCCCGCACCGCGCCTGCAGGTCGATGACGGAGAGCAAGATGTAGCCGAACTGCACCAGCGGGAAGATCTTCTTCTCGATCACTACACCTGGGTTAACCAGAGTAAGGGAACAGTTCGCATTCCCATTGAGCGGGCCATGGAATTGATTGCACAGCGTGGTTTGCCGGTTGTGCAGGCCGCCACACCGGAGCCATTAATGACGGGTGATCACCATCCCGTCATCACAATGCCATTGACCGATGGATTCGCTCGCACAGGCTACGAGCAAGCGCTTGCTGCTTCAGAAGGTGAGAGCACGAGCGGGAAATAGAGCAGTCTCCGCGCAACAGGGCGATCGGTTGTTGTTGCGGAATTTGATCACGCAAGGGAGAACTGAAAAGGAGTTGTAATCATGCAGTATCAAGTCACAATTCGGAAAAGCTGGCGGAGCGCCGTAATGGCCGCGGCAGCCGTAATTGTGCTGTGCATGACATTTCAGATAACCCAGGCGCAAACGCAGAAAGCTCCGCAAAAGCCGAGTACTGTGCAAGGCATGTGGAGCTACGGCAACATGCGACGGTCTGTGGAAGAGAAAACCGAGGGGCCGGCAAACACTAAACCGGGCCTCCTGAACAATGTTGGCATTTCTCAGCACCTTAACCAGCAATTGCCACTCAATGCGGTCTTCACCGACGAGTCTGGAAAGCAGGTCCACCTTGGCGACTATTTTGGCAAGGTTCCTGTGATCCTCTCACTCGTCTATTACCGCTGCCCCATGCTTTGCTCGGAAGAGATGGATGGGTTGGCCAGTGCGCTGCAAATGGTGCATTTCACGCCGGGCAAAGACTTCAATATCGTTTTCGTATCCATCGATCCGAACGAGACGCCAGCAATGGCGATGCAGAAAAAGACTACCTATCTCAAGCGCTATGGCAAGCCGGAAACGGCAAATGGCTGGCACTATTTGACTGGCCCGCAGGCCAGTATCGATGCAATGGCTTCTGCGGTGGGCTTTCACTACGTGAAACTCAAGGTACCCGGTAGCGATATCACCCAGTTTGCGCATGCGAGCGCGATCCAGATCGTGACGCCTCAGGGAAAGATCGCGCAGTACTACATGGGTGTTGAATATTCGCCCAAGGATCTTTTGCTTGGGTTGAACGAGGCGTCAGACAACAAAATTGGATCGCCAGTTCAAAATATCATCACCTACTGCTATCACTACGATCCTCAGACCAATACCCACTCGCTTATCGTGGCGCGAGTGGTGCAGCTGGGAGGCCTGGCGACGCTGCTTGTGCTCGGCGGCTTCATGGCCTTGATGTTCCGCCGCGATTACAAGCAGGCTCACAAGCCGATGAAAGAATCGAAGGTGAACGGATAACCGAATGTCGCACATTAGTCCAGTACTATGGCAGTTTCTCGTCAAGTGGATGACGGACTTTTCTTTGTTTCCACCTGAGGCGTCGAAGATTGCGCCGCAGATGGATGCGCTCTACTTCTTCATGGTGCTGGTTAGCCTCATCGGCTTGACCCTAGTCATCCTGCTTGTTGTCGGCTTCTCGCTGTTGTACAGCAAGCGTCGTCATCCGGTTGCAGTCCAGATCGAGGGCTCCACGCTTCTTGAGGCAACCTGGACGATTATTCCGCTTGGCCTTTTTTTGGTCATGTTTGTTTGGGGCGCTCTGATCTACTTCCGCGTTTACACACCGCCCAACAACGCGATGAATATCTATGTAGTAGGCAAGCAGTGGATGTGGAAGGCTGAGCATCCGGGCGGTCAGCATGAAATTAATGCATTGCATATTCCCATTAACAAGCCGGTGCAGTTGACCCTTATTTCAGAGGACGTATTTCACAGCTTTTCCATTCCAGCCTTCCGCGTGAAGCGCGAAGCCATTCCGGGCCGGTATACCACCGTCTGGTTTGAGGCCACCCAAACCGGAACTTACCATTTGTTTTGTACACAGTATTGCGGCACGGATCACTCGCATATGATCGGCGAGGTCTATGCCATGACCCCGGACAACTACAAGAAGTGGCTCGATAGCTCGACCAGCGGTTCCTCGCTGGCTCAGAATGGCGAGCGGCTTTTTGCCAGTCTGAGCTGCTCGGCTTGTCATAACTCAAGGCCAGATGCACGTGGTCCTAATTTAGTGGGTGTTTTTGGTTCCAAGCTCACACTGACCGACGGCGAGACGATCACCGTAGACGACGCTTACTTGCGGCAGGCAATTCTTAATCCATCACAGCATGTTACGCAGGGTTACGCTCCAATCATGCCCACTTATCAGGGACAGATCAGTGAAGAAGGCGTGATCGATCTGGTGCAATACATCAAGAGTCTGGATACCGATTACCGACTGAAGCAGACAACAACCACAACCACTCTGCTGCCGGAGAGCCAGGGTAAAGCAGCACCCGCAGCGAAAGGAATGGTGAAGCAATGAGCGATACAATCGTCGTTCTTCCCGACCAGGCAACCGCACGGCTGCCCAAGAAGAGTTATCTCAACAAAGAAAACGGCCTGTTGAGCTGGCTGCTGACGGGTGACCACAAGCGCATTGCGATCCTTTACCTGATCTCGATCACCTTCTTTTTCTTCATTGGTGGTGCGCTGGCTAGCCTTATTCGCCTTGAGTTGTTGACGCCGCAGTCTGACCTGATGGCTACGGACACCTATAACAAGGTGTTCTCAATGCATGGCATCATCATGATTTTTTTCTTTCTGGTGCCATCGGTCCCCGCCACCATCGGCAATTTCTTCATTCCGATGATGATTGGTGCAAAAGACCTGGCGCTGCCGAAGATCAATCTCTTGAGCTGGTATCTTTACATGGCCGCCGGAACCCTTGCCATTTATTCGATGGTGGTAGGCGGAGTTGATACGGGCTGGACTTTTACTACACCTCTCTCTACGCACTACGTCAATACGCACGTCATCACAACCGGGCTTGCGGTCTTCATCGCTGGATTCAGTTCCATCTTCACTGGTCTGAACTTTATCGTTACCATCCACAAGATGCGTGCTCCAGGTATGACCTGGTTCCGGCTTCCTCTCTTTGTGTGGTCGAATTACGCGGCCAGCATTCTTATGGTTCTGGGTACCCCAGTTCTGGCCATCGCGCTGGTCCTCATCGTTTTGGAGCGCACCATCGGTATCGGTGTATTTGATCCCACCAAGGGTGGCGATCCGCTTCTCTTCCAGCACCTGTTCTGGTTCTACTCCCATCCCGCTGTGTACATCATGATTCTGCCGGGCATGGGTGTAATTTCTGAGGTCATCTCGACGTTCAGCAGGAAGCGTGTTTTCGGTTATACGGCCGTCGCGTTCTCCTCAGTGGCCATCGCGGTGTTCGGCTTCTTTGTATGGGCGCACCACATGTTCATTATGGGTATCTCGAACTACGCAGTGCTGGTGTTCTCGCTGCTTACCATGCTTGTTGCTGTGCCTTCCGCTATCAAGATATTCAATTGGGCATTCACTCTCTACAAGGGATCGGTAACCTTTGAAACGCCGATGCTCTATGCTTTCGGCTTCATGGGGCTCTTCACAATTGGAGGTCTGACCGGAGTTTTTCTCGGCACGGCAGGCACAGATATCCACCTGACCGAAACCTACTTCATTGTGGCGCACTTCCACTTTGTGATGGTGGGTGGCATGCTCATGGCATTCCTTTCGGGTATCCACTTCTGGTGGCCCAAGATGACTGGCCGCATGTATCCAGAGAAGATATCCCAGTTGGCAGCCGTAGTTACCTTTATCGGCTTCAACTTTACGTTCTTTCCACAATTCATCCTGGGTACGCTCGGTATGCCGCGTCGCTATGCATCGTATCCGCCGGAGTTCCAGGTTTTGAACGTTTTCTCAACCGCGGGTGCATCTATTCTTGGCGTTGGCTATTTGCTGCCTGTTCTGTATCTCACATGGTCTCTGAAGTACGGAGCGATTGCCGGTAACAATCCCTGGCAGGCAACAGGGCTTGAATGGCAAACGCAGTCGCCGCCATTGACTGAGAATTTTACAGAAATTCCGATTGTGGACCACGAGGCCTACGACTACGAATGGCTTGAGCATCAGAAAGAAAAAGAGGTAGCCAGTGCCTGAGAACATAGCTATTGCTGGTGCAACGGAGGTGGAAGCGCATCACGCGCATCCACCGTATCAGCGCCACCACTTTGAAACCATCGGCCAGCAGAATGACGCCACGAATTTTGCCATGTGGCTGTTTCTTCTCACTGAAATCATGTTCTTCGGCGGACTTTTCACCGCCTATATGATTTACCGCAACTGGTATTACCCTGCGTTTGTTGAGGGGTCTCATCAGTTGAGCATCTTCTGGGGAACGCTGAATACGGCTGTTCTTATCACTTCTAGCTTCACCATGGCCATGGGCGTGTGGTGCGCGGAGATGCGCAAGAAGAGCGCACTAGTGCTTTGCCTCGTGCTCACCTTTGTCCTGGGTCTGGTTTTTCTCGGTATCAAGTCCATTGAGTATCACGAGAAGTGGGAAAAGCACCATGTTCCAGGGATCCGCTACAGCTTGGATTCATTCCTCAATCCAGCCTCGGATCATGAGGTCTATCAGGAATACCACGATAAGCCGCTGCCGCTCGATATGGCACGCCATACCGAGCTGTACTTTTTCCTTTACTTCGCAATGACGGGAATGCACGCCCTGCACATGATCATCGGAATCGGCATTTTAGCTTTCATGATCATTAAGGCGCAGAGAGGAGCCTATACGACCGGCCATGTAACCTTCGTGGAGAACTTTGGTCTTTATTGGCACTTCGTGGACATTATCTGGATATTCCTGTTCCCGCTGCTTTATCTGATCAGCAGGCATGCAAATTGACGAGATAACCAAGGATACAGTTATGAGCGATCACGCCGAGCACGAGCATCATATTGTTAGCCCCAAGATTTACGTCGCCATCTTCCTGTCGTTGTTATGTCTGACAGGTCTCACGGTCGCCGCCTCCTACGTTGAGATGTATAGCTTTAATGTGGTTGTCGCACTGGCAATAGCCGTTGTGAAGGCGATGCTGGTTGTACTCTTCTTTATGCACGTCAAGTACAGCCCCAAGTTGACCAAATTGACTGTTTTCTCCGGCCTGTTCATGTTTCTGGTGCTGATCTTCATGACCCTGGCGGACTACATAAGCCGCGCCTGGGGACGCTGGTAAGCATTGCATGCAGCACAGAGCCTTTGAGCTCATTGCTAAACCGAACAAGGCCGCCTGCGGGCGGCCTTTCTGCAGCACTTCATTTTCACTCCGTGGAAAATAGCGAGCAGAATCGTTGATCGGGTGTGGATGAAATTGAGCGCAGCTCTCGGATGAAGGTTTGTACGCCGGAAAATAAAAATAGCGTCCAATTCATTGTGTTGTGCCTATGACCACGAATTTCGGCATCTCTGAAGAATTTTCCAAATTCAAAGTTGATCCGCGCATCCAGATACGCTGTGATGGCATACCACGACGTGAGGCGCGCTGTGTTGTCTATTGGATGCAGAGGGCACAGCGCATCTACGACAATCCCGCACTTGATGTTGCAATTGAAGCTGCCAACATCCTTGGTCTGCCAGTAGTCGTCTACTTCTCCGTCATTTCGAATTATCCCAATGCCAATCTTCGCCATTACCACTTCATGCAGCAGGGACTCAGGGATGTCGAAACGGATGCGGCGGAGCGCGGAGTCGGTTTTATAGTACGCCGCCAGCCTGAGAATTCATTGGAAGCCTTGCTTGAAGAAGTGGAAGCAACGCTCTTGATTGGAGACGAGAACTTTTGCCGTGAGCCAGAACGCTGGCGTCAGGTACTTGCTCGGCGGCTTAAGTTGCCATTCTGGACTGTCGATGCTGATGTCGTAGTTCCCTCGGTCGTCTTTGGCCGCAGTTTTCATTTGCTGCATCATTTTCGTCCACACCTCCATCGTGAGCTGCCCCGCTTTCTCGTGCCCCACGCAAACCTCAAGCCGCTTCACTCATGGAAGCCGTGGAAAGAATTTGTCCATTTCTCTCCAAGCAGAGACATTACGGCAGGTTTTAAGTCGCTCGATCGTAAGGTTGGTCCAGTGGACACATTTACTGGCGGAGCACATGCTGCTCTGCGTCGCCTCGACAATTTCCTTTGCGATGGCCTGGCAAACTATACTCGTGAGCGCAATCTTCCAGAGCGTGCTGGCACGAGCCGTCTGTCACCCTATCTTCACTTCGGGCACATCAGTCCTGCGACCATTGCATTCGGTGTACAGCGAGCAGTCGAGACGGGAAGAGCCTCGTCGGAAGCCAGTGAGAGGTTTCTTGATCAGGTGATTGGCTGGAGAGAACTTTCCGTACTCTTTGTGAAATACGAACCAAATTACGACACCTGGGAATGTGCCGAACCATGGGCACGCAAGACGCTCATCGAACACGCAGGAGACCTGCGCCCAAACCGCTATGACTTTGCGCAACTGGAACGAGGCGAAACCGATGACGATCTCTGGAACGCAGCTCAGCGGCAGATGGTTGATACAGGGTGGATGCACAATTACATGCGCATGTACTGGGCCAAGAAAATCCTGGAATGGGCCCCTGACCCGGCGCGCGCCTTTGAATGGGCTGTCACGCTGAACGATCGCTACGAGCTCGACGGTCGCGATCCAAATGGCTATGCCGGAATTGCATGGTCCATCGTCGGCAGGCATGATCGGCCATGGTTCAATCGGCCCGTATATGGCCTGATTCGCCCCATGAGCAGTGCGTCGTTGGCTAAAAAAATTGACGCGGAAACGTATAAACGAACTTATCTTGGCTGATTTATGCAGCGCCGGAGTGTTCTTACACAACTGGATTTCCTGTCGTGAATGGCATGTGCCAAACTACTTCTAGCAAAATCCCTCAAAAGCAGCAGACGTGGAGTGCCGTGCATCACACCAGCCCCGCCTAAACCGTCCTAAAATGGCAGACAATTCCATCCCCGGAAGCTGCGTGTTTCACGTGTCGTAATTTCTTGGATTCCGCTCATGTCTCCCTCAGATGATGCGAGAGGAGAGGCGGGACTACAAACCCGGACGCGTGTGACATATTTTTCAACCTTTGTTTTGAAGCGTAATGACTCGCGAGGGCGTGGCGGTGCAGGCTCTCTAAATTGCCTGCCGCATCAGTGTGCCTTAGTTGTCTCGTGCTGCATACTATTCTTGCTGGCCGCAATTGGCTCCAGTCGATTGCATGCACAGAGGCCACAGACCTTCAAAGGGCAAGAGACTTTACCGCCGCGTGTAGTACAGGCGCGGCGATTTCTAGCACAGCGTGGCTGGCCCGTTCGCTCATTGCTTCATGCGGGACCCGCACGTGCCACCAGTCTGGTTCGTCCAATTCTGGCTGACGCTTCTGCAGGCGGTGCGGCATGGCAGCCTCTTGGACCTGAATCGGTGACTACCTCCAGTTTTGGAGCGGTTACAGGCAGAGTCTCCTCAATTGCATTCGATCCGGCAGATGCAACCGGCAATCACATCTATGTCGGCACAACGGGAGGCGGCGTTTGGGTATCACAGAATGTGGCAACCTCGAGTCCGTCAAATGTTGTCTTCACACCATTGACGGATACGATTGGCGCCGACAGTTTTGTTTCCGAAGCCTCCATCAGTATTGGAGCGGTTTCTGTTCAGCCCGGAGGCACCGGGGTGATTCTGGCCGGAACTGGCGATGCAAACGATGCATTGGATTCCTACTACGGTGGAGGCATTCTGCGATCTACGGATGGTGGAGCCACGTGGTCTGTGATCGGAGCAAGCTCTGATTCCCGATGGAGTTTTGCAGGAGAAGGCTTCGCGGGATTTGCGTGGAGCACAACCAATCCTCAGCTTGTAGTGGCCGCAGTCTCACAGGCCTATGAAGGCATGTTGGTGGATGCCGAACAGTTGAACAGCAGCTATCGAGGACTTTATTACTCCCTGGATAGCGGTGCTACATGGTCACTTGCAAGGATTTCTGATGGTGCAACGGATGTGCAGGGGCCTAATGCGGCCTACGCATTGCCACACGGCAACGCAGTTACATCGGTGATCTGGAACCCAGTGAGGAAGCTCTTTTTTGCGGCAGTGCGCTTTCACGGCTATTACCAATCAAGTGACGGTCAGACCTGGACCCGGATGTCTACGCAGCCTGGAACGAACTTGACAACGGCGCTGTGTCCAGCGAATTCCGGCATCACAGGGTCTGTGGCCTGTCCGATCTTTCGAGGTACGCTCGCTGTAAATCCGGTAACAGGAGATACCTTTGCCTGGACAGTTGACATGAACAATCAGGATCAGGGAATCTGGCAGGACCCTTGCGCGATTTCCAATGGAACATGCGCCAACCCCACGGCGGCGTTCACTCAGCGATGGAGCACTGCGGATCTTGATTCAAATACAAACCTGGGTGCAGCAACCATTGTGAATGGAGACTATACGCTGGCTTTGGCTGCTGTTCCGTCTGGTCAAGATACTTTGCTGATGGCTGGAGATGACGATCTTTGGAAATGTAGTCTGGCTTCTGGATGTGTGTGGCGTAACACTACCAATGCGTTTACCTGCCAGAGTGCACAGGTGGCTCCCTATCAGCACGCGATCGCATGGAGCGTTACGAATCCGCTCGAAGTTATAGTGAGCAATGACAGTGGATTGTGGCGTTCCACGGATGCAATTGGTCAGAACGGACCTGCCTGTGATGCATCTGATAGCGTCCATTTTCAGAATCTCAATGGCAGTCTGGGATCGCTTACCGAAGCTGCCAATCTCGCGCAATCACCGGCGACGCCTTACACACTCATGGCTGGACTTGGAGTGAATGGCACGGCGGGTGTTAAGGCAACTTCCAGTGTGGTTGAAGAGTGGCCTCAGATTCTTGACGGTGAAGGCGGTTCCGTAGCTATCGATCCAATTGACGCTACGCGCTGGTTTGCGAACAGCCAGGCTGGTGTAGCAATACATCTCTGTGCGCAATCAACGGATTGCACACCGTCGGATTTTGGCTCGATGCCAGTGGTGACGGAAGCGGATGTAAGCAATGACGGCATAGCAATGTCCGTACCAGCAGCCTTTCTTATCGATCCACTCGACCACACCAATCTTCTAGTGGCAACTTGCCGAGTTTGGCGTGGACCCACAGATGGATCGTCGTGGAGCAGTGCGAATGCGATCAGTGGATTCCTGGATGGCTTGAGTGGCAAGCTCTCCTGCAATGGAGATGCACTCATTCGTGTTCTGGCGGCAATGCCGATCGAAGGGGGAAAAGAGGTTCTCTATGCAGGTATGTACGGAAGCAACGATGGCGGTGCGACACAGGCCGGCCACGTTTTTCGTGCTGTGTATACAGCAGGGAGTGGAATATCCAGCTGGAGTGACCTCACATTTAGTCCAGTCAGTAATGAATCGACCGCATTCAATTCTCAGGCGCTCGATATCACCTCAATTTCCATTGATCGGCAGGATGCTACCGGCAACACGATTTATGTGAGCATAGGCGGTATTTCTAGCCGTTCTCAGCCAGTCACAACGATCTACCGGTCGGAGGATGGCGGAGTCAGCTGGGAATCAGTTATGTCCAATCTACCGGCCACTCCGGTCAATGCAGTTGTGATCGATCCGCTGGATTCGGCAACCGTGTACATCGCAACAGACGTTGGTGTCTATGCAACACGCCAGATTGCTGCATGTGCTTCCGGAACAGCGAACTGCTGGTCAAAATTTGGGACGGGTCTACCGATCACGCCGGTCGTGAGTTTAAGCGCCTCCGCATCCGGTTCGTCTGAAAGTGTGCTTGTTGCCGGAACTTATGGGCGCGGTATTTGGAAGACCGGATTGTGGACTGCGGGAACACAACTAACGACAGCTTCCGTATCAACTAGTTCATTGATTTTTACGGATCAGACCGTGGGAACAACGAGCGCAGCTCAGACAATTACGATTACGAATACTGGAACGTCGTCGCTTGAGCCCGCCTCGGCTTCCATCACCGGCGACTTTGCACAAACAGGTAATTGTTCGGGGGCAATCATCAATCCTGGTGCAAGTTGTACGCTGCAGATCACATTTACGCCGACCCAATCCGGCACACGAACCGGAACTCTGACCGTGAGTGCAAATGTCTCTGGTGGTCAAATAACTGTCGCATCGGTTGGAACTGGAACAGCCAGCAATGCCACTTTTTCCTTGTCACCGGCTTCATTGAGCTTTGGACAGATACAGGTGGGCTCCACATCATCTTCGCGCAGTATTACGGTTAGTAACACTGGTACCTCGACAGTCACTGTATCGAGCCTGAGCGTGACCACGCCATTTGTAATTGCCGGCAATGCATGCGGCAATACTATTGCGGTAAACAGTAGTTGTTTGCTCTCCCTTGCTTTTTCGCCCGCTCAGCAGGGAAGCATCTCCGGCACGCTCACCATGGTCGACTCCGCCGGCACGCAGGCAGTCATGCTCAGTGGTATCGGTGCATCAGCTCCAACGGATTCGCTCTCACCAACATCGCTCATATTTCCTGCGACCTCGGTTGGCCAGGTTTCGGCTTCCCGGTCTGTTACGCTAACCAACTCCGGCGATCTTGCACTTAACACAGTCTCGGTGCAGGTCAGCGGGCCATTCCAGGCAACAAATGGTTGCGGCGGATCTCTGGCTGGAAATTCCAGTTGTACCATCGGCGTTGTCTATGTGCCCACTCAAACTGGTACACAAGTTGGCTCTTTAACTGTAAGCGATACTTTACATACGCAGACAGTATCTCTTTCCGGTGCCGGCGTTGCAGCGGCAAGACTATCTGTATCGCCGACAGCGATCAGTTTTGCAACGCAGCCCCTCAGCGTTGCCAGTGCTACTCAGACTCTCACCATACAAAATTCGGGCGGATCTACAGCATCCAACATCGGATTTCAAATCAGCGGCCCACTTAACAGCAGCTTTGCAATCAGTTCCACAACGTGTGGTGCAACGCTTGCTTCTGGCACGAGTTGTGTGGCGAAAATCGTATTTATACCACAAGTGGCTGGCGCTAACTCAGCGACGCTCACTGTATCTTCTTCTACTATCGGAGTTTTAGCTGTTCAGGTTCCCCTGAGCGGAATTGGGCATGCCGATGCGGGGATCAATGTTTCACCTGCACAGATGAGTTTCACTGTAGCTACTGTGGGGCAGACTAGTGCTTCACAAGCTGCAATCATTACCAATTCCGGATCGACTAGTGCAAACGGTTTTACTGTTGTAGTTACGCCGCCATTCAGCCTTTCACAGAACTCGTGCGGGACGAGCCTGGCTGCAGGAGCAAGCTGTACGGTAAGCGTCGTATTCACTCCGACCGTGAATGGGACTGTAAGCGGTTCCCTTACTGTCAGATCGGCAACTTATAGTTCAGCCATTGTGAACCTGGTAGGCAATGGAGGACAGACAGGATCATTATCAGTACAGCCAGCCTTCCTCAGCTTTCCTGTTACAGGTGTCGGTAAGTCAAGTTCATTACAATCCATGACACTGACTAATTCCAGCTCTACTGAACTCACAAACGTTTCTGTGTCGGTATCTACCGGATTCCAGCTTGCAAGTGCAAGTTGCGGAGCCTTGCTCGCGCCGGGTGCGAACTGCACCATCGGGATCGTCTTTGCACCGATTGCAGCCGGGACACAGAGCGGCACATTGACCATTACTAGCAGCGACCTGCCCTCACCCGTTCAGGCGCAGCTTTCTGGCATGGGGTTCGACTTCACACTATCCGTAAACGGAGCTCCAAGCCTCACAGTCAGCAGTGGGCTGACCGCTCAGTTCAATTTGAACGTAACGCCTCTCAATGGGTCATCGGGCACATTTTCATTTGCATGCAGTTCGTTGCCTCCGCAGAGCAGTTGCACCTTCAGCCCCGCCAGTGAGACCGTCCTCGCCAATACTTCAGACAACTTCGTGGTCTTTGTCCATACGGGACAAACGCAGAGTGCGGTGAGCGGTGTACCGCAGGAGCCAACGCATCTTCCTCCGTGGTCCGGAGCCCTTCCGTTTGCGCTTGGTCTTACATTCTGGCCTTTCACTGGACGTCGGCGCCGCTCAGCTTGGCTCGTTTTGGTTCTGCTATGTCTTATCGCGTTGGGCCTCTCGAGTTGCGCTGCCGCAGGAAGCGGTTCCAATGGTAGCGGTGACGGGGGCTCTCCGACGCCAACGGGGACTTATACTTTCTCCGTTACTGCCACTGCGAACGGGCTCTCTCATAGTACGAACCTGACACTTACCATTGACTAGTCTTTGCGGTTCGAAATCCGGCGCATTGTGCCGGGCTATACTTGAGCTTTGAGCGCGCTTTCGCGCGTCTGATCCATTGCCGAGGGAATGTTCGAATTATGACGGCCAAAGTGACCGAGAACGACGTGGCGCGTGTGGCTGAACTTGCGCACCTGAAGCTCACGCCAGATGAATCCAGTGCAATGTTGCATGACCTTAATGCGATCCTCGACTATGTTGCGCAATTGAATGAGCTCGATACACAAGGTGTCGCACCACTTGCGCAGGTGAGTGAGCTTGCTGGTGATGTAGGCTCGCTGCGTGCGGATTCTCTGGCGAAATCGTTGGATCGTGCTGTCGTAATGGGACAGTCACCGGAAACAGATGGCGCATTCTTCAAAGTTCCTAAAGTGATCGAGCGCTGAGCAGGTTTCGGGTAGAGCAGCGAATACAGAAAATTGGGGTTTGGCAGGCGAGAGTATGAGTGCGGAATCTTATGTCGAAAGACCGAAGACGCTGGTAGAGCTGCAAGAAGGGATTCGTTCGGGCAGCGTGAAGGCCATAGATCTCGCTAAGAGTTATTATGATCGCATCCAGGCGGTCAATCCAAAGCTGAACGCATATCTGAGCCTTACTCGCGAACGCGCATTGGAGCAGGCTGCGAAGGTTGATGATTCTGCCGCGAAAGGCGATCCGCTCGGTCAGCTTGCGGGCATTCCTGTTGGTATTAAGGATGTGCTCGTGATGAAAGGAGCTCCGGCGACTGCAGGATCGAAGATTCTCAAGGGATACCAACCTCCCTACGACGCTACTGCCGTCCAAAGACTGGAGTCTGCGGGAGCAGTGCTCCTGGGCAAGCTCAATTGCGATGAGTTTGCCATGGGGTCATCCAATGAGAACTCCGCGTATGGGCCTGTTCGTAATCCGGTAGATCTTGAGCGTGTACCCGGTGGTTCAAGCGGCGGTTCCGCGGCTGCAGTTGCGGCAAATCTGGCCGTTGCCACGCTCGGAACAGATACAGGTGGCTCCATTCGCCAGCCAGCCAGCTTTTGCGGAGTTGTTGGAGTTCTTCCCACCTATGGACGCGTATCGCGATACGGTCTGATTGCTTTTGCATCTTCGCTTGATCGCATTGGGCCATTTGCGGCAAATGTTCGTGATGCTGCAACTCTGCTGGGCGTCATAGCGGGGCACGATCCGTGTGATGCAACGAGTTCCACAGCACCCGTGCCGGATTTTGCTGCTGAATGCGACAAGCCCGTAAGTGGATTGCGAATCGGTGTGCCTGCTGAATATTTTGCCGAAGGACTAGATCAGGAAGTACGTACCAATATCGAGAAGGGAATTGACGCGCTCCGTGCAGCTGGCTGCACAATCGTGCCGGTCTCATTGCCGGCCACGCGCTATGCGATTCCAACCTACTATCTGGTTGCTACCGCTGAGGCGAGTGCCAATCTTGCGCGATTTGATGGCGTGCGTTACGGTCATCGTTCAGTTGACTCAGCCACGCTAGCCGATATGTACAGTCATTCGCGCGACGAAGGATTCGGCGCGGAAGTAAAGCGCCGTATCTTGTTGGGGACATATGCACTGTCTGCCGGGTACTATGATGCCTACTACCTCAAAGCCCAGCAGGTTCGCCGGCTTCTAGCTGAAGAATTTCTACGTGTGTTTTCAGAAGTGGATGCGATTGTCACTCCAACATCTCCTACTCCAGCATTCAGATTGGGAGAAAAAGCCAACGACCCACTCTCCATGTATCTTGCGGATATTTACACCGTAACAGCCAGCCTGGCAGGGATTTGCGGCGTAACGGTACCTTGCGGTGTGACAGCCGCAGGGCTTCCGGTAGGTATGCAGGTTTTGGCGGCACACATGGATGAGAGCACAGCTTTTCGTGTGGCGCGCGCCGTAGAGGCAGCCGGGATTTAAACACTCGCACCCCGCGCTCTACCTGGATGCCATCGCCATTGCCGCGGATTAAGGCTGCTTGCTGCTTATACCAGTCGGGTCTAAAATGGGTCATCATCAATGTCCGGTGGTACATGGACATCGTTCAGAGTTACTTCGCTTCTTTTTCCCTCTAATCTGCGTTCCAATTGTCGGCGTATTGTGCGCATAGACTCGTGCATCTGCGCAGCATCGCTCCGGCTTGTTGAGGGGGGAACCATGCGTTCGCATTTTCGTCTTATTATTTTTCTGCTTGCAGTCTGTCTGCTTCCTATTGTGCTCACTGCCGCTCCTCGTAAGGGCCATTTGGTGGCGCTTGGTCGTGTGCACACAGTACCCTACTCCAAAGTTGGCGACCCTGCAGGTGCCCTGCCGGATGAAGATTCATTGAAAATTCGCCCACTCGTAGTGGACGGTCAAATTAAGGAGTGGACAACAGGCGAAGTTCACTCAATTACGGACAGAACTTTTGTTGTTCGTCGCGTAATGCGTATCAATGATGATCTTCCGGGAGAGGACGAACCAGGTACAAGAGGAGGGAAGCCTCGCTGGGTCTGGCAGCGGGGCCTGTGGCTGATGGTGGAGCGTAAGACAGGCCACGTCACAGTCCTCAAATTGCCCGATTTCAATCTTGCGGTCAGTCGCGTTGTCTGGTTTCGGGACTACGCCGCATATTGTGGAGTGACTGCGAGCGGGAAAAGCCTATATGCAGTGGTGGCTCAGGTTGCGGTTCGTAAGCCGGTCCTTTCCAGGAAGCTTTCCAGTTTCAATCCCGAAAACCCATCTTCATGCGGCGAGCCACAGTGGCAGCGTAAGCCTCTTCAAATCAAATTTTTCCCTGGCGACAAATCTCCCGTAAGCTTCCAGTTTGTTGCTGGGTCGACGGTGTTAGTGGAGAGCACGGGCGATGAACCGGAAAGCGATCAAACCACAAAGCCCGGTCTTCAGCCTGAGGCGGGCGGAAGTGCTGTTTCCAAGCCTTGACACGCATATGTCCGCGCGTTTCTTATCAATAAGAAGGTGTCTTTTGACGCTGTCGGCAGAACCATGTTTCGTGATGTCTGTGGAATGGGGAAGCGAGCTTCGGGAGATGCTTGTCGAAAAGGAAGCAAACGGTAGCTGGGCCGCGGCGGTTAGCAATCGTGCAGAGAGATATCTGCACTTGTGTTTGCCGGACCCTCCTTTCCAAGCCTGAGCCGCATTAAGAAAACCGGATCAGGTATTTCCTGGAGACAGACTTCTTTTCAGGCGGCGGCAAAGAGGCCGCGTGTGCCTGTGCCCAGCACAGTTTGAAGGGGCTTGGGCGAGCAAAGGATGAACGTGGGTACGAGTTTTGCACTTTGGGCCGCAGCGCCCTCATCGGCCGGCAGCGGTCTTTTTACGTTATTGCCACTTCTGCTTATTCCGGTCCTGTATCTTGTGATGATCCGGCCACAGCAAAAGCGGCAAAAACAATGGCAGGAGATGTTGGCGAGCATCAAAACCGGCGATAAAGTGACCACCGCAGGTGGAATCCGCGGCACAATTCTTTCCATCAAGGACGACTCGATTATTGTGCGGGTTTCTCCGGATAATCTGAAGATTGAGGTGGCCAAAAATGCAATTGCATCGGTTACCACGCAGGATGCCTCGGGCTCGTGAGCTTTGATCGATTGCATGTACGAATTTTTTTGATTTGCAGCTGAGAAGTGGAATAGAAAATGAAAAAAAATTTCAAAGGTAAGATAGCGGGAATTATCGCGGTTCTCCTGATCTGCGTTTATGGCTTTTTGGGGATTCCCAAGGGGTTGAGTGGTAAGGCAATCCTTGAATCCATATCCAAACGCATACACCTTGGTCTCGATTTGCAGGGCGGCGCTCACCTGATTCTTCAGGTAGAGGTAAAGGAAGCTGTTGGAGTTGAAACCGACAGCACAGTGGGTCGTCTTAGTCAGGATCTCAAGTCGGAAAACGTCAGCGTTTCGCAGGTCTACAAACCCGACCCGCAGAAACCTGAAGTCATCCGTATTGAAGGCACAGCAGCTGACAAGAACAGTGATGTGCGCTCGCTGCTCGACTCAAAGTATTCGAGTGAATACGATATTACCGGCGGCACGGACAACAACTGGACTTTGACGATGAAGCCTTCCTTCGAGAAGGCCTACGATCAGAAAGTGGTTCAGCAGGCTATCGAGACAATTAATGATCGTGTGAACTCGCTTGGTGTGACAGAGCCTGTCGTCGCACCGTACGGGCTGGGAGACAACCAGATTCTCGTCGAACTACCCGGTATCAGCGACATGAATGA
The DNA here is from genome assembly GCA_035550015.1 of Occallatibacter sp. GTDB lineage: Bacteria > Acidobacteriota > Terriglobia > Terriglobales > Acidobacteriaceae > Telmatobacter. The sequence continues at coordinate 96,207 of DASZRJ010000050.1, read as the reverse complement.
GGTCAAGCGTCTCATCTCTGCTACGGCGCGACTTTCTATTCACGCTGTAGTCGGTGGCCCTTATCCTGACCAGCAATCTGCGCTTTCTTCGGTTGGCGGCGACCTCCCCCCCGACGAAGTGATCATAGGCGGCTCGGGTGCAATGGCTGGAGGTTCTGGCTCTTCCGATAGCTACTACGTGCTCAAGCGCACGCCCATTGTAGGTGGTGTCGACTTCCGTTCCGCGGATCCTGGCAGCGATGCCAACACAGGGCAGCGCACGGTGGAGTTTACTCTCACCAACGAAGCGGGCGACCGCTTCTACCAATACACGAGCGCAAATATTAATCACAGCATGGCGGTTGTGCTTGGCGGGCGCGTACGCGAAGTTGCCAACATTGAAAGCGCAATTCGTGATCGCGGCGAAATTCGTGGCAGCTTCTCTCAGGACGAAGTGATGATCCTTTCGAAGATGCTACGCTCTGGAGCTTTGCCGGCTTCGCTGCGCTACCTGGAGGACCGCACCGTTGGTCCCTCGCTTGGCGCTGACTCGGTACGCGACGGTGTAACGGCTGCCGTTGCCGGCGTGCTTGTCGTCATGATCTTTATGCTCGTTTACTACAAGGGCGCTGGAATTAATGCCGATCTCGCACTCTTTCTGAACCTGGTCATCCTGCTTGGTTTTATGGGCTTCAGCAGGTCTACACTCACGTTGCCAGGTATTGCCGGTGTCATTCTCACCATTGGTATGGGCGTAGACTCCAACGTGCTGATCTTTGAGCGAATACGGGAAGAGATTCGAGCAGGAAAGGCGGCATCTGCAGCTGTTGAGCAGGGCTTTGGACACGCGTGGGTCACGATTCTCGATACTCACGTTACAACCATCGTCTCCGCCGCGATTTTGTTCTTATTTGGCACTGGTCCGGTGAAGGGGTTTGCCGTAACGCTGACTTTTGGTCTGGCCGCAAATCTGTTCACGGCTGTCTATGTCTCCCGTCTCATCTTTGACGCGCATCTCGCGAAGCTGAAGCCGGGTGAAATGGTCTCGATTTAACGCCGCGCATGCGTCGTGGCATATAGCTCAAGCAAGGCTGGCCGGATTGTGGCCAGCCCCCGAGGAAGGCAGAAAACAAGTGGAACTGTTTCACGATGTCAACATCGATTGGCTGGGAAAAAAGTGGTATTTCCTTGGCTTTTCCCTCATTTTCAGCGTTGCCGGCATCATCTCGATGGGAATGCACTGGCACAAGATCGGCAGCCCCATTCCTTTGGGTGTCGACTTCAAGGGTGGCACCCAACTCGAACTGCAGTTCAAGCAGACACCCGATATTGCCCGCATGCGCACGGCCATGGCAGAGGCTGGCATTAAAGACGTGCAAATTGTGCGCTATGACGATCCCAGCAAGAACGAGGTCCTTATTAGTCTGCCGGAGCAGCATAATGAGGCTAATCTCGACACTGGTCGCGAAGAGGTCTTTAATGCCCTTCAGCAGCATTACGAAACGCCGGTTGTCCGCAATACGCAGGTTGTCGGTCCCACAGTCGGCAAGCAATTGCAGAACAAGGCAATTCAGGCCACGCTCTACTCCATGGTGGGCATGCTTATCTACCTGTGGTTTCGCTTCCAGCTAATCTATGGCGTCGCTGCGGTCGTTGCGTGCTTCCATGACACACTCATTACGATCGGAGCTTTTGCGCTTACTAATCGCGAAATGTCGCTGACTGTGATTGCTGCCATCCTCACCCTGGTTGGTTACTCAATGAACGACACTATTGTCGTCTTTGATAGAATCCGCGAAAATCTGCGCCTCAGCCGACGCGAAACCTTGCCCGATGTAGTGAATCGCAGCATCAATCAGACTCTGAGCCGAACGGTGCTTACCTCCGGTCTCACATTTCTGACGGTTCTGGCTCTTTTCATCTTTGGTGGTCAGGTTTTAAATGGTTTCTCATTTGCACTTGTCGTAGGTATCCTTATTGGCACATACTCATCCATTGCAGTCGCTGCGCCCATGCTTGTTGCATGGCAGCAATGGCGAGCCGGGAAGGGAAAGAATGCTGTTCTGCCTCCTGCAAAGCGTGCACGTGTTTAAGGCATTTGTCACGCAGAGTTGCACTGTTTTTGCAGCAGGTTTTGCAAGTGTTGAGGAGTTCTGATATAGGTGAAACACGCTCATGCGTTACCACTTGGATGCTCTGGAACAATCCCCCTCTCCCTGGTGTCTAAATAAAGGTAACGAACACTCGATTCGAGGCTGGTCATGTTTGAAGATTCCACATTTGAATCCGGCGGTAAGATCAAGAGCAAAAGCAAATATTGGATGTTGGTGACATTCATCATCAACGGCTCTATCTTGCTTGTGCTTATTTTGATTCCGCTGATCTATCCTGAGGCGCTGCCCAAGGCTGCCATGCTGACGGTTCTCACAGCTCCTCCGCCTCCGCCTCCGCCACCTCCGCCACCGCCGCCACCGGAGGTGCATATTGTTCATGTGCAGTCTGAGATGATGAACAACCAGTTGACGGCTCCCACAAAGATTCCGCATGAGATCAAGATGGTGGCCGAGAAGGAAGCGCCGCCTTCGAGCTTTGGTGTTGCCGGTATGGAAGGCCTCGGGGGAGGAAGCGCCGGTGGTGTGATGGGTAGCGTTTTCGGAAGCGGAAACGCACCGCAGGTCAAGGCTGCTCCGCCAAAGAAAATTACGATTTCCGGTGGTGTTGCAGTCGGTATGTTGATTCAGAAGACGACTCCGATCTATCCGCCTATTGCTAAGGCCGCCCGCGTGCAGGGAACTGTTGTACTCCAGGCTCAGATTTCCAAGCAGGGAACGATTGAAAACCTTCATGTGATCAGCGGACCTGCTATGTTGCAGCAAGCAGCCTTGGATGCCGTTAAGACGTGGCGTTACAAGCCTTACCTCTTGAACGGCGAACCTGTCGAAGTTGAAACCACGGTGAATGTGATTTTCACTTTGGGTGGATGATTTCCGGCCTCTTCTCGCAAGGCGAGAAGAGGCCATGCTTTTGGCCTGAATGCGTATTTCCATAAAGCCGCATTCCTCAGCAAGCGCCCGCCGCGGCGGGTTCCGTAACCTACACGAAACTCCTTAGGAGGAACGATTCAGTGATTCTCGCTCAGCTCGCACATTTCGCATCACACACAGTCTCCAGCCTGGCATTTCTGCAGGATGAGCAGACGGTCAGCTTCAGCCCCATGGGGCTGTGGGAACACATGGGATGGCTGGCCAAGGCCGTTGCCATCATCCTGTTCATCGAGTCCATTTGGTCGCTGGCCGTGATGATTGACCGTTATCTCTACTTCTCGGCTGCCCGCAAGCAGTCGCGTGAGTTTGCCCCCAAGGTCGCCGGCGCTCTCAAGGATTCCAAACTTGAAGAGGCCATTAAGATTGCCGACCGCAGCAAGAAGTCGCACCTCGCTGAGGTTGTGACTGCAGGCCTCCAGGAATTTCGCGCTTCGGCTGGTGCTGCAACCGAAAACACCATCGAGAGCTCGCAGCGCGCTCTTGAGCGTGCGGAAGCAATTGTGCACGCGAAGCTCAAGAGAGGTCTTTCTGTGCTCGCCACCATTGGCGCAACGGCTCCCTTCGTCGGACTGTTCGGCACCGTCGTCGGAATTCTGAACGCCTTCCAGCAGATCGCCACTCAGAAGACTTCTGGTATTGGTGCGGTTGCTGGCGGTATTTCGGAAGCTCTGGTTACCACGGCTTTTGGTCTGCTGGTCGCCATTCCTGCCGTTATGGCCTTCAACTACTTCACCGGTCGTGTCGAAGCATTTGATGTCGAGATGGACAACTCCTCCAGCGAGTTGATCGACTACTTCATCAAGCAGAGCGCCAAGCGGTAAGCAGGGCAACTGCGGGTCTGAGCGAGACTCTGACTGCGGGTGGGAAGCTGATAAAGGTTTCCTGCCCGCTCTTCCTCCAGATCCCATGCGCAAAGTAGTACTCAGGTCAATCCGGAAGTTTTTTCTGGGACTAATTTTGAAAGGCACGGAGCCCAAACCATGTCAATGGCAGTTCGCAACGAAGGCGGCAACATCAATTCCAACATCAATGTGACACCGATGGTGGATGTGATGTTGGTGCTGCTTATCATCTTTATGGTCATCACCCCAATGCTCCAGAACAAGGTTCAGGTCGATATGGCCAAGGTGAACAATCCCATCGCGATGCCCGACGCCGACAAGGAAGACGCAATCGTTGTAGCTGTTACGCGCGATGGTGGAGTGTTTCTCGGCCAGGACAAGGTTGCTGTCAGCGATCTTGGACCGAAGGTGGCGGACAGGCTCGCCGACAAACCGAGCAAGATGATCTATGTTCGCGCAGATGCACGCGCGCAGTTTAGAGCCGTTGAAGACGCGATTGACGCCGTCCGCACTGCGGGCGTCGATGAAGTCGGTCTGTTAACGCAGAAGAAAGAAGGAAATCTCGCGGGCGAGGAATAGTGTCCACGGATTTCGAATCCGCAATATTTTGAGCTAAAGAGGAGTTTCAAGCCATGGCAATGACAACTGGTGGTGGCGGCGGCGGCGCAATGGGCGAGATCAACGTCACCCCGATGATCGACATTTTGCTTGTGCTGCTGATTATCTTTATGGTCATCGTCCCTGTGACCCCCAAGGGTCTCGATGCGCTTGTGCCGCAGCCGCCCAAACAGAAGCAGCAACAGCAGAACAACGACCGTACGATCGTTGTGCAGATACTGTATCGTCCGGGCGCGGCACCTGCCTACAAGATCAACGACACGGATGTGGCCTACCAGGAGCTTTTGTCGAAACTGACCTCCATCTATGCAAATCGCGCTGAGCGCGTCATGTTCGTGAGAGGTGATGACGATATCAACTTCTCCTACGTCGCGGATGTCATTGATATTGCGCACGAGGCCAATGTGGATCACATAGGAATCATGACCCCCAAGATTCAGCAGGGGCAATAGCAGGTTCTGGCAGCGTAATCAACTTGAAGGAAAGGAGGACAAAGCGATGACGTCAGAAAACGGAACTTTGGGAAATCTCAGTTCTCAAATCAATGTAACCCCCATGATTGATGTTTTGTTGGTATTACTGATCATCTTCATGGTGATCGCACCGGTCCTTCCTCGAGGTGAGAATGCACGTCTGCCACAGCCAGCAAAGACTGCCGCCACTGTTCAACCTGGTACACCCGTCGTTCTGGAAATTTTGAAACTGAAAAATGGCGACGTGAGTTTCAGAATCAATAATCAGGACATTTCACGTGTGCAATTAGTGTCGAAGCTTTCGTCTATCTATGCCAATCGCGCTCGGCGAGTCCTGTTCCTGAAGGGTGACGACCAACTAAGCTTTAACCAAGTCGCAGAAGTAATTGATATGGGCCACGCTGCAGGCGTGGATGACATCGGCTTGATGACACCACGGCTTCAAGCCATACACTAACAGTTCGCGGGTTGCCGGATTTGGGCGTATCACTTATGCCAAAATCTAAAGTGCAACACGAGGGGATGATCGCCAGCGCCGGTATTGGAGTCTCCCTGCCAGGCCGGTAGCAATTTTAGAATTCCGGGCGCGGCGCTCGCGAGCGCGGCCTGAAGGAGATGAGGAAGAAAATGAATGGACCCGTACGGATTACGGTTCTCGCGATCGCACTGGGAGGCTTGGTGCTCTCCGTCAGTGGGTGCAACAAGCTGGCTGCGCGTGACCAGTTGAACAAGGGAGTAGCATCCTACAAGGCCGCTAGATACGAGGAAGCCATTGGGCATTTCCAAAAGGCAACGGAACTTGACCCTTCCCTTCCTATGGCCAAAACCTATCTGGCCACAGCTCTGGCACAGAACATTGTGCCCGGTCTGGACACGCCTGAAAACCTGAAGAATGCAAGTCAGGCAATTGATATTTTCAAGCAGGTGCTGCAGCAAGAGCCCAATGACGTTAATAGTCTCAAGCAGATTGCAGGCATTTATTTAAATATCAAAAAGTTTCAGGAAGCCAAGGACTGGCAGAAGAAGGTATTGGCTCTGGATCCAAAAGATCCCGAAGCTGCCTATACGATTGGCGTAATTGATTGGACACTTGCGCATGAAAATGTGCTCAAGGCGCTGGCTCCAGTGGGTCTGAATGACGACGGAGAAGGAAATGTCAAGGCGCCAAAGAAGGTCTTGCAGCAGATTAGCGAAGAGAACGCTCCCCTGGTAGAGGAAGCACTGCAATACCTTAACCAGGCCGTAGCCAATCGTGCTAATTATGACGATGCAATGTCCTACCTGAACTTGGTCTATCGCCGTAAAGCGGACGTGGACTATGCGAATCCTTCTGCTGTGAAAGCGGACGTTGCTGCTGCCAAAGATTGGAGCGCTAAGGCAATGGGTGCGCGTAAGGCTAATGAAGCCAAGAAGAATGCTGGTCCTGGCGGAATTACGATGGACTCCAGCGGTCACTTCAAATAGAAAGTAGTTGCTAATTTAACGAGGAAAGCCTCCGCAATGCGGAGGCTTTCCTCGTTAGCGGCCAATCTCAAGGATAATTTTGGAAAGCAATATACAAAGACAAGCCTTTTGCCCGTGTTACTTGTGGTGGAACCGCAATCCGCTTACCGGGCAAACCCAAAGTGCGGTTGAACAGGATCGCAACCGTTTTGGGAGTCTACAGATAGATAAAAGAGAGGGGTATTGCGGATAGGTTTGAGAATCCGGCTCTGGCTCTCCGTGATGCAATTGGCTTTGCACCACGGAAGATTGAGGATCTGTCACGATAGGTTCTATTTCCCGCCGTTCTTCAAAATCTCTTCGGCGTAGTAGTTTCGAATCTTCGCCTGATCCTGGAGAACCTCAAAATAGGCATTCTTGAGTAGCTGTGCATGGCTTTGGCGAAGGTACTGCCGAATCGTCTGCTGCACGCGTGGATCTTTCAAATCACGCTGTCCTGCGGGCTCGCGCGAAAAGAGCTTATAGATCACAAAGCCTTTCAAGTGCTTTCCTGCCCCTGGGCTGTCATATACGGGAATGATGTCCGTAATTTCGCCGGGCTTCAGTTTGCTGATCGCGTTGTACACATCTGGCTGCGTCCGAAGAACTGATTCACCAACAAAGCCCATGTCGCCCCCATTGGAAGCATTATTGGGGTTCTCGGAAAAATTCATTGCTACAGCGCCAAAATCCTCTCCGCTGCGCAGGCGGTTATAGAGGATTTGTACTTTTTTGCGCGCATCTGCTTCGCTGTTTGCCTTGCTATTCTGCAGATTGCCTGTATCCGGCGCTGGGCCGGCGGTCACCACAATTTCCGCAAGATGGTATTGCGGCTGAATGAAATTGAAATCCGCCTTATGTGCGTTGTAGTAATCGGCAATATCGGAATCGGAGATGTTGATCTTCGATTCGATTTCCTTGTTCATCAACTTTTCGTACGTAAGCGAACGCCGGATGTCCCGTTTCAAATCATCGAGTGTCAGATTTCTCTGCTTGAGTACCCTGTCCCATTCTTCCTGCGTGTACGGAGCCTTCATATCAGTCAGCCGTGCATTTACGTCTTCGTCGGACGCCGCAAGGTGAAGCTTGGCAGCCTGCTGCTGGATGATCTCATCCTGAATCATCTGCTGCAGAAATTTCAGCTTCATAATTTTCGCTTGTTCAGGCGTAGGCTCTTCCGGGCTGTCACCGAGGTTTGCTTTATACAGCCTCTCCACGTCAGCCTGCATGATGTTCTTGCCATTCACAGTTGCCATCACGTCAGGAGCAGGAGGTCGATGGCAACCTGACACGGTGGCGATCAATAGCACAGCTACTGCAGCATGCGAAGCAAGTTGAAATCTCTTAGAAATAAGGTGATCGAGCTGCAAACGAATCTTCTCCCCGGGGGCGATCTTAGCCCCAGTTCTTCAGGATAAATCCCTCAACCGGGTCAACGTAACCGGGCCTCACAATTTCTGCACAAGGAACGGACTTCCGGCAATTTGATGTCCTGCCCATGACCTGCCCCTTCTAGCGCCCTTTGGTGGCTGGCGCGGGAGTCTCCGGATCTGCCGGCGGCTGCTCACCCGCCGCGCGTAATGCTCTGTCGATTACCAGCCAAAGCTGTTGTTTGGGTATTGCGCCATTTACTCGTTCGCCATCAATGAAAAGGGCTGGCGTGCCGTCCACGCCAAGCGCGTCTGCCTCCCGAGCGGACTCCTTGATTTTTGTCTCGTCCTGCTTGGTAATGCAGTCATCGAGTTTGCTACTGTCCAATTTCGCTTCCGCGCCCCGCTCACGCGCCAGGCGATCAAGCGTCGCAAAGCTCTTGGCTAGATTGCGATCAGGGCCTGATATTTCTTGTCCGTGGCTGTGCAGATAGTCCACATATGCCCAATAGGCGTCGCCATTTTGCGTAGCCAGGCAGTTGGCGTCTACTGCAGCGTGCATGGCCCACGGATGGAGATCGGTCAAAGGATCGTCCTTGTATACAAAGCGGACTTTGTCCTTATAGTGCTCCAGCGTATCTGGGAATAGCGATTCGTGCATGCGTGCGCAGAACGGGCACTCCAAATCGTCAAAATTGATTACGGTGACTTTGGCCGCTGGATTGCCCCGAATGGGGCGGCCGGCGATATCAATGTTTAGGGCAGGATTATTCGACAAATCAAAAGTTTCCAGCCGGGCCAGGGTCTTATTGTCCGTTGACAGCAGAAAATGCACTGTCGTCGATTTGGATCCGCGGGTCAGTACCACGGGAAGATTGTCGAATCCGGCAATTTTGCTGGGTGTACGAGCCCCCAGTTGAATCGTAAAATCCTGCGGCACATTGAACTGGCTTCGTACCATGACTTCAATCTTGCGGTCCAACGAGGGATCGCTCGAAGTCTGTGTTCCTGGTTGGGCCTTGCATCCAACGGCAAGGCAAAGCGCAACTAATATGGTCCATCCGAAATACTTATGCAAACCAATAGTTCCTCTACGCCAAGGATACTCCACCCATGCCGCCTTTCGTTGTGCGCTGGGGGTATCTGCACGGTACTGATAGGTGGACGGGATTGCCATCAAAAGGCAACCAGCATCAGTATGCGGGGGGCAGAGAAGGGTCTCTGAAGACAGTATTGGAGCGGCGAATATCACCCACTGAGCCAAAATTGGCCAGGGTAAAGCTATACAGATACTGGGTTTCGTCGCGCACAGTCCCGAGTACAAAGCGGCGATAACCCAGGCTCAGCCCGCAGCAATTCCAGTTGTAGATGGCCTGAACTCCGGCGTACTGGAGAGCGCCACGGACAAAATCATAGCCTCCATTTGCCGCCAGGTTAAATCCTTCTTTGTTAGGTTGCCCGATATTGATAAAGGGCTGAATTTGCTGGCTCTGGATGATTGAGGCCGCACTACCCTTTTCGTCTACCGCATTCAGCAGCGAGTGTCCCACTCCGATCGTCGTATTACCCCAACTGTAGCCCGCATACAAATTGTCGGCGCCAATGCGTCCCATGCGGGGGTCATAGTCGATATCCCACTCCATGCGCAGATTCTGGATAGCCTCAAATCGTAGCCGCGAGATGAGCGGAGAAAGATTGCGCCCCGTGGTCAGAAATGAAATGCCGGTCAGATCAAGTGCGGGATCGAAGATATTTCGCCTGTCCGGGATGAGGGCGCCACCAAACTTCGGGTCGATATAGAACTTTTGCGCAATCTGCCAGCTTGCCCATTCGCGTTGCTGCGGAGGGCAATTTGTTTCTCCTGCCGCAATATCGCATTTCACTTTCTCGATTGGTCGCGCATACAGTCTTTGCGTCAGTGAGTAGCCAACCTCATTCGTGTTCGTCGCAGTGTCGGTCGTATCTACAAAGAGCACATTACGCGCCTTTACACCAATGCCGCCCACGAACTTATAGGTCAACTCCGGCTCGATTATGTGACGCAGTTTCCTATTCCAGCGGTGAACCAAAAAGTCACGTTCCAGTGCCGGAGGTCGCACATCAACCGAAGTTTCAAGATCGCTCCGGCTCAGGGGATCGTGGCTGATTATCGGCGTACCTCCATTGTTGCCAGTCAGGTCTGGATTCTGGCTCCCGGTATAGAAGGTCTCGCGTAAAGCCGCTTCAGGAACTACGCTCCAACCCGCTTTAACAAATGGCATGGAAATATGAGGATAGAAATCCACCCGGCCCACATTGCGTGCATGAAAATTTGGTTCTGAACGGCTTAAATAGCTCATCGATGAGCCAAGCCCCCAATACAACGGCATGGGCCCCAATGGACGGTCTAGAACGTCAAAGCGCAGACTTGGCAAATGGATGATACGTACCTCGTCGCCTGTCGTTGAACTGGCAAAATTCTGCAGTCTGCTGAGGTAGGCTGACGGAACGAAGCCGTTTGAGTCATGCGTGAGTGACACGGTGCTCTTAACCTCTGAACTCACTGCCTGTTCGTAGTTGTCATTAAAGACGAGCTTGTACACATATCTGGACAGATACTCAATGTCGCTGGCCATGTGCGTGGAAGAAGTGAAGTCGCGTCTTCCCAGGGCGACAATATCCATTCCGCCCTGATTTACCATGCCGGTTGCCGGAGGTGTCGCCGCGATCCCGCGATCCAGCAATGCATTCCAGCGTACGTTCAGGAAATCGAGCCCAGATCCCCGATAACGGAAATCTCCATTGGGCGCGAAGCCGCGTTTAGAAAAGTACTCTGAACCGATAACCATATCCATGCTGCGATTAAGCACGATATAGGCCTGTTCGCCAAAGGTGAAGCCCTTAATGGTCGAGTTGCTGACCACCGGTATCAATAGGCCGCTTTCTCTGCCCGTTTCATCCACAGGGTGGCGAAGATAGGGAACATAGAAAACCGGTACGCCGAGCACTTTGAGAACCGTGTTCTTAGCTGAAGCTTTCCCATTGGCCACGTCGATAGCATGTGCAATTAGTTGCCAATCCGGGCGTGGCAGCCTGCAATTGGTCATCGTGCCGTCCACCACTTTGTAGCGGCCTTTACCTAACTGCAGCAGAACCCGGCCTGAAAAGAGAAACGGATTGGGCGTCGAAAAGACCGCAGTGCTTCCTGATCGGCGAATTCCCAGCGTGCCGTGAACATCGAAGAATCGAGCCGTGTGCATATTCAGCCGGACTTCGCCGTGTGCCGCATCCAGCGAGATATCTTCTTGTCCGCCAGTCACGTGAATATGGCCGTCAGCCACCAACTCGGTTGTTTCTTTGTCGTAGGTCACCTTATCCGCAGTCAACGTGTAGCCCTGGTAATGTACCTCCACATTGCCACTCAAGGTCCAGAGATTGTTTGCATAAGTCTGCCGGTCCGCTTTCACCACTTCGGGGGCGCCAATGCTTTGTCGCGGTTCGGGCTTTGCCAGGGGCAGCATTTCTTCGGCTGGATCATCCGGGAGTGAACCGGCCGGGGCGTTAGCGGCGGTGGGGTATTGTTCACTTGGTGAAGGGGGTAACGCAGTGGTAAACCCCTGTCCGTCAACTTGCAAGTGACAGAGGGTCAACAGCGTGATAAACACGAAAGTGCGAGGGTGCATTCCGGAACCAAAAGGCCAGCATAGCAAATCGAGGCCTCAATCTTTCGGACAAGCGCTGAGAGATGTTGTTAGCAAAAGTGTTCATCCCGCCTCGCCTCATGGTTGTTTTCTTAGAATTTTTTGGGCGGCCGTGACGAAGTTCCCAATACCGAGCGTGAGATTGGTGAGCGCGCAAGCGCCGGAAGGAAATACGGAACATTGAGCAATCGGGCAATCCAGTCCGCCTCACTTCCTGATTGGAAACAGGAAGTGAATCGTCGGCTTGCGGAGCATAAGAACCGCAAGGATGCCTCTATTTCCAGGCCCCCGACGGAGGTCAGGAATCACCTTCCAGCAAACTCACGCGGAGCACAGGCTGCAGCACGCGTCGCGGCTCGTTATGCCAAGGCTCCCAGTTTTAGTGAAATGCAGACTGCGGAGGCCCGCGCGGCACTTCGGATGGCCGAGACTGCCACGCGAGCAGCTCTGGAGGCCCAGGCTGTTGCGCAGATGGCACTCGCACAGCTGGAGGAACCTGAGGAGCAGGTCCCGTTTCTGCCGGATGCAATTCAGCATCCGGAAATTCTTGAAGCAGCCAGACCAACGGTCCAGTTTGAGGCGGACGCTCAACAGTACATTGACAGAGAAAGAGGGGTTGAGCGTGACGATTTGCAGTACTCGCCCGACGCCACAAGTGGTGAAACTGACCGCAAGTGGAATTGGGAAGAGTTCGGTATTGGCAAATCCGACCAGGTACCAGCCTTGCCGATTGTCGCCGTCGATCCTGCTCAGCCCATTCATGCCAATCTGATTGAGTTTCCGCGTGAAATCGTGGCTACACGGCGTGTGCGTCCGCGTATTGCAGGTGAAGCATACGATTCGGCTGGCCAGCTCAGCATCTTCGAAGTAGATCCTAATGCAGTTTCAACAGAGCCCGTAGCCCCTGTAGAGCCCGCCGAGCATGAGTCACTCTGGACAGGTCCAGAGTGGTCTGGCATTGAGCTGGATGAGCAGCCTGCCTTTGAACGCGCTTCTGCTGTTGATGAAGCGGCATTACCTCTCGGGCTCGATCTGGCGCCTTGGAGCCTGCGCCTGATGGCTTCCTTGGTGGACTGTGCGCTTATCGTAGGGATTCTTTGCGTGATTGTCGCGGCCATTGCACGATACATTCATCCGATGATCTCCATACGTACCGGCGAAATCTCTGGAGCGATTCTCCTGACTGCTGCGACCGCTGCATACCACTGGTATTTTCTTGTGAAGCGGCGTGCAACTCCGGGAATGCACTATGCAGGCATTAGCCTATGTACGTTTGAGGACGAGCGCCCTTCCGAACAGCAGTTGCGTATCCGCTTTATGGCGACCCTGCTTTCGGTAGTTCCCATAGGGCTTGGATTGGCCTGGGCAATCTTCGACGATGACCACCTGAGCTGGCATGACCGGCTTTCGCGCACTTATCAGCGCCGGTTCTAGGATTCCCGCCGTTGAATGATTTTGGAAAAAATCTCATTGTATTGCGGCCTCATGCGGCGTTCACCACGTGAGGGCACGCAATGCACTCACGCCCGCTCCAATAAGTGCAATTTCATCGTTGGGTTGCAAAACTTCCAGTGAGTAGCGAAGTAGCGGGCTCATCTTGACCATGGTCTCCAGGTGCCCGCGCAGTACGTCGAGTTCCAGGAAGTCGACATTGTGGCCAGTGAAGTAGAATTTTCCTGGCCCAGCAAGATGAATGAAAGAAGCCGTTGCTGCCGCCAACGCGCGGTGCCACAGATCCACAAACTCACGGCAGCGTATGTCTCCCTTTTTTGCATTGGCAAACACTTCTTCTGGTTCCATGTCGAGAAACCGCATACGCATGGCACGATAGCCCATAATGCCTTCCAGATGTCCCACGCCGCCGCAGCCACAGTACCGCTCTTTCGGATCGAGCGTAACCGTAATGTGACCGCCCTCCCAAACGCCTTCCACGTAAGGCCAGCGTCCGTAGCCAATGCCATTGCCAATAGTCCAGACACGTGTAAGCTTGTTTAAATGCCCATGAGTTGCCGCAACGCCTGCCGCGATGGCATCTGCGTCATTGGCAATGTGGACCGGTACGTCAATTCCGTTGGCTTTTAATGTCTGAGTTAGGTCTTCAGCCAATCGCATACCCTTCAGTTGGGCTAGATTCGGAGATTCCTCGACAATGCCATTGCGAATTACGCCGGGAACGGCGACGCCTATCCCATCCACTGGTCCCGTGTCTTCTCTGGTCAGGGTTGATATTTGCGCGGCAATCTTTTCGACAAGTTCACTTCCGGGAAGCGAGATGAGCGCATCGAGTTCGGCAGCATCGGCTGGAAATCGAAGACTCTTACCTGTAGGTTTCTGGTCTTCCAGACGCCCTGCAACAATGTGCTCGGTTAATACAACGCCGATCGCAGTGCTCAAGGGACCTCCTTTGTTCCGCAGTCAGGACTGATAACGGTGCAGGCGGCCTAGCCCGTTGAAAGCGGCAACCTTGTAGCACTCAGCCAGAGTGGGGTAGTTAAACACGGTGTCGATGAAGTAATCCACAGTTCCTTCCAGCCTCATCACGGCTTGGCCAATGTGGATCAGCTCAGCCGCCCCCTCGCCGATAATATGCACGCCGAGCACCTTGCGCGTGTCGCGATGAAAGATCAGCTTGAGCCGTCCCGTTGTATCGCCGCGAATCTGTCCACGTGCGGTTTCGCGATAATATGCCATGCCGACTTCATAGGGGACGTCTTCATCGGTGAGTTGCTCTTCCGTCTTTCCAATAAAGCTGATTTCAGGAATTGTGTAGATTCCATACGGATAAAAGCTCGGATTCGATGTAGTGGCATGGTCATCGAAGGCACGGGCTGCTGCAATGCGCCCCTGCTCCATCGAAACCGATGCCAATGCTGGAAAACCAACCACATCGCCTACCGCATATATGTGTGAGACCTTGGTCTGGTAATGTTCGTCCACCGGGATACGCCCGCGATTGTCTGCTTCCAAACCCGCTGCGGGGAGGTTTAATTCATCCACGTTACCCTGTCGGCCAACGGCATAGAGCAAGGCATCGCCCGATACCTTTTTCTTGCTTACCAGATTTGCCACCACAGTGCCGTCCGGCAGCTCTTCCACGCTTTCCACTTCTTCACCAAGTCGCATCGTTACGCGACTGTCGCGCAAATGGTAACTGAGTGCTTCCACAATCTCTTGGTCGGCAAACTCCAGCAGCTTTGCGCGCTTTTCAATCAGCGTCACGCGAACGCCCAGAATCGCGAACATGCATGCATATTCGACACCAACCACGCCGCCGCCTACCACAATCAATGACTTCGGCAGAACCGGTAGATCCAGCACCTGATCGCTGTTCACAATGGTTCTGCCGTTGATGGGAACTTTCGGTGACGAGGCGGGGCGCGTCCCAACGGCGATGATGATATGGTCCGACTCAAGCGTAGCGTCCGCTTGCGGTCCTTCCACGCAGACTTTGTTTGGATCGACAAATCGCGCGATACCATGCACTACATCGATTCCATTGCGGGACAGCTGCGCCTCAGTTACATCGACTTCTGTCTTGATCACGTTTTGTACACGGAAGGCCAAATCCGCCATCGTGATCTTTTCCTTCACGCGGTAGTTCATTCCATAGACAGTGCGATAGTTGTAGCCAGAGAGATGCAGAACGGCTTCACGCATGGTCTTGGAGGGAATTGTGCCCGTATTGATGCAGACCCCGCCAACCACGGATCTTGCTTCCACTACCGCCACACGCTTCTTCATCTTGGCGGCAGCTACAGCCGCTCGCTGACCTGATGGTCCTGAACCGATCACGGTTAAGTCATATCGGACAGCGCTCATGCGGCAATCTCCATCTGAATATCGAAAGGGGGCACTTGTCGCGGCGGGCTTCTACAGAAGACGCAATCAAAAAGAGCCCTCAACCGGAGGCTAACATAGCAAGCCGAATTCCTGATTGAGAGGCAAGTAATTCTCATTCATAAAGATGGAAATTGCTCCAGTTAAAAGCCAACGGAATTAACGTACCGGTCCAAATACTCCGTCATTCTGATTGCTTTTCGAATTTCGGCATCTCCATGCATTCGGAAAATCATTCCTGCTAAGGAGCGTCCCTCGAGATTCAAGATTTACATGGGCGTAACAACCCAGGTGGTGCAACAATATGCTTTGTTCCATGCAAAGACCACCGCACTCAAAACTCACAGCTTCAGGCTTGTTCAGAACAGCCTGCTCAGCTGGCTTGATGCACGGAATCAGCCTTTTGTGGATGGTACGGTACATTGCATATCGCCGCATTGGACTTTTTCCCAGATCATTGGTATTCGCTCTAGTCGGACTTTTCTTGGCTTGTTCTGCCGGATGGGGACAAACCAAACCTCGCTCTTCAAAGCCTGCCGTCAGGG
The DNA here is from genome assembly GCA_035550015.1 of Occallatibacter sp. Taxonomy (GTDB): domain Bacteria; phylum Acidobacteriota; class Terriglobia; order Terriglobales; family Acidobacteriaceae; genus Telmatobacter. The sequence goes on along the minus strand of DASZRJ010000050.1, from coordinate 80,337 downwards.
AAGGCAATCATGCGGTTAGCCCAGTTAACCCCAAAACAGAGCCTCATCCGTTTCAATTTGAGAACATCCAGCCTCACTCTGGCGTCGATTTTGTTCTTCGCAACGACATCAGCCCGAATCGCTACTCCATTGAGACAATGCTCGGTGGAGTTGCCTTGTTCGACTACAACAACGATGGTCTGCTTGATATTTTCTTTACCAACGGCGCTGCTATCCCTTCTCTTGAAAAGACCGGAAAGAAGTATGCGAACCGTCTCTACCGCAACAACGGAGATGGCACATTTACGGATGTAACTGCGAAAGCCGGTCTCGCTGGGATAGGGTACTCGATGGGCGTTGCCGCTGCTGATTACGACAACGATGGAAACGTGGATCTCTACGTCGCAGGTTACAACCGCAATCAGCTCTTCCATAACAATGGCGACGGAACCTTTACCGATGTTACGGAGAAGGCCGGTGTCAGCGGTGTGATCTCCGGCTACGGCAAACCATGGGGACAGACTGCCGGATGGTTCGATTACAACAACGACGGGCGCCTCGATTTGCTGGTCATCAATTATCTCGACTACAACATCAAGACGGCCGCCCATTGCGAACAAAATGGTCTGCCGGCATACTGTACGCCCGTTGGCTTTAAGGGGACCCCGAATATCCTCTATCGCAATAACGGCGATGGCACGTTCACTGACGTTTCAAAGCAATCGCATATTTCGGAGTTTGTCGGGAAGGGAATGGGCGTTTCTTTCGCGGATTATGACAACGATGGTTATACCGATGTATTCATTTCTAACGATACATTTCCGAATTTCCTGCTGCACAACAACGGTGATGGCACGTTCTCTGAAATAGCTCTTCAGGCAACCGTGGCATACAACGGATTTGGTAGTGTTGTTGCCGGTATGGGGACCGACTCTCGCGATATTGACGATGATGGCAAACCGGACATCTTTCAAACAGCGATGTTCGGTGAAGGATATCCGATCTACAGAAATCTTGGCGACGGCGAATTCCTCGACATGAGCGGAGCATCACGGCTTGCCGCGCAAACCACGCGTGTTACCGCATGGGGTGCGGGCATTTTCGACTTTGACAACGACGGACGGAAAGACCTTTTCACAGCCAACTCCGACATTCTCGATAATTCAATGGAAATTGCACATCGGCCATTCAAGTTGCCGGCCGGAATCTTTCGCAATAGAGGCAATTTCACCTTCGATGACGAGAGCCGCTTTGCCGGTGCGGATTTTTCAATACCCGAGGCTCATCGTGGAGCGGCCTTCGGCGACCTGAACAACGATGGCAAAATCGATATCGTGGTCACTGATCTGAATAGTCCGCCACAGATTCTGATGAACCGCTCACGGAATACTAATCACTGGATTATCCTCAACCTTATCGGCACTAAATCGAATCGAGACGGACTCGGCGCAAAGGTCAAGCTCACAACTGCACTGGGCGTTCAATACAACCACGCCACCACCACAGTGGGCTATAACTCATCGAGTGACAAGCGCGTGCATTTTGGGCTGGGAACTGCGGACAGGATTCAGAGCATCGAGATCTCTTGGCCTGGCGGAGCAAGACAAATACTGAAGGATGTGAAAGCCGATCAGATTCTTACTGTGCGAGAAAGTGCAAAGTAGGCCCAGTAAGAGTTTTCTTCGCAAAATCGGCCTTATTGCACTTCGGTCAATGCTTCTGTTGCCTTGCTCATCTTGGCCGTACGTTCCAGTTTGTCCCAGTTGAAAGGTTTGCCATCGATGGCGCGTTTCAGCGTTTTAAAAAGCACAATGGAGAACACCTGGCGGTAGGCAAACCGTTGCAGCCAGATGTGGAACAGCAGCCAGCCATCGCCCTTGTTGGCAGGATGCCGTCGTTCCAGTGAGAAGGCGATTGTAGACGTTATGAAATCGATCAGCAGGAACGTGAGGAAGTACGCCAGCAGCTTCATGAAACTCGCCGCGGACGCCGCCTCCGGGTGATAGTGCCGATCTACGAGATAGTGCGCCACGCCGGCCAGAAACATCAGATCGATGAAAGGCGAAACCAGCGGTAGCAACATTTGGAAGATCAGAATGTTGGGCAGTGCGAATAACCCCATCGCCTTGTTGCGTACAAACGCCAGACGATGTTTCCACACGGCTTGTAAAATGCCAAATGACCAGCGGAAGCGTTGCCTCATCAAACCTTTTGCATCAATAGGCGCTTCTGTAAATGCCAGCGCGCGGTCTTCATAAACCACACGGTAGCGCTGCTCCAGAAGATTCATCGTCAGGTCTGCGTCTTCAGCCACCGTATTCAGTGGATAGCCGCCGGCCTTCTTCACAGGCTCAGTACGCCACGCGCCAATCGCACCGGGCACCACCGTTACCACATGGAAGAGATCGAGCGCGCGCCGCTCAAAGTTTTGGCTGGTGATGTATTCCAGCGCTTGCCACCGTGTCCAGAGGTTCACACGATTTCCGACTTTCGCATTCCCTGCGACTGCGCCTACTCGCGAATCTTCAAAGTGCGGAAGCAGCTTTGAAATTGCATCTGAGGCAATCACGGTGTCGGCGTCAATGCCGACGTAGAACTCTTCATTCAGCTGTTCAAGTGCAAAATTCAGCGCAGCCGCTTTGCCGCCGTTCGGCTTCGTCAATACCTGCACCCGTCCCTCGGCAATTTCTGTCTTGTAGGCTTCGCGCGCTACGGCAACGGTGTCATCCTTTGAGCCGTCGTCAATCACAATCACGCGCAAATGGGGGTAGTCCGAATTCAGTACGGAACGAATTGTGCGGACGATGACCTTTTCTTCGTTGTAAGCGGGAACCAGTACAGCGACCTGTGGAGCGAAACCCGCTGAAGCCTTCCGGTGTGGCCTGCGCAGGCGGTCGATGATGGCGAAGAGACCCACTAGGACAAGCCGCGCGCTCATGAGGATATCGCCAAGGAAGAACACGCCAACGATGAAGGTTCCAATCATCGAAAGCATCGAAAAAGCGATTGAATCTGGAATGGCGCGCACGTACTGCCAGAAGGTAAGAGCAGGCATCACTTCGGCCGTAGTCTTACCCATCAGCGCTGAAACGGGGACAATCTTGTATCCATGAGCGCGCAGAGCATCGATTAAGACAGGCAAAGCCGCCACGGTGGCGGAACGATTGCCTCCTCCGTCATGCATCAGGATGATCGACCCGCGAAACTGCGGACGCGTCTTCATCTCGGTCAGAGTGCTGAGCACCGTCTGTGTGATTTCTTCCGGTGTCTTAGGTACACGCTCATCCCAGTCGTTTGTGTCGATTTTGTTGCCGATGATGGTGTATCCCAGTTGCTGCACATGGGACACTGGTGCGGCTTGGTCGTCGGTGTCGGGCTCTTCGTCAATATCGTAGGGAGGCCTGAAGTACAGTGGTTCCACTCCAAGCTTGCTGGCGAAAAGGCGCTCGGTCAGTTTGACTTCGAGATCCAGTTGCCGCTGCGAGATTTCGCTGATGTCGGGATGAGTATAGGTGTGATTGCCAATTTCATTGCCTTCCCGCTTCACGCGCTGCATCAGACCGATGTTTTCCTGAGCCTCGTCTCCAATCATCATGAACGTGGCTTTCACGTTCTTCTGTTTTAGTATGTCGAGAATTTTGGGAGTCCACTTTGGATCCGGTCCATCGTCGAAGGAGATCGCCACCTCATTGGGTTTGTAGCCGTAGTACTCAACTGTGCATGGCCGCGGATATACGTCCATGTGCTCGTGGACGATGAGTTTCTTGCGCGGGTCCGGTTCATCCGGATCTGCTTGCACCGTCCGCTTGCCCGGCTTTGGAAGACCTGTTACACGCAGGATGTCTCCCTCGCCTTCCTGATCCACTTCATGGCCCGGCTGTACATTGCCTAGCGAGTTCAGCGCTGTCGAACTCATGGGACGGTCCCAGATGTTCCATAGCGAACTGTCTTCTGAGCCCAGGCGGAACAGTGCAAATGTCTGCAGGCCCAGTTCGCGCGCTGCGCGCATCTCGTTCAGCACGGTCACGCCATCGAGAAACCAAACCACATGCCTCTGGTTTGCGTCTTCGTCAATGTATTCAAAGTGCGGGTTCAGCGAATTCTCATCCAAATCCAGATCGGCATCCGCATCCGAGGCACGCTGCCAGGCTTCTGATACCGTGAGATCCTCCGTATTCACAACCTCAGGCTTTTCTGCTCTATGCCCCCTTCTCGGCTTTGGAGGGATGGATAGAGTCCAGTCATACCCATAGCTACCCAGTGCACAAATCAACTTCTGCTTGGGCACAGCTTTAAGGGCGTTAGTCAGGTTCTTGACGAACCACGATTGGCCCGCGATGGGGCCTGGGCCGCTTTCCACCTCGTGCTGGTCATAGTTCATCAGCAACAAGCCATCTGCATTGGCAGCCATCTGCTTCAATTCCGATGCCGGGGTAGACACCGGAACATTGATATAGAGGCGAAGGTTGCGTTTGGATAGCGTGCTGTAGAGCTGTTGAATGAACGAAAGGTAATCGGGTATCGCCTTGTCGGGTAAGCTCTCGATGTCAAGAGAAAGTCCCGGATAGACCCAATCGCCTTTGTCGGTCCGGAACGCCGTCAGGAAATGCACAATCTCGCCGATGAGTTGCGTCCGCTGATCGGGATCCGCGAGTACTTGTCCAAAGTTGGCATCCCAGCTCTGTGTTGCGGAGTCGAAATTGTCCAGATGAGGAAAGACTTCTGTATCCTCATGCGCAGCCGCGATAACATGCTTGATTCTGCCCAGATCGTCCGGATCGTGCACCGTGTTTCCGTCAACAATGTGATAGCTGTGGTGGGTCTCATTGTTGATTCCGGCCAGATGTGGATCGGAACTTGTTACATGCAGCCATCCTGTGAATAGCAGGTCAATTTGGTGCACATGTTGCCGGAATGAGGAGTAGCTCGCCTCGTCATAGGGCACATAGTAGGCGGCACGCAGGCCTTCGCCTGTGTTGAATGGGATCTCGGAGGCACGGCGGCGCGTTTTGCGATGAGTAGGGTGGAGAATTCTCTGATATCGCGCTGCTGGGGCATTATCGCGAATGGCTTTGTAATTGTGCTTCGGGGAAGGCAGCAGCAATTCAGGTAACGGATTCGAGCGCAGTACATTGAAGATAAAGCCGATCAACACCAGAGTGATGACCACGGCCGATATGTCAAGAACGCGGCGTAGCCGTTTCCAGCGTTTGCGCTCGGGGTCGAAGAATATCTGGTCTTCCGGCATCGGTCTAAAATGATTCCACGCAAGTTAAAACCGCGGGAAGGGTATACAGTCTGAATCGTATGGAAGCGGCAGCGCAGAGTCAATTCGGAGACTCACCCGCGCCGCGATGGAATCGTCTCGACTGGACAAGCCTTCTGGCTGCAATCGGTTGCGGATTGTTGCTACGCCTTTGGTTCTTCAAATCAATTTTTGTGGCGAACGGCGACACACTCATCTACGGTGATATCGCTCGAAACCTCCTGGTTCATGGAAGTTACGCGCTCTCCGGACAGGACGGAGCTCTGCATTCCACGCTGATTCGTCTTCCTGGTTATCCGCTCTTCCTCGTTGTCTGTTTCTTCCTTTTCGGTGCGGGGAACTACGCCGCCGCTGCTTTCATACAAATTCTGCTCGATCTCACTGCATGCCTCCTTATAGGCGATACAGCACGGCGGTTGGCGCCGTCGCGTCTTCGTCATGTGACCACGCATACCGCACTCTGGCTTGCAACTCTTTGCCCCTTTACAGCAGCCTACGCAGCCATGCCACTTACTGAAGGGCCCACATTCTTCTCCATCGTCGTCGCACTATGGGCTGCGGTTTGTTTTCTTGAGGAACCGCGCTGGAGATTTGCACTCTGCCTCACCTTCGCTCTATTGTGGGCGGCACTGCTCCGCCCGGATGGCGTATTGCTTGTGTTCGCACTCGTACCGGTACTGCTTTGGAATTTAAGAGGCAAGCTTACCATCGGCGTTCTTCGTATCGTCGCCGTCTGTGCTTTGCTTGCCTTGGCCCCATTTGCCGCATGGACGTGGCGCAATCTGAAGACCTTTCACGTCTTCCAGCCGCTTGTGCCCAAGTCCGCCACAGATCCTGGCGAACCAGTCCATATGGGGTGGGAGAGTTGGGTAAAGACATGGAGTCTCGACTTTGCCACGACCTACTCAATCTATTGGGAAGTGCCCGGAGATAAGCTCGATATCGGGCTACTGCCATCACGTGCTTTTGACTCCAGTGCACAGTATCAACGAACGCAGACTCTCGCCGATGCCTATAATGCAAACGGTTTCTCGCTCGATGAGACTCTCGATGCAGGTTTTGCGGAGCTTGCTGCCAATCGTATTACAGCCCATCCGCTGCGCTATTACCTTCTCTTGCCATTAGGCCGCGTTGTGGATATGTGGTTTCGGCCCCGAGTCGACAATCTCAATATTGATTTGGACTGGTGGGCTTACGACCATCACCCGCAAGAGACGATTTTCAGCTGGTCCTATGCTGTACTGAATGTTCTGTATCTCGCCCTTGGAATTGGCGGTCTGTTCATGCGGCCGCGCCTTTGGCAGGCTATGCTTGTGTACTTTGTGCTACGAAGCGCTTTATTGGCAACAATTGCCGCGCCGGAAACGCGCTACACCCTGGAGTGTTTCCCCATGCTGTGTATTTTGGGAAGTTTCGCAGTCGCCCATCTGGTCATTCGCAATGGAGTACGCGTAACAGAATCGACTTAACGCACGACGTAGTGAGTCTTGCTCGTCGTCGGTAATTTGAAGGCATCCGACGGTAGTGAGCGGTTCATCTTGATGTTGAAGTACACACAGACACGGTATTGTCCCGCGCCTTCGTCGAAAACCTGCTTCAGGCTGATGCCTCGGTCCAGATCCATCCAGAGAGTCACCTTTGGCAGGTTCTTGCGCATCGTCGGGTCCTTCGGCACCAGTTCCAGCTTCTCTGTCTTCACGCCGTCAAGCATTTCAGAACCCAGATCCTTGATGTTCCACTTGTCTGCGAGTTCGTCGCCGCTGGCGCCAAAACCTAACATGAAATAGTTTTCGTAGTGGCTCAGCTTGGTCAGCGTGGTTACCTGGTCCGTTAGTTTTTCATAAAGCTTCACAGCGCTATCCTGGCAACAGACAATCACTTTGGGAACGGGTCTGCCATTCACTTCGCCAATATGGACTCCCATTTCGAAATGGCTACCCTTGCGTTCGTAATAAACCGTCCCTTTCTGCACATCTTTATCGGGGATCGGGTCGGTCACATACGAATCGAATTCAAAATCTGCCGACATCGTATGAAAATTTGCGGCGGCTTTATTCAGCTTCTGCAGAGCACTGCCGGTATCCTGCGCCTGTCCAGTCTGGATCAGCAACGCAGCACATGTAAGCACGACCGCAAGATATCTGCGCAAATGCATTCTCCTTACCTCTGGTTCAACACGTTCGTGGCTGCTCGGTTGCGGTTACCTTCCATCTTTTCCGCAAAATGCAATTTCCAATTTTCCTGTCAGCCGGCTACCGGTGCGCCCAAATCTTCCAGACCAACTGGCCGTCGTGATCTGTTGTTGTTTCCCAATGATCCACTGAAACTGCGTCGCCTGTCACAGGCTCAATCGCCTTGCGCAACAGCTTTCGAGTTTCCTTCACATCGGCGCCTTCTGGGATTGTCACATCGCTCGCATGCAGTGACACAATCATGCCGTGCCCGCTACCCACCACCTGAATTGGATGCTGAGGCCCTGCTACACGGCTGGGCTTTTCGCCGAAATCCCACACCCACGGTGTGACAAAAATAAACAGCAAAATCAACGTGACCATCACATCGTAGTGAAAGCTGCCGCGGGGGTAGGTCCAGTAAAAATAACTTTTGAGTGTTTTGTTCATTGCAACCTTATTTGGCGATGATTTCCACGCCGCCCATATAGGGTTTGAGCACATCTGGCACGCGAACCGAACCGTCGGCCTGCTGGTAATTCTCCAGAATTGCCAGCCATGTGCGCCCTACGGCCAGTCCACTGCCGTTCAGCGTGTGCACGAATTCATTTTTCGCCTTCGGACCGCCGGGTTTGAAGCGAATATTCGCGCGTCTTGCTTGAAAAGAGTCAAAATTTGAGCAAGAAGAGATCTCTCTATACACATTTTGACCCGGTAACCACACTTCCAGGTCAAACGTCTTGGCCGAGGAAAAGCCCGTGTCGCCGGTACAGAGAAGCATGCGGCGATAAGGCAGTTCCAGTGCTTCCAGGATCTCTTCGGCATTCCGGGTAAGCTTTTCGTGCTCGGCGTCACTGTCTTCGGGTCTGGTGAACTTCACCAGCTCTACCTTTTGAAACTGATGTTGGCGGATGATGCCGCGCGTGTCCTTGCCAGCAGCGCCGGCTTCAGCGCGAAAACAAGGCGTGTAGGCCGTCAAGCAGATAGGCAACCGAGCCTCGTCCAGAATCTCGTCGCGATACAGGTTCGTTACTGGAACTTCTGCGGTGGGAATCAGCCAGTGGTCGTTGTCCTTGTAAACCCCACTAGCGGCGCCCTCCGCATCTGCATCGGAACAGCGAAACAAATCTTCGGCAAACTTCGGCAACTGGCCGGTTCCGTAAAGGCTCTTCGAGTTCACCATGAACGGCGGCAGCACCTCGGTGTAGCCGTGCTGCTGCGTATGCATGTCGAGCATGAAGCCGATGAGAGCTCTCTCCAGCCGCGCTCCCGCGCCCATATAGACCGCAAAGCGCGCGCCGCTCAGCTTGGCTGCGCGTTCCAGATCCAGAATGCCCAGTCCTTCGCCAATCTCCCAATGTGGCTTCGGCTCAAAATCAAAGGTGCGCTTTGTACCCCACGTCTTTACAACGACGTTGTCCGCCTCCGACGTGCCCACAGGTACTTCGTCCCGCGTGAGATTGGGCACTCGGGCCAGAGCCTGGCGCAATTCCTCGTCGAGCGTCGTGGCTGCCTTGTCCAGCTCGTCCAATTTGTCCTTCAGAGCCCGTGTCTCATCCATCACGGCGGCGGCTTCGTCGTTCTTGCCGGCCTTCTTCAGAGCGCCCACCTGCTGCGAGAGCTCGTTGCGCCGCGCCTTCAGTTGTTCTGACTGGGTAATCGCCTCACGGCGCCGCTGATCCAGAGAGTGGAAGTCTCCCAGTAGCGCCTGCGGGTCGGCCCCGCGCGCACGCAGCTTTTCTTCCACTTTTCCGAGGTTTCCCCGGACAAAATTCAGGTCAAGCATGACTCTTTTCAGTTTACCTGACCGGGGTTATCAGAATCTGCGGCTCCCCGCTCCGAGGCTGATTCCACAATTTTGCCCCATCCCGGCAGCCTCTGGTCGCCGGTAATTAATCGCGCGCCGCGTGTGAACGTGAAATACGACCACACCCACGCCATGAACACGGAAACGCGGTTGCGGAAGCCTATCAGGAAGAAGATATGTACCGTGAGCCACGTCACCCATGCCGGCAGGCCACTCATGTGCGAGCGGAAGGGCCACTTGACGTCGGCTACGGCGGCCATGCGGCCAATGGTTGCCATGTCTCCCTTGTCGAAATAACGGAAGCCGGGCCGTTTCTCGCCGCGCAGATCGGCGGCGATCAATCGTCCCACATGGTCACCCATCTGCATGGCAGGCTGCGCTACGCCGGGCACCTGCCTGCCATCCTGTTCCACATGCGCCAGGTCGCCGAGGATAAAAATCTCGTTGTGGTTCGGCGGGTTCAATTGCTCGTTTACAATCACACAGCCGCGTTTGTCGAGTGGCGTGCCCAACATCTTGCCCAGCGGCGACGCTGTTACGCCCGCTGCCCAGAGTGTTACTACGGCATTCAGCCGGCCTTCCAGTGCATTTGCAGGCCGCACGTCTCCAGTGAACTTCGCTTCCACCCACCCAGGTCCCACGCCTGTCACATGGGTCTCTTTGTGTACCTCCACGCCCAGCCTGGCCAGAGCAGTTTCTGCCTTGGCCGACAAATCCGGAGGATAGGCCGCCAGTACACGCTTGCCTGCGTCGATCAAGATGACGCGTGCCTTGGACGGATCGATATGCCGAAAATCGTGCCGCATGTACAGCTTGGCAATGTCACTGATGGCACCCGCCAGCTCCACGCCCGTGGGACCTCCACCAATCACCACGAAGTTGAGCGATGGTTGCGTGCCCTGCTCCAGCATCTCGCGCTCGGCCAGTTCAAAGGCAAGTAGAACGCGTCTGCGAATTTCAATCGCATCTTCGATCGACTTGAGTCCCGGAGCCTGCGTAGCCCACTCGTCGTGTCCAAAGTAGGAGTGCGTCGCGCCTGTAGCCAGCACCAGGTAGTCATAGCCTATCTTCGCACCCGACTTGAGGCTTAGAGTATGCCTCTCAGCCTCAATGCCCGTGACCTCGTCCATCAGCACCTGCGCGTTCGATTGGCCCCGGAAGATGGTGCGAATGGGTTGTGCAATGTCTGCCGGCGACAACACCGCCAGAGCCACCTGGTACAGCAGCGGTTGAAAGGTGTGATGATTGCTCCGGTCGATGACGGTTACGTCGACGGGCAAATGCCTCAGCGCTTTTGCCGCATGCAATCCGCCAAAGCCCGCGCCCACAATCACCACGCGAGGCCTGCCGCCTTTCGTCTGCGCAACAGGAACAAGGGGAAGTCCGATCTGGCTCATGCAACCTCTCTTTTCTTCTTGATGCATTTCCAGGCGTCTGGGTCTCATAGCTTGTCTTAGTTCGCGCAACCGGCGGCATGTCCGTTGCTACCATTGAGATTGCACGACGGCGTCTTTGCCGTATCCGATCCGAAGGGATTCTCTCCTGTGCCACAAAGCCTTGCCACGAACCTTATCATCGACGCCCATCTCGATCTTGCCTGGAATGCGCTCACCTGGAACCGCGACCTTCATCTCACGGTTGCCGCGATGCGTGCCTCCGAGTCCGGTATTGAAGGCAAGTCGCGCGGACGCAACACGGTAAGCTTTCCGCAGATGCGCGAAGGGCGCGTGGGCATTTCGTTGGTCACGCTTCTGGCTCGTTCCAATCCCAAGGGCCGTTCCATTCTCGACTTCCGCAATCAGCAGATTGCTTCGGCGGCGGCACAGGGCCAGCTTGCCTGGTACAGGCTGCTTGAAGAGCAGGGCGTCTGCCGCATGATCGCCGATTTGCCTGTGCTGCGGGAGTCGGCATCGGCCTGGAAAGCCGGCAGCAATGATGCTCCACTCGGTTTCATCCTGAGCATGGAGGGCGCCGACCCCATTCTTTCGCCATCGCACGCCGAATGGTGGTACCGTGCAGGGCTCCGCGCAGTCGGACTGGCACACTACGGCCCAAGCGCCTATGCCAACGGGACGGCATGTGAAGGCGGATTATTTCCCGCGGGCCGCGAACTTTTGCGTGCGATGGAAGAGCTTGGCATCATTCTCGACCTCACGCATCTCGCGGACGATGCCTTCTGGGAAGCGGCGAAGCTCTTTCGCGGGCCTGTACTCGCCAGCCACAATAACTGCCGCGCCATTACCCCGAATCAGAGGCAGTTTTCCGACGATCAGATTAGGCTGCTCATCGAGCGCGATGCCGTGATCGGCACAGCGCTCGACGCGTGGATGCTCGTTCCTGGCTGGACACAGGGGACAGGCGACGGTCCGCGCGTCACGCTTGAGTCTGCTGTGGAGCATATTGACCACATTTGCCAGCTTGCCGGCAGCGCGCGCCATTGCGCAATTGGCAGCGACCTCGACGGCGGTTTTGGGACGGAACAGGGACCGGAAGATCTGGATACCATTGCCGATTTGCAGAAACTCGGAGTGTTGCTCACTGCGCGCGGCTACTCGGCAGAGGACATAGAAGCCATCTTCCACGGCAATTGGCTGCGCTTCTTTGAAAAGGCCTGGGCGTAAACGCTCGGCAATGTCTCTCCTGCGGATTCAGGGATGAATCTCAATCGCAACGGGCAGAGAACTCGAGTTGCCTGTGGTTGCTGTGGCCACTGTGTTCGTGGCGACGCCCGGAATCGAAGCCGGCGAGAAGACCACGAGTCCGGAGTTATCTGACGTTGCGATGGAAACCTGAGTGGCCAGCAGCGGCGACGAGGCGCAGCGGCCATGCGAAGGGCACGGCGGAGCCCACGCGTAGAGCGACTGATAGAGAGTCACTTTTCCTCCCGCCATCGCGTTGCCATTCAGGTCGCGCACCCGCAGCACAATCTGGTTTGGCGAGCCGGAGATGGCCACCGACTGAGCCGTGCCCGACACCGCATGGACTGTGGCGAACTCCGGCCGCGCCCCCAGCACGGTAAAGTCCGCGCAATTTGCAGTCCCGTTGACACATGCTGTGGCTGTGTCCAGCACACCTTCGGTCAGTGGAGAGGCTGTCAGCATCTTGGTGGCAATTCCGCTGGAGTTGCTTGTCGAGGTTGTGCCGCCCTGCACTGCAATGCCACATCCACAGTTCGAGTCCCACGTGACAGTCTGCCCGCTCACCGGAGATCCGTTATTCAAAACGATGGCTTCAGTCGTCCAGTTCACCGTGGAGCCCGTGGCTACGGAGAGAAATGGAGTGAGGGAAGTCAGCATCGGCGAGCTGCCTCCTGTGAAATGCGCCTGCAAGCTCGCACCGCTTGTCAGGGAAGCTGTCACGACGGCGGGCGATGTATTGAGTGCTGTAACCGTCATGGTGGCCAGACCGTCGCCTGCAGCCGTCACGCTGCATATCGTGGACCCGCAACCGAGGCTCGCCGAACCGCTTGTGACGGTATACGTGATGGTTACGCCACTGGCAGGTGCGAGCGAAGCATTCAGCGCCTGGACGGTGAAGGGAAGAGGCACGCCTACGGAAACCGTGTTCGCGGGTGCGGTTATCAGCGTGAGCGAGTCTCCTGTTCCTGCGTCGTAGTTCAGACCGCCTGCAATGATCGCCGCGGCCGAGTAGAGCGGCAGATCGTCAACTTCCACATTCACAGAACCCGCGGCGGTCACCGCCGGTGCAATTGCCGTAATCTCCGTGGGTGAAATGCTGGTGACGACGGCTGCCTTTCCGCCCACAGTCACCGTGTCCTGCGAGCGGAAGCCTGTTCCGTGAATGACGATAGGCCCTCCGCTCAAGGGCAGATGCTCGGGTTGCACCGTGTCCGCATAAAGCAGCCAGCCTGTGTAGAGATAGTCGGGCCGTCCGTCTCCGCGCAGGTCGGCGATACCGATGCGCACAATGTCGTCCGCAGACGTGCTCACCTGCAGCCAGCTTTCACCTGTCGCTAAGCCGTTGAATCCCGGTACCCAGCCCACTGCGGGGGCTCCGGCGGCGTCCAGCGCATCCCACACGCCGAGCGAGGGCATTGCCTTTGAGTTGCTGGGGATTCCGCTTTCGTTCAACGCCTGCGTCACCAGCGTGAAGGTGCGGTTGGCGCGCACAGGAAACAGGAACCAGTCGGTCTGCTCCACCTGCCCGAGCCGTCCTGTCCACAGCCCGCCTGGGGGCAATGCGCGCGGGCTGTTTTCCTCTGCAATCGCATCCTGTGTGCCCGTTGCAGCCGAGTCGGTGATTGGCACGTCGAGCGTCCGACTGGAGCCGGCCGCCATGCCAGTCACGGTCAATGTCGGCATTGTTCCTGAGGGCGCAGGCGAGCCATCTGCATATGGGCCCACCGCATTGTTCATGATGTAGAGAGGATCGATTGCCTCAAACGTAATTTGATATGTCGCCGTCGTCACGCCGGGTGGCAGCGGCATATAGCGGAGATCGAAGAAGCCTTGCTGATCTGTGTCCGTTCCGCCCCATTTGGAGTATGGCGCGCCTGTCGTATCGACCCACCCGGTGACCGGGTTGCCGTGCTTGCCGCGAAATGTGGCGCCGCTGACAGCGGTCACGGTGTACGCGTAGAGCGGATTGCCGTTCGCATCCAGCGGACGGGCCACCACGTTCACGCCCTGCATGCCTGTGCCGGTGCGAAACTTGAGTGTTCCGCTGATGGAGACCGTGTTTTCGGCGGTCAGCTTCTTGCCGGGGAAACTCGCCAGATTGGCCGCAGTGATCGGATAGATGCGGTTCAGTGCGGCAATGTCATCGAACCGCAGTTGCGTTGGGTTGGGAATGCAGTTGCCGCCGCTATTGCCGCAGGCTCCGCTGATGGGCTGCATTACCGGCCAGCCCTGTGTGCCGTTTGGCATGCCATTGGTGTCAGCACCCACATTCACCTGCGAATAGTCGAGGCCCAGAATGCGCCCGAAGGCCCGCTCCAGTTCGAAGCCGATCATGGTGAGCTGGTTGGCTGTGCCGGCGCAGCGGCCATTGACCAGGATGACGGCGTGGCTGACGGTGGCGTCTGTTTGGATGCCGTCCATCCAGAACCAGACGCCGTTGAACTGGCAGCTTGTCGGGTCGCTTGCTCCCGAGCCGAAGAGCGCGTCAATCACGGAGCCATCGGCGTCAAAGACCACGCCGACGGGGTATGCAGTGGCTGTGGGTGTCATATCGGATGGTGCGGCGAAGACCTTATTGCCGGCCGCGGTGTTCAGGCCGTTCACGTCCTCGTTCAGCGAGCCTTTGTCGGTCAGCACCACACCGGCCGTGGGCACCGCGCTCCAGATGGCCGCTGCCGCATCCACCATCGCTACTGCCTGGGCATTGGGCACACTCGCGTTGAGCGGCCCCTGGTCCACGTAGTAGTTCAGAATGCCGTTTTTCCAATGCACAGGCTGGCCCAGCACGGCGGGGTCGAAGTAGGTCGAGCCTGCAATGTATTTAGGTCCGCCAGCCAGGGCCGTGACAGGAGAGAACGCGAGCGCCACTTCGAAGATGAGAATTGCCTGAGCAATCCGGATGTTTTGTGTGCGGCGGCAGCGGCGGAACATAAAGTCCTCTCCCCTGCCGGTTTACTGGCGCTTTTTGAGCCATTCTGGACCAAAAATAATGAGAAATTACTCATCTGGCTCGTCTGCGCTGTACATTCCGCAGGCTCCTTGTCATCTCGAAGCCGCGCTGTCAATGGTACTGGGGTACTTCCGTCACTCTCATGGCATGTTCCCTAAGTGATTTTGAAGTCATGGTTTGCGGTGAAATTTCCGATTTGTTCAGTATGATGGGTGCTGCCCGAGTAAGTTACCAAAACCGCTCCGCCGCGAGCGGCTGCATGACTGCTTTACATGGAATGGAGCAGGGGAGGACGTCATCGCTTCGCAACTGAGACTGGGCGATCTGTTGATTCGCGCCAAGCTGATCACGGAAAAGGATGTGGCCAAGGCGCTTGAGCGCCAGGCTGAGCATGGAGGACGTCTCGGAGACAACCTCGTTGCCATGGGTGCGCTTCAAGAGAAGCAGTTGGAAGCATTTCTGAAGAGGATTCCAGGCGAGCCGGCCGATATCCAGGCCACCGGCATCGACGAGATCGACCTGATGGCGATGCTGCTCAAGCTCATCTATCGTGACCGTCTTGAGACGACCCGCCAGTTCATCGACGCGATCAAGCTTCCCTATCACATCGTGCTTGACCTGATTCAGATGGCGATTAACCGCAATCTGCTGCAGACGCTTGGATCACGCTATTCGGACAATCCCATCGATCTCAGCTATACCTTTACCGACTCTGGCCGCACCTGGACGCTCGACGCCATCGCACGATTGCGTTACACAGGTCCCGCGCCGGTCACAATTGAGGATTTCGCCGAACAGGTCAGCCTGCACAAGCTGACGAATGAACTCATCACCTTCGACCGTCTTCGCAAGGGCATGCACGGGCTCACGTTCGACGACAGCATTCTCGAACAGGTCGGTCCCGCGCTCAACTCAGGCCGGTCTATTCTGCTTTACGGCCCTCCGGGCAATGGAAAGACATCCACGGCCCTTCGTATTACAAACATTTTCCACGACGTCATTTACGTGCCGTATTCGGTGATCGTCGAAGGCCAGATCATTCGCGTCTACGATCCCAGTATTCACGTGAAAATCGATCCTGCTCAAATCGAGGATGACCTCGAAGTCTCTGTTATGCGCCGCGAGCAATACGATGCGCGCTGGGTACCCTGCAAGCGTCCGTTCGTGGTCACAGGCGGCGAACTCACGCTGGAGATGCTTGATTTGCGCTACGACGAGACCGGCCACTATTACGAGGCTCCGCTGCATGTGAAGGCGCTTGGCGGCACGTTTATCATCGATGACTTCGGCCGCCAGATCGTAAGCCCCACGCACCTGCTGAACCGCTGGATTGTTCCTCTGGAAAGCAAGGTTGACTACCTGAAGCTGCACACGGGTAAGAGTTTCAGCATACCTTTCGAGGAACTGGTAATCTTCTCCACCAATCTCGAGCCGGAAGACCTGATGGACCCCGCCTTTCTGCGCCGCCTCCCTTACAAGATCGAGGTGGGTTCCCCTTCAGTCGAGAACTTCAAAATCATCTTTAAGAAAGAAAGCGAAAAGCAGGGCATGGAGCTTCCGGATGACATCTTCGACCTCATCGTCGATAAGCTCCAGAATGAAAAACAGATGGATTTGGCCGCGTACATGCCTCGCTTCATCGTTGATCAGGTAGTCGCCGCCTGCCGCTTCCTCAATGAGCCCGTGCACTACGAGCCACGCTTCGTCGTGTACGCACTCGACAACCTGCGCGTCAAAACCAAGGAAAAGAAAGGGCCAACTTCGGCCCGTGTCTCCTGATCTGCTGCCTTCCACCGCTCCCGGCGCAACCACGCGGGGAGCGGTTTTTCTTTTGCAGCTCCTCATCTTCTCGGCAGAGACCTGCGCGAGCGACAAGCGGGCATCCGCCGCATGCAGTGCCTAGATTTCCGGATAAAAATCGAAAAACGCGTCCAGGCTCTGTTTCAGTTGCGCCTCAATCTCCTCGCGCGAGCCCTCCAGCACATGCATGGTCACGTGCGCATCATTGCCGTTGGCCAGCTTCAGCGTAGCGTCCTGAATCTCTTTCACTTCGCCCTCCGGCAACAGCCGCATTCCGTACACAAGAGTCAAATTTGCCATGTCCTTCATCCTATCTGTACGCGGTTATACGTGGCTTGTGGACAGTCTGCCCAAATTGGCCACGTACAATCGACACGAGAAACCCGGTCTCCCTCCACGGCGCCTTGCGCGTCTCCGGTGCGACCAGGACAAAAACGATCATGAGCGAAACACGCGATACCGTCATCCTTGGCTCCGGCTGCTCCGGACTCACCGCCGCCATTTACACCGCACGCGCGGGCCTCAAGCCCCTCGTGCTCGAAGGTCACGAGCCAGGCGGCCAGCTTTCCATCACCACGCTGGTCGAGAATTTTCCCGGCTGGCCGGAAGGCATTCAAGGGCCTGAACTGATTGACAACATGAAGAAGCAGGCGACGCGCTTCGGAGCCGAGTTCAAGCTCGGCCATTTACACGCCGCCGATCTCAAGGTTCATCCCTTCAAGCTCGAAACTTCGGTCGGCGAAATCCGCGCCCGTACCCTCATCATCGCCAGCGGAGCCAGCGCGCGCTGGCTGGGGCTGCCCAGTGAGCAGGCGCTTATCGGTCACGGCGTTTCGAGCTGCGCCACCTGCGACGGTTTCTTCTTCCGTGACAAGCCCATCGCCGTGGTCGGCGGCGGGGACTCAGCCATGGAAGAGGCGCTCTTCCTTACCCGCTTCGCCAGCAAGGTAACCCTTCTGCACCGTCGCGATGCCTTCCGCGCCAGCAAAATCATGCTCGAGCGCGCCATGGCGCACCCTAACATCGAGCTGCGCACCAACACCGTTGTCGATGAAGTCCTCGGCGTCGAAGACAAGGCAGTCAAAGGTCTTACCCTGCGCGATACAACTACCGGCGAAAAGAGCAAGCTTGATATTGAAGGCCTCTTCCTCGGCATCGGCCATGAGCCCAACGCCAAAATGTTCTCCGGCCAGCTTGACCTCGACGACGATGGCTACATCAAGACGCAGAACAACGTCTTCACCACCTTTCATGGCCAGGTCATTGAAGGTGTCTACGCCTGTGGAGACGTGCAGGACCGCCGCTACCGCCAGGCCATCACTGCCGCCGGCACCGGCTGCATGGCCGCCCTTGAGGCTGAAAAATACCTCGAAGAACACGGGCATTGATGCAGAGAACGCCGGAATTGGTATAGGCTGGCCTCGTCTTCGTGAGGTCAGCCATGCCCCAAATCTTTCCCGGCCGTTTCGCCGCCAAAGTTGAAGGTCCTTTTGTGGTCTTCCTCATTGGCATGCGCGTCAACCGCTTCTTTGCCTTCCGCCAGTGGATGCAGGTGGCCGCAGCTATGCCGCCCATGATCAAGGAGCTCATGCAGCACCCCGAGCTCGGCCTGCTTCACATTGAAAGCGCCCTCTACTGGCGCGGCGTCCTCACCATTCAGTATTGGCGCAGCTTTGACCAGCTCCACGCCTACGCACATGCGCGTAACTCCACTCACCTGCCCGCATGGGCCCGGTTCAATCGCACCATCGGCAACAACGGAGCCGTTGGCATCTGGCATGAGACATACATCGTCCAGCCAGATTCATTCGAGTGTGTCTACGTCAACATGCCGCGCTTCGGTCTCGGCAAAGCCGCCAGTCACGAGCCCGCCATCGGCCGTATGAGCTCCTCGCGCACCCGCATGGGCATGGCAGACGACCCCACTGCGGAGACTCCCGCTCCCGCGCCTCAACCCTCTGCCAACACATAGGCAGTCTTAAAACGTGTGAAACGCAAAAAATACCGCACCAATCAGAAAACCCGCTGAAACCGCGTGGTTCCACTTCAGGTGCGAACCGAAGTAGAAGGTTGTAAACACGCCGAATACCGTGATCGTGACGACCTCCTGAATCACCTTCAGTTGTACGGGCGTAAACCGCCCATAGCCGAGCCGGTTGGCGGGTACCTGAAAGCAGTACTCGAGAAATGCGATCATCCAGCTTACGACTATCACCTTCCATAAAGGTTGATTCTCAAACTTCAGGTGACCGTACCAGGCGATCGTCATAAAAATGTTGGAGCAAATCAGGAGCAGAATGGTCCACATGCTTCCATTAGATGCCAGTGTGACCCGCGTATCCTGTTGAAGGTCCGTTTTGCACGATGAATTTTCTCGCCGAAAACCTCGCTCGCATCGAAGATCAGATTGCGGCCGTCTGCCGCCAGGCCAACCGCCCCCGTGCGGAAGTCGAGCTGATGGCCGTCTCCAAAACCTATCCGGCCGAAACCATCCTTCAGGCCGCCTCGCTCGGCCTCGCCCTCTTCGGTGAAAACCGCGTTCAGGAATTCATGGCGAAAGCGCCTGCATTGGAAGAAATGCGCCAGAACTCCGCCCAACCGGCCAGGTTCCATCTCATCGGCCATCTCCAGTCCAACAAGGCGCAGCGTGCCGCCGAGCTCTTCGATGCGGTGGATTCCGTACACTCGTTGAAGCTCGCCGAACGTCTCAACGATGCGGCAGGCCGACTCGCCAAACGCCTCCCCATCCTGCTTGAAGTCAAGCTCAGTCCCGAAGAAACCAAGGAAGGCCTCGACCCCGCCACACGCGAAGCAGATGAATTATTGGAACGCCTGCCCAGTCTCGAGCACATCGAAACCCAGGGCCTCATGACCATCGCTCCCTGGGGAGCGCCCGACTCCGTCACCCGCGCCTGCTTCCGCTCACTCCGTGAGTGGCGCGACCGCTGGGCCGCCGCGCATCCCCGCCTCAACCTCGCCGTCCTCTCCATGGGCATGAGCGGCGATTTTCCGCTTGCCATCGAGGAAGGCGCCACACGCATCCGAATCGGCACAGCTCTCTTTGGAAAGCGTACCCATCGCTGATTTCCAGACATTGATTGTCCGGGCAAAGCAGATTGCGTGCTGCGCAATCCATAGCCATCAGCAAGGGGGACGAATTTCGCTCGATGTGCCACCAGCGGCCGGGATATAACACTTGCGCGTGTAATCCATAACCATGCGGTCGGCATTGAAGCGCCAGCCGAGGGTGCGGATAGTGCGCTTCATCCGCTTGATCCAGCCGCGCGGGAGGCCGTATTCGTCGCGTTGGTAAAACAGCGGGATGACCTCGTCGTGGAGGGTGCGGTAGAGCGCCTCGCCGTCACGGGAGTCGTGCACATCCATGCGCGAGTGAGTGCGGCCGTTGCCGATGGCAAAACCATTGAGGCCGTCGTAAGCCTCTGCCCACCAGCCGTCGAGGACCGAGAGATTGAGGCCGCCGTTGAGAACAACCTTCTGTCCGCTGGTGCCGGAGGCTTCGAGCGGGCGGCGCGGGTTATTGAGCCAGACATCGACACCCTGGACGAGGAAGCGGCCAACGTTGATGTCGTAGTCCTCGATAAAGACGAACTTATCGGCGAATTCGGGATCGCGCATCATTTCGGCGATCTGCTGCAGGACCATCTTGCCCGGCTCATCGTGCGGATGGGCCTTGCCGGCGAAGACGAACTGCACGGGGCGCTTGGCGTCGTTGACGATGCGGGCGAGGCGCTCGATATCCGCAAGGAGGAGATTGGCGCGCTTGTACGTGGCGAAACGGCGGGCGAAGCCTATGGTGAGCGTGTCGGGTGAAAGGACGCGGGAGAGTTCGTTGAGAGTTTCCTGATCCTCTTTGCGCCGTGCTGCTTGTTCCACGGCGCGGCGGCGCGTGAACTCGATGAGCCGTGCTTTGAGAGCAAGATGAGTTTCCCATAGCTCGGCATCATCGACGCTCTCAATGCCCTCCCAGGTGCGGGCGGCGCCGCTGCGGCACTGCCAATCGACACCGAGATGGCGGTCATATAGCCGGCCCATTTGCGGCGCGAGCCATGACGGCACGTGCACGCCATTGGTGATGTGGCCAATGGGCACTGCGTCCTGCGATTTGCCGGGGTAAAGATCCCACCACATGGCGCGCGAAACCTCACCGTGGAGAGAAGAGACGGCGTTTGCACGGCGCGAGAGCTTGAGGCCGAGCACAGTCATGCAAAAAGTCTCGCTCTGGTCAGTTGTGTGGACGCGGCCAAAGCCCATGAGATTCTCGTGCGAGATGCCGAGCTCGTCGCGCAAGGGGCCGAGGTGTTCCTCAATCAAATCCGCGGAGAAACGGTCGTGGCCGGCTGGTACGGGTGTGTGCGTGGTGAAGATCACTTCGCGCGGAATCATGCTGGCGGCAGCTTCGAAGTTGATACCTTCTTCGACCATGCGGTGGCGGACAGCCTCAAGCACGGCGAAGCCGCTGTGACCCTCGTTTAAGTGAAGAACGCCGGGCGAGATGCCCATGGCCTGAAGCGCACGGTAGCCGCCTACGCCGAGAAGTAGCTCCTGGCGGATGCGCGTCCGGCCGTCGCCTCCATACAGGCGCGAGGTGAGTTCGCGATCTTCGGGGGCATTGCCTTCGACGTTTGAATCGAGCAGCAACAGATCGCAGCGGCCCACTTTAATGCGCCAGACTTTGGCCTTGATGGAGCCGCTGCGGGTCTGGATTTCGACTGCAACGGGCTCGCCGTTGAGTCCAATGGCCAACTGCATGGGGCAGTGGCTTACATCGGTCAGTACATACTCTTCGCGTTGCCAGCCTGTCTCGTCTAGGCGCTGCAGGAAGTAACCCTGGCCGTAGAAAAGTCCGATGCCAACGAGCGGGATGTCGAGGTCGGATGCGCTCTTGATGTGGTCTCCGGCAAGAACGCCGAGACCGCCCGAGTAGATGGGCAGCGATTCATGCAAGCCAAACTCTGCAGAGAAGTATGCGACGGGGCGAGGTCGAATGACGCCCGCGTGCTCGGCGCCCCAGGTGCGATCGTCTTTCAGATACTCCTGGTGGCGGCGGTAGACGTAATTGATGCGGCTGTGGAGCGATAGCTCGGCAGCGCGGCGTTCGATTTCCGCGAGCGGCAGTTCACTGAGCAGTGCGATGGGATTCTGGTTGAGTTCACGCCAGCGCACGGGATCGAGATCGCGAAAGAGCGAAACGCATTCGTCGTCCCAGCACCACCAGAGATTATGCGCAAGAGACCAGAGGCGTTCCTGCACGGGCGCGATGAAGCGGTCAAGCGTGCGCGCCTGGCGGATGACGGGAGCAACCTGCTTGGCTGCTTCGGTGAGCATTTCTGTCTCGCTCTCGCTGAATTCCCGTGAGTCGACCGTCTGTACAATCAAAACTCCCTGCAGGACGCCCTTGTCGATGAGAGGCACGCCGAGGAACGATTTATAGATTTCCTCGCCGGACTCCTTGAAGAACTTGAAGCGTGGATGGCGCGAAACGTTCTCGACGGCGACGGGCATGACCTGTTCGGCAACGAGGCCGGCGAGCCCTTCGCTCAACGGCATACGCAATGTGCCGATGCAACGCGGATCGAGACCCACGGTGGCTGCGAGCACGAGATGGGAGCGATCGGATTCAAGCAGGTAGGCAGAGCAAACATCGGATCGAAAACGCGATGCGATGAGCGCGACCACGTTCATGAGCGTATCGACGGGCTTGACGGAGTCACGGGTGAGGTTGGCAATTTCTTCAATAGTCAGCACGGTACTCGCCTCTGGAGCTTCAAATCCCTTTGCCATCTACCCATCCTCCCTATCCCGTTCCGATTGCGACTTTTCCAATTCACCTTGAAGAAGCGACGCCTGTGCGAAGCCCTCCAGGAGTGAGAAGAGTTGAGATCCATCCGGTATGAGGCCAGAAAGTTAACGCGTGATTGCAGAGTGAACCGCTCAATAAATTTCCGTACTGCGATTCGGGTTCGCAGCCGGTGTGTGAACCGTTCCTGAGAGGGCGCCAGGCTTGGCGGAGAATCACGATTCCAGGAAATGAACGTGCCGCGCGTTGATTGGCTCAGGCTCCTCAGCATAGAGAACAGCCTTGAGTGTGACGATACCATCAAATTGGTCGACGGCAAAATGAGGATGACATAAGGATTTGGCGTGGTTTCTCAGCTGAGAAGCGGAAGAAATCGGCGCAGTTTCTCGTCATATTGCTCAATGCGGCCTGAAAGGATGTCGTAATACCAGCCGTGAACCGTAAGTCGTCCCTCTTGAATGGCATGCTGCACGGAGGGCTGAACCTGAAGATTGCGCAATTGAGCAATGACGTTGCCGCGAATAAGTGAGGCGAGCTCGGCACTGTCTCCATCGGCGGGATTGAGTGGCTGGCGGTGGGCGAATGCTGCCTCGACATGATGAAGCCAACGGCTGGCCTTGGGAAGCGAGACAACAGATTTCTTGTCGAGGGCGGCCTTCATGGCGCCGCAGTCGGAGTGGCCGCAGAGAATGGCATGTCGCACACGCAGAACTTCAACGGCGTACTCGATGGTGGCTGTGCAGCCATCGACATCATGGCTGGCAACTGGAACCACATTACCGGCATTACGCGTGATGAACAGATCGCCGGGTTCTGAACCGAGAATCATGTCGGGCACAATGCGCGAGTCGGAACAGGTAATGAAAAGCCATGCGGGCGCCTGCGATTCAGCGAGCAGGTGGAAGTGGCTTTTGCGCTCGGGGAAAACCTCGGAGAGAAATCTCTTATGACCTTCGATGAGTTTTTGCATAACAATTTTGGGCCGAGCACCAACGGCGCTGCAGTACAGAATAAGGCTATCGCACGCGGGGCAGGGCTGCTACTTTGAAAAGAATTGGTCCAGACAAGTAAATCCAGATCGGCAAGCAAAGAGCGGCTGCCCAACGGAGGAAATGGAATGACAAGTGCGTTGAAGTGGATGTGTTGCGGGGTGCTGGGTCTGGTGGGCGTGACCGCGCGCGCGCAAACCGTGGACACCATCGATGCCGCGCAAAAAGCTCGCATCGACCAGATTGCGACACAGGTGATGCAGCAGCGCGGCGTGCCGTCGGCGTCGGTTGCCGTAGTGAAGGACGGCAAGCTTGTCTATACCCATGCGTATGGGCTGGCGCATATCGATCCCGATAAGGTGGCGACACCGGATATGCGCTATTCGATCGGATCCATTTCAAAGCAATTCACCGCAGCCGCCATTCTGCTGTTGGAACAGGAAGGCAAGCTCTCACTCGACGATGCAGTGGGCAAATACGTGCCGGGGCTGACGCGTGGCAACGAGGTAACGATTCGCGAGATTTTGAGCCATACCTCCGGCTATCAGGATTACTGGCCCGAGGACTACCTGATGACGCCGATGATGAAGCCCGCCACCGCGCAGTACATCATCGATACCTGGGCCAGGAAGCCGCTCGATTTCGAGCCGGGAACGCAGTGGCAATACTCCAACACCAACTTCGTCATCGCCGGACTCATTGTGGAGAAGGTGAGCGGTGAGAAGCTGATGGATTTTCTGGAGCAGCATATTTTTCACAAGCTGGGCATGCACTCGGTGTGGGACTCGGACGAGGCGAAGCTGACATCGACGGATGCAACGCCATACATTCGCGCGGCTCTGGGGCCATTACGTCCCGCACCCAAGGAAGGCCGCGGCTGGATGTTCGCGGCAGGCGAACTGGCCATGACGCCGCACGATCTGGCACTGTGGGATATCAGTCTCATGGAGCAGTCGGTGCTTTCGTCCGAAAGTTACAAAAAAATGTTCACGGAAGTGAAGCTGAAGGACGGCAAGGGAACGCACTACGGGCTTGGTGTGGAAGTGACACAGCTCGACGGGCATCGCGCGATTGAGCACTCGGGTGAAGTGACGGGCTTTGTCTCCGGCAACGTAGTGCTGCCGGACGATGGTGTGGCCGTGGCCGTAACAACGAACCACATGGCGGGCGGCGCGAGCGAGATTGCCGATCTGATTGCGGGTTATGTCGCGGGCAACAAAAATGAGACCGCTGCGGAGAAGCAGGCCGTTGCAATCTATCGTGGCCTGCAGGAGGGCCGGATTGATCGCTCACTGCTTGCGCCCAATCTGAACGACTATTTTTCCGCGCAGACCGTGGAGGATTTCAAGAACAGCCTTGCGCCGCTGGGTGAACCGCTTATGTTCAAACAGGTGCGCGAGGGCCTGCGTGGCGGCATGACCTTCCACGCTTTCAGAATTGTGTATCCAACTCGGCGGCTGTCGCTGACAACCTATACGTACCCGGATGGCAAGCTTGAGCAGTATCTGGTGAGCCCCGCGGACTGAGCATCACATGTAGCAGGTGAAAATGGCGGCTGCCTCGGCTGAATGCGAGCGTATAAATGCGGTACAGAAAAATGCTTTCGCGCTTGTATTGGCTGTGGGCAGTCGAGCCATTTACCTGCGCGACAAATTGCTCGGCCGTATTCCCAGGCATACGTTACCGCCTGAGGGGCTGACGCTGAACCGATTCCGCATCGTGAGCGGGAGCAATGAATTAGACGCGGTGTTTGCAGCACCGGCAAACGAGCGCGCGCAGGCGGCAGTTCTCATCTGCCATGGCATCGGCGAGGTCGTAGGCCAGTGGCTTCCTGTGCAGCAGTTGCTAGCGGAGCGAGGTGTTGCTTCTCTGGTCTTCGACTACTCCGGTTACGGGCACAGTACCGGTTGGTCGACTCCAGCGCAACTGGAGCAGGATGCGATCACGGCATATACATCCCTCTCCGGGTTGGTAGCAGGACCCGTCTCTCTGCTGGGATTCTCGCTCGGTACGGGAGTAGTTCCTGCAATTCTGGACCGCGTGCCGGCACGCCGGATTGTTCTCTGCGCCAGCTACACCAGCTTTCGCGCGGCGGCGCGCAGGCTGGGTATGGTGGCGCCGCTTTCTGGATTTGTCCCACCGATCTGGGACGCGGAGCTGCCGCTGCGTTCGAACGTGCGGCCTGTTCTCCTCGTGCATTCCACACGTGACCGGCTGTTTCCCTTGTCAATGGCAAAGGAGCTCGCAAGCTGGTGCGGTGAATCCGGGCAGCTCCGGATTGTGAACGGTCTGCGCCACAATGAACCCTTCTATAAAGCAACAGCAGAATACTGGCATCCGATTGCGGATTTCCTCGCTGGCGGTGAACACTAGCGGGGATCGACCGTATGAGTTTCCACGCTGAGGATATCTGCGAGCGGACCTGGCACACGATCGCCTTCAACCGGCTTTCCAAAGAAATCCGTGTCGATATTTTTGTAAACCGGCAGTGTCTTCACATTGCCTTTCACGGTCATGGTCAGCTCCAGCGTGTCGGGGTCCAGCTTCGCGGAGATGTCGGCCATTGTGCCGTGCACGTCCCATCCGTGCTCATCGCGCCAGGAGACGAGATTATGCCACTCCGGCGGTTCGGGAAATTTAACGCGGAGAAAGGGCTGCTCGAACAGCGCCGGGCCGGGCGGGTTGGCATAGACATTGCCGTCGGCATCGTTGCGCGCATTGGTGAATTCAATGGCTGAGCGGCCATGAGTAACAAAGATGTTGTCATGCACCATGAGGGTATGCACGTCGTTGGTGTGGCCAAAAATTGGCCGCGGCCCATTGATGCCGGATACGGTGTCGACGCAAACCTCGGAGCAATCAAGAAACAGGTTGTAGGCAATGATGACGTTGTTCGTATCGCGAATGAGAATGCCGCCCGTGAGATGGGAAAAGATGTTGTTGTCGATCTGATTGAGCTGCTCGCTGCCTTCAATGTGTATCGCATGAGGGTTCACGTCGCCGGGTATGTCGGCAAACACGTTGCCGGTAATACGGTCGTTAGCGTTGCCGATGTCGAGCCAGATGCCGTTGGCATGGCGAATGTGACGCACGACGTTATTGCGGAAGAGCAGGTTTTTGGCCACGTGCATTTTGGTGCCGCCAGATTCCGACATCATGGCCGCATCCTGCCAGCCGATCCACTCAAACAGGTTTTTCTCAACCAGCGTGTTCTGCGGACCGCCAGTGCCGCCCAGCCCTTCAATGCCGCAGTAGCGGAAAGTGTTGCCGCGCACGATGTCGTCGCCCACCGGCTGCGGCGGTAGAGTGGCCGCCCAATCCTCGTTGCCAATGTCGAGGCCCACACTGTTGGCCCATTCGAAGGTGTTGTCCTCAAAGATGAAGTGGTTGCCGCGATTGACGGAGACCATGCCGCGCTGCGGAACCGGGAAGCCGTTGCCCGCGTGCATGAAGGTGATGCCTTTGACGCGAATGTAGCTCTGGTAGCGCTCGGCGGGCGAGAAAATCTGCTCCTGCGTGGTGATTTCAATGGTGTGTTTGGCGGGGTCGTCGTCGTTGGCCAGGCGAATGTGCAGCGTCATGCCGTTGGGCTCAATCCACACTTTGCCCGCGTAGGTCTGGAACTCCTTGAAGAGCGGCGTCCAGTGAATGTTGGTGAAAAAGTTGAGCGATTGCTTGGAAGGTGCGGCCAGATCGGTGGGGCTTTCCACCGGCTCCAGCGGCAGGCCGTCCACAAACACCAGGCCGCGGCGGCGGAAGTAGGTTGCCATATTGTCTTCCGCGTAGCGCAGCCAGAAGCGGTTGCCGAGAACGTTGTCCACTTCGAACGGGTTGTAGCCGTTGGGGAACAGGTCTGGTGTGAGCGCCAACTGCCAGGCCTGTACCTGCTTGCCGGATTCAGGATCGACACCAATGCGGTAGCCGGTGCTGGGCTTCCACGCGGAGACGATGCGCGAGCCCTTGACGATGACTTTGGCGCCGGGTGCAGCCTCATAGCTGATGATTGCGTCGGGGCTGGTGCCGCCGCGCGCCGGGCGAATCTGCTCGCGATAGGTGCCTGAGGCGATCACTACGCGCTCACCGGGCATAAGCACCTGCGCGGCCTTGTTGATGGTGCGGAAGGGGTGCTCCTTGGTTCCGGGGCCATTATCGTCGGCGTTTTTCGCGTTGCAATCGACGTAGTAGGTTTTCGAAAAATGCAACGGCTTCTCCCACATGGGAAATTCCGTGCCGTCAGGCATCCGTGAGCTCGATGCAAACCCGGCCGTTGCGGCAAAGAGCAGGACCGCAGCACAACACCATACGCGTTTCATTGCATGCCACTCCTCAGGCCCCGCATTCGAATGAAATTCCTGGAATGCGGATCGCCAATATTTTGAGCAGCGCCATAGTAAAACGCTTTTCTCAGCCTGTCGAGAGAGAAGGGCACAGAGCTGCGCGGTGGCAGCGGTCTTTCGATACACTTGAATTGAGCTATGTTTGACAATCTGACAGAAAAACTACAGCGAGCCTTCAAGCACCTGCGCGGGCAGGGCACGCTGACCGAAGAGAACATCCAGGAAGCGTTGGGCGAGATTCGCGTGGCGCTGCTGGAAGCTGACGTCAATCTGAACGTCGTCAAAGAGCTGATCGAGCACATTCGCGCGAAGGCTGTGGGCACAGAAGTGCTCACGGCGTTGTCGCCAAGCGAGCAGGTCATCAAGATCGTCCGCGACGAACTGATCGCGCTGTTGGGCAAGGACACGGCGCGCTTCAAGTTTGCGCCGCAACCGCCGACGGTGATTCTGATGGCCGGCCTGCAGGGCAGCGGTAAAACCACCACCAGCGGCAAGCTGGCCGCGTGGCTGAAGAAGGGCGGACATCGGCCCATTCTCGTCTCGGTCGACGTCTACCGCCCCGCTGCGCGCGAGCAGTTGAAGGTTGTCGCCACGTCGATCGGCGCAAAGATCTACGAGGGCAAGACGAACAACGAGGAGCCGGGTCCGGCTCTCGTGGAACGGCTGGCACAGGAAGCCAGGCGCGAGGCACGCAACTTCGGCTTCGATACCCTGATCGTCGATACCGCGGGACGTCTGCACATTGACGAAGACCTGATGGCAGAGATGGAGCGGCTGAAGAAGCTGCTCAACCCGCAGGAGATTCTGTTTGTGGCCGACGCCATGACCGGCCAGGACGCGGTGAACTCCGCGCAGGAGTTTCACACGCGGCTGGGACTGACGGGCGTGGTGCTGACCAAGATGGACGGCGATGCGCGCGGCGGCGCGGCGCTTTCGATTCGCCACGTCACGGGCCAGCCCATCAAGTTCATCGGCGTGGGCGAAAAGCCCGATGCGTTTGAGCCGTTCCATCCGGACAGAATCGTAGGCCGCATTCTTGGCATGGGCGACATGATGTCGCTGATTGAGAAGGCCGAGGAGAAGCTGGACCGCAAAAAGTCAGAGGACTTTGCCAAGAAGGCGCTGCTGGGCGATGGCTTTACGCTGGAGGATTTTCGCGACCAGTTGAAGCAGATTAAGAAGCTCGGATCGATGGAGTCGATTTTGAAGATGCTGCCGAGCGTGGGCCCGTTCGCGGGCATGCAGCAGGCCGCGCAGCATGTGGACGAGAAGCAGTTCGTGCGGCTGGAGGCGATTATCGGCTCCATGACGCCGTACGAGCGCGCGCACCACGACATGATTTCGGGCTCGCGGCGCAAGCGCATTGCGGCCGGCAGCGGCACCACCGTGCAGGACGTGAACCAGCTGCTGCGCCAGTACGCGCAGATGGCCAAGATGTTCAAGCAGATGGGCAAGGGCGGCGGACTGGCCAAGGCAATGATGCGCGGCGGCCTTGGCGGTCTGGGCATGGGCCAGCGGCAGAAGTTCGGGCGGTAGAGAGCAGATGACTCCCCTTCAGGATCAGCTCGACGAAATTACCTCGAACACGCGCGGGCTTGTTCAGCCAGAACGACTAGCTGTCAGCGAGCGCGCTGTCGAAGAGCTCTTCACCACCGGAATCGAAGAGAGCATCCTGCCGGTTGGCGCCACTGCGCCGGAGTTTGCTCTCAAAGATGCAAACAACAAACTGGTGCGTTCCTCCGACCTCCTCGATCTGGGCCCGCTGATCGTCAAGTTCTATCGCGGGCGCTGGTGCCCCTACTGCATGACCGAGCTTGAGGCGTGGCGCGACGCCTATGGCCGCATACGTGAGCATGGAGCGCTCATGGTTGCCATCGGTCCGCAGCTTGCGCGGCAATCCGACTTCATGATCGGCCAGCACGGGCTACCGTTTCCGGTGCTAACTGACACCGACAATAAAGTTGCCGAGCAGTTCGGCCTTGTCTATACCGTGCCCGAGTATCATCGCGACTACTACAAGTCGATCCTGGTGAACATTCCGTTTGTGAACGGCGACCAGAGCTGGCGGTTGCCTTTGCCCGCAACGTACGTGATCGCAAAAGACGGCAAGATTCTTTTTGCCGAAGCCCACGCGGACTTTCGTGTACGCCCCGAGCCGGAAGAAGCTCTTCAAGCGGCGTTCACTGCGTGCCGTCGTTAATTAAAGCAAAATCGATTCGGCTCGTTCGCGTGTGACTCCACGGAGCAGGAAGACCTTGCTCCGTCCCAACTCGCCGCTCACTAGTTCCACATAAGATTTCGGCAAGTTGAAAAGCTTTGCCAGGAATCCAATCAATGCTTCGTTGGCGCGACCCTCCACGGGTGGAGCCTGTACGGCGATCTTGAGTTGCGCGGAGTCGCCTTCGCCGTAGATTCCGGCGATGGCAGTCCGCTTTGCACCGGGCTGTGCGCGGACGGCCAGGGTGACGCCATCACGTGCGCTGCGAAGATATGCCGGAGCTGTGGGTTGGCTTGCCAAGTTTTTCTCTTTCGGGAGGACAGGATATGCGTCTGGAGTACCGTGCTGTTACCGATTCTGAGGAGGTCCGGACCAAAAAAGTTTGCGGACTCTGCGGCTAAAGTCCCAATTCTATTGGGGTTAGCGAATTCCTTTCCTTCCAAAGTCCGTAATCTAAAAGACTTAGCTGCAGAGTCCCAATTCTAATGGGGTTACACGATCAGAATCGCGAGATCCGCGAGAGCAGAGTCCAAGCACAGGAATAGTATGCGCCGGGAGACGGAAATACTTTGCACTCTGTTGCTCCCTCTCAGTGCATTCCTTCCGGCATTTTCAGATCCTTCGGCGGCTTGTCAAAGAGCCACACTGCACCCGCGCAGAAGAACGCCAGCAGCGCGGTCCATCGGAAAACATCCACATAGGCAAGCAGGACGGATTGTTGCTCCAGCATGCCGTAAATGGCTCCAAGGGCACCGGGCTGGCCTTGCGCGTGGCCGAGTTGTCCGCCCAGATATCCACCCAAAGATCGCGTGTATCGCTGCAAATCGCCGCTGGATGTTGTGAGATGCGAGCCGATTTCTGTTTGGTGCAGAGCCGCGCGCCGAATCAGTGCAGTGGTTGCCATGGCAATGCCGATAGAGCCGCCAATGTTGCGCAGCATGTTGAACAGGCCCGTCGCATTACCCATTTCCTCGCGCCGCAGCGTCGATGTCGTAATCGTTGCCAGCGGCACAAACACAAAGCTCAGTGCAAAGCCCGTCAGCACAATGGGCAGCAGCAACGTGTAGGGCCCAATCTGCAGGTCCACATGGCCGAAATACAGCGAACAGACTCCAAAGCCGATAAATCCAGCACAGAGCAGCTTGCGGTTGTCCACACGCGAGCCCAGAATGCCCACGGCCGGAGAACCGAGAAACGATCCAACGCCGCGCGGCCCCACCACCAGTCCCGCGGCAAACGCGGTATAGCCCATTACCTCCTGGTAGTAGAGAGGCAGGATTGTAATGGTGATGTAGATGCACATGCCCAGCAGGGCAATCAGAATGCAGCCCGTACGGAAGTTCCGGTCGCGCAGCACATGCAGATCCACCAGTCCCTTTGGGTTACTCCACGAGCGCCATATCCATGCGATAAACGCGATGATGAGCGCAGCCACGGCCCACCGCACCCAGCTTGCCGCAAACCAGTCATCCTCCTGGCCCTTGTCCAGCACCACCTGAAGGCAGCCAGTCCATACGATCAGCAAGCCGAAGCCAAGGTTGTCGAATGCCCCGACCTTCGCATTCTTGATGTAAGGCGGGTCGTGCACAAAGCGCGCAATCAGCAGCACAGCCAGAACGCCAACCGGAATATTGATATAGAAGGCGTAGCGCCAACTGTAGGTGTCGGTCAGCCAACCACCCAGAGTCGGACCAAGCACCGGGGCCACCACGATTCCCAACGCATACGCGGCCATGGCCATCGACCGTTTTGCCGGCTCGAAGCTCTCCAGAAGAATCGACTGGGAAATCGGCTGCAATGCACCTCCGCCGGCTCCCTGCAGAATCCGAGCCAGCAGAATGACTGCCAGCGAAGGCGCGGCTCCGCAGAAGAACGACGCGATGGTGAACAAAACGACGCAGATAAGCAGAAACCGCTTGCGTCCCCACCGGCGCGCGAACCAGTTGGAAGCAGGCAGGATTACCGCATTTGCCACCAGATAACTGGTCAGGACCCAGGTTGCTTCGGAGTTGGTTGCAGACAGGCTGCCCGCAATATAAGGCAGCGCTACCGAGGCGATCGCCGTGTCCAGCACCTCCATAAAGGTTGGCAGCATTACGGCGATAGTGACGAGCCAGGGGTTCACCCCCTGGGTCAATGGGTAGCGGGCCTGTGCATCAGCAGTGGTCATAAGGCCAACAGTTTTGAGAGTAAACCTTCAGGCCCTAGGCGTGCTGTGACAGCCCGTCACATGGCCTAAGGTATTGACTCGCAGGTTTTTACAGAGCATTTCCAGGAGCGGCATGCTTATGCGTGGTTTTATCAACAAAAGTTGACACTAATTGACTCAATCATGCATCCTATAGAACGTCAGATATTTCTCCCGGCAGGCAGGTTAAACAACCATGGCAAAAATTATCGGAATTGACCTCGGAACGACCAACTCGTGCGTCGCCGTACTCGAGGGCGGCGAACCAAAAGTTATTGCAAATGAAGAAGGTGCGCGCACAACTCCTTCGATCGTCGGCTTCTCCAAGAGCGGTGAGCGGCTGGTGGGCCAGGTGGCAAAGCGCCAGGCCATCACCAACCCGGAGAACACCATTTTCTCCATCAAGCGCTTTATGGGCCGCCGCTTCAATGAAGTCAACGACGAAATGAAGATGGTGCCTTACAAGGTTATCCAGCAGGGTGACCACGTGGCTGTTGTGGCCCAGGGCAAGGAATATACACCGCCCGAAGTCTCGGCCATGATTCTTCAAAAACTGAAGAAATCTGCCGAGGCCTATCTGGGCGAGACCGTGACGGAGGCCGTCATCACCGTTCCGGCTTACTTCAACGACGCGCAGCGCCAGGCGACCAAGGACGCCGGCAAGATTGCCGGACTCGACGTGAAGCGCATCGTCAACGAGCCCACTGCGGCCGCGCTTGCATACGGACTCGACAAGAAGAAGGACGAGACCATCGCCGTTTATGACTTCGGCGGCGGCACGTTCGATATTTCGATCCTTGAAGTGGGCGAAGGCGTCATCGAGGTGAAGTCGACCAACGGCGACACGCACCTGGGTGGTGACAATCTCGACCAGCGGATTGTGGACTGGCTGATTGCCGAGTTCAAGGCTGAGGAAGGCCTCGACCTGGGCTCGAAGGGCAATGAGATGGCCTTGCAGCGCCTGAAGGACGCCGCGGAAAAGGCCAAGATCGAGCTCTCGACGACGCTGGAGACGGAAATCAATCTACCGTTCATCACGGCTGACGCAACAGGTCCCAAGCACCTGGTGCGCAAGCTGACGCGCGCCAAATTGGAGCAGATGGTCGCCGACCTGTTGGATCGTTCGCTTGAGCCCTGCAAGAAGGCAATGACCGATGCGGGAGTAACGGCCGGTCAGATCGACGAGGTTGTGCTCGTGGGTGGCCAGACCCGCATGCCCAAGATTCAGGAGATCGTGAAGCAGCTCTTTGGCAAGGAGCCCCATCGCGGCGTCAACCCGGATGAGGTGGTTGCCGTGGGTGCGGCCGTGCAGGCCGGCGTCCTCGCTGGCGAGGTCAAGGACCTGCTGCTGCTCGACGTTACACCGCTGACCCTGTCGATTGAAACGCTGGGTGGCGTGGCCACGCCGATGATTCCGCGCAACACGACCATTCCGACCAAGAAGACCGAGACCTTCTCGACGGCAGCCGATTCGCAGACCGAAGTGGAGGTTCACGTTCTTCAAGGCGAGCGGCCTATGGCTAACCAGAACCGCACGCTGGGCAAGTTCAAGCTAGCCGGAATTCCTCCGGCGCCGCGCGGTGTGCCGCAAATCGAGGTCACTTTCGACATCGATGCCAACGGCATTCTCAACGTGACGGCGAAGGACAATGCCACCGGCAAGGACACACGCATCACCATCACATCGAGCTCGGGCCTTAGCAAGGAAGAGGTCGAAAAGATGGCCAAGGAAGCCGAGGCTCACGCCTCAGAAGACAAGCAGAAGCGCGACGAGATTGAAGCGCGCAACCAGCTTGACAGCATGGTCTACAACATCGAAAAGATGTTGAAGGACGCGGGCGACAAGGTGCAGGCCGAGGATAAGGGCGAAGTGGAAGCAGCTCTTGCCGAAGCCAAGAAGACGCTCGAGAACACGACAGCTTCGGCTGAAGAACTGAAGGCGGCCAACGAGAAGTTGACCTCCACCAGCCACAAGCTCGCCGAGGCCATGTACAAGGCAACATCTGCGCAGACGGCCGAGGGCGGCCCTGCAGGCGGCGGATCCTCGGAGCAGAGCAGTGGAGAAGCTCCTGCGGGTGAAGCCAAGAAGGACGAAGGCGTGATCGACGCCGAGTACGTGGACGTGGACGAAAAGAAGTAAAACCAGCCGTCCAGGCAAAGCCGCCGCAAGGCGGATGGAGGCAGAAAGTACGGGGTGGGCGGCGAAGGTCGTTCACCCCGGTTTGTTTCGAGCTTGCAGTTCAATGTGAGAGATGGCCCATAAGCTCTGGCAGATTGTATGCAGGCAAACGTGTCTGCAACGTGTACGCTGATTTGAGATAAGAAGACGCATATGGCAACGACAGCGAATAAAGACTATTACGCAACACTTGGTGTAAAGAAGACCGCCACGGCCGAGGAGATTCGCAAGGCCTTCAGGAAAGCTGCGCGCAAGTATCACCCGGACGTGAATCCCGGCGACAAGAAAGCCGAGGAGAAGTTCAAAGAGATTTCCGAAGCCAACGACGTATTGAGTGACGAGAAGAAACGCAAGATTTACGACCAGGTGGGCTTCTATAGCGATCAGATCGATCCGGCGCAGGCGGAGGCCTATGCACGCCAGCAAAGCGCAGGCGGACGGCCGCCAGTCGATTTTGGGGGATTCGATTTTTCGGGCTTCGGCGGCAGCGGCGGCACCGGTGCGCATACCAGCACCGGATCGGGCTGGGGCAGCTTCAAAGACATTTTTTCCGGCATCTTTAGTGGGGCACAGCAGCAGCGCCCCCGCGGCCCGCAGCCTGGCACCGATCTCGAATACCAGGCAACCGTTGACTTTTGGACCGCCATACGCGGAGGCCAGGCCCGGATGCAGGTGCACCGGCAGGAAACGTGCCCCACTTGTCATGGCCAGGCGCAAACCGGCGGCCCCATGCCGTGCGCCGAGTGCAACGGCACAGGCCAGGTTACGCAGATGGGCGGACGCATGAAGTTCAACATCCCTTGCCCGCGCTGCAACGGCACCGGCCGCACCACGCATGCGTGCACCACCTGTCATGGTGAGGGGTTGGTACACCGCACCGAGTCGGTCGAATTTCGCATCAAGCCCGGCACGCGCGACGGACAGCGCATTCGCCTGCAGGGCAAGGGCAATGGAGGACTGAATGGCGGTCCGGCAGGCGATCTTTTTGTGATCGTCCGCACCGGCCAGCATCCGGTCTTTACACGCACCGGCGACGATATTCACGTAACGGTGCCCATCACCGTGCCGGAGGCATCACTGGGCGCCAAGGTGGACGTGCCGACGATTGACGGACGTGCACAATTGAAGATTCCGCCCGGTACGCAGAGCGGCCAGAAGTTGCGCATGCGCGAGCGCGGCGTACAGAGCGCATCGCACCCCGGCCAGCGCGGCGACCAGATTGTTACGGTCGAGGTGGCTGTGCCGCACTTGAACGACGAGCGCAGCCGCGAGATTATGCGCGAGCTGGCGAAACTGAATCCGCAGGATCCTCGGGCGAAGCTGTTTGAAAAGCTGTAAAGCTGCACGAAATTGAACTACTGTATGCTGATGGCAAACGACCCATGGCAGCGAAACGTAAATCCAAAGGCGTCTACATGATCTCGGCGGTTGCCGAGATGTACGAGATTCATCCGCAGACGCTGCGCCTTTACGAGCGCGAGGGCCTCCTGAAGCCCTCGCGGACAGAAGGCAATACGCGCTACTACACGGACGAGGATCTTGAGCGGCTGGAGTTCATTTTGAATCTGGCGCGCGATCTAGGCGTGAACATCGCCGGCATCGCCATCATTCTGCAAATGCGCGAACGCATGGAAGAGATGAACCGCCAGATGCAGAATTTCGTGGAGTATGTGCGGAGTGAAATGCTTTCGCGCTTTCAGCAGGGCGTGCCAACCGCACCGGGCGCAATTGTGCCGCTGCGTAAGCCAACGGTGGTGAACGCAAAGACAAACAAGCGTGATTCCTGAAGCTACCTGTGCGTCCCGCCTGCTTATCTGAACGCTTCGCACGGATTGAAGAACACAGGTATTCTTGAACCTGCATGTCGTACGTCCTGGTAGCTCTGGCCGCCTTCGGCCTTCTCACTTCCACCGTCTTTACCTGCATGGTGTTGGCTGCGGTTCCGCGCTATTTGCGCGAGCGTCGCGCCGCGTTGGTGGAACTGGCCAAGCGTCCCGGCTTTGTGCCGCCGCTTACTTTGCTCAAGCCGCTGCACGGAGCCGACCCCGGTTTAGAGGCCTACCTCGAAACCTTCTTCACGCAGGACTATCCGAACTACGAAATTCTCTTTTGCGCGCGTTCGGCCGACGATGCAGGGCTGGCCATTGCGCGCCGCGTAGCCGAACGGCATCCTCACATCCCCGCAAAGTTTCTTTCCACTGGGGGCCAGCCAGACTGGATCAACGCGAAGGCCGCTTCCATGGAGCACATGTTCGCTGCAGCCTCGCATGACCTCCTCGTCATCAGCGACAGCGATGTGCGCGTGACGCCGGACTATCTGCGTGCCGTTGCGCTGCCGTTTGCAGATGCGCGAGTGGGTGGCATGTGCTGTCCGTATCGTGGAGTGGCTGCGGAAGGCGGCTTATGGGCACGGCTTGAAGCGGTCGGCATGTCTGTCGAGATGACTGCAGGTGTGCTCGTCGCTCGCATGATGGAAGGGATGCAGTTTACGCTCGGGCCCACGATGGCATTTCGCAAGTCAACAATCCAGCGGATGGGTGGCTTTGGCATTACTGCCGACTACTGCGCAGACGATTTCATCCTCGGCAATGAAACGCACAAAGCAGGCGAAAGCGTTGTGCTGAGCACCCACGCCATCGATCATATGGTCATCAATGCCAGCTTTGCCGACTCGCTCAAGCATCAGGTCCGCTGGATGAAGTCAACCCGCTTCTCACGTCCCAAGGGGCATTTCGGTACGGCACTCACCTTCAGCATGCCGTTCGGACTGCTGGGATTGATTGCTGGTTTCGCGATGCATCGGCCGCTGTTGGGTGTTGCATTGCTGGCATGGGCGATTGCAACGCGACTCGCTCTGTCACTCGCCGTTGGCCGCGCAGTTGTGCAAGATGCGAGTTGGTTCGCGCTCCTGGTGCTTTATCCGATTCGAGATCTAATGGGTTTTGGTTTCTGGGCGGCAAGCTACTGGGGCAGCCGTATTCTGTGGCGCGGCCGCGTGTTTCAGCTCTTGCCAGGTGGAAAGATGCGCGCGGCGAAATAACCACCGCGCACATTTCGCATCGATCTACTTGCCGAGAGGCCGATCTGTCCACAATTCCTTGTCGGCAATTGTCCGTACTGGATAGAGCCGCGAGCCAAGCAATGCTTCCGCTTGATCGATCTTCTTATCCTGAGCGAAGAGCCATTTGCGCTCACCCGTGCCCCACATCTGCGCAAGTTCTTCCTTGCTCAAAAAGATGTGTGGCGCGTCCGGATAGCATGATCCCCACAGGAGCGACGACCCCTGTCCTGTTGGTGAGCACGGCTGCATCACAATGTCTACAGGTTTGTGCAGGAAGTTGTGCGTGTAGAAGATTACCGACGACGCATCCGATTGATCGCCGTAAATGATGAACGTATCCTGCGGCGAGCCCTTGGCAAGAATCGTGTCGGCTAGTTGCTTCGAGCTCAGCATCGGCTCAAACCGCGCAAAGGCGATGTGTGCGGCCACCAGAAAGAGAGATGCAGTCAGCGCCATCGAAACGGTCGAAGCCACATGGCGTCGGCGTGCGCGCAGATACCATCCCGCAAGCGGTCCAATCAGAAGTGTCACCAGCGCCAGTGCCGCCGGCAGGCGCAGCGCCGCGAAAGAGTGCCCGGTCAGATCGAAGAAGTGCGACATCGACAGTGTGTAGTTGCCCACATCTCTATGCGCAAGCAGTTTGCCGATATCGGGCTCAAATGGAAGCCCGCGCGCCTGCCACAGTCCCCACGCAAGCGCCGCTGCCGCGAATACGCCGACAACGGCAAAAATGGCGTGTGCCCAGTTAAGCCAGCGTGTCGAAAGAACAGGGGCGCCATCAGGCGGAGCGCCTTCCGCCGGCCGGCCCTCCTCCATGCCGGACAGGACTGCGGCTGTCAGAATCAGGAGTGGCGGCCATGCCGGAAAAGTGTAGTATTCCTGATTGGTTGAGAGCGAGAAGAACAGAAGAATCACGCCAGCATACAGGCCCAGCAACCATTCTGTGCGAACGCGAAATTTAACCCTCGCCACATATGTCGCCACATCCTCGCGCGCGGCATAATCCAGATAAAAATCAACTGTCTGTCCTGCATCGCGCCGCAGGTGCTGCAACCAGGTTTTGCGCGTGCGCCACGCGGCCACAAGCAGCGCCGGCAGAAACAGGCTCCAGGGAAAGAGCCATACGAAATGCAAGAGCCAGTATGCCGTAAATGGCAACCGGTTGTAGTCGTGCGGAAACCGCTCACCCAAAAAGCGCAGAAAGTGCTCATTGACGAAGTAGAAATACCAGAAGCCATGCACGTTGCCGGGTGTCGGATGATTCCCGATCGGATGTCCCTGATCCGGATTCGCTAGCCCGCAAAGAATGTGCCACGGCGCGGCAATCGCCAGGTAGAGCAGAAATCCGCTGAATGGTTTGAACTGCTTCCACTTCCGCCACTGCCCGCTCAAGAGCAATAGTGGAATCACCGCACCGGCAAAGAAGACCGGCGCGATGAGGCCCTTCGTCAAAGTTGCAAGCGCCAGAGCCGCCCACATTCCATAGAACCGGATGGGTCTTCGCGACTCCATTCCTGTCAGGAAGCTGTAAAGCGCCAGCAGTAACAAGAACGTAAGCAGTGCTTCAGGAATGGCAAAGCGTGTAAACAGGAATGGACCGATCGCCGTGAAAATACCTAGCGCCGAGTAGAACGCCGCACGTTTTCCCCACGCGCGTTCCGCCCACAGCCAGCCGAGGATCGTGCAACCCAGAATGGCCAGCGCATTTTGTACATGCGTGGCGAATACATTCTGTCCAAAGACCCGATACAACGCCGCATCGATCCAGTAGGGTAAAGGGGGTTTTTCCAGGTAACGGATGCCATTGATTTGCAAAGTGATCCAGTTGCCTGTTTCCGCCATGTGCTGAGCGGCTTCGGCGTGGCTCGCATCGGCATCGTCGAGTAACGGAGGTGAAAACAGCGCGGCAAATTGCACTGCGGCAAAAATGGCAATGAGTAATGCCCAGGCTGCACCTGTTGAAAATGCAGGCCTTGGGCGCGAAATTGTTGCAGAATCTTTGGTCATCTCGGGTGGGTCCATGCGTGGCGCGCCGCTTCGGCATCCCCTGCGCGGCACGTCTTTGTTAACGGAGCGAGACGGCCGGATAAACATCGCATTTGACCGAACTCACGCTGCAAACAACAAGTCTCCTTCAGAATAGCAGCGGCTTGAATCGATTGTTGCGAAGAGTAGGTCTCCAACTTGGCCAAATCTTTCCGTTTAACCGCACCGAAATCCAAATGCGTGCTACGCTGATGAAAGAAACGATTTCCCAGGCGGGCAAGCGTCGCTGAACGCATTGCCTGCAGCCGGACTTTCGGAACACTTTACCAGTGGAACTCCGATCCGGCACGGGCAAAGCGCCAGGATTGCCAGGTCCGCTCAAGAGCGCTAACCCGCAAGTTGAAAGCAATTACGCCTTTGTAAAGTTCTAACTCGTTGCCGAGGAATCAGCTGAACTGTCGGGTAACACCCGGCTCTTCAGGCGCGGAGCAGCGAGACATTGAAAACACTCTTCAAAAAGAGAACATTGCTGGTTGCCTCCATGCTGGCTTCCGTCTGGATTGCATTTTGCGTTGCGGACGGCATTATCTCCATCGAATACGCACTTCATCCCTACCGTTTGAATGTGACTGAGGAAGATCAGGCGCGCGCTCAGGAAATCGCAAAGCGCAATCAGGCAAAGCTGGCACCGGTATCCATTGCCGCCGAAGATGGCACCTTGCTGAGGGGCTGGGCTATGCGGCCGCGCGGGGGCAACAATGATGTTGTGCTTCTTCTGCACGGCATGGGATACAACCGGGCAAGCATGCTGGGCTACGCAGATATGCTTCTGCAGCATGGTTTCTCCGTCCTTTTACCCGATGCTCGTGCACAGGGTTCGTCAGGTGGGTCGCTCGCAACTTTTGGCGTGATGGAATCGGCGGACCTGAAACGCTGGTACGACTGGATTGAACGTTGGATGAAGCCAAGTTGCGTCGATGGCATGGGCGAGTCTATGGGCGCGGGTCAGATCCTCGATGCTCTGAAGGAAATTCCGGAAATGTGCGCTGTCGTTGCCGAGAGTCCTTATGCGACGTTTCGCCAGGCTGCCTACGATCGCCTTGGGCAGGAGTTCGGCACTGGTCCATGGCTTGGCCGCACCGTCATGCGGCCCGCAGTGACGGCGGCATTTCTTTATGCCCGCCTGCGCTATGGGGTCGATCTGAATAAGGCTTCTCCAGAAAGGTCCGTCGCAACCAGTCACGTTCCGGTGCTGTTGATTCACGGCCGTGAGGATCGCAATCTTCCGCCCCGGCACTCTGAAATGATGAAGGCTGCCAATCACGCTGTTGCCCTCTGGGAGCCTCCGGATGCAGGGCATACCGGTGCTTCGACTGCGGAGCCGCGGGCTTTTGAGCGTCATGTCGTTGGGTGGTTCCAGGCGCATCACGTTCAACCCGACCTGACACAGTTGCAACAGGCGCAGTAGCCCAACCAACTTCTTCGAAGAACTGCAGCGCCAGTCGTGTATCTTGGGGCAGAGTTTGAATCCCATTCCGCGGAGAGCCCCAGAGAACTATGCCCACCTTTGCCGCCATCGATATAGGCTCGAACTCCTGCAGACTCAAAATCGCCAAAGTGGTGGCGCACCGCCTGAAAACACTGCATGAAGATCGCGAAGTGACGCGACTGGGCGCGAGTGTCTTTGACGCCGGCCTGGTTTCTCCCGAAGCCATGGCCGCAACTCTTCGTGCTCTCAAACGATTTCAGCGCGCCGCGCAATTGCATGGTGTGGACCGCACGCGCATTGTTGCCACCAGCGCCATGCGCGATGCGCGCAACGCGGCAGCCTTCCAGGCCTGGGTCAAGGCGGAGACAGGATGGGAAATTGAGATCATCTCCGGGCTGGAAGAGGGGCGGCTCATCCATCACGGCATCATGAGTACGGAGCCGGGCGTCGGAGGCCGTGTCTTGTTGATCGATCTTGGAGGCGGCAGCTGCGAGATTACTCTTTCAGAGCACAAGCGCATCAAGGAAACAGTGAGCCTGCCGCTTGGAGCAGTACGGCTTACCGAGCAATTCCTTACAGACGATCCAGCATCCGCCGATGGTCTGGCGCGCATGCATCGAGTTATCGCGCGTGAAATGCGCCGCGCGCATCGAAAAATTCAGCCGACGAGCATTGCGCAGGTCATCGCAACCTCGGGTACTGCCGCGGCGCTCGCTGAAGCCTCCGCCGCGATGGGAAAGGCAGCGAAGCGTTCTGCGGCCAGACGCAATGGCGCCAATGGCGCAGCTCCTACGCCGCTGGTGCGCAAACTCGCAGGAAAGCTGGCGCGCATGTCATTGCTTCAGCGCGAGGCTGTGCCCGGCATTGGCCCGCGTCGTGCGGAGATCATTGTGGCCGGTGCACAGGTCTTTGCCGAACTGATGGAAAGCTTCAACCTCAAAGGCTTCCGCTACTCGCCTCTCGGTCTCCGCGATGGCGTGCTTGCGCAGATGCTTGCCGAGCAGGATGCCCGTGCCGCATCGCATCGTGAGTTCGAACAGGAGCGGTGGCAGTCTGTTCTTGCCACTGCACGGCGCTACGGCATTGATCCGCGCCATGCCGAGCCGGTGCGCGTACACGCCGCGCAGCTCTTTCATGATTTGAAGTCTCTGCATCAACTGCCCGACGAATATGCCAACTGGCTGGACGCGGCGGCGGTACTGCGTGACACCGGAAAATTCATCAACCATCAGGGGCATCATCGCCACAC
This sequence comes from Occallatibacter sp., assembly GCA_035550015.1. Lineage (GTDB taxonomy): Bacteria > Acidobacteriota > Terriglobia > Terriglobales > Acidobacteriaceae > Telmatobacter. The sequence continues at coordinate 38,211 of DASZRJ010000050.1, read as the reverse complement.
GCAATACATCATTTCCAGTTCGGAAATGTATGGCTTTACCCAGGTGCAGCGCACCATCGTCTCGGCTATCGCGCGTTATCTGGGAAAGAGCCGTCCACAGCCGGGTGATCGTGCCCTCCGCAACATTCCCGCCGAAGACCATCGACACGTGCAGCGCGCGGTGGTTCTGTTAAGGCTTGCGGTAGCGCTCAATCAGGACCGTGCAAGCGACATTTTGCGCGTGCGCCCGAAGGTGTATCCCAAACGGCTTTATCTTGAAATCAAACCGGGCAGAACGGGCGCCGAGCTGGAGCTTTGGTCCCTGCGCAAGGAAGCTTCTTACTTCCGTGAAGTCTTTGGGCGTGAACTCTTTGCCGCGCTGGCGTAAATAGCGCGCGCCATGCGCGGATCCACAAGCCACTGCAGGCGTGGCGGATGCTTCGCCAAATCAATGCGCGCAATCGAACCTTTGCGCATGCGCACGCCCGCGCCTCCGTTGCCGGTAATCAACCGGCCCAGAAATTTGAAGAGATTGGGATTGTGCCCCACAACCAGCACGCCATCGCGGTCGGCGTATTCATCCAGCATTTTGACAAATGTGCTGTAGTCTCCTTCCGGAGCAAGCGCCGCACTGATCTCAACCTTTGCTTCGAAGCCCATCTCCGTCGCGACGAACTGAGCCGTCTGCAGGGCGCGCTTCAGCGGACTCGAAACCACGACGTCCACCTGAACTTCGAGCGCGTTCAGCATGCGCGCCATCAGCATGCACTGCTCCTTGCCTTCCTTGATCAGGCCGCGCTTTGTATCCAGGGCAGGGTTCTCCTTGCGAACTCCGGCGTTGGCATGGCGCATCAGGTAAAGGATCATTGGGAGGATTCCAGTAGGGGGCCAAAGTTGGGAACAGTCCACCCCGAAAGAGCAATTTTAACATGATTGTAACAATTGACCTGGATGGTGCTCCGGACGGGCCTGGCCATCGCATACCGCATGAGTGAAATCAGAGGTTAGAGCACATTCAATGGCAAACTGCTTGCATTGTGTGGTTTACATGGAGCAAATTGCGGATACCGGCCCCGTACAATGCAAGGTTTGCGATGCTCCCAGTCCGTTGTACGGCGTTGTCGACTTTCACAAGAGCTGTATTGAACAGCAGGGGCGCCGGCTCATGTTGTCTGGCTACCCGATCTACTTTCGGCGTTGCACGGCCTGTGGTTTTGCCTTCACAACCGCTTTCGACCAATGGACGGATGAGGAGTTTCGGCAGCGGATTTACAACGACGATTACGTTCAGGTCGATCCGGACTTTGTGGAAGCCAGGCCGAAACAGAATGCGGAACTAATTCGCAACAACTTTGGCCAGATGCGCGAGCAAATCGGCATCCTGGATTTTGGCGGTGGCTCGGGACTGATGACAAACCTTCTAGCCGAAGAAGGGTTTCGAGCGATCACGTACGATCCGTTCTCTGAACACAGGAACGCGCCGGACGGCAGGTTCGAGCTAATTACCTGCTTCGAGGTAATGGAACATGTGCCGTTTCCCAGACAAACAGCAGCACACATGCACGGACTTTTGGCGGAGGACGGCGCGATTCTTTTTTCAACGCTGGTGCAGCCGCAGCCGTTTGACGCAGTCGGCCTGAACTGGTGGTATGCGGGGCCGCGCAATGGGCATATTTCGCTCTATACGCCCGCAGCACTAGCAGCGCTCTTTGCACCTTTCAATCTGAGAGTCGTCTCGTTCTCACCGGGATTGCACATGGCATATGGACGTGTACCCGAGTTTGCACGTCATCTGAATCTACCGGATTGAGTGTTGGTGGTCCGCCTGGCTCCATAGTTCGGCAATCAACAGACCTCCAAGTAGTTCAGTCCGTTCGCGGCAAACAAATCCGGCAGTTTTCAGCGCTGGGTGGTGTTCGGGAAGACTCATTGCTCCAAGTCCCGTCAATATTCGAAATCCGAGATAGAGCAGCTTCACAACTGGCAGCGCCACGATCCGGCCAAACAAGCTGTCGGGCACATGGAAATCGGAGATTGCCCAGAGCGCACCTTGCTCTGTCGCGCTGCCAATCTGCGTGGCTATTCTTTCCACTTCCGAAGTGGAGAAGCAATCGAGAAAGAAGTGGGTAGCAACCAAGTCGTACCGATGATTGCCTGGCTTCCATAGCCGTGCATCCACCTGCTCCGTGTGCACGCGTACCGCATTCTTTCCCGCTCGCCGCATGAGCTGGTCGAGCATTGCCCGGCTTGAATCGACCGCATGCACCTCTACGGATGGATTGGCTGCAAGCAGTTGCTGTGTAAACCGGCCGTCTCCATCGCCCATCACCAGAGCGCGCCCGGCAGTACGCATGCGGGGAAGAAAAGCCACGCGGCATCGATGGAGATAGGGGCCGAAGGTGATCCACTCCAGCCAGCGATAGATGTGCGCCAATGGATCAAAGTCAGGCGTGGATATCAACGGATCACCAGAACGATTGGAACCAGAAGAACCAGATCGGCCGCCATGCGCAGCGTGAGAGGCGCAATGCGCGCGCGTGTCACGTGCAAAAGACCAAGCAGGGCCGCACTTACGGAGCCGGTCAAAAAGAGCATCTCCACGCGAGGCTCTGTCTGTACAAACGCGGTTGCGGCAAGTACTCCCAAACCAGAAAGAACGATAGCGGCAACACCGCTCAGAGTCTTTTCTGCACACTGTTCCCAGCGGTCAATCGCGTGGCAGTTCAACCACGCAAGCGCGGCAAAAAAGAGAAGAGCAGGAAGGAATGCGATAAGGCGCCTATCCGTCCAATGAAGAACGCCCAGCCGCGATAGTGTTGGCACCGCGCAACCAGCCGTGAAAAGCACGCCCACCAGCAGTTCCTTGGTCAGAATCTTCTGCAGCCATGCCGGCACACGGCGCGGGCCGTGCACGCCGGAAAAGTAGGCCAGAGCCGCCGCCGCCAGCAGAGTGTTGTGTTCGCGGTTCGGCGACGGCATCAGGGTGAAGATCATAGCGGCTGCGACGAATGCCGATCCTATTGCCAGCGGAACCAGAATCCTGCGGTGTCTCCAATGAAAGAAATGCCGCTCGCGAAGCTGATCGATCGCTCCAGATTTCATTCCTGTACGCGCATCCAGCAACCGGTCGCCGATATAAACCGACCAGGTGCCAAGGGCAAGCAGTAATGGAACCCAACCCGGAAGCGTAACTCCGGCGGCCCAGGCAAACGCCAGTGACCACACAATCGCAACCGTAGGCGCGTCAAAGCTGGCCAGGTGCCAGAACTCAAGTACGCGAGGCGCACTATGCACGCGCGCTTGAACAGCGACGGGCACGCGCGCTGGTGGCGCCAGGTTGGCCAGGGGAAGTGGCATTCACTAAACAGTGTATGAGATGGGCAAGCCGCAGTTGAAATGGAACAGCCTGTCTAGTCGGCAGCCGTTGCCTTGTCGGCGGTCCTGCGGAGTGTCCCTGTTGTTTGCGCCGGAATCGCCGCCAAATCTGTCTTTCCTTCGGCAAGCTGCATCAGATATTCCTGACTGGAAAAGGGCTTGGCGTCCTTGAAGGCCTTGCCTGCCCGCACGTAGTTGCCATCGGCCTGTTGCAGCCGTGCCTTTGTGGTGTCTGCCAGGTAGGCTGGCAGAATTTCTTCGGTAAGCCGGGCACGCGCCGCCGCATCGCGCACCGGAAAAACAACTTCGCAACGTTCGAAGAGATTGCGCGGCATCCAATCGGCCGATCCGAGATAGATTTCATCCTCGCCGCCGTTCGCGAAATAGAAGATGCGCGAGTGCTCAAGGAATCGCCCAACGATGGAACGAACCCGGATGTGTTCCGACAGACCCTTCACCCCTGGCCGAAGAATCGATAGTCCGCGCACGATGAGGTCGATTTCCACGCCCGCCTGCGAGGCGGCGTAGAGCGCTTCAATCACGCTCGGCTCAAGCAGGGCGTTCATTTTGGCTACGATGCGCGCCGGACGGCCCGCCTGCGCGTGCTCGGCTTCGCGTCGAATCAATCCAAGGAAGCTTTCCGCCATCGTAAGCGGCGCCACCAGCAGCGGACGGTAGTCGTCGATCTCGGCGTGTGCGGTGAGGTAATTGAAAACCTGATGCACGCGTTCAGTGATCTGAGGATCGCTCGTCAACAAGCTTAGGTCGGTATAGAAACGCGCGGTCACCGGATTGTAGTTTCCAGTGCCAAGATGGCAGTAGCGTCGCGTTATTCCATCTTCGTCACGGCGCACCAGCAAGGCCAGCTTGCAGTGCGTCTTGAGGCCGACGACTCCATGAAATACCTGGACGCCGGCATCCTCCATGTTGCGTGCCCATCGAATGTTCGATGCTTCATCGAAGCGCGCCATCAGCTCGACAACGAGCGTGGTCTCCTTGGTGGCGGCGGCCTCGGTGATCGCCTGGAACATCGGCGAGTCCTGGCTGGTACGGTAGAGCGTCTGCTTAATGGTCACGACAGCCGGGTCGTCGGCGCCGCGCTGGATGAAATCGACAACCGGCTCATACGAATCGTATGGGTGATGCAGCAGAATGTCGCGTTCACGCAATTCTTCGAAGATGGAGGACGAGCGCCGGCTGAGGAAAAGAGGCCGCGGTGTGAACGCCGGATACTTAAGGTCCGGCCTTTGTACGTCGCTGTAGAAGAACATCAGGCGCGAAAGGTTGACCGGCCCATTGCCCTGAAATACCTGGTCCTCATCGAGTTCGAAATTGACGCGCAGGCGCTCCACGATTTCAATATCTGCGCCGGTTTCCACTTCAAGCCGCACGGCATCGCCCTTGCGGCGATTGTGCAGTTCCACGCGTATGGTTTCCAGCAGCGAACGCGCTTCTTCTTCCTCAAAGTAGAGATTGGAATTGCGCGTAACGCGGAAGGCCGCGCGCGCCTGAACCTCATAGCCGCGATACATACCGCTGAGGTTCTGCGCAATGAGATCCTGCAACAGCAGATAGTCGTGAAACCCATCTTCAGCCGGAAGGCGCACAAAACGCGGCAACGCGCGGGGAACGGTTACAACTCCCAGCACCAGCGGTCCACTACTGCGGCGCTTACGCCTGAGCAGCAAAGCCAGGCACAGAGCCTTATTCAGCACGCGCGGAAATGGGTGTGCCGGATCGATCGCTACCGGAGTCAGTAGAGGATCAACTTCGCGCTGGAAATAACCTTGTGCGTATCTTTGAGCCTCCTCGCTGAGTTCCTCCCAATCGAGGAGCCGGACATTCTGCTTACGAAGTGCCGGCAGGAGCTGGTTATTCCAGCAGCGATACTGCGCATCCACAAAACTGTGGATTTCCTTGGTCAGTTCGCCAAGCGATTCACTTGGGCGCAAGCCGTCGTAACCGGGCTCGCGATAGCCGTCTTCAATGCGCTGCATCAGGCCAGCCTGGCGAATCTCCACATATTCGTCCAGATTGGATGCGGTAATCGCAAGGAACTTCACCCGTTCCAGCAGAGGATTTGCCGAGTCCTCGGCCTCTTCCAGCACACGCCGGTTGAACTGCATCCAGGAGTAGTCCCGGCCGTTGAAGAGTTTCTGTTTTGAATTTGCGCGAGCCATTGAATTTCGTTCCGTTCGCCGTGTTGGTCAGTCTACCGCGATTGGGAGTCATCGGGCAGTGTGGGCACCTGGTGCAGTTCCATGACCGGTCCTGTGGGAACTGATAGAAGATGCTGGCGGTAAATATGTTAACGGCAGAAGAAAAGTGGGAGAGAAGATCCGTGGACGGAAACAAGCACTACGTGGTTTGGAGTTGGTTGGCCGCGATAGTCTCAGTTTTTTCTGCTCATAGTTGGATGATTCGGTATCCGCCGTCATCAAGATCATGAGGTTTGCCTGCGACAAATAAATCTGCAATTTAAACAACTACAGCATTTTTAGAATCGTTGAAAAGTTAACTTATAAGCTTGATTGAGTTAACTTTCGGTTCCTTGTTCTCCTCCATTGACCCACGAAGCAGATCGGGTTGAGGATAGAGAGAGACCTATGCTCCCACAAAGCCTTCTCCACTTCCAAACGCGCCAAGGAGGCACGATGAACCGGCAGGAAAAGTCGCTCTCTGAACCATTGATTCCCATGCAGCCGATCCCTGATGGCGCCGAAGCTTTCTCTGAGCGCGTGCATGAAATGCTCGATGGCAAAGCAAAGGACGAAGCGACCGTTACGCAGTCCTTCGCGGGAATGGACGCGATGTTTGACCGCATCGCAGCCGGTCTTTATGCCATGGCCTCCATGCTGGTGGGAGAGGGTGAGCAGAGTGTGCGCCTGATTGAAACAGCCATCTCCACCGCGCAATTTGTACCAGGGGAAAGTGCCGCGGAAGCCCGCCAGAGCAATCGCAGAGCACTTGCCGCAGCCGCAATTCAGCTGCTCGCCAGGCGCGAGCCCGCCAGTCTTGCCACGCCCTCGGATATAGAAACCGGCAGCGGATGTATCGGTGACGATGATCTCGATGCCGCAGGTGTCTCGGGTGAAGAGCTGGAGCGTATGATTTCCGGGCCCGATCGTGGAAGATTGCGCACCTGGCTCGAAAGCCTTCCCACGGCGATGAGGGTCATCTTCGTGCTGCGCGCCATCGCAATTCTTCCCGCGGCAGAAATTGCATCTCTGCTTGACGCCAATGGCGGACCGGCGGCGAAAGGCTGGACGGCCGGCCACGTGCGGGAAATCTCCCGCCAGGCTCTCTGCTCGCTTGCGTCGCAGCTTCTGCACGCGACGCTTAGCTAATCTCGCACGCGCAAAGCGCTCCAGAGTGCTCCGGCCAGACAGCGCTCTAGTCTGCCTGGCCGGCATCATTTTGCGCCTTTGGCGGGCGCATTTTAAAGGTTTAAAACCTCTTTGGGCAGAACCGTGTCCGTCTACACTAGATAAAAGAACCTTCGGGCTCGTGTTCTGCATCCATGTACAAGCGAACTTGAAGCGGTTTTTTTAGCCCGTCACCTGAGAGTGAATTTTTATCGATGTTCCCTGAAAAATTCCAAATTCGCGTTACACAACTTCGTACGTGTGCCTGCATGTTGGGGGTAGTCACTCTGCTTGGCGCGTTTCCGCTAGTCAATGCTGGCGCGCAGACGGTCCCAACGGCTGCTGGACCGACCGCATCCAGCTTCCAGGGAAGCGTGGCAAAGGGTGAAGTTTCCCAGCAGCCTATCGACCTGACTCTCGATGAGGCGATACAGCGCGGATTGAAAAACAACCTCGGCCTGATTCTGAGCGGCACGCAAACCGCGACAGCACGCGGCCAGAAACTTAGCCAGTTGCAGAGCCTTTTGCCTGAGGTAGATTTCAACGCGCAGGAAGCCGTAATGCAGACTGACCTCGCCGCACAGGGTCTCCGTATTCCTGGTTTTCCAACCATCATCGGGCCGTTCGGCTATACAGATTTGCGTGCCTCTCTCAGTTGGTCGCTGCTTGATCTGAACGCATTGCACAAATACCTGGCTGAGAAGCACAATTTCACCGCCGCACAGCTTTCTGCCGATGACGCGCGTGACATGGTGGTGCTTACCGTCGGCAATGCTTATCTTCTTGCTCTGGCCGATGAGGCAAATGTCGAAAGCGTGAAGGCGCAGGTGGCCACGGCGAAGGTCTCTCTCGGTCAGGCTGTCGCAAGTCATCAGGCTGGCACGGCTCCGCGTATCGATGAACTTCGCGCGAGGGTGGATTACCAATCGTTCGAACAGAAACTGATTACCGCGCAAAACGCGCTCGAGAAAGACAAGCTCGCACTGGCCCGCACTATAGGCCTGCCCCTTGCTCAAAGTTTCAACCTTGCGGACAAGGCGCCATACGCCGCGCTCGACAAGGTTGATGTGGATGCTGCAATTCACGAGGCCGAAGCCAATCGAAAAGATTTGGCGGCGATGACGGAGCAGACAAAATCGGCTGAAGAGCAGCGTAAAGCAGCTACCGTCGACCGGCTGCCGACCGTGAAAGCCGAAGCCGACTACGGTGATATCGGCGTCAATGTGCGTCATTCGCATGGCACCGGCAATGCTTCGGGCACCTTAAGCGTGCCGCTTTTCAAGGAATATGGTTTGCGCGGCGAGGCTCAGGTAGCCCAGGCGCAATTGGACTCGGCTAAAGATAAGCTGAGCGATAAAAAAGCTCAGATCGAAGCAGATGTCCGCGATGCCGTTCTCGACATTGAAGCTGCGCAGAAGCAGGTGGAAGTTGCCAGGTCGTCCGTCGATCTGGCGAAAGAAGCGCTGAGCGAAGCGCAGCAGCGTTTTGCGAGTGGAGTCAGTGACAACCTCGCTGTGAGCCAGGCCGAGCAATCTTTGGCCCAGGCCAACGATCAATATGTGGCCAGCCTTTACCGGCATAACGTGGCCAAACTCACACTGGCCCGCGCAGTGGGCGCGGCCGGCGACTACAAGAAATATCTGGGAGGAAAGTAACCGTGGCGGACGCAACTCGAAAACCAACGCAGAGTGAGCCCGACGAGGCAACCGAAGCGCCCAAGCCGCAATCCCGCAAGGGCATCATCATTGCCGTGGTGGCGCTGCTCATCATTGCCGGAGTGGGTTTCTGGTGGCACTCCACCTACAGTGAAGAAACGGATGATGCGCAGATCAATGGGCATCTCATTCAGATCAGCTCGCGCATTGCCGGCCAAATCTCCAAGGTCTACGTGCAGGAGAACCAGTTTGTGAAAGCTGGCGATCCCATCGCCGATATCGATTCGCGCGACCTTGAAGTAGCCGTTGAAAATGCCGAGGCTGCGCTTGCCAGCGCACAGGCCAATGCGGCAGCGGCGCAGGTCAATGTGCCCATCACCAGCGTCAACACCGGCTCCACATTGAGTTCGGCCGGCGCCGATGTTAGTGCTGCTCATGCTGCTGTTGCACAGGCGGAAAAGCAGTTGGACGCAGCTAAGGCGCGTGTCGAGCAGGCAAAGGCGAACAACACCAAGGCACAATCAGATCTCGAACGCTACAAACCACTGGTCGAGAAGGACGTGATCAGCAAGCAGCAGTATGATGCCGCGGTAGCGGCTGCCGCGTCTGCACAGGCGGCGGTCGTGGATGCGGATGCCGGCCAGCAGGCTGCTTCAGACGGTGTCCGTGTGGCCCACGAGCGTGCGGCACAGGCGGAAGCGCAGTTGAAATCCGCCAAGACTGGCCCGCAGCAGGTGGCCGCGCAAAGTGCCCGCGCCCGTCAGGCTGAGGCGCAGGTCAAGCAGGCGCAGGCTCAGCTCGATCAGGCCAAGCTGAACCTCAGCTACGCCCACATCGTCGCGCCCGTCAACGGCATCATCACACGCAAGAGCGTTGAGATTAACCAGAACGTTTCGGTTGGGCAAAACCTGCTCACCCTCGTGTCTCTCGACGATCTGTGGGTTACGGCGAACTTCAAGGAAACCCAGCTGCGTCATATGTCAGCCGGACAGTCTGTCGAGGTTCACGTCGACGCAACAGGCAAGGACTATCACGCGAAAGTCACGCAAATCGGCGGCGCAACAGGCTCTGTTCTGTCGCTCTTTCCACCGGAGAATGCAACCGGAAACTACGTGAAAGTTGTGCAGCGCGTTCCAGTCCGCATCGACTTCTCTGACTTGAAGGACGAGGACTCAAAGCATCTGCTTCGTCCCGGTCTCAGTGTCGAAGCCACAGTGCGGGTCAAGTAACACGCGGGCAATCGCGTTCAAAAGCAGAACGGCTTCCTTCGCATTATGCGAGGGAAGCCGTTTTTATTGAGCTTATAGATAGGGCCAGAGCGGTTTCGCAGGTTGTTTTCCCGGTCTACCACCTTGGGAACGGGGAAACAACCTGCGCCTCCCCTGAGAAAGGTCTATCTGCGCTTCTTGCTGGTGTAGGCCACCGAGATGCTCGTAACGAAGGTTGTGTCGTCGATCTGCGAAGTCAGAGTCAATCCATTCACCTCGCTGTTGTTCTCAAGGCCAAGCCGGGGCTCGAGAGCCTCAATCACCTTCGCGATCTTTTCCCGGCGAAGGCTAAGCCGCTCAAATTCCCTCTGGATTGCCTTCATCTCTTCTGCGGCATCGTCATAGGCTGCGCGATAGGTGTCCCGTTGAGTATCCATACAAACCTTTCCTGATGGCTCAATTTTAGGAAGACTGTGCCCATTCTGGAATCGCCCATAGGTGGTAAAGGGCCTACAACCGACGATTTAGCGGTGATGTCACCATGGGAATCAAGGATGGTGACCTGCGTGCGTTCGCCTATACTCAATCCGTGGCTCGAAAAACCTTTTTACGGCAATGAAAGACGCAATCCACGTATCGAAAGAAAATTACCTCAAGGCAATTCTTGAGGCCGAAGCCGAAGGGCATCAGGTGATTTCCGCCACTCTGGCCCACTGGCTTGAAGTTTCGCCACCGGCAGTAACCATGGCGCTGAAGAGGCTTAAGCGCGATGGCCTGGCCGAAGTCGGCGAAGATGGAATCGTGCGCCTTACCGACGCCGGCCGCGAAATCGCCTACAATACCGCGCTTCGCCACCACCTTATCGAGCGTATGTTGAGTGAAATCTTCGGGATGGAGTGGTATGAGATCCACGAAGAAGCGGAAAGGCTTGAACATGCCGTATCCCCTGCATTCGAAGCCAAGCTGAAAGAGCGTCTGGGTGAAGGAGGCGCCTGTCCGCACGGCAATGCTGTGCTGCCCGTCAGTCCAGCCCTCCGCAAAAAGAGCGGCGAGCTTCCGCTTTCTGAAGCTGAAGCGGACAGCAATTACACCGTCATCAGCCTCCAGGAGCGCGATCCCAAATTGCTTGAATTCCTTCACCGCATGGGCATAGGCCCCGGCCGCAGCCTACGCGTAGTCAGCCAGAACTACGACCAAACCGTTTCAATTGAATTACCTGCAGGCGTATCGATTCTTGGGCATCCTGCGGCAGAGGCAGTCTGGCTACGTCGCTTATGAATCTAGATAATTTAAAATAACGATAATATTTAACCATAGTTAATGTTTCGTGGCATACTAAGTTCAGGTTGGTTATACCCCATTCCAGAATGATGTCTGTCGATTTCGCAGCACAATCCGCAGCAGTGCAACCAACGCTCACAGAGGTGCGTTCGAGTGCCGGTATATCAATGTCGCCTTACTCATCCCGGCATTACAGAATTCAGGTTTTGAGCTGAATATGGCCCATACGGATTCGAACCGTGAAGTTACTCCAGAGCACCTGCCTGTGTCGCTCGAAGAGACTCACGCCTCCGTCGAAGTGCCTCATCACGCCGCCGGCTTTTGGTCGCAGTGGAAAGCATTCGTGGGGCCCGCCATCCTGGTTAGCGTCGGCTATATGGACCCCGGCAACTGGGGGACGGATCTTGCAGGCGGCGCTCAGTTTCGATACGGACTCCTCTGGGTGGTTGGTGTTGCCAGCCTCATGGCCATTTTCATGCAGGTCATCGCGGCCAGGCTTGGTGTGGTTACGGGCAAGGATCTGGCCCAGTGTTGCCGTGACTGGTATCCAAAATGGACCCGCATACCCAACTGGCTGCTGTGCGAAGTTGCCATTGGCGCCTGCGATCTGGCCGAGGTGCTCGGCAGCGCCGTCGCGCTGAACCTGCTCTTTCACATCCCACTGCTCTGGGCCGTCATCATCACCGGACTCGACGTGCTGATCCTGCTTGCTCTGCAGAACTTCGGCATGCGCACCATTGAGGCCATTGTGCTGGTGTTGGTCGCCACCATCAGTATTTGTTACTTCATCGAGATTTTTATTCTGCCCCAAACATCGCCCAGTTTCCTTGAGATGGGGCGCGCATTCCTTACGCCCAGCCTCGGACAAACAGGCATGATGTACGTCGCCATCGGCATCATCGGCGCCACGGTCATGCCACACAACCTTTATCTTCACTCCGCGCTTGTGCAGAGCCGCAAGTTGCAGCAGGATGAGGCGTCGATTCGCCGCGCCATCCAGTTCAATACCATCGATTCGGTTGTGGCGCTTACGATCGCGTTTCTTGTGAATGCGGCGATTCTGGTTCTGGCAGCAAGCGTATTTTTTGGGAAGCACAGCGTTGCCGTCGCGGGTGGTGCAGTGATCCACTTCAGCCCCGACAGCGATTGGATCCGCGTCGCATATCTAACACTCGCTCCTCTGCTCGGAACTGCCTTTGCCAGCATTCTGTTTGCCGTTGCGCTGCTCGCGAGTGGCCAAAGCAGCACCATTACCGGCACTCTTGCCGGACAGGTTGTCATGGAAGGTTTCATGCACTGGCGTCTGCGGCCCTGGGTACGCCGCCTCATCACCCGCACCCTGGCCATCCTGCCGGCGGTACTTCTCATCGGTCTGCGAGGAGAGAGCAGCGTCACAGACTTGCTGAACCTGAGCCAGGTGATTCTGGCACTGCAGCTTCCTTTCGCCATGTTTCCCTTGCTGCATTTCACCAGTTCGCGAGGCCGCATGGGGCAATGGAAGAATGGAAGATTTTTGCTGATTGCCGGCTGGACCAGCGCTATCCTCATCACGGCGATGGATCTGTATGGCCTGCCCGATCTGCTGAAAGCATCGCTGCAGGTGATTACCGGCGGTTAAGCCGCTCCAGTGCTCAGGAAGGATTATGTACAAAACAATCCTTGTAACCCTCGACTGTACAGTCACCGATCGAGCAATCATCGAACACGTCAAGCAACTGGCGGTGCTCACCGGCGGCCGTGTGGTGCTGCTGCACGTGGCCGATGGCTGGGCGGCCAGAACGTATGGCGCTGACGCGGTGAGTCCCGAGATTCGCGAGGATATGGCTTATCTGGAAAAGGTGCGGGACGAGTTCCAGGCTGCAGGCATTTCCGCGGAACTGGAACTTGCCTATGGTGATCCTGTGCGTGAGATTGTCCGCTGGGTCCGGGACAAGGGCTGCGACCTGGTCGCGATGAGCACCCATGGACACCGCTTCCTCGCGGACATTTTTCTAGGCACTACGGCCAGCCGTGTCCAGCACTGCATCAGCGTCCCCGTATTGCTCCTTCGAGCAAAGTGACAAGACCTGAATGCGCAGGCCCTAATAACCGATCGTCCGAATGAAATCCTTCGCTGTTCCGTGAACCGGATCGATGAAGGTTACATCCGATGGATCGCGACGCGGCGTATCGACCGAAAACACAATGAGCGGAGCTTCCACAATCTCCGGAATGCTGTGCACGGTATTGCGACGGAAGAAGAGAAGCTGTCCCGGCCCCAGTTCCACTGGCTCGCTGCCATCCACAACGAACTTGCCGCGTCCTTTGATCACCAGAAGATATTCATCGCACGTCCGGTGAAAATGCGCCGGCGCCGGCCTGTAGATGCGAAAGAGGCGCGAGCTTGCGGCTGGTTCGTCTGTCAGCCGCATATCCAGCAGCATGGTTTCTGCCGATGGAGGAAACCGGCTCGCGAGTGTTTCGAGATCGAAGGTTGAAGAGATATTGTTGGTGGCTGTTACGTTGACCGGGTCCATGCATTCACCTTACCGGCGTCCACGCACGAGCACAAATCTGCCGGCTTGCGGCTGAAGCCGCTACCATAAGAATCATGCGCGTTCTCACTGCGGCCGAGATGCAGGCTTGCGACCGGCTCACCGCCGAACGCTTTGGCGTGCCTTCGCTCGCTTTGATGCGGAATGCGGCTGCCGCCGCCGCAACCCTGGTGCACGAACAGTTCTCCGATGCAAAGCGTGTGACTGTGTTGTGCGGACGCGGAAACAACGGCGGTGACGGCCTGATGACCGCGCGATTGCTGGCGCAGAGCGGACTTGAAGTTACCACAATTCTGCTTGGAGCACCCGCCAGCCTCAAGGGAGATGCGGCAGAGGCATGGCGTGAACTGTCCAGTCCCGCTCACGGAAGAATTCACACCGTGCTTGAGCCGGTTGAGCTGGCGCGCTTTCGATCCGCGCTCGATACCGATCTGCTGATTGATGCGATCGTTGGTACGGGATTCAAACCTCCGCTCAAAGGGCTTGCCCTGGCGGCGCTGGAGTGGATTCAATCGTGTAGCGCTCCAGTTCTGGCCATCGATTTGCCCTCCGGTTGGCCTGCAGACGCAGCAACGGAAATGGTTGAAGGTCCGGTTTTTCCCGCCGATGCGGTGGTGACTTTTACATCTCCCAAGCCGGCTCATGTCTTTGGTGCACTTACGCGTCAATGGGATCAGCCCATTGTGGTCGCCCCGATTGGATCGCCTCAGGAAGCAATCCTTTCGGAACAGGGCACGCATTGGGCCGGCGCCGCACTGAGGCTTGCGCAGACACCTCGTCAGCGCTCGGCGAACAAGGGCAACTTCGGCCATGTGCTCGTTGTTGGTGGCGCAATGGGGTCGGCAGGAGGAAAAGCTGGAGCACCGGCAATGACTTCTCTAGCTGCCCTGCGCACTGGAGCAGGCCTTGTGACCGCAGCCGTGCCCGCGCCGGCTCTTCCTGTTGTTGCGTCGTACACGCCCGAGCTGATGACGCTTCCGCTCGTGGCTTCGCGTACCGGAGAGATAGCCGCGTCGAATGGAACGCAATCGAAACTCGCCGCAATGCTCAAAAGCAAAACCGTTCTTGCCGTCGGGCCGGGACTTGGCCAGAGTGCGGGAGCCGCACAGTTTCTGGCTGCGCTTCTCTCTGCCGGCAAGATTCCCGCGGTTATCGACGCGGACGCGTTGAATCTTCTCGCTGCAAAGCCACGTCTGCTTGCGGCTTTGAGCCGCCAGGCCAAAAACAGCCGCGTAGTTGTGCTGACGCCGCACCCTGGAGAGATGGCGCGGCTCTGTCACGCAACTGTGGCCGAAGTGCAGGCTGACCGGGTTAAGGCTGCACGCAATTTCGCGCAGAAGTACGGTGTCACGCTGATTCTCAAGGGGTGGCGTACGTTGATCGCTCATCCCGATGGTGAAATTGCTGTAAATACAACAGGGAATCCCGGTATGGCAAAGGGCGGCAGCGGCGATGTTCTTGCAGGCATCGTCGCGGGAATGCTGGCGCAGCATCCTGCTGACTCGGCGCGCGCTGTGGAGGCTGCAGTTTGCCTGCATGGCCTGGCTGCGGACCTTGCCGTGCGCGAAATGGGCGAGCGCGTGTTGCTCGCGACAGATACCTTGCATGCATTTCCACGGGCTTTTCGTTTTGGATTTCGTGCCGATAACGGTTATGTTTGGTTGCAGGGGCATTGTTCGCAACCGTGCCCTTGAAGTCTGAGGCTTGAGGGCTGAGGTATGACTGGCGCCGTGGCAGAAGGCAGAAAATTCGAGTTCACCACGCAGAGTGGAATGGATACGATCGATGTCGGCCGCAAGCTGGCTGCATTGCTGAATCCGCCGCAGTTGCTTGTGTTACGTGGCGATCTTGGCACCGGCAAGACAACGCTGGTGAAGGGAATTGCCCAGGCTCTCGATGCCGCCGACGCGGACGAAGTCACCAGCCCGACCTTCACGCTCATCCACGAATACGAAGGCACGCGCGAAGGCAAGCCGGTAAAGCTCTTTCATCTCGATGTCTATCGCCTTGAAGGTGAGCGGCAACTGGAGTCGCTGGGTATTGACGATCTGCTCACGGACGATGCGATTGTGCTTGTAGAGTGGGGAGAGAAGTTCAAGAGTATCCGCAAGAAAGCGACGGGCGAGATTGCCATCGCCGCGACAGGCGGCGATGGGCGCACCATCACGGTGACGCTGAAAGACTGAATCATGCAGATTTGATCTCTGCATTGCAAATGCCGCATTCTTACAAACAATGAGTGGAATTTCCCAGGCCGACCACGTGGCTGGTTGTTGCAGTGGAAGCTGCACGGAACAACCCTCGCTATTGCGCACTGTGGCATGGCTGCAGAGCATAACACTGGTGTGGATGCTGCTGGAGTGCGGTGTTGCGCTCTATGCGGCGGCGCGCGCGCAGAGCGTGTCGTTACTCGCGTTTGGGGCGGATAGTTTTGTGGAACTCCTTTCGGCGGTCGTTGTGTTGCTGCAGTTCGCACCACGCTATGGACTCAGCAAAGCCCGGGCGGGGCGCGCCGCTGCTGTGCTTTTGTTCGCTTTGGCGGCTACAGTGGCAGGCATTGCAGCCGCAACTTTGAATGATCGCGCGGAAACGAGTGGCCTGGGAATTGCAATTACCGCATTGGCATTAGTGATAATGCCCATCCTGGCTGGGTTGAAGCGGAGGGCTGCGCGTGTGATGAACAACGGCGCCCTGGCTGCCGATGCGGCACAATCGGCCACCTGTGCTTATCTGGCTGCTGTGACTCTGGCCGGCCTTGCCGCGAATGCGATATGGCACATTTCGTGGATTGATTCTGCCGCTGCGCTGATAGCCGTCCCAATTCTTGTGATAGAAGGGCGCCGGACTTGGCGTGGTGAGAGCTGCGGATGCTGCGGATGAGATACAGCCGATAGAATCGCAGGGTGATGCGGCGGCTGCATGCAGGGTGCGCGTGGACTGCCGGCCACATGAGTTCAAGCGATGATGCGAATTCCCATCTCTGACACGATCCGGACTTTAGCCTCCATTCTTGAGCGGAATGGCTTTGTGCCGGCGCGTGCGGAGTTGTGCGCTCAATTGTTTGCCGAGGCAACGCGCGATGGGGTGCTCACGCATGGCATAGCGCGGTTTCCCCGCTTCGTAGCGATGCTGCGCAATGGCAGTGTGAATCCTGCTGCGGAACCGGAGCGTGTGTCGGGCTTTGGTGCACTTGAGCGCTGGGATGGCCGCAAGGGTCCAGGCAATCTGAATGCGATGGCGATGATGGGCCGTGCCATGGAACTCGGCGGGACACACGGTGTGGGTTGTATCGCTCTGCGTAACACCAACCACTGGATGCGTGGTGGAACTTATGGATGGCAGGCCGCCGAAGCGGGCTTCATCGGCATCTGCTGGACAAACACAATGCCCAATCTTCCGCCCTGGGGAGGAGTGGAACGCGCAATTGGCAACAATCCGCTGGTGATCGGTGTGCCGCGGCGTAACGGCGCTGTCGTGCTGGATATGGCCATGTCGCAATTCTCATACGGCGCGATCGAAGCGTATAAAAAGCGTGGCGAGTTGCTGCCCATCGACGGTGGTTTTGACGAAGCGGGCAATCTGACGCGCGATCCAGCCGCAATTGAGAAGTCGTGGCGACCGTTGCCAACGGGCTTGTGGAAGGGATCCGGGCTTTCGATTGTGCTGGACCTGATGGCTGCGACGCTTTCACTGGGCAACGCCACCCACAGCATTGCTCGCGAAATGCTGTGCGAAACCTCACTCTCGCAGGTGTTTCTGGCAATCAACCCGGCGGCGCTCGGTGGAACGGAACAAGCCGAACAGATTGCCGACGAAGTCATCGCCTCGGTCCATGGGTGCACTCCAGCCGAAGCCCATAAACCTGTCCGCTATCCCGGTGAAGAAACATTGCGCAAGCGTGAAGAAAACACGCGGCTTGGCTTACCCGTGGATGAGGCGCTGTGGCAAGAGATTCTTGCGCTTTGATTTAGAAGCCCATGATGTTGTAGCCGCAGTCGACATAAATGGTTTCGCCGGTGACGGCGCTGGCCAGATCGCTGGCGAGGTACAGGGCAGTACCGCCAACCTCCAACTGATCGACATTACGCTTGAGCGGAGCACGGTCGGCCGCTGCCTTGAGCATGTCTCCGAGCGCGCCGACGCCGCGAGCAGCGAGCGTCTTAATGGGGCCGGCGGAGATGGCGTTGACACGAATATTCTTCGGCCCCAGGTCCCACGCCAGATAGCGAACCGAGCACTCCAAGGAAGCCTTGGCCAGCGCCATAACGTTGTAGTGCGGAACCACCTTTTCAGCCGCGTAGTACGTCAAGGTCATAATGCTGCCGCCGCCGGTCATGAGAGGGGCAGCGGCGCGGCTGACGGCGATAAGCGAGTACACACTGACGTCATGAGCGATGCGGAAACCCTCACGGCTGGTGTTAATAAACTCGCCTTTCAGGTCTTCGGCCGGCGCGTAGGCGACGGCGTGGACGAGGATGTCGAGTTTGCCGTACTTTTCCTTGAGCGCGGCGAAGAGGGCGGCGATTTCGGCGTCGGAGGAGACGTCACACTGGAAGCCGGAGGCGCCGGGCAGCTCGGCGATGAGGCCGTCGGCCTCGGCACGCATGCGCTCATTCTGATAGCAGATAGCCATGGCGGCACCGGCTTCGTGGAGCTTTTGCGCGATGCCCCAGGCGATGGAGCGCTTGTTTGCCAGACCAAAGACAACGGCTGTTTTGCCCTTCAAATCGATCATTGCAGCTCTGTTCCTCCGAGGCGCCATGGGCGCGAAAACCGTTTTTAAGAATATCAGCCGACGGGTTTATCCGGTGATTTTGGAGGATTTCCGCCGGTTATCCGCGGCGAAAACGAGGGTGAAAGCGATACATCTGCTGAATTAACGGGTTTATCCGGCTGTTCGAGGCCGCTTTTACTTGATTTTTGTGGTCAAGCCGTGTGCCGGGATGGTCGTATCTAACGAAATTTGCCCCAATTTGCCCGATTTTTAAGAGATGAAAACGGGCAAATCTATATCGTTCTTACAGGTATCGGGGCGGCGCCTGCGATACGGGCATTGCAGGGAGCGGACAAGTTCCACAATGGGATGAGAGTCGATCTATCCTACGTCTCCAAGTTTCCGGGAAGCCCGTTTCAGGAGACCTATTCTGGATTTAGAGCGTAAAGAACGCTCGATGAGCGATAAGGGCTGTTATCGCCAACTGAAGAATCGACACTTGTACGAGAAGGCCGTTTCTCGGCAATTTGAGCTTAACGGGGATGCGTCCGAGGAGGCGGCTTAAGGGGATAAACGATATGAGCAAGGCCCCGCAATCTTCGCGGGGCTTTGCTGGAACTTACTTACTCTGGCCATGCAGAATCGCGAATGATACGGCAGAAATTGCCACGGACAAAGTGGTTGTCTTTATCTGCGAGAACATCCGCCTTCACGTTGCCAAATGTGGTCTCGGGCTTATGCCTAATGCCGTCGTAAAACGCCTGAAGGATATATTCCTTGAAGTTGGGAGTGCGCGGATATTGCGCGACAACCGCTTCCCGTACCTGATTGGAGTATTCAGAGTAGGCGATGCCGAGCACGTCCATCTCTACGCCTGCGGTCAGCAAGGCCACAACGGGATGCATGTACTGTGGAATGCCTGGCGTGGTATGCAGAGCAATGGCAGTCCAAACTTCGTAAACCTCAGCCTGCGCGATTCCGCGGGCTTTCAGAAACTCGGCCGCAGCATTCGCTCCGTCCACCTCAAAGCGGTCAGTTGCACTGCTGTGGCCCGGCATCAAACCAATGTCGTGAAACATAGCGCCGGCGTAAAGCAGTTCCGGATCGAAGCTGAGCTTGCGCCGCTTCCCGGCGAGAGCGCCAAAGTAATACACGCGGCTCGAGTGGTTGAAGAGCAATTCGGTCTCGGTGTCATGGATGAATTCGGCAATTTCGCGGGTCAGTTTCGTATCGGGGACTTTGACCTCCGCGAGAACGTCGGGGAACTGTTGCGATGATATGGCTGTGGCCATGCTTTCCTCCTGTGAAAGTGCTCACAGGAACCACCGTACGTTTATCTCGTCTCGGATGCCATGACGCGATTCCAGCAAATTCGGACATCATTTTGTCAGCGTGACACCCCGAAATAGTGGGTACGAATTGGCCTGGCACACAATGCGCTTTTAGAATCGATCCATGCGCAATATCGTCATTAGCGGACCGCCTCCGGTCCAAATACTGGACGTTACCGGGCCTCTCGAAGTCTTCTCCAACGATGAGCATTACCAGGTGACGGTTGTCGCAAGCGAAGGCAGTGACAACCTCCTCACCAGCAGAGGTGTGACGCTCGGAAACGCTGTATCGCCTGAACGACTGCCCGAGGCGATCGACACTCTTGTTATTGCAGGGGGAGCAGGCGCTGAAGCCGGCAATTTCGATGAGGGGTACGTTCAGTGGGTGGCGGAAACCGCTGCCCGCTCCCGCCGCGTGGCAGGCATCTGCACGGGCACATTCGTATTAGCGGCAGCAGGAGTCCTGGACGGCAAGAATGCAGTGACCCACTGGCGTTTCTGCGACCAGCTTGCGCGGGAGTATCCAAGGGTCAACGTCTTACCGGACAGCATCTTTCTTCGCGATGGCGCTGTGTACACATCGGCAGGAATTACTGCTGGAATTGATCTGGCACTGGCGCTCGTCGAAGAAGACCGTGGGCGCGAGGCATCCCTGGCTATCGCGCGGCAACTGGTCATGTTTCTTGTTCGGCCCGGAGGACAGGCGCAGTACAGTCACATGCTTTCGCGACAGGCCGCGACCTCCAAGCCACTGCGGGAGCTCCAGGTTTACATGATGGAGAATCTGCGCGAGAACCTCTCGGTCGAGATCCTCGCCGAGCGCATTGGCATGAGTGCACGGCATTTTTCCCGCGTGTGTCTGCGCGAGACCAAGATGAATCCCGGTCAGTTTGTCGACCGCCTGCGCGTCGAAGCGGCTCAACAGATGATCGACGGCTCCAACATGGGCTTGAAGGAAATCGCGGATGCGTGCGGCTTCGGATCGGCGGACTCCATGCGCCGTTCCTTCATCCGAATCCTCGGCGTCTCCGCTGGCGATTACGCCGACCGATTCAGAAGAAGTTCGAATTAGGGCGCAACACCCCATCGTCTTTGCATTCTTTGTTCAGGCCGCAATGTTCTCCCGAACAAAACGCCGGATCGCTTCCGCCGTGTAAACGGGCTCGTCGATCGGCAAAAGGTGCCCGCTGCCCCGAATCACCTCCAGCTTGGCTCCGGGGATACGTGCAACCACTTCTTGGCGATGCTGCTCTATGGAGTCGAGCTTGTCCAGCTCTCCTGCGATCACAAGCGTCGGCACTTGTATCTCCGCGGCCTCGGCGGAGATGTCCTCCACCATCCCTTCGTTTGGCCAAGCCAGCTTCGCTGCAGGCGCCCCGCTCAAGCTATCTTCCACGATCTGATCGACAATCTCCGGCGGATGCGTATGCGCGGAGAGAAACGCGACAGTTTGCACAACAGTATCGCGATTGTCATAGGCGTGTAGTTGCTGTTGCTTTGCCTCTTCCGGCAGCACGGCAGCAGTCGGCGTCGCGGGCGCGACCAGAACCAGGCCAGCGAGACCTTGCGGATGGCGTGACGCGATCAGTTGCGCGACCTTGCCTCCCATCGAGTGCCCCACAAGGACATACTTCCTGATGCCAAGCCGGTCGATAAGGGCTACCGCTTCGTTTGCCAACTGGCTCAGAGAGTAACCGTCTGCTGACGCCCCGGAGCGCCCCCAGCCGCGCATGTCATAGGTGACGAGCTGAAATGAGGTTTCCAATTCGGCGACGACTGAGTTCCAGGTGCGGTGTGTCCCACCCCAGTAGTGCAGAAACACAAGCGCAGGCTCTCCCTTGCCCGCGATTTCAACCTCGAGTGCCACTTCCCCAATTTGAACTTGCACACATACCATCCTTTCGTTCCCGAAGCTTTCCGGGAAAATCTAATGTTGGTGCTCCGCGGACGAGCAGCAGGCTTCTTGCTCGTCTGCGGAGCGTTCGACTAAAGAGCCGCTGCGGCAGCGTCCTCGATCACCCTGGCAACCGCGCTCGGGTGAGACAGCATGACCGCGTGGCTGGAGGGCAGCGTTGTGGTCTTGGCGTTGATCCGCTTCGCCATGGCAATCTGCTGTTCCGGCGCAATCATGTGGTCGTTTGTCGAGATGATGTAGGACGACGGCTTGTGCTCCCACGCCGCGGAGGTAGGCTGCGCTACAAAGATCGCTCCCGCCGTCTGAGGCTGCACGGCGGTCAGGACTGCCTTCTCTTCCTCGCTCAGGTCCTGCGCGAAGGCTGTTGCGATGCCATCCGCGGAGAGCAGTAAAAATCCGTCCGGCTGAGGAACCACCTTGTCCAATCCCGCCGGCTTTGGGAAGTCTTTGCTGATGTCCACGATGGACTCGTGCGCACCCGGAGCAAAGGCGGCAACGTAGACGAGACCAGCGACCTTCGGATCGTTCCCGGCTTCAGTGATTACCACTCCACCGTAAGAGTGTCCGACCAGCAGAACAGGCCCTTCCTGCACAGCAATCGCACGCTTCACGGCTGCGACATCGTCTTGAAACGAGGTCAGCGGATTCTGGACCGAGGTCACGTGATACCCGGCTTTGATCAGGAGCGGAAGGACCTTCGACCAGCTCGATCCATCTGCAAACGCGCCGTGGACAAAAACAATATTCTTGATCTTCGTTGCTTCAGACATAACGACCTCTCTTCTTGTTGTGGAATGTTTGGACTGTTCTAGGGATGACTTCGCCACTCGGGGATTCGTGCGAACTAAGCGCTGACGGTCTCTGCAAGTACCCATGCGCGCTGTTCCGACTCGTCGATCCAGTTCTCGATCACGCTGGCCGTCGCGAAATCATTTTCCGCTGCGCAAAGTTCATGAACGAACTGGAAGTTCCTGATGAGTTCACGCGTATCCGCCAAAAGTTCCGCCAGCATATCCTGCGCACTTACGGTGGCTGCGTCGTTGTCCTTGATGCGTTGACGGCGGGCAATATCACCTACGGACAGTAACGCTCGCTCTCCAATCTTGCGTGTACGTTCCGCAATGGGATCTGTCATAGCGAAGATCTGTGCTGCCTGCTCGTCAAGCAGTTCGTGATAGAGCGAGAAGAGTGGGCCGCTGACATGCCAGTGAAAATTCTTCGTCTTCACATAAAGGGCGAAGACGTCGGCCAGAAGGACCCGAAGTTCTGCTGCGATTCGCGCGGCACCATCCTTGCTGATCCCGTGCATCTGTTTCACATCGTCTGAAACTGCGGCTACTTCCAAAGGGGCGTTCATCTTGTGTTTCCTCCTGAGATGAACGTTAATCCTGCGTTCCGCAGGACGCCATGACACGTATCCAGCATTTTCGGACATGCAGCGACATGAGCGATCGACGCCCAATTTCCGACGATATTGGCGCCCTTTCGATACCGATCATTGTGCTTCTCTTCATGAGCGATTATCGGTTTTGCGCGAAATCCGCCAAGCCTCCTGTTGATGGCCTGCATTTCACGTGGACGTAGAGTCGCCAAGTCGGACAACTGACAGCTCCGATGTTCAATGAGCGCATCATCGCATAGTCGCTCATTCAGGCTTCTCAATGAGTGCATTACCCTGATTCCATCAGTTGAGCTTTTGGGCAAATGGCAATTCGCTGGCTCCTGGCCGGTTTCTCAAGTGGAATCATGATCCGCGCATCTCGCTGCCATGGCCGGGCCGCAGACGGTATATCCCTCTGCAACTCAATCTCGAACAGCCCACAGCAAAACCAGAGTTGCTGTGGGCTGGTCCGCAGCTGCTTCGCTGACGCGACCATCAGGGCGCGACAAGCAGCCTCTTTATTCTTTCCGGGCTACATCACCCTAGAACTCCTCTCCGAACGCCACTTCGCCCGACACTGCAACCTGATAGGCCGATACGCGGCGCTCAAAGAAGTTCGTGAGTTCCTGCACATCCTGAAGGTCCATGAATGCGAAGGGGTTCTTTGCACGAAACACTGGAGCGATGCCCAATCGCTGAAGGCGAGCGTCCGCGACATATCCGAGATACTGCCGCATATCGCGTAAGGAAAGGCCAGCGACACCGCCGGACAAGAGATCCTCGGCGAACTGTGCTTCGGCATCCACAGCCTCATTGATCATTTCCACGATCTGCTGTTCGAGCCGCGCGTCCCATAAACCCGGCTCCTGTTCGCGTACAATCCGCACCACTTCAAACGCAAATTCCAGGTGGCAGCTCTCGTCGCGGAAGACCCAGTTCGTTCCTCCGGCCAAACCGTGCAACAGTCCTTTGGAGCGGAAGTAATACACGTAAGCGAATGCAGCGAAGAAGAACAGGCCTTCGATGCACGAAGCGAAGCAGATGAGATTCAGCAGGAACTGACGCCGCTCTTCACGGGTTTCAATCCGGTCCAGCTTCTGAATGGAATCCATCCATTTCATGCAGAAGTCAGCTTTTTTCGCGATAGACGGAATATTCTCCACCGCGGCGAAGGCGGCGGCGCGCTCGTCAGGATCGGGGACGTAGTTATCGAGCAGCGTCAGGTAGAACTGTACGTGAACTGCCTCTTCGAACAACTGGCGCGAGAGATAAAGCCGTGCTTCAGGAGAGTTGACGTGCTTGTAGAGATTGAGCACCAGGTTGTTCGAAACAATGCTGTCGCCGGTTGCGAAGAATGCCACTAACCGCTGAATTACGTGGGCTTCAGCGGCCGTTAGACGCTGGCGCAAGTCCGCCAGGTCGGTCTGGAAATCGATCTCTTCGACAGTCCAGGTATTCTTGATTCCATCCCGGAACATGTCATAGAAGACTGGATAGCGCATGGGACGAAGTGTCAGACACAAGCCCGGATCGAGAATCCGATCGGGCGCTGTAACAGAGGACGAAACGGTGGGTTCACCAAACGGGGGCATAGAAACTCTCTCCTCGAAGTTATGTGGTCGTTCAGCGCAACTGCCGGCGGCCTACTGGCACGCTTCGCAAGCGCCGGGATTTTCAAGCGAACATGCAATTGCAGCGCTGGCCGCCATTTTGTTTGTCTGCGTAGCGCCGGGCACAGTGGTTTTGGCGATGCGGGTTGCCGGCCTCGAGCGCAGATAATACGTAGTCTTCAGGCCCTTTTTCCATGCGTACATGTACATGGAGGAAAGTTTGCCGATGTTGGGCGACTCCGCAAACAGGTTCAGCGACTGCGACTGATCGATGAACGCGTTACGCGCCGCTGCCATGTCGATCAGCGAGCGCATGGGAATCTCCCACACGGTGCGATACAACTTGCGCAGATCTTCCGGGACTTCGTCGATCCCCTGCACAGAACCTTCGGCAAGTTTGAGGCGCGCGCGGATCTCATCTGTCCAGATGCCGCGGCTCTTCAGGTCGTCGACGAGATAGTGGTTGACCTGCAGGAACTCGCCACTGAGAGTCTCCCGTTTGAAGAGGTTGGAAACCTGCGGTTCGATGCACTCATAGCAGCCGGCGATGGATGCAATGGTGGCCGTCGGCGCAATGGCGATCAGCAGCGAATTCCGCACTCCCGAAGTTATGATGCGCTGGCGCAGTGCATCCCAGCGCTGGGTTTCGGCAGGGGCGATGTTCCAAAGCTCGAACTGGAATTGGCCGCGAGCCAGGCGTGTTTCCGCGAAATTCTCGTGCGGGCCATACGCCTCGGCGAGATTGCACGAAGCGGAGAGCGCCGCGAAATAAATCTCCTCCTGGATACTTGTCGAAAGTTGTTGCGCTTCTGGCGAGTCGAACGGAAGGCGCAATTGGAAGAACACATCCTGCAGGCCCATCAATCCCAGGCCGACCGGACGCCAGCGCGCGTTCGAACTCGCAGCCTGCGGAATCGGATAGTAATTGATATCGATCACGCGATCGAGCATGGGGATTGCGGCTTCGACGGTTCTGACTAACTTGTCGAAATCGAAAGTAGAAGTGCCGGATGCATCCGTTACGACATGCCGTGCCAGATTGATCGATCCCAGGTTACACACCGCCGTCTGGTCTTTAGAGCTGACTTCCGTAATTTCTGTGCACAGATTTGACAGGTGGACAACATTCTCAGGCGTGCCTGTCTGGTTGCACTTCAGGTTGGTGGAATCCTTGAAGGTCATCCATCCGTTGCCAGTTTCCGCCAACGTCCGCATCATGCGCGCGTAGAGGTCACGCGCCTTGATCTGCTTGCGATAGAGTTGTTCCGCTTCGGCCTTCTCGTAGGCTCGATCGAAGTCTGCCGCGTACAGGTCCGGAAAATGAGGCACATCCTTCGGATCGAAAAGCGACCAGGTTCCATCCGATTCCACGCGGCGCATGAAGAGGTCCGGAATCCAGTTCGCCAGATTCAGGTTGTAGGTGCGGCGAGCCAGGTCACCAGTATTGTCCCGGAGTTCAAGAAACTGTTCGACATCCGCGTGCCAGGGCTCGAGATAGACACAGCAGGCGCCTTTTCTCTTGCCGCCCTGGTTGACTGCCGCAACAGAGCTGTCCAGCGTTCGCAACCATGGCACTATGCCGTTCGACAGGCCGTTAGTTGCGCGGATTAGAGACCCCTCTGCCCGAACGCGATGAAATCCAAGGCCGATTCCGCCGGAGAACTTCGAGAGAAGGGCTACGTCCTTGTACGTGTCGTAGATGCTCTCAAGCGAGTCTGCCGGCGAATCATGAAGGTAACACGATGACATCTGCGCATGCTTTGTGCCCGCATTGAACAACGTGGGTGACGAGGGCATGTAGTCGAGCGACGCGACAAGGCGGTAAAACTCCATGGCTTCGTTCGGCGTCCCCGCGAGCCCGCAGGCTACGCGCAGGAAGAAATACTGCGGCGTTTCGATGACCTTGCGCGAGAGTGGATCACGCAGCAGATAGCGGTCATACACGGTGCGCAGGCCAAAGTACTCGAACAGGTCGGAAAGGTCATCGTCAATGGCGTGATTGAGCTTGCGCGCATGCGTTTCGACGAACTCCGCGGTTGCGCGGCTGATTACGCCCTGCTGATAGCCGTAGGCGATCGACTGCGAAAACGAATAGAGATTGAACGATGAAACCTCTTTGACGATTGTGCCCAGAAGCAGGCGCGCCGCGAGCTTGGAGTACTGCGGCTCTTCAGCTATGAGTGAAGCCGCTGTGTCGATGGAAATGCTGTCGAGTTCGCGCGTGCTTGCACCATCATAGAGACCGCCGATTGTTTTCGACGCGACGCGAATGGCGTCTGCATGGTGCAGGCCGTGCGCACAGCGCTGTACCGCGCGCACAATCTTGTTCACGTCAACAGGTTCGAGCGATCCGTTCCGTTTGCGGACATGCATCAGTGGGGTTTCGTCTGGAACCGGAAACCCTGGATTGAGTTCGGAAAGAGAAGATTGGATTGCAAGGCGATCAGTGGCGGCCATCGGACGACTCTCCCTGACCCCAAGGAAATACGCGAAGAAACAATGGAGAGTCCCGGAAAGGAATGTGCCGGACCATTGCCACCTCGCCTCCCCTCGGAGGCGTTAGCGATTGTTTCCGTGGCAGGTCTTCGGACTTGCAGGATCGTACCTAATTGCCAGACTTCCCGGATCCGACCGGACCCAGTGTCGTTATTGGCTTTCGTACCTGCTTACCGCTGCGGGGCAGTTCCGGCTTCTCACCGGATTCCCTTTTCACTCTTCGGAGGAAGAGACCTCGGAATGCATCCACTATAAGTTGGGTCCGACTCATTCACAAGCCTGTATATTGTGGATAACTAGCCAAAAACCAGCCATCCAGCACCTGCTTATTTGCAGACACAGCTGTGAAATGAGGGCTAGCAAAAAGAGAGACTTTACACTCCTCAATCCGTGCAAATCTCCAATCGTGCATTATCGCCAAAACGCGTTTTCACTCGGCAGATGTCTGGAAACGTGGTAAGGCCTGAAGGCAACAACCGAGGCTTGTTTCTCCGTTGGACAAGCGCACAACGATCAGCGGTCACTGTATAGAAAATTTTTTGATATACCTTGATCTTCTACACGTTCTAGATGTATAGGTAGAAGGTATAGGCATGAAGAACGAAAACAAATTCGATCTTCCCCAGGGAACACTCGACCTTCTCATCATGAGGGTAGTCTCGCTGGGTCCCATCCACGGCTATGCCATTGCCCAGCGAATTCAGCAAATGTCGCGCGAGGCTCTGCAGGTTCAGCAGGGATCGCTTTACCCCGCGCTCCATCGGCTTGAATACAAGAAGCTGTTGATGGCCAAGTGGCAGCCAACCGAGACCGGCCGCGAAGCGAAGTTCTATGAGCTCACTGCCAGAGGGCGGGCTTATCTCAAAGACGAAACCGAAAATTGGAAACGGCTCACAGATGTCGTCGGCCTCATTCTCAAGGGGACACTGGAGGGAGTCTCATGAATTGGCTTTGGAGATTGTTTTCGCGAAAGAGAATGGATATTGAGCTGGACAAAGAGCTTCGCTTCCACATCGAATCCCAGATTGCCGACAAGATTCGCTCCGGCGTTCAGGAAGCTGAGGCCCGCCGGCTCACACGGATTGACTTCGGCGGGATTGAGCAGATTAAGGAAGACTGCCGGGAGCGTCGTGGGACGATGGGTTTCGAGTCGTTTCTGCAGGATGTCCGCTACGGGTTTCGCCAACTTTACAAATCTCCCGGCTTTACGCTCATCGCAGTACTGACACTTGCAATGGGTATCGGCGCGAACACAGCCATCTTCACACTAGTCAATGCAGTACTGCTGAGGAGCCTGCCGGTGGTTGACCCGAAGTCTCTGGTGCGATTGGGCAATTGGGCTGATTGTTGCCAGAACTCGGGGCCCAACCGGGACGGGAACTACAGCATGTTCTCGACCAACACTTATGAACAGATGAAGAGAAACACGCCTGAGTTTGAAGAGCTCGCCGCGATGCAGGCAGGGTTTGAGAACCGGCCTGTTGTTGTCAGGCGTGATGCAGGCCAGGAAGCAGCCAGACCGCGCATGGGGGAGTTTGTCTCTGGAAACTACTTTGGGATGTTCGGCCTGCAGCCCGCAAAAGGACGGCTGATCTCCGATTCAGATGACGTCGCAGGCGCGCCACTGGTTGCGGTAATGAGCTATTCGACCTGGAAGAACGTCTACAGCGGCGACGATTCAGTGGTTGGCAGCACCTTTTGGATGAATACAAAACCGGTGACGGTAATCGGCGTGGCGCCCGAAGGTTTCTATGGCGATCGCATGTCGAGTACCCCACCGGATTTCTACCTGCCGATTGCAACCGTTCCTGACGAAATGGGAGGAAAGGGATTTCGTGACCCGTCACAAAATTGGCTGGATATTATCGGGCGAGTCAAGCCGGGGACTGCATTGCTTCCGTTGCAGCAAAAGCTGAGCGCCGAACTGAAGCGGATATATGCAACGGATCCACACTTTTCAGCAGCGGATATCGCAAAGGCGCATTTGGTGCTGACGGCAGGCGGCGCGGGCACACAGTCAATGCAGGAGAGCTACGCATCAAACCTGAAGCTGCTGATGGGGATTGCCGGGCTTGTGCTGATGATTGCGTGCGCTAACATTGCCAACCTTCTCCTGGTGCGTGGAATGAAGCGGAAGATGGAAATGAGCGTACGGACAGCATTGGGCGCGATGCGTGCGAGGATCGTTCGGCAGCTGCTGACGGAGAGCCTGCTGCTGGCGGGAATCGGCGGCATAGCGGCCCTGGCGGTTTCGTACGGCGGAGCACGGCTGCTGCTGGCGCTGGCGTTTCCCGGGGATCAGAATTTGCCAATCAGCGTCCGGCCTTCGATTGAGGTGCTGGCATTCGCGGTGTGTGTGGCGATAGCGACAGGCGTGCTATTTGGTGTAGCGCCGGCGCTGATTGGCGCCGATGCTCCGCCAGCGGATGCCTTGCGTAACGGGACTCGGACCACTGCGGGTGGTGCTTCACTGCTGCAACGGGGGCTGGTGGTGCTGCAAGCCGCGCTGTCACTCGTCTTGCTTGTCGGCGCAGTCCTCTTTTCTCAGAGCCTGGGCAAGCTGCAGCATACAGACATGAAGCTGGACTCGAAGAACCGCTATATCGTCCACATCAACGCGCAGGCTGCGGGCTACAAGAGTGATCAGGTGAGCGCACTCTACCGGACGCTTGAGGAGCGGTTTCATGCAATTCCCGGCGTGGTAAAGGTAGGTATAAGCACCTTCACGCCGATGGAAGGCAACGATGACGGCTACGGCATTCAACTGATCGGGCAACCCGACAAGCACACCTCAGCTACCAATATCATTGTCAATCCGGAGTACTTCGATTCTGTTGGAACGCATGTGCTGCTGGGACGTGGAATCACCACACGTGATACGGCTACTTCGCCGCATGTCGCGGTTGTCAATGAAGATTTTGTAAAGGCACTTTTCAAGCCGGGAGAGAATCCCATTGGGCATCGCTTCACTGCCGGACGTGATCCTTCCCAGTCTTACGAGATTGTTGGCGTGGTAGAGGGAACGTCGTACACAGACGTGCGCAGGAACGGGAAGCGGCCCATGTACTTTGGCCCACTCACGCAGCCGTCAGAGATTGGATATGCGGGCGCCATCGTGATTGAGACGGCGCATCCAATGAGTGATATGGGGTCGATTGCCCGGCGGACACTGATGGAGATCAATCCCAACCTTGCGATTCAGAAGTTCGAGACCTTCGATGCGCAGATCGCCGGCAGATTTACGCACGAGCGCATGCTGTCGACACTGATGTCATTGTTCGGCGGCCTGGCTCTGCTGCTGGCGACCGTTGGGCTGTATGGGGTGACTTCGTACACGGTGGTTCGGAAGACGAGCGAGATTGGCATTCGCATGGCACTAGGCGCGGATCGCTATGGGGTGGTAGCGATGATTCTTCGCAGTGCTCTGTTGCAGACACTGCTCGGGCTCGCGATCGGGATTCCTGCGGCGTTCTACGGAGTCACGCTGGTGAGGTCCCAATTGTATGGGCTAACGACCATGAGCGGCGGTGCATTGCTGGCAGCTGCGGGAATTCTTCTGACAGCCGCCTGCGTTGCAGGAGTAATTCCGGCCCGGCGCGCAGCGTCGGTTGATCCGATGCGGGCCTTAAGGACGGAATAGTGGGATTGGTTGTCCTCATGGTTCCCGGCTACCTGAAGACTCAGTTTCGGCCTGAACAGGGCGCTTCCGGAAGATAAGCAAACGGAAAGGCACTCAAACCCGATTTCTTGCAACTTGCAAATGAGTGCACTATCGCCAATGCGCTCATTGACCGAAAAAGGAATGCGAAGCCGGCTTATGCTGACTGATTTCGAATGGTGATAAGAGGCTTATGTACTCATTGCGCATTTAGGGAAAGCTTATCGCTTACTCGGTGGACACAATCCTGGCGAGAAACTGAAGCAATGTTTCAGGATTGTGGCCGGGGCCATTTTCCTTGCGTCGCTTCAGGGCAGCACCTGCAGCGCGGGCATTGCGTGCTGCAGACGGATGCGTTGATGGGTGCGCAGCTCACAGGTGACCGGCTCGTCACCGGGAATTCCTCGATGAGTATTTTGGTGATTTTGTTCTCGTTCAAACTGGTGCGCCGGATTAATTGCGATAAGCCAGTTTCAGGAGACCAATTCTGGATTTAGAACGTAAAGGGCACTCGATGAGTGACTTGGCCTGCGGGCGACAAGTAAAAGCAATTTTGGGTTTGTGCTCAATTTGCCGTTGTACCGCATTCGATTTCGCGGTCGAGACTGCAACCTTATTCGTAGCGCAGGGCTTCCAGAGGATCGACCTTGCCGGCGCGCCTGACAGGAACCAGGCACGCAAGCAACCCGACTCCAGCAAAGAGCATTGAGACCACCAGAAATGTGGTGGGATCGCCGGGTTGCACGCCGAATAGAAAAGTTTGCAGAACACGCGACACAAGGACCGCCAATGCGATTCCGCCCAGAACACCTCCGGCGATCAAGCGGAATCCTTCTCCCAGGATGAGCCGGCGAATATCGTTTTGTTGCGCGCCCAGCGCGCTGCGAATTGCCAGCTCCCGGCGGCGTGAGGCCACGGAAAGCGAGATCACGCCGTAGATTCCCACCAGCGTCAGGATGCCGCCGAGCACCGAAAACCCGGTCAACAGGTTCATCGCGAAGGTCCGTGACGCGAGCGAATCATCGCGAATCTGCTCAAGTGTTTTCACGTTCTCAATCGCGGCGGTTGGATCGATGGCACGCAACTCGCGCTCGATCGCGACGATGACGGTGCGCGGATCCGCAGAGGTGGACACGACGAGATGCTTGGAGAATGCCTGCGCTTGCCAGAGTGGGAGATAGACTTCCGGCGCGGGAGCCTGGGTCAGATCGTCTGTGCGGCTGTTGGCAATTTCACCAACAATCTGGATGCCGGGATCGGACCGCTTGCCGAACCAGACATGCTTGCCAAGCGCAGTGCTATTAGGGAAGAAGCGCTGCGTGAAGGCCTGGTTCACGATGGCGACCCGGGGCGCCTTGTCGTCGTCTGTGGCGCGGAAGGCGCGGCCGTCGAGAACTTGAATGCCCATGAGATTGAAGTAGTCGGGCGTGACGGCGCGCAGGGGCAGACCGATTTTGTCGCTCTCTTTGGCCGGCGGAGGCTGGCCTTCGACGTCCAGGTTTGCAGGCCAGTTGTTGCCGGTGAGCGGAACGCCCCAGGCAAATGCGGCATGCTGCACGCCGGGAATGGCCGCGACGCGCTCAAGCGCCTGCCGATGGAAGGGAAGCCAGCTGGACCGGCTTTGCACTTCAGTGACGCTCATGGTGAGGATGTGGCTGACCTTGTACCCGGAGGGAACCTGAGCGATTTTGATCATGGTGCGAATGAGCAGGCCCGCGCCCACCAGCAGAGCGAGCGTGAGCGAAGTCTGCAGCATGGCGACGGAACGCAGAAGACGCCGCTCGCCAATGCTGGCGGTGCCTTTGGGGCTTGCGTCCTTCAGCACGTCCATAGGATTGAGGCGGAAGGCGCGCAGGGCCGGAATGATTGCAGCGGTGAGGGCGGCGAATATGGCAAGGGCGAGTCCCCACGCCATGACAGGCCAGCCCGCGGTTACGCCGTCAAGGCGCGGCACGGCGTGCTGCGCAATGACCTTGAACAGCTTGATGGAAAAGATGGCGAGCGCGATTCCCATTGTGCCGCCGAGGATGGCGAGCAGAAGACTCTCCGTGAGAATTTGACGAAGCAGGCCGATGCGCCCCATACCCATGGCGATGCGCACAGCGTATTCCTGCTGGCGCTGCAGACCGCGAACGAGAAGGAGCGCGGCGGCGTTGCCGCAGGCGATGAGCAGGACGAGAGCCGATGCGCCGAGCAGAGGAAAGAGAATGCGGCGGCCGCCGCTGTTCATCTCGTCTGTGAGCGGCTCAAGATGCGGCGCGAACCCCTGAAAATCCTTTTCTCCAGCGCCTTCCTGTGCAATGAGCGCGGCCAGTTCCTGCTGTCCGCGTTGCGGGCTGACGCCATCACGCAGACGGCCGACGACGTACCAGTCAGGATCTTTCAACGACTTGGGATCGGGACTGACGGGCACCCACATGTCCACGGTTGCGTTGACGTCGTAGTTCGGCTCCTTGGCAGCGCCGGGCGAGGGAAGAAATCGCACGCCGGGCTCCATGATGCCGACGACGACGGGTGAGGAATCCCAGCGGCTGATGCGCACTGTCTTGCCGATGATGTCTCGGTTGCCGCCAAACGCACGCTGCCAGAACTCATATCCCAGCACAATGGACTTTACTTTGCCGTTGCCGAAGTCCGAGTCGTCAAAGCCGTGGCCGAGGATGGTTTTGAGGCCGAGGAGATGGAAGTAGTCTTTGCTCACGTACATGCCCTGCATGGACTGGCTACCGTCATTGCGGATCAGAAAGTTGAATGTCCAGGCATACGCCGCGAAGCCCTGGAACGAAGAGGACTTCTGATTCCACTCCATCCACTGCAGCGCAGGCCATGCGTGCGGGGTTTCCATCTGTTTGCCGTCCGTACGCGCGGACTGGATGAGCATCAGTTGCTTCGGCTTTTGATAGGGGGGCGGAGTGAGCAGCACGCCTTGAATGAGGCTGAAGACAGCAGACGTGGAACCGATGCCGAGTGCGAGCGTGAGCGCCGCGATGATGGTGAATGCGGGGCTCTTCCAGAACTTGCGAAAGCCGTAGCGAAGGTCAAGCATCAGGTTGGGGAAGAACAGGAGCGTGCGCGATTCACGCTGGCGCTGACGCAGCAGAGTTGTATTGCCAAACTGACGGCGTGCTGCCGACCAGGCCTCCTTTGGATCCATGCCCTGTTGGATGAAACGGTCTGTGAGGAGCTGAAGGTGCGTCTGCGTTTCGAGATCGAATTCGGCGTCGGCTTCTTGCTGCGCGAACAAGCCGCGGAGTCTGGACAGGATGCGAGAAACTGAGGGAACCATGGCTACTTCTGCGCCTCCATGCGCAACACGCGGCCAATCACGCCCGAGATGCGCTCCCAGTTTTCTGTTTCGACGGCGAGCTGTTTGAGGCCCTGGCGCGTGATGGAGTAGAAGCGCGCCTTGCGATTGTTTTCCGACGTCCCCCACTCGGACTTGATCCAGCCTTGCTGTTGCAGGCGCAGGAGCGATGTGTAGACCGTGCCCTCATTGAGGGTGAGGACGTCTTCACTTATCTGCTCGATGCGGCGAGCAATCCCGAAGCCATGTAACGGCCCCAACGCATGGAGGGTTTTGAGGATCATCAGGTCCAGAGTGCCCTGCAGGACTTCGGATTTGTCGGCGCCCACGTTCGCTCCTTTGGATATTGCAAAGAAGATAACACTCTTCATTTGGGATGTGCAAAGGAAAATTGCATCCGCCGGTTCAGGGTGGCACCTGCAGTGCAGGCATTGCGCGCAGCAGACAATCGCTCACCTCTCACAGGTGAGATGTGCTCTCCTGCCATTTCCGCGAAGGCTTCCTACGAGATGGGCAGCCGGCGGAGGCGTCGATGAGTGGCAACTCAAAGGTGACCGGCCGGTCACCGGGAATTCTTCGATAAGCGTTTTGGCGATTTTGTTCTCGTTCAAACTGGTGCGTCGGATGAACCGCGATAAGCCTGTTTCAGAGGGCCAATCTCCAATTCGAAGGACAAAACGAACTGGATGTGTGGACTGACCTGAAGTAAACGCTTGAACCCAATGGGGGCTGGACTACCAAGTCTCGTTATTCAGATCGAAGTGCCTGGATAGGGTCGGTGCGTGCCGCTCTTTGTGCGGGGATCACTGCTGCGACGAACGCCGCTAGTGCGAGGAGCACAGTCGCACCTGCCAATAGCGGCGGATTCCACGGCGTGATTCCAAAAAGTTGGCTCGACATGAGATACCCCGTTCCAATTGCAGCCGGAATTCCGATCCCCAATCCGACGCTTACCTGCCAGAACGCTCCGCGCAACACCATCGCTATCACTGAGCCGTAATCCGCGCCCAGAGCCATGCGCACACCGATCTCACCTGTGCGTTGCTCAACTCCATAGACGGTTACGCCATAGAGGCCAACAGTAGCCAGCACAAGGCCAACAGCACCAAACAGCCAGGTAAGACTGGCAATCATATTCTGCTGGTCGAAGGCTCTCTGAATTACTTGCGAATATGGCTGAATGTCATATATCACCAGATCCGGATCGACTTCGGCGAGTGCCTTCTTCACCTGCATCCGAATGTTCGCAGGATGCCCAGACGTCCAGATCACAAGGTTGAAGAGATTTTGCGACACAAGCTCATCACTCTGGATATCAGGCTGATCGAATTGGGCGGTCTGCGCCTCGGGGATGTAATACATGGGCCGGGCTGGGTCTCTGAAAGCCCAGCTCACGTAATGAATGTTCTGGACGACTCCCACAATCTCATACGTTCCCGCATTTTTTTCTGGAGCCGGGCCGAAGTGCTGGCCGATGGGATTCTGGTTTCTAAAAAACTTCCTTGCGAAGGCTTCATTGACGACGGCTACATGCCGCGTATTCCCGTTGTCATCTTCGTTGATGGTGCGGCCCGCCAGCATTTGCGCACCGATCGTATAGAAGAACCCTGGTGTGATGCGGGTCCAGTCAGCGAATACATTATCCTTCGGGCCGGGCTCTGGTTTGCCCTGAATCCGAATGTCGTGGCCCCACTGGTTGCCGCTCATCGGCGCATAGGTTGCCGCGCTCGCACTACGCACGCCGGGAATTGCGCTGAGCCGCTCCTGAATCTCACGAAAGAGCGGGACCAGTTGCTCCTGCTTATGGCTCCCATCCGACAATAGGGAATTGATGGAGACTAGGTAGCGGCCATTCGGATCGAACCCGAAGTTCTGGTGCTCCAGATTGCGCAGGCTACCGCCCAGCAGCGCCGCGGCGCTTAGCAGAACCAGAGATACTGCAACCTGTGCAATGACCAGCGCTTTCTGCGCCCAATGACGACCGCCCCCCACCTCGCGGTTGGCGCCACGCAGCACTTCTGTCGGCTCGGCGTGCGAGGCCATCCAGGCGGGTGCGATGCCGAAGATCACTCCAGTGAGGACAGAGACTCCCAGCGCGAAGAGCAAAACCAGAACAGATGGCGAGGCATGCACTGGGATCCAGTTGCTTTGGTTCGCGCTGCGGAAGGCGAGGTAAAGGATCAGCCGCGCCCCCGCCCAGGCCACCGCTACGCCAGCCACGCCACCGATCAGTGACAGCGTAACGCTTTCCAGCAGAGCATTCCTCACCAGGCGCTCGCGCGACGCGCCCAGTGCGACTCGGACCGCCGTCTGCTGCCGGTTTTTCAGCCCGCGGGCCAACTGCAAGTTGGCGATGTTAGCGCAAGTTACCAGCAACACACAGCAGGCGGTAAGCATGAGCAGCAGCAGACTCTCGCTATAATCCTTCTGCATCTGAGAGAAACCCGCACCACCCGGGGATACGCGCAGGCTCTGCTTCTGCCACACAGCTTTTTCCTGCGGACTCATATCCGCCAGCTGGCTGGTCAGCCAGCTGTGCAATTCGCTCTGAAGCTGCGCTTCGAGCGCTTTCGGATTCGTTCCGGGTCGGATACGCCCGATTATGTCCAGCCAATCGACCCGCGTGTTCTTAAGTTTCGACGCTGTCCCAAGCAACAGCGGCTCGGCCGCCAGCGGCATCCAGATATCCGGCATGCCCAAGCTCACCACCTTCGCCCCAATGAAACTTGCCGGAGCCACGCCGATGATCGTGAACGCATGGCCGTTGATCTGATATGTGGACCCGACCACCGAAGGATCAGAGCCGTACTTCTCCTGCCAAGCATGGAAGCTCAACACCGCAACTGGGGCCGCACCATCCTGATCGTCGGCATCACTCATTAACCGTCCGCGCCACGCCGATACACCCAGAGTCTGGAAAAAGTTGCCGGAGACATACTGACCATTGGCCGTGTCCGGCGGTCCCGATGCTCCAGTCCGTCGCACTGCCAGCGGCATGTTACCCGCCTGAAACGCCGCCAGATCCAGGAATCCCGTCGTGTTTGTACGGAATAGCTTGTATGCCTCCCACGGGAAGAGAGTCCAATTGCCCGTCTCGTTGTCGCTGTTCTGGCTGTATCCCGCCCAGTTGCAGCAATGGGGTTGGTCGCCGATACGCCAAAGCTGATCCGGTCTGGTGACTGGCAGCGATTGCAACATCACCTGCTGCACGAGCGTGAAGATTGCTGTAGTCGCGCCGATACCCAGAGCTAGAGTCAATACCGCCGTTGTCGTAAATCCAGGAGTTTTACGCAACCGACGCAGGGCATAACGTATATCGCGGAGCAGGTTTTCCAGCCGCGGCAGCGTTCCTTCTGCGTGAAACCCCTCGCGAATTGCTTCCACCCCTCCGAACTTCAACCGCGCCTGACGCCGCGCCTCCGTTGCAGACATGCCTGCCCGCAGATTCTCGTCCGTCTGCATG
This sequence comes from Occallatibacter sp., assembly GCA_035550015.1. Classification (GTDB taxonomy): domain Bacteria; phylum Acidobacteriota; class Terriglobia; order Terriglobales; family Acidobacteriaceae; genus Telmatobacter. The sequence continues at coordinate 942 of DASZRJ010000050.1, read as the reverse complement.
GCGAGATACTGTTCCATCTCTTCGCGCAGCCGCTCGTCGCCGCTGCGGCCGGTCACAAAATTTCTAGCACGCGCAAAGAATCGCCTCAAAGACCTCATGCCAGGTCCTCCGCTCTCACTTCAAAGAACCGCGCGATAATCGATGCCGTCTGCTCCCAATCGCGCTTCTCGGCTTCGAGCAGCTTGTGTCCCGTCCGCGTTAAACGATAAAAGCGAGCCCGGCGGTTGTTCTCCGAAGTAGCCCAATCGGATGCAATTGCTCCCTCCTGTTCCAGCCTCAGCAGAACGGGATAAAGAGTGCCCTGATTCACTGAGAGCAGGTCGCCGCTGATCTGCTCAATGCGTCGAGCGACGGCGTAGCCGTGCAGAGGGCCGAGAACATCGAGAGTTTTGAGCACCATGAGGGCGAGAGTCCCTTGCTGAACGTCCTTCTTCTGCTTCATGTGATTCGGCACATCCCTTCTTCACTGGGTTACCAACATGAAGCATGACATAACTCTATTGGGAAAGCAACAGGAAGAACGTACAGGAAGGGTTGGTCTCATCGAGTGATTCCCGGAGAGCGCCAGTTACCGCGTAATCGCCAATGCACTCAGCGACCGCGATCTGGATTAACAAGCCGGCTTATGCTGACTGATTTCGAATGGTGGTAAGAGGCTTATGTACTCATTGCGCACTTAGGGAAAGCTTATCGCTTACTCGGTGGACACAATCCTGGCGAGAAACTGAAGCAATGTTTCATGATTGCGGCCGGGGCCATTTTCCTTGCGTCGCTTCAGGGCAGCGCCTGCAGCGCGGACACTGCGTGCTGCAGACGAATGCTCGTCTCTCATAGGTGAGACGTGGCTTCCTGCGTTTCCGCGAAGGGTTCCGGCGAGATGGACAGCCAGCGGAGGCGTCGGTGAGTGATAACTCGCAGGTGACCGGCTCGTCACCGGGAATT
>DASZRJ010000049.1:0-142020 GCA_035550015.1 Occallatibacter sp. | reverse complement strand
ATGCAGAAATAAATGCACATGCACATCGATGAGGCCGGGCAGCAGAGTAGTGTCGCCAAGATCGATAACTTTGGCATTCGCTGCGTGCGGCACAGAAGAGCCAACCGCCTCGATGTGTTCTCCTTCAACGAGGATTTCGCCAGGTGAGAGCATCTTTCCGGTATCGACATCGAGCAGCCGTGCAGCATGCAGAACGATGGGCGCTGGTGCCTGGGCGGAGGCAAGAGAAACAGCAGCCAGGAGTGCAAGGAAAGGCAGATGGCGGGTCATGGGTATGAATATAGCAACTGAGCCTCAAAACAGTACTGCTAATTCAGATCAAGGAGCAGTGAAGGTGAAATCGATGTGGTGATAGGAGGGTTTGCCGTCCACTATGTACGGCTTGAATTTGCAATCCATAGGCTTTAGTTGAGCCATTTGAATCACGTTCCAAGGGATATTTGAAGGGAAGATCTCACCGGTATCCTCGCCCTTTTCATTGACTGAAACTCGGATCTTAAATGTCGTTCCGCTTGGTAATAGCCCTTTGGGTAGGGTTGGATTATAGCCACAACCTGTCGCATATTTTTCAATATCATTCCCGGTTATGATCGGAAGCGGCACTCCAATTTTTGTCGAAAAATGAAGAACAAGAGGGGTCTCCATTTGAACAGGTTCGCCGTTTATCAACAGAGGCATGAATTTGAGCTGTAGGGCCTGCTCCACACCAAAGTCTTCCAGACTTGGATTATCTGAATTGTATTTATAGGCTTCTCGTACTTGACCAGTTCGATCCGCGATGACATGAACAACTATGTTGCCTTTAGTCTTTCCTTCGCGAACTGGTGGCCATGTAATTTTCGGCGATGATGTGAGCAGCGTCTCACCTTCTTTGGATGATACAAATTGAGTTTTGATTTGTTGACTGAGCGGAGTTGGATTTTTTATCTCAAAAAGACTTTCATCGTTTACCGGCAGGGCCTCTAGCTTTGTTAGTTTGCCGATTATTTTTTGGTTGTCATCGGTGTAATTTGTGTAGCTTCTTGCAACCACCTTTTTCTCAAAGGGTCGATAATCACCAAACTCCATAAAATAGGTAAAGTCATCAACCGATTTAATGCTTGGCTCGGTGCCTTGAAAGCAGATCTCAGCCCAGGTCATCAAATTCGTAATTCCACCTAGTCTATCATCTCGCCGGATGCAACTTGAAACATGTGCGCCAAGCATGACTGGAGCATTGTTGCCTTCGAACAATGTGGCCATTGAGAGTGGGTCCATGAGAGCACGCAGATAGTTGCGTAGCCATGCAGGGTAAAAATCACCGGAATCAGTCTCTTCAATTTCTTTGCCATTGACCACTCGGGTTTGTTGAAAGCTCTTTGTACGAAGGACAGTTCGATATTTCAAAGAGTTTGCCCAGAAGATTTCTATTGATCCCTGATAAGGTGAATTTTTATCTTCCGGCTCGCTTATATCCAGGATCGCGTGAAAGGGACTTCCGTCAACGGTTAACGAAGAAGTTTGAAGCGCGCGCCGGATTGCTTCATCGGCAGGTATTTTGGGAGCGGAGCTGATCCACCGTTGAAGCTCCGCTGACTGGCCGAATGCCGAAGCCACCGCAATCAGACTCGTGAATAAGGCGACAACTAATCCCGCAGCGCGTTTCATTTAGGCCACTTTAGCACGGCGTCTGCTCAATACGCTCCAATCCCGGTGAGATGCTGGCCAATCACGAGTGCATGAATATCGTGTGTGCCTTCGTAGGTCTTCACAGACTCTAGATTCATCATGTGGCGCATGATAGGGTAGTCCTCTGTGATGCCATTCGCGCCGAGCATGTCGCGTGAGGTGCGCGCACATTCGAGCGCCATCCACACGTTATTTCTCTTGGCCATGGAAATGTGCTGATGGCCCACGGTGCCCGCATCCTTCAGCTTGCCCACGTGCAGTGAGAGAAGTTGAGCTTTGCTGATTTCACTTGCCATCCATGCAAGCTTGTTTTGGATAAGTTGATGGCTGGCGATGGGCTCATTGCGGAATTGTTTTCTTGTCTTTGTGTATTGCAAAGCCGTATCGAAGCAGGCCATGGCCGCACCAATGGCGCCCCAGCTGATGCCATAACGCGCTTGGTTCAGACACATAAGCGGACTCTTCAGGCCGCCAGAACCGGGCAGCAGGTTGGTTGCCGGAACATGAACGTCCTGCAGTGAGAGACCGCTTGTGACAGAGGCGCGCAATGACCACTTGCCATGAATCTCGTCGGCGCGGAAGCCGGGACGGTCCGTTTCAACAAGGAACCCGCGCACCTTGTTGTTCTCGTCCTCCACCTTGGCCCAGATGATAGCCACGTCGGCGATATTGCCGGAAGTGATCCACATCTTCTCGCCGCTAATCACATAACCATCGCCGGACTTGCGCGCGACTGTCGTCATCCCGCCAGGGTTTGAGCCGAATCCCGGCTCTGTCAGACCGAAGCAGCCGAGCTTTTCGCCGGTGGCCAGCGCGGGCAGCCACTGGTTCTTCTGCTCGTCCGAGCCGAAGGCGTAGATGGGATACATAACCAGGGCAGACTGCACGCTCACAAAGCTGCGCAGGCCGGAGTCGCCACGTTCAAGCTCCTGCATGACGAGACCATACTCGACATTCGACATGCCTGCGCAGCCGTAGCCGTCAATGGTTGCGCCGAAGAAGCCCAGCTCGCCCATCACGGGTACGAGTTCGCGCGGAAAACGCTCCGTGCGAAAGCACTCTTCGACGATGGGAATCACATTGTCATCGACAAATTCGCGCGCTGTCTTGCGGACGAGCAGTTCATCTTCAGAAAAGAAGGAATCGAGGTTGAGAAAGTCAAAGCCCTGAAATTTGAGACCCATAGGTATAGCCCTTCCTGTAATCGAGCCGGAAAGGAAAGGCTAGCAGAGGGGAGGCAGGGACTGCCAGTTGGGGCTACTAACCCAATGGAAAAATGATAAGTACAAATGAGTCAGAGCCTAGACTTGTTGCGGCGGCAGATAGGTAAACATGATTTCCTTCAGCCGTTCGACCGTAATGCCTTCGTGATAATCGCGCGCGAGTGGGTGATCAGTTGGTTCAAGGTGGAAATGTGGGCGCATACCAGGTTCCTGAATGTGGGCATACATTTTGAGGCCTTCATCTGTATCGGGATAGAGTTCCAATCGAGTTGAGAGCCAGGAGAACATAGGTTCAAATTCTGGTTGTTCACCAGCAGCATCAGCTCGAATGAGAGCTTCAAAATTTGTTCGGCTCAGGGAGCCCCAAATGCCAAATCGGAACGCTTCTCCCGCGCCAATGATGGGTAAATGGATCAGACCACGGACAAAGAAATATTCGTCATCGACAGCGCAGTAGTCGGAGTCCAGAAAAGTCGGAGTGCCGTCGATACGATTGCCCGATTCATCAAACACCCAACGTCGGCCGGAATCGTTATTGCTTGACCAGTAACTAGGCCAGTCAGAGCCCACATCAAGCATTGGCCCAGTGTGCCACTCGTCACAGCTGCTGCATTTCCAGCGCAGGCAGGCTAGTTCGTCTAGCGTGACAGTCGTTTTCTGGTTGCAGAGCAGCGCCCGCCGGTAGCAATTGGAGCAGATGAGAGAAATGCCTATGTGCTTTTCCGACTCTTCCGTCCACCCACCGTACTCCATCCGGCAACCTTCGCAGGCATCGCACCAAGCATCTGGGAATGGATTGTCATCATTCGGATCATTGCGATTGAAACCTAGACCGAAATTCTCTCCCACAAGGTGTTTGCAGACAAATGCCTTCTGCGACTCGCCGTGAGTGCTGCACTGGACGGTTTCACTCATGGGAACATCCTCTCATGCAATCGAAATTGACTACTGCTCACCAGCCTCTGCTGCATCGTTGCTGTACATAGGGTAGGGATCGGGTTCCGTGCTCGTGGTCATGCCCGCCAGGGTTGCGAGGTCTGTCTGGACCTGTTTCCATTTGTCGTTGTCTTTCCTAGTCGTGATGAGTGCATTAGGGCTGGCGTAGTAGGCCTCGATGTCGCTCTTAATGCCAGGAGTAATGGGTTTCTGCGGCTCGGCAACAATACGATGGAGTAGATCGGCGTAGGTCGCATCTGTGAGCGGATAGCCACCAGGCTGCACGACACGACCGGTGTCGAGGTCGCGGTTGGGCAGCGGATGATGAAGGTCGCTCGAAAGCAGAAGAGTGATACGGTTGGACTCGATGTTGGAGGGCAGAAGCTGGGCGAGCTCACGATTAGCGCGCGCCATAGCTGCTGCGGAGTTGGGGGTAAAGCGTGCCAGAGTGCGTTCAAGTACGCGCGTGGAGACTTCAATCGAATGCAGATAGTCGCCCTCGGTTGCCGTGGTTGGTCCCTTCACTGCAACTAGTTTGAGCGGACCGGCCTTGGGAAGAATCCAGAGGAATCCAGCGAGTATATAGGTGCCGATGCCGGCGTGGCGCCTGTAATGGTCCCAGTTGTTGTTGGCGGCAACTTCAGCAATCTGCTTATTGAGCGTGTCGAGTTCGGGGATCTGGGGCTCCTCTGGTTCGTGGCGGCGATGGAGGAGCGTAATGGCGTACGCGATGCGCGGGATAAAAGCGTGGATGGCGAAGCGATAACCGCGCACGTTGATGAGGCTGCGCTTGCGCGCGAAGTTTACGCTGAGGCCATAGGTCTGGTAGTAGGCCAGTGCAAGTTGCTTCACGGGCACTTTAAGCCCTACGTGGCGATAAAAGCGCACAGGCGCCATGCGGTGATGCGCAATCTCGTAGATATCAAAGGCGAACTCTGTCTGCACGTGCTGATGCGGACCCTCGGCGTAGTTCACCACGGAGCCATACTTTTGCTTCAGGTGAGGAAACTCGACAGGCACAGCGCGATTGGTGGCGATGGAGTGGCCAACCGAATCGCCTACATAATGCGAGAGTGCACCGATAGCAAAGGCGAGTTCATTGGCGTTATGCGCGTTACGAAATAGATTGAGGACGAAATCGCCGGAACGCACATAGTGCGTGAGATGGGAAAAAAATCGATCGCCGAAGGGATAGTAGCCGATATCCTGGATGACGCAACCGCCATACGCATAGGCACGTGCCTGCTCAATTTGCCCAGGTGTGAGGCTGGGATACTGGCTAAGCAGAAAGGGCGCGATGGAGTCGTGCCAAATGAGATTGATGAGCTGCTCGTGCGTTAGCAGTGAGTAGGCACGGGCCTGCGGTAGCCACAGCGAGGCCGAAAGAAGCAGAAGGAGAAGAACTGCGCGGGTTCGAGCTATCAAACGCAAGCTGATTTGTACAACATATCGTCGATGGTAGTACTTTGAACAGCTACATCAGAAATTCCCGTACGAAAGGGTCTTGCGAAGTTACAAGATCATGCAGCGATCCATCGAAATGCAGACGCCCGTCATTGAGCATCAGGAAAGTTGTATTCGCGTGTGTCTGGCCTTGGGGAAGCGGCACCATGCGGCCCTGCGCGGAGTCGTAGCGGTGCGTGCACATGGTGAAGGCGTCCTGCAGACGGTGCGTGACGAGAAGTGAGGGAGTGCGGTAATCGTCTCGCTGCTTGACGATGAGCTCGATGATGGTGGAACAGGTGACCGGGTCAAGACCGCCGGTAGGCGAGTCATACAGCAAAAATTCAGGGTGATGAATCAGCGCGCGCGCAATCGCGACACGACGGCGCATACCTCCGGAAAGACTGCCTGGAAAGAGCGAAAACGTGTGTTCCAGGCCGACAAAACGAAGTGCTTCGCGTACCCGCTCGTCGATTTCTTCGTTGGCGACGTTTTCCTGGATCAACTGGTACGCCACATTGTCGCGGATGGAGAGCGAATCAAACAGCGCTCCTTCCTGAAAGACCATTCCCGTGCGCGTACGCAGCGGGAAGAGATCCTCTTCGCGCATGCGGCTGATCTCCTGCCCAAAGACGCGCACGGAACCGCTGTCGGGGCGGAGAAGTCCATTTACGAGTTTGAGAAGAACGGATTTGCCCACACCTGCAGGGCCGAGAAGAATGCGGGTCTCACCGGGTGCGACGGAAAAGGAAATATTCTCTAGGACAGAGCGGCCGGGAAATGAAAGCGAGACATTGGTGAGCTGAACCACGGGCTCGCTTTGCGGCTCCTCAAGCCGTGTGGGGGGAGCGGCGATGGAAGCAGTATTCATCCGAAGAGCTTGATCATGACCTGCGAGATAAGGAAGTCCACAAAGATGATCAGCACCGATGAGGTAACGACAGCCTGAATGGTTGACTTTCCTACACCTTCCGTACCGCCGGTGGTCTTCATTCCATAGAAGCAGCCAATCGACGCAATGATGTATCCGAAGAAGAGCGGCTTGACGAGGCCCTGCAGAACTGTGGGATAACGCAGGTACTGGTAGGCCATCGCGAAGTACTGCGTACCGTTCTGATGGTTCAGGAAGATTGTGACCGCACCGCCGCCGAGAATGCCAAAGAAGTTGGCCACGATGCTGAGGAAAAAGAGCATGGCGATGGAGGCGAAGATGCGCGGCGTGACCAGCTTGCGCATGGGGTCCACGCCAAGCGCACGCATGGCGTCGATCTGCTCCGTCACGATCATTGATCCGAGCTCGCTGGCCATCGACGAGGCATTGCGGCCGGAGACCATGATGCCGGTCAGCACGGGGCCTAACTCTCGAATCATAGACTCGGAAACGAAGCGGCCCGTGACAGCGGTAGCGCCAAACTGAGCCAGGGTTGCCGCGGACTGCAGTGCCAGCACACCGCCCGTGAAGAAGCCGGCAAGGATTACAATAGAGACTGAGCCCACGCCAATGATGTCCGACTGGATAAGGAAATCGGTCCAGTAGATGGGCGGCCGAAATAGATTGACGAAGGCCCGGTAGGCGAACAGGGAGTAATCCTGCACGGTGAGAACGATGTGTTTGGCGGTTTGGTCAAACCTGTCAATCGCCATCTAAGTTTTTCCGTATCAACAAATGCAGGATGGAGAGCTGATAGCTCTCCACGACAGAATAACGCACCACGCTTGATTTGCCGCAGCAGCGAACCCGATTCGCGACCGCAAGCAGAAATGGACTTTGCCGTGCTGAATTTGCATGGAGAAAGTACGGACGCGCGTTCCATCTGACTGAAAACACAGGTGAAACGCAATCAGCCCGGTCTTTGCAGGATGATGTTGAGCACGTGAAGCAGGGAATGAACAAATAGAGAAGGGGGCACAATGCATTTTTTTCGCCTGCGGCTGATTCTTGCGCTCGTAGGATGCGTGACCCTGGTGTCGATTGCATCGACTTATTTTGAGGTGTTAGCGCACAAACATTTTTTGCGGGAGGATCTGGAAAAGAGAACGATTAACATCGGCTCCGGCATTCAGCCTGATTTTGAACAGGCGATTGCGGGTGGCTATGTTGCTCCTTTAATTGCATTGACGGAGCGCGCGAGGCAGCGCACGGGCGTTCTGGCGCTGGCTGTTTATGACCCCGAAGGGAATATGCTGGCCGCCTCCGGTCCGAGGGAATTGATTGCTGCTTTGTCACATGAACCTGTAAGCCGCGCTCTGCAGAGAGGCACAGACGTTGGCGCGTTCGATCACAAAGGCGATACGCAATGGCTCGAGGAATCCTTTCCTTTGCATAGTGGCAGTGATTTGGTTGGAGCGCTGGTTCTGGTATCGGATGCAGGTTACATTCGCGACCAGGCCAATGAGGTTTGGCAGCGCAGTTTTCTGCGCACATTGCTTCTCGTCGTATTGATCACAGCTGTCACATTTGTAATGATCCGCTGGCTCCTGATGCAGCCGGTGATGCGCGTGACCGAGCGGCTGCGCAGGCTACGAATTGGCGCGCCCGGTGAGCCTCTGGATGAGGGCGTTAAGGATCTGAGTATCTTCCGTCCATTGGCGCGTGAAGTGGAAACAATGGCCGAGAGTCTGGTTGCCGCGCGTGCAGCTGCGGAGGCCGAGGCGCGCCTGCGCGATGCGGGCGAAAGTTTATGGACCGCTGAACGCCTTGCTGTCCACATGCGCGAGCGCACCGGCTCAAGCCGCATCTTTGTCGTTTCCAATCGAGAGCCTTATGTCCACGTGCGGCAAGGACGCGAAACCGTCTGCATCGTACCTCCCAGTGGTCTGGTCACAGCCATTGAGCCAGTTCTGCGTGCCTGTGACGGAGTGTGGGTTGCCAGTGGCAGCGGCAATGCCGACGCGGCAACAGTGGACGAATTCGACCATGTGCGCGTGCCGCCCGACGATCCACGCTACACCTTGCGCCGCGTTTGGCTCTCGCCCGAGGAAGAGGAAGCCTATTATGAAGGCTTCTCCAATGAAGGACTCTGGCCGCTCTGTCACATGGCGCACACGCGGCCCACATTCCGTGCCAGCGATTTTGAGTGCTACAAAAAGGTCAACGAGCGCTTCGCTTCCGCACTCCTTGAAGAGATGGAGGGCAGTGAAGAGCCGATTGTATTTGTGCAGGATTACCACTTCACTTTGCTACCTCGTATGGTGAAGAATGCACGGCCTGATGCACGTGTAGCGATCTTCTGGCACATTCCCTGGCCCAATCCGGAAGCTTTTGGCATTTGCCCCTGGCAGGCGGAATTATTGGATGGCCTGCTCGGTGCCGACCTGATCGGCTTCCACATTCCGCTGTTCTGCAACAACTTCCTGTCTACCGTCGATCGCGTAATGGAGTCGCGTACCGATCGCGAGCATATGACCGTACGCCGTCATGGACACGTGAGCACGGTGCGGCCTTATCCGGTGAGCGTGGCTTTCGATGGCACACCCATTCCGGGCAGTGGTCTCGGTCTTTCAGGGCTTGGCGTCGACAACCGCAATGAGCAGCGCGATGAGTTGCTGCGCGAGTTCAACATACGCGCAGAGTCGATTGCATTAGGTGTAGATCGTCTGGATTACACCAAAGGCATCGTGGAGCGGCTGCTCGCCATTGAGGATTTGCTCGACAAGCATCCTTATCAACGTGAGCGCTTGACCATGGTGCAGATCGCCGCTCCCAGCCGCACTCGCATTCCAAGTTATGCCGCTCTGCGGCAGCGTGTGGAAGAAACCGTAGAGCGAATCAACCAGCGTTTCCAGACCGCGCATTGGAAGCCGATTCTGCTGATTGAGCGGCAGTGCAATCACGAGGAGGTCAACCGGTGGTATCGCGCCGCCGATGTGTGTCTGGTGACAAGCCTGCACGATGGCATGAACCTGGTGGCTAAGGAGTACGTGGCCGCACGCGACGATGAGGACGGTGTGCTGGTGCTGAGCAAGTTTACCGGCGCGTCTGTCGAACTGCGCGATGCGTTGCTGGTGAATCCATACGACACATGTGGTGTTGCTGATGCTGTCTACGCCAGCCTTGAGATGCCCCGTGACGAACGGCGCAAACGCATGCGCCAGATGCGCCGGCAAGTAATGGAACACAATATCTACCGTTGGGCTGCGCGCGTCATGGGTGACCTCCGCGAGCTGCGCTTGGATAATCTAAGTGAGAAGGACGTTGCCGGTGTATCGCCGGTGATGGACGATGAGACTGCCGGTCGAATTCCGGCATAACGCACAAGTGAGCCGATATTGAACGCACGTACTGCGAAGCAGGTGAAGGAGTTTTTGTGCGCAGCGGCAGCCGCCCCCGAGCGTCTGCTGCTGTTGGACTATGATGGAACGCTTGCGGATTTCCGCGTGGATCGCTTCAAAGCAAAGCCCTGGGCTGGCGTAACAGAGCTGCTTAAAAAGATTCAGTGTCAGCACCGCACACGCATCGCTGCCATTACGGGCCGTCCGCCCGAAGAAGTGGCCGCAATGCTGCCCCTGCACGAGCCAATTGAAGTGTGGGGGCTGCACGGCGCCATGCGTTTGCGCACGAGCGGAAAGCGAGAGCTTGAAAAGCAGACATCCGAGGCGAAGAAAGCTCTGGCGGTATTGCGGAAGCAACTTCATCGCGACGCATTAGGCGGGTTGTTTGAAGACAAGCCGAACGCCGCGGTGATGCATTGGCGGGGCCACGTGCCATCGAAGGCGAAAGAGATCGAACGGCGGACACGCGAACTATTTGAGCCGCTGGCGAAGATTGATGGTTTGCGCTTGCTCAAATTCGAAGCAGGCCTCGAGCTGCGCGCAGGGCGTGACAAGGGAGGGGCTGTCGAGCAGATTATCCGCGAAGGCAAGCGCGGCGCGGCAGTCACGTATTTGGGCGATGATTGGACAGACGAGCCAGGATTTGAGGCTGTGAATGCGGCCAAAGGGCCTCATCTGAGCGTGTTGGTGAAACGCGCGAAGCGAAAGACTGCGGCGCATGTGTGGCTGAAGCCACCGCAGGAACTGAGGGAGTTTTTGCAGATGTGGGTGGAGATGCTGTGAGGCAGCCGCTTCGTGGCTTCTTGCACAGGAGATGCTCGAAACCGCGCTGCCCGTCGAATGCTTTTGCGCAGGAGCCGGAAAGTATCAATCTTCCGGCCGTGAGCGCACGCGGTTGGAGTACCAGCCGGTGAATTTCACGGCACCCATGAGGGCGAGAACGATGACAACGATGCCGAGGCGGCGCGGCATTGCAGGAAGGTAGAGCAGAGCCAACTCCGCCGCCACCATTGCGGCAAAAGCCATCGCCCACACTCCGGTGATGATGTAGTTGGTGCGTACGAACTCGGGGCTGTTCCAGAACTCCTGCCCCACCTGCTCGCGTGCGTATTGCATCGTAAAGGGACGCCTGACCGCCATCGAAACGAGAACGACTAGCAGAAGGCCCACATCGACGCAGAGCCTGACACCGATGACCGACCACTGATTGTGGCGCATCCATCCATAAATCAGAAGCGAGCAGAAAAGAACGAAGGTTCCGATCTCAAGAATTTTTGGGCTGCGATTCTTCGCGAGTAAGTCGCGAATCAGCAGGATGGCCGACGCGGCCGCGCCCGCAGCCAGACCGGCAGTCGGTCCGGCAATCCTGTCGACGATGGCGAAGACAATAAATGGCGCGAAGGCCAGCAAAATGCCCATAGGTCTCCGATGTCCTCAATAGATTTGTTCCAGGGAGCCGCTTCAGTATGACATAGATTTGGCTGCGGAGAGGCTGGCCTGGGCGCTCGCCACTGTTGCGCAGAAACCGGGAACGAACATGCGCGTGCCCGCTCGATGTCCGCTGCTACTCGCGCCCGCGCTTGCGGATCTCAATATTCAACCGCTTGATCTTTTGATTGAGTGTAGAGAGCGGGATGCGGAACTGCTCAGCCGCATCTGTCTGGTTCCAGTTGCAACGCTCCAGCTTCTCCACAATAATGCGGCGCTCAATATCTTCAAGAATGTCGAAGAGCGAAGCGTTCGGATTGTGTTCGAGCAGTGCATCCTGGAAGCTGCGGCCCGTGATGTGGCCCGGCAGAAGATCGGAGCCAATGATGGGGCTTGAGGAAAGCACCACACCACGCTCAATTGAGTTTTCAAGCTCACGCACGTTGCCTGGCCAGTCATAGTCGATCAGCGCGCGCAGCGCATCGGCTGAAAGCTTGCGCGGAGAGAGGCCATTCTCATTTGCATAGAAGTCGAGGAAGTGCTGGGCGAGCGGTGGAATATCTTCGCGGCGCGCGCGCAGCGGTGGCAGATCTACAGTGATGACATTCAGTCGGTAGAAGAGGTCCTCGCGGAATCTCCCATCGCGCACGGCCTGCCGCAGATCTACATTGGTCGCAGCCAGGATACGTACATCCACCTGAATTTCCTGAATACCGCCAAGCTGCATAAAGCGGCGATCCTGCAGCACGCGCAGAATCTTGGCTTGCGTGTCCATGCCCATGGTGGCAATTTCATCCAGGAAAAGCGTGCCGCCGTTGGCGACTTCAAAGAGGCCCTTCTTCGAGGCAACCGCTGAAGTAAACGCACCCTTCACGTGGCCGAAGAGTGTGGACTCAAGCAATTCGCTCGGCATGGCGCCGGTGTTGATGGGCACAAATGGTTTGTCTTTGCGCGGCGAATTCGCATGAATCGCTTTGGCGATGAGTTCTTTGCCTGTGCCGCTTTCACCCTGGATGAGCACGGTGGAGCGTGACGGTGCAACCTGCGCAACCAGATCGAAAACACGCAGCATGGGCTCACTCTTGCCCACGATGTTGGCGAAGTTGTAGCGCTGTTTAAGCGTCCGCTTGAGTTGAAGGTTTTCTTCCTCGGCGCGATGGCGCGCAACTGCCGAGCGAATGTCGGCCAGCAATTTTTCGTTGTCCCAGGGCTTCTGGACAAAGTTCTCCGCGCCAGCGCGCACGGCTTCTACAACGTTGTCGACCGTGCCGTAGGCGGTGATCATAATGACCGGCGTCTCGGGCTGGCGTTCTTTGATCTGCGGCAACAGCTCAAGACCGCTCTGTCCCGGCAATGCAAGGTCAAGAAGAATCAGGTCGAAGGTTTCAAGCTCGGCCACGCGCAGTCCCTGCTCACCATCGGGGGCGGTGCGCACGTCATAGCCTTCGAGGGTAAGAAGCACCTCGAGCGACTCGCGAATGCCGGCCTCGTCATCGATAACGAGAATGCTTGCGCCGGACGTGCTTCCGTTTGTGGATGGTGTACTGATCTGAAAGGGCTGGTCTACCTCAGGCATGTACCGACTTCCTTATCAATGGAAACTCTAGATGAAACGTTGTGCCTGCGCCGACGGCACTTTCCACCTCAATCTTTCCTGCATGTTCCTGAATAATGCCGTAGGAGACGGCAAGGCCCAGACCGGTTCCGCGGCGCTCACCGGGTTTGGGCATGGTCTTGGTAGTAAAGAAAGGATCGTAAATGCGCTTCAGATGTTCGGGTGCGATGCCGGAGCCGGAATCGGCAACAGTGGCTTCTACGTGCCCGTTAAATTGTGTAACAACGCGCAGTTGTCCGCCGCCGGGCATGGCCTCTTTGGCGTTCAGCAGAAGATTGAGGAAGACCTGCTGCAGTTTGCCGGAGTTTCCATGGATAGGAGGAAGTCCTTCCGCGAAATTCGCGTCGACCACAATCTGCGCTTTCTTAAACTGGTGCTCCAGCAGAGACAGTGTGTCGGAGATGACCTTATTCAGGTCGGTCTCGCGGAACTCCGTAGTGGAAGTGCGCGAGAAGTTAAGCAGGCCATTGGCAATTTCCGATGCGCGGAAACTTTGTTGCGTGATCTTTTCGAGCACTGGGCCCAGGCGCTGGTCTCCGCGCATCTGCTTGGAGAGCATCTGCGCATAGGAGGAGATCACAGCCAGCGGCGTATTGATTTCGTGTGCCACACCGGCTGCCAGAAGTCCGATCGAACTGAGTTTGTCCGCCTGCGCAAGCTGCGTTTCCAGTGAGATGCGCTCAGTGATGTCGTCGACGAGGATGATACGGCCCACGGCAATAAAATCGCGCGACATGAGCGGCGCAACAGCAATGTTGACGGTGCGTTGCTCTCCGGCGCGTGTGGTGAGCGGGAACTTGTACAGATGATGGACGCCCGACTCACTGCGTACACGATCGAGTGATTCGACGAACTCGGCCGGAAAAATGGAGGAGACATGTTGTCCGAGAGCTTCGGCTCGGCTCAATGCGTACATGGCCTCCATCTGCGTGTTCCAGCTTTCCACCCGGTCGTCGAGATCGAGAGCAAGAATGCCGATGTTAATGGATTCAACGATATTTTCGTTGAACTCCTTCAGCCGCTCGAATTCGCTGATCTTTTCTTCGAGGCGTGTATAGAGGCTTGCATTCTGCAGAGCGATGCCAATGTAGCCTGCCAATGATTCCAGCAGCACCACATCTTCACTCGAAAGGAAGTCGCCTCCCAGAGTACGGCCCAGTCCAATCACAGCAATGGTTCGCATGGATCCGCCTCTGGCCTGGCCTTCGGCAACGCGGCAGGGCAGGTAGTAATTCAGGTCAAGCAGCGCAGCCGTCTGTTGCTGGTCCGGAGGCAGATGCAGCGCCTGTTGCGCGTTTTCAAGGAAGATATGCGAGTGGTCATCCGCACGATCGAAATCGAGGAAGTGCAGCGCCAGCCGATCCTGCACCGCCAGCGCTTCCGCGGTAAGCCCATGCGAAGCTGCCAGTCGAAGCTGTCCAGGGCCATCCGCAAGGAAGACGGCGACGCGCGAAACCAGCAGAGTGCTCGGCAGTCGATCTACGATGGAGTCCAGCAGCGCGCGAAGATCGGTTTCTGTGCTGAGGCTGCGGCCAAACTCCACCAGAGCCTTGCGGTAGTCATAGCGATGGCGGTCAAAGGCGCGATCCACCCAGCCCTGAATGCGCCGTTTCAGCGGATCGAAGAGAGCGGCCGTAAGGAGAATCGCAACAGGCAGCGCCCACCGGCTCACCGACTCCGGTAGCCCCGTATGCGCCATTTCGGCTGACATGGCGATGATGCCGAAGTAGGCGCCCAGCAGCATGCCGGTGGCAACGGTATAGGCCACGCCGCGTTTGAAAATCAGGTCCGTATCCATCAGCCGGTAACGGACGATGGCCCAACTGAAGGTCAGTGGAAGGAAGACGAGCGAGAGACCAGCCGCTTTCGTGATCAGGCCTGGTACGGCAATATCGAAAAGAAACGGAATCGCGTAGAGCAGAGTGAAGGGTAGCACTGCCAGCAGTGCTCCACGCATGAGCCATTTGAGCTGTTGCCGTTGCAGCGGTTTGTAGGCGCGGCGATAGCTATGGACGAAGAAGGCCGCGGCCAGCACATAGAATGTTGCTTCGTACGCAACGCCGACCTGATCGAGCCTGTGTTTCAGGAGTCCCGTTGCTTCCCAACTTGTGTAAGCAACCAGCCAGAGAGTCAGGTACAGCGTTCCCGGTAGATACAGCAGCGGAACAACAAGCTTGCGGGCGAGTTTGCCCAGGCGTTCTTCGGGGAAGCTAATGGCAAAGTGCAGGAAGAGCGCTGGCTGTAGCGCTTCGGCCACAATATTGGCCCAATACACTGTCTGATCCAGAGCATCCCAGGCCCCCGTATACTTGAGCGAATTGAGCGCGAAAGAAACCAGGCAGAACAGATAGAAATGTGTCGCGCGCGGCGCGGTCCAGCGGCGGAATAAAACGTAAATGCCGATGGCAAGATAAATCAGGCCTATAAAGCGCAGGGCCATCTGCAGGCTGCGGTCGGGCGGCACCGGCACGACATCGACCGGTGTATCCAGAGGAATGCCTTCCCGGGTAATCGAATAATGCGCTGTGCCATATACGCCTACCCGGTATAGCTCACGCTCCAGGTCGGACTCATGAACCATAGGATCGCCGTTGACCGTTGTCAGCAGATCGCCGACGCGGATGCCGTAGCGCTGTCCAGGAGAGTGTGGAGAGACCCGCTGTGCGGCCAGTCCTCCATGAGCCTCAACCCACCACACACCGTCCCACGGCTGAACGAAACGGTTTTCCTGGCGGAAATTCAACACCGCAAGCATCACCAGACCGACCGTAGCCACGGCCAGCAGTGTCGCCTGTACGCGGTTGATGAGACCCGTTTCCATGTGGGGAACCCTTATTAGACCACACACACGCACTGCACGCGGGTTGCCACGCCACGCGCGAGTTGTGGACAAAACGCAGAATCAAGACAAATGCTTGAAAGCGGATAAGATAATGACGATTTTTCTTCGCGGATGTCAACCGGCGTATGCAGGATTTGCGCCGTTTTCACGCAAAACCGAATGTTCGATATGGAAAAATGGATTTGCATACTGAATTATGGATCGGTTCCCCGCGCGTACAGTTACGAATCCGCAACAGTATAGAACGGTCGAATTGCCACAGAAACAGGAGGAGTTAACTCAACAGTGGATAGTGCGGCGAGTATACCTACCGTTTCTGCCCGTAGGTAGCCTTCGGCCCATGCTTGCGCATGTAATGATGGTCGCGGACATGGGGCGGCAAATCCGACACTGTCGGATTGAGCAATAACGAACGGAAGGCAAGCCGTGCGATGTACTCAAGCACATCCGCATGTTCCACGGCGTCATGCGCGTCTTTGCCCCAGGCAAACGGAGCATGCCCGGCCACCAGTACGCCCGGCACTGCCACCGGGTCAAGATTGTCCGCCTTGAAACGCCGCACAATCACCTCACCGGTATTTCGCACATAGCCGGTCGCAACCTCCTCAGCCGTCAGTGGCTCGGTCAGCGGGACCGAACCATGAAAGTAGTCCGCATGCGTCGTGCCCAGGCAGGGAATCGGCTGGCAGGCCTGGGCCCATGACGTCGCAAACTCAGAATGCGTATGAACGATGCCGCCAATCTGCGGAAACGCGCGATAGAGAAGAGTATGCGTATCCAGGTCGCTCGAAGGGTTCAATGCGCCTTCCACAATCTTGCCGTTGATATCCGTCACTATCAGGTCGGCAGTGGTCAAGGCGTTGTAGTCCACGCCGCTCGGCTTAATGACGACGAGAGGTTGCGATCCAGTACCATCCAGACCTGCCCGGTCGATACCGCTGGCATTGCCAAAGGTGTGGGGAGCAAGGCCGCGGCGTGCGATCTCCTGGTTGGCTTTCAGAACCTGTTCGCGGAGATTTTCGAGAAGCATATTGAAACCTCGTCGTGCGGAAGCGGGACTAATGCTGCAAAATTGTGGTAAGCGTTTACCATCGGCCAGTGTAGCAGGAGTCACGGCGGCAGCGTGGCTGGCATTTCAGCTCATGTACGATGGCCGAACCGGTAAACAATTGAAGACGGCGAACGAATGATCGGAGACACGCGAAGGGCGAACGATGTCTGTCCGCGAAACTGCCGGCTGCACAGACGGCGCAGGTTTCCGAAACGCTCGCAAATCGAAACGTTTGTGTAAACCCGGTTGCAATGCGTGCCGTCTACCTGAGTGATGGCAGCCGGCACCGCAGTGGACGCGCTCACGATGACCTCGGCGAACGAACCAGCCGTAGATGACTTTGCACGTGTGGTTGAGAGTCACCGTCCGCAGATTTTCCGTTTTCTGCTGGCGGCCACACGCGATATCGATCTGGCCGAGACGCTGACGCAGGAGTGCTTTCTGAAGGCGCATCGGAACTGGAGTGGATTTCGCGGCGACTCAAGTCCGATGACGTGGCTGATGCGAATCGCCATTAATCTGCAGCGCGACCACTGGCGTAACCGGCGGCTGCAGTTCTGGCGTCAGGCAACCACCAATTCGGTGGACTTGGATGAAGCCAGCGACTGGCTTCCGAACGGGGAACGAACTGCCGAGCAGCACCTGCTCGCGAAGGAAAAGGTGAAGCAGGTGTGGCGCATAGTGGAGAAATTGAGTGGGAGGCAGAAGGCGATCTTTCTTCTGCGGTTTGTGGAAGAGATGGACCTGAGTGAAATTGCCATAGCCACGGGCCTGAGTGAGGGCACGGTGAAGGCACATCTGTCGCGGGCGTTGGGCCGCGTGCGCGCAGAGCTGGGAGAAAAGCGATGAACGAAGTGAACAATCTCGAACGGAACGCCGCGAAGACGGCGGCGCAGAAGGTGGCACAGGACGAACTGGATCCGGCAATGAAGCAGGCGCTTGGAGATTTCAAGGCGAGTGTGCACGCGTGGGGCGATGCGGCGATGGGCCGTCCGCGCACGGTAACGCATGCTGTTGTGCATCACGCCTGGCGGCTCGCAGTGGTATGGGCCATGGGAGCAGTTCTTCTCTTGGGTGGAATTTCGGGTGGTGTTTATGTCCGCCATCGTGACGAAGTGGCGAAGCAGATTGCGCTCAAGCAGCAGCAGGAACAGCAGCAGCAGCTGGCCCAGCAGCGCGAGCAACAGGAAGAAAAGTTACTGGCGAATGTAGACAGCGATATTTCAAGGCAGGTGCCAGAGGCAATGGAGCCGTTGGCGCAGCTGATGAATGAGTACGAAACGCAGTAGGCATGAAGCGAATGGCGGGTGATGGAGTCGGCAAGAAACTCCGCGCTCATGGCAAGTAAAAACGTTGTAACGTCCGCCCCGGACGTATGTACGCTCTCGCGGACGGGGGATTGAGGATGAGACGAGGATGAGAGTCTGGAATGCAATACGTTGGGCGTTAATGTCTGTTGCACTTGGTACGTTCGGTGTTGCGGTTGCGCAGGCACAGGGCGGACCTCCGCCGGATTTCGGTGGTCACAGGCCGCCGATGCAGCGGATGCTGGGACCGCGTGGCGATCATGGGCAGTGGTGGAATTCCCCCACAATGATCACGAAATTGAAGCTGACCGATGAACAGCGCAAAGCGATGGATGGAATCCTGCTGGATCATCGAACCAGGCTGATCGATCTGCACGCGAATTTGGAGAAGGCGGAACTGGCCATGGATCCGCTGATGGGTGCGGACCAGCCAAACGAGTCTGCAATCCTTGCACAGATCGACAAGGTCGCCATGGCGCGCGCGGAATTGGAGAAAGCAAATGCGCGTTTTCTGCTGGCAATTCGCGCCAAGCTTACGCCTGAACAATGGAAGATTTTGCAGGCCGACCGCAAGGACCGTATGAATCGCCGCGACCGCGGATGGGATCGGCGCGATGGTCGCCGCAGTGGACCGCCCCAGCCTCCTGACGGCGGCCCGGGCGATGGTGGTCCGGGACCGGGCGCGCAATAAGTTTACACGCAGAGAGCAGATGCGGAATGAGCAGGGCTCCATTGCGGAGTTCTGCCCAAACCGGTGGCGGTAAGGGGTTGTTCACCCTTGCCGCCGATTTTTTTGTGCGCTTGTTGGTGCCTGAAGACGTTCCGGCACCATCGCTGCAGTCGCGCCTTGCGGTGTCAGGCTGTCGCGTCGAAATACAAATCGCTGCAGTGTTTCGGGGCACACACTGGCGCAAACACAGACAGTGAATGACGCGGCCCGGAACAGATTTCAGCTGTTTGTGCTGATAGCGAACAAACAGAACAGAATCGGACCCAAAGAAAAATGACTAAAGTTTGTGCCCCGTGGACCGATGAATGGGGTGGATGCAGTTCGCACAAATGAGCAGCGACGCTCGAAGGATTCAGAAGGCGGACAGATGCATCGGATGAGGAGAGAAACCGTATGTCACTCGGTGTCCTGAATAATCTTTCCGCGATCTACGCGTCGAACAATCTGAACAACACCAATGCCAGCCTGCAAACAGTGCTGCAGCAGCTTTCGTCGGGCTCGCGCATTAACTCAGGCGCCGACGACGCAGCGGGTCTTTCGCTCGTGAATGGTCTGGCGGCAAACTCGGCGGCGCTCACGCAGTCGGCCACCAACGCAACCGCGGGCGTGGGACTGCTCAAGGTCGCCGACGGCGCATTCTCCCAGGTCACCAACCTGCTGAATCGCGCCATTACGCTGGCAACAGAGGCTTCCAACGGCACGCTCAACTCGACACAGGAAGCGGCGGCCAATCAGGAGTATCAATCGATTCTGGCTGAAATTAACAACATTGGCACAACCACAACCTATAACCAGGTCAGGGTGTTCACAGGCGATCTGAGCGGCACCGATATCTACACGGGCGATTCATCCATGACCGGCTCATCGATCGATAACATCTACTTTGCCAAGTTGAGCTCGTCCACATTGGGCGACTTCGGCGGAACTGTGCAGCAGAATGGCAACGGTCAATTCATTGACCTGTCTGCGGACACCTCGGGAGTGTTGACGACAGCCGGCGCAACAACAGACACGGTGACCGGCGGACTAACATTTACGATTACCGCACAGGACGGCACGCAGACCACATACGCAACGACATCGACTACGGTGAGTGCGCTGATTTCAGAAATCAACGCTCAGAAGATTCCGGGTGTAACGGCGTCGTTTACAACCGCGGGCGGCGTCGGTGTGACCGGAGTGGATGCGAATGACACGGGCATTCAGCTGACGAATACCAATCCGAATGTGACCATTGCACTGGGCACACTGGCGGACTCCACCACAAGCGCAACTACGTTCAATGCGAACCAGGCCGCAGTGACAACTATCGGCTATCAGTTCGCCGCCGGTGGCGACAAGACCATTGACCTGAGTGCGACCGATCTGTTGAACCAGGCGAATGCGCAGGTGGCGCTGGGACAGTTGAATCTCGCCATCTCATATGTGGCCTCGCAGGATGGCTACATCGGTGCGCAGATCAATACGCTCAATGCTGTCAGCCAGGTAGTGGCCACGCAGCAGGAGAACGTGACCGCCGCGCAGGACGCCGTGCAGGCCACCGACTATGCTTCGGCAACCTCCGCGCTCTCGAAATATCAGATTTTGAGCCAGACCGGTATCGCGGCGCTGGCGCAGGCCAACAGCGTGCAGCAGGAGGTAACCAAGCTGCTGCAGTAAGCGCTGAACAGGTTTTCGTAACACTGATGTGCTTCTCAAAACAACCCAGGGACAGGGCGGCGGCAATGCGCAGGCAATGCCGCTTTTCTTTCGCGCGCGGCGCGGGCGTTTCAGGGTATAGAGTGTGCGTACATCCCCGGCGGCGGATTCACCGTCGAATTGAGACAGGGAGGCGTATCGCGATGAGAGCGGATCGACCACTGATTCTTGCGGTTCTATTGCTGGCCGCGGGCCTGGGCCTGATCTTCGGCTATTGCCACGGAAACGCGAGCCTGAGCGTGAACTATCCGTTTGCGGGTTCCGTTGTGAAACTCAATATTCAGACGTACGGCCCCGCGGCCGTGAGCGGCCCTGTGCTGACGCTGCTGGGACTCATCGCGTTGGTGTGGGCATTTCTCTGCGCCGTGTTCACGCAGTTTGGCTTTGGCGGCAATAGGGGAAAAGATGAAGATGATGGAGCTCCGACGCGTCTGCTTGAGTAGCAGACGCGCCGGATTTTTAAGTGAAGCTATTTCGGCAGTGCTTCAGTACCGGTGATGGTGAAGTTAGCCTCCGACTTTGCCGAGGTTTCCTCCGGTTGAGCACCGCCCAGAGTGAGTAAGTACTTTCCGCTCAGGATGCTGCGGTTGCCTTTTGCGTCCACGCTGGAGAGTGAACGCGGGTCGATTTTCAAGGTGACTTCCTTGCTGGCTCCCGCGCTGATGTGTACGCGATCGAACGCGACAAGCGAATGAATCGGTCCATCTGCCTGCGGAGTCTTCAAATACGCTTCCACCACTTCGTCTCCGGCGAGCATTCCCTGGTTGGAGACAGTGACGGTTGCTGTGAGCGGTTCGCCGGCCTTCAGATTTTCAGACGACAGCTTCACCGGCCCATACTTAAACGTCGAGTAGCTCAGTCCGTAGCCGAAACCCCAGAGCGGCTTGCCGGTGAAGTAGCGATAGGTGCGGTCCTTCATCGAGTAATCGGTGAAGGCTGGAAGCCCATCGACAGATTTGTAGAATGTGACCGGAAGACGGCCTGCGGGATTGTTGAGTCCTGCGAGCGTGCGCGCGATGGCTGCGCCTCCATCCACGCCCGGATACCACGCTTCCAGAATTGCACTCGCGTGCTCATTGGCCCAGTTGAGCGCAACCGCCGAACCCGATTGCAGCACAACCACAAGCGGTTTGCCGGTTGCGGCAAGAGCCTTCAGAAGATTCTCCTGTGGCTCCGGAAGATCGAGGGAGGTGCGATCACCGCCATTAAAGCCGGGGATTTTGATGCGCATCTCTTCGCCTTCCAGCTGAGGCGAGAGGCCAACGAAGGCAACGATGACATCGGCTTCTTTGGCGCGCTCGACGGCTTCGTCGATCTGTGCCTGTGCGGGTGCAACCCACTTGAGCGTGACGCCTCCACCGGAGCGGTCAGCGGCATGCGAATACTCAAAAACAAACTCATGCGGCTTGTTGTCTGCAAAGTCATACGGAATATCCGGAATTTTCGGGAAGTCCATTACGGGTGGTGCGGTGGGCGATGCGCCTGTTTCGGCGTGGAAATCACCCATGGCAGAGATATTCTGTTTTGCGCGCAGACTGCCTTCGGAGATGACTTTACCGTCAATGATGAGCTTGTAATTTTCGACAGGCGAATACGGGAAGCTGTCCGCGGACTCAACCGAGAAGACATAGTGTCCCGCGGCGGGTGCGGTGATCATGCCTGACCAGCGGACAGAGTAGTTGATCGTGTCAACTTCAGGGTTGGGTTTGGCGCTCTCCCAGTCGGCCTGGACCAGAGGTTCGGTCGTAACGGCGACGGGTTTGCCAGTCCAGTTTGAGTCCCCGAAAAATTCAGTCTTCAACCCCTTATTCATTCCGAAGGCTGTACGCGGGACGGGAACAGCAGCGCCTTCGGCGAGCGTGGAGCCCTGCGCATAGAGAATGGGTGAGCTTTTGAACTGCTCCGCCATGCCATCAAGAGGTGTGATGGGATGCCACGGCGTTCCAACGTAATTGCCGAGGATGGAGGGCAGTAGGTCTGCGGTGGGGCCGATGACGGCGATTTTTCCTGGTGCAGATTTGAGCGGTAATACGCCCGAATTCTTCAAAAGAACGATGGATTCTTCCGCCGCTTTGAGCGCAGCGCGCCGGTGTGCGGCCGAAGCCACGTCCGAGAAGGGAATGTGGTCGTTCGGGCTCGAGCCTTGCGGATCGAACATGCCGAGCTCGAAGCGCGCGGTGTAGAGGCGCTCGGCAGCCTGTGTCACGAGCGACTCAGAAACAAGACCCTGCTGCACAGCCTTGGCCAGCGAGTTGAAGCCGGGGGCCCAGATGGAGCAGGAGAGATCCGTGCCGGCTTCGAGCGAGAGGGCCGATGCCTGCTCGATATCTTTGGCTTTTTTGTGGCCCTGAAAAACGTCAACGATAGCGCCGCAATCGGAGACGACGAAGCCCTTGAAACCCCAGGCGTCGCGCAGGTGGTCCTTGAGCAGCATTTTGTTGGTGCAGGCCGGCCAACCGTTTATGGAGTTGTAGGCGCACATGACCGAGTCCACGTGGCCTTCTGTGACTGTGGCGCGGAAGGCGGGCAGGTAAGTCTCTTCAAGGTCGCGCGGCGAGGGATCTACGTTGAAGCCGTGGCGCAGGGGCTCGGGGCCGGAGTGCACGGCAAAGTGCTTGCTGGTGGCGATGGCGCGCGGGTGGCTGGGATCGGGGCCCTGTACGCCCTCGATGAAGGCAACACCCATGCGGCCGGTGAGATACGGGTCTTCGCCGTAGGTTTCCTGGCCACGGCCCCAGCGCGGGTCGCGGAAGATGTTGATGTTGGGCGACCAGAAGGTAAGCCCATAGAAGATGCGGTGGTTATCCTCGCGCTGCGCCTGGTTGTATTTGGCGCGGGCCTCGCTGCTGATCACGTCACCCATGGCGTGGACGATGGAGGGGTCCCATGTGGCGCCCATGCCGATGGCCTGGGGAAAGACGGTTGCATAGCCGGCGCGGGCCACGCCGTGCAGAGCTTCGTTCCAGGTCTGGTAATCGGGTACGCCGAGGCGGGGAATAGCGGTAGCCCAGTCCTCAAGCTGCTCGGCTTTTTCCTGGAGCGTCATTTTGCTGACGATGTCGTGCGCGCGCTGCTGCGGCGAAAGATTGGTGTTGAGCCATTCAGGGGTTTGCGCGGCGGCGGTAACCGCAAGCGCAGCAAGAGCGAGCCAGGTAAATCGGCGGACGTGCATGGGACGATTTCTCCTTCTAGGCCACGCGTGGACGGGGGCGTTTTGACCCCGCAGCGAGCCGCCAAGAACTTTACTAGGAAGAGGGTGCAATTGGCTAGGTTTATCGGTTTACTTGAGAAGAATAATGATTCAGCGGCCGGAGAGCAGGAGGCTCTGGAGAAGGGGCAACATGCCGAAGGCGCCAGGGAATTGCCAATGCGGAGAAAAACGCGGATCTTGTGGCCGAAGTGAGGGCGGATGGCGAGCCAATGCGCACCGTTTGAAGGAACAAAGCGGTGGTGCGCGGAATGGCAAGAGATTTGTTGCCGGCGGGGCCGGGAAATGCGTGGAACTTGCGGCCGAAGTATGTTGGCGGCTCGCGCAATGAACACGAATCAGATCGAATTTAAGCCGATTTTGCGCACGGCGTGATTTTTGTGGCCGAATTTCAGACTATGCAATACCGGGTCGAGAGGCCAGACAGCAGGGGCAGGGAACAGGCACCCGCGGTGCGGCGGACGGTTGCTCATCGCCCGCATTAAACTTGTGGGTTGCCAAGTGCATGCGGGTTGGGCGAGGTGCTATGAAGACGCTGGCGCGGGAGACGGACAAGCAGGAGATTCTGGAGCGGCTGGAGCGAATCAACGCTTCGAGCGTGCGGCAGTGGGGGCGGATGACTGTGGGCGAGATGGTGTGCCACCTTAGCGATTCGTTCATGGTGGCGATGGGTGAGCGGGAAGCCAGGTCCGTGAGCAGCCTGTTTGGACGCACGGTGATGAAGTGGGCGGCGCTGAAGCTGCCGGCCAAATGGCCGCAGGGGGTGCAGACTGTTGCCGAGTGCGCGGCGGGCAAGGGCGGGACTCCGCCTCTGGAGTTGGAGCGGGACAAGAATCAGTTGCGTGCGCTTATAGGGCAGTTCACGCGACAGGGACAGACCTACGCCGAGCATCCGATCTTCGGGCGGATGAGCAACGAGGAGTGGCTTCGCTGGGGCTATCTGCACATGGACCATCATCTGCGGCAGTTTGAGGCGTAAGGCATTGCATGCAGCAGACGCTCGCTATTCGCTCGCAGGAGAGTTGTGCATTCCCACCCTTGCTGCGCAAGGATGGGGCACCCAATTTTTCTGTCTGAATTGAGATCCGTTCTGAGCGGCGAGGTGCGTGTTGATCTTCCACGCATCGCTCAAGTGATGAATGAGGCACAGCGGGATTGTTGGCGGGTTGGGTATCGATCTTTCCCACATCTCCCTTCGGGAGATATGGGGCACCCGGCCACCTGCGGTGGGGCAGCCGCTCGGGCACCTGCGGTGCGGCAGACGCTCGCTTTTCGCTCGCAGGAGGGTTGTGCATTCCCAGGTCTCAGAATCGAGACCTGGGGCACCCAATTTCTCTGTCTGAATGGAGATCCGTTCTGAGTGGCGGGGTGCGTGTTGGTTTCCCACTCATCGCTCAAGTGATGAATGAGGCACAGCGGGATTGTTGGCGGGTTGGGTATCGATCTTTCCCACATCTCCCTTCGGGAGATATGGGGCACCCGGCCTTCCGAATAACGGACTAACCTGTCCTTCATCCCGAGGGATGAGTGTAGGTGATTCCCACCCTTGCTGCGCAAGGATGGGGCACCCAATTTCTCTGTCTGAATTGAGGTCCGTTCTGAGTGGCCGGGTGAGTGTTGGTTTTGAGCTATCGTGTGGGCTTGATGGCGTAGCTGACACCCATGGTGAACTGGAAAGAGTTGCGCACGGTGGGTGGATAGCTGATGGGCGGGTTATTCAGGTAGCTATCCATGGTGCCGACGGTAAAGCCGAGATTTTTGTACACCGGGAAAGCAAGGGTGTTGCTTTCCGTGGTGGAGTAGGCATGCGGGTTGTTGTATGCCGGGATGAAGGCCAGGTTCTGTGTGAAGGTGAACAGCTTGAGACTCGCCACATAACTGGCGCTGAAGGTGGAGCCGATGAGGTTCTGATTCTGCGACGAGTCTGAGATGAACAACTGCTTTTCGTATTGGACTGTCGCCTTCAGGTCGCCTTCCTGTTTGGGCGTTTTGAGGAAGGTCCAGCCGAAGCCGCCACCGTAAATCTGCTGCAGGTCGAGATCCTGGCCGTAATTGTGGTCGAAAGCGGTCTGGCCGAGGACGAAGAGGCGGTCGGTGAAGTACTGGTCGCGTTCAGCGTCGGCGTGATAGATGGCGGATTTTGTGACCACCTCGGGAACGATGGCTCCCGTTGCATCGGTGTAACTGGGTTGTGTGATTTTTCCGTAGGAGCCGGTGAAGTCGATGGAGTTGCGCGAGCGGCGCTGCAGCCAATCCATGGGCGGGGAGACTTTGACGAGGCCGATGCCGCCGGTGAACGTGTACTGATTCTGTGTGGCGGTGACGAGCGTTGCGCCCGCGGTGGCCGAGCCGGCCCAGCCCTGGAAGAAGGTTCGCTTGTGGCGGATGTTGTTGTTGAGCATGTCCTGGCTGAGGATGAAGGGCACGTCTTTGACGGGCAGGGGCGCGAGCTGTTGGCCATTTTCAGAATGAATGGTGAGGGCGCCATCAGAAACCTCAACCGTGCCGACGGGGAGGTTGGCGAGCTTTCTGCCGACGCGGACCTTGACGTTCTTGTTGATGACGGCAAAGGGCGATGCGGTGCGGAGTTCCTTGATTTTGTCCCAGCCAAGTTGCAGGTCGCCGAGAACGTCACTGTGGAAGGTGACGGTGCCGTTGATCTCGTTGACGAACTTGCCGTGGAGCGTGTCGCCATTGCTGAGGACGACGGTGTCAGGCGCCTGATCGGGCTTGGCGGCGTCCTGCGCGGCGGCGTGCGTTCCGGAGGCAAAGGCGACGGTCAACAGAGCGACGAGAGCGAACCAGACCGAACGGCGGTTGCGAGCGAAGAACGATGGGGAAAAAGAACGTGCAAGTGCAATGGACTGGGTCATGGGGAATGATCCTTTAAACAAAATTGGGATCCTCGCGCGCTCGCGAAGAACAACGCGGCATTCCTAACAAGGATAAACGGCAAGAGTGGAGAAGCGCAGGGAGCGGCGCGTGTGGTATCGTTTCCACAATTTGTTTGCCGACCGCAGAGCGAGTCTGTAGGATGGCAGAGACTTCAAGGACTTCCTCGCGATGAAACCCAACTTCAACCTGATGAGGGCCACGCTCACCGGAGCGCTTGGCGGACTGCTGTTCGGCTTCGACACCGTTGTGATTGCCGGCGCGATTGATGCGCTGACGAACCTGTATCACCTGAGCCCGAAGGAAAAGGGCTTTACGGTGGGTATTGGCCTGGTGGGCACGATTATCGGCGCGCTGGGCGCCGGACAAATTGGCCAGAAGCTGGGCGCGCGCGAGACGCTGCGCCTGACGGCGATCTTGTATGTGGTGTCCGCAGTGGGCTGCGCGTTTGCGTGGAACTGGGATTCGTTCCTGGTATTCCGTTTTATTGGCGGGCTGGGCATTGGCGCTTCGAGCGTGCTGGGGCCGGTGTATATCACGGAGCTCTCGCCGGCGAAGTGGCGCGGACGTTTTGTGGCGCTGTTCCAGTTCAATGTGGTGTTCGGCATCATGCTGGCGTACATGTCGAACTATGGGATTCGCACGCTGCAGATGGGCGCGACGGAGTGGCGCTGGCAGGTGGGCGTGGCGGGGATTCCGGCGGTGCTGTTCCTGGTGATGCTGTTTGGCATTCCACGGAGCCCGCGGTGGTCGGCCTCGAAGGATCGTATCGACGAGGCTCTGGAAGTACTGCGGTTGATGGGCGATCCGAATCCAGAGGCGGAGCTTGCGGATATTCGCGAAGCCCTGAAGCAGGAGCATGCGACGGCGCATGAGCGCGTGTTTCAGTGGAAGTACCGCTATCCGCTGTTTCTGGCGATCACGATTGGCGCATTCAACCAACTGGCCGGCATCAACGCGATTCTGTATTACATCAACGACATTTTTGCGGCGGCGGGTTTCAGCCAGCTTTCCGGCGACCAGCAGGCGATTGCGATCGGGGCGACGAACCTTATCTTCACGATGGTGGGCATGAGCGTGATCGACAAACTGGGAAGAAAGACGCTCTTGCTGATTGGCGCGGCGGGTACGGCTGTGTGCCTGGGCGGCGTGGCGTGGATCTTCAGGACGCAGGCTCATGAATCGATGCTGGTGTGGATTCTGGTCACGTATATTGCTTTCTTCGCGCTGTCACAGGGTGCGGTGATCTGGGTGTATATCGGCGAGGTGTTTCCGACGTCGGTGCGGTCGAAGGGGCAGGGTGTGGGCTCGGGCAGCCACTGGTTTATGAACGCCATCATCGCGATGCTGTTCCCAGTGGTGGTGAATTCAATGAGCACGGCGACGCCGTTCTACTTCTTCGCGGGCATGACGGTGGTGCAGTTCCTGGTGGTGCTGTTTGTGTACCCTGAGACGAAGGGGCAGACCCTGGAAGCACTGCAGCGGAAGCTGGTGAAGGCGTAAGTCAAGGTTATCGACAGGATGCTCGGGGTGACCGGTATCACTTGCGCGGTGCTTGCAGATTGCCCACACTGAGGTAGGCAGAGGTGGGGCATGGATAAGGCGAATCGTCCGCTCGAGCAAGAGACGGCGCCAATTTCCGAGCAGGTGAAGGAAGTGGTGGAAGCCGTTGTGGAGGCGCTGAAGGTGCCTCCGCGCGAAGATCCCACGCCTTCGGCCGCGGCGAATTCCTTTGAAGCGGAAAATCTGCGCGCGGAGATGATCCGCGTGGGCCACAAGTTGTGGCAGCGGCAGTATGTGGACGGCAACGGCGGCAACATCAGCGTGCGGCTGGGTACGAAGTATGTGCTGTGCACGCCGACGATGCTGAGCAAGGGCGACCTGGAGCCGGCCGATATTTGCCTTTCCGATCTGGATGGAAACATTCTGGCGGGGGACCGCCTGCGGACGAGCGAGTTCCAACTGCACCTGGAGATATACCGCGCGAATCCGCGAGCCAGAGCCGTGGTGCATTGCCATCCGCCGTATGCGACGGCGTTCGCGATTACGGGCAGCGCTCCGCCGGTGGGGTATGTGAGCGAGTACGAATTTTTTGTGGGGCCGGTTGCTGTGGCGCCCTACGAGACTCCGGGAACGAAGGCGTTTGCGGAGACGGTGCTGCCGTTTGTCGAGAACCACAACACGATTCTGCTTTCGAATCACGGTGTGGTGTGCTGGAGCGACACGGTGACGCACGCCGAGTGGCTGGTGGAAATCTTCGACACCTACTGCAAGACCATTTTGATTGCCGAGCAGACGGGCCGGGAGTTGAAGAAGATTCCGGACGAAAAGATTCAGGAGCTGCTGGTGGCCAAACGGCGGATGGGATTGCCCGATGAGCGGCTGGCGGGATTGCCGGAACTGGTGGCGAGCGCGCCGACAACTTCGAGTCCGGATCTGGAAGTACTGGTGAAGACGGTGCTGGCGAAGCTGGATGCGACGAAGCTGGGGTGAGCCGCTTCGATGCGAAAAATCAAAACGATGCTACACTGTAAGTACGCTCAGTGATTTGGTCGTGAGCGGCCGTTTGCCCCCTAAAAAGGCAATTCAGCCTGGCACAGATTTCCCCAAGCCCTCTACAACCGGGCACCCAGGAAGCGAACAACGTTTCATGGGGTGACAAGAGCGTAACCACATCGGCTCCTTTTGATGGGAGCAGCGCCGCACAAGTGTAAGCAGCGTTTGTGGAGCCAAGCGGCAGTGTGCCGCCTGGTGTACCAGTTGCGTTCGTCAGCTCCGGGTGAGCACGCAATCCTGGATGGATTGCAGGTTAGCCAGTCGCAGGACCATAGGGTTCTTTCTTACGCAAACAATTTTGACGGCAGGCGTGCGCCCGTTTGTGCACGTGTGTCCAAGTCCGGTTCCGATGCAGGCCCGAAGAAATCAGAGGCTCGCGGAATCAAACAGGAATGTATTTTGACGACACAGTTTTCGCAGTTTTCTATTTCAGCCGCGTTGAAGGCGCGGCTTGAAGCCAACAAATTTGAAACCCCCACACCAGTGCAGGCCGGCGCGATTCCTCCGGCGCTGGAAGGCCGCGATGTGCTGGCGACAGCACAGACAGGCACGGGCAAGACGCTCAGCTTTCTGATCCCCGTGGTGGAAATGCTGCAACAGGCGCGGGATCGCAACGCCGCGCAGGCACTGATTTTGCTGCCGACGCGCGAGCTGGCGATGCAGGTGGAGGCGGCGTTCAAGGCGGTGCGTACCAGCCACCTGCAGAGTGTGGCGCTGGTAGTGGGCGGCATGCAGGAGCGCCCGCAACTGGATGCAATTCGCCGCGGAGCGCGCTTGATTGTGGCCACACCGGGCCGGCTTGAGGATTTTCTCAAGCGCAAGCTGGTGCGGATGGACCAGATCCAGATGCTGGTGCTGGACGAAGTGGACCGCATGCTCGATATGGGATTTCAGCCGGCGATTGCGCGCATTGCGGCCACAGTGCCCGCGACGCGGCAGACGCTGTGCTACTCGGCCACACTGGAAGGCGCGGTGAAGGAAGTGGCGCGGAAGTATTTGAACAACCCGGCTCGCGTGGAGATCGGTTCAGTACGCAAGCCCTCGGACAATGTGGAACTGCGCACGTTCGAGGTGGAGCCGACGAAGAAACAGGAACTGCTGGAGCACCTGCTGGAGCAGGAGAAGGGCAGCTTTCTGGTGTTTGTGCGCACCAAGCACGGCGCCGACCGTGTGGCGCGCCGGCTAAC
Source organism: Occallatibacter sp. (assembly GCA_035550015.1). Classification (GTDB taxonomy): domain Bacteria; phylum Acidobacteriota; class Terriglobia; order Terriglobales; family Acidobacteriaceae; genus Telmatobacter. Next base: position 111,964 of record DASZRJ010000049.1, on the reverse strand, counting down.
ACGCGGCGGACATGCAGCCACGCAGATTCACGGCGACCGGACCCAGTCGCAACGCAACACGGCGCTGCGCAGCTTTAGTGAAGGACGGCACCGCGTATTGGTTGCTACGGATGTGGCCGCTCGCGGCATCGATGTGGCGCATGTGGCGCATGTGGTGAACTTCGATCTTCCCAAGGCGGCGGAGGATTTTGTGCACAGGGTGGGACGCACAGGACGCGCCTCGGCGCGCGGCGTGGCGTCGACCTTTGCCGCTCCTGAAGAGCGCGGCGATCTGAAGAAGATCGAGCGCGCACTGTCGATCCAGATGAAGCGGTTCCGGGTTAAGGCGCTGGACGGCGGTGCTACGCGGGAGAATGCTTCACAGGCGGTGCAGCCGGAACAGGCTCGGGAGAGCGGAGGCGGCTCCTGGCCGAAAGGTGCGAGGCAGGGCAAACCAAAGAAGGCGTCTTTCAGGCCGTTCGGACCGCGCAGCGCGGCCGATTCTTCCTTTCGCGGCAAGCGTGGAAGGTATACGAGACGTGCGCGCTCTGCGCAAGGTGTAGGTTAGCAAAAGTCAACATCAACATCGCGACGCATCAGGCAGCGTTTTGGCAATTTCAAGGACTGAGCCTAAGCCTGTACCGCAGACAGATGTGTGATGTGGTGGGTAAGAGGGGGAATTTGATGCCTCCTCATTTTGGAGGCGGTTCTGGGTACCAATAGAAATTACCGTTACTCTGCTTTCTGGCAAAGTAGGGGAAAATTTTGCTGCTTTTGAAATGAATTATTGGAAATTCATACTGCACCACTACTGCAATGTCAGCGCTTTTCAGTGCTCCATTGATTTTGTTTATGTCGTTTAGCGCAAATGTGAATCTGTCGTCCAATCCGAGGTCACGGGGTCCCAAATCCTCCCCGGTAATTCTAGATCCGTAGTTCGGAGCGCCTACGATTGTTGTAATTGCCTCGCCATTTGGTCCCGCACCTTCAATTCGTTGGATTGATAGGGACGCTTTGACTGAATCAAGGGGCATGTACCCTGTGTTCGAAATCATGACCGAAGATGAGAATGGATCTGAGGGGTTTACTGGGTCCGAAATGCTAATGTTTACACGTGGAATTAAGACTGCGTAGCCTAAGAGTGTGGCGACGGCCAGCAAAGCACTCCACAAATAAGGCCATATGCGCGTCTTGCGAGCGGCAGGGGTGTTTTCTTTCGCTTTGGTTGTCTTTTTTGGATTTAGGAGTCGAGTCTGGGGTTTCGTCTTGGTTTTGCGTCGATTTTTCTTTTTGGGCATTGGGCGGACCTGCAACAAATGTAGCCTAAAGTTAGATCAGATCAACTCTTATGGTTGCGATTGAGTTCGGATTGGCATTTTGTTTAGGTCGCTCAGTTTTTTGCAAACGCCGTGCTGCCTCATTGCATTGACTGGCCCCCCGAAATCAAGTATCCTGAAGTCCTTGCGCGGAGTTGCGCCTGGGGCCTGTGGGTAGGTATTCGCCAGAAGAAATCGAGGCGAAGAGACCCACTGCAGCGGCCCGCCGGACGAATCCCATGGTTGGGAGATACCGGAACAGGCAGCCGGCAGCCGGAAACAGTGTTGGGTCGCGATAAGCGAGTGCAGCATTCCGGCGCGGTGAGAGCCCGAGGGATGGGTCAACGCGCGCAGTCCTCACCCGAACAAGGATTGTTTGGAAGTGGGTTGAGTTTTTGAAGCCCGCGCGTTGAGCGTGGGCGAAATGCGCGCGTGGCGCGAGATTTTTGGAGCCGGCAGGAGATTTGAGTGCCGGACGCATGAAGGCAGGAGAGCGATGTCGACCTTTGTTCCGAGCGGTAAGAATATTGACCGCAAGTGGTTTGTGGTGGACGCCGATGGCCAGACACTGGGCCGTTTGGCGACCAAGGCTGCGAGCGTGCTCAGCGGCAAGTTGAATCCGCAGTACACGCCCTATATCGATATGGGCGATCACGTGATTGTTATCAATGCGGAAAAGATCCGGTTGACGGGTCTGAAGTCGCAGACGAAGTTGTATCGCCGGTACACGGGTTTCCCGGGCGGCCTGCGCGAGGAGTCGTTCACACGCCTGCTGGCTCGCAAGCCGGAGAAGATTCTGGAAGAGGCGATCAAGGGCATGCTGCCGAAGACCAAGATGGGCCGTGCGATGGGCTCGAAGCTGAAGGTCTACCGTGGCGACAAGCATCCGCATGCGGCACAGCAGCCTGTGGCGCTGGAAGTGGCGTAAAGGGATTTGAAGATTAGCCGGGCGGAAGGCCTGGCGGAGAGAGCAAAGAATGGCAGATCTGGTTCAGTATTACGGGACGGGGCGGCGCAAGTCGGCGATTGCCCGCGTCTTTCTGCGTCCCGGCACGGGCGAGTGGAAGGTCAACGGCAAGGCATTCGACGAGTACTTTGTGACCGAACAGCAGCGTGTGGCAGCAAAGCGCTCGCTGGTTGTGGTGGAGATGGCGTCGAGCTTTGACGTGGTGACCACGGTGGCTTCCGGCGGCGTGGCCGCACAGGCAGATGCCGTAAAGATGGGCGTTGCCCGCGCACTGATCGAGTTCAACCCCGAACTGCGCAAGGCGCTGAAGGCCGAAGGCCTGCTGAGCCGTGATGCGCGTGTGAAGGAGCGCAAGAAGTACGGCCAGAAGGGCGCGCGCAAGCGGTTCCAGTTCTCGAAGCGCTAATGCGCTTCAAGTGATCAGTGCTCAGTGTTCAGGCTTGATATTTGCCGGACGCGAAGAAATGGATCACTGACTACTGACCACTGACGACTGTAGTTTTAATCTCCCGCATAAGCGGGTTCAATCCGGGCCAGGCAAAGGCCAGCCCGGATGCAATCCACGAAGGAGGCCAATGGCCACGATTACCATGAAGGAGCTGCTCGAAGCGGGTGTTCACTTCGGGCATCAGACGAAGCGCTGGAACCCCAAGATGAAGGAATACATCTTCGGCGAGCGCAACGGAATTTACATCATCGACCTGCAGAAGACGTTGAAGCTGTTCAAGGATGCGTCAAAGTATGTGACGGACCTTTGTGCAAGCGGCAAGACGATCCTGTTTGTGGGCACCAAGCGCCAGGCGCAGGATGCGGTTGCCGAAGAGGCTGGCCGCGCGGGCATGCCGTACATCAACCAGCGTTGGCTGGGCGGCCTGCTGACCAACTGGGTGACGGTGCAGAAGTCGGTGAAGCGCCTTCAGGAACTCGATGAGATGGCCACGGATGGCCGCTACGATCTGCTGACCAAGAAAGAAGTGATTCGCCTGGAGCGGGAGCGCAAGCACCTGCAGGCGAACCTGGCCGGCATCAAGAACATGAAGCGCCTGCCGGACGCGATCTTCGTGATCGACTCGAACAACGAGGCGATCGCGGTGAAGGAAGCCCGCAAGTTGGGAATCCCCGTGGTTGCAGTGGTGGATACGAACTGCGATCCGACGGTCGTGGATTATGTGATTCCGGGCAATGACGATGCACTGCGCGCGATTCGCCTGTTCACCTCGAAGATTGCCGACTCGGCAGCCGAAGGCGTGAACCTGATTGGCGACAAGGCCTTCAGCGAAGAGCAGCCGGAAGGTGAAGCGAGCGTTGAAGAAGGCGAGTCGATTGAGGCTTCTGCCGCGCCGGAAGAAGTATCAAGCGAAGACGTGGATATGGAACAGGCTTTGGGCGGTGGCATTCGCAAGGCTCCGGCGACAGAAAACGCGCCGGAAGAGGCCGCTGTGGCGGAAAACGCTCTGTAAGAGAAATGGGGCGCACCGAGTGCGCGTACCGGAGATAAGCGTGGCCGCAGATTCCGGGTCACGCTTTTCTTGTGTGCGAACAAGACAAGTGTGCCGGGCAACGACGAATTGAAGGATAGAGAAAAGCGAGATGACGACTGTGAGCGAGAAGATTGATGCAAAGCTGGTAAAGGAACTGCGCGAGCGCAGCGGTGCGCCGATGGGCGACTGCCTGAAGGCTCTGCAGGAAGCCAAGGGCGATATTGAAGAGGCATTTGTTGTGCTGCGTAAACGCGGTATGGCGTCGGCGCAGAAAAAGGCCGCACGTTCGACCAACGAAGGCGCGGTGGGAACCTACATTCACGCAGGCGGCAAGATCGGCGTTCTGCTGGAAGTGAACTGCGAGTCGGACTTTGTGGCGCGCACGGAAGACTTCCAGGATCTGCTGAAGGATATTGCGATGCACATTGCCGCGAGCGATCCGCGCTACGTGAAGCCGGAAGATGTGACGCCCGAGGATCTGGAACGCGAGAAGGAGATCTTCCGCGCGCAGGCCGCTGCAACCGGCAAGCCGGCGCAGGTGGTGGAGAAGATCGTCGAAGGCAAGATGGCGAAGTTTTACGAAGAGGTTTGCCTGCTGGAGCAGCCGTTCATCAAGGAGCAGTCGGTTTCCATCAAGGAGCTGATTGCGCAGAAGGTGGGCAAGCTGGGCGAGAACATCACCGTGCGGCGCTTTGCCCGCTTCAAGGTTGGCGCACCGGATTGGACTGTGGCGCAGACCAAGGCCATTGAAGCGGCGGAAGAGTAAGTTTCGAGAACATTACCAGGAGAAAGTTGGCGGCCCGGAGCTGATGCTCCGGGCCGCTTGCATTTCCAACTGCATGTTTTTCTTGGCTGAAAGTACAACCCTATGGAAAACAAAAATTTATGTGCCTACGACGCTCTTGTTAATAAGAACACGATGAAAGTTATATGAAAATCTGGATGGAGAGGGGGTATTCCTCCTGTAATGTGAATCCTCTCTACGAATCACCTTGGTAACGTTCTTTTAAATCATATATTTATATTTTCTTAGATTTGGCCCATCAATTGCATCAATGCAGACACACGCAACCTCAGAATTTGGCTTCTGCAGGATCCGGGGAAATCCCTACCTTGCAGCCAGGAGAAGTGTCCTAGCAGTTGAAAGGCAGCCGGGTACTTCGGACAAGTGTACTTACTTCACATGTTGGATCTCCAACTGGAGGATGGAAGACTTTTATGCGAAAGCTTTCTCTAGCAGCAATTTTTCTGCTTGTTGTTGGTTTGACCACGTCGATTTTCTCGTATGGTCAGGCGACAGCCAGCGGCACAGTGGTTGGAACGGCGACCGATTCGTCCGGAGCCGTAGTAGCGGGCGCCAATGTGACGATTTCCAGTGACGCGATTGGACTGAAGCGTACGACGGTTACCAACTCGATTGGCAGCTACCGCTTCGATCTTCTCCCGGCGGGCAAGTACAAGGTGTCAGTCGCGGCGACTGGATTTTCGACTTCGGTGCAGACACTGGAACTGCTAGTGGGCCAGACGGCGACAGCGAATACTACGTTGCAGCCAGGCGCTGCCAGCCAGACCGTCGAAGTGGAAGGCACTGCGCCACTGGTGGATGTGCAGAAAACGAGTGTTAGCGAAGAAATCACTCCGAGCGATGTGGCCAACCTGCCGATGGTGGGCCAGGACGTGGCCAACCTGGCATATCTTGCACCGGGCGTGAAGGCTACCGACTCCTACGATCCGACGAAAAACCGTTACGCAGTTCTTTCCGTGAATGGCGACGGCGGCCGTAACGTGAACGTGACAGTGAATGGCGTCGACAACAAGGACAATACAGTCGGCGGCCCGGTAATGCAGCTTCCCGCTGAAGCCATTCAGGAATTCCATATCAGCACACAGCGCTTCTCAGCCGAGAACGGCCGATCGGAAGGCGCGGCAATCAATATCATTACGAAGCGCGGCACCAACAGCATTCACGGATCCGGGCTTGCACTGTTCCGTGAGACCGGTTTGAATACGGATGAAAAGGATCCTGACGGCACCGGCGGTACTGACAACTCGCACCCGGATTACACACGTCAGCAGTTCGGCGGCTCCATTGGCGGAGCGGTTATCAAGGACAAGGCATTTCTGTTTTTCGCGATCAACCGCGAACGTGAGCATCAATCCGCCACGGAGCAGACGGTTTCGTACAACGAACTGACGGCGGCACAGCCTTACTTCGACGGCGTCGAACCGATTTCCTCGATCCCACGCCCCTTCTATGAAACCCGCTACAACGGGCGTGCAGACTGGATTTTCAGCCCGAAGGAAAGCGCGTATATCAGCTACAGTTCACAGGGCAACAACAGCTTGAACGATCAGTCGGACGGCAGCGGTGACGCGACCGCCGGCAACTTTACCGTGAACCATATGCAGATTGCCAACTTCACGCTGAACTCGATTTTGTCGGATTCCGCGGTGAACGTGGCAACGGTCGGCTTCCAGTATTGGAACAACCTGATTGCCAGCAATATCAGCGCTCCTTTGATCACCTTCCCGGATGCGTATTTCGGTACCAATGGCAACGTTCCACAGCAGTCGTACCAGCGCAAGTGGCAGTTCAAGGACGACTTCTCGAAGGCGATTGGCAAGCACACGCTGAAGGGCGGCGTGGACTACATCTGGACTCCGATTCAAGGCGGCTTCTTCGAGTACAACTCGACGCTGGAAATCGACTTTGCAGCCAACCCCTCGTGCATTCTGGCGACGGTTGACGACAGCACCAACAAGTGCGGACCGACATACTATCCCGATAAGTTCGCAACCGCCGGCGCAGTGACAAGCATGTCAGAGGCTAACGGCGATCCGTACTTCAACGTGAAGACCAAGCAGCTCGGTTTCTACTTCCAGGACGACTGGAAGCTGAACCATCGCGTCACAGTGAGTGCCGGCATTCGCTGGGATAAGGACTTCAACTTCATCGGCGGTTCGGACATCAAGGACAGCAAGACGTATCAGCTTCTGGTTGCTCTTAACAGCCCAGTGTCTAACCCCTATCTGAACTCAATCGCCAAGGACGACAACTACGATTTCAGCCCACGTGTCGGTTTCGCAATCGATCTAAGCGGCAAGGGCAATCACGTGCTGCGCGGCGGCTATGGTCTTTACTTTGGCAACATCTTCCAGAACATTCCTTTGTTCATGGAACAGCAGTCGAACCCGACCGTCTTCCAAACAGCGCTCAGCCTTTCCAGCCCGACAGACAGTGTTCCGGGTACGGGAAAGACGTTGGGGCAGTGGCAGTATGGCGTAGACAGCATGCCTGACGTTCCAGCTCCTTCGGGTCAACTGGCCAGCGGAAGTATTGGCCGCCTTATGGATCCCAACTACCGTAACCCCGTGGCTGAAGAGTTCAACCTTGGCTACACCTGGGCAGTGAGCACCAACTCGGCAATCGAGGTTGAATACACGCACGTGCTCAGCCTGCACACCAACCGGACGATCAACATCGATCAGAAGATTCCGATCGACGGTGCTCTGACGCGTCCCCTCGATCCCTACTTTGAGGACTCGCCGTATAGCGATCAGGCGTTTGCCAGTGTCCGCAATGAGGATTCGATCGGCCGTGAGCACTACGACGGCTTCAACTTCAGCTACAACAGCCGCATGAGCAAGAAGTTCGAGCTGCGTGCGAACTACACGATGGCCTGGGCGTACGGATATGACGGTGGCGGTGGTTCATTCCGCAGCTATCCTCGTTTGTCGACCAACCCGTTTGCGAGCTACGAGTGGGGTCCGTCTCCCAACGACGAACGTCATCACGTGACGGTTGCCGGCGTCGTCAACCTTCCGAAAGGGTTCGTGATCGCGCCCATCCTGCAGTACGGTTCACCTCGTCCGTACAACCTCACCAACTCCAGCAACACGCTGAATACCGGCGGCGGAACTGCGAATGCTGTGGTGGTACCTAACTATGCACCAACCGATTGGTTTGCCTTTGCGGGCGATAATACTGGTGCGCAAAATTGCTTCTACGGGTTGAACAACACCGCGGCGAACTGCACCATTGCAAAGTACGACCCGCTGCGCGGCGATCCGTTCTTCCAGCTCGATGCGCGTCTTGCAAAGGACATCAGCATTCGCGAGCGCCTGAACGTTCAGTTGGTTGCAGAAGCCTTCAACCTGACTAACCGCTCCAACTACGGCGGAAACTTCGGCAACAATATTTCTTCTGCGAGCACCTTCGGTCATCCGACGGGCTTCATCAACCCCAGCTCCACCATTGTGCCGCGCGCACTGTGGGGCGAACTGGGCTTCAAGGTGACCTTCTAAGAAAGTCAAGAAGGAAGCAAGACTAATCGGGGCCGGCATTACGCCGGTCCCGATTTCTTTGTGCAGACGAGTGGTGAAGGATGGAAGAATTCAGTTCATTAGTTCTAAGGACTCTTCTGGGATTAAGCCGCTTGTATTCAGCAAAGCATGGGTGGTTGAGACGGCGGAGAAGCGAGAATCCAACAAGTACAGGGGAACAGTGCGATACGAAAAGCCGTTTGAATTGAGCTAGAAGGAAAGGCGCACCGAGACGGACGCCGATGGTTGTCCTTCACCATTCCCGCCGCGATTGTTTTGCCCGCCATGCATGTCCATACCCTGGCTGCCGCGTCCACCGCCACCAGCTGCCATGGCACGCGTGGCTCCCTCACCTGTTCCAATTCCCATGAGCGCGGAGGCGGAAAAATCCAATTTCCCCGAATGCATATGCGGGCTCTCGTAGTCGGCAAGGCCGGATCCGTAGCCATGTACAGCAAGCGATGTGCCGTTCATCCCCTGAAAATGGAGCGGACTTTGGTACGAGAGACGGAAGCTGCCGAATGATGAATTCATTGGGAGGCTGATTCCGCGAGTGAATTGATTGAGGGCAGGCAACAATCGAAGAGCACTGCCTAGCTGCGTTTGACCCGATGCGCTGAATCCGCGACTCGCATCGTTGGCGAGTTGAAAGAGAGACGCGAGGTTGAACTGGCTGCCTTCGCGGCTATTACGCCGATTCATATTTGTGTCTCCTGCGATCTCGCCTCGGCTGGGCTGAGTCACCTCGGAAGCGCCGCCCGCAAATGTATTTGAAGAGCTAATGTGTCGCATTGCGCCCAGCATGCCCATGCGCGCCACGTCGCGCAACAGATTATTCCAAGCCGCGTAGGCATTGTTTGCGCCTGCTTCTGCCACCGGCATCTCCTGTGTCTGGCTGAGGGCTCGGTGTTCAGCACTTGGATGGCCTTCCGCGCCTTCTGCACCGATGAGTACCTGGGCATGGACCGCTGCGGTTCCAAAAGTGGGCAGAATTGCCCAGACCACCAGATGGAGAAAACGCATCTCAACAGACTGCCAGCTTTGCATTCGCACAACTCCGGGAGGTTCAAGATCCACGAGCATTCATCCCTGATGTATCAGACGAGATCGTTTCGAACAGGATTACGCGCTGGTCAGCCTTGCTGTTGCTGCCCGTGGCCTGGGTTGCTTTCACGCGATGGGGCCATGAGGGTGTAACACAGCATCCAAGACCAGCCAGAGGGGCAGCATGTTGGGTACGTTTTGAGCTAGCAATAGGCCGGTTCGCGTGTGCGATACTCAAAAAGGCATATGTACAAGAGGATCGTTCTCAAGCTATCCGGTGAAGCTCTGGCTGGTCCGAGGGGCTTCGGGTTGGATTCGGACAAAGTGTCGGCCATCACCGGTGAACTGGCCGATGTGCACGCGCTCGGCGTGGAGATCGGCATTGTGGTGGGTGGCGGTAATTTCTTTCGCGGCGTTGCAGAGCAGGCCAAAGAGATGGACCGTGTGGCCGCCGACAACATGGGCATGCTGTCAACGGTGATCAACGCGATAGCGCTACAGGATGCTCTGGAAGCGCGCGACGTTCAGTGCCGCGTGATGACCGCCGTCTCCATGAATCAGATCGCGGAGCCATACATCCGCCGGCGTGCTGTGCGGCACCTTGAGAAGGGCCGCGTGGTGATTTTCGCGGCCGGTATTGGCAATCCGTATTTCTCAACCGACACCGCAGCCAGTCTTCGCGCTATGGAGATCAAAGCCGATGTGCTGCTGAAGGGCACCAAGGTGGAGGGCGTGTACAACGCCGATCCTGTGCTGGTGAAGGATGCCGTGAAGTACGACGTGATCACCTATATGGACATTTTGCGGCAAGGACTGAAAGTGATGGACCTGACGGCCGTGAGCCTGTGCAAGGACAATAATCTGCCGATGGTGATCTTCAACATGAACCAGCCGGGCAACATTCGCCGTGTAGTGATGGGCGAAAAGGTTGGATCGCTGGTGACGGCCTAAAGAGGCGCGCTTCGCCTCGCACTTGGAAAAATTCGCTTGCGGCAAGCGAATCGCGAGAAAAACGTCTAACTGATTTGTGGAATATCGCAAGCCAGCTCCGCTGAAAGCACTGACAGGTCTGCGCTGTTTCGCGGCTCTGAATATTGTCTTTTTCCATTTTTCCGATCCTAAGTGGTTCGGATGGCTGGCGCCTGTTGTGAATGCCGGCTACGCTTCGGTGAGCTACTTCATTCTGCTCTCAGGCTTTGTTCTTGGCTACAACTACAATGAACGCGGGCGCGCGGGCGTGCTGAATAAAGCGCGCTTTTACAAGGCGCGCTTTACGCGTTTGTATCCCATCTATTTTTTGAGCCTGTTGCTGGCGTGGAAGATGGTGCCGCTGGAATGGGGTGCGCATACTCACGCGATGTTCTGGACCGGCATGGTGATGACGCCTCTGCTGCTGCAGGGATGGGTTCCGGAGATTGCAACCTTTCTCAACACGCCTGCCTGGACCATGTCGGCCGAATGGTTCTTTTATCTGCTGTTTCCTTTCATGGCTACATGGAAGAAGCCGGAGCGCAAGCGCGGCCTGGTTATGAAACTGGCTCTGGTGTGGATTACCGGATTGATTCCCGGCACGCTGTACATGATCTATGCTCCGGACGGAATTGCGCACCCGAACCGCTGGAGTTATGGACCGTGGCTGCAGGCGCTGAAGTACACGCCTTTGCCTCACCTGGCCAGCTTTGTGTTTGGTGTTTTGCTCTCGACGCTGGATGAGATGATGCCGCGTGAAGGCTGGGTACGTTTCGCTCTCGGAGTGTTCGGCTTCTCGGCGGCATTTGGCCTGCTCTCTCTGGGAGATCTGGTTCCTTATGCGCTGATACACGACGGCATGCTGATGCCGCTGTTTGGATGCATCGTGCTTGGGCTTGCGGGCGAGAACCCGCTGGCCTCACTGCTTGGCGTGAGGCCGCTGGTGTTTGTGGGCGAAGCGAGCTATTGCCTGTACCTTCTGCATTTCAATCTCTGGAACATGATTCACGACTCGCACATACTGAACTGGCTTGGCCTTGCCAAATACGATCCCTGGATCAGTTACGTGTTACTGATAGGAATGTCGCTGCTTGCATTGCACTATGTGGAGAAGCCCGTGCAGCGGTGGCTGCGTGACCGGATGAATACAACGAAGTGGGCGCAGGCGAAATGATGCGGCGTGGAAGATGAGTACATAACAAGAAGCCCGGCCAGATTGGCCGGGCTTTTGATTTGGTTACCGCAATCGCGCTATTGCGTAATGGACTGAACGGAGTGGTTGCCGTGGGGAACAATTGCGATCGCCGTGGGTTTGTTTCCGGACGGATAAGGAGTGGACTGCGTCTGCTTCAGTGTGCCCGCAGTCGGGTCCAGCCGGAAGCCGGAGACTGAGTTACCCAGATAGTTGGCCGTATAGACGTAGCGGCCGAGCGCCGGATCGACTGCGATGGCCACCGGACTGGTGTCCGTGCTGTTGGTGGAACCGCCGGTCACGTTGATCGCCGAAGAGGGTGTTCCAGTCTTCAGGTCGATGGCAAAGGCCGAAACCGAGGAATCAAGCTGATTGGCAACGTAGAGGAATTTGCCGCGTGGGTCCACCGCGATGGCATCCGGCTGATTGCCAGTTGTAAAAGGACCATTGAGCAGATAGCTCAAAATTCCGTTGGACTGGACCGTGTAACCGATGAGCTGGTTGGAAGCGAAGTCGGTGACATAAAGATAGCTGTTGGTGGGATCGGCAACAACGCCGGAGGGCTTGACGCCAGCCTGGAACGGGCTTCCAGAGGCCGCAGTCAACGTTCCATCCGAGCCTACGGTGAAGGGGAAGACCCAGCCGGGATTGGCGGTGCTCGTCGTGGTTCCGCCGGGATTGTAGGCGGACTTGTCATATACGGTGGCGTAAACGACGCTGTTGTTGCGCAGGACGGTGATCGCCGTTGGGACGAGAGTATCGCCGGCATTGGAGCCGCTCAACGCGAGCGTCTGCATTGCCGTGGGCGTGCCAATTGTTCCCGAAGAGAGCGGGTATTCGGTGAGCGTAGCGGAGCTGTCGCCGGAGACTACGTACAGGTAAGTACCAGCCTCGTTGACGGCCAGTGCGACCGGAGGAGCGTTCAGCGTTACGGTGTCCTTGGCCGTGAGAGTGCCGTCATAAGCAATCGTGAAATGCACGACGGTGTCGTTATCGGCGTTAGCCACATAGAGATGCTGGTAATCGGAAGTGGTTGCCAGCGCCACCGGGTCGTTGCCGTTTGTCGAGACCGTATCGGCACCTGTGCGCAGCGCACCCGATTGCGAGTCGGCGGCAAAGACCTGAATCTGGCCGCCGTTGGAGTCGCCGGAGGTGGCCAGGAAGACGTAATCGATGGTGGTGATCTGGCAGGCAGTCAACAATGTAGCGACTGCGAGGCCAATCCCGGAGACCAGAAGTAGCTGGCTCAGTTTGCAGAACTTCATGCGCTTCCTTCATCAAGGGCCAACCGCTCAAAGCCCAGGAAATCTGTTGGAGTTGACCCGTATGGTTTATACAAGCCGGTTACGGGGTACTGCATTTTCGTCTTCAGCCCATCCGCCGCAAGCAGCGGACGGTACAAATTCATGCCTCGCCCGAGGCTAGTTCTTTTGACCGTTATGCGTAATGGCGGCAACGGCGGTGACCTGGGCGTTGGAAGTGTAAGGCGAGTTCTGCGCGTTCAACAGTGTTCCATCCGACTGAATCTGAAAACCGGAGACATTGCTGCCGAGAAAGTTCGCCGTGTAAAGGTACTGGTTCAACGAGGGGTCAATACCAATGGCCACAGGCCGCAGGCCGGTAGCGAAGGTGCCAAGGCTGGTAAGAACTCCTGCATTGATCGAATACGCGGTGACATTGGAATCCTGAGAGTTGGCCACGTAAGCATATTTTCCCGTTGTATCCACTGCAACGGCCTGCGGACCGGCTCCTGAAGCAAAGGGACTGCCGCTCACAGCGGTCAACAGACCGCCGGAGCCGATGGAATAGCTCAGCACGCCGCGGCCATCGTAATCGGTGGCATAGAGATAGCTGCCGGAAGGATCCTCAGCGAGCGCCGATGGATGCTGGCCCGCGGAGAAGGGAACTCCGCTATTCAGAGGTGTCAATGTGCCATCGGAGCCAACGGAGAAACCAAAGATATAGCCAACTGCCGGAGTGGTTGTAGTGTCGTATGCGGCCACATAGAGATAGTTGCCCGATGCGTCCGTGGCGATGGCAGTGGGCGCGATGACAGCGGCCGAATTGGCGGGCAGTGTAAGCGGCCAGTAATTCGTGTTGCCTGAAACATTGCTCACTGCGGTGTTCAACGTGTCATCTGCGTTGATTGGGAAGACGCCGACCGAGCCGGTGCAGGGCGAAGCGCTGGAACAGGTAGGCAGCGGCTGATAGAGGTCCGCCACAAACAGGAAGGAGCTTGAGCGGGCGACAGCCAGCGGGAAGATTCCGGGCGTATTCACGGTGCTGTTGGGATAGAGCTTGCCGTCATTGCCGATGGTGAACTGAACAATGGAGTTGTCGTCCTTGTTGACGACGTAGAGACTGGAGCTGCCGGGCGAGACGACCTCGGCAACGGGGTTGCGGCCGCCAGAGGGAAATGGCGATGAAGGAATCTGACGCATGAAGCCCGATTCGGAGTTGACCTCGAAGACATCGACGACGCCGGCGTTATTGGATGCAGAGGCCAGCGCACTTGTGACGTAGACGAAATCGACGGTAAGGGTGGCGCATGCACTCAGCATGGCTGAAGCCACGAGGCTTGCGGCGGCTACCAGAAGCAACTGGCCCGATTTGTTGAACTTCATGCGCATCTTTCATCTGCCGGGGTGAGCAACTGCCCCGATCTCTGGTTTAGTCATGCGGACCGCTGCGACTTAGAAAAGGCATGGCGCCACGGTCCGGATGTTGTTAACGGACTCCCCGTGTGCCGCAGCGCCGCTGCGCGGCAGGGAGTCCGCAAGACATGTTCGCGGCTAGTTGGTGCGGCTCGAGACCAGGCACCAGGTGGGCGGACCATCAAGGGCATAGGCCTGATTTGCCTTACCAGGCAGGGCGTCCAGATTACCCACGTTCTGATCGATAAGGCGTCCGGTCACCGATTTGTCGTTGTAGTTGGCCACATAGATGAACTGATTCGATGGATCTTCCACCATGCACTGCGGACCTGCTCCGGTGCCGAACGGGCTGCCGGACATGGTCGTTAGCTGATGCGTGGAGGTATCAATCACGTATCCGGCAATTCCGCTCTGCTGCACGGTGGTGTTGGAGTTGTCGCCTTGGTTGACGACGTAAACCCACTTGCCTCCGTTGCTGCCGCCGGCGGAAATCAGATAAATCGGATTGGATAGCGATGGATCATCCGGTACCGCGCCTCCCGTCTGCGCCTGCAACGCACCATTGGAGCCGATGGTAAAGGGAACAATCTGGCTGGGCGACGTAATAGGAGAGCTGGAACCGGACGGTGTATAGGTGATGGGTTCGTTATCGAGAACGTACAGGTACGAGGTATAGACCAGCGCGGTTGCCTGACCGATATTCAGCGGTTGCGCACTGTTCTGATTGACGGTGAGCTGGCCGTTGCTCGCGTTGCGCGTGTACGGGAAGACATAATCACCTGTTGACGGAGTACCAGAGAGCGTCAGCACATAGCTGCTGGCAATGGTGAAATCAATGGGATCTGCCGGCACCGGGAAGTAAGGCAGAGCCGAACCGCTTGCCGAAGTGACCTGCGCGTTGACAACCAGCGAAAGACGGCCAGTGGTGGCGTCCACCTGAAAAACAGTGATGTCGCCGCAGGAAGTGACGGAAGAGCCAAGCGCGAGCGCGCACGAAGCGCTGTCCGGTGCGTCATGATCGAGGACGTAAATGAAACCGCCCGAAGAGTCGGCAATGATGCGGAAAGGGTTGATGCCCTGCGAGTAGAAGGTCTGCTGTGGCGTGATGATGCCGTTGCCGCCGACCGCGAACTGTGTAATATTCGCGCCCTGGCAGGGATCTGCCGTGGTGCAATCGGAACCGCCGGAGGCGTTGGTGCCGCGATTCAGCACATACAGAAACTTGCCGGCCTGGATGAGGACGGCGCGCACAGGATTAGATCCCCCCGACGAGACTGGGAGGCCGTTGATGCGCTTCAGCTGGCCCGTGTTGTGATCGATTTTGAATCCGCTGATAATGCCATTTCCTGTGGTGTCGGCGGTCACTGTGCCCGTTACATAGAGAAAGCCAACGGAATAACTCTGAACGCAAGACGTAACGCCCAGAATGGCGCCAAGAGAAAGAGCGCTCATCCAGAGGGTCTTGCCGAATTTCGTGAACTTCATGCGATTCCTTCATCCCGGCCGGGCAAAAGCCGCCAAGGTGTTCTAATTCCGCAGCAGAGCTGGGTTGGGTAGGGTCCCTGATGCATTGTAAAAGGCGAGGGCGGCTTGTGCCTAGTTTCCCTCCCTGTGGGCGATTAGGCTTGCAAACGCTTTCTATTCCGTGAATCGTGGATGAGCCTCACAACCGCACAAATTGGCATCTGCGTTCAAGTGCGGCTGTACGGTTCGGTTTCCTGATTCGGATGGCATTTGGACTGGCAGGCGGGAGCAAAGGTCACCCTGAAAAGTGCAAAATTTTGTGTGTACTTTGCATAAAAGATGCAGCAACAGAAAAGCCGGAGCCACGGCATTCAAAGGCCGCAGGCTCCGGCTCCGCAAGGACCCCTACCAGACGCGGCAGGAGTGTTCCGGATACATCGGCTGACCCTTCTTGCAGTGGAAGGCCTTACCGAATTCGTCGAAGTTCTGCACCGAGCCATTGACGCGCCATTTGCCGGGCGAGTGGGGATCGACGAGAACCAGTTGGCGTGAGACGGCCTCTGTCTGGTTCTGGCACCAGACCTGCGCAAAGCCGAGGAAGTAGCGCTGCGCCTCGGTGTAACCGCCAATCTTCTCGTCGAGCGACTTGCCTTCCTGCGCAAGAGTGCTTTCGAGCGCCAAGTAGGCGATACGCAGACCACCGTTGTCCGCCGTATTCTCGCCGAGAGTGAGGCGGCCGTTGAGCTTGGCTTCCGGCGCGTCGCCGTGGGCCGGCGCCGCGACAAAACCGGAGTATTCATCGGCAACGCAACTGGTGCGCTCATTGAAGGCCTTGCGGTCTTCGGGCGTCTGCCACTCGCGGACGTTGCCTTTGCCGTCATACTTGGAGCCCTGATCGTCGAAGCCGTGGGTCATTTCATGGCCGATGACGACGCCAATACCGCCATAGTTGACGGCGGGATCAATGCTGGGATCGAAGAAAGGAGGTTGCAGAATGCCGGCGGGAAAGTTGATGTCGTTCTGCGCCGGGTTGTAATACGCATTGACGGTGGGCGGTGTCATGCCCCATTCCTTTTCGTCGACAGGCTTGCCGAGCTTGCCAAGGTCCCACGCCATCTCAAAGCGCGTACTGCGCTCGATATTGCCGATCAGATCGTCGCGATCGACCTTGAGAGCGGAGTAGTCGCGCCAATGCTCGGGATAGCCGATCTTATTGCGAATCATGGCGAGCTTCTCGTCGGCTGCCTTCTTGGTTGCTTCCGTCATCCAGGGAAGAGTCTTGATGTCTTCGCCAAGAGCTTTTTCCAGCGAAGCAACAAGCTTGTCCATGCTGGCCTTGGCCGAGGGTGGAAAGTTCTGCTTGACCCAATCCTGTCCAACGGCCTCGCCAAGAGCGCGGTCGGTCATGATGGTGCATTGCCTCCAGCGAGGCTGGGGCTCCTTCTGTCCGGCAAGAGTCTTGCCATAAAAGGCGAAGTTCTCATCGAAGAAGGGCTTGGAGAGATTGGGTGCGGCCGAGTGAATCGTGTGCCAGCGAAAGTAGGATTTCCAGGCACCGAGGGGCTCGGTGGCAATGAGGGTATTGAGCTCTTTGAAGAAGTTTGGTGTGGTGACATTCAGCGAGTCGAAGTGTCCGACTTTGACGTCTTTGAAGTAGGCGGAGAAGTCCAGATCAGGTGTGAGCTTCTGGAGATCGGCGACCGTATAGATGTGGTAGCGGTTCGCCGGATTGCGTAGCTCTGTACGGCTGGTGAAGGCCTTGGCCAGTGCTGTTTCAATGGTCATGACCGACTGCGCTTCTTTTGCAGCTTCGTCGGGGCTGTCACCAGCCAGAGTAAACATCTTCGTAACGTGCTCCACAAACTCGGCGCGAATTTGCTTGAAGTGCTCATTGTCGGCCAAGTAGTAGTCACGATCAGGCAGTGAGAGACCGTTCTGTGAGAGCTGGGCAATCTGTTTGGAAGAGTCTTTCTGGTCCTGCGTGATGCCGAAGCCAAACAGCGGAGCGGAACCGCCTTCCGCATCGAGCACGCCCATCAGCTCGCCGAGCTTCCTGGGGCTCTTGAGCGCCGCAATCCTCTTGAATGCCGGATCAAGCGGCGTGATGCCTTTCTTGTCAGCCAGTGCGGTATCCATGCAGGCAGCGTAGAAGTCGCCGTATTTCTTCTGCAGCGGGGTCTTTGGATCGTTTGCTGCAGAGTCGAGTTCCTTCCAGAGCAGGTAGCGATTACGCTCAGCCACAAGCGAAAACGAGCGTGCCCAGCGCACCTGATCGCCGGGAAGCGGATTGTTCTTAACCCAGTTGCCGCATGCGTATTGATAGAAATCGGTGCAGGGATCGGCGGTGGTGTCGATAGCAGAGGGATCGAAGCTTTTCACCTCAGGGGGAGGTGCGGGTTTGGAATCATCCACCGGCGCCTGCGCGACGGCAGCACTCACAGCAATGGCAAGCAGGGGTACAAGGCAGAGAGATTTCATTGGAATTCCTCACAATAGCGGAAGTGCGGTCAGCCCGGCTTCGATCGGGCATGATGCAGGTTGACCGTTGGGGGTGCAGCGTGGCACTGAAGCGCACCGGGATGTACAGCAGGCTATCACGAGGAAGGCCTGTTTTGGCGTGATGCGAACAATGTTTGCGATGGCAAAACGGGCTAAGCGTGCGATCCGTTTTTCTTTGCGAGGGAAGATTGAGAGGAGTATGCTGCGCGGCGTGCCGCCCGCTGCTTGAGCGCGGCAACGGTAAAGGAGATAGACCATGCGTATGATCATGCAGTTGAATTTCCCCCTCGAGCCCTTCGATTCTCTGGTACGCAAGGGCAGTATCGATACCACCATGAAGAAGCTGATGGACGCGACAAAACCTGAGGCGGCCTACTTCACAGAAGTGAATGGCCGCCGTGGCGCGCTTTTGATTGTGGATATGGCGGCTCCCTCGGATGTGCCGCGGCTGGCCGAGCCATGGTTCCTGACGCTCAGCGCAGAAGTTCATTTCCGGATTTGTATGACGCCCGAGGATCTGGGCCGAGCGGGTCTGGGCGCACTTGGCAAGGCCTGGTCGTAAGGTGCGAACCGCAGTGTGAAGTCAAAAAGCCTCCCCCACTGCGCCTTAACACGGGCTCGACCGATTCAGTCTGATAGACTCCCCGCACAATCCTGAATTGATTTTGGAGGCATGGTTTCAATGTCTACATTGCGCCGCCTTGGCATCCTTATGGCCGCTGCATCCGTTGCGCTTGTACTGCATGCGCAGAGCCCGACAGCACAAACCCGCACGCTGGTGCGCGCCGGGCATCTGCTTGACGTGAAGACGGGCAAGATCACCGAAAACCAGACCATCGTCGTCGAAAGCGGCGTGATTCAATCCATTGCTCCCACGGAGAGCGTGCCGGCACAGGCAAGCGACAAAGTCGTGGATCTGAGCGGAATGACCGTGATGCCAGGGCTGATCGATGTGCACACGCACCTGACGATGAATACGAATTTCGATCCGTATTACGAACTGACGCAGACGGACGCGAAGGAGGCCATTAACGGCGTTGTGAACGCCAAGACAACTCTGATGGCCGGCTTTACGACTGTGCGTAATGTAGGCGCAGACGGTTTTACGGACGTGGATCTTCGCGACGCGATCAATGCGGGGCAGATTCCGGGACCGCATATGCAGGTGAGCGGTCCGCTGATTGGCATTACGGGTGGGCATTGCGATGAAAATCTGCTGCCGATCAAATATCACGCGGTTGGCGACGGCGTGGCCGACGGTGTGGCCGCAGTGCAGCATAAAGTGCGCGAGAACATCAAGTACGGCGCGGATCTGATCAAGATTTGCGCGACCGGCGGTGTGCTCAGCAAGGGCGACGATCCTCAGGCTTCTCAGTTCACGCTGGAAGAGATGAAAGCGATTGTGACCGATGCGCACCGGTTGGGCCGCAAAGTCGCTGCCCATGCGCACGGAGCACAAGGGATTCTTTGGGCTACGGAGGCCGGTGTCGATTCTATCGAGCATGGAAGCTACATCAACGATGAAGCCATTGCCGAGATGAAGAAGCGCGGTACGTATCTTGTACCAACACTTTATCTTGAAGACTGGATGCTCCAATACGGACATCTGCCTCCTTTCTATGAGCAGAAGATGAAGGATGTGAGCGCAGTGGCGAAGGCCAACATCAAGCATGCAATGCAGGCAGGTGTGAAGATTGCACTGGGCACCGATGCGGCTGTGTATCCGCATGGACTGAATGCGCATGAGCTGGATGTTTATGTGAATCAGTTGGGCATGACGCCGCTGGCGGCACTACAGACGGCAACCATCAACGCAGCGGATCTGATGGGCTGGAGCGCGAAGACAGGCACGCTGGAACCGGGCAAATGGGCAGACATCATCGCAGTGGATAAAAATCCTCTGGATGATGTCCGTGTGTTGGAGAATGTGAAGTTCGTGATGAAGTCTGGCGTGATCTACAAAAACAAGCGGGGGGCGGGGGAGTAAAGTCTGGCGTGAACAGACTCTGTTTCCGGGAAGCCCCCCACGCGCCCTGAGGGTGGCGCGTGAGGGTTCCCATGGCGCTATTGGTTAGTAGCGCGACTTGGCGGATCGCATCGCTGCGACGCGACGAGCTTCAAAATCGGAGATGGATGTAACCCTTGCGCGAGCATCCACCCGTTCTCCACAGACGTTGACGAAGACAGGCATTCCGTCTTTGTCGCGGTTTGGAGAGAGCACCGCGAATTCACATTCCACCTTCTTCTTACCTGCGTTCTTCGCAGTGAGGCGAATGAAGTCCTTATAGAGGAGAAGGCTCAGAGGGACGCCAACAAGGAGCAGGGTGATGAACTGGAGATGTGATTGGATGAACGTCCAGTCGAAGCCGTGAAGTGAATCCTGCATGAAACCTCCTCCATTTGGTGCGGGCAAAATGCGCATGTACAGCCGGGCGGTTATGGGGAATTCAGAGCTTGTTGAATGCTGGTCTACTGCGCTGCCTGCTCTGACCCGTCGAAACGCCGTACCGCGTGTGCAATTCGAACTTTAGGTCGATTGATTTTCAGCGGCAATGAAGCTTTGGTCGCAGAGGCGATGACGAGTTCGTGCACAGGAGACGACGAATCGGTAACCCTGAAATTTGTTACCAGCCAGGGCGCGACATGCAGCACATTGATGCAGAGCAGGTTAACGAGAGGTGCGCATATAAACGCAGAGAGCTACAAGGAAGAGTTTTGGGCTCTTTATGGTGCTAACTGGCACCCCGAATGTGCCAGATGATTGAGAGCATGCAGCTACAGGATGTGTGCCGTTTTCCTATCTTTACAGGCTGCGGGCGTCCCTGCCACACTAGAGCGTGGACACCCAAACAATTGTCATTCTCGACTTTGGCTCGCAGTATACGCAGCTGATTGCACGGCGTATTCGCGAACAGAATGTCTTTTCCGTTGTTCTTCCCTGCACAGCAAAACTGGATGAAATCAGAGAGTACAAGCCGCTGGGCGTGATTCTCTCCGGCGGTCCCTCATCGGTATATGACGTCGATGCGCCGGCGGCCGACCCCGCAGTGCTGCAAATGGGAGTGCCAGTACTGGGCATTTGCTACGGCCTGCAGTTCATCGTGCACAATCTCGGCGGAAAAGTTCGCTCCGCTGCAAAACGCGAGTACGGCCACGCCGAGGTCGCAATCGAGGACAGCGCGACGCCCCTATTTGCGGATTTGCCTTCTTCGATTCATGTATGGATGAGCCATGGAGATGAAGCGCTCGAACTGCCGGAGGGCTTTCGCCGCGTGGCAGTCACATCGAATGCGCTGGCTGGTATTGCCAATGAAGAAAGGCGTGTCTGGGCCGTGCAGTTCCATCCTGAAGTGCACCACACGCCGATGGGGCCGATGCTGCTGCGCAATTTTGTGTTCAGCATTTGCGGCGCAAAGGGCGACTGGACTCCAGCGCATTTTATCGAGACCACGGTTGCGCAGATTCGCGAGAAGGTGGGATCGGGGCATGTAATCTGCGGTCTGTCGGGGGGTGTGGATTCATCGGTGGCTGCGGTGCTGGTGCACAAAGCAATTGGCAACCAGTTGACGTGCATCTTTGTGAACAATGGAGTACTGCGCAAGAACGAGTTTCAAAGCGTGCAAAAGAATTTGCGCGATAAGCTGGGGCTGAATATCGACGCGGTGGATGCGGGCGAACGCTTTCTCTCGAAGCTTGCTGGTGTGACCGACCCTGAGAAGAAGAGAAAGATCATCGGTGCAGAATTCATTGCAGTGTTCGACGATGAGGCGCGCCGCATTGCCGAGAAGTCTGGCGGCGTGGACTGGCTGGTGCAGGGAACGCTTTACCCGGACGTGATCGAGTCAAGCAGTGTGAAAGGGCCTAGCCAGACCATCAAGAGTCACCACAATGTGGGCGGCTTGCCGGAGCACATGAAGCTTAAGCTGATTGAGCCGCTGCGTGATTTGTTCAAAGACGAGGTGCGGCGCATTGGACGTGACATGGGCATGCCGGAAGATGTGCTCGGACGGCAGCCCTTTCCAGGGCCGGGACTGGCTGTGCGTATTCTTGGCGAGGTGACGCCGGAGCGTGTTGCGTTATTGCAAGAGGCCGACGATATCGTCGTCAGCGAAATCAAGGCCGCGGGGCTTTACTCAAAAATCTGGCAGAGCTTTGCCGTGCTGCTGCCTGTGATGAGCGTGGGCGTGATGGGCGATCAGCGTACCTACGCCTACACTTGCGCGATTCGCGCAGTGCATTCAGAAGATGGCATGACGGCCGACTGGACCCCGCTGCCCTACGAAGTGCTGAAACGCATTTCCAATCGCATTGTGAATGAGGTGCGCGGCATCAATCGCGTGGTCTACGACGTGACGAGCAAACCGCCGGGCACTATCGAATGGGAGTGATTTGCCATCAAGGCAAACGCAGCCTGAGCCACTACTCTCGCTGAACCAGCTACTGCGTCACTTTGTTGGTGCGGAGCTCACTGGATACCGGGTGAAGCGGTTGTGCGGCCTTAAGATTAGCGCTCCCCTTGCGGCTTGATCACGGGTGCATGCACCGGTGTCACATCCACCTCGATACGCGTGCCCTTCGGAAAGTCGGCATCACGGCCGTGACGGAGGTAGTTCTCCCATACGCTGAGAGCAACGGCGTAAAAGCCAATGCCGGCGGCGACGTTGCGCTCCCCCGAAGCGACTCCGGCAATACGGCCCATGAGGCCGAATCCGTTCGAGGCAACCCCTGATTGAAGTGCAACATCGGGATCGTCGTAGTCCATGGCGCGTTGGGCAAGGATGGTGAGCGCGAGAGGCATGACGATGCTGGATGTGTTGCGCGGAGTAATACCGCCTTCGGCGTCGAGTTCAAGATTCTGAGATGCGCCGGCTGTAGCTCCTGCAAGATTGCCTTCCACGTTACGCGTGGAGGCGGCCGGCATGTGAATCTGTTGAAAGGTGAAGCGGAGCTTTCCATTTCGCGCTCGCGATCGGGCCGGTTCGGCTTCCGTCACTTTGCCTACGAGCGTTGCTCCCTGTGGAATGTCAATGTGGTCGTTGGCATCATGAAAAGGTTCCACAACGGTCGCAGTTACGCTGTCGCCTTCATGAGAGGTGGCGGAATTTAAATCCTCGGTCAATACGGCTTCCACCAGATGCGATCTAACTGCCGCATTGGATGCATCCACACTTGAGAACGGAACTGTGAGAGGCTGGGTCAGTTCGAGAGTCCATGCTGTGCCCTTATTGATGCGCTGAGGGTGATAGGGAAGCTGGTGGTAGAAGACCTGCAGCATGCGATCGCTGCGACCGCGATCAATAAAGAAGTGATAGGTTCCGGTCACAATGCCGATGCCCACATCCCACTGGCGCCTGATAAAGGAGCGATGCCTGGAGGACGCAGGTCTGGTCAGCCGAATGACAGGTGTGCCGCCGCTGACTGTTGCGTGCAGGCGAAAGTTGTCTCCTGCCAGCAGAAGCGAGTCAAAACTCACCTGTGGGGAGCGGTATGGAGTGAAGTCGCCATAGAAACGCGCATGCAGACGTTCCTTCCGGTTGGGCATGAGCCCCGTAACCTTGCCCATCACCGGAGAATGCGCGGGCAGTACGAGTTTGCCGTCCACATACACGGGGAAGAGCGATTCAGCGCGAAGACTGGCGCCGGACTTCATCGGCGTGTTTGCGATGAGCTGAATCTGGAACATGGTTCCGGCCGGCAATTCGGTACTTGCTGCAGCGGAGCCAGTCTGTGCCAGACACGAAGCCGCCGTTCCCGCAAGGAGAGCAAGGCTGAGAAAGCAAAGACGCGGAGCGAGCAGACATCGAGGATGTGAATTGTGAAGAGGGGAGGAAATCATGGCGATTGCAACCAGAGTACATGACCGGCTGCATCGCCACGATTGCACTTATGTAAAAGTGAAGTGCTTCTATTCCGTCTTATAGTCCTTGTACTCGGTAACAAAGTAGGTGTGTCGTATGGTATGTCCGCCCACGCCCGAATCTCCCTGAGGAACGGCTTCATTCTGGATGACGGACTTGATGGGAAGGATCAGCGTTTTGCCGGCGACTTGAACAGGCGCGTAGTCAATGCGCTCATCGAATTGATGGACATAGTCGGACTTCTTGAACTCGACTATCGTGATGAGGCGCAAGACAATGCCCGTATCCGGATCGATGAAAAACTCACCGTGATAGGGGTCCTTTGATTTGTAGTGATCCCATTGCGAGTAGATTTGCATATTGCCTTTGGCTCCGCCACCGTGACCACCGGCGAGCGAGCCCAGCGTGGCGGAAGAGAACTGCGCAATTCCGGTCTGTGAGACCTCGGGGAAGCAGCAGAGTTTGACTTCGTAGTGCGACTTTTTCTTATCGACCGAGTATGAAAAGACCGCAAGCTTCTTTCCGAGTAATGTCTGCCAGCGTGTGAAGGATATCTGTCCCGAAGCCTGCGCTTCCGCCAAAATCATGCTCAAAGAGAGGCCCGGCTCTTCAATCGCAATCATTCCATTGCGTCCCCACTGAGTTTTGTCTTTTTCTGAAGAAGCCTGTTCCGCACCCTCGTCAAACTGAACATTGGACGCGGTAGCATTAATGTAACGGATGTAGGAGATTGTTCCACCCAGGCCGGATGAGACGGAAGCATCCTGTGCGCCACTGCTCAGACCACCTCCGGTAATCGCAGATACATCGTCCTGAAAACGGAGCGTTGTTTTGGTCGCGCTCAGTTTAGGCAAACCCTTGTAGGTTTGAGAAGCGTAGTTGTAGGCCTTTTTGAGGATGGCTGCCTGCGCGGTAGCGTCCGGCGCAGGGTCGGATGGAATGTCTGCCGTAGGTGGCGGCAAATTGGCGCTCTTTGCTTCAAGGACGTAGATTTGCTCGGTAGAGAGCTTGCCGGGAACGGACGCGGCCATTGAATTCATGGTTGTGCGATCGAGTTGTTCGGTCAAATCCACCTGCATTAGCTCGTTGGCCACTTCCTGATCGGTCTTCTTCTCCTGTTGTAGCTCATTGAGGAGATCTTCAAGTTGTTTGACTGTGAGCTTCTTGTCAGCATACGCAGGTGCGGATGCGATCAGGATGGCAAGCAGCATCAACACGATCTTCTTCATGAAACACTCCTTCTCGCACGCAATCCAGGCTGCTGCTCCGCGAGTGCGGACTGGCATAAGTAAAACGGTTGCGCACACTCTTTCCGATGAACGGCAGTATGTTACACCCCCGGATGCAGGGTTGCCACTTCGCGGCTGAGAGCGTCGAGTCTCTGGATGAGCTCAGCATGCTGTTTATCGGACGATGTGGGGTCAAACGCCTCCAAATAAAATGTGCCATTGGGTTCGAGCTCGCATCGGAAAACCTGGTGAAAACCTTCAAAGCCCTGACGATGGACAACAGCCAGCAATTCTTCACGCGTGAGCGATTCACGTTGCAGTGCTCGTTGATCGAGATGGCCGTTTTGGATAAGGATGGTGGGCTTGCCTTCGAGCATGCGCGTGAGCCTTGGCGAACGGAAAAGAAGCCGCACCACGAACCAATTGACCGCCAGGAGGGTGAAGGCGCCAATGATGCCGCCGGTGACGGAATTGTCGTCCCCGATGATTGCGTTTTGAACAGTATTCGAGAGCGAAAGCAGAACAACCAGATCGAATGGGTTGAGCTGGGCCAGTTCTCGTTTACCGAAAATGCGCACAAGCAGGACCAGCGCGAGATAGACAAGAATGGGCCGGATAATCTTTTCCGCCAGTGGAAGCGGAAGTTGAAACAGGTGGTCGAAGAGATGTGAGTGTGTCATGTTTCTGAGATTACGGGGACTTTGAGGAAGCTTGCCACTCATATAATTTGGACCCGATTACGACGTAGTTTTCCTGGCGCGGACATGCGGGTTGGGGTGCCCGGCCGGGAGAGAGGCTCGTCCGCTTTTGGCCATCGAAAGCCCTCTGCTACATTGAGAATGCGGGTGATGCTTAAGCCAGTACATCCAGCATTAGTTGGTAGGGGCCATGAAGTTCGATTCCATTTTGCATAAGGCAGGCAGCATGTTTCAGTCTGGCAAACCATCGGTGTTTGCCGTTTTTTCTCCCTTTTTGATTGAACCGCGTTTTGTAACGCGTGTGTGGGGCTATCAGGATCTCAATCCGTGGTTCCAATATTCCTCCGCTCAAACGAATGGAGAACCTGTTGGAGAGGTCTGGCTGACGGGCGACGAGTGCACTGTAGGCAGTGGCTCCTACAAGGGTGCGACGCTCGGAGAATTGTTTGCGCATGCGCCGGAAGCGCTGATGGGTAAAGACAGACCGGCCAATGGTTCACCGCTCCTGGTGAAGGTGATTTTTGCGCGCGAAAAGCTGAGCGTGCAGGTTCATCCCGACGATCACCTGGCACAGAAGTATGGGTATCCTCGCGGAAAAACGGAGTGCTGGTACGCGCTGGCTTCGGAGCCTGGCGCGGAAGTGGCGGCAGGACTGCGTGATGGCGTTACGCTTGACGAGATTCGCGCCGGCATTCAGAACGGGACGCTGGAAAAGTCTCTTGCTGTGCTGCCAGTGGATAAAGGCGACATGGTTCTCGTGGATGCAGGCACGGTGCACGCCATATGGCCAGGTTCCATTCTGCTGGAAGTGCAGCAAAACAGCGATCTGACTTATCGCATGTACGACTACGGGCGGCCGCGCGAGTTGCATATTGAGAAGTCGCTCGAAGCAACACGGCTGAAGACACGCGCAGGCAAGGTTCCGGCGAAGAAACTGGAAGATCGTACCGTCTTGATCGACGAAGAGTACTTCAAGGTTGAACGGATTCCCGTGAACGTTAGCCGCACCAGCACAACACTGTCCGGAACGGATGAGACTGCGCCGGGCTTGAGCTATCTTTTTGCAGCCGCGGGCAGCGGCAGACTGGCGAGCTCCGGTTTCGAAGGATTTGAGATGCCGACGCGGAGTATTGTCGCGGTTCCAGCCGCTTCGCCAGTTTTTGCAGTGCAGGATCTGGGTGGACTAGATCTGATTCGCATTGCACCCAAATGGCCGGCGACGGCGAAATGAATACTTCCGGCTGGCGCAATGCCGTGGTGAATTACATCCGCGACGCTGCGCGGCCGGTGGATAAATTCGGTCACCAGCCAAGACTGTATGCTCTTGCTGTGGAGTTGGGCAAAGGCATGGACTACGACGATGATGTAGTCTTTGCAGCAGCCTGGATGCACGATCTGGGTGTATTCATCGGCCATCGGCCTGAGAATCCGGAAGCGCTTGCCAGATGGGATCATATTCCGTACACAATTGACCGCACCCGCGCGCTGCTGCCTGCGTGGGGTTTTCCAGCAGAGAAGCTGGATGCGGTCGCTGATGTGATTCGCACCCATCAGCCAAATGGGCATCCAGAGTCAGTTGAAGGAATGCTGGTTCATGACGCGGACATCCTGGAACAATTGGGCGCCATGGGAGCGATGCGTGCATTGGCCAAGGTCGGGCGCGACTCGCGCTATCAGAATTTTTCATCTGTACTGCAGGTACTGCATAGCGCGGTACATGATTTGCCGCCCAAGCTATGCCTGAGCCATTCGATGCATTTGGCAGAGCCGCGCGTGGCGTCGCTACAGGCGTTTGTCGTAGCTATTGAGCAGGAAGCAGGCGATTTTCTGCACTAGAGAGTCTGAGAAATCTCTATTCCAGCCGGGACGAACTGTGAATACAATGTTGCGACGGGTTCCCCACCCTCGCCAAACCGCACTTGTGATGTGTGGCAGTTCAGGTGCATTGTCTAGTGAGATTAATCCATAGGGAATACTCGGCCTATTAATGGGCGTGCAAGGCGCGCTGGCCGCATCCCTTTTTGAGATCCGTGTGAAGAAGGAGAAACAGGAATGTCCTTCAGCAAGTTCACCTGGATTTGTCTGTCGATGGTGATTGCCCTGATACCCAGGACGACAGGTGCTCAGGTCATCTCGGCCGCAGAGCATCAGTACTCGCCTTTTGCGGTGGGTGTGGGTGCTTCGCTGTTTACACCCGATTTCAATGGCGGGTCCATGATGGGAGTGGCATTTTGGGGTGATTACAGACCGCCAATTTTGGTTCGGCATATTGGCGGGCTGAGCATCGCGGCCGAAGTGCGCGATTTGAATTATCTGCGGTCGAGTTCACAGTCGAAGCTGCGTGAGGATACCTACCTGGCGGGATTCAGGTACGAGTGGCAGCGCTATGCGAGTGTGCGGCCCTATGGCCGGGCGATGATGGGATACGGCAGCATTGAATTCCCTCCCATTGGCACATATCACCACGATAGTCGCGAGGTTACCGCTTTCACCGGTGGAGTGGACTTAAGACTTCATGAGGATGTATGGGTGCGCGCCGACTATGAATACCAGATATGGCCGAATCTGTTTGGCGCTGGAATTCATCCGCAGGGCGTCACAGTGGGTGTAATGTATAACTTCCGCTCACGCCGTAAGGGATTTTGAAACTAGAGAATAGGCCGCCGAAAGAGCTTTGCCGGGTTGGTCTCCTGAGTCTCCTTATGCGGCAGGCAATGGCGTCTGGGCTGGAATCCGCTCGCGTATCCGCGTGTGACGTGAAGCCTGTCCATGAAGACATAATGAGTGCGGAGTCCATCGAGAGTCGCCGGCAGATCGGATGGAATATCGCGCCGGTCTACATAAATCACCAGCGCCGCCTCACGCGGATTGTCGAGGCTTTGTCCCACACCAACAGCGAAATAGGAGGGGTTGCGAAGAAGCTGAGATGCGACGCGGGTCTTAACCGAGAGAGCATGTGTGAGTTCGGCAGCCGCAAGCGGATGCACGTCGTTGAGCGATACGGTCATGGGTGCAGTTCCGAAAGCGACTGCATGTTGCGTGGTAGGCACAACAACCGTTCGCACACCCGAGAGAGTCTGGGGAACAGAGGTCTCGGAGCCGGGAGTGACGTAAACAAGCACAGCTGCGTGACCGGGCTGATCGCTGCTCTTGCCCATGGCGACGCCAAGAATTCCCGTGGAGGGATTGACGAGCTGGCGTGCTGAGGCGAGCGCCTGCTGCACGCGGGCAATCTCGATGTCTGACAGTGCGTGTCCTTGTGCCGACGCGATGGCGGAGTTGCCAAAGCTGAGGCAACTGACGGGATGGTCGGCGCCACCGACGAAGGTGTAGCTCATACCGGCGCCGAGTTGCGTGGTCAGCTCATGGAGAACGTCGGGCGCTGGATTGGCCATGCCGTGGCTGACGCCGGCTGTATCGATGCCGCCGGCAAAATAAAGGCCTACGGGTTCCGCATTTGCCGCATCGACGAGGAGGGCGCCTGAGTCACCTGCGTCGGAGAAACGATCGCCGCTGACAGCGATCTGGCCGGTGAAGGTCTTGGTGAGGTAAGGATGTGTCTCAGCACAATCGGTAAAGTAGTCTACCTGCACATCGACATCAATGGCGGAAACTTCTCCGCAGGTGAGTCCGGTGGTACGGCCGCTTTTTGCGACACGGAGAGCGAGAGAGGCCGCTTCGCCATTGCCGTTGGTGGAAGAGGTTCCCAGAGGCGCCGCGGCGAGAGATCCATCGGGCAGGCGTGGGCCCAGTTCAAGAATGCTGCCTGAGGCATCGACACTGCGCGAAGCAACCTGGGCAATGGCGGCGTCGGCATTGGTCTGACTGGAGCTGAGAGGCAACCAGCCGGTGAGTGCGCCGATGGGAATGGTGCCTGGCCCGTCACCGTTAGGCGTGCAGTTATTGTCAATGAGACCAGGTTGCACGATGGAGTCGCCGACGCTGGCCTGGTCGCTGCGGGCGAGCACATGGTTATTGCTGAGCAGATACTGGCGGCCGCTCGAATCCTGCACCAATGCGCCCAGTGTTCCGCTGCAACAATCGGTCACAGTGTTGCCTTTGACATCGAAATCGTTGTTGTTGCCGCCTGTGCTGCCAAGGAGCATAGGCGAAGGCAAGGCGGTCTGGTGTGATTCAGGATTGCTGACAATGCCCGCCGGATTGACGAGAACTGCCGTTTCCGTATGGGATTGTCCGAGGCCATCTGTGGCAACGATATAGGAAACGCTGTTGGCGTTAATACC
This sequence comes from Occallatibacter sp., assembly GCA_035550015.1. Lineage (GTDB taxonomy): Bacteria > Acidobacteriota > Terriglobia > Terriglobales > Acidobacteriaceae > Telmatobacter. The sequence continues at coordinate 82,047 of DASZRJ010000049.1, read as the reverse complement.
GGCCGGAGCAGTGTAGGTGACTGAGCATGTAGTGAAGGCCTTGCTCGAGCGTTTACATGTGGTGGCTCCAAGCGCTCCTTGCGGTGACCCTTTGCTATTCCGTGATGCCGCTAGCGCGAAGTGAATACCACTGCTTCCACCTGACTGCGCCAGTGTACCGGTAACGGTGAGTGTTCCGCCGGGGCCGAGTGTCGCGTTTTGCGGGGTGAGCGGCTGCAGAAAGCCGGGTGTAATGCTTAGCAAGCCGCTTGCCTTGATGGAAGGATCGGAGCGCAGTGTCGCGGAGATATGGACTTCGACGCGGTCCGTGGTGAGATAACTGGGCGGCGTGTATTGCCCATTGGAAGTAATGGAGCCTGCTCCACTGACTGCATCGCCGCCGGAAACCGACCATACAACATCGGCAGTTTCTCCTGAGGGCAGTTTGGCGGAAAACTGCTCCACTGCCAGACCGTGTGAACTGGCGGCATTGCATCCGGTGCACTTCGTATCAATGGATGCGGGTCCGGGCGTAAGCGAAAGCGAAGAATTTGCTTGCGCTGGATTGGCTGCGGCGAGATTGCCTCCGCATCCGGCCATGACGAAGACTGCCGGGACAAGGAGCGCGCCTGCAAACTGTGCGAGTCTCCAACGCGCACCATGTGCGTGCGCCTGAGGGGCAGACTGCATGCGGTGCGATAGTTGGGGAGTTTCCAGCGTCAAAACCAGACCTTACTTATGCGGGGAGCGTCACAACTCACTGCACAACAGACGGCTTCCCAAACTCAAGGTTACTTCATTCTCGATTGGGGCTTGGATGGAGAACAGATGAAGTTTTTCTGAATTGGCACGTATGTAACCTGCGCGCATGTAGGAAATCCCTGTAGAAGGCGAGGAGAGGAGCGGTCGAGCCGCTTGTATCTGATGAATTTGGGAGGCTTATGGTAGCGGCACGCTCCTTAAAGCCAGTGGCGTTGCAGGCAGGGGTGATGTACAGTGAACGGCAATGGACTTCACTCCCTCAGGCAGCCTTGAAGAACAGATTGCGGATCTGCGCAGACGCGTCTTCCGCCTGGAAGAAGCATTGTTGGCGCGCGGGGCATTTCCACCGGAGGTGGAGAAGGAGAGTCCGCCGGCTGGGGGGCCGCTACCACTTGCCGCCGCGCTACCATCTGAGCATCTGCCACCCACGCCAGAAAATCAGCAGGGGCCAGAACAGCACGCGGAAGTTAAGCCGTGGACCGAAGCCATTCCCGCCATGGCCCACATGGGACACACGGAAGAGAAGACCGCGGCGATGCCCGGTCCTCTTTTCCGCACTTATTCGGAGCCCAGTCGCGAAGAGCAGCCTCTGGTAGAGAAGGACGAGATTTCGCTCGAGAACCGCATCGGTTCGCAGTGGTTCAATCGGATCGGTATTGTGGCTGTGCTTATCGGTATGGCCTGGTTCCTCAAGTACGCCATTGACAACCAGTGGATTGGCCCTCTGGGGCGCATCCTCATTGGCCTTGTCGCAGGCGCAGGTCTGATTGCCTGGTCGGAGAAGTTCCTCACCAAGGGCTACACAGTTTTTTCCTACTCCCTAAAAGCGGTTGGCAGCGGCATTCTCTATCTCTCCTTGTGGGCTTCATTCAGCGTGTATCATCTGCTGCCAGCGGGCGTGGCTTTCGTTGCCATGGTGCTGGTGACGGCATTCAACGGATTCATGGCCTGGCGGCAGGACTCCGAGCTTCTCGCTCTCTACGCTATCGCGGGCGGCATTTCTACGCCCGTAATGCTCTCCACAGGCGAGAATCACGAGCTCATTCTCTTTGGCTACATTATGCTGCTGGACCTTGCCGTGCTGGCGCTGACCATTTTGCGGCCGTGGTCACGGCTTCTGTTTGCCGCGTATGTGGGCACAGTCATCATGGTTGCGGGCTGGTGGTTCACCTTTTACTCGCGCGATCAATTCGCTCTTACGTTGTTCTTTGTCACCTGCTTCACTGTACTGTTTGCCAGTGCTCCGCGCCTCGTGCGAGTGCATGATCGCTCCATCGAAGACGCTGAGCCGTGGGATGCACTTGTGCTTGCGGTGCAACCGGTAATGAATGCGCTATTCGCATTCCTTGCGTACCTCGTCCTTTTTGATGAGTTCGGAATGCGCGAGGCAAAACCATGGATCGCCGTCACATCCGCCGCGTTCTATCTGTTGCAGTTGCGGCTACCGGCGCGTGGTGTGTGGAAGCCTGCTTCGCAATTGACAGCCTCTCTGCATTTGGCAACAGCGGTTGTCTTTCTCACGCTGGCCATCCCCCTCAAAACACATGGGCGCTGGTTGACGATGGGCTGGTTGGCAGAGGGTGCGGCATTGGTGTGGGTGGCGCGGCGCGTGCATATGCGGCTTCTGGCCATGTTGGCAGGCGGTTGTCTTTTGCTGGGTCTGGCCGCGATCTTTGCCGTAAACGGCGCGGCGGGAGCTACTCCTGTTCTGAATGCACGCTTTGCCACATATTGCTTTGCCATTGCGGTGTTCGGCTTCGTCGCGTGGCTGCTGGCTCAGCCGGCTGAGCCGTTGCCGGATATGCAGGTGTTTTCCTCAATTTGCCTCGTGCTGATGAATCTGCTGATCTTCATCGCCGTCACAACGGAGATCCACGCATACTGGTCCAAATGGAGTGCCGGCGGCACTCTGGGCAATTACAACGCCTCGCTCTACGAGTGGTGTTGTCATGCGAGCTTTCTGATGATCTTCGGCTCGGCGTTACTCGCCGCGGCCGTCGCGCAACGTTCAGTTCTGCTACGCTGGCTCGCCGTCATTGTGCTCGCAATGGGAGTACTGTCGGTGGTTTCCACCAGCGCGAACGGAGTACTCACTCCGGTGTTTAATCCGCGCTTTGCCACTTATTGCCTGGCTGTTGCCCTGGTGGGTTGGAGCGCGCGGCAATTGGCGCGACCGCTGGGTGACGAGAATTCCGCGTGGCGGGTGTTACCCATTATCGGAGGATTGCTGGTTAACCTGCTTATCCTGATCGCTGTTGCAACCGAGATTCACAGCTACTGGTCCGCGCTGGTCTATGAGGGGACAAGCGTCAATATCAATTCAATCTATGAGCAGTTCAGCTATTCGGCCTTCTTCATGCTTTACGGAGCGCTGCTGCTTGTGCTCGGATTTTGGCGGCGCTCCGGCTTTCTCCGCTGGCAGGCACTGGTACTTCTCGCTCTCTCCATTGGTAAGGTGTTTCTTGTGGATATGAGCGCACTGAGCCAGGGCTTTCGCATTCTCAGCTTCCTCGGACTTGGGGTGTTGTTGCTGGCGGTGAGCTTTATCTACCAGCGAGACTGGCTCAACTTGCGCGGAGCAGGCAAATCATGAGCATGCGTATGCTGGCGGTCACGTTCATTTTGATGGCTGTCGCAACTCCCCAGCAAAAGTATTTCCGTTACGAGCGTCCGCTGAAGACCGCGCTCGCCCAGAGCGGGCAGGTATGTATGGTGCTCGATGAGCAGGTGTTTGCTCATAGCGAGCGCGACCTGGCCGATGTGCGGCTCCATAAAGACGGTACAGAGACTCCGTATGCGGTGAATACTACAACAGCTGCTGAGTATGTTCCGGAGTTGATTCATCCATTGAATGCGGGTGTTCACAATGGGCATACCGTGTTCGACGCTGAGATGCCGACGGCGCCGTACAGCGATCTGGATCTGAATGTGACCGCACACAACTTTATGGCCACCGTGACAGTGAGCGGTAGCCGCAGGAACGATACACGCGAGTTTACAAAGCTGGGCGATTACACAATCTTCGACTTCACGCGTCAGCGGCTGGGCCGCAGCACAGTATTGCATCTCCCCCTTTCGAATTTTGCCGTACTGCATTTCAGCATCACGGGCGGTATCACACCGGATGACGTGACAGGCATTTCCGCGATGAAGGGTGTGCAAGAGAAGGCGCACTACATTACTGTGGCGGAGACTGCCCAGGCAGTGGAGAAGGGCCGCGCAACCTTGTTTGCGTTTACGGTGCCGGCGCATGTTCCTGTCGATCGTGTGGTGTTTGTGCCTGATGCGCAACCCGCGCAGTTCAGCAGACCGGTGGCCATTACTGTTGAAGATGCGGCTGCCCCAAAAGAACCCAATACGCTCGGGCTGTATTCCATTGCCGGCGGCGGCAACATCCTGCGCATTCACAGCATGCATAACGGACGCCGCATCGATGAAGAAAATCTGGTAATACCCGCGCCTCATGTCTACGGAGACGGTGATAGAAAGTGGATGATTCGCGTAGACAATGGCGACGACGCGCCGATTTACTTCAAACAGGTGCGCATGGAGATGCGCGAGCGGCAGCTTTGTTTCGACGGTGCAGCGGGAGCCGGCTATGTGCTCTTTTACGGAGACAGTGCGCTTTCAGCTCCACGCTACGACTACGCCACGCTGTTTGCGCTGCAGGACAATGCGCAGCAGGTCGAGCTTGGCGCCGAGAAAGAAAATGTCAGCTATACGCCAAGACCTGACAAGAGGCCGTTCACGGAAAGGCATCCCTCCATGCTTTGGGTCGCGCTGCTGGCGGTAATCGTGGTCCTCGGGCTGATTGCGTTGCGCTCGGTCAAGCAGCAGGCCAGGTCGCGTAGCTGAGCCTATTTCAATTCAACAACCAGCTTGCCAAAGTGTGCTGCTGCTTCCATTGAAGCAAGAGTGTCGCGTGCCTGGCTCCAATAATGGATCTGGCACACCGGGCGAATCTCGTGTTGCTCGAGGAATGCGTTCATAGCCAGAAAGTGTGCGCGTGAGCCGACGTAAATGCCGTGAATATGAAGCTGTTTGTGAAAGATGAGCGGTAGTGGAATGGGATCGGCCGCGCCGGTGAGAATGCCAATCTGCGCGATTGTGCCGCCGATTTTCACTGCGCGCAACGATCGCGGCAGCGTTCCCGTGCCGCCCACTTCTACCACGAGGTCGACGCCGACGCCTCCCGTTTGCTCGAAGGCCCAGCGCTCCCAGTCGGGCATAGCGCGGTAGTTGAGGCCTTCGTCGAGGCCGAGCGATTTGGCGTGCGCCAGTTTTTCGTCGCTACTGGAAACGCCAATCACACGCGCTCCCATGGCCTTGGCCATTTGCAGTGCGAAGATGGAGACGCCGCCTGTACCCTGAATGAGGACGGTCGATTCAGGGCTAACATTGCCGGCGCGGAGTGCATTCCATGCGGTTACAGCGGCGCAGGGAAGAGTGGACGCCTCAGCATAGCTGAGATACGGCAGGATGCCGACGATACCCGATGCGGGCAGTACCACATATTCAGCGAGCATACCGTCGATGTCGCCGCCGAGCGCCCCCTTGTTGGTTGCGGCCGAAGGAGGTCCATCGAGCCAATTCTGCATGAAGATGCCATTGACTCGATCACCGGGCTGCCAGGCTGTAACGCCTTCGCCGACGGCGATGACTTCACCCGCACCATCCGAACATGGAATGCGTGGCAGCGACATTTTGGGGTTATAGAGGCCTTTAACAACAAGCAGATCGCGGTAGTTGAACGACACGGCGCGCACGCGGATAAGAACCTCTCCAGGGCCTGGATTCGGTACGGCAAGTTCAACGAGTTCGAGTGTCTTAAATCCGAATGCATTCAACTGCCAGGCACGCATATATTTGCTCCGGTGGGCTTGGATTCAGTGCTGTGTTGCGCCGCGTGGGACGGCCGGCGCAAAAAAACACTAGAATCGAAGATATGGCTCGTGGTTGGGAAAGTAAATCCGTGGAGGAGCAAATGGCCAGTGCCCTTGAGTCGCCACGACTCGAAATCGGCAGCGAAACTATGACAGAGGAACAGAAACGGCGTGCGCAGCAGGAGCGTGCCGCGCGTGAACGGCAGAAGCAATCGCTGAATCTGCAAAAGGAACAGATTCTTTCACAGCGAACTTCGAGTCCTGTCCGACGTCAGGCGTTGGAGGCTGCGCTCAAACACATTGAGTCGCAGTTGGAAGCACTCGGATAAATCGTTCCGCCTTTTGGCGGATTTTTTAGTGTCTTTTTCCGGCGCTGAGTGTTCGAACCGCGCCCATGCTCTGGCGCGGACCTTCTCGAATAAACCGCGCAGGCGGTTATGCGTCGCGTGCGAAGAGCAGAGAATTGGCTTGCTGGGTACAGGTCATGAGCACGCGTGCAATGTTGACGTGAGCAGGACGAGAGGCGGCCCAAACGATCGTCTCCGCAACGTCCTCAGCCGTGAGCGGCGTAATGTTCTGGTAGACCTTCGCCGCACGCTCCTCGTCTCCGCGAAAACGGACGACACTAAACTCGGTCTCAACCATGCCGGGGTCGACGCTTGTGACGCGCACCTTCGTGCCGAGCAGGTCCTGACGCAGGCCATCGTTAATGGCGCGCTCGGCTGCCTTGGTTCCGCAATATACCGCTCCGTTGGGATAGGTCATGTCGCCCGCTGTGGAGCCAAGATTGATGACGTGTCCACTGCCGCGCTCCACCATGCCGGGCACCACGGCACGTGTCACGTAAAGCAAGCCCTTCACGTTCGTGTCGATCATCTCCTCCCAGTCCTGAATGCTGCCGGCATAGACTTTCTCGAGACCGCGGCTCAGGCCGGCGTTGTTAACGAGGATGTCAATGGCCGCCCACTCGGCGGGCAGGTCTGCGATGGACTTTTCAACTGCCTTCTGGTCGCGCACGTCGAGCGTGAAGGTATGCACGGCTCCCGCACCGCGTTCGCGCGCCTGTTGTGCAACGGCTTCAAGCTTGTCCGCGCGGCGCGCGGCAAGCAGTAGCTTTGCACCTTCAGCCGCGAAGGCGAATGTCGTGGCTGCGCCAATGCCGGCACTGGCGCCGGTAATGAAAACAACTTTTCCCTTGAGTCCCATGCATACATGGTACCCAAGGGTTTTCAGAAGCGGTGCAGATTGTCCGCCGGTAGTGCGGATCAGGCCTTGCTGCGCATTTGGGCCATCTTGTACTGGCCCTCCGGCCAATCGGTTTCGCTCAGTCCAGCTTTGGCGGCTTCCTTAAAGATTTCAGCCAGCTCATCGGCCAGCGTAACGCGAATTCCGCGGCTTGCCGCGGCCGCGCGCAGCATATTCACGTCTTTTGCGCCAAGAGCAATTGTCGCGCCAGGTTTCTCCGGCGGATTCAGAATCACATTTGCATAGGCAGCGTAAAACGGCGATTGAAAAAGCGCGCTGTTTACGGCTTCAATGAACTTCGCGGGCTCAATACCCTGCGACTGCGCATAGACAAAAGACTCGGTCATGGTGTGGATCATGGCCGCAATCATGAAATTGCCGCCGAGCTTGAGTGCGTGTGCCTGACGTGGTTCAGCGCCAATAACCGAGATTCCGCGCGACATGGGCTCCAGCACTGGCCGTGCACGTTCTACAGCCTTTTCCGCGCCGGCGGCGACAATCCAGAGCTTTCCCTCCTGCGCCACATTGGGCCGGCCAAACACCGGGGCCGCCACAAAGTCGATGCCACGCCTGGCGTGTTCGGTTGTGAGCCGCTCGCTGAGCGCAGTACTGATGGTGCTGCAGGAAATGTGAAGTGAACCCGGTTCGAGTGCGTCCATCAAGCCGTTAGAGCCGAAGAGCACATCCTCATGCGCCGCGTCGTCGAATAGCATTGTTACCACAGCGTCCACGCCAAGTTCGGCTTCGGCGGGTGTTCCTGCGGCAATCGCACCCTCGCGCAGCAGCGGTTCAGTGCGGCCTTCGCTGCGGTTCCAGACGCGCAATTCATGGCCTGCGGCAATAAGACGAAGCGCCATCGGGATACCCATAGCGCCTGTGCCCAAAAATCCAATTTTCATCGTGTGCGGACTCCTCACTTAATTCGTTCCAGTAGTAATACGGCGCACTCCCGGTTGCCGGGTACACTGTTTCTTCAGATGCTCAGAACAGTCCATGCGACGCGCTATGTGCTGCCCATGCGTGAGGGCGGCTCGCTTCCGGCCATTGTAGAAGCTGATGACCTGGGGCTCTATGTGGTGAAGTTCCGAGGCGCGGGACAGGGTAAGCTTGCGCTCGTTGCCGAGTTGATCTGCGGCGAGATTGGCCGAACGTTTGGTTTGCGCGTGCCGGAGATTGTGTTCGTAGAAGTGGACTCCGCGCTGGGCCGCAATGAGCCCGACTACGAAATCCGCCAACTGCTGCAGGCAAGCGCAGGCCTGAATGTGGGGTTGGATTATTTGCCGGGTTCGGTGATGTTCGATCCGGCGGCGCGCGATGCGGTGCCGGAAGATGAAGCCTCCATGGCAGTATGGTTTGATGCATTCACGATGAACGTGGACCGGACAGCAAAGAACGCGAATTTGCTGCTATGGCATAGAAAGCTGTATCTCATCGATCATGGCGCGGCGCTCTACTTTCATCACGACTGGTCGAACCGAATAGCAAAGGCCGAAGCGCCCTTCAAGGAAATTGCTCAACATGTGTTACTACCATGGGCGGCGAAGATCGAGGATGCAGGCGCCGCAGCGCGGAAAAGGTTAACGCCGGATGTGCTGCGCGCGGTTGTGAGCACAGTGCCGGCTGCGTGGCTTGAGGATACGGCGGCTGGAATCAGTACGGAAGACCGGCGTGCCGGCTACCTTGAGTTCTTTGCCCGGCGGCTGCAGTCGGCACAGATTTTTGAACAGGAGGCGATGGATGCCCATGCCCGCCTCATTTGATTACGCGCTGCTGCGCGTGGTGCCCCGCGTGGAGCGCCAGGAGTTTGTGAATGCCGGCGTGGTTGTCTTCTGCCGTGAAAAGCGCTACCTCGCCGCGCGCGTCCGTTTTGATCGAGATAGGGTGCTCGCGCTCTGGCCGGACGCGGATCTAGACCTGATTGCGCAGCATCTCGATGCCATCGTTCGCATTTGCGAAGGTGATCCTGCGGCAGGTGCAATCGCGCAACTCTCTCAGAGTGAGCGCTTCCACTGGCTGGTTTCGCCGCGAAGTACCATCATCCAGCCCTCACCCGTCCACACAGGCGTGTGCGACGAAACTGGAAATCTACTGGACAAGCTGGAAAAGCAGTTCTTCTGCTGAAAGACTGTAAATTTGAATTCAAAATTATGCGGGAGGGAATGACGCTGCTATCCGGCTTCGCGGTTGTCGTGTCACGAAGCCATTTACTCCAAGTGGCTTCTTCCTGAAGAAAGAAGCCACTCTCCACTGTCGCTGGAAATGAATACCTGGGACGGCGGAGCCGGTTTACTGCGGTGTCACCAAATGGTGGGCAATCGCAAAGAGCGCTAGCTCCAGACGCGTGGACACGCCCGTCTTATCAAAGATATTCGACAGGTGCCGCTTGACAGTCTCTTCGCTTAACGAGAACTGCTTGGCGATATCGCGGTTGCTGCAGCCTTCAACGATGCAGCCCACAACTTCGATTTCACGAGGCGTAAGGCCGTAGGTTTTGTGTGGAGGGGTAGCAGCCTGTGCCATCAGATCGCGCAGGGCAGCCACCAGATTGACCACGCGTTTGCCGCCAATCCAATAATCGCCGGCACAAACTGTGTGAATGGCTTCCTGCAAAGCGCCTGCAAGCGCGTCTTTGAGCACGATTCCGCGCGCACCGATGTGCAGCGCTTCAATGATCTGCTGGGTGGTGATGGTAGACGTAAGCAAAAGAATCTTGACCGTCGGCGAGCCGCTCATAATTGCACGCATGGCCTCAAGTCCAGGCAGACGCGGCATTTGCACGTCGAGCAGAAGGATATCCGGCTTGAGGTCGAGCGTGAGGGTGATGGCCTCGTCGCCGTCGTCAGCTTCGCCTACTACTTCAAACCCGTCGTTCCGTTGCAGCATGTTGCGCACACCGATCCTCACTACTGGATGGTCGTCCGCAAGTACGATGCGAATTGGGTTATCCACCTTTAGAACTCTCCTCCCTGGGTAGGTATGCTATCGAACCAGGGCATACATATGCGCCTCAAAAGATGAGGTTCCATGGTACCTTTGGTTCCGGTACTTCCTTTACCGTAAACCGAGCTTAATCAGGAAATTCTCGCTCCAGCATACTCTCAAGGTTACCAATAGCTTCCGTCAAGTGGGCGAGGGTCTTACGGCAGTAATCCAAATCATTACTCTCAGCTTCGAGTGCTGCCCCAAGATTCGCGGCCTGAAGTGCCCCGGCCATGCCGCAACCACCTTTGATTGCGTGGCCAACCCTGCTAATTTCTTCTCTGTTTCCATTCGCCAACGCGGTTTCAAGAGCACTATGACGCTTCTTGAGGTCCGTAACAACCGCTGTATAAATCTGTTTCACAGTGGGCTCAGGCATGAGATGGCGAAATTGAGCCAACGTTTCCGGCAGAATAATGGGCGCGGAAGGTTCTGGTGGCTTCGCTGGCGCCCTTTCCGCAATCAGAGTGCGCAGCGCATCGGGATTAAATGGCTTGAGCAGAAATCCGTCGCTGGCGGAAGCTAATTCCGGAGTCAGTGCGCTGCCGCTGATTGCAATGATGGAGGCAGTGCTATGCGCGCGCAATTGTTTGGTAAGTTCAACGCCGTTCAGACCTGGAAGTTGAGCATCCATCAGGATGATTGCCGGAGTAAATTGCTGCTCAACGAGTTGTTGTACGGCGGTTTCACCGCTGTCGGCCGTATGAACTTCATAGCCCTCCAGGGTGAGCACTGTGGCGATGACCTCACGGCTTACAAGGTCGTCGTCGATAAGAAAAATTGCGGGCAGTTTCTCGCGGTCACCAAAACCTAACATGTCTGCCGCACCCCATCAGCGGCAAATTTTTCTATTCGTCAGATACTCCGACTTCGTGCAGCCATCCCGGAGATTTCAACAGCTCACGCGGGCGAGAGCCGTCGGCTGGGCCAACCAGCCCGTCGCGCTCCATCAAGTCGATGAGATGTGCGGCACGGCCATATCCGATACGCAGCCGACGCTGCAGCAGCGAAGTCGAAGCCTTGCCAAATTCAAAGACCAGCCGAACCGCATCGTCGAACATCGGATCGTTATCGTCGCTGCCATCGCTTGAGCCTTCCAGGCTCGCTTTCTCGTCGCGCGGCGACTCGAGGAAGCCTTCAGCATATTCCGCGGTTCCCTGGTTCTTCCAGAACTCGACCACCGATGCGGTTTCCTTTTCGCTGACGAAAGGCGCATGAATGCGCATCAGGCGGCTCGTGCCCGGAGGCAAAAAGAGCATGTCGCCACGGCCAAGCAGAGCTTCAGCGCCGTTGGTATCGACAATGGTACGCGAATCGACTTTGGTGGCGAGGCGGAAGCTGATGCGCGTGGGCACGTTGGCCTTGATGAGGCCGGTAATCACGTCCACACTGGGGCGTTGCGTGGCCAGAATCAGGTGAATACCGACAGCACGCGCCATCTGCGCCAGGCGCGTGATGGATTCTTCCACGTTGGCGCGGTCAAGCATCATCAGGTCAGCCAACTCGTCGATGATGATGACGATGTAGGGCAACGGCTCCTCTGGCTCACCCTCGTCAAAAAGTGAGGGCATGGTGCCTTCAAAGAGTTTGTTGTACTGATCGATGTTGCGCACCGAGCGTGAGGCGAGCAGCTTGAGGCGGCGCTCCATTTCGCGCACGGCGTTGCGCAGCGCGTTGGCGGCCAGTTTGGGTTCCGTGATGATGGGCGTGAAGAGGTGCGGAATACCCTCGTACATGCCGAGCTCGACGCGCTTGGGGTCCACGAGAATGAGACGAACCTGGCTCGGCGTGGTGCGGAAGAGCAGGCTCATGATCATGGCGTTGATGGCCACCGATTTGCCGGACCCTGTGGAGCCGGCAATAAGCACGTGCGGCATTGATCCAAGATCGGCCGTAACAATACGGCCGTTGATGTCCTTGCCCATGGCAAGCGTAAGCCGTGACCGGGCCTTTGCAAAGGTCTCTGACTCGAGCACGTCGCGCAGATGGATGGTTTCCTTTTCGTGGTTCGGGACCTGGATGCCGACCGTGCTCTTACCGGCCATGCGCTCGATAAGAATACTTTCGGCGCGCATGGCGAGGCAGAGGTCATCGGCGAGACCCGTGACGCGGCTGTATTTCACGCCAGCTTCGGGCTTGAATTCGTAGGTCGTTACCATCGGACCTGGATTGATCTGCACCACCTGGCCTCGCACGTCGAATTCGGCACACTTTTCGACCAGAATCTTGGCCTCTTCGCGCAAATCGTCTTCACGCACGGCCTGCGGGCCCACACCTGCATTCAGTAACGTGCTTGGTGGCAGCTTGAAGCCACTGACATTTTTCGGCGCAACGGTCGCGGATTTCACTTCCGCGTCCGCGCGTTCGTGGATGGCAATCGTCTGCGCGGGTGCAGATGTTTCCACTGCCTTTGCCGGCTCAGGTGCAGGCTGCGGAGGAGTACGTGTCTCTACAAGGCGCGGAGCCGAAGTGGGGGCTGTATCAGTGCGCTGTGTGACGGGCGCAACCGGCTGTACTGGCGCGCGCGCGGCGATTGTGGGGCGCGGGGGGGATTCAGGCTCCCAGATGCTTGCACGGCGATGCGAGACAACCGGAACCTTTTCCGAGTCCGGTGTGGCAATGGCGCGCTGATATGCTGGAATATCTTCGACAGGGTCCATCTCCGGCGTAACCTTCTTGCGGCGGAAAAGACCGGCGAGGAAACTTGGTTTGCGTTCAATTGGCGGCTCGTCCAGCATCTCTTCTGGGGCCGGTGCGGGAGCATTCGTAAAGAGCCGCTGATCGGGGCCAGGCGACTGCTGCTCGGCGCGAATGGCGGCCTGCTCTGCGCGGGCTTCAGCGCGTGTCTCGCGCCAGTTCTGCCAGCGCTCATACATCGAGACAGAACGAATCCACCACTCTTCGACGAAGGCTTTCACTTTGCCGAAGTTGACAGCCGATCCAAAATACAAACCTGTCGCTGCAAGAGCGCCGGCCACAACCGCCGCGCCCTGCACGTTGAGGTAGACAATCAATTGGGCGGCAATAAGTTTGCCGAGCACACCCTCAATGGGAATTGTGTGCAGCCAATGCCAGTGCCAGGGAAGAAGTCCGAAAGCCGTAGGCGTGAAGACAAGCGCGAGCACGCAGCCAGCCCAACGAAGCGCGGGTGAACCTGCCGAACGCGAGTGCATCCAGTCCCACGCGATACCGCCAAGCCAAAAGGGGAGGATGAACGAAGTGATTCCGATGAACTGCAGAAGAATGTCGCTCAGCGACGCACCAAATAGACCAACCCAGTTGTGTACCTGGTGCGGTGTAATCGCATCGGTAGAGGTATTCAGCGACGGATCTGCTGGATGGTAGGTGGCCAGTGCCAGAAAGAGCAGCACCGATACCAGAGCCAGTACCACCCCGAGAAAAACGTTGAGGGCGTGTTTGCGGGTTGGCGAAGGAGCAATCGAGATGGTCTTCATCATGGGGCGCGTTTCCGCTCGTTGGCCGCCGCACGCAACGTGCCGGCGCACCGGCAGTGCGGACGGAATCAACCCCAGAGCAGTCTTTATTATCCGTGCCACAGGATGAGAATCCGGGCAAAAGTCGGGCAGGGGGAACCACGGTGTCCACCCCCGCCGCATGCAGCAGATTTGCTGTGAGTTACATGCCCGCGATCTGTGAGCCGAAGATCAGCAGAGCGATGCCGATGAGAATGCGGTAAATGGCGAAAATAGTGAAACCGCGACGGCGCACCCAGGCAAGAAACCATTCCACAACGCCCAACGCAACAATGAAGGAAACTAAGAAGCCGATGGCAAGCACCACCCAGCGCTGGCCGTTCATCACCACGTCTGCCGCCACGGCTCCATGGCTGGGCAGGACCTCCTTCTTCAAGTCCCATGCCGTTGCGGCAAGCATGGTCGGGATGGAGAGCAAAAAGCTGAATTCCAAAGCCGAGGGCCGGTCAAGACCGGCAAGCTGTCCCGCGGCAATGGTGGACATGGAACGCGAGAGTCCGGGAAAGACCGCCGAAAGCGATTGGCAGATGCCGATCCAGATGGCCTGGCCCAGTCCCATCTCTTCCACATGCGTGGTGCCCGGCTCTGAGCGCGAAGCCCACACATCCACGGCCCACATCACAATTCCGCCGATCACCAGCGCCAGCGCCATTGCTGTAATGCTGCCCAGGTTTTTATCGCTCCATTTGCGTAATGCAAGCGCCAGCACAGACGTGAATGCAAAGGCGATGAAGGTAAGCGAAATGGGGTGCGTGAGCCAGTTGCGGTCGCCGCCTTCGCCTTTGGGGAAGGTACGGATGAAGTCGACAATGCGCTTCAGGTACAGCAGCACCAGAGCAAGAATGGCGCCGGCCTGGATGACGATGGAATACATCTTCCAGTAGGCGTCTTCCATGGGCATGTGCATCAGCGCTTCCGTAATGCGCAGGTGCGCTGTGGAGCTGACAGGCAGGAATTCGGTGAGTCCTTCAATAACGCCAAGAAGGACGGACTGCAGATAGACGTTCAAGAAGCCTCCGGTAAATGCGGGGTCCGGTGAAATGAAGTACTGAATCTATCGGAACAATTATGGCTGGTCGATACCGTACACGGGAATGCCCTGATCCAATTTGAACACGAGAGTTGCGGCGCGCGCCGTGTAGTCGGAGGTGGGGAATTTTGTTTTGAGGTCTGCGGTGAGTTCATGGGCGTGCGCGGCTGCCTTGGAGCTCTTGCCGTCATTGCCGTCGGCCTTGTACATGTCCACCAGAACCGACTGGCGGTAAATTGCTTCATAAAATGCTTTAGCCGTGCGTGGGCCCTTGGGGTGTTCTTCCGCGTACTTCTCGTAAACTTCCGATTCCTTTTCCGGACACTTCTCCGTGCCCTGCCAGGATCCGCAGAGTTTGTTGTCAATCAGGTCAAAGGCGGCCATGTCGGCTTCCGGCGTACCGGGATACATCTTGATCACCTTTTTCAATCCGTCTTCATCCATGAGCTCCCGCATGTAAGGCGAGCGTTCCTTGGCGGAAGGCAGAGAAGCCGCATCTGCCTTCTGGATCTGCCAGAGAATATCCGCGGCGCGCCAGGCAGCGGTGGGCGCGAAAGGCGAGTTTGGGAACATTTCCGCCAGCCGGCGATAGAGCAGATGTGCGGTGCGAGCGGCGTTCACTGGGCCACGCGGATCAGACGCGAGCACCTCTTCCGTGGCGGCAGCCCCCATCAGAATCTGGTCTCCATCCGGCGTGGATTCCTCCACAATGCCGCGCCCTTCCATCCAGCCGGAGATGGGAGGTGGCGTGTCATTCGAGCCAAAGATGGGAGTATCGCTCGTGTGCTCTTCTTCAATATCGGTGTTGGCAAAGACACGCAGCCAGGGACCGCTGCGCTCGGCAATGACCAGTTCCCGGCCCGGCTGTACCTTGTCAATCTTCTGCGAGTGCAGGTCAGGCGTTATGTAAAGCCAGGTGACACGCAGCGCCGTGGCACGCGGGCCGGCCATGGGCTTTACAAGCTGATCCTTCTGCTTCTTGTCGGCGGCATGCGCCGCAAAAAGAGAAGCCAGAAGCAACAGACCAGAGGCAACTGAAATAAGTCGCTTGCGCATGATGGTGTTCATCATAGTAGACGCATGAGTATGCAGTGCGTAATTGGTTGGAAGCTCTTAGCGAGCCGATGGATGTCTGTGCAAGATGTCGCTCAGGCTCGCGACTCCGTAAGCACTTCGGCCAGCATCTCCGGCGCTACATTGCCCCCACTGATGACAGCCGCAGCCTTGCGATAGCCGGGCAGTTTGTCGCCATGGAAGAGCAGGGCTGCTGTGGCTACCGCGCCGCTGGGTTCGGGCACAAGCCGCGTGGCTGCAACAATGGCACGCATGGCCGCGCAAATCTCGGCCTCGGTGACAGTGACGATGTCGTCAACAAAAGAGCGAATGTGCTCAAAGTTACGCACGCCGACGCTCTGCGTGCGCAGGCCGTCGGCAATCGTACGGCTGGTGAGTTCAGCAGGCCACTCCACAATCCTGCCCGCGCGGAAGCTCTCCGCCGTATCGCCCGCCAGCTCCGGCTCCACGCCAATTACGTGTGCATTGGGCAGCAGTTGCTTCACGCCCGCGGCCACGCCGCTCAGCAGGCCGCCTCCAGAGACAGGCGCGAGAACGAGATCGACGTCGGGTAGTTCCTCGGCAATCTCAAGGCCACATGTAGCCTGGCCGGCAATGATGTGTTCGTCGTCATAGGGAGGAATCACCACGTAACCATGTTTGGCTACGAGTTCCTGCGCCACCCGTAACCGCTCGGTCGAGGCATTACCCACGTCCACTACTTCCGCTCCAAGCGCGATGGTCGAGGTTCGCTTGATGGCCGGTGCATTCTGCGGCATCACAATGACAGCCTTTGCGCCGACTGCACGCGCCGCATAGGCTACGCCCTGCGCATGGTTGCCGCTTGAATAGGTGATGACGCCGCGCTTCAGCTCCTCCGGCGTAAGCTGCAGAACCTTGTTGGCCGCGCCGCGCAGCTTGAATGCCCCGATGGGCTGCAGACTTTCGGCTTTGAGCCAGATGCGGCAGTCGGTCCCATAACCGCTCAGTCCGGGAAAGGCAGCTTCCACAAGCGGCGTATGTACCGCAATATCCTTGATGCGCTTGGCGGCTTCACGAATCGTGGCGAGAGAAACGAGTTGTTCTGAAACTGTGCTCATGGCAGATACTTTTCTGGGATAGGAGTAGCGGGCGTCTCTGCTTGCCACAGGATGCCATATACGCGCCAGCGTTTGCCGTCGTAAACAGCCTGAATGCTGTTGATTCCGCGAATTGCCTTGCCTGGATCACTCGAGAGGTGCAGTTCGTACGTGCTCCAAAGATGTGCGATGCTGCCGTACACCTCCTGCTTCACCTTGATCTGATGCTCGTTCAACTCATCCTTGCCGTGCTTCTTCACCGCTTCAATCCAACCATCGAGCGTGAGGATGTGCGGTGCAAGGCTGTCGCCGGGTGTCTTCGTCATTGGCGTGAGCCGTGCATCGGGCAGCACAAGCTCGCGCATGCAGGCGCGGTCCTTGTCCGCTGGTCCGCTCACTGCGGCATCAAGTGCCGTAATAAGCTCATCGAGCGTCGTGGAGGGCATGCAGGCTTCGCCGGTGGATTGAGTTTGAGAATACGCCAAAGGCGCCAGTACAAGGCATGCTGCAAGTAGAGCAGGCGAGAGTTTCATGACCGGGTTCAGCCTCCGGGAATTCAGTCACTGAATTTGGACAACGGAAAAACCTGGTTCTGGCAGTGTATCGCGTCCTAGACTTCCATGATCACGGGCATAATCATCGGCCGCTTGCCGCTCGACTTCTGAATGAGCCGCTTTAGATCTGCACGGATCTTATCTTTCGCCATGCCGTAGTCGGCCTTCTGCTCGCTGCTCAGTGAGTCGAGTGTCTTGAGCACGGTTTCGCGCGCCTGATCGGTAATGTCTGCTCCGCCAAAGCCCCGCATAACGACCTCTGGAGCCAGTTCAAGGGCGCCGGTACGCTGGTTAATGGCCAGAATAACGACCACGAAACCGTCTTCGCTCAGGATGCGGCGATCACGAATCACCAAATCTTCGACGACTTCGATCGATGAGCCAGCATCAAGAAGGATGCGTCCGGCCTGGATCTTTTCGAGGCGGCGCGCATTATCCTTGTCGATCTCGAGTACATCACCGTCTTCGATAACGACCACATGTTCCACCGCACCGGTCTGCATGGCAATCTCGGCGTGGCGGCGAAGATGCCGATAGTCGCCATGAACGGGGATAAAGTACTTCGGCTTTACCAGATTGATGAGCAGGCGCATCTCTTCCTGGCTGCCGTGTCCACTTACGTGAATCAGCCCATGCGAACCGTCGTCGTAAATTACATCCGCATCGCGGCGGTAAAGGTGATCGATGACACGGAAAATATTTTTCTCATTGCCGGGAATCACGCGCGAACTGAGCAGCACCGTATCGCCGGATTCAATGCGCGCGTGCTTGTGATTGTCCACCGCCGCGCGGCTAAGCGCACTCATCGGTTCGCCTTGTGTGCCGCTGATAAGCACCATCAACTGTTCCGGTGAATAATCGCGCATCTGGCCGGGGTTGATGAGCAGTCCGGGAGGAACGTCGATGTAGCCAAGGTCCTGCGCGATATCTGTGCTTTCCAGCATGGAGCGGCCCACAACGGCAACCTTGCGGCCGTGCTGGCGGGCGAGTTCAAGCGCAATTTTGATGCGATAGATCGACGACGAAAAGCAGCTGAAAAAGAGCTTCTTCTTCGCGCGGGAGAAGATTTCATCGAGACGCGGACGAACCGACGCTTCGGAAGGCGTATAGCCCGAGCGATCGACATTCGTCGAATCCTGTAGCAGCGCAAGCACGCCTCGCTTGCCGTATTCGGCAAACGTATGCAGATCGAAGGGCTTTTCGTCGAGAGGCGAAAGGTCGATCTTGAAGTCACCCGTGTGAATCACAACTCCGGCCGGCGTATCGATGGCCAACGCCACGCAATCCACAAGCGAATGCGTCACACGGATGGGCTCGATGGTAAAGGGGCCAACGGAAAATTTCTCTTTCGGAGCAATCTCGATGAGTTCGGTTTCATCGAGCATCTGGTTTTCTTCCAGATTGCCTTCCACATAAGCCAGTGTGAACTCGGTAGCGTAAACCGGGACCTTGAGTTCACTCAAAAGCCAGGCCAGTCCTCCAATATGATCTTGGTGGCCATGTGTAAGGATGATTCCCCTGACCAGATCCTTGTTTTCGACAAGATAAGTGATGTCGGGGACCACGATGTCCACGCCAAGCAACTCGGACTCAGGAAACATCAGTCCGGCGTCGATGACGATGATGTCGTCTCCCCAGCGCAGCGCGAGGCAGTTCATGCCGAATTCGCCAAGACCGCCCAGAGGGATGATGTGTAGTTTATTGGAAGGCATTCGTCAGATTTGATGCTAACACTGGCTCCAAAGTACCGTTCTACCACGAAGAGGCACATTGATATCGCGCTGGCCGGACAATAAAATGCGAAGAGATTCAACGCCCCTCATCGTGTCCCAGGAATCTTCCAATCCGAATACAGCTCCGCTCGGCGATTCATCCGCTGAACAAGCCGGTGTCACGGAGTCTGCCTCTGTCGATTCCTCAGTGCAGCCTGCGGATGCATCGGGTGCAACCGGGACAACGGCAAGGAAGGTCTACGCGTCGGTTTCGTGGTCATTGGTAGCTGCTCTATCGATTTTTTCCATAGGCTCCTTGCTCAGGGTTGGCCAGCTCAACATACAGATTCGCCAGCAGGCCGATCAGCTCAAGCATCAGGAAGAGAGCACCGCGCCGGCCAAACACGCACTTGAAGTTCTGACAGCAAAGAGCGCGCAACATGTCACTCTGGCTTCAGCCAAAGCGAACGCCGAGTCAGAGGGCCGCGTGATTTACCTGGCCTCAACGGGCGGGCTGATTTTCGAGGTCTCGCATCTTGAGCCGTTGCCAGTGGGCAAAACCTATGAACTTTGGGTGATCCCGGCCGACGGTAAAGCGCCCATTCCCGCCGGACTCTTTCAGCCTGACGCAACAGGTGCTGCAAGCGTGGTTCTGCCGCAAATTCCGGTGGGCGTTCATGCCAGGGCCTTCGAAGTCACGATGGAGCAGGCGCGAGGCTCGCAAACACCCACGCTTCCCATTCTTCTCACCGGCGCCACCAGCCAGTAGTGCTGCGTCAAGACTTCGCTGCTTCTTCCAGCACGGCGATGTCCAGTTTCACCATGTGCATCATTGCTTCCATCGCTTTGGGGTGCTTGATCAGGTCGAAGATATTTGCCGGGATGATTTGCCAGTGCAGGCCGAACGGGTCTTTCAGCCATCCGCACTGAATCTCCGTGCCTCCGGCAGAGAGTTTCTCCCAGTAGTAGTCAATCTCCGCCTGGTCTGCGCAATGCACCACGAGTGAAATTGCCTGCGTGAAGGGAAATCCAGGCCCGCCATTGAAGGCTGTGTAATGGGCTCCACCCATCTCAAAACCGATGGTGACTACGGCGCCTTCAGGCCATGGCCCAGCGCCCGTGCTGCGCATCGCGTCCAGCTTGCGTGCTCCTGGGAAAATGCCTGTATAAAAGTCCACAGCCTCTTCGGCTTTTCCGTCGTACCAGAGAAAAGGAGTAATTTGCGCCGTGCGCGTAATTGTCGCCATGATTGCTTTCCTCGCTTTGGGGAAAATTGGATAGACTTCTGCGCCGACTACTATCGGGCGCCCGCATCATCGAACCATAAATTACTTGCGAAATGCAAGTAAGATTTATAATGTGCAGTTGTGTCAAAGAAAGCCATTCCTGAGCCGAGGTCCGGCTGTCCGGTCAGCATCGCCTTAGACCTGTTTGGCGATCGCTGGTCTCTTTTGATCGTGCGCGACATGATGGTCCGCGGCTATCGCACCTTTCGCGAATTTCAAAATTCCGGTGAAGGAATCGCGACCAACATTCTTACCTCTCGGCTGCGCAGGCTGAAGGCCGCGGGCATTCTCACCACTGAGCCGCTAAAGGAAGACAAACGCAGCCTTGCCTACCGGCTTACCGAGAAGGGCATCGCTCTTGCTCCCGTGCTGCTGGAGCTGCTGATCTGGTCAGGAACTCATGAGGAGACCGCTGCTCCAGGACCGGTTATTCAGCAGATGGAGTCAAACCGGAAGGCCATTCTGGATGAAACTTACCGGCGCTGGCGTGAGCGTGACCACACACCACTCATTCCACCTTTTGGCAAGCCAACAACAAATGCTCCAGAGCCCACGACAACCGTGAAAGGGAGACGATCTCGATGAAGGTGAATACGTATCTGAACTTTGGCGGCAACTGCGCTGAGGCGTTCCAGTTCTATGCCGACCACTTGGGCGCCAAGATTCTCGGCATGATGAAGTACAGCCAGGCGCCGGGTATGGAGGTTCCCGCCGAGCGCGCGAATTTTGTACTCCACGGCATGATGACGATTGGCGACGCTACCCTTATGGCCAGCGATGTGGATCCTGAACGCTTCAAGCCGATTCGCAGCGTGTATCTCGCGCTGCGTGTGGGCAGCGACGCTGAGGCGGAGCGGATCTTCACTGTACTTGGTGAGGGCGGGGAAGTGTACATGCCCATGCAGGAAACATTCTTCGCGTCACGTTATGTGCAATTCCGCGACAGGTTCGGTGTTTCATGGATGGTGTTGCATGAAAAGCCGATGGGGCCGCCACCCGCATAAGCAGTCGGTGTAAGCGTGGCTCACTCGCCTGGGAAGCGGACGCCAAGTGCCGTGCGCGCGCGCTCCAGGAGTTCCGCCATTCCAATGGAGAGCGCGTGTGTAATTTCTGCGCTCTCCAGTTTGCCTTCACGGACAAGCTTGCAGAAATGCTCCGTCTCGTAGTTGAAGCCGCCGTGTTCATATGGCTCTTCCAACTCAACCTTTCGTCCCGATCCGTAGACGACCGTTGCGCGCACAGGGTTCCACCAGTTCTCGTGAATCATCACGTAGCCAGTAGTTCCGCAGATCATCGCATCGCCCCGGCTCAGCAGATCGAGTCCGGTGTGCAATTGCGCCATGCCATTCTTGTGCTCGGTCTGGAAGAGTGCGAAGTTGTCAACGCCTGCGGGTGATACTCGGCCCATTGTCTGTACGCTGACGAGCGGTCCCAGCCAGTCAAGTGCGAGAAATGCTTCGTAGGGCCCGATGCCCATAATGCCGCCGCCGCCCAGTTCGGCAAAGTGCAGAGGATAATCCGGCGCGCGGCTTGAGTCGCAGTGGCCGGCGCGCACATATCCAATGGGGCCGATAGGATCAGCCGCAAGATGCGTGCGCAGCCGTTGGTAGAGCGGAAAGAACGGAGGCTTCATCGCTTCCATGAAGAGCCGGTTATGCTGTTTTGCTGTCTCCACAATCCTGCGCACTTGCGCCGCGTTCAGTGCTGCTGGTTTTTCGCACAGCACATGCTTCCCGGCCTGTAATGCTGTGCAGGCTAGCTCAGCGTGTGAGTCTGGATGCGTGGCGATATACACGGCATCGATCGGCGCTGCGAGCAACTCTTCCAGTGAAGGAGCTGTGATGGGAACTGCAAACCGTTCCGCATAGCTCTGTGCCTTATGCGCTTTGCGGCCCCATACTGCGGCGAGAGTTGCATCAGGCACGCCGCGTAATCCCTCAGCAAAGCGCGCTCCTGCGCGGCCCGGACCGATCACGCCGAAGCGAATCGGAGTTGGAGCCGGGCCTGAAGCGGATGTAGTCATGATGAGTGTCGATTTTCCGTGCCTCAATGCGAAGCAATGGAAAGGTAATACGGCATTAGCGGCGCGAGCAAAGCCTGCAAAGCAACAAGTGGCTAACGCACCATGTCTTCCAGCGCTGTGCTCAGGTCGGTCTTCTCGTCGCGATACTTCACAATCACCGGTGCGTAAAGCGAGATATCCCAACCGGCGGCATTGGTATGTGCTTTGTCTTTATTCACGGCGCGCGAGCCTGGCACCACAACTGCATCCGACGGAATGATCAGCGGCCTGTCGCCCGACGCGCGAATGACTTCACCCTTGACGAGATCGAACACCGGCGTACCACGGGTGAGAATCGTGCCCGGGGCCAGCACCGCGCCCTTGCGTACAATCGTTCCTTCATAGACTCCGCAGTTACCGCCCACCAAAACATCGTCTTCAATCACCACCGGATTCGCATTCACGGGCTCAAGCACGCCGCCAATCTGTGCGGCCGCGCTCAGATGCACACGCTTGCCGATCTGCGCGCAACTGCCAACCAGCGCATGAGAGTCCACCATGGAGCCTTCATCCACATACGCCCCAACGTTCACATACATCGGTGGCACGCAGATAACGCTGCGTGCAAGATACGCACCTGAACGGACCGCCGAGCCGCCAGGCACAATGCGAATGCCGTCGCCAGGCAGAAATTGGCGCGGAGGGAAGGTGTGCTTATCGCAAAATGACAAGCTTCCAGCCGACGATTCCTGCAGCACTCCGAGACGGAAGCCAAGCAGGATGCCACGCTTGACCCATGCATTTACGCGCCATCCGTATGAGTCTGCGTCGCTCGGCTCCGCGGCGCGCACATCTCCCTTTTCCAGTGCGGTGCGAAGGGCCAGAAATGCCTCCATTGCTTCGCCATGTCCAACTGCGGCTGAACCTGAGGCAAAGTGCCGCTCTATCTCTTCCTGCAACTGTTCTGTGCTCATTGTTCTTCGAGTCTATCAAGAAGAGGGAACGCCGTTTTGGTATCACTTCACGTGCCGAGTTGCGTTCTCAATCAATTCGCTATAGGAGTAGTGAGAGGGCGCAGTCGATGTGCGCAGAACCTTGTGTGCGCTCGAAGTTCAACCTCGATCAAAACAACCTTTGAGGAGTTTTGTCATGTCGCAGATGGATCGCCGTGAGTTTGTGAAAGCTGCCGGAGGCGCGGCAAGCGTTATGGCTCTTCACTCGAAAGCGTATGCCAAGTCAAATGACGGAATGCTCTACCGTGAGCTGGGCCGCACCGGCGAGAAAGTCTCAGTGATTGGACTGGGCGGATATCACATTGGAAAAGCGTCCATCCCCGAGCCGGATTCTATTCAGCTTATCCGCCAGGCAATCGACCACGGCATTACGTTCATGGACAACTGCTGGGATTACAACGACGGCGTGAGCGAAGAGCGCATGGGCAAGGCCCTAGCTGGCGGTTATCGCAACAAGGTTTTTCTCATGACGAAGATCGATGGCCGCACGAAGTCCGCCGCCGCGCAGCAGATCGATGAGTCGTTGAAGAGATTGCAGACTGACCGTGTGGATCTGATGCAACTCCACGAGGTAATTCGCCTTGAAGATCCGGACCGTATCTTCGCCGAAGGCGGAGCCATGGAGGCACTGCTCGAGGCGCAGAAGGCGGGTAAGGTGCGCTACATCGGCTTTACCGGCCACAAAGACCCCTATGTGCATCTGCGGATGCTCGACGAGGCGAAGGCACACAACGTGCACTTCGATGCGGTGCAAATGCCTCTGAATGTGATGGACGCGCACTTCCGCAGCTTTACGAACCAGGTGCTGCCTGTTCTTGAGCGTGAAGGCATTGCGCCACTGGGTATGAAGTGCTTTGGCGATCACTACATTCTGGAGAGCAAGACGGTCGAGCCTATAGAGGCGCTCCACTACTGTATGAACCTGCCCATCGCCGTGCAGATTACCGGCATCGACAGCCAGAAGATTCTAGACCAGGCACTCGAGGCAGTACGCACATTCAAGCCGCTTAGCAAAAATGAGGTTGCAAGCCTGCTCGACCGTACCCGGATGGCAGCAATGAACGGTCAGTTTGAGCTCTACAAAACGACTGCACACTTTGACGGCACCGCGCACAGGCCGCAAATGCTGGGATGAGCAAGTTAGTCTGATGAAG
Organism: Occallatibacter sp.; assembly: GCA_035550015.1. Lineage (GTDB taxonomy): Bacteria > Acidobacteriota > Terriglobia > Terriglobales > Acidobacteriaceae > Telmatobacter. Next base: position 57,822 of record DASZRJ010000049.1, on the reverse strand, counting down.
GGATGGAATAGCTTGCCTCGGCGTCAGCTCAGGCAGTTGGATGGAGCGCCCCCTTTCAGACTATGACGACAAGAAGAGAGTTTTTCCGTTTTGCAGCCGAGTCTGCAGCCGTTGCCGCTTTGGCGGGGAATGCGCAATCGATAACTGCGTCTGCCCATGTTGATCAACGCACCGTTCGCCGCGCAACGCCGTTGCTTCAGTTGCAGCAGCGCTTCGTCGATCTGCGCTTCGGCATGTTTCTGCACTTCAACATGGCCACCTTTCAGGATCGTGAGTGGGGCGATCCCACTTCGCCGACAGCGCTTTTCAATCCCACAGCACTCGATACCGACCAGTGGGCTGCTGCCGCAAAGTCGGCCAATATGACATGGGGCTGTCTCACCACGCGCCATCATGACGGCTTCTGCATCTGGCCGACAAAGACGCATGCCGCGAGCGTGGCGCAGACCACGCACAAGACCGACGTGGTCCGCGCGTATGTTGACTCTTTCCGCAAAGCTGGCCTCCATGTCTGCCTCTACTACTCCATCCTGTCGCTGCGCGACGACATTCGCCACTTCAATGTCACGCCCGCAAAAGTTCAGCTCATCAAGGATCAACTCACCGAACTGCTAACGGATTACGGCAAGATCGACCTGCTCATTACCGACGGCTGGGATGCACCCTGGAGCCGCATCACCTATGCCGAAGTTCCGTATCACGAAATCTACGCGCACGTGAAAAGCCTGCAGCCGGATTGCCTGCTCTGCGATCTGAATGCAAGTCAGTATCCGGCCGGCGGTTTGTACTACTCCGATATCAAGGCATTCGAGCAGAACGCAGGCCAGAAGGTTCCAGAAGGCAGCGAGGTGCCGGCGCTCTCCTGCGTCACCATCACGCCCGACTGGTTCTGGAAGCAGAAGGATACAGGGAGCCCGCTCAAGCCGGTCGATACGGTTGTGCATGACTGGCTCGAACCCCTCAACAAGCTTCATTGCAATCTCATCCTCAACGCTCCGCCCACGCGTGAAGGCAAGCTTGCGCCGAATGTTGTCGAACGCCTAGTGGAAATCGGCAAGGCATGGAAGCATTCGGGCCCCATGCCGCCGCTCAGCGAGCATGTCGTCCTCACTACTCCGAATCTGGCTACGGCCAAACCCATCCATGCCAGTTCCTACCCGGACGCAGTCGGCCCTGACGAAACCAACGACGGTAACTTCCATTCCACCTGGTATCCCGACGAGGGGCAGCGTTCGGGCTGGCTCGAAGTCGACCTCACCCGCACTGAGAGTTTCAACGTGCTTTCGCTTGTGGAGCCTGTAGGCCGCTGGCAGGACTACTCTAAAAGCCGCATAGCCAGCTACAGATTCGAGCGTTGGACTGGAACCGGATGGGAGAAACTCGCCGAAGGTGGAGTGCCTGCTCCGGCAACCATTCTCCGCATTCCGCGTACCTCCGCGCGCAAGGTGCGTTTGCAGTTTGAGGCCAGCGCCGACACACCTCATATCGCCGACATCGGCATCTACAACGAACCGGAGTAGGCCTTATTTTTGCACGCGGTGCTGGAGACGCGACCTGGCAGGGCGACATAGGTAAACCAAAACCATTACCCTAGAGGGTTGAACACTTCGAGGGGCTTGCCATGACCGTCATTCGCCAGCAGGATTTCATCGACTCCGTTGCCGGAGCGTTGCAGTACATCAGCTACTACCACCCGGTCGATTACATTACGTCACTCGCTAAGGCCTACGAGCGTGAGCAGTCGCCCGCCGCGCGCGATGCCATGGCGCAGATTCTCATCAACAGCCGCATGTGCGCCGAGGGCCACCGTCCCATCTGCCAGGACACGGGGGTCGTCAACGTCTTTGTCAGGCTTGGCATGGACGTTCGCTTTGAAGGTTCCGACGGTGGCGCACCAACCATGAGCCTGCAGGGGATGGCAGACGCCGGTGTGCGCAAAGCCTATCTCGACAAGGACAACACTTTGCGCGCTTCCGTGCTCGCGGACCCGGCAGGCACCCGCAAGAACACCCGCGACAATACGCCATCGGTCGTCAACGTTGAGCTTGTGCAGGGTTCCACGTGTGACATCACCGTCGCGGCCAAAGGCGGCGGCAGCGAGGCGAAGTCGAAGTTTGCCATGCTCAACCCGTCTGACTCAGTGGTCGAGTGGGTGCTCAAGACAGTGCCCACCATGGGCGCGGGCTGGTGCCCGCCTGGCATGCTCGGCATAGGAATCGGCGGCACGGCAGAGAAGGCCATGCTGCTGGCCAAGCAGTCGCTCATGGACCCCATCGATATTCAGGACCTTATTGCGCGCGGCCCGCAGACCACTGCCGAAAAACTTCGCGTCGAGCTTTACGACAAGGTCAATCGCCTCGGTATTGGCGCACAGGGCCTCGGCGGCCTGACAACCGTGCTCGATGTGAAAGTACTCGACACGCCATGCCATGCGGCCAATCTGCCCGTTGCCATGATTCCCAACTGCGCCGCCACGCGCCATGCGCATCTGGTGCTCGACGGCTCCGGTCCCGTCTATCTCGACCCGCCCTCGCTCGATGACTGGCCAAAACTGACCTACGATGTCAGCGGTGCGAAGCGTGTGAATCTTGACACCGTCACGCGCGAAGAAGCGGCAAGCTGGAAGCCGGGAGAAGTGCTTCTTCTGAACGGAAAGCTGCTTACCGGCCGCGATGCGGCCCACAAGCGCATGACAGACATGCTCAGCCGTGGAGAAAAGCTTCCCGTCGATTTCGAAAACCGCTTCATCTACTACGTTGGCCCGGTTGATGCGGTGCGCGACGAGGTCATTGGGCCCGCTGGACCCACTACTGCCACGCGTATGGATAAGTTCACTCGCCAGATGCTGGCCGAAACCGGCCTGCTCGGTATGGTGGGCAAGGCCGAGCGCGGTCCTGCAGCTATCGAAGCCATCAAGGAGTTCGGCGCCGTCTATTTGATGGCCGTCGGCGGTGCGGCCTATCTCGTCGCCAAAGCCATCAAGGCATCCAGGCTGCTTGCGTTTGAAGACCTTGGAATGGAAGGCATCTACGAGTTCGACGTCAAGGACATGCCCGTAACCGTTGCCGTCGATTCGAAGGGGACGAGTGTGCATCAAACCGGACCGGCCGAATGGCAGCAGCGCATTGCTGGAATTCCGATTCTGCAGTAACGCAGAATCGGAACCGTTCTAGAGCAACTTGCCCAGGATGGATTGAATCAGCGACCCCGAATCGGGAACCGGATTGCCGGTGGGCTGTCCGTTGGGTGTCACGTGGCCGTTTGAAGCCAGATGACTCACCAGAAGGGGTACGATCACCGCAAGACTCGTGCGCACCGTGTCAGCGGAGACGCCCGTGCGTTGAGCAATATTGTCGATGAGGCCGGAACCGCCGAGGGCCTGTTCAATTTGAGTGGCATTGGCGCCCTGCGTCTGCCCACCCATCCACTGCTGCAGCAGCCCTCCTGCGCCGTTCTGCTGCATCTGTTGCACAATACCCGTTACGCCGCCCGATCCCTCAAGCTCCTGCAAAAGTCCACCGGCCACTGTCGCATGTGTGCCACCGTTGGACACTCCCTCCGCCAGCTTCTCTATCGAATCAAAAAAGCTCATGATGATCTCCTTTCTGGGGTCAAATATCTCGAATAAGTGGGGCTGAATAGGAAGTTACGGTCTCGGACACATATCTGTCCATTGGGAATCCGCACAATTTGGGTCCACAAAGTAGACAGATACAGTACGATGAGTCACTGCTGATCGTTGTCAAAGTTAAGATCAAATGAATTAACAGGAAGAGGCATGAACACATGAAGCGCAATTTCTTGATCACTATCCTGGCTGCGTTTGTCTTTACTCCCATTGCTTTAGCGGCACAAGCTCCTTCCGGCGCAACGGGCCAGTGTAAAGACGGGACCTACACCACCGCCGCCAGTAAGCGCGGCGCCTGCCGCGGCCATCAGGGTGTGGCCACCTGGTTTGCGGATTCCGGTGCTTCAAAGGCAAAGTCCACCAAGACCAAGTCGACAACGAGCACAAAAGCGAGCAAGACGCCAGCCGCTGCTCCTGCGCCAGCCGCAAAGTCATCTTCTTCGGGTGCGACCGGCCAGTGTAAAGATGGAACCTACACCACAGCCGCCAGCAAGCGCGGTGCCTGCCGTGGTCATCAGGGGGTGGCTACCTGGTACGCCGATGCAGGAGCCACAAAGGCGTCGAAGGCCAGAGCATCAAGCAGTGCACCGGCTGCATCTCCCGCACCGGTCTCCAAGCCCTCCTCTTCTGGAGCAACGGGCCAATGCAAGGATGGAACCTACACCACTGCCGCCAACAAACGTGGTGCCTGCCGCGGTCATCAGGGAGTTGCCACATGGTATGCCGACGCCAGTGCTCCCGGTAAGTCCAGCACGCCCGTTTCAGCTCCCGCGCCAACCTCTTCACCTGCGCCCACCCGGGCCAAAAGTGCGCCTGCAATGCGGCCCAACGGCACAGTCGCTCCAGGCGGCGGTTCAGGCATGGTATGGGTAAACACGGATTCTAACGTCTATCACTGTCAAGGAGACAAGTATTACGGCACAACGAAGGAAGGAAAGTATGTGTCCGAGTCTCAGGCCAGGGCGATGGGTGCCCGCCCAAGCCGTGGCAAGGCTTGCTCGCAGTAATTAATACGCCAGTTGGATCGCAATGGTCTTCTGTGTTCCCGGTATTTCAAACCTATGATCCGGGGACGCTGGAAGAAGTGATTGCCAAAAACCAAACCTGCCGAAGCGCTTGCTCCGGCAGGTTAATTTTTTGCCACGAACGGTTTACTGCAGCTCTACCGTTTCCCAAACCGGTAGACAAATCCGTAGTTGAATCCAAACGAGTTTTGCATCGTTGAGCCAAACCCGGTGGTCAGATAATCTCCTGCCAGGCGTAGCGAAAAATTCGGGCTGATATTTGTTTCGCCAATGACGGCGCCATTGATGGCATACGTGTTGCCGTCGGGAAAGAGTCCGAGATTCGCGGTTCCAAACCCATTCGTATCACCGGAGAAGTTGCCCATGGCGACGCCGCCCATCACGCGGCCCGAGATAGAGTACTTGGGATGTGCAATGAACCGGTAGGTGGGGCCGGCCAGCACATCATACTGGCTGATGGCGGGGCGCGTAACGCCGGTAAAGTTGATGCCCACGAATGGCGTGCCGTAATAGCCGCGTCCATCCAATGTGACACCCAACCTGTTGCTGAAGTAGCGGCTGAGGGCGGTGTCGAAGGAGTAGAACGTCACGTGCTGGAGCTTCGGTCCAGGCTGGAAGCGCAGGTAGCCACCGCCAATAAATATTTCGTACTTATTGCCATAGGTGTCCCGAATGGCCTGGGCGCGGCGCGCCTCGTGGCGGGCGCGGATGCGAGCTTGTACGCTGAGTTCGCCCTGCGTAAGCTCCGGCTGCTGGCTCGGCTGCTGCGCAGCGGGTGCCTGGCTGTTGGAACTGCTTGAGCTGAAAGATTGCGCCATCAAGGCGGGTGTGGCTGGCAAAAGAAGAGCCAGCGCAAGAGTAAACGGGCGACAGGAAACCATTTCTTTCGGGATACCTCCACTACTGGACGGAAGCACCCGCGTGGAAGCGCTCCCCCAACTGGTATTAAACCATTTCAGGGGTGGTGTCGGGGTGGTTCGCTGCCCATTGGACGTGCGCGAACGCGGTTTGCATCTGGCTAATGTGGAATTTAGAGTTGTCAGGCCGGAAGTTGAAACAAGCCGGTGGTACCGTTGGTGAAGGGCGCTCGATGCTCTAGCATATTGCTCGCGGAGGAATTTTCCCGGATGGGCAGAGTCTTCATGGGGATTTTGATTGGTGCGCTCGGAGTCATCGCCGGAGCAATTGCGTGGCTTTCCTATGGCAAAGCACCTGTCGCAGTGACTGATCGGCCCTTTCCTATGGAACGGTTTCTGACCCATATACCGCTTAATGTCCGCATTGAGAAAGAAGAAATAAAGATGCCGCCCGTGCTGGTGAATGAACAGAACCTTGTGGCAGGTGCGCGCATCTACGCGGACAAGTGCGCTGTATGCCACGGTTTTCACGGTAAGCCGTCTGACATTGGGCCGAATATGTATCCTTCAGCACCGGCGCTTTGGGAGCAGCACAAGAACAGCTCTGTTGTCGGGGTCAGCGACGATCCTGCGGGCGAGACATTCTGGAAGATTAAGAATGGCATTCGGCTGACGGGCATGCCTACATATCGCAATGAGCTGACAGATACGGAAATCTGGCAGGTGAGTCTGTTGCTGGCCAACGCGGACAAGCCCCTGCCACCCGCCGCGCTGCAGATTTTGCGCGTTGAACAGCCCAGCCACGGAACAAAGGAAAAGACTCCCATCCCGCAGGAGCCGCCTTCGCCATGGTGGAAGGATCTCAGCAGTGGTGGGCAATCGGGAACCACTGCGGCCCCGGATGCCGGTACTCCCCAATAGCTGGGCTGGCTGGCTCCTTTTGACGCTCGAAATCTTCTTTCTGCATGTCGCATACAATGGTCGGCAGAGGATCGCTCATGAGCGCTATGGAAAACCTTCGCAAGGGCTTCAAGTTTTTTCTGATGAGTCTCGGCATCTCCAGTCCCGAGAAAAAGCCGAAACCCGCACCGCCTGTAAAGCCAAAGTAAGTTAGCTGACCACATGTCCACCTTCGTCGTCGGCATTCTCGTTTTTGTATTCTTGGCGGTGATGGTGGCGGTCGCGTCTCTGTTCTCGGTGCTGCCGGATTCCGACGCTGATCTGTTAGGCGATTTGAAGAATCGCAATGATCGCAAGAAGCTGAAATGCCCCTCCGAAAAGCACGTTACTCGATAGTTGGCCCATTTCCGCCACCTGACCTGCTACCCTGTTGCGCGACATCGTTTCCACCATTCCGCCACAGGATTCTTCCATGAGTTTCACTCGTATTCGCCGCATTTTTCCTGTCTGCGCACTGCTGGTTGTGGCTATTGGCGTCCAGGCGCAACAGAACTACTTCACCAACTGGCCTGAAGGCACCTCACCGGAATTCGTCGGCAAGCATCTCGCCGAACACTTCGTAATCAGCCCACATCAATACACGGCTACAATCCACTACTCTGAAGTAGTCACCTGGTACGGCGCTCTTACCTTTGCCCAGGTCACGCATGACGATGCACTGCGCGCGGAACTCATCAAACGCTTCGAGCCGTTAATGCCCGGCGGTGCCGAGGCTGCTCGTCGCCCTATGCGCCATCACGTTGACGATTCGGTTTTTGGTGTAGTTCCGCTTGAAATCGCTATTCAGACCAAAGACCCCAGGTTTCTGGCTGAGGGAAAATACTGGGCCGACCATCAGTGGGAAGATCCTCTGCCCGACGGTTTCTCCCGCGAAACTCGCTACTGGGTCGATGACATGTACATGCTCAACATGCTCCAGCTTGAGGCGTACCGTGCCACCGGTGACCGGATGTATCTTGACCGCGACGCCAAAGAGATGGTCGCTTATCTCGATAAGCTGCAGCAGCCCAACGGCCTCTTCTACCACGCACCCGACGTGCCCTTCTTCTGGGGACGCGGCGACGGCTGGTTCGCGGCTGGTATGGCCGAAATGCTGCGTAGTTTGCCCGCAAATCACCCTGACCGCGCCCGCATCATGAGGGGCTACAAGAAGATGATGGCCGCCCTTTTGAGCTATCAGGGCAAAGACGGCATGTGGCGCGAGCTCATCGACCATGACGAGGCCTGGCCGGAAACATCAAGCTCTGCCATGTTTACCTTTGCCATGATTACAGGCGTCAAAAACGGCTGGCTTGATCCGGCAACCTACGGTCTTGCCGCCCGCCGCGCATGGATCGCCGTTGTTGGCTACATTGACCAGAACTGGGATGTGACGAGCGTCTGTGAGGGCACAGGCAAGAAGAATGACCTCGCCTACTACCTCGCGCGTCATCGCCGTACAGGAGACTTCCACGGCCAGGCGCCGGTTCTTTGGGCCGCAACGGAGCTGCTGCGTTAGTCGATTCCTTTTGCGGAATTGCGGCGGTGCCTGTTGTCTCGAAATCTGAATCCAACCGGCCTCATTTCTGCTCCAATGAGAACAGATGTAGGAGTGCGATATGTCTCGTGAAGGACGTAAGGGCTGGTTTCGAGCATTTCTCGATTTTTTTATTCTCTTTAACGGAATTTCTACAGCGTCGAACCTCTCGCGCACACAGCGCAGACCGGTGAAGAGACGTGGCTTGTTTCTTTTCCGTTCGCAGAAGGATAGTCAGCCCACGTCGCCCGCCTCCTGACGGCCTTTAAGTTGTAAACTGCGTCGCTGCCCCATCCGCTCCGCCTGTTCTGCTCCTTCCTCATCCCTTTCCCTGTAAACTGTCTATATGGCGATCACTCGTGAGCAGGCGCTCGATTACTTTGCATCCTCCGATCTTCTCGGCCTCGGCATGGAGGCGGATTCTGTCCGCCGTCGTCTGCACCCCGAGCAGGTGGTCACCTACATCATCGATCGCAACATCAACTACACGAATTTCTGTACCGAGTACTGCACCTTCTGCGCCTTCTACCGCCCGCTTAAAGGGCCCAAGGCAAGCGAAGGCTACATTCTCGACTTCGAAACCATCTACCAGAAGATTGCAGAAACCGTGGAGATGGGTGGTACTGGCGTGTTGATGCAGGGCGGCATTCATCCCGATCTCAAGATCGACTGGTTTGAGCGGCTGTTCACTGGCATCAAGCAGCGCTTCCCGCAGGTCTGGCTCCACTGCCTGTCGGCGTCGGAAGTCCTCGCCATTGCTGAGTACTCCGAGCTCGACCTGCGCACCACCATTGCCCGCCTGCGCGATGCCGGTCTCGATTCCATTCCCGGCGGCGGTGCCGAAATTCTTGACGACGACGTGCGCAAGCGCATAGCGCGTCTGAAGTGCCGCACCGAGGACTGGGTTAGCGTGCACCGCACTGCGCACGAGCTCGGCATGCGTACCACGGCTACGATGATGTTCGGCGTTGGTGAAACCATGGACCAGCGCGTCAATCATTTTGAAGTTGTCCGTAATCTGCAGGAAGAAACCGGCGGCTTCACCGCTTTTATCCCGTGGAGCTTCCAGCCCAAGTACACTGCCTTAGGCGGCCGCGGCTGGGATGAGGCCACCAGCGTCGAATACCTCAAGACGCTCGCCATCTCGCGCCTCTACCTCGACAACATCGAGAACGTGCAGGCCTCGTGGGTTACGCAGGGTCTCAAAGTGCTCGAACTCGGTCTCCACTTTGGCGGCAATGACGTGGGCTCGGTCATGCTCGAAGAAAATGTGGTCAAAGCTGCGGGCACATCGAACTGCACCACCGAGGAAGAGCTGCGCCGCATCATCCGCGATGCCGGCTTCAAGCCCGTCCAGCGAGACACGCTTTATCGCACAATGTTCCTGAACTAAATTACACGCTTGTCGCTGCAGCCAACCCGTAACCCTCGCTACCAAAGCCCTGCGATGAGCAGCAGAGAATACACAACCGAAAGCGAAAGTGCCTGCTGTCCAACTGTCTTGAGCGGCATCTGGAGCGACGCAGGATTTTTCTGTCGAATCAGGTCGTACGCATAGCCGATCGCCGCAATTGCAAAGGCCAGCGCGATCCAGATGCGATCGAAAGTAAATGCCATGATTGCCGCGCACAGCAGCACCGCCACGGCAACCTGTGCAGCGCGGCGAAATTGAAGACTTGCTGGAGACGCCTTGCGCAGTGCGATGCGCGCGTCGAGCCGGGCATGCACCACCAGAATTCCCGCGCTTGCCTGCATGGCGATGAGCACCCAGAACCACCAGCACCACGACGCAACGGTTCCAATTGCTGAGATGCATGTTGCCAGCGATGTCGACGTCAGCGCTGCCGCACTCACAATCTGAAAGAGCGTCGAACGCTGGCGATTTTTGAAATTCACTGCGATTGCGAGACAGCCGAATGCGGCAACACCCAACCCAACCGCCAGAAATGCTTTGAGTGGCCAGGTCGTGAGTAGGACAACGATACTCGCGGTGAGAATGACGCTCCAGCCCAGCAGCCATCGTGCGGCAGCAGGCGCCTCGGGACTTCGCTTCTTCCACACAAAACGTTGCCGCATCAACAGAACCGCTGGGTCTTTCGCTGCCATCGCCGAAAATGCCGCTGCAAGAACTGCAAGTTCACTCCAATGCCAAACCCGGGCCAGGATCGCGACGCTGAAGATCGGTGTGAGCAGCATCGCTGTTGCTCCGTGCTCGCGCGGAAGATACATCCTGGACCGGCTTGATTGTTCCTTTGAAGTGGGTTGCGCTGTTGTTTCCATGGCTGTCTCTCATGTTCTGGCGCTGCGTGGTCCAGTTGATCTACCGAACGCCTGATGTAATCAGCATATCGGCAGACAAATGCATATCGCTGCGACTTTGGTCACTGGCCCCTTTTCAAATCGCCGGAAAAGCCAAGGCAAATACGATCCGCTACAGCGTCTCGTTATTGTGTCCTCATTCTGTGCGCCTAATCACGCGCCAGCAGTTAGCCGCTGGTGGTATTCTGGCGCGTCCATTTTTTGCCTTGAGGAGGATAACGTGAGAAAAACTGTGTTGCTGATTCTCAGCGGGCTGCTGCTGGTGGCCGGATGCAACAGCGGCTCAAACAAATCTGCCGGCATTCCTGTGAAGCCCAAATGGAAGGGCCCCAATTATCACATCGCCTTTGGTGACAAGCAGGCCAAGCCCGACAAGTCCGGCGTTACTCTGCCTGCCATCACATGGGACGCCAATCCCGATGGACTGGTAAGACGCGCGACAATCGTCGCTCGCTTTGATTCATCCGGCGTGAAGACCGACAAGCTGATCGTGAACCAGGTGGTGCTTGCTCCCTTTGATATTTCGGGCGCTAAAGGCTCCATCGATGCCGACACGATGAAACTCGTCGACGAAGGCTTGGCGCACCTTCTCACCAGCTACTGCGTCAATGGGAAAGTGAAAGTCCAGGTCATTCTCGAGAAGTCCTCGCTGAGCCCGCAGCCCAGTGACGAGGGCATTAACGACAACGCTCTCTCAGATTGGCTCTCAACGGAAATTGACTTCAAGAATCCTAAGAAACACTGCACGATTTAATTCTCGGCCGCGGCCGTTCCTTCGAGTATCGGCCGCGGATCGTAGTACCCGCGGATGAAGACGATCTGCCCACCTACCACCTGGATGTGCTCGGCAAAGACGATTCTGCCGAAGGGGGTGTCGATCTCGAGCAAAGCCACACAATGCTCTCCATCCACAATCAATCGAAATAATTTGATGTCTTTGACAATTCGCGCAAAAGGCTCCAGCGCTTGCCGGAAGGCGCCTGCGCCGCGATAGGTACCAATAGCAACGATATTTAGCATCTCGTCGCCAGAAACGTTCATGCGCGCAGCTTGCCATGCAACGCGTCGGTAAAGGCATCCCACACTTTTTGATTTCCGGTGTACTCCTTCAACATGCGTTCCGGATGAAACTGTAGCCCCACCACAAATGCAGAATCAGGATCGTAGTAAGCCTCAATCAGGCCGTCGTCTGCATGCGCCATGGGTTGGAAACGGGATGCAAGAACGCGTATCCCCTGGTGATGATAGCTGTTTACCTGCAGTGTTTTTCTGCGATACCAGCGCGCCAGCGGTGTGCCTGGAATGACGTCGATGGGATGGCGATACGTATCGTAGTGCTCGTAATCGATGTGCGCGCGATGCGAGCCCTTTTCTCGCTGCACATCGCCATAAAGCGTGCCTCCGCAGACCACATTCAGCAATTGCGATCCGCGGCAAATCCCAAGGATGGGAACTTTACGGTCCAATGCGCTGCGCAAGAGGCGAAGTTCAATTTCATCCTTGAGCGGATGCGTCTCTTCAACATAGTCAAAATTGGCTTTTCGCGCCGGAAACCGCTTCGGTTCAACGTCCTCTCCCTCCACCAGCAAAAGGCCGTTCATGCTTTCCGTATATTGCGGTAAACACGCCACCGTGCCCTTCACCACAGGGACAATCAGGGGAAGAGCACCCAACCGGATCAGCAGTTCGAGGTGAAGCTCGCCAACATAGTCAATGAGCTTTTGCTTCCGCGGTGTTCGGCGAGAGACCACCACGACAACCGGGCGTTTCATGCGGACAAAACCTCTTGAGCATTCATCTGTTCCATCATTGCGGAATTTACCTGTTGTTCGATTCTGGATGAATCCTCAGCGCAGCCTATACCGGCCGCTCAGTTGCGTCAACCGCGCTTGACGCCCTTGCCAGAAGGGCGGCGAGCGGTCGGTTCCTTGCAATGGTGTACAACAGACAACACGGGGCGCGCGCATCTCCCCCTTTCGCTCAATCCCCGCAAGTTCACATGAGAGAGGTCTCGTGAAGTCAGAGCCACGCCGTCTTCCGCCTATCTGGGTCATGGGTCTGACGAATGCCACATTCGGTCTCTGCGGAGGCTTTGTTGCCGTCAGTGTGCCAGAGATGCTGGCTGCACAAGGCATTCCGGCGGGTCACGTCGCTACCACCGCTGCGGTTATCCTGTCTCCTGGCTTCTGGGGATTCCTCTTTTCTCCCATTCTCGATATGCGTCTCAGCCGGCGCACATATGCATTGGTCAGCGGCTTTCTCACAGCCGCGGCAATCGGCTTGACTCTGGCCAATCACTCCTCGTTGCTGATGGTGCAAGTCGTTATGACGCTCGGCTTCTTCTGCGCCATGCTCTATCAGGGTGCGGTCGGTGGATGGATGGGCGCGCTTATCGATAAAGGCGACGACAGCAGGCTCGGCATCTGGTTCACGGTCGCCAACCTCAGCGCTGGCGGCATCATGATGGTGCTGGCCAGCGAGCTCATGCAGCGCTGTCCACCGCTGGTTGCGGGTCTTGCCGTAGCCGCCGTGGTGCTCTCGCCCATGCTGCTTTTCTTCTTGGTTCCGTCGCCTCCGCCCAGCGAGCATCAGGCTCGTGAGTCGTATGCGCGCTTCTGGCGTGAGGCGGCATTGCTTGTGCGCAGGCGAGAGATTCAGATTGCCCTTGTTCTTCTCGGCCTTCCCTCCGCATCCTTCGCTTTGACCAACGTATTGGGAGGCACGGGAAAGGATTTCGGAGCTTCTGATCACTTGGTCGGAATCTTTGCGGGATTCGGCTGCATCGCTGCAGGCATCGTGGGCAGTTTCCTTTTGTTTCCGCTTGCAAAGCAGCTGCCTTTGCGGCGTCTTTATCTCGCCATCGGAATCGCCGGCGCAGTATTTACGCTCAGTCTCATCCTGCTGCCGCGTTTGCCTTGGGTGTTTGCGGTTGCCATCTCCGGTGAAAACCTGTTCCAGGCGATGGCTTTCTCGGTCTCCAACGCCATCACGTTTGAAGTCATCGGTCCAGACAACCCCTTCGCGGCCACCATCTTCACGCTGCTCATCTCCACCAGCAACCTGCCCATTGTCTATATGCAATATCTCGACGGACGCGGCTATGATGCCTGCGGTCTCACCGGCAGTTTCCTCACCGACGCACTGCTAAGCGCAACCACGTGCGTGTTGCTCTGGACGTTCCTTTTGCGAAGGCGCATGTCTGTCCGCGCGTCAGATTAGCCTGCTTGCTGACCCGCTGACTCACCCTCGCCAAACGGCCACTCGCTCTTCTGCTTCGCACGCCACAGGTAGATCAGCGTTCCGCTCACACCGATACCGGCCGCTACCAGCAGCCCTTCCAGAGCATTCACGCGCTTGGCCAGAATGAAGAGAAAGCCTGCCATAGCCAGCAGCGGCGGCAGCGGATAAAACGGCATGCGGAAAGGGCGCGGCATCTCTGGCCGCTTCGTACGCAGCAGAATCACACCCACGTGTTGCAGCAGAAACTGCAGCAGAATGCGCGTAATCACAAGCATGGTGATGACTTGCTGCAGACTGAAAAAGCAGAACACAGTGGCCACAGCGCCCAGCGCAATCAGCGAGCGATGCGGAATGTGGAACTTCGGGTGAATCGCTCCGAGAAAAGAAAAAAAGTTGCCGTCGCGCGCTGCGGCGTAGGGCACACGGCTATAGCCAAGCAATAAAGAGAAGACAGACGCCGACGCCGTCCAGATGATCAGTGCGGCAATCAGACGTCCCGCCCACACGCCGAAGGCCGATTGTGCAATCTCTGCCACAAGCCGGATCCGCGATGCGGCGCTCTCGGCCACATGAGCGGCCGCATCGCGCATCGAAGGAAGCGCGGCAAAGTTCATCAGCACATACATCGTGGCCACAATCAACACGGAAAGCAGAATCGCGCGCGGAATTGTCTTCTCTGGTTGGCGCACTTCACTGCCAAGAAATGTGATGTTGTAGTAGCCCCAGTAGTCGTAGGTGGCAATCAGCGTAGCCTGCGCCAGGCCGCTCGCCGCCAGGCCCGCGCTTAATGCGGGGGACTGCGGCATATGCCAGCCGCCTGTAGCCGCCGCATGCGCAAAGCCTGACACAATCACGCCAGCCATCGCTGCAATCACGCCGGCAAACAGAATCCACGCAAGCCGAGTTGTCGATTTCAGATTGCGGTAGAGCAGAAGTGTGATTAGCACACACGCGCCCGCTGCTGCAAAGCTCGACCAGTGCACCATCGGCAGTGCGGAGATCGGTGCCTGATCCAGTCCTGGCCAGAACCACGCCAGAAAACCTGAAAGGCCGATACAACCAGACGCAATCGACAACGGTGCGGAAAAACTTAGCTGCCAGACAAACAGAAATCCAAGCCAGTTACCCGCGCGTGTAGGTCCATAAATCTCGCGCAGAAACGCATACGATCCGCCCGCGCGCGGAAACTCGGCTCCCAGCTCGGCCCATACAAGCCCGTCGCATACGGCAATGGCCGCACCCAGCAGCCATGCCCACACGCTCAGGTGATAGCCTGCGGCGGCAATTACAAGCGGCAAAGTGATGAACGGACCGACGCCGATCATCTCCAGCATGTTGAACAGGACGGCCGAGCGCAGACCGATGCGGCGATCGAGAGAAGCACCGCCGGCGTGATGGGAAGAGGACTGAGTCATGAGTCAGCAGCGCTGACCGGATTGTACACTGTGCTTGAGCATGAATCGCCAACGCCTGCTGTCCATCGCTGCCACCTTCGCACTCACCGCTATTGTCGCGCGCCCGCTTATTCTGGCGCAGACAGCCACACGGGCTTCGCTCCAGTTGCCGAATGCGGAAGCATCGTCCATCGCGCTGCCCTTGCCGGAAGACCGGGGCGCAGCCTTGCTCGAGCAGGACATGAAGCGCCTCCGCACCACGGCGAGCTTGATGATGATCGTCGCGCATCCTGACGATGAAGACGGTGGCTTGCTCACGTATCTCTCGCGCGGCCTTGGTGTGCGATGCGTGCTCTTCACGCTCACCCGCGGCGAAGGCGGCCAGAATGTCATGTCTGCCGACACCTATGACGCGCTTGGCCTTATCCGCACCAATGAGCTTCTCGATGCCGATGAATACTACGGCGCAAAGCAGCTCTGGGGTACCGAAGCTGATTTCGGCTTCTCGAAAACGCAGGAAGAATCCTTCGCCAAGTGGGGACATGAGCGCGTGCTATACGATGCCGTGCTTGCCGTGCGCCGTGAGAAGCCGCAAATCATCGTCTCTACCTTTGTCGGTGGCATCACGGACGGACACGGCCAGCATCAGGTTTCCGGTGAAATTGCGCAGGAGGTTTTCAAAGCTGCGGCTGATCCAAAAATATTTCCCGATCAACTCAAGCCCGTGAGTGAAGGCGGACTCGGCCTCACCGTCTGGCAGCCCAGCGCCGTCTACAGCATGGTTCCATTTGCGCCCATCACAGACAAGGGTATGTTCGATTACGCAACCGGCAAGTGGGCTCCGGCAAAGTTCAGGAATTATGTGACAGGACAGTGGAGCACCACCGCTCCCACAACAGATGTTACGCTTCCCGTCGGCAAGCTCGATGAAGCCCTCGGCCGCAGCTATTCGCAGATTGCGCGCCAGGGCTGGGGCATGCAGAAATCGCAGAATGGCGGAGCCAATCCTACGCTGAGCGGTCCGGGCAGCACGCGCTATCACTTGTGGGCGGTGTCCAGTGCATTTAAAGCACCCGCTGGCGCGCACGGCAATGACAGTCTCTTCGCGAATGCCAAGGTCAACGTCAACACGACGATCGGCGGCTTGGCATATCTTGCCGGCAAAACACCGCCAGTCTGGCTCACGCAGGAGCTCTCCAAAATCGATACGCAGTTGCACGCCATCGAATCGCGCTGCCCCTGCAAAGCGGGCAGCGAGGTTGCGCACGCTATTGTTCCCATCTATCGCAAAACGATTGCACTGCGCGGTAAAGTCACAAAGAGCGAATTGAGCGAGGATGCCAAAGCAAATCTGCTCTTCGCTCTGGACAACAAAATCGATCAATTTCAGTCCGTGCTCGCCGATCTGCTCGGTCTCGACATGATCGCTTTCCGCACACGCGACTCCAGCGCTGAATTACGCGGCTTCCGCGGCAGTTCTGCCGATGAAACTCTGCCCTCCGTTGCGCCCGGCGAGAAGTTCTTCGTGCGCGTACATACTTCACAGTCATTTCCGGAGGAAACAGCTCTTGATCATGTATGGCTGGAGAGTTATGGCACTTCATGGCCCAACGACATAGTCTCTGGCCAGTTTGCGCCTCACGCTCCTGAAGCAAACCCTGTCTTCCGCGTCACGGTTCCCGGCGAAGCGAAGCCGACAGCGCCTTATTTCACGCGGCCCACAATCGAACAGCCGTACTACGACGTTTCAAATCCCATGTGGCGAGGCCGCTCCTTCGCGCCTTGGCCGCTTGCTGCATGGGTGCAGTATTTGTTCGATGGAGTGCCTATTCGCGTCGGCAAGGTTGTGCAGACTCTCCATCGCGTCACCGGTCCCGGCGGCATCTATAATCCGCTCGTCGTTACGCCACGCATTGGCGTCAGTATCAGTCCTGAAGCTCAGATTCTTCCACTCGACGGCAGCACTTTGCCCGTTCGCGTCACCGTACACGCACAGGAAGCCGCTGAAGGAGCCATCACCCTTAAATTGCCAGAGGGGTGGACTGCGGAACCCGCATCCGCGTCATTCAAGCTTTCTGCTGCTGGCGACACGCAGCCAGTGCTCTTCCATGTGAAGCCATTCGGTGCGGAGACCGGCGCGTATTCCATCCAGGCCATTGCCACAAGCGGAGGCAAGAGCTATGAGAGCGGCTGGCACAGCGTGGGGTATGGTGGTCTTCGGCCCTACAACCAGTACCTTCAGGCCACTCTCAAAACGCGCAAGGTCGATGTGAAGATTGCTCCGAACCTGCGCATTGGTTATGTGATGGGACCGGGCGATCTGGTTCCTGACGCGATTGAAGCCATGGGAGGGCAGGTGCAGTTGCTCTCGGACAAGGATCTCAAGTCGGCGGATTTGTCCGGCTTCAACACAATCGTCATCGGCATTCGAGCCTACTCGGTTCGTCCCGCACTTTGGAGTGAGCAATCGCGTCTGAATCAGTACGTTGAAAACGGTGGAACTCTGGTTGTGCAATATCAAAGCTCAACTTTCCCTGCGCCGTTCAAGCTCTCCATGGGAGAAAGAACGCCCGAGCGTGTTGTAGACGAAACCGATCCTGTCAAAATTCTTGCCCCCAACAACTCGTTGCTTACCACACCAAACCAAATCACATCCACCGACTTCGACGGATGGGTGGAGGAGCGTGGCCACTCGTTTCTTGATTCGTGGGACCGGAACTACACCGCGCTTACTGAGACAGCCGACCCAGGGCAGGACCCGCAGGACGGAGGATGGATCGTCGCACATCCGGGAAAGGGCACCTATGTATATGTTGCTTACGCACTCTACAGGCAATTACCTGAACTTGTGCCCGGTTCCTATCGCATTCTTGCCAACTTACTCAGTGCAGGGGCAAATAAGTAGTCAAGCAAGAATTTTTAATATATTTGTAACAATTAACTTATCGAATTTCATCAGTATTCATGCGGCATTTTGCTCGTAATTAATCATCCTGTAACATGCGAACCTTGTGTGACTTATGTTGTTAAAAATATGTGAATTCGTCATATATTCATCAAGTTCTGAGAGCCTTTTCCTAGAAATCACCACCGCAGGTGAGGACTCGCTAAACGGTCAATCCGGTCACGCTTGTGAAACGCATAAGCATGCCTCTGATGCCGAAGCTTCAAGTGTCCTCGCCGTTGCCGTACAGATGCTCCAAAAAGACATGGAATGCGGCCGGTCGAGTTTGTAGCAACGAATTTGTGAAGTCAAAGAGAGGCTCAATGAAAACACTGAATGCGGTTGCCGCAGTACTTGTGGCTGCCAGTCTAGCGTGTACCGTCGTCTTGGCGCCCGAGCCAGCGGCTGCTCAGACCAAGCATGCGAAAGCGAAGAAGGAGACCAAGCCTTCTGTCGAAGATCAGATTCAGGCGCTGCGCCAGGAACTGCAGGGACAGATTGACAGCTTGAAGAACGACCTTGCGGAAAAGGACGCAGAGCTGCAAAAAGCCAAGCAGGATGCAGCGGACGCGCAGGCCACTGCCGCTAAGGCACAGGATGCTGCAAACGCGCAGCAGCAGGCAAACTCGGACAACGCGGCAGCTGTCTCCACCTTGAAGAGCACAGTGGACGACATGAAGTCGGCGAATGCTTCAGTTGTTACAACCATGCAGGATGAGCAGGCCAATGCCGTCAAGAAGTCGGAGCTTTCAGATCTGGCCTTCGGCAAGGTGAAGATTGGCGCCACCTTCTTCGGAGACTGGGCCTACTACAGCAAGACCGGCTTTGGCCCGCAGTTCATGACTCAGATGAATACGGAAGGCCCGGGTAATGATGGATTCAATACCTTCGATATCACCCGTACCTACCTCAACGTTCTGTATACGCCCACCGATGACATCACGCTGCGTTTGACGCCGAACATCTATCGCGCCATCAATACCAGTGCTGGTGCCCTCGCTGACGGCAGTGGTGCGCAGGTCAGCTCCAGCAACAATGGCAACCTCACCTTCCGCCTCAAGTATGCCTATCTGCAGTTCAACCACCCGTTCAAGGGCAGCAAAGCGTTCGGCAAGGGCAACATCCGCCTCGGCCAGACAATGAACCCGTTGGTTGACTGGGAAGAAGGTCTCTACGGATATCGCTTCGTCAACCTCACTCCGTGGAACTACCTCAGCTTGAGCTCGACCTATGTGGGCGCTGAAGTCAATGGTCCAATCATGGCGAACGGCAAGGAATACCTTGACTACCAGATTGGCGTCTTCAATACGGCCAGCTTCCACGCCATTGAACAGAATGACAAGAAGCAGATCATGGGCCGTCTGACCTTCTACCCATTTGGCACGCACACGGACCGCACCGGGCTTGGCTTCACCATCTTTGAGAACTACGGCTACAACACGAAGACGCCTGACACCAAGAGCACACCGCTGAACCGTCTTGCTATTCTCGGCCATTATCAGAGCCCCAAGAAGGGCTTCCTGATTGCCGGCGAATACGATCTTGGTCGCAATGCAATCAGCACCGGTCAGATGTTCTCCGGCGCAGGGCCCACGTCCACCGGTTCGTACGCATGGTTGAACAGCCTCGCGAGCGCACTTCTTGCCGGCGATAAGACCAGCCAGCAGGGCTGGGCGGTATTTGGTCACGCCGATCTCGGCAAGTCGCCCTTCGCAGTCTTCGGTATGGTGCATGGCTTCGACCCCAACACCAAGATCGATCCTCCGAACCCGCTTAACTTCGTCCGCACGGTCGCTGGTGTCAGCTACAAGTACAACAAGTACCTCACCTTTGCCATCGACGACCAGAATCTGAACTATCGCACCAGCCAGTACGACATGACGGCAGCTCAAATCGCAACCTTCAGTTCCTCGTTGGCTGCCACATATCCCAGTGGCATTCCCAACGTCGTACCTGACGGAACCAATGCCATCCTGATCAACGCGCAGTTCAGCTACTAATAGCCTCAAACCTCGCATTGGACAAGGGCAGCCTCATCGGCTGCCCTTCTTCTTTTCTGTTGCAGGCAATTCACCGCGCTGCGTGGTTTGTAGCGTACAAAGGCTATGCGGTTGTAGTGGCGGCGCTTTCTGTCTGGAACATCGCAATCGCATCGATCTCAATCAGCAGCTCGGGTCTGCAGAGCACAGTTTGTATAGCCGTGGAAGCCGGTGGAATGGTGATGCCCTGTGTCCGAAAGAATTCTGAGCGCACCTCGTTAAACGCGTCGTAATCCCGCTCCATCTCGCGCAGGTAGCAATTCGTGCGCACAATGTCGTGCCAGGTGCACCCTTCGCTTTTCAGAAGCCCCGAAATGTTATGAAACACGCGGCGCAATTGAGCCCTGAAATCTCCTATATGAATAGAGGTCCCATTTTCATCGATGGACGCCGTGCCCGAAATAAGCAGGAGTGCAACACCGTTGAAGTCGATACGGGTTCCGCGTGAAAACTGGCTCGGCTTCGCGTAATCGTAGGCTTCGTTGAGCACCTTTAGGTCGGTGATGGGACGTTTTGAAATGGGCGTATGGCCCGCTTTCGCCAATGCGCTCATAATCTCAATCATCGCTTATCCTTGTGCTGGAGATAGTAGACATGCGGTCTGCTGTTCCACTATGCGCAGTGTACCGTGATCTTGGCTGAGGAAAACAACTGAATGCAGTTCCAATGCCTGAAGGAAACTTTGGATTCAACAGCACAGCATCGGATGCGTTCGGCTTTGCACCGCAGATAATTTGGATATTCATGCGTCGAGCGCCATCGGTGGTACGCGATAACCAAACGCCGATTCAACGATTGCTGCAATGTCCAGCGCTACCTCATCTTCGTATGGCCGGGCCGCAATCTGTACGCCAATTGGCAGGCCTTCCGGTGATTGAGCGACGGGAACCACCGCTGCGGGCGCGCCCAGCACATTGAACCACTGCGTATGCCGGACAGCATCAAGGTATGTGACCTCTTGACCATCAATCGTCCATGTTCGTTCGCCGTGCTTCCATGCCGGCACGCTGGCGGCTGGACATAGAAGAACAGGGAAGTGGCGCATTTCTTCCAGCATCTTCGCGCGCAGTATGTCGAGCTCTGCCCATGCATGCAACAATTCCGTTGGCGTCAATTCAGATCTCGATCGTGCAATGGAGAGAAATTCCGCAAAGATGGGACTAAGCTCGTCCTCGCGTCCGCTATAAACCGGCCGGTAAAACATCTCGCCGCATTGCACAAAAAGCTTCCACCACAGCTGTCGCATTGCTTCAAGCGATTTGGGGCGGAAGGCCTCTACGCGAAAACCTGCCTCACGCAAAACCTTCGCCGCGGCCTGCACAGCGGCCCGTGTTTCCGTTGTAACAGGCGCCAGCGCATCATCTTCGAAATAGCCAATAGGTATTGCCCGCAATTCATCCAGATTCCGGGTTCGATAGTGAATCGGCGGGCTCGATGGATCGGTTGTATCCTGCCCGCTCAGTGTCATGAACATCAGTTCCACGTCACGCAGTGTGCGAGCCATTGGCCCAATCGCGCCGAGCACGCTGAATGGTCCCACACACGGCGGCAAATGGCCCGCGCCGGGAAAGCGCCCAGGTGTCGGTTTCAAGGAGCAGATCCCCGTAAAGTGCGCGGGCACGCGCACACTGCCACCCGAGTCTGAACCAAACCCCGCGGCGGACATGCCTGCGGCAATCGCTGCAGATTCGCCCCCACTCGATCCGCCTGGTGTCCGCTCCAGATCCCACGGATTGTTGGAGCGGCCGTGCAGTAGATTCGCGGTCTCATACGCCATCAGGAACTCAGGGCAATTCGTTGTTCCAAGAATCAGCGCACCTGCTGCCCGCAGCCGCGCCACCACAACGGCATCGCTCGCTGGCACATCGCCCTTCAGCAGCGTGCTCCCAATCTCGCAGCGATATCCTGCCGTTGCAATCGACGACTTCACCGTCACCGGCAAGCCAAACAGCGGCCCGCGCTCGCCCGTATGCGCATCCATCTGCCGCGCCTGCACGCGTATGCGCTCTGCATCGAAATCTGCGAACGCATTCAGCAATGGATTGAGCCGCGCAATCTGAGCAAGATGCTCTTCCGCAAGTTCGCTGACTGAGATCCGGCGATCACGCAGCAACGCGAGCTGCGCAACCGCCGGCTGGAGTACCAGTTTGCTCATGGCTGGATATCGTTTGCAGGCTTTGCTGCCGCTCCCGGAGTAATCGATTGATCCTGTTCCGGTGTTGAAGGCAGCGACTGGTAGTCGAAGCGATACGACCGCACCGGATTCCCCGAGTCGAACCGCGTATTGAAGTTCAGCTCGTAGTTCAATGCGTCCGCGTCATCTGGATATTTCTCTGTCTTCGGATATGGGTACTGGCTCATCTTATGGAATGGCATCTGCGCCACCGTATACGGTGAGGCATCCCACCAGTCCATGTCCTTTACGTATCCGTTTGCGTAGAAGAAGTAGTCGCGCTTCCAGTGCGGCGGCAGCGGTGGCAGAGTGCTCGTGTCGAATTCTGCCGCAATCTCTTCGCCACTGCCGAAAATTGCAAAGCGGTCGTCCGTACCATTTACCAGCTGTGTCACATCGCCAAAGCGCGTGTAGTTGCCGCGCTGACGTTGGAACGGCCCGGTCAGGCTCACGCGATCATAGTCGTAGTTCAGGTCACCCGGACTCTTGCCTTCAATCTGTAGCGGGTAACCGCGGAAATGTTCAGTCGCATGCGAGATCGGCAGTTCACTCGTGCGGAACGCGCCCGCGGGCTCATTGTCGATCAGCACCTGATCCCAGTAGATTTCCAGATTCGAAACCAGCCGTATCTTTCGCGTACCCTGCGGCAACTTGCCCGTCAGGTTCACCACAATTGTGCGCTCCAGCCCGGCAGGGAAGCCCGCTTCGCCAGGAATCCGCTTCCAGCTTCCGTCGGGCAACTGTGCCTCCACATACGGCGAGATGGGCTTGATGCCCGCCTGCCAGGCCGCGTAAAGCGAAGTCGCGCTGAAGTAGTTCACGTAACCGGTCATCAGCAGATGCAGCGGCTTCGATATATCTACTTGGCCCAGGTCCAGTGTCAGTGTATGTGTATTGGCAAAGCCGTCGTAGGGCGTGGGTGTAAAGCCGCTGGCAAACGTATGGTCGGCCCGGCTCAATGCATTCAATACATCGTGCCCTTCTCCATCCCATGCGCCAAGCGGTAACCGCATCTGGGAGGAAGCAATCACGCGGCCGCTCGCAAACGGAGGATCGTCCAGGAACCGCTCATCCGGATTCACTTCCACATTGTCCGGGTGATCAACCGCAACCAGGCGTAGCCTGTCGATGTAATTCACTTCCTCCATCGGCTCAATAAAGCGGATGCTCATCTTCCCATTTACGGGTGCAATGGCATCGCCGTCCACCTTGATCCACTCGCTCGGATTTGGCGTATTGCGGCGTGTCGGAGTAAACCAATGCCCCAGCACACCCGCGCCAATCACGTCCGTTACCAGCCGGTACTTGTGTCCATCCCACACAAACAGCACCGGGCAACTGCTTCCGCGCCGGTCTGCTTCCTTCATGGAAATCACTGGCGTATGAGGAAGATCGATCTCATCCTGCAGCACGCCCGTGGGCCACAAAATGCGCAGCAGTTGAATGTGATCGGCCTTGCCCAAACCAACCAGCAACTGCGTCGGTCCTTGTGTTGCATATCCTGACGCACCGGGCAGCTCCCACTTTTGCCATTGGCCCTCTGCATAAATTTCCACTTTGCTGCCAATCGCCGTCTTGTTATCCGCATAGCCAATCAGGTTCAGCAGCACGGAATGATTCTTGTTCGCACCAACATTACGCAGCAGCACCGGTGCCGCATCTTTCTGCGTCACAATCAGGTCGGCCGCTCCGTCCCCATCCACATCCGCAGCAATCAGTCCGCGCGGCCCCTTCAGCTTCAACTTGTCGAGACCTAACCGCGCAGACACATCTTCGAAAGTCCCATCTCCTTTATTGCGCAGCACCACCACGTGTGGACCTGCGGCCGTCTCCACAATTGCTGCCAAATCGATCCATCCGTCGTTATCGATATCGACGGGCGTTACGCCCCATGCGCTCTTCACTCCCTTAATGGGCAACTCCACGCGCTCAAAGCTGCGGCCCACGCGATTCGGTGCCTCCACGTTCCTCCAGAGAGTCAGTCCAGGAGCGCCATCGTGCGTGACTGCGATATCCATCCAGCCGTCTTTGTTGTAGTCAAGAACGGCAATGCCAACGGACGCCGGCAATTTCTCGTTGGTTAGCGATTGCGTCGGATATTTCCCTTCGCGCGGATTCACATAGATCTCTGGTGCACCGCTCTCGCCCGTTACCGCAATATCCACCGCGCGATCGTTATTGAAGTCCGTCAGGATCGCCGTATTCGTCTTTGTTGTTCCGCCCAGCCCGCTCTCCGCCGTCCACTCGGTAAACGTCTTATCGCCGTTGTTGCGCCAAAGCACATTGGCTTCGCCTCCTGCCTTGAGCGGCGCGCCAGTCAGAAACAAATCCAGATCGCCGTCATGATCGAAATCGATGAACGTAATTCCTGTCGGCTTGTTCTTGGCGGATAGCCCCACACTTGCCGTCACGTCTTCAAACTTGCCTTTGCCAAGATTTTTGAAGAACATCACCTTGTCGCTGAACGCAACTGCCAGATCGTTCAGCCCATCCGCATCGAAGTCGCCCACTGCGCATGCCACTGCATCGCCCGATGCCTGTAGCCCAAGTTCCTTCTCATTCAGTTCCGCAAACTTCCCATCCTTTTCGCGGTGATACACACGGATCGCCTTCTCGCTATTGGCCATGAGCACCAGGTCCATCTGGCCCGAACCAGTGGCGTCGATCATGCAGGCCCCGCCTGTTGCGCCGTGCAGCGCCACACCTCCGGCAATCTCTTGCGGCTCAAGCTTCACAGGAATCATGGCCGTCTGGTGTTCCTGCGGCTCCTCCACCGGAAGCACAGTCGAGTAATGTCCCTGCTCGCCGTATGCCAGCCCAATCGCCGAGGAAATTTTCGTAGTGGTCAGGTGGCGGAATGTGTTGAAGTGTTCGCGCGCTCCGGGCCTGTCGCCATTGCGCAGCAGCGCGCGCGCAATCGCAAACTCAGCCGACGCATGTAGTGGCTGAATTGCAAGCACCTTCTCGAACATGGCGATGGATTGTGTGTAGTTGTTCAGCTCGCTGTAGCACACGCCTGCAAAGTAATACGAGTCCGCATCGTGCGGGTCGTATTTCACCGCGTTCTGAAAACTGGCAAGGGCTGCTTCAGTCTCATTGTCCGCGTGCTGGGCCAGTCCAAGGTTGTACCACGCCTGCGCACTCTGCGGGTCGAGTTTCAGTGCGTCCTGAAACGCGGCTTGGGCCTCCGCCAGCTTCTGCAGATACATCAGCGCAATGCCCTTGTTGATGGCCGCCTGTGCCATGTGCGGGTCTTTCTCAAATGCTTCGGTAAAGGCCGTTGCGGCCTTATCCGTAAACTGCTGGCCCATCAGAGCGACTCCGCGGTTGTTCAGGCGAATTGCGTCCGCGCTGAAATGCGGCGTGGAGGCCGCCTGCGCGGAGAACACAGTAAGCACGCCAAGCAAAAGGATCGAGCACACATCGACAACAAAAGAGCTGCGCCTGCGGGAGCAAATGGACAAATTTCTCATCGAAACCAAGTGTACGGGAGCCAGCCTGCGCCAGCCCACCCCTTACATCACTTGACTTGCCAATCATGAAAAGGGTTACCGTCGGGACCAATTGCACGGGAGAGCCTTCCGCGCCCTGACCACGCTCCGCAATTTATACTTCAGGCGTGATGGCGCCTGATGAAAGACTCAACTGGCACGCCTTTCTGGCCCGGCATCCTCTCGCGCCGCCTTCCCCGGAAGGACTGCGCGCATTCTCCCGCCAATCCATTCTCATTACGGGCGCTGGCGGTTCCATTGGCTCCGCACTCGCATTGCGGTTGGCCCAGGTAAGCAAGGCATCGCTGATTCTGCTCCAATCCTCGGAGTCGCATCTCGCTACGCTCGAAAAATCTCTGCGCTCTCAGGCTTATTCGGCAAATGTAGACTTCATCCTCGGTAGTGCGGGCGATCCTGCGCTTATCGACCACATCTTCGAGCATCACGCTCCTCAACTCGTCTTTCACACCGCCGCGTACAAGCAGGTTCCGCTTCTTGAGTCGCAACCCTTTGCCGCGCTCGAAAACAATGCGCTTGTCACTGAACTGCTCGCGCGCAAGTGCGCTCTTCACCGCGCCGGGCTCGTGCTTCTTTCTACGGACAAAGCCGCCGCGCCGTCCTCCATGCTCGGCGTGAGCAAACGTCTCGCTGAACTCGCCGTTCTTGGCTCCGGCGGTCGCGCGGTCCGCTTTGGCAATGTTCTCGGTTCGCGTGACAGCGTCACTGAAGTCTTCATTCGCCAGGTCCATCAGGGTGGGCCTCTTACGGTTACAAATCCCGCCGCCGAACGCTACTTTCTCACGGTCGATGACGCCGTCAATCTCCTGCTTGCCGTTGCTGCAGAGCCTGCGTCCGGCCTCTTCGTTCCGCGTCTCCAAACCTCCTACCGCATCGCCGATCTCGCACGGTTTATTGCCGGGTCGCTCGCACCCGGCCGCAATCTCAACATTGCGTTCTCCTCATTGCGCGCCGGAGAAAAACTGGCTGAGTCGCTCTGGTCTGCTGAGGAAGGCGCCGGGGCCGCGCACAATGCCGATCTCGTTCGCATCGCAACACCGCTCCCTCCTGCATCTCTGCTCGAACACATTTTCCATACCCTGCGCGTGGCCTGCACTGCACGCAATCTCACCGCGGCTCTCGATATCATCCACGAAGCTATTCCTAATTACGTGCCCAGTGCCGCCGTCCTTGCTTCGCAACTTGCTGCGCGGGTTGCCCCATGAGTGGGCCCACAGCAGGCAAGCGCCGCATGGGCGTTGTCACAACCTCACGTGCCGATTACAGCCATCTCTACTGGCCTTTGCGTGAACTTGCCGCGCGCGAAGATGTAGACTTGGGCGTTTTCGTTCTTGGCCCGCATCTCTCGCCGCTCTATGGCAACACTCTCGCCGAAATCGAGCGCGATGGCTTTCCCGTCAAGGCCCGCATCGAGTGCCTGCTCAGCTCGGACACTGACACGGGCATGGCCAAAACCATCGGGGTCGCCATCGTCTCGCTTGCCGACGCTCTTGCCACCTGGCGGCCGGACGTGCTCCTCCTCATCGCAGACCGCTATGAGATGCTGGCTCCCGCCGCCGTCGCTGTCGCCATGCGAATCCCTGTTGCGCACATCGAGGGCGGTGAAATCAGCCAGGGAGCCATAGACGACCAGATTCGTAACGCTCTCACCAAGCTCGCTCACATTCATTTCACGTCGACGGAAACAGCTCGCCGCCGCGTCATCGCCATGGGCGAAGAACCCTGGCGCGTCCACCACGCCGGAGCACCCTCGCTCGATCACTTGCGCCGCTCCACGCTGCTTGACCGTGCGGCGCTCGAGCGCGAATTGCAGACCACCCTCGCCTCGCCTGTACTCCTCGCCGCCTGGCACCCGGTCACCATCCTGCACAACACCAATGCGGAAGCCGATGCGCTCTTCAGCGCCCTCGCAGCATGGCGGGGACAACTTCTGTTTGTCTTTCCAAATTCAGACGCCGGCAGCCACGCACTCATTGAGCGCACACGCGCCCTCGCCGCATCCCGGCCTGCTACGCATATCTTCGTCAATCTGTCCGCTGTCACTTACTGGAGCCTGCTTGCTCAGGTCGACGCGATGATAGGCAACTCTTCCAGCGGTATCATGGAAGCCGCTTCCTTTGCGCTTCCGGCGGTCAACGTCGGCATGCGCCAGCAGGGCCGCGAACGTGCTGCCAACATTCTCGATGTGCCCGCCGATGCACAGGCCATCGCTGCTGTGCTCGCACAGGCGCTCGATCCGGCGTACCGTGCCTCCTTGCGCGGTATGACGAATCCATACGGCAACGGCACAGCCGCTGAAACCATCGCCCGCATTTTGGCCACCACACCGCTTGACGGCATCCTTATCAAGCAACCGGTTCCGGTACCGGAGCAGGCATCATGAAGCGCGAAGAGTCTACCCCGGAGATCGGGTTATCTTCCCCTGACATCACCGACGCCGAAATCGCCGCTGTCACTGCCGTCCTGCGCACACCCACACTTAGTCTTGGCCCGGAGCTTGCCGCCTTCGAGCAGGAGTTTGCGGCCTATCACTCCGTGCCGCATGCCGTTGCAGTCAGTTCCGGTACCGCTGGTCTGCATCTTGCATTGCTCACGCTCGGCATCGGTTCCGGCGATGAAGTCATCCTTCCCGCCTTCACCTTTGTTGCCGTGGCCAATGCCGTCCTGCAGGTGGGCGCAAAGCCCGTCCTCGCTGATATCGACCCGGCTACGCTCAACATCGACCCGGCCAGCGCCGAAGAGCGCATCACTCCTCGTACCCGCGCAATGATCGTTGTCCATACCTTTGGCATCCCTGCGGAAATGGACGCACTTCTCAACCTTGCCCGCTGCCATAACCTCTCTCTAATAGAGGATGCGTGCGAGGCCATCGGTGCGGAATGGAACTCACCCTCCAACTCCGGCCGTGCCGGCAGCTTTGGCCATCTCTCCGTCTTCGGCTTCTATCCCAACAAGCAGATGACCACTGGCGAAGGCGGCATGGTGCTCGCCCACGATGAAAACCACGCCCTACGCCTTCGCTCTCTGCGTAATCAGGGCCGTCTGCCGGATGGCGGCTGGCTTGATCACGCCGAACCCGGTTACAACTACCGCCTCTCGGAACTCGCCTGCTCCCTTGGCCGCGTCCAACTCCGCCGCCTCGGCGAAATACTCCCCCTCCGCGCCGCCGCCGCCGCGCAGTACAACCAACTTCTCTCCGGCGTCGAAGACCTGGTCCTTCCGCCGCTCGTTTTGCCTGACCGCACGCTTAGTTGGTTTGTCTATGTAGTGCAGCTTCCGGAATCGATTGCCCGTATCGACAACGGCAGAACGAGCGTTCGTAACAAACTAGCCGGGCAGGGAATTGCAACCGGCCTCTACTTTCCACCGCTGCACCAGCAGCCGGCTTGGCATGCCGGTGGAGGAACTGCCGGTCTTCGTCTTCCCGTAACCGAGCGCGTGGCAAGTCGCACTCTGGCGCTTCCGTTTTTTACGCGAATCGCAAGTGACACGCAGCGCTTTGTCGCCAATGCGCTCCTCGCGGCGCTGCGCTCCATATGAGCTGCGTTACTACGAGATGATTGCTCTGCATCGCCTGACATTGACGGACCAGGCACCGAGTAAGAAATTTCTGTCAACTTTCGTGTTTTTGGATAGGCAGCGATACCTTTCCGCTCTACACTACATCTAACCCAGTAACAAGCAGTTGCAGTTACCCCGCCTTAAAGAAGGGTCACTGTAGTCCTATCTTTGCATTCTTGTTCGCAATGCGAATACCTGCATGAATGGCAGGCGTGTCGCTTGACAGGGGAGAAAAACGAGCGCATCATCGTGCCAAATTGGGGGTCGGTTTTCCATTGATTCCCAATGATGGACGGTATCTTCCGCCGCCCGCACGTATGCTTCTCCGTCATTCGCCCCAGCACCCTAAACTCGCAAGAGTCTTTCCCGTAAGAAGGTGCCCATGGTGGTTCGAACGCAAAGCAAAGGCCGTACTTTTACAGGGCTCCGCATTGGGGCAACCAACGCACGCCGCTATTTTCCAAAAGGTACTCCCGCCATTGATCTGTTCCTTGACCATTTGCAGATTCAATGCGCGCTCAGGCCGGATTTCTGGGATGGTGAGGCGGATATTACCGATGCTCGTCTGAGTGCATGGCTTGAGGCCAAGCATCCCAATGGAACGGCCAATCGGCAATCCATCGCGCTCGACCTTGTCCCGGCCGGGAACAATGCTTTTCGGCTGCAAATTGCGCCTGCTCACCAGCCAAAGGTGATCGTTCCGCAGAATGCTGCCTGAACGGCTCGTTACCAGAGGGATTTAGTTCCACGGATCGCGTAGCAATGAGCTGATGCTCACGTCGGTGTCTGACTGTGTAACTTCAGCATTCTGCAGCCGCATATCGTTCTGCAATTCGCCAAATGCAGGTACTCCATCCGCGCCAAGCAATTGCGGAGCCATGAAGATTTGCAGCCGGTCCACAAACCCTCCGCTCAGGAGCGCCGTATTCAATCTCGTTCCTGTCTCGGTCAGTAGCGAGAGAATCTCTTCCGCGCCAAGCAGATCCATTACCTGGCCCAGCGGTACATGGCCCGCCTCCGGCTCCAGTACTGCCACCCGTACTCCGCGCTGGCGCAGAGCTTCCGCCCTTGTTCCATCGCGCGAAACCGTAAATATCACCACATCGCACTCCGCGCGCTGCACGAGTTTTGCGTCAAGTGGCATCCGTAGCGTCGAGTCCAGCACCACGCGCAGCAGCTTACTCCGCCTTGGCAGTCCGCTGCGGTCGGTCAGCAGCGGATCGTCAGCCAGCACGGTGTCAATTCCTGTAAGAATTGCATCCGCCTCATGGCGCATCTTCTGCACTTCTGCCCGCGATGCCTCGCTCGTAATCCAATACGGAGTCCCTGGAGCACGCACAGCAGCCGGAATCGCAATCCTCCCATCCAGCGTCATCGCCACCTTCATCCGCACAAACGGCCGCTTCGTGCGAATCCACTTTGCGAACCCTTCGTTCAGCCGCCGGGCTTCACCTTCACACACCCCCACTGCCGTTTCGATCCCCGCTGCGCGCAGCGCGTCGAGTCCTCCGCTCGCTTCCGCATGCAGATCGCGCGTAGCCGCCACCACGCGGCCCACACCCGCTTCAATCAGCGCCTGCGAGCACGGCCCCGTTCGTCCCGTGTGATTGCACGGCTCCAGCGTCACATACGCCGTAGCACCCTTCAGCCGTTCCGGGGCATGCTTTTTTGCTTCTTTGATCGCAACCACCTCGGCGTGGTCCAGCCGGTCATACTCGTGCCATCCCTCGCCAAGCGCGTTGCCGTCGCGGTCCACAAGCACGCACCCCACCGTCGGATTCGGCGAAGCAAGCCCAACACCGCGCCACGCCAGCTCCAGCGCCCGCTGCATCCATCGGTTGTCGATTTCGTTTTGCGTGCTCATCGTGAAAGAAGGGAACTGTCAAGTCTAACTGCATGCGGCTGCCAGTCCGCTTTCAGTCGAATAGCGATCCGGATTGCCTGATTCCGCACAAACGGCGGATCTGCAATTTTCTAAAGTTCACGCTTTGCTTTGCGTATGCGGAAAAGAAAAATCAAATTCACCAGTGCCAGCAAAATCACCGCTGAAACCACCAGAGCCACCATCGGTGCCCCACGAAAATATTGATAACCCAGCCCAATAAGAACGGCAAAGTTAATCACTAAGATATTTCTCGGTAACTGCTTATTGCTTTGCGGCAAAGCCATCACGTTCACCTTCCTACCCCAGCAGAGCCTCCACAAAATCTCCCGGTGAAAACTCCAGCAGGTCTGTCATCTTTTCGCCCACACCCACATACCGCACCGGCAGGTTCAACTCGCGCGCAATCGCCACTGCAATGCCGCCCTTCGCCGTTCCATCCAGCTTCGTCAGCACTATTCCCGTCACGCCGGCCGACTCCGCAAACTGCCGCGCCTGCTGCAGTCCGTTCTGCCCCGTTGTCGCATCCATCAGCAGCAGTACTTCATGCGGAGCCCCCGGTACCAGCTTCGCCGCCGTGCGCCGCATCTTGTCCAACTCGTCCATCAGCCCGCTCTTCGTGTGCAGCCTACCCGCCGTATCCACAATCACTTCCTGCACACCGCGTGCCTTTGCGGCATTTGCCGCGTCATACAGCACGGCTGAGGGATCCCCGCCCTGCCGCGTCTTTATCATCTCCACACCTGAGCGCTGCGCCCACACCTCCAGCTGCTCAATCGCCGCGGCGCGAAACGTATCCGCAGCGCACAAGAGAACCGTCTTACCCTGTCCCTGCAACCAGGCCGCCAGCTTGCCGCTTGTCGTCGTCTTGCCCGCGCCGTTTACGCCCACTAGGAACGTCACCTTTGGCGGGGCCGCCGGCTCGGTCACAACCACGCGTGGAGCTTCAAGAATGGCCCGAATCTGTTCTTTGAGAAGTGAACGGAGTTCCGCCCCGCCCTCAATTTCCTGCTGCCGCGCTCGCTCGCGCAGCGCATCCAGAATCGCCGTCGTGGTCGGAACCCCAAGATCGCTGGTCAAGAGCACCGCTTCCAGATCTTCCAGCGCCGACTCGTCCACCACCCGTGTCATCGCCACCAGGTCGCCCAGCCGCGTCGATAGCGAATCTCGCGTCCGTGTTACCGCGTCGCGCATGCGCCCGAAAAATCCGCGCTTTTCTTCCTGTTCCTGATTCTTCTCGGGTTCTTTCGTGCTGCCAAAAAGTGAAATCACCATGACAAATATCCAGTTTCCAGTCTAAAGCCCGGTGCACCCGAGCGCTCCATGCCCCACCCATTCCGCGTTTTATGCGGAATGGGTGGGAAACCACTGACCTTCTGCGAGCGAAGAGCGAGCGTCCGCTGCATGTAATGTCCACTGACCTCCAGGTACGCAAGCTCCGCTGGCTGTACACGGTCTCAGCCTGGCCGCCATCCTCCTGCGAGCGACAAGCGAGCGTCTGCCGCACCGCAGGTGCTGTCGCGTAAAAATAACTTGCAAAAAGCAAGTCACTTGAGGAAGAATCGCAGAGCGGTACCGGAAGACCGGCCTAGTTTCCCCAAGGAGTATTCCCCTTTTATGAGCAAAGTGCGTGTTCTCGTTGGCACCAAAAAAGGCGCCTTCATCCTCACTGCAGACGGCAAGCGCGATAAATGGGAGGTCAGCGGTCCCTTCTTCGCAGGCTGGGAAATCTACCACATGAAGGGCTCCACCGTGGACCCCGACCGCATCTACGCTTCGCAGACCAGCGGCTGGTTCGGTCAGCTCATCCAGGCCTCCACCGACGGCGGCAAAACCTGGCAGCAGCCTGGCCTCAAGCCTGGCGAGCCGGAGATGCCCGCCTTCCCCAACAAAGCGCCCAACCGTTTTGTCTATGATCAATCCGGCGCTCCACTCACCACGCATGCCTGGTATGACGGCACTCCGCACCCTTGGGAGTTCAAGCGTGTCTGGCATCTTGAACCTTCGCTCACAGATGCCAACACCGTCTATGCCGGCGTCGAAGACGCGGCCCTCTTCAAATCCACAGACGGCGGCCAGAGCTGGAATGAGCTCAGTGGCCTTCGCGGCCACGGTACCGGCCCGCAGTGGCAACCCGGTGCGGGCGGCCTCTGCCTTCACACCGTCATCCTCTCGCCCAGCGACCCCGGTCGTATTGTCGTTGCCATCTCGTCCTCCGGCGCATTCCGTACCGACGACGGCGGCAAGACATGGAAGCCCATCAACAAGGGACTTGTCTCCAATTACGTGCCCGATCCCAACGCTGAAATCGGCCACTGCGTGCACCACATCGCCATGCACCCTGGCAAGCCAGACACACTCTTCATGCAGAAGCACTGGCACGTCATGCGGTCTGACAATGCAGGAGACAACTGGACCAAAGTCTCCGGCAATCTGCCCACCGACTTCGGCTTTGTCATTGATGTGCACGCGCACGAGCCGGAAACGCTTTATGTCGTGCCCATCAAGTCCGACTCTGAGCATTTCCCCATCGGCGGCAAGCTCCAGGTCTTCCGCTCGCGCACCGGCGGCAATGAGTGGGAGGCGCTCACCAACGGCCTTCCGCAGGAGAACTGCTACGTCAATGTGCTGCGCGATGCGATGGCCGTGGACAAGCTCGACGATTGCGGCGTCTACTTCGGCACCACCGGTGGCCAGGTCTACGTCTCGCCCGATGCCGGAGACACCTGGAAGCCCATCGTCAGCAACCTGCCTTCGATCCTCTCCGTCGAAGTCCAGACACTAAGCTAAGTACAAGTACAATTCCGGGTGCCCCATGCCCTTGTAATTGGGACATGGGGCCATCCCCAACCCAAAGACCAATAAACTCCTGCGAGCGATCAGCGAGCGGCTGCCGCACCGCAGGTGCCTGACCACTGACTTATGCCCACTCTCCCCATCCGCGTCGTTCTCCCTTTCCACTTGCGCAACCTCGCCCAGGTCGGTGCGGAAATCACCGTCGATGCAGAAGAGCCCATCTCTGTTCGCACTATCATCGACGCAGTCGAACTGCGCTATCCCATGCTGCGCGGCACCATTCGCGACTACGACACCCTCAAGCGCCGTCCCTTCCTCCGTTTCTTTGCCTGCCAGGAAGATTTTTCCCTTCTCTCGCCGGATACACCTCTCCCGCCGGAAGTCGCAGAAGGTAAAGAACCCCTCCTCGTCGTCGGCGCCATTGCAGGCGGTTGCTCCTGACCTTGAAAACGTAGTGATTAGATTCTCCAGCGCGAAATGTAAAGGTGTAACGGTATAAATCGAATAGCTTTATGGGTCTCATAGAGAATTACTTTAAACGTGGACTCGTGCTTAAAAGTACTATCTAATCCACCCACACTATCTCGGCAATCAGGCTTTAATGAGTTAGTTATTGAAGCCGTCTTTGCTTTATATTTACGTGGAATTTTCTTGCGGCTGTTTCTAAGTTTAGATAAGCTTACGCTGCTGTTCATCGGAGGGGATGGTATGCCAATTAATAGAAAAGAGCTCAAACCGCTCTCAGCGTTAGGAAAAACTGCTTCATTGGCCTTGGTTGGAGTTTGGCAAAACGAGTTGTCATCGGAAATGACAATTACAAGCTTCGATGGAACGACGTTTAGCGGATCGTACACCAGTTCAGTAAGTTCAGGAAGCGGAAGCGTCACCGGAAGTCTCTTGGGATATGTGTCAGGTGATGCCATCAGTTTTATTGTCAACTGGGCTCCAACTTATTCGTCGGTTACTGCCTGGAGCGGCGTCCTGCTGGGAAACGGTGAAGATGGCGTGTTCATGTACACGCTATGGCAAATGGCGAGTACGCCGGAAGAACAGCAGAATTACTGGGAGTCGATTCAGGCGGGTGCGGACCTCTTCTGGCAACAGTCTTCCTAAACTGTGCCAGTTGGCTTCTTCTTTCACACCAAGGCACTAGTCCACGTCGAAGTCGTCGCACTGCATGAAACGGTTAACGGCTAAAGCGCCTGCCCCAGCCGTTCCTCCAGCCGGGCGCGAAATGCCCGGCTGATACGGCATCGGGAGCCGTGTTTCAGCACAACCTCGAACTCCCCGTGCGAGATAGGCTCCAGATGCAGAATGCTGTCGAGGTTGACAAGCGCCGAACGGTGGACCCGCACAAAACCGAATGGCTCAAGTTTCTCTGCCAGGTCCTGAAGCGATGCGCGGTAGAGCTCTTCGGTTCCTGCCACATGTAAGGTCACGTAGACTCCGGATGCCTCGATCCAGTCGATGTCGGTAGCTCGGATGAAACGCGTTCTGCCTGCGGATTTCACAACAAGCCGGTCGAATCGGCTGGTCCTCGGAATCAAAGCAGCGATGTTCTGGTCAAGGTTATGTGCGTTTCCCGTGCCCAACCGCGACTTGATGCGCGTCATCGTTGCTTCATAGCGCTCGTCGCTGAATGGCTTCAGCAAATAGTCGAGTGCATTCGCTTCAAAAGCGCGGATGGCATGTTGGTCGTATGCGGTAACAAACACTGTAAGCGGCATGTTCGCCGCACCAATGGCATCGATCACGCCGAGGCCATCCAGCTCAGGCATCTGAACATCCAGAAAGACCACATCCGGTCGCTCGCTTTCGATCGTGTCAACGGCGGCAATGCCATTCTCTGCTTCCAGGACACGCTCGACACAAGGATCTTTACGCAATAGATCCACAATCCGCTGACGTGCAGGCAATTCATCGTCGACAACCAGGACTCTCATCTTCTCAGACATTTTCTCCTGCCAGTTTCAGCGGCATTCTGATCTCCACTTCTGTTCCTCCATTCGGACGATTGCCTATCAGAAATCGAGTATCCTCACTTCCGCTCAGTCCGAAAATCCGCTGCTGTGTAACCGAAAGCCCTATTCCCAGAGACTTTTCTTGATTCCAGCCCGCAGGGAGTCCGGCTCCATCGTCCGCGACGCGAATCTCCAGCAGTTTCTCGACACGGCGCGCAGAAACCGTCACCGTTCCGCCTGACGAACGGGATGAAATACCATGCCGAATCGAATTTTCAACGAGCGGCTGAAGCAGCAGACATGGCACGCAGGCAGATTTCACATCGGCATCCACGCAAAGCTCCACCTTGAGTTGATCCGCAAAGCGAATCTTCTGGATTGCCAGATAGTGGTTGAGCGCTGCCAACTCCTCTGCCAGCGTTACCTCCTGCTTATCTTTGGACTCAAGCGAATTGCGCAGCAGATCGCCGAGATGCTCGATCATCGCGCGTGCCAATCTCGGATCGCGCTCAACCTGCGAAGAGATTGTGTTCAGGGTGTTGAAGAGAAAGTGCGGATCCAGTTGCATCCGCAGAGCATTCAGCCGGGCTTCCGCGAACTGCCTTTCCAGGCGCTCCAGCCGCACTTCGCCAGACAGGTATTGTCTGTAGTAGCGAAAACCTTGTTGAACACCCACAATCAGTAAATAGACCAGCCAGTTCCAAAGGAACATCGCGCCCGGCCACTAAGCAGATGAGCGTTCAACATGGCATCCCAGGGCCCAATGCCCATCAGAGCACGCAATAGGGTCATGAGATAGGTGAATATCGTCGTGAAGGCTGCGCCCAGAGCAACATGCGCAATAATGCGGCGGCCAAGCTGCTTGCTCGTAAAGGGAAGATGCTCATCGACGGCAACAATCACTGGCGCCAATATGCCCCAGGACCACCATTGCGCCAGCGAAGTAAGCAGGGGATGAAGAAAGCCCCTGCCGTTTGAAAAGCTCGGAAGCGCGAAAATTATCCCGATCAGCGTCCAGAAAGATGCCGCATATACATACCGGACTATTCTGCGTTCCATAGAGCTGTTGTACAGCAATTAAAATGCTTCGGCGCGTAGTTTCTTCAGGAGTTTGTCAAACCGGACCCAATATACGCCGCAATCCTTTTCACTCGTTCCCCACGAGTAGAACAGATATTTCCCATCGGGACTTACGTACTGTCCCCAACGATGCGCCAGGCCATTGTTGATCTTCGGACCGAGACTCACGGGCTGGGTCCAGGTACCGTCGGGCTTCCGGAACGATATCCAAAGCTCTGATTCGTAATCTTTCGTTTCGCGCGCGCTCACAATCATGTAGGACTCATCGGGAGCGATATACAAGTCGCCATTGAATCCAGGCTCGTTCAGCGGACGCCCAAGACTTGTCACCGCAGGCCGGCCATCGACCATCCGAATCACGCTGTAGGAATACGTGATTCCATGCTTTACATCGTCAGGCGCCGGATCGCTGCCAACGTAGAATG
The DNA here is from genome assembly GCA_035550015.1 of Occallatibacter sp. GTDB lineage: Bacteria > Acidobacteriota > Terriglobia > Terriglobales > Acidobacteriaceae > Telmatobacter. The sequence goes on along the minus strand of DASZRJ010000049.1, from coordinate 20,513 downwards.
TCCCACTGAGCGTGGGCATAAGATCGTACACGCCAAAGGCTCCCACAATGAATGGTTCGGGTGCACCCCATGTCGTGCCATCTTTTTTCGCCCGCCATACGTTCCGCATGCCGCCCATTCGCATGTAGAGAGTGCTTTCATCCATTGAAAGCGTGGGAGACATGAACTGTTGCGCAATAACGGTAGGCTTGTTCCACCGGCCGTCCACATAGCGAATCATCTTGAGCTTCGCATGTGCTCCGCTTGTCCATGAATCGCTCTGCGTGAAGTAGAACTCCTTCCCATCGCGCGAGAAGGCAACCCGCCCCATCACAAAGGTTCCTTTGTCTGCCAGTTGTCCAGGTGCAAATTCCTTTGGAGTATCCGACGGAGGTGTCTGCCCCAGATACGCATCCCGGCTATTCCATAAGCTTCCCTGTGCATGAGCAAGGCAGGAAATAAGAGCAAACGCAACGACGAGCTTGATTTTCATGTGTGCAGCATAGACCGCGGTTCATGCGCGCCTGAAGAAGAATGTTGCGAGATGGACATTGCTGTTCTGGGGTGGATTTTCGCGGGACTGGCGCGGAGTCCCTTGCCGGCGGTTTGGCTCTGATCTGGTTTGTGCTCTGGGCAGCAAAAAGCCGAGGTCCAATGGACCACGGCCTCTGCATCGTGCTGTTCTACTTTTTGAACTGCTCCGCCAGCACAGGCCCGACCTCGCTGTCTTCAAGTACCGCCACATTGGTCAGCTCCAAAAGATCGGCCCATTTGGCCGCGCCTTTGTACAGAGCTACGGGATCGTTGGTTTCATACAGCGCAAAGCCTCCGCTGCAGTCCACGTTATGCCAGCGGCCCAGCAGCTTCACGCCTGCTTCAGGCGTTGCCACACCCGCCAGGAAACGCTCTGCGGCTTCGGGGATATTGCCCGTGGGAAAAGTCCATGTCGTCATGAATTTCATGCCAATCTTGCTCCTTTTCTGTTTTTTTGGGGGGCTTGTCTTCAATGGGGGGAAAGCGCAGGAACGCGCGAAGGCGCCAAGTATAGCGCGCTTCAATGCAACATGCATCCGTTTGTCGTATTTTGAAGGAGTCTGGCGAAAGCCGTTTTGCGGAATCGCGGACAGAAGCTTAGGAAAACTGTGCTTCCGCATCGCCGATGCAATTCCTCGGGAACCTGTTCATACTGGTTCTGTTCTTTGCTTGATCGAAATGGCCTCGACGGCCGATCATCATTTGCAATACTCAGGATGAAAGTAATTGCTTCATCGCCGGATCCCCATCGACCATGAGCAAGTCCAACATCTCTGCCGCCACATTGGTGAAACGCTGCGCGCTCGTTCTGTTCCTTGCATCTCTTGCCCCTCTCTCTGTTTTCGGGCAAGCCAATCAGGGAGAACTGCAGCTCCGCATCACTGATCCCTCTGGCGCCGCCCTTGCTGCCTCCGTAAGCATCGTCAGCCAGGCCAATCAATACTCCAGAAATCTCGTGACGGACACACTCGGTCGCCTCGACCTCCAGCATCTGCCGTATGGCCTCTATCATGTTGAGGTCGAGCGCAGTGGTTTCTCTCCGGTAGTGCGCACAGTTGAGGTTCGTTCCTCCATCCCATTGGAGCGGAACATCGTCCTGTCCATCCGCCCAACCCAGCAAACTGTCTCCGTCACCGGCACGCTGCTCAATCGTGACCAGCCTGGCTCCGTCAATCAAATTGGCGCGGTCGGCATTCAGGATCGCGTCGCCACCGTTCCGGGCCGCTCCATCCAGGAACTCATCATCACGCAGCCGGGCTGGCTTTACGAAGGCAATGCCGTCCTTCACCCGCGCGGTTCCGAATATCAGACCCAGTTTGTGGTCGATGGCATCCCGTTGACTGACAATCGCTCGCCTGGCTTTGGTCCTGAAATCGAGGCCGGCGGCGTACAGTCCATGAGCGTTTACACGGCTGGCATTCCTGCCGAATACGGCCGCAAAATGGGTGGTGTCATTGAGGTCAACACGCAGCAGGACACTGAGCCTGGCTGGCATGGTCAGACTTCCTTTTATGGTGGCAGCTTTGATTCCGTTGGAGGATTCGCGGGGGCCCAGTACGGTCAGGGAAGGAACACGTACTCCTTTAGCGCCAACGGCAGCCGCACCGGCCACTATCTCAACCCCGTCGTGCCGCAGAATTACACCAACAACGGCACGCTGGGCAGTTTTGCCGCCGGTTACCGCCGCGCCTTCACGCCCAATGACAAGCTAAGCCTCAGCGTTCGCCATGAACTCTCGCGCTATGACATCCCCAACGAACTCGTCCAGCAGGCTGCCGGTCAGCGTCAGAATGCAGACAACATGGAAACCATGGGCATCGTCTCGTACCAGCATGTCTTCTCCGCCAATGCCATGGCCCAGCTTTCCGGCATGGTTCGTGACAATGCCAACGACTTCTACTCCAACCCTGAGTCCGTCCCTGTCTACGTTGGTCAGCGCAATTCCTTCCGCAACGGCTACTTCAAGGCGGTCTATACCTACAGTCGCGGCCGGCAGGAATGGAAGGCCGGTGTCGAGAGTGACAACGCCTTTCTCCACGAAAACACCTGCTACGCCATCACCTCCGGACAGGATGACGATGGCGATGATGTTTCACTGTCGCTGCACCGTACATCGCGCATTCCTCATTTCTCCGGTGCCTTGCAACCCATGCAAGCTGGTACTGATACTGGCCTTTGCGCCGCTGCGCCTGACTCCAATGAGCATCCCCCCTTCTCCTTCGTGGACCAGCGTCCGGACCTGGAGCAGGCCGCCTTCCTGCAGGACCTCATCCGGCTTAACAACTGGACCATCTCTGCGGGACTCCGTTATGACCATTACCAGCTCATCCTCAATGACTGGGCGCTTCAGCCCCGCTTTTCCATCTCCCGCTACTTTCAGTCGGTCAACACCGTGCTGCATTTTTCATACGACCGTGTCTTCCAGACGCCATCTTCGGAAAACATCCTCCTTTCCAGCTCCACACAAATTGAATCCATTGACCCCGCCAGCTTTTTGCGCCTCCCCGTAAAGCCTTCTCAAGGGGACTACTTCGAAGCCGGTGCCAGCACCGTTGTTGCGCAGCACCTCAAGCTTGATGCCAACTGGTTTCGCCGCGTTGTCGACAACTTCGCCGATGACGACCAGATCGACAGCACATCGATTAGCTTCCCCATCGCTTTCAGCAAGGCGATCGTCTATGGTCTTGAAGGCAAAATCGAAGTTCCTGAGTGGAAGCACATCTCCGGTTTCGGCAGTTACTCCTATGAAGTTGGCAATGTTTGGAACCCCGTCACCGGGGGCCTCTTCCTGGGCGACGATGCCGAGGATGCGGCCGCCGTACTCACCGGTCACTTCCCGGTCTCGCAGGATCAGCGCAATACCGTGCGCGGACGTGTGCGCTATCAGGTTCATCCCCGCTTTTGGATGGCAGCCGGCGCGCAGTATGACAGTGGTCTGCCTTTTGAGTTCGCAGGCGACAGGGAGCAGGCCCTCGCGCAATACGGACCGGCCATCATTGACCGTGTGAATTTTGACCGTGGCCGCATCGATCCGGCTTTTCAGCTCAACGCCTCGGCTGGCGCCGATCTTTATCGCTCAGAGAAGGTCGCCGTCCGTGTCCAGGCCGACGGTCAGAATCTCAACGATGTCCTGGATGTCATCGATTTCGGTGGATTATTTTCCGGCAACGCAATTGGACCGCCGCGCAGCGGCATGATTCGCCTTACAACCACGTTTTGAGTCCGTTATCTGGGGTTCCTCTCTTGCTCCCGGCCGTAACGTTCCAGCCACCTCATCCCAATCGCCCCGCATCCAATCCGAGTATGCTGGAAGATGAGGTCGTCTTCTCAGTCCTTCTGTTGGCGTCGCATGCCTCGAAAAGTACGGCTTGAAATCAAGAAGGTCCGTTTTCATACTCATGTTTTTTCGGTTGTCTCGAAAGTTTGCGTTGCCTTTGGTCCTGGTCGCCCTGTGTATACATTTTCAGGCGTGGGCCTCTGACGGATCGGAGTTCCCGGATGCTCCGCTGCCTGCCGCGTCTGCTGTGATCGATCCCGAAGCGCCTGCCGGCGGAATCGCTCTCCACGCCGGCCGCGTCCTCATTCCCAGACTGGACATTGCCCCCAAACTTGCGGACTTCCTTGGCAGATCGCTCAGCGATGGCGCGCGCCAAATGCTGCGTGTCAACACCTTTGTGCAGCGCTATCCCGACGACGGCAGCGCCCCCGACGAGCCAACCACCGCCTTCCTTGGCTATACGCGGAAATACTTCTTTATCGCTTTCGTCTGCAATGATCACCAGCCAGGCCTGGTTCGCGGACACATGCTCGCGCGCGACGGCCTTTCCGACGATGACACCGTGCAGGTCATGCTTGACACGTTTCACGACGAGCGCCGCGCCTTCGTCTTCGCCAGCAATCCGCTCGGCATCCAGGCCGACGCCATGTACAGCGAGCAAAGCGGCTACGACTTCTCCTTCAACACAGTCTGGGACACCTGGGGCAAGCGCACGCGCACCGGCTATGTGGTGCTCATGCGCATTCCCTTTGCCAGCCTCTACTTCGCCAAAACCGATCCCGGCCGGATGCGCACCTGGGGCATCATTCTCCAGCGCAACGTGTCGCACACCAGTGAGAGCGATTACTGGCCGCGCATCAGCCACAACATCGCAGGCCGTCTCTCGCAGGACATGGAAATCGAAGGCTTCAGCGATGTGGACCGCGAGGAGAATATTCAGCTCGAGCCTTACGTGCTTGCGCGCAATCTGCGCCAGCTCAATGTCATCGATCCCGTCAATCCCTACTTTGAGCACAAGCACCTGCAGGGGTACACCGGGCTCGACGCAAAATTCATCCTCCACAACAGCCTCGTGCTCGATACCACGATCAACCCCGACTTCAGCCAGGTTGGCATCGACAACCCCGCCGCGCCCAACCAGCGCTTTCCGCCTTTCTTCCCTGAAGTGCGCCCGTTCTTCATTGAGAACAGCAGCTACTTCATGACCCCCATCAACCTCTATTACACCGACAACATCGTCATGCCGCAGTATGGCGCGCGCCTCACCGGCAAACTCGGTCCCTGGGCGCTCGGCATTCTCGGTGTCGACGATCGTGGCCCCGGTGAATCCGTCCTCAAGGACAATCCCGCCTACGGCTCGCGTGCGCACTTCTGGGTCGGCCGTCTTAATCGCGATCTCGGTCCTCTCTCCAACGCAGGCATCATCTTTGCCGACCGCGAGTATCGCAATGCCTTCAATCGTGCCGGTGGCATTGACTACCGCGCCCGCTTCCGCCACCGGTGGACAATCACCGGACAGGGCCTCACCTCGCAAACCGTCAATTCCACTGACGGCGCTGCCGGAGAACAGGCCTGCGCCAACTCCGCGCTCAGTTGCAGCGGTCAGGCCTGGCGGCAGTCCGTCAGTTACAGCGATCTGCACTGGAGCTGGTGGTCGGCCTATAGCGACACCTCCGCCGGCTTCGTTACCGATACCGGCTACTTCCAGCGCCCCGACATTCGCCAGCCCAACGGCCGCGTGTCGTATACCTTCCGCCCCTCTGGCGGCCCCATCCTCTCGCACGGGCCCAACCTATATATGGAGCGCATCTGGGATCACTCCGGCCTGCCGCTCGACTACTACCTCAACCCGTCTTACAACGTCAGCTTCAACCACAACACCAACCTCGCCGCCTGGTTTGAGTTGGGCCAGGACCGCCTGCGCCCCATCGACTATTCCGTCCTGCCTGCCAATGTCGAGTGGCACAGCCACTCCGCCGGAGTGCACTTTTCCTCCGCGCCCACTTCCTACCTTGCTCTCAGCGGTGGATACAACCAGGGCACCGTCGTCAATTACTCTCCGCCCGACAACCAGGGCCCCGCGCCGGTCAACATGGCCTCGCCCAGCATGAACCTCGACCTCAAGCCGCTTGGCGGTCTCGACCTCCAGACCAGCTACACCTACACGCACTTCACTGCGCTCGATACCGGCGAAAACGTCTACGACAACCACGAGCTCATCTCGCGCTGGAACTATCAACTCACCAAGGCAGCGTCCTTTAATCTCATAGGCCAATACGTCTCCACCCTCCCGCATCAGGACCTCACCAGCGCGGCCAACTCCAAATCGCTCTTCGCCGACGCGCTCTTCACTTACATGCCGCACCCCGGCACCGCGCTCTACTTCGGTTACATCGGCGACTTCGCCAACATCGACCGCGGGCTCTGCACCCGCTTGTCCAACGGCAGCTGCAACACTGCTTATCCCATCCTCCCGCCCACCGGATCCTCTCTCATGAACGACGGCAAAACCATCTACATGAAAATCAGCTACCTGCTCCGCTTCTGAACCTGGCCAACCTCTTCGGCCTCCAGCTCACCGTCCATTTTTAACGGAGCGGTGCATCCCATATCCGTCCATGTCTCATTCATTCATTGTTTTCGTTTCAATCTCGGAGAAGGGACGATTCCGGTGTGGTCTTGAACTACATAATGAATTCAAGTCCGACCTGCGAACTGGAGCGGGGCGCTTTCACTGATTGCATATTCCCATCTGTGAAAGCGAAGCGCCACACTTACTGAATCGATTGAGATTTGAGCGGGAGGTCCCAGGAGCGCTCTTCAGGAGTCTCAAGACTGGAATCAAGCTCGCAAACATCGTCAACAGAGCTTTCGGTTGGGCGATTTTGTGAATTGGCCATAACGGAATGACCGCGCCCATCCCATACTCCCTGGGCCCGGTTGTGGCGCAGCAAGGTGGATGTTTCACTCGCAGAGAGCGGTTTGCTGAAGTAATAGCCCTGGATCTGTTCGCATTGAAGTTCTCGCAAAATCGAGATCTGCACCTCGTCTTCAACGCCTTCGGCAATCACCAGCAAATTCAGACTTTTTGCCATACCGATGATCGCCGTGGCAATGGCGCGGTCATCGAAATTTGTCGAGATATCTTGGATGAAGGATCGGTCGATCTTGAGCTTGTTAACTCTGAAATGCTTCAGATAGCTCAGGCTGGAATAGCCAGTTCCGAAATCGTCGATGGAGAGTTTTACGCCCAGCTCTCTTACTCGCTGCAGAACAGAGAACATCACGTCGGCATTCGACAAGAGAAGGCTCTCCGTAAGTTCTAGTTCAAGGTACTGGGGAGGGAGCCCGGTTTCGAGGAGAACTGCCTTGATTAGCTCGCAAAAACCCTGCTGACGGAACTGCACGGCCGAAACGTTGACAGCAACCGGAACGTCGAGAAGTCCATCTTTGTACCACTTTGCGGCTTGAGCGCACACGCTTCTCAGCACCCACTCGCCAATTGGCAGAATCAGGCCATTTCTCTCTGCGATGGGGATGAATTCATTCGGCGGAACAAGGCCCAGCTTTGAGTGCTTCCAGCGAATCAGGGCTTCAAACCCGGTGATTCTTCTGGTGGCGATCTCCATTTGTGGCTGGTATACGACGTAGAATTCTTTTCTTTCAAGAGCCCGATGCAATGCGTTATCCAGATTCAGTTGTGCCACGGCTCGCCGATTCAGATCTTCCGAATAGAGATGAAACCCATTTCGTCCATTCGACTTTGCCTTCGACATCGCCTGATCCGCATACTTGATCAACGTCTCTCCGTCAGTGCCGTGATCCGGAAAGAGGCTGATGCCTACGCTGCAGCTGGTACTGAGTGAATGTCCCTCGACTTCAAATCGCTTCCCAAGCGCTTCGACAATTCTTGCGGCTGTCAAAGTCGCATCGGTGATGTCCTCCAGGCTCGACAGTGCAATGACGAATTCGTCGCCGCCCACTCTGGCCACCGTGTCCTGGTCGCGTACACATGTCTTGAGCCGCTCAGCGACGTCCTTCAGCAGAAAATCGCCCAGTGAGTGCCCCAGCGAATCGTTGATGAGCTTGAAGTGATCGAGATCGAGGAACAAGACCGCAACCTTTCTCCCGCCGCGGCGGCCGTTGGCCAGCGCCATGGCGAGGCGATCTTTCAGAAGCGCCCGGTTGGGAAGGTCGGTCAAAGTGTCATAAAAGGCCTGATGCTGAATGCGCGCTTCTGCTGCCTTGCGGTCGGTGATGTCGCGAAAGTACCAGATTCTTCCCCTGTAGAGACCCTTCGAATCGATGAGCGGAGCCGAGTATCTGTCAAAAGTCCTGCCGTCTTTGAGCTGCAACTCGTCCATGCCCTTCTCATACCGGTGTCTGTAGAGGTATTTGACCCGCTGAATGAAGGTGTCCGCATCCACCACCAGATTCATGACATGATGCAGAACTGGATAATCCTCAAGTGCGTTGATCATTTCGAGAGGCAGTCCGAATTGGGCTATGAATTGCCGATTAGAGAGAACAATGCGTCCGGTCTCGTCTACAACCAGAATGCCGTCTATAGTCGTTTCCGACTGCGCTTCCAGCAATGCAGTTTTGAATTCCAGTGCTGCTTCTGACTTCTTGCGCTCGCTGATATCTCGCACGCAGGCCAATAGCGATTGCCTGTCATTCAACTTCAGCTCGGCCAGCGACACATCGGCATAGAAGACCTCGCCATTCTTGCGCTGATGCAACCATTCGAAACGCTCTGCCCCATTCTGAATTGCCGCCATAATCTTTTTTCCCACGGCGATACTGGATGGCGTTCCGTCGGGTTGAAGCGGAGGCGATATATCTGCCGGATTGGTGACGTCAGTCTTTTTTGAGTAGCCAAACATCTTGAGCGCGGCTGCATTGCAGTCCAGATGTCCTTTTTCATCCATCAGCCAATATGCGTCTGGAGAATCCTCAAAGAGAGCCCGGTACATCTTTTCCCGTTCTTCAATCAACTTCTTGGCCCGCGTTCGCTCCGTTACGTCGCTGGCGGCAACCAGCACTGCGTTCTTTCCTCTGAAGGGAAGGTCATGTGAGATGGCTTCAACATCAAGCAGACTCCCGTCCTTTGTGCAGTGGAGCTCGGCATGTAGTTCTTGGTTTCGTACAGAAGGATCTGCCGCCTGCTCCGGGTCGGATGCTCTGATGGAACGGATCTGTGAGACGGTCATCGAAAGGAGCTCGGCCTCTGCATAGCCGTATTGCCGAACTGCCGCCTCATTGACGGCAAGAAGGCAGAGCGTTTCAGGGTCATGGATCCACATAGGCACGGGGTTGCCTTCGAACAAAAGCCGATATTGCATTTCCGAGACGCGGAGGGCTTGCTCAGCGCGCTTTCTGTCACCGATATCGCGCAGGATTCCCGCAAATCCAATGCACTCTTTTGACGTATTCGTGATGGGAGAAAGTGAGAGGGTTACATCGATGAGCTTGCCGTCCTTTCGAGCACGGGTTGCTTCCACTTCGAGCACAGACCCTTCTCGCTTTACCGTTTCCATCGCCTCTTTGAAGTGCTCGCTGTCCGCGGACGAAAGAATGCCCACGGAACGGCCCAGGACCTCCTCCGGTGTATATCCAAACAAATTCTCGGCGCCGCGGTTCCAGCTTTCGATAATGCCGTTTCTATCGAGTGAAATCATCGCGTAACTGGAGCAGCGGACAATCGCCGCCAGACTCTGCTCTTTGCGCTCTGCCTCTCTTCTTTCCGTAATGTCGGTGAGAGTTCCGCGAATGATTGCGTCCTTCATTTGTTCGCCATCGGCAAGCACGGCGGAATGGATAACCCAAATAGCGCTTCCGTCTTTGCGTACCAGGCAGTTCTCCTCGTTGTCCAGGGCTTCCCCTTTGCGCACGTAAGACAGAAAGATCCCTACATCGGCTCTGCTTGCATAGAAGCGATCGAGCGAAGCGCCGATAATTTCCTCTCGGGCAGAGTAGCCAAGCATGCGGCAGAACGATAGATTGCAGTCGAGGATTTTTCCTTCGCGGGTTGCTAGATAGGCTCCTGCTGCGCTTCTCTCAAAAAGCAGACGGTAACGTTCTTCGATAGCTTGTGAGGAGCGTCTCATGAGGCCCTGTCTCTCGAGGACGAGATAACCGGTGCCGCCAGCCATCAGAGCAGAAAACACGATGGTAAGCAGGTGAGAAGCCCACATATGGATTTGAGGAATCAAATCCATCTTCACGCATTCGAATCCCAACATGACCAGGCCGCCGATCACGGCGGCTCGTAAAGCTTCTCGCTTGACGCCTTCTGTTACCGGCGCATCTTTCATGGAGCTATGTGCGCTATGGGATTCTTCTGGCCGCTTCTCCAGTTTTCTCAAGATATGTAGTGCCAGATATGTGGCGCATAACGTCGCAAAAGCAAGAGATAGGATCCAGAGCCATCCACTCGCGTTCAAGCCATGCCAGGCAGAGGTTAGGGCAAAGCCGCTCTCGAATGTTCTAGGTTGATTCACAACGAGAATTCCGAGGCTGCTTTCTGTGTATTCACTCGGAACTGGAAGCTGGGGCAGGAGGGCGAGCACTGGAAAGGTTGCATCTGTCAAAGCTCGGTACCTCATACTGCGGGCTCACTTAAGTCTTTCTACTGGTCATAAAGAAGAGGGCAACTCACTGATTCAACTATCTTCTTGTTTATATTGCTATAAATAGCGAATTGTGCAAATTGCACATAAGTTGCAGTATATGTGCACCATACATGTGACTTTGCTTGAATGTATCTATTCGCCGCAAGCGCCGGGCATCCGCTGCATATAATCCTTTTGTGCCCCTATCCCCATTTTTCCTTAGTTGCGCCATGTATATAGGATGAACGTTTTTCATCCCTTAAAATCGGGCTGGATTCGGGCAAATTTACCCTTAATTCATTCGCGTGCACACCTTGTCTTTTGTTACTGCTCACAAAAGACTCGCTTTTTGTCATCTTGACTGCCACATAAATCCGTCGAATTTATGCGCGCCTCTCTTTGCACTTCGACATCGCGGGCTATCGCCGCCGCTTTTCACCCGAATCTCGCCGTGTTTATCCCGCAATTCTGCAAAATATTCGCTGGCGATCGCAGGTGCTCCGCAAAAAAGAAAAGGGCACTGTGCGCGTCCAGCACACAGTGCCCTTCGGTGAAAGCAATCGGTTTACGGCTGCTCGTCGTTCAGTGATGGCGGCGCGTCTTGCGGCGCGGCGCCCCACTTCTCGTTTGGCTTCGAGCTGACGGCGACCTTTAGGGTCCCGCCATCCGCAATCGACTTGAACGATATCCAGTTCTTCGCATGGGACTTGCCGTTCAACTCCACACTCTCGATGTACGCCGAACTTGCCTTTGCGCCCGGCGCTTCAATTGTGAAGCTCTTGCCCGTGTACGGCGCGGCCAGGTGAATTGTCACCTTCGGGAACGACGGCGCTACCAGCTCATAGGCCAGGCTTGCCGGGTCCACGCTGTAGATGCCCATCATGCTCAGTACCGCCCATGACGACATCTCGCCGCAATCGTCGTTGCCCGGAATGCCGTCCGGCGCATCCGTGTAGTTTTCCGCCAACACGCGGCGAACAACCTTCTGCGTCTCCCACGGCTTGCCGCTGAAGTTGAAGATGAATGGAGCCTGCAAGTCGGTCTCGTTGTACGGGTTGTAGTACTGTGCATACCAGCCCGGCTCTGGATAGTTGAAGAACTCAGTCATCCGCTTGTTGAACAGATCCTGCCCCATCGCCTTCACCACCCAGCCCAGATCGCCCGGAATAAACGACTGGTAATGCCAGCCCGTGCCTTCGATGAATCCATGCCCATCCTGCGCCGGATTGAAATCCTTCACCCACGTTCCATCCGCGTTCCGCGGACGGAAATACTTGTCCGCCGGATCGAAAAGGTTGCGATAGTAGGTCGCACGCTCATAAAGCATCTTCGCATCGCTGGTTTTTCCCAGCGCTTTTGCCACGCGATACAGCGATGCATATGCAATTGCATCTTCCTGCATCTGCGACACCGAACCATATCCGACCTTGTCGTCCGGCACAAAATGCACTTTGTTGATCCAGTCGATGCCTTCCTGGCCTACGTATGGTTTGTCCTTTGGTGGAGCCTGCGTGGCATCCTTCAGCATGCCTTCCCACGCGGTATCCATGTCGAAGCCGTGCAGGCCGTCGAGCCACGCTGTTGCGAGCGAAACCGTCAGCGGACTGCCCGCCATCACGTTGGTGTAGACATTGAACTGCGGCCAGCGGCCAATCCACCCGCCCTGCTTGTACATCAGCACAATCGACTGCGCCATGTCTTCCATACGCTTCGGCGCAATCATCGCCACCAGAGGCATTTCGCTGCGGTAGATATCCCAACCGGAGTAGCTGGCATAGATATGGTGCCCGCTTTCCACGTTATGCACCTGGCCGTCGAATCCTAGATAGCGTCCATCGGCATCCTCAAAGATCGTCGGCATCAGCAGGCTGTGATACAGCGCCGTATAGAACACCTTGCGCTCCGTCGGCGTTCCGCCCCGCACGTCCACAACGCCGAGTTCCTTGTTCCACGCCTTCTCCGTTTCCTTGCGAATCGTGGAGAAGTCCTTCGACGCGGCTTCCGTCTTCAAATTTTTCTCCGCGCCTGCCTGATCCACATACGAGATGCCGATCTTCGCCGTGATGGTCTGCGAATGCTGTTCTTCGGGCCACGTCGCGTAGGCGCCCGTCCACTCTTCATGTCCGGTCTGTTCGGCGTCGCGGCTGTTCTCCTCAATCTTTCCGGGGCCGTAGTAGTGGTCGCCGGTCCACGTGCCGAATTTCGCAAACGGTTTGCTGAATGTCATCACAAAGTAGACCTTATAGGTCTGCTTGCTGCCGCAGAAAGCGTGGTTTTCAACGTAGCCTTCAATGCTGCGATCGCCCACCACATGCACGGACGCCGCATTCACCTCGTTCAGCGTGTGGCTCAGCGGCAGAAGAATATTGGCATTCTTGCCGGCGGGGAAGGTGAAGCGCACAACGCCCGTGCGGTCGGTCGCGGTCAATTCCGCATTAATGTCCCACTGCAACAGGCGCACCTGGTAGTAGCCCGGTGAGGCCGACTCCATCTTGTGCGAGTAGGGTGACTGGAAATCCTGCATCTGGGTCATGATCGGCCCGGTGGTCGCCGTGAAGAACACATCGCCCTCATTGGAGCATCCCGGTCCGCTCATGTGGTTCATGCTGAAACCCTTCACGGTGGTGTTGGTGTAGTGATAACCAAATCCATGGTCTTCCGTATCCGGGCTCAACTGCACCATGCCGAAGGGCGTTGTTGCGCCGGGAAAGAGATTCACTCCGTCGCCGGGTCCATAGCCGGTTCCGATCAGCGGATTCACTTCAGCCGACAGTCCGGTCGCCGCAGAATCCTGTGCGCGTGTCGTACCCAGTGCAAATACCACAAGCGCAATCAGCGCCGTCCATCGTGCCAGAGCAACACAGTTTTCCGCACGATACCGCATGCGGTCATTTTTCATCTTCATCATCCTGAATCCCTTCATGGTAGCGTTTCCACTCTTTCAGCAAACGACCAAATTGTAACCCCGTACGGTGGCATCGTGCTGTTCGCGCGTCATGCATAGCGCTCATCTCTGTAACTGTTGTGGCGGCTTCGCATCTATTCATACTGTGAGGAACGCATTTTGACCGCCGATTCGAATCGCAATGACCGTGCGCTTGCCTATGCGCTTCTGCGCCTGGTGCTTGGCGTCAACATTTCCATGCACGGCCTCAGCCGCCTCATGGCGCCCGACAAATTCGTGCATGCAATTCAGTCTCAGTTCGTCAACGCGCCATTGCCGCATTTCGCCGTCACCGCATTTGCCATCTCATTGCCCTGGGCTGAGGCGGTGCTTGGTCTACTGCTGGTCGCCGGATGGCGCACGCGTTTTGCGCTGGTTGGCGGCTCGCTGCTCATGGCTGTGCTCACCTTCGGTTCCTGTCTTCTGCAGGACTGGAGCGCCGCTGGTACACAGCTTCTTTATGCATTCGTTTATGCCGCGCTTCTTTTTCTGTTCAGCTATAACGGCTGGTCGGTTGATGCACTGCTTCAAAAGCGTTCAGGCCGCGCTTGATTTCTTTCCATCGCGTATCGATCGATATTTCTATTGGAACCATGGCCTGCCGGCCTTTGCGGCTTTGCATGCGCATGTTTTGTTCTTGTTTGGTTTTGAACGGAAAGCGTATACTGCGTCCGTTTTGCCGTAGAGACCATTCCATAACCTGAGCCTGAAGTAGCCGCGGCATGCACATGGGGGTAAATGTGAAAACCTTTTCAAGACGCGACCTTTTGAAGTCTTCTCTCCTCGCTCCAGCCGCGGTAGCCGCCGCTCAAGGCACTGGTTCCGCCGGTGCGGCAACAGGCCCATTCGATGAGCCTATCGGACCGCTCAGTCTTGACCACTCCCTTGCCTCGCCTACACCTGGTGCTGGTCGCGAACGTTTGCTGCTCGACTTCGGATGGCGCTTCCACTTTGGCAATGCGGCCGATGCCAGCAAGGACTTTGACTACAGCACGCCCATTGCAGGCAATTTCCAGAAGACCGGCAATTTCATGCCCGCCGCCGCAGCCACATTTGACGACACAGACTGGCGCGCTCTCAATCTGCCGCACGATTGGGCCATCGAGCTACCCTTCACCAACGACCCCGAGCTCAAGAGCAAAGGCTACTACCCGCTCGGCCGCAAATATCCCGCCACCAGTGTTGGCTGGTACCGCCGTATCTTCGAGCTGTCTGAGGACGACGCAGGCAAGCGCATCACCATCGAGTTCGACGGCGCCTATCGCGATGCGCTTGTTGTCTTCAACGGCTTCTACATCGGCAAGCACAGCGGCGGATACGATCCCTTCAGCTTCGACCTCACTGACTTCGCCTATCCCGGCCTGCGCAACACTCTGCTCGTCCGCGTTGACGCCACGGAAACCGATGGATGGTTCTACGAGGGCGCCGGCATCTACCGTCACGTCTGGCTGGTCAAAACCAACCCCATCCACGTCAAAAAGTGGGGCACCTTCGTCCGCTCAGACGTGAACGGCTCCAGCGCCAAACTCTCCATCCACACAGAAGTTGCCAACCACGGCAAAGCCGCGGCGAATGCGCGCGTCGTTTCCACCATCCTCGACCCCGCGGGCAATACCGTCGGCAAAAACGTCTCCGCCTCCGCAGCAATGGAAGCAGGCAATGGCCACGACTACGAGCAGCAGATTGCCGTCAGCAACGCAAAGCTCTGGTCGCTTGAAGAACGCAATCTCTACAAGCTCGTCACGGAAATTCAATCCGGCGGCAAAGTCGTCGACCGCTACGAAACGCCTTTCGGCATTCGCACCGTCAAGTTCGACGCGCAGCGCGGCTTCTTCCTCAACGGCAAGCCGGTCAAGCTGAAGGGCACCTGTAACCACCAGGACCACGCCGGCCTCGGTGTCGCGCTGCCCGACGCCGTGCAGTATTACCGCATTCGCAAACTGCAGGAGATGGGCTGCAACTCCATCCGCACCTCGCACAATCCGCCTACGCCCGAACTGCTCGACGCATGCGACCAGCTCGGCATGCTCGTCTTCGACGAGACGCGCATGATGTCCTCCAATCCCGAAGGCCTCGCCCAGTTCTCCAATCTCGTCCGCCGCGACCGCAACCGTCCCTCCGTCTTCATGTGGTCCATGGGCAATGAGGAGGGCCAGGCCAACACGCCCAAAGGCGTGCTCATTCTCACCAGCATGAAAGACCTCGCCAACAAGCTTGACGGCTCGCGCCCCGTCTCCATCGCGCCCACCGGAGCCATCGGTACCGGCGGCCTCGCTGTCTGCGACGTGGATGGCTACAACTACATGGACCCGCAGGCAGCCGCCTTTCACAAAGAGCACCCTGACCGCCCCGTGATGGGTACTGAAACCGTCAGCGCCGTCGGCACGCGCGGCATCTATATTACGGACCACGACAAGGGTTACGTGGCAGCCTACGATCCCTACACCACCACCGGCCGCGCCTCGGCCGAGGGCTGGTGGCGCTTCTGCGATGCGCAGCCCTGGCTCTCCGGAGGATTCGTCTGGACCGGCTTCGACTATCGCGGCGAGCCCTCGCCCGACGACTGGCACAACATCAGCTCGCAGTACGGCATCATTGACACCTGCGGTTTCCCTAAAGATTCCTTCTTCTATTACCAGTCCTGGTGGACCGACACACCGGTACTCCATCTCTTTCCGCACTGGAACTGGAAGGGCATGGAAGGCAAAACCATTTCCGTATGGGTCTATTCCAATCTCGACAAGGTCGAGCTGCTGCATAACGGCCAGAGTCTCGGTGAAAAAGCTGTTCCCAAAAACTCGCATGTCGACTGGGTGGTGAAGTATGCCCCAGGAGAAATCGAGGCACGCGGCTTCAAAAACGGCAAGCAGGTCATGACCGCCAAGCGCGCCACCACCGGCGAGCCTGCAAAGCTCGTTCTCTCGTCCGACCGCAAGGCAGTCAACGCAGACGGTGAAGACGTGGCCATGTTCGCCGTGGAAGTACAGGATGGTCAGGGCCGCACTGTTCCCATCGCGGACAACGAAGTCACCTTCAAGGTCTCGGGTGCCGGCAAGCTCATCGGCGTCGGCAACGGCGACCCCACCGATCTCGATTCCGACATCGGTACCAGGCGCAAGGCCTTCTGCGGCTACTGCATGGGTATCGTGCAGTCCGGCAAGCAGGCCGGCAACATTACCGTCGAAGTCTCTGCCGGAGGTCTCTCATCGGCAACGCTCACCATTCCGGCAAAGCAGGCCGAGCTGCGCCCGCAACTTGCCGAGTGGGTCCGCCCCATTCCCAAAGGCCCCGGCATCACCGGCCTCTGGCGTCCGGTGCCCGATGCTGACATTGAAGACAATCGTCTGCTCCAGCGCATTCTCGGCTCGAATGCAATCTTCTCTCTGCACCAGCAGGGCGGCGCGCTTACCGGCGACGTTGAAGGCAGCGGCGGTTTCTTCGGCGGTGGCGAAGTCACGCCCATTAAAGACGGCAAGATCGAGGGATCAAAGGTCTCCTTTAGCTCGGGCATCAATTCGTATACGGGTGAAATCAAGGGCGACCGCATTGAGCTCGACCGTACCTTCCATATCCCCTGGCACTTCAACCCGCCCAGTGAGCCCGCGCCCAACGCGCCGGACATAGGCCCTGCCCCCGACGGCACCGATCCCTCACGTGACCCAACCATGAAGTTCCCCACCAGCTTCAAGGTGGTGCTCCAGCGGGCAGATAGATAGCGGCCCGGTGAAGGGAAGTGAATGATGTCAGGCCGCGCGGGAAGTGTGCCAGGCCTGGAGTCGCGTTGCTTGTGGAATAGACGGCTTATTGGTTATTGCATACATCAATGAGAGCCGGCATTGTCGGGACCGGTCAGCTGTCGACGAGCGCATTGACGATGTATCACTCGTCGCGCGTGCGTCATGGTTCGGAGGTCGGGGAACAGAAAAACTGAGATCGCGAGAAGAACAATTGACATTCAACGGAAATCCACTACCATATGGTTGTGGATAGATTGGGTACAACATTTGCGGCTTTGTCTGATCCAACCCGCCGGGCAATGATCGAACGGCTCAGCCATGGGCCCGCTACCGTTCATGGATTGACGGAACCCTTTGCACTTTCGCAGCAGATGATTTCAAAGCATATTGCCTGCCTGGTGCGGGCGCGGATTGTCATCAAGACGAAGCGTGGACGAGAGAGCGTATGCACGCTTAGGCCGGAGACGATAAAGACAGTCAGTGATTGGGCTGGCTATTACCGCCGATTCTGGGAAGAGAGCTTCGACAAGCTGGATGTGGTGGTGAAACAGATGAAAAAAGAAGGAGGTCATAAGTGACAAGACCAGTGAATGACACAGATCGGTTGGTGATAACGAGAATCTTTGATGCCCCACGCGAATTGGTTTGGAAGGCGTGGACAGACCCGAAGTATGTGATGCAGTGGTGGGGGCCAAAGGGATTTACGGCGCCCGTTTGCAAGATGGATTTTCGCGTGGGAGGGAAATTTCTCTATTGCATGAGAACGCCGGATGGGCAGGAGGGCTGGAATGCCGGCGAATACCATGAGATTGTTCCGTACGAAAAGATCGTTTCCTCCATGTACTTTTCCGACGCTGAGGGAAACAGGGTTGAATCTGCGGACTATGGAGCAGAACACGAGGCAGTTGAAGGTGCGTACGACGTGGTTCTTTTTGAGGATATTGGAAACGGCCAGACGAAACTCACCTTCATTGGAAATGAACCCATGGAGAGCGCAAAGAACAGCGGGCAACTGGAGGGTTGGAACCAGATTCTCGATAAGGTTGCCGAAGTCGTTGCGGAGCTGGCAAAGGCGCAATAAGAAGCTGAAGCTTTGATTCGCGGAACGCAATCGTGGAGAAAGAAATGAAGAGATTCACGTTTCTCGCACTCGTCCTGCTGGCATGGGCACTTCCCGCCCATGCCCAGGACGCGATGAAGGAAGATACAACCGTCAAACCTGCCGATTCAGAAATGAAAGTTGTGCTCGACTCATGGAATGAGATTGGCCGCAAGCTGAC
Organism: Occallatibacter sp.; assembly: GCA_035550015.1. Lineage (GTDB taxonomy): Bacteria > Acidobacteriota > Terriglobia > Terriglobales > Acidobacteriaceae > Telmatobacter. The sequence goes on along the minus strand of DASZRJ010000049.1, from coordinate 2,148 downwards.
GGCGATGGCCGAAGATTTTCCCGAAGACAAATATGACTTCAAGCCGACACCCGCGCAGCGGAGCTTCGCCGAGCAGTTGTTGCACGCGGCGGGTTCGAACTACTATTTCACGGATACAGTGATGAAGGGGAAGCCTCCCGCGGCAGAAGATCCGAAGCGCGACCAGTACAAGACAAAGGCCGATATCGTTGCGTTCGTTAAAAAATCGTTCGCCGACGGAGCTGCAGCAATCCAGTCGAAAGGCGAAAAAGGAATGACGGCGGAGGTTGTTTATTTCCCTCAACAGAAAGCGCGCGTTCTCGACATCGCTTACGGCATCATCGAACATAGCGGTGAACACTACGGCCAGCTCGTTGTGTACTACCGCCTCGCAGGCCTTGTGCCTCCGGAGTCGCGGCCCAGCAAGTAAAGCTCAACAGACCTCGGCCAACATGCCGGGAACTGGATAGCTGTCGCTCTGATTACTCCCCTGAAACGCGCTTATCGCCCCTGAACTATAACCGTTGCCCTATCACCGGCAATCCTGCCCCAACCACGTTCTGTTTCTATCGCCCACCGCATGCCCGCAAGCCAGACCCGCAAGCCAGAAAAGCTGGACTGCATCGAATGATCCCGAGGGGGCAGGTGGCCCGGTCATTGATCGGCGCACCTTACGCTCGTGAGAGAGAAGGTTACGTTGTGCCCAGTTCATCGCGTTCTTTGCGATGAGCGGGAGAGGTGAGTTCGTGGTCTCCCACTCAAAATGCAAAGAACGCGTTTTGAATGGGGCACATACATACGATCATGCCGTGTGAAAGATTTGACCGGGCCACCTGCCTGAGTAGTCACATTCCGGACGGATTACAGTATTTAATTTGATCTAGGTACCCGCCAACCTGTTGTCATTCTCCAACTGAGTTGAAGCGTCTTCCAAACAACAAGACCGAGCCACCAGAACCAAGCTAGCGTCGCAATCGCCGCAGGAAACCTTGCAAGTCGATCAATGGCGGGAATCACTGCGATAGTGCCAGCCAGAACGGCACAGACGGTGATGAAGGCGCCAGGTTCAGCCCACCATTTCTGGGTTCGTCCCAGAGGAAACATGCCGATGATAAACCACTGCATGACGATGAACAGCCACAGGCCGGTATCGATCATGCGCTGCGTTTCCATCCACAAGGGTGTTGGCGGCCAAGTCGTCTTACCGCGCAGTCTCCCCGCAATCGACCAGCGTGGAGGACAATCACCCTCCCACCCGGTCATCGTAACGGACGGCATATTAGCTGCCAGCACAACAACGACCTGTACGGGATAGTGACCCCACATTGCACAGGGACCGAAGTCGACTGTTTCTTCGCCCTGCTCGGCGCTCGCCTGATCTTGCTCGGTTGTTGGAGGTTCAGGCGGCCTGGGAACATCGTCCCTGGCTTTGGCCATGATCTCTTCCTCAGTGAGCGCATTCCTCTGGTCCCTGGCCTCCATCATTAAGATCATTGGTACGGCCACCGCCAGATTAATCCCAGCCAAGAGAAGCCCTCGCCGCCAGTTCATGCCCGCAAGACTATCAGAAACAGTTGCGGATGTATCACCGGCCATCATGACCCAACCACGTTGCGTCCCTGTTGCCGACTATTCGGCCGAAAAGGTGTATAGGCCACGGGCCATCGTCTGAAATCAAATCGGTAAACACAAGCCGGCTTCTCGATACCGATCTCGCCTCCGTGAGTGGTTTGGCGATTACTCGTCCACGGGGCGATGAATCGCCTCTAACCACGGCAGGCATAAGTCAACATAGGCGACGATGCGTCAAGGTGGATCGCAGGACCCTCTGGACGAGTGGTTTGCCCCGTACGCAACGATTGAGACTTGAATCGCTCAGATCGCGGGGTGTAAGCGGCACTCCGCGCAACTGAGGGAACGTCCCGTCTGTCCCCAGATTTCCCAGATTTCATGTCCCCAGGTTTAAGGTTTCGAAGAGTAATCTAAGAGAACAACAACCACTACTCGCATGTTCAAGGTCAGTCGGAAGGTTCAAGATTTATTCAATACGCCTGTGCCGCATGAATTGTGGCACTACACGACAGTTGATGGTCTCAAGGGAATTGTGTCTTCCGGCAAGGTCTGGGCGACAGAGGCGCGGTTCACGAGTGACCCCACCGAGTACGTTTT
>DASZRJ010000048.1:0-43064 GCA_035550015.1 Occallatibacter sp. | reverse complement strand
TCGGCCAACGGGGCGGCGGCCTCCCTGCACGTAAACTTGCGCACTCCGGACGGGATCGACGGCCGCGGGGTCACGGCGCGCATCGATGGCGACGACAACGGCTTGTGCGCCGAAGCTGCGGCCGATAACGTCGATGAGCGATGGGTCGGCGATGGCGGCAGAGTTGATGCTGACCTTGTCCGCACCGGCATCAAAGACCTGCTCGGCGTCCTGCGCGGAGCGGATGCCGCCGCCAACGCAGAAGGGGACGAAGAGTTCCTTCGCAGCGCGACGGACAGTGTCAAGCAACGTGGCGCGGCCTTCATGGGTGGCAGTGATGTCGAGCAGGACAATTTCGTCGGCGCCTTCGCGGGCGTGGCGCGCGGCAAGCTCAGCCGGGTCACCGGCATCGACAATGTCTACAAACTGGACACCTTTAACGACACGGCCACCGTGTACGTCGAGGCATGCGATGATGCGCTTGGTGATCATGCTGCCAGCTCCAGAAAATTCTTCAGTATTTTCAGGCCAGTGTCGCCGGATTTCTCGGGATGAAATTGTGTACCGTATACGTTGCCGCGCTCGACCGCTGCAGCAAACGGTTCAATGTAGGTGGTCGCCGCTGCAGTGTCTGCGGTGACCGGAGCTTTGTAGGAATGCGTGAAATAGACGAATTCACCGTTCGTGACGCCCTGCAGAAGGCGTGAGGCTGGGCGAACATCGAGTGAGTTCCAGCCGACGTGGGGAACTTTTTCAGAGCCTTCAGGGAAACGCATGCAGCTTTCAGAGAATGCAGAGAGGCCGGGCTGATCAGGAGCTTCCGTCGAACCTGAGAAGAGCCATTGCATGCCGACGCAGATGCCGAGGAATGGAATATCGTTCGCAATCGCCGCTCGAATGGCGGGCGTGAGGCCGGTCTCATCGAGGCGCTTTGTGGCGTTAAAGTGGCCGACGCCCGGTAGGATGATGCGGTCAGCGCTGGCAACGAGCTTGGCGTCAGAATCCGTTACTTCCGGCTCGGCGCCGAGGTGGCGCAGCGCCTTGAGCACAGAAGTGAGATTGCCGGCCTTGTAGTCGATGACAGTGACGCGCATCAGAGCAGGCCTTTCGTCGAAGGCAGCATATCGCCGAGTTGCTTGTCGCGCGAACAGGCAACGCGTAGTGCGCGGGCAAAGGCCTTGAAGATGGCTTCGATTTTGTGATGGTTCGAGCGGCCATACATGGTTTTGACGTGTACGTTGGCACGCGCTCCGCGGGCGAAGCCCTCGAAGAAATCGGTGACGAGTTCGGTTTGCAAATCGCCAACAAGGCGCGTGCGCACCTGCGTTTCCACGGCATAGGCGGTGCGGCCACTCATATCGACGGCAGCGACTGCAAGGGTTTCGTCCATAGGCATGACGAAGTAACCGGCTCGAAGGATGCCGCGCTTATCACCGAGTGCGCGGTCAAATGCCTCGCCGAGAGCAATGCCGACATCTTCAACGGTGTGATGCTGATCGACGTCGAGATCGCCGGTGCACATGAGCTCGAGATTAAAGGCGCCGTGGCGTGTAAAGAGTTCGAGCATGTGGTCAAAGAAGCGGATGCCTGTAGAGACCTTGTATTTGCCCTGACCTTCAATCGTGAGCGCAAGATCAATCTGCGTCTCTGCTGTGTGGCGCACTACGCCAGATGTGCGGACTTTTGCCGCCGCGCTTCGTGCGGACTTTGCAGCGTTTCGTGTTGTCTTTGTCTTGGTCGATGAACGTGATGATGTCATGATTCCTCCGCGCGCAGGGCGGCGAGAGTGTTATTGAGTGCGGCAACGGCAAGTTGCATTTGCTCGCGCGTGCCGATGGTGATGCGAACGCGGCCGTTGCATCCGGGATCGCTGGATCGGTCGCGGATGAGCACGCCTGCTGCTGTCATGAGGCGAACGAACTCAGCGTGCTTCGGGCCAATATCTACGAGCACGAAATTTGCACATGACGGCCAGCGGCGAACTTTCGCGGTGTCAAGAGCAGCTTCAAACTCCGCGCGCGCCGCGAGGATTTCTCCTGTATACCAGTCGAGGTATGCCGTGTCTTCAAGCGCGGCTGGCAGACAGGCAAGTGCGACGGAGTTAACGCTGTAGGGAGAGAGAACGCGGCGAACCCATGTCATGAGTTCGGCGGGCGCAGCAAGAACGCCTATGCGTAGGCCGGCAAGTCCGTAAGCTTTGGAGAAGGTACGAGCAAGGGCGAGATTGGGAACAGCTCCGATGAGGTCTGCAACCGTTTCGCCATGAAAGTGAAAGTAGGCTTCATCTACAAGGACCACTGCATGCGGCGCACAGCGGGCAAGCTCGAGAATCTGCTCGCGTGTGCATGCGGAGCCCGACGGGCTGTTGGGATTGGCAATGGCAATGATTTTGGTGCGCGGCGTGATGGCTTCAACGAGGCGCTTGAAGGGGAATGCGAGATCATCAGCAGCCTGAACGGTAACAACATGCGCGTCTGTGGCTGAGGCGTAGACCTCATACATCGTATAGGTCGGCACAGGAAGCAGGAGTTCGTCTCCCGCGTCGAGAAATGCCTCAAAAAGAACGTGAATGGCTTCGTCGACACCGTTGGTGAGAACAACCTGTTCCGGCTCGAGGTCAAGATACCGCGCGACAACAGCCTCGACTGGTTCACGTTCGGGATAACGGGTGAGATCACGTGCAGCGATACGGCCCAGAACTTCACGGACACGAGGCGAGCACTCGAAGGTGTTCTCGTTGAAATCGAGACGGAGCGCGTTTCGGTCGCCAAGTGGAGGATGGTACTCCTTGATGGCGCGAACGCGTGCACGGGGCTGAGGCATGCATGTGTTGAGGGACTCAGGCATTACGTCTTCCCTTCCCTGCTGGAGCAAGCCTTGCGGGATTGCGCAAGCGCGAGCGAATAGCAGCGGCGTGCCCGGAGAGGCCTTCCGCATCGGCAAGCAACGCAGCCTTTGGGCCAAGAATTTGCAGAGCGGATTTGTTGTATTGCTGCACGGTGATGAGCTTGACGAAATCGTTAACCGAAAGGCCTCCCCGCACGCGAGCAAGTCCTCCGGTGGGCAGCGTGTGATTGGGGCCGGAGATGTAGTCTCCCATAGGCTGAGGCGACCAGCGGCCGATGAAAACCGAACCGGCATTCTGAACCCACTCGAGATCGCGTGGAGAGTCGACGGTAAGGTGCTCGGGAGCCAGGCGGTTGGTGATGCCGCGCGCTTCATCGAGCGATGCAGCGACAATAGCGACGCCATTGCGCTTGAGTGACTGCGCAGCGATGGGATTACCACAGCTCTGGAGTCTGACCTCGGCAATGACATCCTTTGCGAGCGCAAGCTGTGTGGTAATGAAGACAGCAAGCGTTTCAGGATCGTGCTCGGCCTGCGCAACCAGGTCAGCTGCAATGTCAGCGGGATTACCGGATTCGCTGGTGACGACAATTTCAGTAGGGCCGGCGAGCATGTCGAGGGCGCAATCAAAAGCAACCAGACGCTTGGCGGCGGTGACATACAGATTGCCGGGGCCGGCAATCTTATCGACGCGCGCAATGGACTGCGTGCCGTAGGCCAGCGCGGCGATGGCATGTGCCCCACCCACGCGATAGAACTCCGCAATGCCAAGCAGGTGTGCCGCGGCGAGAGTTTCCGGCGCAGGTTTGGGAGAGACGACTACGATGCGACCAACGCCTGCGACCTGCGCAGGAATGGCTGTCATCAGCAGAGTCGAAGGCAGCGGATGACGGCCACTTGGAACATAGCAACCAACGGCACTGAGCGGACGAACAAGCTGGCCCGTCATGAGGCCTGGAATAGGTGACTCGCTCCACGAAGCGGGGAGCTGATTGACTGCAAAAGCGCGAATCTGTTCGGCGGCTGTCGAGAGCGCATCGCGCATAGTCTGCGGAGTCGCCTCCCACGCTGCGGACATTTCTTGCGGCGTGATGTGGAGTTGTGATTGATCGGCGAGACCGTCGAATTGAGCAGCGTAGCGCAGAAGCGCTCGATCACCGCGCGTGCGGACGTCGCGAAGAATGCGGCGTACGGCTGGTTCAACGGAACTGAGGGATGCAGCGCCGCGCTGCTCGAGCGACTGAAGCAACGCGGCGGCCTGCCTGGCTCCCGGACCTTGTGTGCGGATGAGTCTCATGCTCGGCTCCGGGGGTTAGAGAACAACCTTGTTGAGTGGGTACTCGACGATGCCGGTGGCGCGGGCAGCCTTGAGCCGCGGGATGACGTCACGGGCGACACGTTCTTCAAGAATGGTGTTGACCGCAACCCACTCGGAATCGGAGAGCTGCGAAACCGTGGGCGAGTTCAATGCGGGAAGAACGGCGAGCACGTCGTCGAGATCCGTGCGGTGGACATTGAGCATGAGACCAACCTGCGACTGTGCATCAATGGCGCCGCGAAGCATGGTTGCTATCTGGTCGATCTTCGCGCGCTTCCACTCGTCGGCAAGCGCGGACTTAGCCGCGATGAAGTGTGTTTCACTCTCCATGACCGTATCAATGATCTTGAGATGATTCGCCTTGAGCGAACTGCCCGTCTCGGTGACCTCAACAATTGCGTCGGCCAGCATGGGCGGCTTGACTTCGGTCGCGCCCCAACTGAACTCGACCTTCACATTGACGCCTTTCGACGCGAAGTAGCGTTTGGTGACTTCGACAAGTTCGGTGGCAATGATTTTTCCCTCGAGGTCCTCAGCTTTTTCAAAACCGCTGCTCTCTGGCACAGCGAGTACCCAGCGCACCTTGCGGCGCGACTGCTTGGCATAGGTGAGTGTGGTGACACTTTCGACTTCAAGTCCGCTCTCAACCACCCAGTCAATACCGGTGAGACCGGCGTCGAGAACACCATGATCGACGTAGCGCGCCATCTCCTGCGCGCGGATAAGCATGCATTCGATTTCGCCGTCGTCGATGGAAGGAAAGTAGGAGCGGCCATCAGCGTAAATATTCCAGCCGGCCCGCTTGAAGAGTGCGATGGTTGCATCCTGAAGGCTGCCCTTCGGCAGACCGAGTCGAAGTTTGTTAGCCACGGACGGCCTCCGTTTCTGCGACGATAGGCCGCGTAAAGCAGCTGACAGTGCCCTCGTGACAGACGAGGCCATCACCTTCGACAACAACACGGAAGAGCAGAGTGTCGTTGTCGCAGTCGGTCGATGTGCTAACGATGCGGAGGCGGTTGCCGCTGGTTTCGCCTTTCATCCAGAGCTTTTGGCGGGTACGGCTCCAGAAGGTGACGAAGCCGGATTCGAGAGATTTGACGTAGCTGATTTCATTCAGGAAGCCCAGCATCAGAACCTCTCCCGTGGCTGCATCCTGCACGATGCCCGGGACCAGGCCGTCCATTTTTGCAAAGTCGATTGTGAGTGCGTCGCTCATGTTTGTCTCGTTTCGTTAGATTCCGAAGCCAGCCGCGTGCACGAAAAAGCCCGCGGGCTTGAGTGCCGGCGGGCTTGGTGATTCCTTAATCTCTTTGGCTGAAGGTTAGTTCAGACCACAGCAGTCCGCCGACATGGAGGTCCCATGATGATGGTGGTGACCGTGATGGTGGCGGTTCTGCATCTGAAGTAACGCTAATGGGAAGACCCGGTGCATGTCAACTACGGGCCGTTTCCCGGCCGGCGCAAGCCGAAGCCAAATTCTTCCGCTTATGCAGCGGCCGGCGGTTCACGGAGGATATCGACCACACGCTGGTTGATACGGTTGCGCACTTCAAATCGACCGGAGGCGCGCGCCATGTAGCGCACCTGAATTTCAGTACCTCCTGATGCAGGGCGAAGCGTAACGAGCGGCACGGCGCTGAACTGGCCAACACTGTCACGATGCATAGCCCGATTCCATTCGGCCTCTGCAATACGCGCATCTGTTTGCGTCTCTTCCACAATGGCCCTCTGTACTTTGTCGAGAAAGAGGCGCGGGTCGGCAGAGGCAGGCACGGCAACCGTGATTTCATCCCAGGTCCACTGTCCGCTGGTGGTGAAGTTGAAGTACTGGCCACGAATGGCAAAGCTGTTGATGAAAGCAATGCGGCGGCCAGTAGGCTGATCCCTGTCGCTGAGTTTGCCGGTCTCAAGAAGCGTTGTGTAAATAAGACCGATCTCAGTAACTTCTCCACCGACGCCGTTAATCTCAACCCAGTCGCCCACGCGCATGCCATTCTTTCCCATCAGGAAGAACCAGCCGAAAAAGGCGAGGATGAAATCCTGCAGGACGATAGTGATACCCGCTGTGACCAAGCCAAGGATGGTGGGCATTTGTTCCGGCGCGCCAAAGATGATGAGCAGGATGAGCAGACCACCGATGACCTGTGTGGTGAGCTCGAGAATGGCGCGCAGTGTATGTTTCTGGCGACGATCGATCGACGGCCGGGACATGATGCGGCGCACGATTGCATCAGCCAATACCGTCAGCATAAGGATGAGGAAGACCAGCGCAAGCGACTGCAGAACGAGATGAAGGACGATTCTGTGCTGCAACTGCACCTGGGCAACCCATTTACCATAGACAGCCGCAAGTTGCTGCTCCGCCTGGATTCGGTCGTCGTAAATGGAGAGAACCTGGCGGCGTGTACGCTGATCCTGCATCGCGGCAAGGATTGCGGCACGGTCACTGGATGAAGCAATGGCCGTCTGCGCAGTATTGGCTTCGGCTTCAAGTGCATTGTGCTGGCTGGTCAGGCGGGCCAGATTGTCGCTGGTACTTTGTTGTGCCTGCTGAAGCAGAGTAATGCGTGTGTTTTGCCGGAACCACGCGGCAATGCGGCCTGCCAGTGTGCCGTAGCGCTTTGCGGAAAGAACCGCAACTTCCCCCAGGCCGCCTGTTTCGGCGTTGTACTTACGCATAACAGCTTCATGCGCGGCCAGTTCTGCCTGAATGTCGGAACGGTTGTCTCCAACGGCACGATTGAAGTCGCTTTGTGCGTCTGCCAACTGATCGGAGTCGAGCCCCAGCTGCGTCTTTGCAACTTCCAGGTCATTCTCATCAAAGCGAGCAGCGGATCCGGTTTCACCCTTCGCAGAAGTTATGAGTTCGACAAGAGCCTTGTCGTCATTGACCATCTCCTGCAGCTTTTCCACGCGCTGCGAGAGAGCCAGGGATTCACCTGTAAGGTTGCGGTGCGCTGCTTTCAGGCTGGCCAGACGAAGGGCCGCGGCGAAAGCCTGATCGACGTCATGGTCTGCAAGTCGCGCCGCATCACGCGCGTACTGTTTCTCTTCAGCAGTAACGGCAAGCGGTAAAAGTGCAGCTGCAGTCTTCCAGGGACTCAGGTCGACGATGGTTTTGCGGCCCTCCAGATGTGCACGCTCACCGGTGCCGGACCTCATAAACGACAAACTCGACATGACGTCTCGCGTGGACCACACGGAAACGACGCAGGCGATGAAGAGAATAGCCAGAACGAGGAGAACGATTAGCCGGGTGCGGCCAATCGCTTGCAGGGGTTTGGCCGGATCAGGCTCCGGCGCCACTGAGGGAGTCATCATGGCTCATTTTGACAGAAAAATGATTGCCGGGTTATCAGAGTGCGAGGAATAAATCGCACAGATAGAATGAGACAAGGCATTGCGGCGATCGGCAACAGCAGGCAGAATGTGGGTGTGCGAAAACCCCTGATGATTGCCGTCCTCTTAGCCTGCCTGGTGGGCTGTGTGGAGATTGCGCTCCCGCAAGAGACTTCGAACCAAAGTAAAAACGCGGTCTACCCCACGGAAAAAGTAGATATTAACCACGCCTCTGTGGACGAACTAATGCAGGTTCCGGGGATCACCCGCGTATGGGCCGAGCGCATCGTGCGCTACCGGCCCTATCGCGGCAAGAACCAACTCCTGCTGGACGGTATTGTGCCGAATGGTGTGTATCTACGCATCAAAGACCACGTGGTTGCACACCGGCATCTACAATAACCCTGTGCTTAGGCACACTGTTTCCGCCTAGTATTCGTGCTGCGATTTCTTGCTCTCCAGAATGCGGCGCAAGAGAACGTAAAGCACGGGGATAAAGAACAGATTGAGCACTGTTGAAAGCAACATGCCGCCAACAATCGTAGTACCAACGGAGCGACGGCCAATCGCGCCCGCACCAGTGGCGAAGTAGAGCGGCAGCACACCGAGAATAAACGCGAAGGACGTCATCAGGATTGGCCGCAGGCGCAATTCTGCGGCTTCGATAGCAGCTTCCGCAATGGAGCGCCCCTTGCGTCGAAGCTGCTCAGCGAACTCGACAATGAGAATTGAGTTCTTGGCCGAGAGTCCAATGAGGAGAACGAGACCAATCTGACAATAGACGTCGTTCGAGAGCCCGCGGAGCGAAACCAAGCCCAGAGCACCAAGAACAGCCATCGGCACAGCGAGCAGAATAATGAATGGCAGAGCGAAGCTTTCGTATTGCGCCGAGAGTGTGAGATAGACAACAAGAATGCCCAGGCCGAAGATGAGAATGGCCTTGCCACTGGACTCGATTTCGTCGAGCGTAAGACCGGTCCACTCGTAGCGCATTCCGGGCAACATGAACTTCTGCGCCAACTGCTCCATACCCGCAATTCCCTGTCCTGAGCTGTAACCGGGTGCGTTAGACCCGTCGATCTCAACCGCGCGGAATAAGTTGTAGTGCGTAATGACGGGCGGTCCGGCGCTATCTTCAACCGTGACAAGATTGTCGAGCGAAATCATCTGGCCGCTGTCGGAACGCACGTAAAAGTTATGCAGAGCATCCTCATTCATACGGAAGGGCCTGTCCGCCTGAACGTAGACACGGTATGTGCGGTTGTTGAAGTCGAAGTCGTTGACGTATTGCGAGCCCATGAAGACACTCAGCGTCGACGTGATCTGCGAAAGCGGAATATTAAGGCTCTTTGCCTTTTCGCGATTGATGGTCACCAGCACCTGTGGATCATTGGCGGAGAAGGTGGTAAAGAGATTTGTAAGATCTTTGCGCGCTCTGCCACCGTTCACAATCTCGTGAGCCACGCGATCCAGATCCGCAAGCGTGTTGGTTCCGGTGTCCTGCAGCATGAACTGGAAGCCGCCAAAGCTGCCCACACCGCTGACGGCAGGGGGTTGAATGATGTTCACCATGCCTCCATCAGGAGCAAACATCAGACTCTGCAGCTTAGGTGAGAGGTCGGCAACAATATCGGCAGTGGAATGCCCTTTGCCTCGACGCTCATCTGCCGGCGTAGTTCGAACAAACATCATACCCGCATTGGCGGCGTTGCCTCCGAAGCTGAAACCCACAACAGAGAATGCGCCTGCGATGTCCTTATTGGTAGACAGGATGGCTGAAGCTCTGTCGGCCAGCCGAGACGTATAGGAGAGCGACGATCCAGGAGGCGCCTGAATGATAACCATCAGAAAGCCCTGGTCTTCCTGCGGAATAAAGCCTTGCGGCACGCGATTGTAAATCCAGTAAGTTCCCCAAAGTCCCGCGAAGAACAAGAGCAAGACAAAGTAGCGGAGGATCAGAGCGCCATGAATCATACGTGCGTAGGTACGGCCAAGCCAGGAAATGAACGAGTCGGCGCCATGCACAAATGCCGCAAAGGCACGTGAGACGAAACCTATGTGGAGGAAGTCGAGCTGATGCGGCCGGGCTTCTTCACCGCGCAGGAAGAGCGCGGAAAGCGCGGGCGAGAGTGTAAGCGCATTGAATGCCGAGATCGCGATGGCGAAGGCAATTGTCAGCGAAAACTGACGGTAAAGAATACCGGTTGTACCAGGGAAGAACGACACCGGCACAAACACTGCGATAAGTACGAGTGAGGTGGCAATGACGGCACTGGTGACCTCCCCCATAGCGCGTGCCGTAGCTTCATGCGGATCGGAGTGCTCCATGGCAATATGACGCTGCACGTTTTCAATCACGACAATTGCGTCGTCGACCACTAGTCCGGTGGCAAGCGTGATGCCAAAGAGTGTGAGCGAATTGATGGAAAAACCAAAGATGCGAATGAACGCAAAAGTGCCAATGAGCGACACCGGAATTGTGACCGCAGGAATGATCGTGGCGCGCCAGTCGAGCAGGAAGAGAAAGATAACTGCAATGACAATGGCAATGGCCTCCGCCAGTGTCGTGAGTACTTCCACAATCGAATCATGGACGAAGGTCGTCGAATCGAAGGCAATCACATATTCCAGCCCGGGAGGAAAGGACTTCTTCAATTCGGCCAGTACCGCCTTGGCCTGTGCGTCTACCTGGAGCGCGTTGGCGTTAGCAAGCTGCTGCACACCGATGCCGTGTGCCGAATAGCCGTTGTATTTGAGGATGGAGCTGTAATCCTCTGCACCAATCTCGGCGTGCCCCACATCTTTCAACTGAACGAGGCCGTTGGATGTGTTTTTGATGATGATATTGTCGAATTCCTTCGGCGAACTCAACCGGCCAATAACCCGCACAGGAATCTGAAACGACTGCGAAGAATCGGCAGGCTGCTGGCCAAGCTGGCCGGCGGGAATCTCCACGTTTTGTTCCTGGAGCGCGCTGACAACATCGGAAGCAGTGAGATCACGTGCGGCGAGCTTAAGCGGATTGAGCCAGACGCGCATGGCATATTTGCGTTCACCAAAAATGTTGATGTCGCCGACGCCGGGTACACGCTTGAGCGCGTCCTTCACATAGACGTCGAGATAGTTGGAGATGAACTCGTCAGAGTAACGGCCGTCACGCGCGAAAAAACCTGCGCCGAAAACAAAGTTGCTGTTTGCCTTGGTAATGGAAATGCCGGTCGCGTTGACTGCAGACGGCAGGCGGCCCGTAACGCTGGCTACACGGTTCTGCACATCGACAGCGGCAATATCGAGATCGTAGCCAGTCTGAAACGTGACCGAAATCATGCTGGTTCCGCTGTTGGTGCTGCTGGAGCGGATATAGCGCATGCCTTCCACGCCGTTGATGGCTTCTTCCAGCGGAATCGTGACTGCCTTTTCGACCGTATCCGCATTCGCGCCCACATAATTACAGGCAACGGTAATCTGGGGCGGTGCCAGATCGGGATACATGGCAATTGGGAGACTGGGAATGCTGATGGCGCCCGCGAGAATAATCAGCAGTGCGCACACAGTGGCAAAAACTGGCCGTCGAATAAAGAAATTGACAAACAAAAGAAGCCTACTTTCCTTGCGGTTGAGGAGCGCGCATCAACTTGGCTCCTTGTCGCCTAATTCCTCGCAAGAGATCGTGCGATACAAAGATCAAGCGCCGAGTGGCATGACCGGCATGCCGTTGGCCAGGAACTGGGTACTTGAGACGATGATCTGGTCTCCTTTATTGAGACCCGAAATGACCGAATACATGTTGCCCACAGTATCGCCAAGCGTGATTGCAACCTGTTTTGCGACGAACTTGCCATCAACCTTTTGCATAACGTAGACAAAACTCTGCCCGCCAAGCCGTGAGACTGCAAGCACAGGAACAACAGCCATCGGCTTGGTTCCCCAAATGACACGTGCCTTGATCAACTGCGCATTGCGTACCATGTCGGGAGTTGCATGCACAGGAGCTTTGACCAGGATTCCCTGCAAATTGGAGTCCACCTGAGGCGAGACGAAATCGATTCTGGTTTGTTCAAGCAATTTTCCGCTTGTGTCATAAAGCTCGACACCCAGCCCCAGCTTCACCTCCGAGGCGCGATCGGTTGGGACATATATGTATGCTTCGAGATCCTTGTTTTCATCGACGGTAGTCAGCACGGTCGACGAAGAAACATAGTCTCCCACCCGCACTGGAATATCTCCAACAACGCCATCAAAGGGAGCGCGAATGGTGTAGTAGGCCAACTGCGCTTCCTGGGTCTTGCTTAAAGCTACTGACGACTCGTAATCCGCCTTGGCATTGTTGTAGGCCTGTTGCGCCTGGTCGAATGCTTCGCGGCTGGTAACCCCTGCCTCAAAAAGCTTGCGTTGACGCTCGAGCTCGGTCGTGTCGTAGTCATAGAGCGCCTTCTTCTGCTGCTGGGTGGCCTTCTGTGCCTGCACCGTAGCCATTTGCGGTTGCGAGTCGATTTCCATCAGTGGTTGTCCGGCGCGGACACGCTCACCGGAGTGCGCCTGGATCTGAACAAGCCGTCCACTCACTTGGGGTTGCAAAGTAGCCGACCGCCGCGACTTTACCGTGGCCACATACTCGCTGCCCTGTGCGACAGGCTGGAAATCCACGGGCACCGTCTTCACAGGCATGGCCTGCATGCCAGCCGCGGATTTTGCCTCTTTTTGCTTGCATCCCACCGGGGCGAATGCCAGAACTGCCAAAAAACAAATACCAAGAATGCGCTTCAAGACTGTACCTCTCGAACTTCTTAACCAAACAGGAGGCTTCGTTTAAAAGCAACGAGCCATCCACAAATTTGAACGCGAAACAATCGTACATTGCCGCATGACCATGAGGAAAAATGACGAATGTCCCCAGCGCGAATTTCGGCAGGATTCGATTGATTTGGGCTCTTTCATAGGACGAATAGAACTGTCGTATCGACGCAAATTATTTTGCTGCCAGGGACGCAGACGATATGCCGTAAAGAGATACGCAACCTTCGTCTCTGCAGTTCTGCGAAGGGCGAGGCTGGGACTGATTTGCGGCGCTCCCATTGCTGATTCAAAAACCTGGAAACAACGGGTAGTCTTTGACATGAGGGGGTGAAATTGATAGCCTTCAAAAGGGCATTTATGGGACTTTTTCAAATGCCTCCCACCTATTGCGTCCCCGTCGTCTAGCCCGGCCTAGGACACCGCCCTTTCACGGCGATAACACGGGTTCAAATCCCGTCGGGGACGCCAATTTCCTTAGATAAATCATCAGGACAATGTCCGCTGAAACCGGTTCTTTCTATTGGCAATTCAGAAAGGTCCTTTGCTGCGAAACAATGCGAGCGGCAACCTGCAGCCGCTCGCAGAATCTGCTTCAACTCTGTCCGGCTTATTTGAACGTCGCGGTACCGAGTGCAAGCTCATCACGATGCGCCTTCGAATTGGTGTTCGCATCGAACGCAACCCCCTCAATGGGATGGTCTTTGATGGTTGCGCGAATTGCAGCGTTCAGCTTGTCCACGTCCTCGGGGTTCGCCGATACAGTAACAATCATGAATGTGCCTGGCGCAGATGTGTGAACCGCGGCGGTGTCGATTTCATATTCGACGATAGTGCCATCGGCCAGCATCTTCTCCAGAAGAGGTGCCACTATTTCACTGGAGATTGCATCGTAGGCATTGTCTGGAGCACTATCCTTCAGCTTGTAGCTCGAGACCTGCACGATTGCGTTCTTGTAGGTCCCAGGCTTCCAGTTGTAATAGCGGCTCATCAGAATCAAGTCCCAGTGTTTGGTGGCGCTTTCAAGAGGTGACGAACTCCCGCCACCTGCCGCATATAACGATTCCAACACTTTGATCAGGCCCGCCATTGAAGTGGCTGTCCACCAGCTGTCATGGGTCCAGCCATCCGGAGAATGGACAAGATTCTCATCGTATCCGAATCCGTTGATCGTTCCGTCGGCCAGGGCTTTTTCTAATACCGCATTGCTTCCGTCATCGCTTCTCATCTCTGGCCAGTGAGCTCTGGGTATTTGCCAATTGGCAATATAGGCATACATGGGAGCCTTGGCTTTCACTGCTTCCGATTGGGCGCTCGCCGCCGGTACATTCCACAGGATCAACATTGCAATCGCACACAGTCCCGTGAAGATGCTCTTCTTGCATTTGTTCATCTTCGTTCTCCTGTTGTGGTGGTGCAGACGTGCTTGGAGGGGGATTACCGAGCCGTGGCAAGTGTACTGCCGTTTTGGCAATATGGAAGAAAATCTGCGCGATTTTTCGAAATCACTTCAAATAACGTGCGCGTTTGAGGACCCAAAAGAAATTGACATACCGGTCTGGATTTAAGGCACAGTAAAAGCCCCTCACACCCGTTTTCCTTTCGGGGTCTGAACAAGAACAGTCGATTTTCATATGGGGGAGAAGCTATACCATTTGCGTGACCGGAGCTGCAATGGGGTTAGCGCAATGCAGAAACGCTCAAAAGCGATTACGCTTCAACCAGGATGGAGATAGATTCGGGAACCACGCCATCATGGGCCATTGCTTCCGCACCAGCCTGCGTATCCAATGCAGCCTTGAACACATCCAAATCCGGAACGTCCATCATCACGGCGACATGGTTGGGATTTTGTGGGTC
Organism: Occallatibacter sp.; assembly: GCA_035550015.1. Taxonomy (GTDB): domain Bacteria; phylum Acidobacteriota; class Terriglobia; order Terriglobales; family Acidobacteriaceae; genus Telmatobacter. The sequence continues at coordinate 28,927 of DASZRJ010000048.1, read as the reverse complement.
GACAAAGGTTCGGATATTGGTCACGCCGAGCGGTTCAAAAAGTGTCCTGCGCTTGGGCGAGTTGAGCCAGTGATCTTTTCCCTTCGTAATATCGTGGTGCGCAACAACAGTGGGCATACATTTCCTCCAGTGCACTTTCCATTGGTTGAGCCAAGGAACGCGGGAATCTTAGCACTCAACCATGAACGGAAGAAACAACTTTGCTTCACATACGTGCTGCGATCTTACGCACACGTAGTCCAGTCGAGGATAACCTTCCCCGTGTTGCCGGTCATCATAGCCTTGAACCCCTCCTCGTAATCGGAATGATCGAACCGATGTGTGATGACAGGTGAGATATCGACACCCGAATCGAGCATGACGGACATCTTGTACCAGGTTTCATACATTTCGCGGCCATAGATGCCCTTGATGGTGATCATGTTGAAGATCACCTGCCGCCAGTCCATGGGCATTTCCTTGACGGGAATTCCGAGAATGGCAATCTTGCCGCCGTGACTCATGTTGCCGATCATGTCACGCAAAGCCGCGGAACTGCCGGACATTTCCAGTCCAACGTCGAAGCCTTCCTGCATTCCGAGCTGTCGCTGCACATCGGCCAGTTTCACTTCAGTGGGATTGATGGCCAACGTTGCTCCCATCTTGCGCGCAAGATCGAGGCGGTACGGATTCATATCCGTAATCACGACGTGGCGCGCTCCGGCCTTCTTCACAACAGGAATCGCCATAATGCCGATGGGGCCAGCACCCGTGATCAGGACGTCCTCACCCATCACAGGAAAGGACAGCGCTGTATGCACAGCATTGCCAAAGGGATCAAAAATAGCAGCAACTTCGAGATCGACTCCCGCATGGTGCCGCCATATATTGGTCATGGGTAATGCAACATACTCCGCAAATGCGCCCGGACGGTTCACGCCGACGCCGCTTGTGTGCGCACACAGGTGGCGACGGCCCGCAAAACAATTGCGGCAGCGGCCGCAGGTGACGTGCCCCTCGCCAGAAACAATGTCGCCAGGATGGAAGTCGGCGACATTGGAACCAACATTGACAATCTCGCCAACGAACTCGTGGCCAATGGCCATCGGCACTGGAATGGTCTTTTGCGCCCACTCGTCCCACTGGTAAATATGCACATCTGTTCCGCAGATGCCTGTGTACTTGACGCGAATGAGCACATCATTGATGCCAATAGTGGGCTCGGCAATCTCTTCGAGCCATAAACCCGGCTCGGCTTTACTTTTCACTAGTGCCTTCATGAAATAACCTCAAGATTCGGCTCTGCCATGCTCGCGAAAAATACACCTTATATCAGATGTTTCTGCCACATGGAGCATTCCTGATGCAGGCAGATACCGGCGGAAGAATGCGGCGGTTAAAACTTATTCTCCCCAGGCCGACGATACGCCATCGAGCGAGGACGCAGCAAGAAGAGGGGACGGTCAATTTCCAAAGGTGCTCAGGACAGGCTGGCCAAGCCTGATGTGTTCGAAGAGTGATAACCGCGCTTCACTCAGGTGAAGCAGCAGGGAGAATTCGGTCTATGATGACTCCATGCCTGACAATCGAGTTCCGCACCTCGGCTTGCCCGTTGTGTGCGCAGTCACTAGCGATAAGGAGTTTCTGGACGAGCTGATTCCTGAGCTTGTCCCGTGGTTTCAGGTTGTCTTAAGGCAGGATTTCGAAGACCTGGCACGCTGGACCCGTGAAGCACGTGTTGTAGCCGTGCTGCTGGACATTGACACGGACGAAGCGACCGGTGAAAACTTTGGCGGGCTCCCGGTATTACGCGAGTTGCGCACATTAAACCCCAACTATGTGTTGTTTTCTTTAAGCCGTTCGCGTAGTCGCGCGGTTGAGAAGCAGGCAATCGAGGCGGGTGCCGATGCGCATTTTCGCAGTCCCGTGGATATTTCGGAGCTTCGGCTGACGCTGGTGGAGACGCTGGACGTGCGCAGAGAGCTGGCGGCACAGGAAGAAAGCCGTAAGCAGGCATTCGAGGCCAGCCGCTTTCAGGATTTCGTGGGAGCGAGCGAATCCATGCGCATGGTATATGACGCCATTCAGCAGGTGGCCGGCAGCAATATCAATGTTCTGATTCGCGGTGAAAGCGGAACCGGCAAAGAGCTTGTGGCGAAAGCCATCGTGGCTCTGAGCAAACGCGCAAACAAGCCATTCATCCGCCTGAATTGCGCTGCCCTGCCGGAAAATCTGATTGAGTCGGAACTATTTGGCAGCGAGAAGGGCGCGTTTACGGGTGCAACGGAATCGCGGCCTGGGCAAATTGAACTGGCCGACGGTGGAACACTCTTTCTCGACGAGATTGCGACACTGACACTACCGCTGCAAACCAAGCTACTGCGCGTACTTGAAGATCGGCAGGTGCAAAGACTGGGTGGACGTACGGCCAAAAAGATCGACTTCAGGTTGTTGTGCGCCACAAATGAACCACTTGAGGAAATGGCGCGTACCGGACGTTTTCGCGAAGATCTCTACTACCGGATACATGTAGTTCCCATCCAACTTCCGCCGCTGCGCGAGCGAACCGGGGACATTCCAATCCTCTGCGAACACTTTCTGCAGATTCACTGCCGCGCGAACGGCGTGGCAGTGAAAAGTATGAGCGACGAAGCACTCTCGGCATTTGAAGAGCACAGCTGGCCGGGAAACGTGCGCGAGCTTGAAAACCTGATTCAGAGGCTGGTGATCACAGTCCGCGGCGATGAGATTCGGAGCAGCCACCTGCCACATAAACTGGTGGCGCACAATGTAGCCGCAAAGGAGGCTGCGCTTCTTCCCGACGAGGGCACGGATTTCGATGCACAAGTTCGAGAACTCGAAATTGCCCTTCTCAATGCCGCGCTGCGCCGTACCGATGGCAGCAAGGCCGCTGCAGCACGCCTTTTGCAGATTGATGGGCAGCGGATCAAATACCTGTGCCGCAAGTATTCACTTTAACCAGATAGGTTAATTTTTAACCTATAGGAATTAATTTTTCACCTATTTGGTATTATTTCGCCAGCCGAGATCCAAATAGCGGAGACCTGAACCTCTTTCAATCCATGAGGCTTACGGGCAATATTTCTCCTCTTGACGAGTTTGGCATGCTGCATGCAAATAGTCAGGGCGTAATCGTTGCTGTCAAATCCACTTTCTGAGGAACAGGATCATGGCTATCACGAAAAAGTCACTACTGGGAAAGAGCTCCACAAAGTCCGTCAAGCCGGCCGTTTCCAGCCCAATCAAGGCTGCATCGTCTTCCAAACTGGTTTCACCCAAAATGGTGACTGCGAAATCGATTCGCACAGCAAAGGCTTCTCTGAAGACAACGCGCGTAGCACTTTAACTAGCCATCCCTCTCCCAGGGGTTGACTCAAACCCTACAAGAGCGACTGTATGCACAGTCGCTCTTTGCCTTTTTTGGAGATTCCAATATAGGTCTCCTGCAAGTGCGCACTGTTACCACCAGAAATGCCGGTGGAACAAATCCAGCGCGGCAATGGCCGCTCTTTCGGCGATGCTCCGCCGGACACCAAGAATCTTTGCGGTGCCCGCCGTCCCCAGGGCCAGTGCAGAGCCCGTGCGCGGAAGCGGAATACGTGCGCTATAAAACGTGGGAATCACAAGGCCTTTGTACTCCTGCTTGCCGATAAGGTCGGCCGGAAGTTGCACAGCCTGCCCGTCAATGGATTTCAAGCGAAGCTGCATGACTCTGAGCTGGCCGGGAGGCATGATCAAAACTTCAGAATGGGGAGAGATGCGCTTGAGCGCTGAGTAGGAAATGTAGATGCGGACTACGTGCGGGCCGTTGTCCGCCATGCTTAGCATGGATTGCCCCGAGGCGACCGCCGCTCCCAGCAATGCGTCGGGGTCGCGGTTGAGCACCACACCATCTGTTGGCGCACGAACTATAAGTGAACGCTGCGCTTCGCCGGAAAGCGCGCGGCTTTGTGCCGAAGCGGTCAGGTCTGCCGCGGCGGTGCCGATGGATTTACCTTGCAGCTGCGCTTCAAATGAGTGAAAGTGCGTACTTGCAGTGAGAGCTTTCGCTTCAGAATGCATGGCCGTGGCATCTATGCTCGTCATCGCAAGCAAAATCTCTCCTGCGTGAACGTACTGACCACCTTTCACATAAACAGCATTTACCTTCCCGGAGATGGCCGCGTGGATAGTAAGTGGATTTTCCGGCTCTACAACGTAGAACGCATCTTCGCGATCACGCCACAACGGCAGAAGCAAAAACAGCAACACGAAAGCCGTAACCAGATAGCCGCGTCTACCGATTGCGATGTGAACATGCAGATTTCGACGCCACATATCTGTGAGCACCTGATTGAGCGATTTCAGGCGGGAACGAAAAATACCAAAGGCCAGCATGGCCGCTGGAATCAAGGCAAACTCAGCAAGAAAGCCGTATGTAACATTAAAAGAGAAGCGCACAACAGCAAAAAGAACCACATAGCTGTAGGCACCCGACAATAGGGCGTAAAGAACAAACAGCATTACGCGATTGCGGGGAACCGGCGTGATCTCCACAGGCAGACGGAGAATCTTGTTCTGCATCCACTCGGAGACGAAGGCCGTAGAGCGCTCTTTGAGCTCCGGAATACCAATAGCTTCAGTTAGGAAGTAATATCCGTCGAGCTTGAGCAAAGGATTGAGATTCATGAGAACCACAGCGACTCCTGTGATGAGAATGACCTTGTACATGAGGTCATGGAGCCAGAAGCCAGGCGCTGTGTTCGTCCAGATAATCATGGCCAGACCGCAGACAACCATTTCGATCCAGATGCCGGCAATGATGGTCCACAGCCGTTGTATCCGCGAAGCATAAATCCATGTTTCGGTGACGTCGACATAAAAGCAGGGAGTGAGGTACAGAAACATGAGGCCCATGCTGTGCACTTCTCCGCCGAAGTGCTTGCAGGTAAGGCCGTGCGCCGTCTCATGAATGAAGCCGAGAACGAAGAGCAGAATCCAGAATTCGGCAAAATCGGCAAAAGTCTTGTTGCTGAAAGAATAGAAAACAGGAATGTCGGGGCCGATAACGTTCCAGTGCGCGACAAAAATGAAGACTTCAAAAATAAACAGTGCGATAACCGCAAACACACTCCAGCGGTTGTAGATAAACGAGCCTGCAAAACCGTCGAGCCAGTTGAAATATGAATCGGGGTCCCATGCCGAGAAATAGATATGGGCAATGTTGAAGCGAGATGTGCGTTGCGCCCGGCGGCTGCGTTGTGCCATCAGCCTCTCGTTCATGGCGAGGTTCTTTTCCTGCGCAGTCTTGTACCAGAAGCCTTGCTCCTCCATTGCCGCCGCGAAGGTGCTCAGCTCTTCGGCAGTGGTATCGGAGTTGGTCTGCTCGCGGTACTGCTCAGCAATTTCCTCATAACTGCGTACTCCATCAAAGAGCTGGATCAGTTTCCATTGCGCAAGTGGGAAACGAAAGAAGTTGCCCTTCTCACGCTGGAGCACACCAACCATTGGCTCGCCATCCAGAATTTCTTCACGGACGATGAGATCAGGATCAACCATGGGCGGCTTGCTGCGTGCAAAGCTCGCTTTGGGTATCTCCGGCAGTACCGCGTCGAGTGCTTCACTCAGGTTCATGGCTGTAATTGGATCTGCATGGTCATTCCCGGTTTGAGAAGCGGTGACCGATCTTCCACAAGTCCCACCACCTGGATACTGCCGCTGGCCGGGTCTACCACCGGGCTGACACGAACTATGCGGGCACGCTGGCGAAGCTGCGGAAGATCATTCGTTGTGAGAAGTAAACGAACCCCAGAGTGGAATGCGGACATCAATGTCTCCGGCACGGTGAAGAGAACCTGCAGCGGTGCTTCGGCGGTTATCCAGAACAGGACATCCCCCTTCTTCACCTGTTGTGCAATGCGAATCGAGCTCCGACCGATAACACCGTCAAAGGGGGCCACAAGCTTTGTCTGGTCGAGGGCGATGCGTGCAGATTGAAGGTCGGCTTCCGCGGCGGCTTCGTCGTGCTGATAGCGCGCCACTTCGGCAACGGTTTCATCGAGCTTGTATTTGACGTGTTCCCAATCCTCCTGACTGCGAATATGCTGCGCGAGCATATAATCGGCGCGGCGCAGATCGGCTTCTCCTGCCTTCTGTTCAGCCTGCCACTCGGCCACCTGCGCCTTCAGAGAAGAAACGCGCGCTTCGCGCGATTTGCACTCAGCCTGGAGTTCACGATCGTCAAGTTCGGCGAGAACCTCTCCTTTCTTTATGCGATCACCCACCTGGACATGAATCGCAACGACACGCCCATCGCGATCGAAAGAAAGATCTGCCTGTTGCTCAGCCACCAATGGTCCTGAGGTAACGAAATGAGCTGGGTTATGGTCGTCGATCGAAACTGGAGCAGGCGGCGGAGCCGCGGATTGGCTAACTGTCGTACGCACAGGCGCGGCTGCATCGCCAGCATGCGCCGGTTCGCGGTCGTGGCAACCGGAGATGAAAGCTATCAGTACCAGTACACCTGCGAACACTACGTCATTTGCCGCACGGCGTGATAAGCAAAATCGGATCAATGACCATTGCATGGATCACCAACCAATCCAGTTCCAGAGAGTGTGCCACAACCAGAAAACGGGCTTGCGGAGCAATACATATCCCACGGGGCGATAGCCGATAAGAATCTTCGCATCGCCATTCATGCCTGCGCGCAGCAGGGCCTGGTCGTTACGCAGAGGAACGCGCACGGCAAACGAACGATCACCATTAACGACCTGAGCCTGAGGACTGACCGTATCCACAGAGCCGCGAAAAATCTTCTGGGGAAAGCTATCGAGCTTGATGCTGGCCTCATCGCCGGATGCAATGTAGCGAACGTCCCCCTGGTCTACCGCAATGTCGACAACGGCAGAAGAGAGGTCAAGCACCTGTGCAAAGGTTGCACCAGCATCAAGATGCAAGCCGGCGGTATTCTCAAGGTTCGGCGTGGTTACCACTCCGTCAATCGGCGAACGCAATTGCGCGTCTTCCATATGGCCGCGAACACGCTCAAGTTCGGCCCGGAGTAAGTCAGCCTGTGCGCGATCCGCACCGGCGCGTGCCGAGCCGCGCGCCAAATCTTCTTCCATGGTGAGTTGGGCAGCTCGATAGCGTGCTTCCGCGGAGGTCAGATCGGCACGCCATTGCCAGTCATTTAACGCCCCAAGCACCTGACCGGCATTTACGTGTTGTCCTTCACGCGCATAAACGGCGGATACGTTGCCTTCCAGAGGCGTATCAATATTGATGCTATGCAGCGGTGCTATTACAGCACGTCCCTGAATACGCATGGGCCAGGGGAAGAAGAGCAGAATGAGCAGCAGCACCGTTGCTGCAACAGCGTACGCAATGCGTCTGCTGCGCTCACTGCGAAAAACAGCTCGCTTCCGCCGCGCCAACGGCTCAAGCAGGCTAATGAGCGGGACCTCCCGATAAAGCAACGCGTTGCGGATGGCAACCGTTGCCTGGCCCGCTAAAATCTTGATCATTTCGATATGAGGTAGATCAAGAAAGTCCGGGTTGATTGCTTCGTAAATCAGCAGGCCCACGCGTCCCTGATCGTCATTTAACGGAATGGAATAAAGCCCCCGGTGTCCCGTGACTTCAAAGTGGTGCCGCACGACGCGTGGAAGGCCGAATTGTTTTTCTTCGCCATCCTTGTCTTTGAGATACAGCACATTCGGCTGCAAGGCCAGCCATCGAATGAGTTCGTTGAGTTGATCGACCTGCGCATCTCCAATCGGCAGCGCAGAGCGTCCGGAGACGGCCTTCAGCTGCAGCGCTCCTTTATTGTCCAGCGCAACGGAGCAGCGATCATAAGGCAATACCGTCTGCGGGCTATTCACAATGATCTGCATGAGCCGGTCAAGCCGCAGCGTTGAAGTAATTTCCGAGCTGACGTGCACCAGGGTCTCGAGAATTTCGAGCTTGCGCTCTGCATGCATCAACGTCGCGTTCTTCAGTGCGCTTGCAACGGTCTCCGCCATGGCGGAGAGAAAAAACACGTCATCCTCGTCAAAAGGTTCTCCACCGGTCTTATTAATCGCTTCCAGAACACCTACTTCGGCTTCATCCTGCATCAGGGGAACAAGAAGTGCCGTGGTGATCGGCGGCGTAGCAGGCCGCAGTCCCAGAAATGAATTCCGCGGAGCAAGGCGTTCGTCGGCAGGATCATCGATGAGAAGAACCTCACCTTCTTCTGCCATATCGGCCACATAGCCCTCACCCGGCTCCTGGGTCATCTGCACCTTGACGGTTGCGTCATCGCCGCTGGTTGAAATCAGGCGCAGAACATCGCCATCGAAGAGCCAGAGGTGTAGCGCTTGGCAGTCGAGCATGGTACGTATTTTTTCCGGCGTAAGAGCATTGACCTCATCCAGCTCCAATGTTGCATTCAGCGATTTTTCGAGGTCGTAAAGCTGGCTCATACGATGGATGGAGTTCAGTGACTCCAGGCGTTCCTGCTCCACCCGATTAGCAGCGTGCAACGCCTTCGAGCCCAGTGCGCGAATTGGCTCCAGTTCTTCAAGTGCTGCTACTCCAAGCACCGAAGAAAAGGAGACCAGCTCAATGACTCCGCCGGGCACCGCTTCATCCGGATCCACAGATTCATCCGCCATATCGATAGGCAGATAGGCAATCGACTCTACTGTGCGATTGACGTTAAGATGCGCAAAGTCTTCCCGCCGCAGCCTGGAGCCGGAGAGAACGGTTGCCGCATTCGAAGCCGGCCAGGCACTGGAGATGACACTCAGAGGTAGAACGGTTTGGGGCGCCACGGATATCTCGCCAAAGGCCGCCAGAACGACTGCCCCTCCCTCGGAGGCATCGGTTCTGTAGATGGCACAGGCACAATCTTCCAGGGATTCGGAGCAAGCCCGCGCAAGGATGCGCGCTCGAGCGACAGAATCACCCGCGCCAAGCAAAGACTCTGCCAGGCCCCAAAGGCTGGATGGAGGTTGCCCCATAAGAAGAAAACTAGAGGCATTGTACAAATAAATTTACTCTTGCCGTGAACAATCTGCAGCCCCTATGCTTTGAGAGCGCTGGCCCTGCTGCTTGCCCGCGGAACGGTCTTGAATGTGGCGCGACAGGAGTCGATGTGGATCTGGATATCTTGGAAAGCGACAACACCTGCACCATCAAAATCAAGGGTCAGTTCAGATCCTTTGAAGCTGTTCGGGCCTTCGAGCAGGCGGTCGACTCCACCATTGCGAGCGGACATCCCTTCCTGATTCTGGACCTGGAGGCGATGCCGGTGATTGACTCATCCGGTATTGGCTCAATTGTGAGTGTGTTGCGCAAATCCCGCCAGCTGGGGGGTGACGTGAAACTCGTGAATCCATCTTCTTTTGCGCTAAAAACCTTCAAAATGGTGGGAATTCTGAACCTTTTCAAGGTATTCCCTACGCAGGAAGAAGCCCTGGAAGCCTGCGGTTAGGCACCACGAATCCGGCGCCAAACAGGCATCATTGATGCTTCAAATTAAAACTTGCTGAGGCTGAATTCACTTCCCTCAAGCCGTGAACCACGCCACTCCTGCACCCACAAGCGGAGCTTTCTCGTGGAGAACGGAGATGCGCAGCTCGAAGCTGCCGTTAAGCACCTTTTCGGCCGTTGGCACAAACAACTGCGGCGACTTGGAGATGCCTCCGCCAAGAACCACGACCTGCGGAGCAAAATCATGCAAGACATCTCCAAGGGTCTTTCCAAGCTGCGTTCCAAATTCCTCAAAAACCGCGCGTGCCGCGTCATCAGTGCCCGCGCGGGAAGCCATCTCCGCTACGGAAATTTCTGTTCCGGTGCGATTCTTATAACTTGCGATGAGGAATTTGGTGGAGAGCTCATCTTCCACGATTCCTTTGCCATAAGGTACGTTCCAAATCTCACCCCCGGGAGGAACGCCCGGACCTGATGTGACGTGCTTGCCATTCACTGCGAATCCGCAGCCAATACCAGTGCCCAGCGTGATACAAACAGTCCGCGCTACTCCCTTCGCCGCGCCTGCGCCCACTTCACCCAGAAGATAGGCCGCGGCATCATTCAGGAAGCGAACCTGCTCCGGTTGCCAGCCAAAATACGCCGCCAGTGGCGCACGCAGATCGACTCCGAAGAGAAATGGCAGCTTGTGCTCCATGCGGCTAATGCCATTGCCGTATTCAAACGGGCCTGGAAAGGCAAGCTCCGCACCTGCCGGCTTCCGGCCAGCCATTGCCTCACTGCCGAGGTTGCACAAAAGGTCGATGAAACCTTGGGCTGTGGTAATGCCGCGCAGTGGTGCGGTGGCAATGGAACCTAATTCGAAGTTGGGATGATGACAGATGGCAGCAGAAACATGGCTACCGCCAATATCGAAGACCAGAACAGAGGATACGTCGGGAGCAAAATCGGATGCGTGCATGGCGACCCTGTCCTTTGTATCACAGCGGAACATGCTGGCGCGTTGCGAACACGGCGACAGGCTGCTTTGTATAACCGTGTTCCTGCTATTTCTGCACCAGACTCATTCCGCTAACCGGTTGCGGCAACTTGCAGGGCTGATTGGGAGAATTGCTCAGGAATGCGGCAATCGTGGAGGTAATCATAGGTTCAACGCGCTCTTTACCAAATCCATTACCTGCAAAGTTCATGTGAGTGGCACCATCGATCACGCCCATCCACTGACAGTGAGCGGGATCACCAGGCAACTCATGCCAGGGAACCTGACGGGCCTGCGGGCCACCCTTGAGCGACTGATCGCGCGTGCCCGTGAGAATGAGGATAGGCTTGTGGATGCCACTCCATGCATGGTCAGGAAAAACTACGTCTGGTCCTTCCGGCGATAACGCGACATATGCATCGAAGCGATCCTGACCAGCAGGAGGGCTTGTAACGCCGATCATGTTCTTCGCGCCAGCTTCAAGCATCACCGTCTCCGATCCCATGGAATGTCCGAGCAGGATACGGTAGGGAGCGCGGCACTGATGGTCCGCCCAGGCAAGCGCTGCACCCACATCAAGGAGACGTGCCTGTTCGGCATGAGGATCAACCACAAGAGCACGCACTCCGGCGAAGATCCCGTCGGCGCGCATGTCGGCACGCAATGCGGCAAGGCCGCTCTCGCGATGCCCCATGACCACCGTGGTGTATCCCAAGTGCGCCATAAAATGGGCGAGGTATTTGTAACCTTCTTCCGAGCCGCCCGCACCATGCGAAATGACCGCAAGAGGATGGCATGCGGACCCGTGTCCTTCAGCCGCATACACAAGCAGAGGTGTGGTGTGGCCGTCGGCTCGGGGCACATCGATGTGCTGCTGCGCATGAGCAGAGGCAAGCGCGCAGCAAGCAAGGATCGCACTCAGAAATGCAGCCTTGATTCTGTGCCGCGCGGTTTGCACATTTGCCTCCATTGAGTACTAGTTTGGGTCTAAGCAGGCTTCAAGAGCAGGAAATCAATTTGCTCCGTTCTGCCCTTGCTGCATGCGCTCACGCATCTTCTGGCGCATCTGCTCTTCCAGCTCGGCATATTTCTTTTGCTGGTCAGGATTGAGGATCGCGTTGATCTTCTTGTCACTGTCCTGCACAATCTTCTTCGCCTGGCGCATACGCTGGAAACGGTGCATGGAAGTATCCTCGCGCAATGCGGTGAGTTTTGCCCTGCGGTCTGTGATGATCGGCTCAATCTGATTACGCTGATCATCACTGAGCGCGAGTTTCTGCGTCAGAACATCGATCATGTTGGTGGGTATTTCATTCCCGGCCTGAGCAGCCTGCGGCGGCAGTTCCTGCAGAACTGCGGCGTTAAGTGTGAGCGGTGCAGCAAGGCCGGTAGCCCACAAACAAATTGTGACAAGTATTTTCCTATTCATTGCGATCTCCTAGTTTGCAATTGTCAAAGTTTCTTGTTGTAGATTGGGCTCAGAGTGGATGGGTGAACCATTCCGAACCGATATGCGCTGTTCAAGTCTCATGCGTATCGAATGGCGTGGACGTAGCGTAATTTGTGGCCACATATCGATGCGCTGGCCAGGAACGTGATGCAGCTTCCATTGCTTTGCTAATGTGGCGAGGAGCAAAACGCCTTCCATCATGGCAAAGTGTTCGCCTACACAGACCCGCGAACCTGCACCAAACGGATAGAAGGAAAATTTGGGCCTTGGGATATCCGGCTCGTTCAACCAGCGATCGGGCATGAACTCTTCCGGCCGTTCCCAAAAACGCGGGTCACGATGAGTGGCGTAGGGGCTCAACACCAGCATGCTTCCGGCAGGCACCTCCACATCGCCGAGGCGATAGCTCGTGACTGCTTCGCGGCCTATAACCCATGCGGGTGGATAAAGGCGTAGCGACTCACGAAAGATACAGTTCGTGTAAGTAAGGTGCGGCAGATCGGCCGGCTCAGGCAGTCGCTCCGCAAGAACGCGATCCAACTCGTCATGAAACCTGCGCCCGATGTGCGGGTACTGTCCGAGCAAGTGCCAGGTCCATGTAAGTGCGTTTGCGGTGGTCTCGTGGCCGGCAAGAAAGAGTGTGAGCGATTCATCGAGCAGAAGATCGTCCGACATGTAACCAGCATGCGCATCGTCGCTTGAATGCATCATCATCGAAAGCATGTCGTGCAAACCGGGCTGGGCACGGTGTTCTTCGATGATGCGGCGCAGAACTGTTTCGATCTCGCGGCGGCAGCGGCGCGCCTTTGCTTCCATGCGGTTGCGCAAGGGTGTGATGGCGCGTGTGATGGGATGATTGAGTTTCAGGAAAAGTCCAAGAGCTCGCGTCAGACTTTCACCTACACCCGCCGCGTCGTGCTTAAGATCGGCACTGAAAAGCGTGCGTCCAACGATTTCAAGCGTGAGGCACATCATCTCCCGGTCAACTGCGATTTGCGTGCCGTCGCGCCACTCTGCGGCAGTTGCGGAAGCGCAACCAACCATCGTTCGGCCATACGAAGAGAGGCGTTCGGAATGAAAGGCAGGCTGAACCAGACGGCGTTGACGGCGATGAAGCTCTCCCTCGCTGGTCAGCAAGCCGTTGCCCAAAACAGGCTTGGAAGCATGCAGCCCCTGGCCCTTCACAAAATTCCAGTCATGCGTGATGAGAATATCCCGGACGAGATCGGGATGATTGACCTGAAAGATATGGCTTCTGCCAAAGCGCATGCACACGACATCGATACTGCGGCGTCCCGCGTCTGCGATGAAATCGAGTGGATTGTGCCGAAAATGTAATAGCTCACCGAGTCCGGATCTGTTTTCGACTGTGTAATTCATCGCATTGTTTCCTGATTCGAGAGGGTGAAGTACCGTACAGCAGACCTTGTCAGACAAGGCCGCTGCACGGCAGGTTTGTTTGGTGAAGATCCATTAGCGGTGACGGACTACGCTGCGGCGTGGACCGGAACGCATCACAGTTGCATTACCCGTTCCGCGGCCAGTAACTGTGCGGCTCCCGGTATTGCCGTTCGGCCCGGTCATTGTGCTTGAGCTTCCGCCTGCGTAACGCTGCGTGTTGCGCGTCGCCGTCTGGCCGTTTGGACCTGTCGTGGTCGCAGTCACGTTGCCGGTTCCACGGCCAGTCACCGTACGTGTCGCCGATTCACCGTTCGGTCCGGTCACTGTGGTGGAATTACCGCCTGCATAACGTTGTGTATTGCGGTTATAGGTATTGCCGTTTGGACCCGTCGTGGTCGCAGTCACATTGCCGGTTCCACGACCAGTCACCGTACGTGTCGCCGATTCGCCGTTGGGTCCGGTCACCGTGGTGGAGTTACCACCTGCATAACGTTGTGTATTGCGATTATAGGTATTGCCGTTTGGACCTGTCGTGGTCGCAGTCACGTTGCCGGTTCCACGGCCAGTCACCGTACGTGTCGCCGATTCACCGTTCGGCCCGGTCACTGTGGTGGAATTACCGCCTGCATAGTGTGTTGTGGAGCGCGTCGCTGTCTGGCCGTTCGGACCTGTTGCAGTTACGTTGGTCTGGCCGTTACCGCGCGTTGCGGTGCGAGTAGCAGTGTTGCCATTTGGTCCTGTCGTAGTGGTTGTGCGGGTGGTTTGGGCGAAGGCAGTTGCTGCACTCAAGGTAACAACTGCCACGTACGCTGCGAGAGCCTTCAATTTCATTTTCAATCTCCGGGGTATGCAGTCTCGGCCTGGTTGCCCTGCCGACATTCCTATTCAACCGCGAGTAAAGGAGATTGTTGCGAGGGGAATTGTAAGGAACTGTCGGAGACGATTACTGCCGCGTGACAGGCAGAACAACGCGCACTTCAAGTCCTTTGCGATCTGTTCGATTGACAGCCGATACCGTGCCGCCATGCAGCTCAACAATCTTGCTTGTTATGGCAAGGCCCAGGCCCGTTCCACCTTCGCGCAGGTCCCGCGATTCGGAGACACGATAGAAGGGGTCGAATAAATGAGGCAGTGAGGCCTCTGGCACTCCGGGACCGCAATCGCGCACGGTCACTTCGCACCGCCGTGTTCCCGCCGGGCTGTCTTTCGATACTGCGCGGATTTCAACCGTTGTATGCGGCGCCGTGTAATGCACGGCATTGCGCACAATATTCTCAAAGGCACTGCGCAAAAGGTCTGCATCGCCCTGCACGGTTGCTCCGTTCAAGGCTTCCACTTTGACCTTCTTTTCATCGTCCTGTGCTTCGAACTCGGCATCCGCGGCAATGCCTTCGAGCAGAGCTCTCAGATCAACCTGAGCGAGATCTGCGCGCAGTGGCTGCAAATCGAGGCGCGTTAGCAGGAGAATCCGGCCGATCATTTCATTCATGCGGTCAAGGTCAGCCTGCATCTGCTCGACGACATCTGTTTCACCACGGCGCAACAGTTCCAGCGAAACCGAAAGACGCGTGAGCGGCGAACGCAGCTCGTGCGAAATATCTGCAAGCAATTCCTGCCGCTTCTGCACCAAAGACTGGATGCGATCTGCCATTTGATCGAAGGCCCGGGCAGTATCAGCCAGTTCGTCGTCGCGTGGGGCAATGGCAGGCAGTACGCGACTGCTAAGGTCGCCTGCCGCTAGCCGAAGCGACGCCGATTGCAACGCACGCACAGGCGTCATGATGTATCGCGTGAGAAATATACAGAATATGCCGGCAACCAGCAGTGCCAGCATGAATCGCCATCCCATTGGCAAGAGAATGCCTCGTTGCGCAAAGAATGTACGAAGTGGAGCGACTTCCATAACGAAGTAATACTGTCGTCCGTCATATTGAACAGGCGTCGCCGAAGTCCAATGATAGCCCAGACGAAAATGCGGCTGCCCCGTCCGCATGCTTCGAGCAAGAACACGGGCAATATCCATGGATGGCTGGCGGCCAAGAATATCGATCCCCTGCGAGTCAAGAAGGTTTGCCCTAATCTCCGAAGACTTGTATAGCGTTTGCAGATAGCGCTCAAGCGCAGGCTTACCGCCTGTCGAATAGAAATCAATGGCCGAATGCGCATACATATCCTGTGTTGTGCCCATCCAGCGGTTCCGTAGGGGTTGGGTTCCCGTGAACTCGGTAGCAAGAACAATAAGAAGCGAGCCTACAGTAAGCGTGAGCCAGAACCAGCCGAAGATTTTCGCGTAAAGCGTACCAAAGACTTTCATCGCGTCACCGGCTGGCCTGTATAGATGTACCCGGTTCCGCGCAGACTGCGAATGCGCTCGGTATCTCCGCAATACACACCGAGCTTTTTACGCAGATTGCTGATGTGGTTGTCGACACTCCGGTCGAACGCGGAGACAGGACGTCCCAGACAAATCTCGGCAATCTCATCCCGCGTTACCGGTTTCCCGGCAGACTTCACCAGAAGCAGCAGTATGTCGAATTCAGCGCCGGTCAGAATAACTTCTTCGCCCTCGCGCAGAACCCGTCGCGTGAGCAGATGAATTTCAAGGTCGCCCACCACCACGCTCGATACCTGCGAAACCTGCGGTGCGCGCCGCTTGAGAACCGCGCGCATGCGGGCGACGAGTTCGCGTGGATTGAATGGTTTGGGGAGATAATCGTCCGCACCGGCTTCGAGTCCGGCAATGCGATCGCCCTCTTCGCCCCGCGCGGTCAGCATGATGATCGGCACATCGGATTGCGTGCGAATTTTGCGCAGCACAAGACGGCCGTCGCCGCCGGGCAGCATCACGTCGAGCACGATCAACGCGAACGGCTCGCCAAAGACGCGTCGCACACCTTCGTCCGCGGTATGCACAGCATCCACACTGAAGCCTTCTATCCGGAGAAGCCGCTGCAATTGCGCGCAAAGACCTGTGTCATCGTCAACAAGCAATATGCGCGGCGGCTGAAGTTCGTGAGTCGTTTCTGGCATGGCCTGCGGATTTACCTTTTGCTCTCTTTATCCTCTACATAATTGCGTCGGTAAGGAAGTGTAATCCTCGCCTCCTGACACTTCCTTACATCCGGCAGCGCGAGTCAGTGTTACCAAAAAGGAAGGCGCACTTCCGGAAGACAATGAACCGCGCGCTTCAGGAGGAAACGATGAAAGGGAAATGGATTGCAGCGATGTCGATTGCAGCGCTCGGCACTGGTCTTGCCTTGTCGGCAGGCGCCGCACAGGATGACAATGGCTGGTTTCAAAAAGAAATCGCAGGCATCGTAATTCGCCATGTAGAGCGCGAGCTCGCACTGACCGACGCACAGCGTGATCAGATCAAAACTATTCTGAAGACCGAGCAGCCCAACATCGAATCACTCGCAGCCCGTGCTCATGAGGCTCAAAAGGAACTACACAGCGCGCAGGGCTTCGATGAAGCCAGCGTGCGCAATTTTGCACGGCAGAACGAGGCAACAACCGAAGACATCCTTGTGGAGCGCGAGAAGGTGCGCAGCGAGATTCTCGCCGTGCTCACTCCAGAGCAAAGGCAGAAGGCCGAGCTCATGCGTGAGCAGTCCTACCGGCGCTTCATGCAACGGCTGAATACCATCGGCGATCAACTTTAGCACTCAATTTTTCCAGACTCTCGGCCTCACAGTCTCGACTTTCAGGCAAAGAGAGCGTGCTACCCCCTTCCTGCACGCTCTCTTCTTTTTTTGCCGCGCTCAAAACGCACCTCGGCAGTTTATTCCCGGGATGGAAATTCAGACACACCCCCTCGTCAATTGATCTTTATCCTCGCGTCGGCGCGCTACACTGGGAAGCGCAAAGGGATGTAGTCCATACAGATATGCATCCCATTTGTTGAGCCCATCGGCACAACTCTGCATTGCAGCATGTGCTACCTCGGCAAACTGAACTGCTGCCTCGGCGCATCCAACAAAGTTCGGAGATCCGCGAGTGAAGAAGCTGGCAAGTGCAACCGATCCACTCTGGTTTAAGGACGCAATTATCTACGAACTGCACGTTCGCGCCTTTGCGGACTCGAACGGCGACGGCATTGGCGATTTTCCAGGGCTTATTTCGAAACTCGATTATCTGCAGGATCTCGGCGTCACCTGCTTATGGCTGCTCCCCTTCTTCCCTTCTCCGCTGCGTGACGATGGATATGACATCGCCAATTACACTGACGTAAATCCATCGTATGGAACATTGGCCGACTTCAAATCATTTCTTGAAGCGGCACATGAGCGCAATATGCAGGTGATGATCGAGTTGGTCATCAACCACACCAGCGACCAACATCCGTGGTTTAAGGCTTCACGCCTCGCGCCTCCGGGCTCTCCACAACGCGAAATGTACGTCTGGTCCGACACGGACCAACTGTATAAAGATGCGCGCATCATTTTTACGGATACGGAAAAGTCCAATTGGACGTGGGACGAGACGGCGAAGGCCTATTACTGGCATCGCTTTTTTTCTCATCAACCGGACCTGAATTACGATAATCCGCTCGTTTTGGAAGAAGTACTGAAGGCAATGCGCTTCTGGCTCGATATGGGCGTCGATGGGCTCCGCATGGATGCAATTCCCTATCTGGTGGAGCGCGACGGCACCTCATGCGAGAACCTGACCGAGACGCACGATGTGATTCGCACGATCCGTACGGCGATTGACGCGGATTATGCGAATCGCCTGGTGCTGGCGGAAGCCAACCAGTGGCCTGCGGATGTGCGGCCATATTTCGGCGACGGCGACGAGTGCCACATGGCATTCCATTTCCCGCTCATGCCGCGCATTTATATGGCTTTGAGGCAGGAAGACCGCTTACCTATTACCGACATCATGGCGCAAACACCGCCCATTCCAGACAGTTGCCAGTGGGGACTCTTCCTGCGCAATCACGATGAGCTCACGCTGGAAATGGTGACGACCGACGAACGCGACTACATGTACTTCGCGTACTCGGCCGACCCGCGCATGCGCGTGAATGTAGGTATTCGCCGCAGGCTCGCTCCTCTGGTCGACAACAACCGCCGGCGCATCGAGCTGTTGAACTCCATTCTTCTAAGTTTTCCAGGCACGCCTATCCTCTATTACGGCGACGAGATTGGCATGGGCGACAACATCTACCTCGGCGACCGCAACGGCGTGCGCACACCCATGCAGTGGACATCGGACCGCAACGCGGGCTTCTCGCGCTGTGATCCCGCGCGGCTCTACTTCCCGGTCATCATGGACCCAATTTACGGTTACCAGGTGGTAAACGTAGAGGCGCAGCTTGCCGATCAGTCGAGTCTGTTGCATTGGACACGCAACATGATTGCGCTGCGCAAGCTGTTCCAGGTCTTCGGCCGTGGATCGCTTCGCTTTCTCACACCGTCAAACCGCAAGATTCTGGCGTATCTACGCGAACTGGACCGCGATGACGGCACACATGAGACCGTGTTGTGTCTCGCGAATCTGAGCCGCTTCGCACAACCCGTGTCACTCGATCTCTCAGCCTATGAGGGCATGGAGCCGGTCGAGATGCTGGGCTATGTACCCTTCCCGACCATCACAAAAGAACCCTACTCGCTTTCGCTTGCGCCGTATTCATTCCTTTGGCTGGAACTGCAGCCCGCAAGCGTCATCTCAGATCCAGCTGTGGCTCCCGCGCTGCACGCTTCCGACGACTTTTCGCAGACTCCCGCTGAAGAAGCCTTCGCGCTCGATGTGCTTACGCGCGGCTGGCCCGCGTTTCTGGCCTCGCATGGTCTGGGAGTACTGGAAGATGCACTGCCTGCGTGGTTGCCCCGTCAGCGCTGGTTTGGTGCAAAATCGCGTGGCATCCACAAAGCGCGCGTGCTTGACTGGGCTGAATTACCGATCAAGTCAGTGGAACGCAACGCAGGCAACGGCCACTCTGCATTGTTCTTCATCCAGGTAGAGTACGCAGACGGCCCCAATGACTTGTACCAGTTGCCGCTCGCCCTTTCCACTGGAGATGCGGCCGACGAAGTCATCGCCACGTACCCGCAGACGGTGGTCACCACGCTTGCATCATCCAAGGGTCCGGCTGTGCTGCACGATGCCTCCGTACGCGAAGATCTGCACGCGGCCCTCCTGGAGTTGATTGCGGCCAATGCCAACCTGAAGCTGACCTCTCTCGAAAAGCCTGAGGAAGAAGGAACACTGGAAGCTCGCGCATCTTCCGCATTCCCGATTGGCAAACTGCAGGATCAACTGCCGTCGCGTGTGGGTTCAGCCGAACAGTCGAACACATCGATCCTTTATGACGATTGCTACATCCTGAAATTGTTCAGGCGCCTGCAGCAGGGCGAAAACCCCGATGTCGAGATAGGACGGTTCCTCACTGAAGAAGCGCACTTCCACCGCATTCCACCGTTTCTAGGCTCCATTACTGTCTCACAGGCTGAGGGAGAAGCGAGCACGATCGGCATGCTGAGCGGACTTGTGGCAAATCAGGGTGATGGCTGGCGATGGTTCCTCGAGCAATTGGCTGAATTTTTCCCAGCCGTCGATGGATTGCCCGCTCCACCCCAGCATGGTTCGCCGAGCCTCTCTGTGAGCACGTCTACCACGTTACCTGTCGAGATTCTGGCGCACAGCGGATCGACACTGCAGGCGGCGGCACTGTTGGGCAAACGAACAGCAGAGATGCATCTTGCCCTGGCAACACCGACGAAGAATCCCGCCTTTGGCGCCGAACCGGTAACTGCCGGCGATCTGGCCGCGGATGCCGAGCGCATCGAACGGCAGATTCAATCCGTCCTGGAAGCAGTCAAGGCAAAGATGGCGGTCTTGAGTGACAGCGCGTCGGATAATGCAGCGCTCCTCGTTTCACGACGGACTGCGCTCCTGGCACGTGCACGCGCGCTTGCCGCCATTCCCGCAGCGGGACAGCGCATTCGCATTCATGGGGACTATCATCTTGGCCAGACGCTGCGTACTGCGGATCATGGTGGTGATTTTGTGCTTCTTGATTTTGAAGGCGAACCCGCGCGTACTCTGAAAGAGCGCCGCAGAAAGCAATCTCCGCTGAAAGATGTTGCAGGCATGGTGCGCTCCTTCTCGTATGTTGCCTTCTCGGCTCTGGATCAGTTTCAGAACACGCGTGCGGGAACTGGATCGGGGGTGAATGCCTGGGCCATTGCCTGGCAGAATGCCGCGTCTGCGGCATATTTGGATGCGTATCGCGAAGCCATTGCCGTGAACAAGGAACTGCTGCCGCCTCTGCCGCATGCGGCTCAGCTTGTGAACGGTTACATTTTGGAAAAGGCGCTCTACGAACTGACCTATGAACTGAACAATCGTCCAGCGTGGTTGCCAATTCCGCTGGCCGGCATCTTAAATTTGTAAGAACTGAGACGAAAGAGCTCTTGAGGCATGGCGACTGCACATTCACTTCCGGTAACGGCCGAACCCACCACAACCGGCGGCGCGCGTCTGCTCATTTTGCTGGCAGCAATGCCAGATGAGCATTTGCAGGAAGTGTATGCGCAGTTGGGCCAGGTGTTTTCGCCCTCCGATGTGCTTATTGCGGCGCCGGAAACGATCGCACCCAGCGCCAACGGTTCGCTTCGTGTGATCACCGCTCCACAATCGCGGCCTTCCTGGGTATTGACCGCTGCGGACTTTGCCAATGCGCACGAACTTGCGGTTGCGCACTCGGCGGAAGCCGTCTTGCTGCTTGGGCCTGAGGCCAATACGCTGCAGCCTTCCACGCTCACCGCACTTGCCGACGCGGTTCTGACTGCACCCAACGATCTTGCTGTCCCCGGCTATGATCTCTCTCCGCGCGCCGGACTTGTGAACTCGGCGATCCTCTTTCCTGTAACGAGAGCGTTGTTTGCCACGCGCCCGCGTTATCCATTGGCCGTGGATATGGCTTTTTCCGCGCGCATGGCGGCACGCATGGCCAATGCCGCTCAACGGTTCTTGCGTATGAATCAGGGCGAGGCGCAGTTGTGGCCTCTGAACGAGGCGGCCGTTGCCGGATTCACCGTGACAGAAGTCATGGCCGGCCCACGCAAATTCGCACAACCCGCCGACCCGGACCTGAACAAAATCCTTCCGCTGCTCGCAGGTTCACTCTTCGCCGATGTGGAAGCAAAGGCAGCTTTCTGGCAAAGACCCCGGCAGGCGCCTCCCGCACGCGCAATGCAACACCAGTCGCAGGCGGCGGACGGCGCATCGGACACAGCAGCCATGATGCAGGCATTTCGTCTTGCCTACACCAATTTGCAGGAAATCTGGTCGCTCGTGCTTCCACCGAACGCGCTGCTTGGGCTCAAACGCCTCTCGCTGCTTGAAGCCTCAGACTTTCGTATGCCCGACAACCTTTGGGCGCGCATTGTGTATGATTTTTTGCTGGCCTGGCGGCTGAGAACCATCAACCGCGGTCATCTTCTGGGTGCGCTTGTGCCGCTTTATCTGGCGTGGGTGGCAAGCCACTTCCATACAACCGAAAACGGTGTGACGCCGGAGCAACACATTGAAGCGGTTGCCGCCGCATTCGAGGCGGAAAAACCTTACCTGGTCTCGCGCTGGCGCTGGCCCGATCGCTTCAATCCATGATGTGTGCAGTACGAAGCGCGTGTGCGTCGTGTGCACGCACCGGCAAAACGAGACGCTTTAAGGAGTACGTTCCATGACAGCACTTCTCGCCACGATTCTTCAAGACCAGCCGTTGCAGAATGCCACGTCACCGTACATGACCAACGCAACCATCTGGCACCACATGTCCGACGCGCTCAATCAGTCGTTTTACCGCGTGGTGACATTGCTGATTGCAATCCTGCCGGGCCTCCTGGCCTTCTTTGTAGCTCTGGTTCTATTCACGCTCATTGGCATGGTTGTCTCGGCAATTCTGCGCCGGGCGCTTACATGGCTGCGCTTTGATGATCGCATCGCAAAGATGCGCGGAGACGCTAACTGGACGCCGTCCAGTACACCCATCGCCATAGTGGCGCGGGTTTCGTTCTGGGCGAACGTGCTGCTGGGCTTGATTATTGGCGTTTCTGCCTTTGACACTTCATATGCGACGGCCGCCGTGCTGCCCATCTCGCTCTTGCCCTACCTGACCCGCTCGGTGGGTGCCATTCTCCTGTTGATTGCAGGCAACATTGTGGCCCGGTTCCTGGCACGATCTGTGCTCATCGGCGCGGTCAATGCGCAACTGCAATATGCGCGATTCCTGGCTTTGGGCGTGAAATGGATGGTGCTTGTACTTACGGCCGCAATGGTGCTGGAGCATCTGGAAATTGGCGGTGCGGTCGTAGAGCTGGCCTTTGGCATTCTCTTTGGAGGCATCGTACTTACACTTGCACTGGCCGTTGGACTTGGCTCACGCGATCTGGTTTCCCGCTCGCTCGAAAGCCGCGTGGAACGCGTCGGCGAGCACACCGCGGAATCGGCTCCCTCGCCGGCTCCGCATGCGGAGTCCATTCAGCATTTCTAACCACGATTAGAAAGAGCTTCGCGCTACTTGCTATAGCGGCTCATGTCGGGTCCCAGGAAGTCTTCAAGTGTCGCGCCCGGCATCACTTCCTGAAAAGCGTGTTCCGCCGCGGCCGTGGCTTCCGGCACCAGATAGTTTTCCGTCAGCCCCTTGCGGAGAATTTCGAACGCCTGTTCCGGTGTATCTGCCCACTCGAAAAGCTCGATATCCTTGGGTGAGATTGCTCCCTTATCCACAAGCACATCAAGATTGAAAACCTGCTTCCAGTAAGAGGAACCGTAAAGAACGACGGTGATTTTCTTCGAGACTTTCTTGGTCTGTGCAAGCGTGAGCAGCTCGAACATTTCATCCAGAGTTCCAAAACCACCGGGAAAAACCACCAGCCCCTTTGCCAGATACGCAAACCACAGCTTGCGCATGAAGAAATAGTGAAACTCGAAATTCAGTGACGGCGTGATGTAGGGATTCGGATTCTGCTCGAACGGCAGATGGATATTCATGCCGATGGTTTTGCCGCCGGCTTCCCATGCACCGCGATTGGCAGCTTCCATAATGCCGGGCCCTCCGCCGGAAGTGACCACAAAGCGATGCCGCGACGAATGCAGTTCTGCGGTCCAGCGCGTAAGCAAGCCGGCAAGGCGCCGCGCATCCTCGTAGTAGCGGGCCATTTCAACGGCTGCTACGGCGCGTTTACGCTGCAGCTCTGTCGCTTCACCCGATGCAATCTCCGTCGGCCTGGCCGGTTGCTCTTCGCTGGGAGCCGGATGAATGGAGCCAGTGTTCTCCAGCAGTTCCAGCTCGTGGTCGGCTTCTTCTTTGCCGCGAAAACGCGCCGACCCAAAAAAGACCACTGTGTCCTGAATCTTCTCGCGGCGAAAGCGCGCCAGTGGCTCCATGAACTCGGATACGATGCGGATCAGGCGGCCATCTGGGCTATTGAGGAACGCGGGATTCTCGTAGGCCAGCGGTGCTTTTCCCAATGGGGCGGGAGTCTTCGATGTCTGCTCTAGTGACTGGGAAACTTGTTCGGCTTTTTGCTCGGATTGGGTTTCATTACTCATGCATCATTTGCCCCGGTAATGCAGCGCGTTCTGCAGTGCAATCCATAGGTTCAACAGTCCAAGGCCAGAAATCAAGCCCCGCACAGCGCCATTCGCTGCAATCACGCCAAGAGTGGGAAAGTGCAGAAAAAGAGGATTCTGATCCCAGAAGAGGCTTGACCATGGCATGAAGCAAACGAAAAGACCTATATACATGCGGACCAGCACGCGCAGGTAGAGCTCGGCACGCACAAGCCACGGCGGAATGCGTTGCGGATGCGGTGGATAAGACTGATTTTGTTGGATTTGCGCTTGTTCCTCAGACGGAGGGTGTTCACCCGGAGCCGGGCCAGCGGTATAGGTTGGCGAAATCAATTCCGGCTGCTGGGGCATTGGCACAAACGATGCAAAGCGCCGGCCATAAGCTCTTGCCGGGGCACGGGCACCGTATTCAAACGGTACCACAGCATAGTGCATTGCAGGGTGTTACGACAGGAACCAGTCAACTAAAGAGAATCACAGGCTGGAATTTGAACTCACATTCGGTTCGCCAGTCGGTCTAAACTTTCTGGGGAACAAACTCACCACTTCCAAAGGAGCTGTCTCATGAAGTTCGCTGTTGCTGGCACGATCGCTCTTCTCTTCACAAGTGGGGCCGCATTTAGCCAGAGTACACAAGCCGCACAAACAACTACAACCGTTATAACCATGTCGCGGAACATGTCCACTTGTCCCATCGGTATGCAGGCGCGTCACGCTTTCTTCACGCAGCGCCAACTGGCCAATGACCAACATTCGCCGGACGGCAAAAGAACCAGCAATGCTGCCATGGAGCTGCGGCTTACCCTCACACCGCAAGACAAGCGGCACATTGAGAAAGCCTGGGTCACAATTGTCGGGCTTTCCGGCAAGGACGCGAAATTCATGCCCGCGCGGGACTCGAACGGCAAGGAAGGAACATTGCAGAAATCGATGCAGATTGCCTTTGCTCCCGGAGACGATGGCAATGCAGATGCCTATTTTCGTGCGCTCGGATTCGGTAGCGTGCACAGCATCCAACTCAAGTCAGTGACCTACTCTGATGGATCAACCTGGAAATTGCCGGCGCAGGATGCATGTAGCGTTGCACCCGATGGACTGATGCTTGTGGCCGCTGACTGAGGACAAGTACTTAAAGGACGCGGCCCGTACGCAGAGCCAGTGCCCAATCCGCACGCCGGTTGCTTTCGGCGACGGCGGCAGCGGTATCCCAGTCGTATTCGACTGCGATAAATTCAACGCTCCAATCCGATCCTTCTCGCGTGGCAATGGCATAGCGCGCGTGCGGCGTGCCGTTTTCAATAATGTGTGTGTGCGGCCACTTCGCAGGATAGGCCTGCAGGCCAACACTGCCTGGATTGATTGCAAGACGGCCGTCCCGCAGATGCACTTCACGCGGCCTGTGCGAGTGAGCGCAGGCTATGAGCCGCGCTCGACAACCCTTGGTGCGCTGCTCCACCTCTTCCACACTTGCTGCACGGCATCCATTCTCATCAAGCGTTTCAAGCAGGTAGTCCACATCATTCTCGAGTGTGCCGTGGCAGAGTACAACGTCCTCTCCAATGGAGCGCATTGCGGGAAATGTTCCGAGCCATGCTCGATGATGATCGGAAAGCCGGCGTGCGGCAATGCGGTCCGATTCTCCCATGGCGCCGATGCTGAGCGTAAGCAACTGCCGCTCATGGTTGCCGCTGATGGTGGGCAAATCCATTGGTATGAGCCGCTCTGCCGTTTCATAGGCACGGAGCGGCCCGGAAACCACATCGCCTAAATTCACGATGGTCTCAACATCGCGTCGTGCAATATCCACAAGCACCGCCTCGAGTGCATCGAGGTTGCCGTGTATATCGGCGATGAAGGCCATGCGCATGGCCCGATGATACATCGGTACTCAGAAATTGAAGTACGCGCCAATCATGGGTTCCGCTGTCTGCGTAAACTTGTCGGTCGACGTGTACAACGACACCAAATGCGGCGCCTTATAGAGATTGCCGCGGTACTGGAAGCGCAGGCCCAGATGTGGCAACAGCCCCCAGTCAAGCCCGGCTCCATAGACGTAAACAGGTTTGGTGTCCGTCGATGTGCTGCTGCCGCCATTTACGGGCTGATTCATCAGCATGCCAATGCCGGCGAGTGCAAAAGGACGCAGGTTCGCCAGGTGCGCACTCACCACCCAATCGGCTGTGATTTCATGCGCATTGGCAGAGATCGTTGAGGTATCGCAGGCTGGAGTCACCAGATCGCAGAAGGTGTATTTCTGGTTGGCGCGGTTGTAGGAGTAGGTTGCCTCAAATCCAACGAGTGGATTGCTGATGTGGCGAAGCTCAATGAGTCCACCGGCAGAGTTGGATGGGCTCTGTACGGTGCCATTTCCACTCGTGCTTCCACTGAAAGCACCGTAGGCGCTCACGCCAATGGAGGTTTGTGCATATGCTGAAAAAACGCAGAGTGAGAAGAGACATGCTGGAACAACAGTAGAGAAAATACGACGCACTTTCATCGTGGCCTCCCAGGGGGAATGGTGGAGCCTTATGGCCGTTTTGACGCGCTTCAGCGTAGTTGGTTGCCTGACGAAAAAGCAATTTGGCATGGGCGATACGAAGGCGAAATCCGAGTTATTCTGTGAGAAGACGATGAGACGACGGCCGTTTTTGCCCATCTTGGCTGCCGTAACCGGCGCCATTCTACTGTTAACGAACGCGCACGCCGCCCAGGAAGACACCGCCAGCGCGCTCTCCTACCACGGGGAGAAGCCTGCCCGTGCAAAGCACGGAATGGTGGTGAGCGTTCACCACCTGGCCTCCGATGCGGGCCTGTCCATTCTTCAGGAAGGCGGCAACGCAGTGGATGCCGCCGTGGCGACAGGTTTTGCTTTGGCCGTGGTGCATCCCATCGCGGGCAACCTCGGTGGCGGCGGATTCATGCTGATCCGCTTTCACGACGGAAAGTCAACTTTTATCGATTACCGCGAAAAGGCCCCGCTGGCTGCAACCCATGATATGTACCTGGATGCGAAAGGTAATGTGCTGCCTTCGAGCAGCATGAAAGGAAGCATCCTGGGCTACCGCTCGATTGCAACGCCCGGCTCTGTTGCAGGCATGGTGTACGCCGAACAGAAATACGGAAAACTTGGCCTTGAAAAGGTGATGGCGCCGGCCATACAACTTGCGCAGGACGGCTTTGTGTTGACCGCCGAAGAAGCGCATGAACTGGCCGACCCCGACCTGGCGAAGTTTCCCGCATCACGGCACATCTTTCAGCGCGATGGAAAACTGTACCAGCCCGGTGAGTTCTTCAAACAACCTGTGCTGGCACAGACACTGACGCGCATCGCCTCCGATCCTGATGATTTCTATGACGGCGTAATGGCAAAGCAGCTTGTAGCCGATCTGAAACAGGGCGGCGCGCTACTGACGCAGAACGATCTGGCGCAATACAACGTGGTGGAACGCGCGCCGGTGACAGGAACCTTCCATAACTATGAGATCATCAGTGCCCCGCCGCCTTCGTCGGGCGGCATTGTGCTGATTAGCTCACTGAACATTCTTGAGGGCTATAACCTCACGCGCTTAGGCGACCGCTCTGCGGCTTCGATGCACCTGATCATTGAGGCGTTCCGTCGGGCGTATATGGATCGCAGCGAGTACATGGGCGACCCGGATTACAACCACATTCCGGTGGCCGAGTTGATCTCAAAGAAATACGCGGAGGCCTGGCGGCGCAGCATTACGGCCGATGCTGCCACACCGAGTGCGGAGCTGAAGAGGCCCGAAGGCTTTCTGCCGCCTGCGCCCAAAACCGCCGGCAAGCGCGGACCCGAATCACAGGACACAACACACTATTCGGTGGTAGACGACGAAGGCAATGCCGTGGCAGTAACAACGACGCTGAACGATGGCTTCGGTTCACATGTGACGTCACCCTCGCTGGGTTTCCTTCTGAATGATGAGATGGACGACTTTACCTCGAAAGACGGCGTGCCCAATATGTATGGGCTGATTCAGGGACCGGCCAACGCCATTGCTCCGGGCAAACGCCCGCTGAGCGCCATGACACCCACCATCGTGCTGGAAGACGGCAAGCTGCGTTACGTGCTGGGTTCGCCCGGCGGTGGACGCATCATCACCACCGTGGCGAATATCTTCCTGTCCGCGGCTGAGGGCGGCCTGAACATTCAGGAATCCGTGGATGCGCCGCGATTCCATCATCAATATCTGCCGGATAAGGTCTTTCTTGAGCCAGGTTTCAGCAGGGAGGCCATCGCGGGGCTGCGAGCGCTGGGCTATAACCTCGATATCGAAAACCGGCACTGGTCGAACGGCGAATGCATTGCGGTTGATCCAAGGACGGGCGAATTGCTTGGAGGACAGGATCACCGCAGCCATTACGGCAAAGCCGCAGGCTACTAAACCGAAATAGCAGACCAGGCAGTGCACCTACGTATTCAGCCGTGCAACAGGCTCGGGCCCCAAAGCCTTTTCCCGATGCGACAATGAGATAAGTGCTCCGGGATCAGCCGCTTTTCCCGGCACAGGGGTCTGGTGACCATGCAGCCGATTCTGTCGACGCATCTGTTTGTGAACCAGCAACTGCATCCCGGCCTGCTTGAGATGGCCGCACGCGCTGGCGCTGAAGGTGTGGAGATTTTTGCCGCACGGCAGCACTTTGACTACACCAGCCGCGAGCACGTTGGACAGGTAGCTGAGTGGTTCCGCTCTCATCCCCTGAAGCCATTCTCCATGCATGCACCTCTCTTCCCCGACCGGGAAATGGGCCGAGGAGGAGCATCGGCCGTAAACCTGATCCATCCCGAGAAGGCACGACGCATCGATGCGATGGATGAGATGAAGCGAGCGCTCGAAACAGCTGAACAAATTCCGTTCCGTTTCCTCGTGGTGCATCTTGGAGAGAAGGCAGACGGATGGTCGCAGCGCACCGTCGAATTTGCAATTACGGCGCTGGAGCATCTGGGTGCGTTTGCAAGCCCGCTCGGCGTACGCCTGCTGGTTGAAAACCTGACCAGTGAAGCGACAACTCCGGAACACCTGGCCCTGATTATCGAA
>DASZRJ010000047.1:0-28984 GCA_035550015.1 Occallatibacter sp. | reverse complement strand
ACAAATTTGCTGACTTTATTGAGTCCTCATGACTTTAGAATGTGGACCAATCAAGGATTTACGCACAAAATCGACAGTAGATCCGTATGCTCAACAGTATGCCCTCAGGCAATTCAGCCCTGCGCCGCACTGCTGCCATTGTTTTGCTTGCCTTCGCTGCCCATTGTGCGCACGCAATGCAAGTGGACAAGAAGAGCGCGGCGGCCGCTCCTCTCGTGATTGAGGGCCTGGGTACAGGAACTGTCACGCTTAGCGGCCCATGGCAATTCCACCCAGGAGACGATCCCGCCTGGGCAAGTCCTACGTTCGATAGCTCAGGCTGGGAGCAGCTCAGCGCGGATCGGCCATGGGGCAAGCAAGGGCATGCGCGCCTGACAGGAATGGCCTGGTATCGCTGTTCGATCTCGCTCGACCTGACGCGCGGCGGCCCTCGGAAGTTCGCGCTACTGGTGCCGAGTATCCACGATTCATATGAGGTTTATTGGAACGGCACGCTGATCGGGCACAACGGCAAGCTGCCACCACACCCAGATTCATACCTTTCGCAGCCGGTGCAGGTTTTTGAGCTTGGCCAGGTTCAGCACGGCGTCCTGGCCATACGTGTTTGGCACCGTTCCCTGTTCTCCGACGACTCCGGCGAGCATGGCGGTTTCGATGCTGCTCCCTTGATTGGCAGTTCCCAAGCCATTGCGGCTGCCAGGGAAGCAAGTGAGTTTCAGTGGTTGCGCAGCCGCCAACTCCATTTTGGCGCCAACCTTCTCTGTGTCGCCATAGCTTTCCTGAGCTTTCTTCTCTGGCTGCGAATGCCCAGCCGTTGGGCCTTGTTCTGGGCAGCAGGCTTTGCCATCGCTCTACCGGTCAATCTCCTGCTCTTGAATGCGCATCTGGGCCTGAGCTATTCGCTGGCCATGGCAACGTCGCAACTCGTGTATCCCCTGCAGGACGTCTCGCTCTGGTTTCTTCTTTTCACGCTTTTTTCTCTCGGTGACAAGCGAGTCCTTTATCGCACGGCGCAGATACTTGCCTGCGTTTACTTCGTCATCGAGCTAGCGGATGGAGTCCTGGTGGTCACGGCTTGGAGTCCGCAATGGCTCCAGCTTGCCCAGATATGCGATGCCGTATTGGAGATCGTTCTTTTCCCGATTGCGTTTTTTCCTCTTATTCTGGTCGGCTATGCGTTCTTCCAGCACAAGGTGTTCAATTCCGCTCGCTGGCTCTTGGCTGTCCTGGTCGTTCTCGACCAGATGTTGATCGTCTTCACCTATACCGTCAAACAGGGCCGCCAGTTCACCGACTGGTCCTTCGCCGATAAGGTCGACTTGCCTCTCTTCTTCGTCGATGGCAATGGGATATCTCTCGAAACCCTTGCCGGAACACTCCTGCTCATCGCCATTGTGTACGCGGTCTACAACAGCGTTCTGGAGGATCAGCGCCGCCAGCATGCGCTGGAACGCGAAAAGATGGAGTTGCTGCTCGAAAGCAACCGGATGCGTCACCACGCCGAACACGACGATTTAACCGGCCTGTGGAATCACCGCATGATTGTCGAGCGGTTGGAACACGAAATGATTCGCGCGCTGCGCGAACACGCGCCACTGAGCGTGATTCTGGCGGACGTCGACCATTTCAAGAGAATCAACGATAGTTTCGGTCACCCGGCAGGCGACTTGGTATTGAAAGAGATAGGCAAAGTTTTTGCGCTCAATCTGCGGCCATATGACAGTGTTGGCCGGTACGGCGGCGAAGAATTTCTGCTCGTCCTGCCAAATTGCGGAATAGAAAGCGCGCTGATCCGCGGCGAGCAACTGCGTGCGGCCATTCAGTCGGTACACATTATGGATGGCGAGACATTGCTACAGGTAACTGCAAGCTTTGGCGTGGTCTCGGTTCTTCCGTCCCATACCGAAGCTGAAACTGTAATCCGAGCCGTTGATGCAGCTCTCTATCGGGCTAAGAACGGTGGACGCAATTGCGTTATGCAAGCTGAAATAGATAGTCCTGTTTGCGCTATCTAGCTCTGCTTCGTCGATAAGTTTCCTGCTCGGGCAATGACGACAAAAACAGAGAAGCTGTGCTCTGTCCACGACTGTTATAGATCATGGTATTCCAGATACAGCCTCTCCAGCTTTGCGATAGGCAGAGGGGGACGGATGAGACAAGTTGCAAAGGCACGTCCCATGTGCCAGCCTTACTCCTGTGCATCTCCCAGAAGCGGCGCTTGTTCCGCGAACGCTTTCTCTGTTTCGGTTCTTACCTTTTTTGCAATCCCCGCCCATACTGGATTGGTCTTCGACGAATCGTGTGTGCCACTGGCCACGTCCGCTTTATAAGCTGCGCATTTCTCCATCCCTCTTTGGTAGGCCGGAAGGTTCTTGATCAGCTTGAAGGCCGCCGCAATCACAACGCCAACATCATCCTTAAGCTCCTCGGGTACCGAGGCGTAAACCTCCTGCTTGTGTTCCTCGATCCACTGGAAGGCGACGGGGAGAACAAGCGAGCTTACCCAATCGCTGTAGGCGTTCAAGGCTTCCATGCCGGCGATCCATGATGGATGTGTTTCCCAATCCTGGAGGTCCCCTTTGGCCGGCGGCTTGGGATGATGAGGCGGACAGTAATTGCAACTCTTTTTGACAATCGGCATAAGCAACTCCATGGGCTCGAGCACGATATAAATAAGGCAACTCGATGCCAGATTATAAAAACAATTTGTTTGTCATTCAGGGCTTCCTTCAAGAAGCCTGTATAGCCGCGAGGTTGAATTATGCACGCCATACCCCAATGTGTGGCAGGCGCTTTAGTCCTGAAGACGAGTTGGATTCTACCATCGATGCACTGATTTTCGACGCAGGCCTATCACAGCCTTGAGAAGAGAAATAGAGTTGATTGAACATACGCATCTGGAAACCAAGGGCGATTTATCTCTATGCATAATAGGTTTTCATCCATGAAGCTCGGAAGAGCCGCAGCGCAAAGCGGACTCGGAATGTATAAGCTCAAAAGCCTGGCAAACAACGGTCTCTGACCGAACCAGAGACCTCTTCATAGGCAGCCTAACTTCCACCGGTCGAAAATGCGCGTTTCCAGAAATCTGAAGCTTGGAAATGCAGCTTCGAGATGATGCGCAAATTGTCCCTGCTCAGGATCAATCCTGTTTCCGAGTACCAATTGAACAGCAGACCGCATCCCTGCATGAGAACTTCGAGTTCACTTGAATTGAGAAAACTGCTTTTCTTCGACGTGAAGGTGACCCAAAGCACGTAGACAGAAACAGGCAAGGATTCGACAGGATCATTTAACGCGGATTGAACCAATTAGAGGTATAGTAAAGCCAAATTTCTCGCTCTTTCGAGACGCCGTTCCAAGAGCGTCCGCTTCCCAAGCGAGACAGCGGGTGATTGTACGATGCTTCGCTTTGTCTCGTCTTTTCCGGTCCTGCTTTTGACCGTATGCGGTCTGTGTGGGTCTGTATTCCTGAAAGCGCAAAATGCCAGTCAACAGGATCTCAAGCGGCTGGTTGCCGAACCTCTTCCGGAAGGTTCCGTCGCGCAGAGCCCTCCCACCTTCTACAGTCCTGACAACCTCTACGAATACATGGATGGCGGTGCGGACATCTTTGTCCTGTATGGCGTAAAGACCATGTTGCATCTTGACGCGAAGGCGCACGCGGTCGACGTTACGGTGGATGTCTTCGATATGGGTTCACCGAACACGGCGTTCGGAATGTACGCAGCGGAACGCTCGCCGGACTATAACTTCATTCGAATGGGCGCAGAAGGATACCGGAATACAGGCATTCTCAACTTCGTCCAGGATCGTTATTACATCAAGCTGGCAGGATTCGGCGAAGGAGCAGACGCAGTTCTCGATGCGTGGGCAAAGGTGCTTTCCGCGCGCATCGGCAGCAACACTTCCTTGCCGGAGATGCTGGCCCGCCTTCCTTCCGGCAATCGAGTGCCGCATTCGGAACAGTACATACCGAAGGACCCACTCGGACACTCATTTCTCGGACCTGCGTACGTTGCTTCGTACGCGTTCGACGGTCACGAGTCCAAGCTTTTTGTGACTCTTGCGCACAGCGATAGTGACGCTCTCGAGCGCATGAAGCAACTTGAGGCGCACTTTGCCAAAACAGGCGAGTACGCACCCGCTCCCGACATTGAAGAAGGCGCCATACGAGGAAAGAACAGCTTTGAGGGTGCCTTCATTGCGAAGGCGCAGGGCCATTTTCTCATCGTAATCATGAACCCGACTGCCGGTAGCGAACAGATTTTTCGAGCAGCTGCGAAGAGTCTGCACTAGCACTGCCGCTGTTTTACGAATACGCAATTTGGAGGATGCATGAACGACGGCTCACGTAGAGATTTTCTGAAGACATGCGCCTTGATCGGGGCAGCAATGAAGCTTGGTCCGTTCGCCGCGCAGGAGGCTTATGCGGCGAGCGCAGGACCTGCATTGAGCATCGCGCATTACCGCAGCTCCCCGCAGAGCGCGGATGCGATTGCAGCCGAAGCTCGTAAGCTCACACAGGAGGCTGTGAATGGGCTTGGCGGCATGGGCCGCTTTATCGGCAAGGGCGATGTGGTTTGGATCAAACCGAATATTGGATGGAATCGCGTTCCCGAGCAGGCCGCCACCACAAATCCGGACATCGTGGCGACGCTTGTGTCTCTCTGCTATCAGGCAGGTGCGCGGCGTGTCATCGTAAGCGACAACTCCTGCAATCCATCCGTGGCATGTTTCGCGCGCAGTGGCATTCAACAGGCCGCCCAGAAAGCCGGCGCGGATTGCTTCATCATGGAGGATCGCAAGTTCCGCAGAACGAAGCTGAACGGCAAAGCTCTACCAGAGTGGGAATTGTATGGCGACGTTCTTGGTGTCAACAAATTCATCAACGTGCCGATCGTGAAACATCATGGCCTGTGCAAAGCCACGCTTGGCATGAAAAATCTGATGGGCGTTACGGGCGGCCAGCGCAATCGGTTCCATCAAGACCTGACGAACACGCTGGTCGATCTTGCGACCTTTATTAAGCCGACGCTGGTTGTGATGGATGCTGTCAGAGTGTTGACGGCCAACGGACCAGTTGGCGGCAATCTGGCCGATGTGAAGCGCAAAGACACCGTAGCGGCCGGAACCGACCAGGTGGCGATTGATGCATTTGGCGCAACTCTATTGAGTTATAAGCCGCAGGAAATCGGGTACGTGATGGAGGGCCATGCACGGCGCCTCGGAACAATCGATTTCGAATCTCTAAAGCCGCGTCGAATCGAAGTTGGGTGAAAGGCGTCTCATGGCACATAAGAAGATTTCGTGGCAGGTTTGGCTGAGGCGCTTGTCGCAGACAGGCTTTGCCGTACTGTTTCTCTATATCTTTCTGCAGGCGGAGTATCGCCCAATCAATCGGACCGGCGGACATGTAAAGCTCTTTTTCGAACTTGATCCGCTGGTGATGATTTCCTCGTGGCTGGCCTCGCATCAGATTGTGTCGGGCCTGCTTCTTTCCGTGATCACGCTGGGCCTGACGGTTCTGATCGGCCGATGGTTTTGCGGCTGGGTGTGTCCGTTTGGTGCGCTTCACCATCTGGCGACCAGCCTGCGCAATATGACCGCGAAGCAGAAGATCGCAAAGGACGGCTATTCGCCGTGGCAAAAGACGAAGTACTACATCCTTGGCGCAATTCTGGTTGCCGCTCTGTTGGGAATGAACCTCGCTGGATGGTTCGACCCATTTGCATTTCTATATCGGGCAACAACACTGGTGATTTACCCAGGGTTGAATGATGGTGCAGCATGGCTCTTCGGAGCGATTTATCAACACGACCCGAGCATAGGATCGTTCAAGATCACCACAATCTCTGAACCTACCTATGAGTTTCTGCGCCATACCTTTTTCGCCAATACACAACCTTACTTCTATGGAACGGTCATCATTGCGACGCTCTTCTTTGCCGCTGTTTTCCTGAACTTGTACAGAGCACGCTTCTGGTGCCGCTATATTTGCCCGCTGGGTGCGCTGCTTGGCGTTGCCGGCAAGAATCCGCTAGTTCAGATCAAGCGCAACGAGAGCGCATGCAATCAATGCCGGGTTTGCGTGATCGATTGCCAGGGCGGCGCCGATCCCGAATCGACCGCGAACTGGAAACCGGCCGAGTGTTTCTACTGCTGGAATTGCCAGGCCGCATGCCCGCATGAAGCAATCACGTTCGGCATCAAGGTTCCGGGAGGCAAGCAATGAGTCTGATTGCGCCAATTCGATGGCTGAAGCATTTCTTTCGTCCTCCTCACTCCCAGGGCCTTGACTTGAAGCGAAGGTCGATTCTTGTCGCAGGGGCCGCGGGAGTCGGCAGCGTCCTGCTGGTACACACCAGCGCACAAGGAGAGGATCACACTTTCAACCCTGCATTGATTCGCCCGCCGGGCTCAAAAGCAGAAGAAGAATTCCTGAGCAAATGCATCCGGTGCGGCGAATGCATGAAGGTGTGTCCAACCAACGCCATTCAGCCTGCGGTTGCTGAAGGAGGCATCGCGGGACTGTGGACACCCGTGCTGAAAATGAGGCTTGGCTACTGTGAATACGAGTGCAATCTCTGCTCGCAGGTTTGCCCGACGCACGCGATTGAGCCGATGGTGTTGGAGGCCAAGCAGAAGATAAGGATTGGCACGGCATTCTTTGACCGCAATCGCTGCCTGCCCTATGCTTCCGCACGCACCTGCATTGTGTGCGAGGAACATTGCCCGACACCGAAGAAGGCCATCTGGTTTGAAGAAGTGCAGGTCATGAAACCGGATGGCACCCTGACAACCGTCAAGCAGCCGCGGGTCGATCCGGAATTGTGCATTGGCTGCGGCATCTGCGAAAACAAGTGTCCCATCACCGACCGGCGCGGCGTATATGTCTCAAGCGTTGGTGAAACCCGCAATCCAAAAAATCAGGCCCTGCTGGATAGTTCCTGGGGATACGGCGGCGAGTAACTCGGGCCGCGAAGAGGGAGAATTTCGATGAAGAACGGATCGGCATGGAATCGTAGAGAGTTTATTGCCAAGCCCGTGGCGGCTCTGGCTGCGACACAACTTCTGGGCGGCACAAAGCTGCTCGGCGAGACTTCCACCCTGGAGAAGACATCGACAAAGACTGAGTTTTCCGGTCAACCGATTCATCGAACGCTGGGCAAGACAGGAATTCGGCTGCCGATTGTCAGCATGGGCGTAATGAATGCGGACGTGCCGGGGCTTATTCCTCGCAGCTATGAATTCGGAGTCCGTCATTTCGATACGGCTGCGGTTTATCAGCAGGGCCGGAACGAAACCATGGTCGGAAACACGATCAAGGAAATGGGAGTCCGGGATAAGGTCATCATCTCCACGAAAGTGCGGGTCCATGGCCCGAGACGCGGACCGGGTAATGACGCTCAGGACGATGCGAACGGTGCTGCTGAAATTGAAGCCAGTTTTCACGAGATATTTGCGGGCAGTCTCAAACGGTTGCAAATGGATTATGTCGATATCCTCTACAACCATTCAGCCGACTCAGAGGCCGAGGTCAATTCAGAAGGAACGCTGCGGGCGATGACATCGCTGAAGAAGGAAGGCAAAGCACGTTTTTTGGGAGTGTCTTCACATCAACCTGAAATGGCGCTTAATCTAGCCATGAAGCTTGGTGTTTACGATGTCGTGCTGGTTCCGTTCAACTTCACGGTAGCGGATGACCGAGGACTTCTGGATGCAATTGAAAAGGCCGCGAGCGCCGGCATCGGTATCGTCGCAATGAAGACACAGGCGGGCGGGGCCACGCGGCCCAACCCGAAGCTCGGCCGCCAACTTACGCCCGCAAGCCAGACAGCGCTGCTCAAGTGGGTTCTGCGTCACGATGCAGTTACGACAGCGATTCCGGGCTACACCACATACGAGCAATTGGAACAGAACTTTTCAGTCGCCTCGAATCTAGCCTATACAACCGAAGAAAGGGATTTTCTTTCCGACAAGAGCACTGTGGCGGATGCGCAGTTCTGCCGCCAATGCGGCCAGTGCCGCGAGGATTGCCCACTGGGTGTAGATATTCCGGCATTGATGCGAACACACATGTACGCGGTGCAGTATGCCAATCATGCGTTGGCGGCTGCCATGGTGGCGTCATTGCCCGCGGCGAAGGGGCTTGGAGCCTGCGGCGAATGCTCCACGTGCCTTGCCCATTGCCGGAATGCAGTCAACATCGCGATGAAGATTAACAGCCTGAAGGAGATTGCGGCCATCGGCCGTATGACTGTCTAAGCCGCTGAAATTCCCGGCTTAATCGGCGCTGTAGGTGGAAATTCCTCGGCTTTGAGCCGAAGATCATTCAGCTTTTGAGCTGCGAACAAAAGCGGGCCGGAATGTCCGGCCCGCTGTGGTGATTGTGAAAATGTGCAATCGCGCCTAGAAGGTGAATCGTGTTGCGAATTGGAACTGGCGCGGTGTGTTGACAGAGTTGGTAATCTCGCCAAAGCCCGTCATTACACTCGGGTCTGACGTTTCGGCCGGATCCCAGAAGACGTTGGGATAGCCGAACTGCACTGTGTTGGTAACGTTGTAGGAGGAAATCTCGAACCGCAGGTTACGCTCACCGCCCAGCTTGAAGTTTTTGTACAGTGAGAGGTCGAGATCGCGTGCACCTGGCGTGCGCACGTGCGAAAGAAACGCCGGTGCTGTGCCCGGAACAAAGTTGCTTGCCGGCTGCGCGAAGCACGTGTAATTGAACCACTGATCCGGGGTGTGCGATGCTCCCTTACCTGGGTCGCAGGTCATGTCGACGCGCTGGTTGAAGTAGGGATTGCCAGTGCCATTTGGTGCGGCAATGGGGACACCGGAACTCAAATAAACGATCGAGTTGACGGTCCATCCGCCGAGCATCTGGTTGGCAAAGCCATTCAGGTTGAGTGCGCGACCCTCACCCATGGGCAGGTCGTAAGAGGCTTGCCAGTTGAACTGGAACTTGACGTCCTGCGAGCTGAGCGAGTGCTCAAGTTGCAAGTTGTGCCAATCCTGCGGCCCACCCACTCCGTGATAGCCGATGAAGCCGAGCGGCGGTGCCGCATCATCGGTGATGATCTTGCCCCATGTAAACGTGCCGAGTGTTGTGAATCCGTGCGAGAGCCGCTTTTCCAACTTCGACTGCAGCGAGCTGTACTCTGAGTCTCCACCTGGATACGCATTCACGTTCACGCCATTGCCCGCACCGAAGCCGCCATTACCAAACTGCGGATAGGGCTGCAGTGAAACCCACAGCGGCACGGTGTCGGAGCCATAGTAGGCGTTGGTGGTGGGTAGAATGCTCTCCCATGTATTCGGCACCATACAGCTTGGATCACTGGTAACGACGCAGAGACCGTCTCCATACTGCGCGATGGTCTGGATGGAGAGTGAATTCAAGTCGACCGAGCCGAGAGGCAGAAAGAGTCCACGGCTGCCCACGTAAGCAATGCTGAAGATGGTCTGGCTTGGAAATTGGTACTCCAGGCCAAAGTTAAAGTTGTAGGTCGCTGGAGTGCGCTGCGTGTGCAGAACTGTGCTGAGTGTGGCGCCCAGGTTGGTGGCTGCGCCGAGAGAGGAACCGGTTGGCTGCACCACGCCGTCGGGGAAGGGGTTGCTGAGCGAGTAGCAGCCAGTCACATCTCCATTATTGGTGCAGGTGTTGGAACTGTTGAAGACCGAGTTGCCGTCGTCGTTGTATTCGGTGGCATTCCAGTTGGTGATGGTGCCAAAGCCGTCAGAGTTGAGTGAAGGGTTGGCCACCATGTGTGTGCTGGGACCGTAATAGATTCCGGCGCCGCCGCGTATCACGAAGCGAGGCACGGGTTGCCAGGCGAAGCTGGCACGTGGGCCGAAATCCTTGAAGTTGCTGTTAAATGGAGAGCGATGCCCGCTGGAGGCGAAACGCTCGCCACCCGTGAGCGGAATGCTGTTGGCCGTAAAAGCAAAGGTGGGGTCGAAGTATTCCTGGCGGTTGTAACGTTCCGTGCGTCCGCCGAAGATATCCCAGCGCAGGCCGAGGGTTACGGTGAGATTGCGCGTAATGTGATAGTTGTCCTGCACAAAGGCTGCCCAGTAGGGGTTTGCCTCGGCTGCAAAAACATCCTTGGTAAAGTTGTAAGACTCCGAACCGGGTGCACCGCCCATGCCGATAAGGAAGGACGCGAAGTCGCTGCCGTCGCCGGCGAAGGTAGTGGAACTGGTGGCTGTGTCGTCAAAGTTATAGGCACCTGCAGGTGAGGGTGGCTGCCCGATGTTCATGAACTGCTTCTGGTACTCGAGGCCCAGACTTAATTCGTGCTTGCCAATCACGTTGGTATAGGTGGCAGTGGCATCGCTGTTTTCGCTGGCGAAGATGAAGGTGTCCCAGTTGCCGGTGCCTCCGATGGGCGCAGTATTACCGAAGGCCATTGAAGGAATCTGCTTGTAGAGAACCTCGTCGGCAAGCGATTGAGGGAAGCCTAGCGTGGTGATATCGAAGTTAGCCTGGCGCGGGTCGCCCGTCTGGTTCTCATAGTGGCGCGTGAACGAGTAACGAAGCTGCAGCACTGAAGTGGGGCTGAGCGTGTAGTCATCGGCCAGCAGAATATTGCGGCTATTGGTGATGTTCTGGTAGTAGAGGGGATCGTACATATTGTCGCTACCATACAGGTTGGCATTACCGAATTTCAGGCGCTGAAACGAAAAGCGGCTGAAGAGATGATGTTTCTGGTTGAGCGCGTAATCGCCGCGGATGTCGAATTTATGTCCATCGTTGGGATCGAGGCCAGAGGCGGTGTAGTTGTTGATGTGGTAAGGGCCTTCGCCATCGCCGTTCGGAGCAGGGAAGAAGTTGGCGAACTGCAGCGCGATGGGATTCAGATTGGCGGTGGGAATGACGTTGCCGGCAAACGGCTGGCGCATGCCGCTCGAATCGTCAGGAACAAGCGGGTTGTAAATGGTGATTGAATCTCCAGAGAAATCGCCACCTCGCTCTGCCGCCGTAGGCACGGTAAAGGAACCCGTCTCCAGCGATTGCTGCTGTGTGGCCTCGTAGTCGGCGAAGAAGAAAAGTTTGTCATGCAGGATGGGGCCGCTGATGGAGCCGCCTTCCTGATAGCGATGGAAGTCAGGCGTCTGG
This sequence comes from Occallatibacter sp., assembly GCA_035550015.1. Taxonomy (GTDB): domain Bacteria; phylum Acidobacteriota; class Terriglobia; order Terriglobales; family Acidobacteriaceae; genus Telmatobacter. Next base: position 17,859 of record DASZRJ010000047.1, on the reverse strand, counting down.
TTAGGCAAACCCTGACTAAGCTGATTCTGCTTGTTGAAGTATTCGTTGGCGGCAAGTGCGTTGGGGCGGAAATAACCAAATGCGCTACCGTGGAATTTGTTTGTTCCCGACTTGGTTACAAGGCTGATGACACCCGCGCCGCCACTGGCATATGTCGCGGGGGAATTCTGTGTTTCTACACGGTACTCTTCCACTGCGTCTTCCGGAACCTGGAAGGCGGGGATGATGCTGGCGGCATTGTTTTCCGCAACGCCTATGGGGCTGCCGTCGAGCATGTAGTACACCGTACCCTGCAGCGCACCGTTAATGGTGAACGAGGCGACGTCGGCGCCGGAGCGTGCGTTAAAGATGCCGGGTGTATCCGCCGCATTGGGGGTGCCGTTGGTGGGAGCTACGCCCGCGCTCAACTGAATCAGATCGAAAACATTGCGCGTGAGCAATGGCACACGATCGATGGCTTGTGCGTTGATGAGCTGGCCAACGGTGGAGTTGTTGGTATCGACCATTGAGGAACTGCCGGTGACGGTGACCACTTCACTGACGTTGCCAACCTTGAGCGCGAGGTCGGCTGTGGTCGTCTGATCGACCGAAACGCGAACATTCTTATTCACAATAGTCTGAAATCCCTTGGCGCTGGCCGTGACTTCATACGTACCGGGCGCAAGGGAAACGAACGAGTAGAGACCGGCGGATGACGACACAGTGGAGACGTTAACCCCTGTGTCGTGCCCCTGTGCGGTGACCTTTGCGCCGGGAATCACTGCTCCCGAAGTATCTGTAATCAGGCCGTTGATACCCCCGCGGCCAGCCTGCGCGAAGGCCGCGCAGGCGGAAGTCAAGAGCAACAGGGCGACGGTGACAAGACCGGCGGTAGACACAGTAAGACGGCGGAATATCATTGCTGCCTCCAAGTAGGAAAACCCTTATTCAAACGTTTGAACCTCTTGACAAGTGAATGTATGATTGATTTTTTTAACTGTCAAGGAAAAACGGTTCGGCCGTGCCGCTACCCAGGCCTCCTTTCGGATGACGAAGGAGGGAGTTCAAGGGAAGTTTGAGACGGCCGTGTGAGAATAGGCGCGGGCAGAACAGGCTCACGGGGAGGCATTCGTTTGGCGCAACATAAGTCAGGACACGTAACACTGTTGGATGTTGCAAAGGCATGTGAGCTGTCTGTCTCGACAGTTTCCATTGTGCTGAGCGAGGCGCCACTGTCCCAGAACGTTGCTCCAGCCACGCGGCAGAAAGTGCGCGAGGCCGCGAAGCGTCTTGGCTATCATCCTGACGCATACGCCCGCAGCCTGCGCCGCAGGCGCAGTCACACCATCGGCGTACTTGCCTACGATCTGTCCGATCCGTTCTGCGTTCCCCTTGTGCAAGGAATTCAAAATGGGGTGGAGCCTGAGAACTATCTGCCGCTTTTAATGGACGCACAGACAAAGCGGGAACTTTTTGACCGCTATATGAAGATGATTCTGGAGCAGCGGGCGGAAGGACTGATCGTGATTGCCAGTTGGGTTTTTGAGGAAACCAATCTGCTGGCGGATCTGGAAAAGAATCATGTTCCAATCGTTATTCTCGGGCGCGATCTGACACACCGTAAGATTGGCTCGTTGATGGTGGATAACGAGCTTGGCGGCATGCTTGCAATGCGGTATCTGCTGGAACTTGGCCATCGCAGAATCGCCGTCATTCGCGGGCCGCAGGAGATGGTGGACAGCGAACCGCGCTGGGCCGGAATTCGGCGAGCCGCAGAGGCCGCAGGCGTCAAGATCAACCCAAAACTGGTCTTCCAGCTTCCCGGACTCGCAAACCCGCTCTCGGGCTTTGAAGGCGGAGTTGAAATTGCACAAAAGTTGCTGGCTTCCAGGCAAACATTCAGCGCTGTCGTTGCCTTTGACGATTTAACAGCGCTTGGCGTGATGCGAGGTTTACGCGGAGCCAACATCAAGGTGCCGGAAGACTGTTCCATCATCGGCTTTGACGATGTGATGCCGGCTGCGCTGTCCACACCCGGCATCACGACAATTCGGCAGCCGCTTGAGGAGATGGGACTGCGCGCCGCAAAGTGGTGTACGGACGCGATTCGCGCGCACGAATCGGGGAAGTCTCATCCGGTGGAATTATGGAATTCGGTTCCAGAACTAATTGAGCGTGGATCGACAGTGCGATGGACGGAATGACATGGGTTCGGCATAGCCCAGTCGATCAAAATGGCTGGCGAAATCGATTTCAGAACATGTGACAGATTGGAAGAAATAGGCAAATCAAGAATCTTGAGGAAGGAAGTAAACCGTGTTGAGCATTCGAAGCAGGAAGATTGCATTTGTATTGGTATTGGCCTTTGCGGTTTCGAGGCTTTTGCACGGTGCGACGGTAACGCCGCTGCGGGACGGCTGGCAGTTGCAGTCCGGGTGCAAGGCTACTGAAAGTGGTGAACAGATTTCTACCGCTGCGTACACGGCCAACAACTGGTTGAAAACCACCGTGCCCAGTACGGTGCTTGCAGCTCAGGTGCGCGATGGAGCCGAGCCTGATCCGTATTACGGAGACAATCTGCGCAAGTTGCCAGGTATGGGCTATCCCATCGGGCATAACTTCGCGAATTTGCCAATGCCGGCCGACAGCCCATATGCCTGCGGCTGGTGGTATCGCACTGTGTTTACAGCTCCTGCTGCGACAGAACACGATGGGCGATTCTGGCTGCACTTTGGCGGTATCAACTATCGAGGCGAAATCTGGCTGAATGGCCACAAAATCGCGGACCGCACGCAGATTGCCGGCGCCTATCGCACATATGACCTCGACGTGACGAATGCTATCCATCCCGGCGGGGAGAACGTGCTGGCTGTGGAGACCTTCGCGCCGACGGAGAAAGATCTGGGCATCAACTGGGTGGATTGGAATCCATGCCCGCCGGATAAAGACATGGGTCTATGGGGCGCGGTGGACCTGGTGGCAACAGGACCGGTCACACTCCGCTCGCCTGCCGCGTTTACACACTTTGCCGACGGTAACACGGCAACGCCCGAACTGACGGTCTATGCGGAGTTGCACAATGGCTCCGGCACAACCGTGCACGGCGTGGTGAGCGGGACGGCCGCAGGTGTGAGCTTTGAGCAACCTGTGGAGCTTGCTCCGCATGAGGATCGCACAGTCGTCTTTTCGCCAGAGCAGTTTCCGCAGCTCAAGTTGCACGATGCACAACTCTGGTGGCCTTACCAGATGGGCGATCCGCATCTCGAACATCTCGCGATGAAATTCAGCATGCAGGGCCACGCGATGGATGAGCAGAGCACAGAGTTCGGCATCCGTGAGATCACATCGGAGTTCACCGCGAATGGCAGCCGGCTTTTCCGCATCAACGGCAAGCCAATTCTGATTCGCGGTGCAGGCTGGTCGCAGGACATGCTTCTGCGCACGAACGAAAACCGTCTGCGCGATCAGTTCCGTCTCGTCCGCGACATGCACCTGAACACGATTCGCCTGGAAGGAAAACTTGAGACCGATGATTTCTTCCACCTGGCGGACAAACAGGGCATCCTTGTGATGCTGGGCTGGTGCTGCTGCGATCACTGGGAACACTGGAAGGATTGGACGCCGGAGGATCTGACGATTGCTACGGCTTCTCTGCATGCGCAGATGCTACGCTTGCGGCAGCATGCCAGTCTGTTGGTCTGGCTGAACGGAAGTGATAATCCACCGCCGGCCAATGTGGAGAAGGCGTACCTCAACGTAGAGGCAGAGACGCACTGGCCAAACCCGATCCTCTCTTCGGCCACGGGCGCGTCTACTACCGTAACCGGCGAGAGCGGCGTGAAGATGACTGGTCCATATGATTACGTGGAACCCAGTTACTGGTATGTCGACAAGACTCACGGCGGCGCCTACGGGTTCAATACGGAGACAAGCCCAGGGCCGGCAATCCCGTCACTGGCAAGCCGGAAGAAGTTTTTACCCGATCCCAACGCATGGCCGCCCACGGCCACATGGAGCCTGCACAACGGTGGCGGTGAGTTTGTGAACCTGAAGGTTTTTGACGCGGCGATGGGTGCAATTTATGCGCAGCCTCACTCGGCCGAAGAGTACGACCGTATGGCACAAACAATGGAGTACGATTCCGAGCGTGCCATGTACGAGGCCTACTCACGCAACAAATACAATGCGACGGGCGTTATCCAGTGGATGCTAAACAATGCCTGGCCGTCGATGATCTGGCATCTCTACGACTACTATCTCGACGCGGGCGGCGGCTACTTCGGCACGAAGAAGGCATGCGAGCCCGTGCACATTCAGTACAGTTACGATGACCAGTCGGTTGCTGTGGTGAATAGCACGTACAAGCCGGTAGAGAAGCTGAAGGCCGATGTGCATGTCTACGATCTGCACTGGAAGCAGCTTTTCGCAACCGAGCGTGATGTGGAGTCCGCACCTGACAGCGTACAGCGTGTGACACTGCTGCCGGAGAGCCTCTTTACTGGACCGGAGCGAATCCTCTTCATTGACCTTACACTTACCGATGCTGCTGGCCACACCGTCAGTCATAACTTCTACTGGGTTCCAGTCACACTCACAAGCTTCGACTGGGAGAAAACCGACTACACACATACGCCTGCGCTGCGCTACGAGGATTTGAGCGCTCTTGCACAACTTCCATCGGCAACGGTGACAGCGCACGCAGAAATCGCAACCACAGCGCAGGGGCGTGAGATCAAGCTGCATCTTGAGAACAGCAAGGACGAGCTGGCGTTCCAGGTGCGCGCCACTGTGCGTACCGCGGACGGCGACTTGATTGCGCCCGTTTTTTGGTCAGACAACTGGATCGAGCTGAAACCAGGTGAGCGGACAACATTGACTGCATTGCTGCCGGCGAATGTGCCGGAAAACCTCGAGGTCAAGTTTGACGGCTGGAATGTTGCCGCACAAACGCTCACGCCCACCGCAGTGGGACACTAAGGATACGCATGGCCGAAAGCAATTCAACCTCCCCCGTGGGGCTTAAGCGCTCCCTGCACTTTCGCGATCTGGTGCTGTACGGCATCATCCTCATCCAGCCCACAGCGCCCATGCCGAGCTTCGGCGTCATTTACAAGGAGTCGCATGGCCAGGTGGTGACGGCTATCCTCCTGGCCATGGTGGCCATGCTGTTTACGTCTATCAGCTATGGCCGCATGGCGCGTGTGTATCCGCACGGTGGTTCGGCATTTCTTTACGTGGGCAAGGAGATTCACGCCAGCCTCGGTTACCTCACCGGCTGGTGCCTGGTGATGGACTACGTGCTGAATCCTCTGATTTGTACAATCTGGTGCAGCCGTGCGGCAATGAACTTTCTGCCCGGTGTGCCTTACGTGGTGTGGGCAATTTTCTTCGCGGCACTTTTTACCACGCTTAATCTGAACGGTGTGGAAACATCGGCCCGGATTAACGCGGGTATGGCAGCCGCGCTTGGCGTTGTCATTCTACTTGTGCTCACGGCCGCGGTGCGCTGGCTGTTGCACGTTCCTCACATGGATGCAGCCTTCTTTACACGGCCCTTCTACGATCCATCGACGTTTCAGATGAACGGATTGCTGCGCGGTACGTCGATCGCTGTACTTACGTATATAGGCTTTGACGGCATTTCCACGCTGACCGACGAAGCGAAGGATCCGGCGCGCAGTGTTCCGCGCGCCATCGTCCTCACGTGCTTCATTACCGGTGTACTGGCCAGCATTGAGGTTTACGCGGCGCAGTTAGTCTGGCCGCGTGGCCTGGCATTTCCCGATGTCGACACAGCCTATGTGCACGTAAGTGGACGCATGGGCGGACCAATCCTCTTCCTTATCGTGAACGCATCTCTGCTTCTGGCCAACATGGGCTCGGGCATGGCATCGCAACTGGGCGCTGCGCGCCTGCTCTTTGTCATGGGCCAGGATGGCGCGCTGCCGAAGAAGTTTTTCGGCGCGGTACACCCTAAAAATCGCATTCCACGCAACAATGTGTTGCTGATCGGCGCCGTCTGTCTGGTGGGAGCGCTTCTGTTCAGCTACCAACTCGGCACCGAACTATTGAACTACGGCGCATTGCTTGCCTTCATGGGCGTGAACCTCGCATCAATTCTGCGTGGGTGGCGGCAGGGCCGTTTCGCGCAGTGGTTTCCCATGTTGCTGTCTCTGGGCGGTCTGACTACGTGCGCCGTGTTGTGGTGGAGCCTTGGTCCGCTTGCCAAATACGTGGGAACAGGTTGGGCGCTTACTGGTGTGCTGTTGTGGATTGTCCGCCGCCGTATGACGGTTCTTCCTGCGGAGGCCGTGTGACACAAGGCTTAAAACCACCTGCACACACCGCGCGGCGCTTTGACGTAACAATTGCCGGAGATGCCAACTTCGATCTTCTGCTTTACGGATTGCCCGAACATATGGAGCTGGAGCGCGAGCTGCTGGCCAACGACATGGCTCTATGCATCGGCGGCTCGGGGGCAATTACGGCACACAATCTGTCTGCGCTGGGCAGACGCGTCGGTTTCACCCTTGCTGCAGCGGATGACGAGTTCGGCAGACTCAGCCGTGCACAACTTCAGGGTGCCGGCGTCGATCTTTCGAGCTGCGTGTCTGTCGCGGGGGAAAGAACAGGTGTAACCGTGCATGTGCAGCATCAGGCCACACGCCACATGCTTACTTATGCCGGCGCCACCTTTCATCTGCGCTACGAAGATCTCAATCTTACCTATCTGGCCGATTCGCGCCATTTTCACATGCCATCGTACTACCTGCAGAGTGCGCTCACGCCGCATATTCCGGCTCTGTTTGCGGAGTTGAAGCGCGCAGGCGTTACTCTCTCGCTTGATCCGAATGACGATCCCGCACATATGTGGGCTGGCGGAATCGAAGAGGCTTTACGTCTTGTGGATATGCTGATGCCGAATGAGCGCGAAGCCTGCCTGCTAGCCAAGGAGACAACACTCGAACGTGCGATTGAAAAGCTGCGAAGAATTGTGCCGTTGCTCATTGTCAAACGTGGCGCGGCAGGCTCATCTGCGTATTGCGGAGATGAAGAATGGCACGCATCCGCACATCCGGTGAACATGTTGGACGCAGTTGGCGCAGGCGACAGTTTCAACGCGGGCTTTCTGCATGCATGGCTGGAGGGATGGCCGCTCGAAAAAGCACTCGCGTACGCGAATCTCATCGGCGCATGGTCCACAAAAGCCCGTGGAGGCACTGCAGCCTTCCAGCAGAAAGAATCGCTCAAAGCACTTGCCGATGTCTGGGCTGAAAACGCAGTTGTTCAATCGGAGAGGTTTCTGAAGTCTATTTCTCTGCGTGATGTGGAGTCATGCCTTTGACGGAGGATGTACCGTACCTCTGAATTACTTCAATGACGGTATCAACGAGCTTGGGCAGCGCCACTTCAACAGAGGCGGACAGCTTTTCTCCGTGTTCGAAACATTCGCCTGCGACGGAGACGATTGTTGCAGAAGGGGCCGATCCATAGGCGTACTTACAGAGTGCTAAGATTTGGTCGGGAGAGAGCCGGTGCGATGCCGGCGTCCAGTCTCTGTTGCTGTTGATTGCGGTGGAGGCAATTTCTCCGGGCGCGCCGTTGACTGAGGCATCAATAAAGATGGCGTGTTCCACATGGGAGATGTTTTCGGCAATTTCCGGAACAAGCTGATGCACGCAGAGAATGCCGGCAACCGAAGGAGAAAGTACGGCGCGCAGCAATTCAGCTGCGCGCCATGCAACACCATCGTCGGAACGGAGCGTGTTTCCGTAGGCAACGATGAGAAACTGCGGCATACAATGTCCTTCCAAGCTAGCCGCGACGTACAACGTCCACGACTTCTCCGGCAGGATTGATAAGTTGTAGCTCAAGCGGCATCTGGCCCAGAGCATGTGTGGAGCAACTGAGGCAGGGGTCGAAGGTGCGAACCACAGCCTCGACTCGGTTGAGAATGCCCTCAGTGTATTGCCCGCCTTTGATGTAATGCCGTGCCGCCTGAGCCACGCCCTTGTTCATAGCGTTGTTGTTCTGGCCGGTGGCGATAATGAGATTGGCCCAGGTGATAAGGCCGTTCTCGTCAACCTTGTAGTTGTGCATGAGAGTACCGCGCGGCGCTTCTGCCTGTCCTGCGCCTTCAAGACGGTTAACGCCAGCGCTGGCACGCACATGTTTGTCGAGAATGAGCGGATCTGTGAGAATCTGCTCAATCTTCTCAATGCCGTAGAGCATGTCGATGATCCGCGCGTAGTGGTAATGGAAGGAGCTTTGCACGGGGCCGAGCGCAAGCTGCTTGAATTGCTTCAGCTCGATATCAGCGAGCGGAGTGCCCATGGAGCGTGCGATATTGAGGCGTGCGAGCGGGCCAACGCGGTAGCTGCCTTCGGGGTAACCGAGTGGCTTGTAGTAGGCGAACTTGGTGTAGCTGTAGGGCTCAACTGCTTCACCGATGATCTGAGTGAACCGCGTGGCGGTGATGCCGTCTTCCAGGATACGGCCGCGCGAGTCGATCAGGCGAAGCGCGCCGTCGGTAAATTCAACGGACTCGTCTTCATTGATGAGGCCCATGTACAGCGACGGGAAGTTGGCGAAGATTTCGATCTCATCCTTGAACTGATCGGCAATCTGCCTATACCAGTTGAGCCCGAGCTTGATGTTGCTGTAGGCTTCGCCGATCATGCCGAGGATTTCGTCGCGTTTGGTGGAGGAGAGGGGTTCAGTGACGCCGCCGGGAATAACCCAACCGGGATGGATACGCTTGTCGCCGAGCAGTTCGATGATGTGCTGGCCGAAGCGGCGCAGACCTATTCCTGCACGGCCAAGCTCGGGGTTTGCCTGCGCGACGCCGAAGATGTGGCGGTTGGCGGGGTCGGAGTCGAGGCCGAGAAGCAGGTCGGGCGAGGAGAGATAAAAGAAGCTGAGCGCGTGCGACTGCACCATCTGTGCGAGATTGAGCATGCGGCGCAGTTGTGCGGCTGTGTGTGGAATGTCCACCGACATAATGGCTTCGCACGCCTTGGCCGAGGCAATGAGGTGCGAGACAGGGCAGATGCCGCAGATGCGCGCCATGAGGCTGGGCATCTCGTAGAAGGGACGGCCTTCCGCAAATTTTTCAAAGCCGCGCACCTGCGTCACATGGAAGTGTGCGTCGGCGACTTCGCCGTGCTCGTCGAGCTGAATGGTAACTTTGCCGTGACCTTCAAGCCGCGTGACGGGGTCGATCGTAATTGTTTTGCTCATAGCAATCTCCTGTCAGGCTCCGAACCGTGTGAGTGCGGGAACGTCGAGTGGTTGTCCGGTGACCAGCGCCATGAGTGCGGCGTGGAAGGTATCCGCGGAAGGCGGACAGCCGGGAAGGTAAACATCGACTTTCACGAACTCGTGGATGGGTCGCACAATCTTGAGCAGTTGTGGAACAACCACGCATGGAATTTGTTGCTGCGCGCTGGCATTTTCAATGTATGCGCGCTCAAGGATGGGTCCGGGGCCAATGGGATTGCGCATGGATGGTACATTGCCCGTAATGGCACAGTCTCCCATGGCGACAAGAAGCTTGGAATGCGCGCGGATCTTTTTGATCTTCTTCTCATCGTCGACGGAGGCAACCGCGCCTTCGACCAGAGCGATGTCGACTTCGTCGGGATACTCTTTCGTATCGACGATGGGGCTGTAAACCACATCGACATGTTCCGCGAGTTCGAGCAGGCGCTCGTCCATATCGAGGAAGGACATGTGGCAGCCGGAGCAGCCGTCGAGCCAGACCGTTGCCAGTTTTAGTTTGCTCATTTTGCCTCCCGCATCATGTTCAGATAGGGCAGAAAATCAGGGTATTTAGGATGCGAACTGCCAACCTTGCTTTTGTCAAAGAGCGCGCCAGTGGGGCAAACCTGAACACACTTTCCGCAACGCGTGCAGCTTGACTCTCCCCAGGGATCGTTCAGATCGCTGATAACCATGGAGTCGATGCCGCGGCCCATCACATCCCACACGTGCGCGCCTTCCACCTCCGCACAAACGCGTACGCAGCGTGTGCAGAGAATGCAGCGGTTGTGGTCGACGGTGAAACGCTCGTGCGATGCGTCAACCGGCAAGTCGGGGTTGCGATAAGGAAGACGGACATGTGTGAGTCCCTGCGACTGCGCGAGCGATTGCAATTCGCAATGCCCATTGGAGACGCAGACCGAACAGATGTGATTGCGTTCGGTGAAGAGCAGTTCAAGGATGGTGCGGCGGTGTTTCTGCAGCCGCTCGGATTGCGTGGAGACTTCCATGCCTTCAAAGACCGAAGTCACGCAGGCAGGGAAGAGCTTGTTGTTGCCTTTCACTTCAACCACGCAGAGGCGGCACGCGCCGACATCGCCGAGACCGTCGAGGTGGCAGAGCGTGGGGATTTCGATCCCATTTTCGCGTGCAACCTCAAGAATGGTCTGGCCGGCGCGCGCGCTGACTTCTTTGCCGTCGATAACCAGAGTTTTGACGTCTACGATTGCGCTCATGCCAATACCTCCTCAGCGTTGCCGATCTTGCAGACGCCGGCAGTGCACTTCTTGTGCTCGATATGGTCGATGTACTCGTTGCGGAAGTATTTGAGAGTGCTTAATACGGGGTTGGGGGCTGTCATGCCAAGCCCGCACAGGCTTGTCTCCTTCACCGTGCCACAGAGATCGACAAGCAGATCAAGGTCATCCATCGTCGCATGTCCTTCGCAGATTTTGGTCAGCAGGCGATACATCTGCGCCGTGCCCGCGCGGCAGGGAATGCATTTGCCGCAGGACTCGGTCATACAGAACTCGACGAAAAAGCGGGCAACGTTGACCATGCAGGACGTGTCGTCCATAACAATCATGCCGCCAGATCCCATCATGGAGCCAGCCGCCATCAGCGCATCGTAACTTACGCCGAGGTCGAGCATGTCCGCGGGGATGCAGCCGCCTGAAGGCCCACCGGTCTGAACGGCTTTGAAGGTGCGTCCATCGGGAACGCCGCCGCCTATCTTCTCCACAATGTCGCGCAGCTTGATGCCCATGGGCACTTCCACCAGACCGGTATTTTTGATCTTGCCCGTAAGCGCGAAGACCTTGGTCCCTTTGCTGCGCTCCGAGCCAATGGACGCAAACCATTGGCCGCCCTTGCGGATGATGGGGGCAATGTTGGCGAAGGTTTCAACGTTATTAATGAGTGTGGGATTGCTCCACAATCCGCTGACTGCCGGATACGGCGGTCGTGGCTTGGGCGTGCCGCGTTTACCCTCGATGGATGCGATCAGCGCGGTTTCTTCACCGCAGACAAAGGCGCCTGCGCCAAGCCGGACTTCTACGTCGAAATTAAAGGGCGTGTTGCAAATGTTGTTGCCCAGCAAACCCCGGCGGCGCGCTTCGCGCAGCGAAGCGTTGAGCCGGCTGACCGCAAGAGGATACTCAGCGCGAACATAGACGTATCCCTTACTTGCGCCGACGGCATAGGCGGCGATGGCCATGCCTTCAATAACGCGCTGCGGGTCGCTCTCAAGAACGCTGCGATCCATGAAGGCGCCGGGGTCACCTTCGTCGCCATTGCAGATGACGTATTTTGTATCGCCAACGGCTTTGGCAACAGTGCTCCACTTAAGGCCGGTGGGATAGCCGCCGCCTCCACGTCCGCGAAGACCGCTCTCGGTAATTTGCTGGACTACTTCGACAGGTTTCATTTCAGTGAGTGCTGTAACCAGAGCCTGATAGCCATCGCGCGCGATGTAATCGTCGATCTTCTCCGGGTCAATGTGGCCTGAGTTCTCCAGCACCACGTGCACCTGTTCATCAAAGTGTTCACGTAAATTGCATTGCAGTTCAGGGATGGGAGCTTTGCCGAGGCTGGCGACGACAGTTTCCGCGTGCTCCGGCTTCACATGCTGGTAGAGAGTTTCCTCAGGGTCAACAAGAACCAGTGGGCCTGCCGCGCAGAGGCCCATACAGCCCGTCCGGCGAACGAAGGTGTTGCTGCCCGCTCCGGCAGCGGCTTTGGTCAAAGCATCCTTTAATTGATCTGAATGCTGACTTAGGCAGCCCGTGCCCATACAGACATTGATCTGGTGGTCGTATTTCGCGTATTCGGCGCGCGTCGATTCGGCAATCTGATCCAGTTCTTCAACGGTCATTCGACGGCCCACCTTTCTAGTTGGTCGATTATCTGTTGCTGGGTCATCTGTCCCTGGAGTTCGCCGTCGGCAAGAGCGACAGGAGCGCGCCCGCACGCGCCAACGCAGCGGGCAGTCATCAGACTGATGTTTCCGTCCTTTGTAGTTTGTCCCTGCGGAATGCCAAGGTGCTTTTCCGCCTCGGCGACGAGTTTGTCCGTTCCTTTGATGTAGCAGGCGGTGCCGGTGCAGATGGTAAGGGTGTGTTTACCCGGAGGCTTGAGGCTGAAGTAGTGGTAGAAGGTGACAACGCCGTATGCCTGGCTGAGCGGTACACGCAGAGAGCGTGCAACAAAGCGTATTGCATCGTCGTCGAGATATCCAAAAGAGGATTGAACGGTGTGAAGAGTTTCAATCAGTGCGTGCCGTGCGAATCCATTCTTTCGCATAGTGCCGTTCACAATGCGCCAGCGCTTATCGTCGCTGGGCGGTGCAGGCGCTGTTCCGTTAATTGCCATGATGACCTCTTAGCTGTGATCGCGATGGACCGCGCCACAATTCAGGCTAGGATACAGGGTTGTCGAGAGATGTGATTGTTATCACGAGGTTACGTGTTGTGAGAGGCGACCAGCGTTTGCCCTAAACTCAAACCGCCATCGCCGGCAGGAACCAGACTTTGTGTGAACACCTGGAATCTGTTCGCGTGTAGGAATGCGCTGAGTTGCAGGAGTAGACGGCGATTGTGGAATGTTCCTCCGCTAAGGCAGACATGGTTGTGTCCGGTTTGCTCGCGCAGAAGATGTGCGATCCGCGCCAGTGATTGTGCGAGTCCATTGTGGAAGCGAGCGCTGAGCACGTCGCTGGGGATTGCTTCACGTAGATCATTTACGAGCGCATGGAACATTGGACGAGCACTCAGGATGAGTACATCGCTCGAGGATGCGAGATCAAAAGGATAAGCAGTTGTGTCTGTACAATCGGCTGCCGCGTTCTCCAGTTCGATGGCGGCTTGCCCCTCGTAGTTCACTTGCTGGCGAAGACCTATGACCGAGGCGACTGCATCGAAGAGCCGGCCGCAACTGGAAGTGAGGGGTGCGTTGATGCGGCGCTCCACCATGCGCGCGGCGAGAGTAATGCGGGATGCTTCAATCCGCGTAAAAAGTGGAAGAGGCAACGAAGAAAAATCGGCGCCAAAGACGTGTTGCAGGTAGCTGACCGCCATACGCCAGGGCTCACGAATAGCGGCGGCGCTGCCGGGCATGGGGAGGTATTCAAGATGCGCTGCGCGAGTGAAGGAAGCGTAGTCCGCGATGAGGACTTCGCCTCCCCAGACGGCGCCATCGGTTCCATAACCCGTACCGTCAAGCGCGAAGCCGATAACCGGGCCGTCGAGATGATTCTCTGCCATGCAACTTGCAATGTGCGCATGGTGATGCTGCACGCCGACAAGAGTGTGGCCAGCTTGCTGCCGTGCCCACTGTGTCGAGAGATAGTCCGGATGTAAATCGTACGCAATGATTTGTGGTGTGATTTCAAGAATCTTCTGAAGGTGCTCAATGGCTTCAAGCAGAAAACCGTAGCCTGCCAGGTTTTCAAGGTCGCCAATGTGCTGGCTGAGGAAGGCCTGCTTCCCCTGTGCAAGGCAGATCGTATTTTTGAGTTCGCCGCCGACTGCGAGTACTGCGGGAACTTCCTTGTGCAGATGAATAGGCACAGGAACAAATCCACGTGAGCGGCGAAGCTGATGGCGGCGATCTGCAATGACGCGAACCACCGAGTCGTCGCAGCGAAGCAGGATGTCGCGGTTGTGTACGAGATAAAAGTCGGCGAGATCGCTCAGTCGTTCGCGCGCTTCCTCATTGCCGATAGCGATAGGTTCTTCGCTCGCATTGGCACTCGTCATCACGAGTGCTTTAAAGCCGCCTTCACGAAAGAGCAGCGCATGCACTGGTGTGTAAGGAAGAAAAATGCCGAGCTCGTGGTTGCGTGGCGCGACCTTTTCAGGGATCCCGCAGTCCTGCTTGCGGCGCAGGAGAACAATGGGGCGCTGAATGGATTCAAGTGTTTCGCGTTCTGCGTCGCTTACCTGGCAAAAGGCGCGCGCGGCATCGACGTCGGGAACCATCAGGGCGAAGGGTTTTTCGACACGGCGTTTGCGTTGACGGAGAAGTGCAACAGACGATGCATTGAGCGCGTCGCAGGCAAGATGGAAGCCGCCCAGGCCTTTGATGGCAACGATATGGCCGGCGCGCAGCAGATCGATGGTAGAGGCGATAGGGTTTAAGGTTTCGATCTGCTGATCACTGTTTCCCCAGAGCTCAAGCTGAGGTCCGCATTGCCAGCACGCGTTGGGCTGAGCATGAAAGCGACGGCTGCGTGGATCGTCGTACTCAGCCTGACAAGCCGGGCACATCGGAAACTTTGCCATTGAGGTGAAAGGCCGGTCATACGGAATACCGCGGACGATAGTGAACCGTGGGCCGCAATTGGTGCAGTTGATGAAGGGATAGCGATAACGCCGATCCGCGGGGTCGAACATTTCGCGCAGGCAGTCGGGGCAGACAGTGACGTCGGGCGAGATAAGCGTGTGGACGGACTGGTCTTTGCGGCTTTCAATGATGCGGAAGTCCGGTTCTTCGATGGTGGTGAGTTCTTCTGAATCGATTTCGAGAATTTGAGAAAGCGGAGGAGCTTCGTCGCGCAGGCGCTTCGTGAATTCGTCGAGAGAGGCTAACGGTCCCTGTACTTCAATCACCACACCGGAGGCGTTGTTCCATACGAGTCCAGTGAGAGCAAGATCGTTGGCGAGACGAAAGACGAATGGCCGGAAACCTACGCCCTGAACGAGTCCTGAGACTCGAATCTGCCGCCGGCATGTCGCAATGGTTGAAGGCATCGTCTCACTCGTGAAATCTGAATCGGCAGAAGCCAAAGTCCAATCGAGCGTACATGAAATCGCTGCATTTTTGCCTGTTTAGCAGATGCGTGGCAATTGCTCTCCCAGCGGCGGCGCAACCACGCGCATGGCGCCAATTGTTGTTTTTGCAACGAGGGTGGATGGATGTTGATCGACAGCATGGCCAATAATGGCTGCGTCCGCACCCAGTGGATGGGCTCGCATGGCAGCCAGAACCGCATCTGCCTTTTCAGGTGCGACAAAGGCGACCATCTTACCCTCATTTGCGACAAAGAGCGGGTCGAGACCGAGCAGTTCACATGCAGAGCGAACATCGTTGCGCACGGGAAGGTGTGATTCATCGATTTCAATTCCGACATTCGAAGCAGATGCGATTTCGTGAAGGGTTGCGCCCAGACCTCCGCGAGTTGGGTCGCGCATCGCATGTACACCATTGGATGCGACGGAGAGTGCTGTTTCCACGAGGCTGTAAAGTGCTGCGCAATCGCTTCTGATTTCCGATTCGAAGGTGAGGCCTTCACGCACACTGAGGATGGCCATTCCATGGTCTCCGATGGAGCCGCTGAGGATGATTTTGTCACCAGAACGTACGCAAGCGGGGCCAATTTGCAAGCCATCTGGAACGATGCCGACACCGGAAGTATTGATGTAGCAGCCGTCGCCGTGTCCGCGCTCCACCACTTTGGTGTCGCCGGTAACGATAGTGACACCGGCGGTCTTCGCTGCCTGCGCCATGGAATCGACGATACGGGCCAGATCGGAAAGCGGCAGCCCCTCTTCCAGGATGAATCCCGCAGTGAGATAGTGCGGGCGCGCACCGGACATGGCGAGGTCATTGACCGTTCCATTCACCGCAAGATCGCCAATGGAGCCGCCGGGGAAAAAGAGCGGACGCACGACAAAGGAGTCCGTGGAGATGGCAATGCGGCCGGCCGGACGCTCCAGTACGGACGAGTCGGCGAGCTGGGAGAGGGTTGCGTTGGAAAACGCCGGCACAAAGATGTTTTCGATCAGCTCGGCGGAGAGGCGTCCGCCGCCGCCGTGGCCCATGACGATGTTGGGAAAATCCCGGAGGGGAAGTGGACAACTCCAGTTGGAGAAATCAGGCATGTGTCAGGCTCTCCGCGGGAATGACACCGCCGTAGTTAAAGTATGCCGCGCAAGCGCCTTCACTGGAGACCATGGTGGCGCCGAGCGGATGCCGCGGTGTGCATTCCTTGCCGAAGGCTGGGCATTCGTTGGGTTTCAATGCGCCGCGCAGCACATCGCCGCTGCGGCAGAGTTTCGATTCTGTGGAGCGAATGCTGCCAACATCGAAGCGAGATTCGGCGTCGAATTCGCGGTATTTTTCACTCAGCTGCCAGCCGCTTTGCGGAATGGACCCGATGCCGCGCCAGGTACGGTCGCAGACTTCAAAGACCTCGGCAAGCAGAGCCTGTGCTGTGCGGTTGCCCTCGAACGAAACCATGCGTGCGTAGGCGTTGTCGACTTTAGCCTCACCGCGCTCAAGTTGCAGCACGACGCGGCGAATGCCTTCGAGAATATCGAGCGGCTCGAAGCCGGTGACAACAATCGGGACTTTGAACTTCTCAACAATTGCAGGATATTGCCAATAACCCATCACACTACATACATGCCCCGCCGCAAGGAAAGACTGCACGCGATTGCCATCTGATTGAAGCACGGCCTCAATCGCGGGCGGAACCAGAACATGCGACACAAGCATGGAGAAGTTGTGTATACCCTGCAACTTAGCCTGGTGAACAGCCATGCCATTGGCGGGGGCGGTGGTTTCAAAACCGATGCCGAAGAAGACTACCTGTTTATCGGGATTCCTGCGTGCGATTTGCAGCGCATCGAGGGGGGAATAGACCACACGAATGTCACCGCCTGCGCTTTTCACCTGGAAGAGATCGCGATCGGTTCCAGGAACGCGCAGCATGTCGCCGAAGGAGCAGAAGATTACATTGGGCGTGGCTGCAATGGCCAGCGCGCGATCAATCACCTCAAGCGGCGTGACGCAGACCGGGCAGCCGGGACCATGAACCATCTCGACTTCGGCGGGAAGAAGATGATTGATTCCATTGCGAATAATAGAGTGCGTCTGTCCGCCGCAAACCTCCATGATGGTCCAGGGCCGCGTGACGGTTTGCCGAATTTCACGCACCAATTTGTCCGCCAATTCGCGGTCGCGGAATTCGTCAAGATACTTCATCGACGGCCTCCGTGGGAGCCTTCAGCTCTTCATCCAGGTAGCCCATTTTTGCGAAATTTTCGAGGGTTTTGAGTGCAGATTCTTCGTCGATCTTCGAGAGTGCAAACCCGACATGCACAATCGTGTAGTCGCCCACGCCAATTTCAGGGACATAGGAGAGGCAGACATTTTTCACGATGCCGCCGAAGTTCACTTTGCCCATGCGAATACCGTCGGTTTCGACGATTTCCTCCACACGACCCGGGACTGCCAAGCACATGGTTTGCTCCCTTTGAGAGACGCGAATTGAGTTGCGCGACCGCGCCCGGCTTTCAAGATATCCGAGCAAGGGGTTGAATTTGACTAACCCATGCTATTTCAGCATGAAAAGTGCAAGATCAACCAGTGCGATGGAACAACTCCTCCAGTCGATTCTCTCCGAATCGCCGTTGGCTGAATGTGAGCATGCTCACACTACATTCTCCATGCAGCGGGTGCAGATGGAAGCTTAAATCGTGCGACTCAGGATTTGGGCGATGCTGTGCGCGTGGTACGGGAGAGCAGGAAGTCGAGCCAGGCGGGAAAACCCTCGCCTGTTCTGGTGGAAGTTTCAAAGACGGGCACTCCCGGCCGGATGGCCTGGATGCTGGCGTGGGC
>DASZRJ010000046.1:0-38297 GCA_035550015.1 Occallatibacter sp. | reverse complement strand
GACGGCGAAGCTGGCCGAGCCGGTACGTGGATCGCTGGAGTACTTCCTGACGGAGCGGTATTGTCTGTTTGCGGAGAATCGTGCGGGCGAGCTGGTGCAGGCGCAGGTGCAACACGCACCCTGGGCGCTTGAAGATGCGGCTGCGGAGATTGAGCGGAACGATCTGGCCGAGGCGATTGGGCTGGAACTGCCTCTGGACACGGCGCCGGTGCTGCACTACGCGAGGCGGCAGGCGGTGTATCTGTGGCCGGCGCGGCTGGCGCGTCCGCTGCGCAGACGCCAGCCAATTCCGGCGCAGGCGTTGCCGTCGATCTAATCTGCAAGCGTCTAAGGCAAGGCGGAACTTTTCTATTCCCAGAATTAACAATGGCGACGGCAGTGAGCCAGCCGGGTGGATCTGTGTCCCTATAATGTCCTTCGAGACAAAGTTGGAAACAGATACGAAAGAGAGAATGGATAGAATGGCGGATCTGCAAGGGAAGATTGCACTTGTCACCGGGGCATCGCAGGGAATTGGGCGTGCGTGCGCGTTGGAGCTTGCGGCAAAGGGAGCGACTGTGGCACTGGCTGCGCGCAACGAGGCCAAGTTGGCCGAGGTGGCTCAGGAGATTGCGACGGCCGGCGGACAGGCGGTGCCGGTGGCGCTCGATATAGCCAGCGAGGAATCGATTAAGACAGCCGCAAAGACGCTGATCGACCAGTTTGGCAAGGTGGAAATCCTGGTGAACAACGCAGGGATTACGCGCGACGGGCTGATGATGGCAATGAAGCGCGCGGACTGGGACGATGTGATTGGCACGAATCTGACAGGAGCATTTTTGCTAACGCAGGCATTGTTGCGGCCGATGCTGAAGAATCGCTGGGGCCGGATAGTGAATATCACAAGTGTGGTGGGCCGGACCGGACAGGGCGGCCAGGTGAATTATGCGGCATCGAAGGCGGGCATGATCGGGATGACACGGTCACTGGCACGCGAGGTCGCGTCACGCGGGATTACGGTGAACGCGGTTGCGCCGGGCTACATTGAGACGGCGATGACAGCGGTGCTGGACGACAAGCAGCGGGAAGCCATGATGGCGCAGATTCCTCTGGGGCGTGCGGGGTCGGATGTGGAGATTGCGCATGCGGTGACGTTCCTGGCCTCGGAGCACGCGGGTTACATCACCGGTCATGTGCTGGATGTAAATGGCGGTATGTTCATGGGCGGCTAGAGATTGCAGTTGCATGGGCCTGCGGCGATGCATGTCCTTCAAGTTGAGTAGCGATCGAAGTCTATAGACAGAGCGTGAGCCGAACGGTCGCTTCTGCGTCGCGAAGTGAAGCTGAACGCCTATTGAGGCGGCATTGGCGGACCCTGTGGCTGTTGGGCTCCGCCTTCACGTGGCCGGCCCATGACGGCTACGTTTGAGGCGAGAAAGTTTCCGTTCTTCAGTGCGCCTTCGACGCGGACCATATCGCCAACCTGAATGTCACCGAGGGTAATGGGCTCGCGGCGGCGGCGGAAGGTTGTATTTTCATCGGCTGTAAAGGTATGAGCCGTATTGCCAGGGCCGCCCTGCAGTGTCACGGAGACGCCCTGAATTGCAGTAACTCTGCCAGCGAGCCACGTTTTGCCGAAGTTTGCTTCCATTTCTCGCATCTGCTTTGCGCGTTCAGGGTCGATCAGAACAATGAATACGGCGCCGATGGAATCATGTGATGCATCCACTTCACCATTGGCACCAATGATGTCTCCGACTTTGATTTCATCGGGCTTCAACATCTGTGGCGGTGAGGGCTGACCGTCGCCATTTTCGCCGCGGCGGCGACGCACACCCTGCTTCATGATGCGGGTATTGACGCTGAAATGGACGGTATACGTTTCACCGGCATCGGTGCGGATTGTGTAGTGATCGGCCGCAGCCTCTGTGACGGTTCCCATGATGCCGCGACCCATGCCCATGCCGTTGCCCCAGGCACCGCGCCGGGAAATATTTCCCTGGCCTGCAGGTGGAGCGGATGGGGTCTGGGCAAGTGCAGTGCCCAAAGCGGCGCCAAGAAAAAGAACAGCAAGCAAGCGGGTACTCATGATGCGGTCTCCAGGATTCAGTCGTCGGCACGTCATACCGTGCCTGAGCAGATAGACGTATCAGGAGGCCTGGAAGACGACGATTTGAACGATGGAGTGCAATCCTGTGCGGCTATGGAGATTTTTGCTCGGAGAGCAACTGCTCAAACGCCGGGTCTCCGTGGAGGGCGGCGAACTCATGATCGGCGCGGATCATTCCAGGATTGGCGAACCCCTCATTGAGCGCACGACGCAGATATTCAATCGCACGTTCATTGAATCCGGCACGCACACAGCCTTTGGCCATGTAGTAATTCATGGCACCGCGGTCTTTTGCAGTGGCTGGATTTTCGACTTTGGGGCGACCGGTGGAGGTAAAGATATTCGGATCTGCGGTAAGTGCGGCTTTGTAGGCCTCCCATCCTTTCTTGTATTTGTGGCGTACGAGCAGCTGGGTGCCGAGGTTCTTGAGTACGAGCGCTGAGTGCGGATCGATTTTGAGGGCTTTGCGATACAGCTTTTCGGCCTTCTTATACTTCTTCTGCGAGTCGTAGACCGTGCCGAGATTATTCAACACAGTTACACTCTTCGGATTGAGTTTGAGAGATGCCCTGTAGGATTTTTCCGCATCGTCAAGGTTGAACATCATTTGATATGCGATGCCGAGTTTGTTCCAGACAATGGCCGATGAAGGGGCCTGTTTATACGCTTCGATGGCTGCCTGGTAGCGCTTCTGTGCCATCAGGGAGTCTCCCAATTGCTCCGGGGTGGGAGGCGGCGCCTGAACGATAGGAACTTTGGGTGCAGGAACTGTAACGGCACCCGCGGATGAGGCCGAGGATGAAGCTGTGGCAGCTACTTGTCCGGCTGCGGGAGTTGCAGCAGGTGCAGCCTGTTGTTGCGGATGGATTAAAGCAGGGAAAGCGCCCAGAATTGCACAAGCGGCAATCATTTGGAACCGTGAGCGTTGAATGGCCTGCATGTTTTCCTCCTTTGCAGAAGGAACTGAGACGCGAAGCGTAAGCCGTCGCGAGAAATTAAAGCACTTTCCGAAGCAATTTTCCATGCAGTGTGGCGCAATTTACTCTGTATTTCGTCACAAAAGAGGGAAGCGAAAGAAAAAATCAGAAAATGCAGGCAGTTTAGGAATCACCTTCCGCAATCCGCGCATCCAGTGTTGAAGAGAGATTCAATGGCAGCCACTGTTTCTGCAACCACTGAAGCAACAAGACTTTCTGTGCGTTTCGATGCGGTTCGAGCGCGTACGCTGGAGTTGTGCAGCGGGCTTTCGGCGGAAGACATGATGGTGCAGTCGTGTGCGGAGGCATCGCCTGCAAAATGGCATCTGGCGCATACGGCATGGTTCTTTGAGTCGTTCATTTTGCGCGAGTTCCTGCAGAGCTATCAGATTTTCAATCCGGAGTTTGCCTGGCTCTTTAACAGCTATTACCAGAGCTTCACAGCATTCCCTGAAAAGCGGTTACGTGCGTCCTTTTCAAGGCCCGCACTGGATGAGGTTCTGCGCTATCGTGCTCACGTGGACGCAGGCGTACGGAGCTTGCTCGAAGGTAGCGCTCCGGCGGAGGCATTGCGGCGGATTGAACTGGGCCTGAATCACGAGGAACAGCATCAGGAACTTTTGCTCACCGACATTCTGCACGCATTTTTTACGAATCCATTAAAGCCTGCATATCGCGAAAATCCAGCTGTAGAGAGCGAGTCCGACTCATTGCCCGCTATCGAGTTTGCGTCCTTCAACGGTGGCTTGCGCGACGTAGGGCACGGCGATGAGGGTTTCAGTTTCGACAATGAGAAACCTCGCCACAAGACATGGCTTGAGCCGTACGCGATTGCTACCCGACTTGTAACCTGCGAAGAGTTTGCTGCGTTCATTGCGGATGGAGGATATCGGCGGGCTGGTTTGTGGCTTTCTGCAGGCTGGGACGCGGTACAGCGCGAAGGCTGGCGGGCTCCGCTTTACTGGACCGAGCAGAATGATGTGTGGAACGTGTTTACGCTACGTGGCGAACAGACACTCGACGCGATGCACGCCGTTCCTGTGAGCCATGTAAGTTACTTTGAAGCCGATGCATATGCGCGCTGGGCCGGATACAGATTACCGACCGAATTCGAATGGGAAGCCGCGGCCGAAGGAAATCCTGTGAAGGGAAATCTGCTGGAGAGTGGAAGGCTGATGCCGAGCGCTGCTGCAGAGAGCAGCGAGATGCGCTGGTATGGCGATTGCTGGCAGTGGACGGCGAGCGCCTATCTTGGTTATCCCGGATTTCAACCACTGCCCGGTTCGTTGGGCGAATACAACGGAAAGTTCATGAGTGGACAGATGGTACTGCGCGGTGGATCATGCGCTACGCCGACAGCACACATTCGTTCAACCTATCGCAATTTCTTTGCGCCGGAGACGCGCTGGCAGTTTTCCGGTATCCGTCTTGCATCATCGTAACCGCGCTTTGCATATGCGCATCGAACGGATGACATGGCTATTCTTTCTGCGCCAACCGCTGTCCTGCCCCTTTGCCAAAGAATTGCTTTGGCCGCGAGAGAGGGCCTGACCTGCCGCCCGAAGTGGCTGCCTTCCTGGCTTTTCTATGACGATGAAGGCTCCGTGCTGTTCGATCGGATTACGGAATTGCCCGAGTATTATCTGACTCGCACCGAACGCGCGATCTTTGCGGAACATGCCGATGACATCGTGGCCCACGCAGGCAGAGGCTACCAATTGCGCATTACGGAACTCGGCGCGGGAACCGCAGGCAAGACACAACTGCTGCTTGCAGCGGCATTGCGCAGACAGGAACGTATTGTCTACGAGCCTGTGGATGTTTCGCCAAGTGCACTGGCTGAGGCGAAGGACAAGATTGAGCGGGAGTTTCTGGCAGCGAGCGTGGAACTGCGCGAGATGGACTACACCGATGGGTTAATGCTTGAGCCGCGGCAGCACAATGAACGGCGTCTGGTGCTTTACATCGGATCAAGCATCGGCAACTTTGAGCCTGCCGATGCAGAGGCGCTACTTGCCGGTGTACGCGAGTCACTGGCTCCGGGAGATTGCCTGCTGCTCGGGGTGGATCGCGTAAAAGATGAACATTTGCTACATACTGCGTACGACGACGCTGCCGGAGTGACGGCGGCATTCAACAAGAACATGCTGGTGCGATTGAATCGCGAACTGGATGCAGATTTCGATTCAGATGCATTCGTACATCGTGCGCTTTGGAATGCAGAGGCTTCTCGCATGGAGATGCATCTGGAAAGTCTTTGTGCACAGAAAGTGCATCTGGCGGGTGCCAATCTAGATGTGGAATTCAAAGCGGGCGAGACCATACATACGGAGAACAGCTACAAATACCGGCGCGGCGATGCGGAAAAACTACTGCGGTCCGCGGGCTTTCTGCCGGAATTGACGTGGACGGATGAGCAGGGCTGGTTCGCGGTGCACCTGGCGCGTGTGTAGCAAGAACGGACAAGCTCAGGTAGATGTCTGCGCATCCGCGGCACCCATGAGGATGAGCGAGCGTTGCGCGAAGGGTGAGTAGACCAGAATGGCCGTACACGCGATAGCGAGGCCGAATGGGATATGGTGCAGCAACAGGAACGGCGCCAAAGACCAAAGCACATCGAAGAGCAGCAGAGCCGGCCATAGACGCAGGATTTGACGCCGCGCGTGAGGCGCCTTGAAGACCGGGGCACAGAATAGAAAGGCGCGGACCGGGATGAGAATGGCCGCAGTGACGATGAGCAGATCGAAGAGAGCCGTTGCGTAGGCGAGCGCAGAGAGAAGTTCGTTGATCTCTCCCAAGTTTGCAAGCGCGCCAATATAAAAGCCCAAATACATGACCTGCAGTAGCAAAAAGAGCGTTTTGGAAACGCGGTGGGAGACGTGCGGCAGATCTTCGGGTGTGGAAAGAATGCCATTTGTGAGTGGTGCAGGTAAGGCTGATGTGGGCAGCTGTGTTTGCGTGGTCACGGCTTGTTGGGATGCCTGGAGCCGCTCAACCGGAGCAATGAATCGGTAGCCGCGCCGCGCGAGTGTTTCAACAAAGCGCGGATTGGCGGCGGTGTCGCTGAGCGCTTCGCGAATTCGATTGATGGCCGAATTGAGGCCATGTTCAAAATCGACGAAGGTGCCATCGGGCCAAAGGGCACGCGCGATTTCATCGCGGGTGAGCACATCGCCGGGCCGTTCAAGCAACAAAAGTAGAACCTGGAAGGGTTGGGCATTGAGTTTGACGCGAATGCCCTTGCGGCGGAGCTCGCCTGACGCTGCGTCGGCCTCGAATACTCCGAAGCGAAAGCGCAGCGTTGAGGCAGTTTCAGGCATCACTGGGGTTCAGTGTACCTGCGTGGAGCCTGAAAAGACATATCTGTGTCTGATGAGGTTATGTCGTAAGGCATAGAGGGTGGGAGGGTTATCCGGTGAGGAATATGCGCGGTGGAAGTGAGGCGTAAAGGATTGCGTTAGCGTCCCGGTTCGGGCAACGTTGCATACATGAAGCAGTCGATTTCAGCTGTTCCTCTCATGCTTTTGTGTATGGTAGTGGCTTTGGGTTGCGTGGCGCGGTCCGTGCGTGCAGAGGAGCCTTCTGCCGGTGCGATGGCCGCGTTTGATCGATATGCGGCCAAGGTGGAGGCGCATCTAGAAGTGCAGCATACGCGTGCGGATGGGTTCGTGGCAGGGGATGGAGCGTTGGCTGAGAGGGCGAAGCTCAAACGCGGTGAGCTTTCTCTGGAGAATCTAGTGCCGGCCGATGCGGCTGAAAAGGATGGCGCCATGCTGCACCACTGGCGCGGTACAGCGTTTGTACCGGGAGCAACGGCGGCGCAATTTGAGCAGGTGCTGCTTGATTATCGCGATTATCCCCGGCGTTTTGCGCCTGAGGTAGTGAGGGCGGCTATCGTGTCGCGAAGTGCAGATGAACTGCGCGCAAAGCTGCGTTTCCGACAGAAGCATGTGCTGATTGTGGTGTTGGACGCGACTTACGATGTGCGATTTGGGCAACTTGATACGGGACATCGATATTCGATCTCCCGGAGCACATCGATCAAGGAAATCTGGCGTGCGGGCTCACCTGCGGAACGCACGCTCAGCGTGCGGGAAGAACATGGATTTCTGTGGCGGCAGAACACCTATTGGAGCTGCGAAGAACAGGATGGTGGTCTGCTGATCCAGATTGAAACGATCTCACTGACGCGAGCGATTCCGCATGGACTTGGCTGGGCGCTGAGGCCATATGTGGAGAGCATTCCGCGCGAGACGCTGGATTTTACGCTAACGCGTGTACGCGATGCATTGCGAAGGTAAATACGCCGGGCCGTGAAGATGAACGAACGCTGGAAGGAAAAGGAGATCTGCTATGGCTTCATCGACAGATGCGCATGCGGCAGTGACGGCGGTGCGCGTGCATCGGTCATTTACGGCCGCGGCGGAAAAGCGAGCGCTGGTCTGGATGGCGAAACGAGCGCCACACTGGGTGACGTCGGACCAGCTAACGGTGCTGGGACTGGCAGCACAGATTGGCGCGGGTATTTGTTTCGCGCTGGCAGGTGAGTATCGCTTTGCATTGCTCGGGGTGATTGCGTGCATCGCGCTGAACTGGCTGGGAGACAGTCTGGACGGGACTCTGGCGCGCGTACGGAAGCAGCAAAGGCCACGTTACGGGTTCTATGTGGACCACGTGGTGGATGTATTCGGCTCCATTGCGTTGATGACGGGGATGGCGTGCTCAGGATTTTTGCACTGGCAGATTGCGCTTGCAATGCTGGTTGCATTTCTGGTGCTGGCAAGCGAGAGCTACCTGGCGACATGCTCGCTGTCCCGGTTCGAGATGGCGCATGGATTCTTCGGGCCGACGGAGATTCGGATTCTGCTGATTGCCGGATGCGTGGCATTGATGCGGAGCCCATACGCGGTTCTTTTGGGACATCGGTTCCTACTTTTCGATGTGGGCGGCGCGATTGCGACCGTCGGGATGCTGGCGATGGCGGTTGCAACAACGGCGCGACATACTGCGCAGCTTTACCGTGAGGAACCACTACAGTGAATGTCTGGATACGATGGCTGCGATTCAATGCGGTGGGAGCGGGTGGAATGGCGCTGCAGATCGCAGTGCTGGCCACATTACATCGATTGTTTCCGGCGAACGTTGCGCTGGAGACAGCGGTGGCCGTGGAATGCGCAATCGTGCACAATTTTATATGGCACTTGCGCTCAACATGGTGCGATCGGGAGTGTCGAAGCGCATGGCCGGTGCGGCTGATGCGCTTTCAGTTATCGAATGGAATGGTGTCGCTGGTGGGGAATATTGCGTTGATGCATATGCTGGTGAATGTGGCTCGGTGGTCTATTCTTCCTGCAAATGGGCTTGCGATTGCGGTTTGTTCGTTGCTGAATTTTGGCCTCGGCGACAGGTTTGTATTTGCCGCCGAGGCCAGTTCGATGGGATAACGATGAGGGCTACTTCGCCCAGTGTGGCGATGCGATGCGCACGAGCAGAATGTCGTGGCTGCCGATTTCAATGGGCATGTTATTGGTAAGTGTGACTTCCTTGCCCGTCCAGAGATTCTTTCCCTGCTGCGCTCCTTCAAGGCCAAGTTTCGTCAGGTCGAGATGGAAGGGATGAGTGGAGTAACGAGAGTCGCCCGCGGCGAGAATTGCAACCGCATAGGCACCACCGGAGAGATGACGGCCCCAGACTTCGACTTCGCCGTCGGCATAGATACGCGATGCCTGTTTGCCGAGTTTGTCCTGATCGATGGCGATTACATCACGATTGGTGAAGATGTCCTTGATTTCAGGCTTCATGTGAGGCAGGTCATTGCCGGCGAGCAGAGGAGAAGCAAGCATGGCCCACATGGAGAAGTGCGAACGGTTTTCCGCGAGCGTGAGGTGTCCATTCCCGACTTCAAGCATGTCAGGATCGTTCCAGTGGCCGGGGCCCGCGTATTTTTCGAGTCCGGCTTGTTGTTCGAGGATGGTGTAGATGCGGTCCCAGTGTGCGTTGATGTCGCCGGTGGTGCGCCAGGAATTGCCGCCAAGTGCAGGCGCCCATTCCCAGGGCGCATCCCAACCATACTGGCAGAGTGAAAAGACAATGGGGCGGCCCGTGTCTTTGAGTGCCTTACCCATCTTCTGATAAGCGGCGATCATGAGCTTCATCTGCGCAGCTTTGTCATGAGGGGCCTGTTTCTCCATCACATCAGGGATAAAGCTGCAGAGGTCGTATTTCAGGTAGTCGATGCCCCATGCGGCATACATCCTGGCGTCCTGCTCCTCATGGCCGAGCGAAGCGGCATAGCCTCCGCAAGTCTTGGTGCCGGGGCCCGAATATATGCCGAGCTTCAGACCCTTTGAGTGCACGTAGTCGGCAAGCGCCTTCATATCAGGGAATTTCGAATTCGTGTGCAGCACGCCGTTGGCGTCGCGCTCGCCTTCCCAGGTGTCGTCGATGTTGATATAGATGTAGCCGGCATCTTTCATGCCGCTGGCTACAATCTCGTCGGCTGCATTGCGGATGTCCTGGTCTGTCACTTTGTCAGCAAAGTAGTTCCAGCTATTCCAGCCCATGGGCGGCGTTTGGGCCACCTTTTGCGCAGAGGCCATGGGCAGTGCGAACAAGGCAAGAGTGGATGCAAGTGTAGCGAGAGGGAGCATGGTGTGAATTCGCATGGTCGATCCTTTTTGAAAACGCTTTCAGTCGGACATATTAAGATGCGCAGCGCGCGTTGGGCAACTATTAATTCAGTCCCTCGTGGGCGTCAGTCTGTGGCGGTCTCGAGTGCGTAGCGGCTGGCGGTTGCCATCAGATTTTCGACGGTTTCAATGGGGCCGATTCCGCCGCGTGCGCCAATGGCTGTGCAATTGAGTGCTGCCGCGGCACAGGCGAAGTCAAGCAGGCGCGGGAGGGGCCATCCCTGCAGAAGGCCGTAAATGAAACCAGCATGGAAGACATCGCCTGCACCCGTGGTGTCCGCGACGGAGACGAACCATGCGGGACGGTGATGAAATTGCGATCCATCCCATGCGATGACGCCTTCCTGACCGAGCGTCGCAGCAGCGACCGCGCAGCCATAACGGCTCTTCATACGGCGCAATGCCGACTCAAGATTGCGCTCGCCGGTGAGGACCGTTGGGAAGTCGCGGCTTACGACGAGATAGTCGATGAGCACGATAAGGTCTTCAACGCCATCGTACATTTCGTCCAGATCGGCAACAACGGGGATGCCCGCTGCATGTGCCCAAACCGCAGCCTGTGTAGCTGCGGCGGTTTCAAGACCATCGATCAGAAGGCAACGCGCGTTTGTGATCCATGAACGTTCAAGATCCTCCGGGCGCAGCAACTGCGCTTCTTCGCGGAGATTCAGGACCGTTCGCTCGCCGCCCCCATCAACGATCACCAATGAGTGCGGGCTGGAGATTCCTGGTACTGTGACGATGCGTGCGTCGACGCCAGCACGTTCGAACTCGCGCAGATGCAGCCTGGCCGCATCGTCATTACCGAGCTTGCCCACGTAGCGCGTGGAGAGACCCCAGGTTTGACAGGCCATGACAGCAGAGGCGGTCTGGCCGCCAGGCAGGATGGAGGGTTGCCGGTATTTGACCTTGGAGCCGCGCGCGGGATACGCGGGCAGTGAGATGAGGGTGTCTGTGGCATTCAGGCCTACACCCACCAGATCAACCAGCATCGGCTCGGTCATTCGACTATTGTACCGGCCTCAGGAGAAGCGGGTGGTCTTCCATAGCTTCCAGACGCAGAAGACAGCGGAAATCACAAGGACGATGGTCAGCAGGGCTATCCAGATAAAATTCATGGCGAGCGAGGGAACCTGAGCCTGCAATGCGAGCCAGACAAAGACAGCCGCACCCGCGGTGAGGATGAGGTAGTCCCACCACGCGCGGTCTTCGCGTGAGGTACCCGCCGTACTACTGTAAGTGCTGAGAACACGATCATAATCGAGTCCGTATCGGCTGCACTCGCGCAGAAGCGCCTGGTTGGTGGAGAAGTGTTCGCGCTCAGTAGCTACTGCAGTGCTAACCGCCAGAGCGCCGAGGATCATGACAAGCGAGCCGGCAACGACCAGCAGGCGGTGATGTGCATCTGCCTGTGTAAGTTCGCCGAAGACGAGTGCTCCCCAGGCAAGACCCCAAAGCTGATTGGTATTCGAGAGAGGAATGCCGCGGCCGATGCCGAGAAACTTTGTGGCGTACTGCTGAAAGATATCGCCGATGACCCATACAAAACCGCCGAGGAAGAGCCAGAAGAGCATGGGGCGCACATGCGGGTTAAAGAAGACGCCCGCGGAGGGCCGGTCGAGCGCGAAGGCGAGTGCGAAGACTGCACCGAGTTCACCGACGGTGAAGACAGTGACGAACGAGAGTGGATTCATACCGCTGATGTAGGCCTTACGATAAGGCACATACATAGTTCCCCACATGAGGCTGGCGCCCCCCGCTGCAAGAATGCCACCTACGGCACGACTGGCATGCGTTGTGTTGCCGTGAATAGTGCTGAATCCAAGCATGACCGCGGCCACAACGATGGCAAACGAGCCGAATATTACCTTTGCAATGTTTTTGCCACTGGCGCCGCGTAGCTCACCGAAGAGCAGCCAGCCCCAGAAGATACCGACAAGAGAATTCGTATTCCAGAGCGGAAAGGCGATGGCGAGACCGACGTCGCGAATTGCGAAGACGGTGAGCGTGTTCGCGACAGCCCACAGCATGCCTGCAAGAATGGCGACGGGAATCAGATGCGTGTGCTCGCGCAAATCGATGAAGACCTGACGCGTGCCTTTGAGGAGTGTAGGTACGGTCCAGCGCGCGGTGAAAACGCCGGCCACCATGCACAACGAAATGGCGAAGGGAGAGAGACCTGAGTTGACAAGTTTGGTGGGTGCTTCGGCGGCTCCCAGCCAGACACCTGCGCTGAGAGCACACAACACACCTAGAGTATGCACGGAACCGAAGGGTGCTATGGATGATGCGGGGTTAGACTCGCTCATCGATGACCGGTCCTTTCATGCGGCATTAGCGCAGCGTGATGAGCAGAGCCAGACCGACACAAAAGACGGCCGCCGGAATGAGGAAATGCACGTCTGTGAGGATGGCAGCAGTGTGTGAGAACAGTTTCATGCGTAAAAAGGGAAGTATAGACAGGGCCAACCTTACTGAGCCGTGGCGGGTGGTGTCAAGAAAGGCCGCAAAACAGGAATGCGTTCCGGTGAGGAGTACAGAGAGCAACTCCGCGGAACGCATTGTTGGAGATGAGGTGCTGTGTAACTACTTGAGCGAACTCATATCGATGACGAAGCGGTATTTTACATCCTGCTTGAGCATGCGCTCAAAGGCTTCGTTGATCTTCTGGATCGGGATCACTTCGACTTCGGAAGTGATGTTGTGCTGTCCGCAATAATCGAGCATTTGTTGCGTTTCAATCATGCCACCAATCATGGAGCCGGCCACGGAGACGCGCTTGGTGATGAGAGAGAAAGCACTCAGCGCGGGCGGTTTTTCCGGCAGGCCCACGAGGCACATAGTTGCGTCCTGTTTGAGTAGTTGCAGGTACGGTTCGAGTGCATGCGGAGCGGATGCTGTATCGAGAATGAAATCGAATGAATTCGCATGTTGCTTCATTGCATCTGCATCGGTGGAGACGAGAACCTCATTTGCGCCGAGTTTGAGGGCATCGTCCTTTTTCTTGAGTGACGTGGTGAGTTGCACAGCGTGCGCACCGAAGCTGTGCGCAAATTTGAGACCCATGTGGCCAAGGCCGCCGAGTCCGACGATGCCGACCTTCATGCCGGGGCCGACATTCCAATGGCGCAGCGGCGAATACGTGGTGATGCCGGCACAGAGCAATGGTGCAACAGCAGCGAGATTGAGATTGGCCGGAACCGTATGCGCAAAACGCTCGTCAACGACGTAATTCGAAGAGTAGCCGCCCATGGTGATGCTTCCATCCACACGGTCTTTGGCGGCGTAGGTAAGGGTCGCACCTTCATGGCAGAAATGCTCCTCGCCGCGGCCGCAAGGGTCGCAGTGGCGGCAAGAGTCAACGATGACTCCGACAGCAGCAATATCACCCGCTTTGAATTTGGTGACTGACGCACCTGCCGAAGTAACACGGCCGACGATCTCGTGTCCTGGCACGAGCGGATAGATGGATTGGCCCCATTCATTGCGGGACATATGCAGGTCGCTGTGGCAAACGCCGCAGTAAAGGATATCGACGAGAATTTCAGTTGGGCCAGGATCGCGGCGAGTAAATCCGTACGGGCCAAGAGGAGACTTTGCATCGGTTGCGGCAAAGGCTTTTGTAGCTGGCATTTTATTTCCTTTCGGAAGAAAGCATAAACGATAAGACCTTGCGCGCTGGTGCTTGGAGCGCGGTTGAAGCTGCGAGAAATTTGTGGATTTTATCTATGGTCGATGCGCGGTTGCGACGCGAGGAATACCCTGCAGGTCAGGTGTGAATTCGATGGTGTCAAAGCCGGCTGCGAGAAGGAGCGATTCGATTGCGCAGCGCTGTCCGTGGCCTATTTCGAGCAATAGATAACCATCCGGCGATAACCGCACGAAGGACTGTGGGATAAGGCGGCGATAGATTGCGAGTCCATCATTCTCTGCGAAGAGAGCGAGCGCAGGCTCATGGTCACGGACTTCAACGTCGAGGGCCGTGCGATCAGTTTCGGAAACGTAGGGAGGATTGGAAACGATGAGGTCGAACTGCTCTGTGGTAAGAGCGGCGAGCAGGTCGCTTTCGACAGTGCGCACAGCGCAGTGGTTGAGTGCGGCGTTGGAGCGTGCGATGGCAAGTGCCGCAGGAGAGATATCGCATGCATCGATTGTTACCTGTGGCAGATGATGCGCGAGAGCCACGGCAATTGCTCCTGAGCCGGTACCAACATCAAGGATATGCGGCGATGAAAACGTGTTTGCCAGCTCTATGGCTTTTTCGACGAGGTGTTCTGTCTCAGGTCTTGGAATCAGCACATCCGGCGTTACATGGAATTGCAGACCATAGAATTCGCACGCACCGGTGATGTACTGGACTGGCGTGCCAGTTGCGCGGCGCTTGATGAGTTCGGCGAAACCAATGGAACTGCATCCCGCGTAATTGTCATTACGGTGTGCAAGGAGCCAAGCACGGTCTTTACCGATGTGGTGGAGCAGGAGCAACTCGGCATCCATGCGCGCTTTGGCTGGGTGCGGACCGGCGCACAATTCTGCTTCGCCCCAGGCGAGCCACTCATGCAGCATCATCAGGCTGCCTGGCTGCTGGCTTTCAACTGTTCAGCCTGGTAGTGAGCCACAAGTGCATCGACAACCGGTTGCAGGCGGCCTTCCATGATGAGATCGAGCTGGTGCAAGGTGAGGCCGATACGGTGGTCGGTAAGGCGATTCTGCGGGAAGTTATAGGTACGAATCTTCTCGCTGCGGTCGCCTGAACCAACCTGCGATTTACGCTCTTTGGCGAGTTCTGCGTTCTGCCGCTCCAGCTCCATTTCATAGAGCCGCGAGCGGAGAACGCGCATGCCTTTTTCGCGATTCTTGATTTGCGATTTTTCGTCCTGACAACTGACGACCGTATTGGTCGGCAGGTGCGTAATGCGCACAGCCGAATAGGTTGTGTTGACGGACTGGCCGCCTGGGCCAGACGAGCAGAAGGTGTCGATACGAAGATCTTTGGCCTCGATCTTGATGTCGACATCTTCGGCTTCAGGCAGGACGGCGACAGTGATGGCC
Organism: Occallatibacter sp.; assembly: GCA_035550015.1. GTDB lineage: Bacteria > Acidobacteriota > Terriglobia > Terriglobales > Acidobacteriaceae > Telmatobacter. The sequence continues at coordinate 23,490 of DASZRJ010000046.1, read as the reverse complement.
GATGTGTGCACGCGGCCCTGGGTTTCGGTCTCCGGCACACGTTGTACGCGGTGCACGCCGCTTTCCCATTTGAGCTGTGAGTAGACGCGGTTGCCTTCGATGATGGCGATGATTTCCTTGTAACCGCCGATGCCGGACTCAGAGAGCGAAAGAACTTCTACCTTCCAGCGGTGCTGTTCGGCGAAGCGTGTGTACATGCGGAAGACTTCGGCTGCAAAAAGGGAGGCTTCATCGCCGCCTGTGCCCGCGCGGATTTCGAGGATGATGTTCTTTTCGTCGTTCGGGTCCTTGGGCAGAAGAAGAATTTTCAACTCCTCTTCAAGGGCACCTACGCGCGGTTCAAGCACAGCCACTTCCTCTTCGGCCATCGCGCGCAGGTCGGGGTCCGTTTCTGCGAGCATGACGCGCGCGTCTCCAAGACCCTGCTGTGCCTGCTTCAGCTCGCGATATTTTTCGACGGTGGGTTCAATTTCGCGCAGCGCTTTGGCGGTTTTTGTGTAGCGCTCGTGGTCATTGATGACTTCAGGCAGCGCAAACTGCTGCTGCAGTTCGGTGTAACGCTGCTCCATTTGTTCCAGGCGGTCCAGCATGTTCGATTCTCCGTGCCGCGCAAAGAGACAGGCGGCATCTGCGTGTAACTTGATGTAAATGGGGGGCTGAAAAGGGTGCAGAAATATGTATGCGGCAGGGGCCGCTAGAGAAGAACCGGGATGGGCCGGCGGAGCGCCATATTTCTTAGATGATTTTACCGCGAATTTGACTCCGGCAGGAAGACTAAGTCTCCCTGCCGGAACCAACTAGAAACACTTGATGTGGTCGCACGGGTTCATGAGCGGCATTTGAAGGCTGCTCTGATGGTCCGGATCCGACAGGATGGTGATGGTGGCTGGCTTGTAAGCTGCCGGGTCGGCGGTCATGATGTTGGGCACAAACGTCTGCGGATTGCGATCATAGAGCGGAAACCATGTGCTCTGGATTTCGACGATGACCGTGTGACCCGCCTTGAAGACGTGGTCAATGTCATGAAGGCTGAAGTGGTACTCGTGGATGGAGTTGGGACGCATGGGCTCAGCCTTTTCGAACGAGCGCCAGTAGCGGCCGCGGAAGATTTCCGCGTTGGTCATTAACTGATAGCCGCGCATCGTTGGATCGGGGTCATTTTCGGGGTACTGGTCGATCAGCTTGACCACCATGTCATTGTCTGTGCCTGTTGTGGAGGCATAGATATCGGCGACCACTTCACCGGTCACAACGAGATCTTTCTTGAGAACAGGAAGTTTGAAGACAGCGACATCTTTGCGTCCCGAGATGAAGCGCTGGTCTTCAGTGAGCCAGGCGTACCACTGCGAGCCTTTGCCGTATGTGGGTTGAATGGGGCGGTGGCGATAGGGAACCGGATTTGCCGGATCGCTGGTGTAGGTGGTTTTGTCCTGAGTGGTTGGGTTATTCCAGCTCAATGTGCCACCGCCCAGCAGGTAGAGACTTGTGTTCTCCGATTTAACGGGCGGGAAATGGGTGTAGTACTTCCAGGTGTTGGAGCCGGTCTGGAAACTGGCTGTGTCCTTCAGATCAAAGCCCGGCTTGTCTTTGAGGTAGTAGGCGAAGAATTTTGCCTCAATATTGGCGCGGTATTCGTCACCGATAGGCTCACCATATTTCACGTTGCCCAGGTGTGTGGACGAAGATGCCCAGTAGCCATGGCGCCACGGGCCCAGGACGAGGTAGTTCTCATGCTTGTTGTCGTGTGGTTCAAGCGAAGCGTACTCCTCTTGCGGGCCGTACATATCTTCCTGGTCGTAGTAGCCGCCCACTGTGAGCGTGGGTACGGATACTTTGTTGAGCGAGTGTTCCACTCCGCGCGATGACCAGTAGGAGTCGTAGGTCGGGTGGTCGAGGAAAAGCTGCCAGGTGGGGAGCATTTTGGAGCCGGATTGCTTCACGTCCTGCTCAAAGTTGCCGCGCTCAAGAAAATAATTGTAGCCATCGGCGGGCTTGCCGTCCTTGCCCTTGCCGTAGCTGACTTCGCTGTTCTCCTTGCTTGACTCCATCATCTTGACGTAGTCGTAGCCGTAGCTCTGGCGGAAGGCGCCGTTGTGGAAGAAGTCGTCTCCCATCCAGACGTCAATCATTGGCGCCTGCGGACTGATGGCTTTCACGGCGGGGTTCGGGTCAATACCGGCCATCATGGCGAGGAAGCCGGGATAGCTTGTGCCGATAAAACCCGCGCGGCCGTTGTTACCGGAGATATTTTTGAGCAGCCAGGCAACAGTGTCGTACGTATCGGTGCTTTCGTCGATGGCTTTAGGGTCCTTGTGATCGGCCAGCGGACGGCTCATCACAAACTGACCTTCGCTTTCAAAGCGTCCGCGAATGTCGCCGCAGACATAGATGTAGCCTTCGCGTGCAAGTTCGGGTCTCCCGCCGAAGAACGACTCACGGCTGGTGCCGTCACAGCCGTAAGGGGTGCGCTGGATGAGAAAGGGAAGCGGCGTTTTGATGTCTGTGGGCTTGAGGATGACCACATGCAGTTTGACTCCGTCGCGCATGGGCACCATGGCCTCGCTGCGCTCGTAATCGTGGAAGACGCGATGTATTGCGTTGCCCGTACGCTTGTAAATGTCCTCCGGAGCCGCAGAGAAGACGACCGACTCGGCCTTGCCATCTGCACCCAGCTTGAAGTCGAAGGTGTTTTTTGACTCGGCATAAGAGAACGAAGTCGCGGAGTGCGCATCCAGAACTGTAGGAACACGTCGAGGCGATTCGATGACAAGCTTGCTGTCTTGTTCATAGAAGCTCAGGGGCATATCCGGCTCATTGGCAGTGGTGAAAGAGCCAGAGAGTGCCCGGAGCTGCGCGGGGGTAGGTGTGGATTGTGCATACAGCGAAACAGAGGCGCGAAGAAAGAGGCAGGCAAGAAAAATAAAAGTCAAATTGCGTGTGCGGGATGGTTGCAAGGGATGAACCTCCTGGAATAGGGAAGCCACTGCTATGTTTGGGCCTCGTTGTTCTCAAACTTCAATGCGGGTACGAATAATTATTTCCCATCCCAGCCGGGAAAGTTAATTTCCATGGGGCCACGGCTTTCTTTGAGCATTTCTCCAGTAGGGAGAATGGGAGCTCGGCCGCTTAATTGAAGTTTTACCTTACGGTCATGCAGTACTACGTTGATCGCTGCTGCAAGGTTCAAGCAATGATTGGACTGTATATGAACAAAGCGATGACAGAATCGCCGAATTACCTGAGGAACTCCGCCATCTTCCGGCCCAAATACATAGACTGCATTTTCGGGATGTTCGAATGTGGTGAGTGCTTCGGAGTTTTCCAGTAGTTCAACACATACCGGCGTTACGGCAGGCTCAAAAAAGCTGAACGGCTTGTCGCGCTTGTCATGATTCCAAACCACATCTTTATACCCCTTCATTCGTTCTTCTCGGGGTAAGCGCTCCAGCGGACTCCAATCAATTCGCGATCCGGTCCAAACCATGCGGGTCACGTCGAAACATGAAGCCGCACGGATGGCAGCCGCAACATTGTGCAGATACTTTGGATTAATGAGAATCAGTCCGGGACCAGCACTCAATTTCTGGCTGGATTTTGCGTTTTTCATCGTTGGTCTCTCGGCAACTGCAAAATCGAACCAAGCATATCCTCGATTTCAAGGCAAACGTGTTGTGGTACGGCCTCGAATTGAATTAGTGCACATGACCGTGATGCGAATGCGGAACGCTGCCGGCCATTTCTTCCATGGGGACGACGCAACCTTCGAGTTCCACGCATCCGGTGTGTTCAAACTGAATAGTTGTGTGGCTGATGTGAAAGTGTTCGCGCAGGACGTGGTTGAGCTTGACCAGAATGCAGGCGCTTTCGGAGGGAGGGATGTCGTCGATAGTGACATGGCAGGCCATGGCACGCGAGTCAGAGCCGAGGCACCATACATGCAGATCGTGCACGTTGATGACGCCTTCAACAGCCTGCATCCCGGAGCGAATTTCATCGAGATTCACATCGCGCGGCGTGCCCTCCAGCAGGATATTCAGCGTCTCGCGGACAATGCCAAAGCTTGACCAGAGAATCAGAGCGGCGATGCCGAGCGACAGTACCGGATCGATCCAATTTGCTCCGGTGAACAGAATGCCCATGCCACCGGCGATGACGGCCGCAGTCGACAAGGTGTCGCCGGCCATGTGCAGAAAGGCTGAGCGCATGTTCACGTCGCGCGCCACACTCCACAAGAGCGCCGCGATGACTCCATTCATCAGCACACCGGCAGCAGCCACAATCATCATCATGCGGGGATGTACGGCTACGGGAGAATTGAGGCGGCGAATGGCTTCCACGGCGATCCAGATGGCAATGACGATGAGCGTAGACGCATTCACAAAGGCGGCGAGCACACCGGTGCGTTGGTAGCCGAAAGTACGGACGTTGTCTGCGGGGCGATTCTGGAAATGAACAGCGGCGAAGCTGAGCAGAAGCGCCAGAAAGTCGGAGACATTATGTCCGGCCTCAGAAAGCAGGGCGAGCGAGTGCGCGCGCAGTCCCGCAATGAACGTCACCAGGACATAGGCAAGGGTTGCTGCCAATGAGAACTTGAGGACGAAGTGCGTTTTGCCTGCGTTGGCCGACGGCGATGCCGCGTGCACGTGCATGAGTAGAGTCTAAATGCGGTTGTGATTGCACGCCAGCGGCGTGTTGCCCGCGTTTGAGCGGACAAAATGATCAGGCTGGATCTTGCAGCGCCCGGAATTTTCCGCTCGTGGAGCGAAGGCCTATCCATTCCTCGGCGAGAACGATGCTGTCCTGCGGAAAGCCCTGGCGATAGCGCACGCTGCAAGGAAAGCCGGCACGCAGCAGGGCCGGAGAAACCGCAGAGGCTATGGTGGTGATGTCCTGCGAACACTCATAATCCACACCACTAATGCGGTAGTTGTAAATGAGCATGGTGCGTGTGGTGCCGTCCTGCCCTTCCATCTCGCAGATGTCGAGCACCATGCCGTCGACGAGGCGGCCAGTGTGGGCCAAAGCCGAGCGGCGCATGCGTTCCAGTTCATCTGGTGTGGGCCGATGGCGGCGCACTAGCCAAACGGTTACGGCGATGGCCGCCACAGCGGCAAGAGAGGCGGCAATTTTGATATTCGTTGCGGTGAGCAGGACCATCGCGTAACAGAGCTGCAATCCCCATGCATCTGTTGTCTTCAGAATAGCGCAAATTGCGCATTGCGATGGTGTTCCTCCCGCACTCCTTGACCCATGAAAGTAAGCGCCCGTATGCTCGGGGCCATGATGCGAAGTTCTAATACGCATTCCATAGCGTGGCCAAAGGTGAATCCATGAGCGCGGCTTATACGCCAGAGCGGGTCGATCGCGCACATGAAGTGCGGCCACTGCTGGTACGTCGTGCGGCTGTATTAGGTGCAGGCACCATGGGATCGCGTATTGCGGGTTTGCTGGCCGGCGCGGGTATTCCTGTTTTGCTGCTTGACATGGCACCAAAGGAAGGTAATGCACGGAACAAGCTTGCGGATGCCGCAATCGTCACACTGGCCAAATCGAAGCCTGCGGCGCTGTTTGAGCCGTCATCGATCTCGCTCATTACACCGGGAAACTTTGAGGACGACCTTGCAAAGTTGAGCGACTGCGACTGGATTGTTGAGGCAGTGGCGGAGAATCTTGCCATCAAGCAGTCGCTGCTGGCACGGGTGCTTCCGCATTTAGCTCCGCACGCAATTTTGACGACGAATACCTCGGGATTGCCAATCCGGTTGATTGCAGCGAGCCTGGGTGAAGCGAGGACCCGATTTTTCGGAACGCACTTTTTCAACCCGCCGCGCTACATGCGGCTTCTGGAAGTGATTCCAACCAAGGAAAGCAATGCTGGCATGGTAGCCGCATTTGCAGCATTCGCCGATCTGCGGCTTGGCAAGCAGGTAGTGTACGCGCACGACACGCCGAACTTTATTGCGAATCGCATTGGTGTGGCAGCCATGTTTACAGCTGTGCGTCTGCTGATGGAGCAGAACCTGACTGTTGAAGAAGTGGATGCGATGACTGGGTCCGCGATTGGCTGGCCGCGGACAGGAACGTTCCGGCTCGCGGACATGGTGGGCATCGATGTTCTGGCGCACGTGGCGGCCAATTTTCCTGAGCCCATTACGCAAGGACCGTTCACCGAAACACTCAGCAAGATTGTGGAGCGCGGATGGCTGGGCGATAAGGCCGGGCAGGGCTTCTACAAGAAAGTGCGCGGAGTGGATGGAAAGGACGAACGTTTCGCGCTCGATTTGAAAACGCTGGAGTATCGGCCACTGGCGAAGGCTGCACTGCCTGCATTGGAAATGGCGAAGAACGCCGCGACGGTGGGAGAGCGCCTGCGGATGATGCTTGCGAATGATCCTGCAAAAGATAAAGTCGCGCGTTTTCTGCTGCCGTTTCTTAGCGCATTGTGGAACTTTGCCGCCGATCATGTGGGCGAAGTCGCCGACAGTGTGGATGCCATCGACCGCGCGATGCAGGCAGGTTTCAACTGGGAGCTTGGCCCATTTGGCATGTGGGATGAAGCTGGCGTGGCGGAGAGCATCGCACGCATGAAGCGCCTGGGAATAGAGCCGGGCGCGGGCGTGCAGAGCCTGATCGCATCGGAGCGCAGCCGCTGGTATAGCGATGATGGCAGGGAGGCATTCCAGCCTGCGACAGGGCATGTGATTGCCATACCGGAGACGCCGGGACATGCGCGTATCTCGGTATTTCGTCGTGCAAACGGCATGGTGCGCGGGAATGCCGGTGCATCGTTGATTGATCTCGGCGACGGTATTGGCTGTATTGAGCTGCATTCGCCGAAGAATGCCATTGGCGGCGATGTCGTGATGTTGGTGCGGTCGGTTCTGGATGCGGCTTCGAAGGATGTTGGTCGATTCGCGGGGTTTGTGATTACGAGCGACCGTGACAACTTCAGCGTGGGAGCGAACCTGATGCAACTTCTGCTGTCTGTGCAGGAGGGCGAGTGGGACGAGGTCGATCTTGCTATTCGCGGATTCCAGCAGATGACCGCCGCGATCAAGTTCTGTCCGCGTCCGGTGGTGGTGGCGCCCTTTGGCATGACGCTGGGCGGGGGCGCGGAGATGTGTCTGCATGCGGCGCAGCGACAGCCGCACATGGAGACATACATCGGATTGGTCGAAGCTGGAGTTGGCCTGATCCCCGGTGGGGGTGGCACAAAGGAAATGCTGCTGCACTCGATTGATAAGGTGACGATGCTGGCTCCACCTGATCCTCGTGCGCCGGCCTCCAGATTTGCCCAGTCTACTGAGTTGCTTACGGCGTTAAAGACGTCGCTTGAAACAATTGCCATGGCCAAGGTTGCGACATCCGCTGTAGAGGCGCGGGGACTTGGGATTATTTCGGCCGCCGATCGAATCACGATGAATCGCGAACGGTTGTTGCTGGATGCAAAGACCAGAGCGCTGGCATTAGCCGAAGCGGGTTATGCTGCTCCAACGCCTCGTGTGCAAGTGCCTGCACCTGGTATTGCGGCGCTGGCAACCCTTGAGACCGGTATTTTCCTGATGGGTGAGGCAGGCTATGCCTCTGAGCACGACCAGAAGGTGGCGCGCTGGGCAGCATACATTTTGTGTGGCGGCAGAGTGTCGGCGGGCACGGCAATCACGGAGCAATATTTGCTCGATCTTGAGCGCGAAGCATTCCTGTCACTGTGCGGAGAACGCAAGACGCAGGAACGCATCGCGTATACGCTCAAGACGGGTAAACCGCTGCGGAATTAAACGATGAATAAGTAAGCGCGACGATGAAGGGAATGCACATTTCGACTGCGGTGGTGACAAGCATTGCGTTGTTGGTCGGCGTTCAAGCTCTGGCGCATCCGGCACAGTCGCTGGTGGAGAAAGGCACGATTGCAGTGGATGGCCAGTCGGTGCCGTATTTAATCCGGAGACTGCCGGTCAGCTCGTTTCCCGCGCTGCCTGAGGCTGTTTCCAACGAGCTTAGAGGGCGTGGTTGCATGATTCCGCAGACCTATGAGGCGCACCGGCCTGAGAACGTGGTACAGGCAAGTCTCGCAGGCACAGGTTCGTCGGACTGGGCGGTGTTGTGTTCGGTGAAAGGAACTGTCTCGTTGCTTGTATTTCTGGAAGGCGGGTTCGAGCATCCCGAAGTGCTGGCTTCCGCGCCGGAGACGGAGCGTTTGCAGGCGCATGATCCAAGTGGCGTATTGGGCTTTAACTGGGGGATCGATCGTGCAACACCGCGTCAGATGCGCGATGCGGAGGCCGGGCTTAGTCCTCGTCCACCAGCGATTCACCACGATGCGCTTGCCGACTCAACGATTGAGCGGCATACGGTGTACCACCTCTATACACATGGGGCCTGGACGCTGTTGGATATGCCGGATTAGTGCAATGCATGGCACGGCATCGGATTGAGGTCCAATGCATCGAACAAGGGAAGGGAGATCCATGCCGGAAGCAGTCATCGTGAGTGCAGTGCGAACGCCAGTGGGCCGTGCGCCAAAGGGAGCCCTGGCCAATGTGCGCCCGGATGATTTGGCGGCGGGCGCAATTTTGGGTGCTCTTGAGCGTACTCCACAGTTGGAGCGTAGTGAGATTGACGATGTGGTTCTGGGATGCGCGCAGCCAGAGGCGGAACAGGGCTGGAATATCGCGCGGTTCGCGGCATTGCGGGCTGAATTACCGGTGGAAATTCCCGGTGTGACTGTGAATCGGCTTTGCGCTGCTGGGCTGGAAGCAATTGCGCAGGCGGATATGCGAATCCGTGCAGGCGGAATGCATGTAGTTGTGGCCGGTGGGGCCGAATCGATGAGCCTGATTCCAATGGGCGGACTGAAACCGAGCCCCAATCCATGGCTGGCGGAACATTATCCTGCGTCGTTGCTCACCATGGGGCTGACTGCCGAGCGAGTGGCAAAGCACTATGGTATTTCACGCGAAGACCAGGATGCTTTTGCGCTCGCAAGCCACCAAAAGGCATTGGCAGCGCAGGCGGCTGGGAGCTTTACGGATGAACTGGTTCCGGTGACCGTGACCAACACTGTGCCGGGGAGCAGGGCGGGTAAGCCAGAGATGAGGGAGTCCGTTTTTGCTGCAGATGAAGGCCCGCGTGCGGATACATCGGCCGAAGCGCTGGCAGCTCTCAAGCCGGTGTTTCACGCGAAGGGTACGGTTACGGCGGGCAACTCGTCACAGACATCGGACGGCGCGGCGGTGGCGGTTCTGATGGATCGAAACCGCGCGCATGAGTTGGGCATTCAACCGCTGGCACGGCTTGTAGCGTATGCCGTTGCGGGGTGTTTGCCTGAGGAAATGGGTGTAGGTCCAATCTTCGCAATTCCGAAAGCGCTGAAAATGGCCGGACTCAAGATCGACGACATCGGACTGATTGAATTGAATGAGGCATTCGCTGCACAGGCGCTTACTGTTATTCGCAAGCTCGGTCTAGATCCGGTGCGAGTAAACGTAAATGGCGGAGCCATCGCGCTGGGGCATCCGCTGGGCTGTACGGGTGCAAAGCTTACGGCAACGCTGCTGAGCGAGATGCGCCACCGGAAAGTGCACTATGGCATGGTGACGATGTGCGTGGGAGGAGGTATGGGAGCAGCGGGAATTTTCGAGCTGCTAGCCTGAGCGACAAAGAGTCGAGACATGCCAACAAGTGAAAAGGCCGGGAGTCTCCCGGCCCTTTTGTTTGCATTTAATCTTGCTCGGCTTACGCCTTAGCTGTGGCAATAGCCTTCACGCGAGCGTTCAGGCGGCTCTTGTACCGCGAAGCAGTGTTGCCGTGAAGAACGCCCTTCTGAACGCTCTTGTCGAGCGCGCTGGCGGTTTCACGATACTGCGCCTGTGCTTCCTTGACGTCGCCCTTGGCAATGGCCTCGCGCAGAGCGCGCAGGCTGGTGCGGACACGGGTGCGGTTGGCGCGGTTCACCTCGGTTTTGTGTTCGGTCTGACGGGCGCGTTTGAGCGCGGAAACGTGGTTTGCCATGGAACTTTTAAACTCTCTCTTTTGCCTTATTTACCGGGCGCTTGCCCGGCCAGGCGGGATGCTGCGGAGTGAGAATGCAACTTGAGCCGCACCCCTCGCAATTTCTTAGTCTACGGTAATTCGGATTTGGGGTCAATTGGCGCGGAAAAACAGAATCGATCACATTTACCCTCGCTTGGGAGGCAGGGGCGTGCCGGAATGACAGGCAGGTATATCCTGAGTCACCATTTTCACGTTTCTTTACCTTGGTGCCATTGACGCAGGAATCCACCAGCGCTACTCTTCCCCCAGATATCCACCTTGGTCTTAGTTGCCAATCCGGTTAGGCGTCCCAAGATAAAAATCCTGGTGCGCCAGCATGTTTTAAGCACGCAACGAATCCTGCTCAACAAAAGTCTGCCATGACCGCAACATTTGCGGCACAACCGCTGTCTGTCCGAATAACAGAACAGGAGGCCCTCTGAACGCTTCGCTGGAGATCACACCGAACCTTGAGCCCCTTTTCGGGACCCGCGATGAAAACCTCAGACTGATGGAGGATGCACTGGATGTACGGATCGACCTTCGATCCGACGCCGTGCAGGTACAAGGACCGGACGATGCAGTAGCCCGCGTCAAGCGTATTTTCGAGGATTTTGAAACCCTGCGACGACAGGGGATTCATCCGCACAATGGTGAATTGAATGGGATGCTGCGGCTTGTGGTCGCGGACCCGGATATGACCTTGTTGTCCGTGGCAAATTCCGGCAAGCAGCGCTCGGTGGGCATTAAGCGGCTGGTGCAGCCGCGGTCCATCAACCAGCGGAAATATATCGAAGCCATCGAAAAGAACGACATGGTCTTCGGTGTGGGGCCGGCTGGTACGGGCAAGACCTATCTTGCCGTGGCTATGGCTGTGGCGGCTATGAATGCGAAGAAGATCAGCCGCATCATCCTTGTGCGACCCGCAGTGGAAGCGGGTGAAAAGCTGGGCTTTTTGCCAGGCAGTTTGCAGGAGAAAGTCGATCCTTACCTGCGGCCGCTCTATGACGCGCTCTACGACCTACTCGAGCCGGAGCGCGTGGACAAGATGCTCGAGAAGAACATCATTGAGGTTGCGCCGCTGGCCTTTATGCGCGGCCGCACACTCAATGACGCATTTATCATCATGGACGAGGCGCAGAACACGACCGTCGAGCAGATGAAGATGTTTCTCACGCGTCTGGGCAACAATTCGAAGGCCGTGATTACAGGCGACATCACACAGATCGATCTACCCAACCCGCGCAAGTCAGGATTGGTGGATGCGATCAATGTTCTGGACGGCGTGGAGGGAATCAACTTCTGCCACTTTGAAGAAGGCGACGTGGTGCGGCACGCGTTGGTACAGCGCATCGTCCGGGCTTATGAGTCGGCGCGTCCGCAGCAGCAGGAACTGCCGCTGGCAATGGAAGAAGGCATCAGCGTGGAGCCGAATCACCCGAAGATGCAGCCAGCCAAGCCACAGTAAACGAAACAGGTTGAATGATTCACTCTTGTTGAAGAGGGTTTACATGGCCTCTGCGGAAATTAGCTGCGGCTCAGTTAAGAGAGCTGCACTGTTTGTATGCTCTTTTGTCTGTGTTTTTGTGATTTGTGCATGCAAATCGTCAGTCATTCCAACTTGGCACATAAAGGCATCCGCGCGGCAAGGCGCCATTAAAGAGGCCTATCTCTCGGCTTTACATTCAGTGGCCTTCGATATTACTCCGGTTCCCTCTGCGGCCAATTCCCGCCAGTGGATTGCCAAGTACACGAAGGGCGGAAAGACTGTGCTCTTTCGTATCTTTCTTGAAGATTCCACGCCGCCACCAGGCAAGAAGATTCCACATAGTTTTGTAATTGGACTCGGCAACGGTCGCATTGAAGCAGAGCCAGGGTCGGATGACACTATTTTGCTTGTGGATCTCAAGAAAGCTCTTGAGGCATCCGAGCTTCCTGAACATGTTCACAAAGAAAAGTCCTTGCCTTTTACCTACGTTGTGTTTGGAGAAGATCAGTCGCAAGTTCCAGGCGGCGGTTTTCAGAGTCATCCAGCCGGCCATTGGAGCGTAATGAAGGCATTTCTGGGAGACGACGATGATGGAGAGTTCTACCTGAACATCAATTCGGCTCTTGGAAAAGCGCAGCTGTCCGAAAAAGACTCATCGTATGGCAACTATGTGTTGGCTAAGCTTGCGACGGTGCTTTGACTGCGGATTTTGCCTGGTTCACGAGCGTTCCAGAGAATTACCCTACCCTCGTTCACTTCGTACCGAATGCCTTCGCGTATCATCAACGTAGAGCGGAGTTCAGCCAACTGGAACGCCGGGCACGATGATCCTTATTGACCCAGAACTGGAGCCTGAGCCTGCACCGCGTGCAAACGGTGGCCGGAAATCTGGCCTGCTAGCCCAGAGCGCACAAGCGCGGAATACGGCCTTGCCTTCCACCGTGTCGCTTTCCCGCTTTCTCAGGCTGGCACAAAGCGCAGTGCGCCTTCGCGGTGAAGTTAATGTCCTGCTGACTTCCGATGCGCAGGTTCGCCGATTGAACCGTACCTATCGCGGCAAGAACAAGGCGACGGACGTGTTGTCGTTTCCGGCGGCAGGGCCCGCGGCAGATGGGATTGCCGGCGATCTTGCCATCAGCGTGCCCACAGCGGCAGCACAGGCCAAAGTACAGGGCAATTCTCTTTCTGCCGAAATCAAAATTCTGATACTTCACGGATTGCTGCATCTGGCTGGCTACGATCACGAAACCGATACCGGCCAGATGGCGCGGCGCGAGTGTCTCCTTCGTGCAAGATTGCGTCTCCCGGTCGGGCTCATCGAGCGCACCGAAGAACAGAAAGTCATCCGGCGAACAAAGGTGCATGCATGACACCGCTCGCCATTGCGCTTATCGTGCTTGCCGCGATCGTCGTGGTTCTGGCCTCGTACATGAACCGTGTCTACTCGGAGTTCGGCAAAATTCTTGCGCACGATGTACAGGACAATATCGAAAGCTGGGAAGAGCAAGTTGAGCCGTACATAGGACTGAGCCGGGAGCACGCGGCCTTGTCTGCCTCGGTGCTGCAGCAGCTTGCGCTTGTCGTGATTGCACTGGAGTTTGGCGCGGTGCTCTTTGACCGGGGGCCGCATCTGGGCAGGCCTTCCATCGCGGAAATCGCACAGGCCATTGTGGCCGTTGTGCTGGTGGTCGCCTTTTGCTGTCAAGTGTTGCCGTCGCTCTTGTTCAGACACACCAGTGGTAAGTGGGCACGGCATTTCATCTGGCCATTTCGCCTGCTGCTATGGAGCGTGACTCCCATTTCTTTCTTTGTGCGGTTCTTCCACTCGGTGGCATCTCTTGCCGACCCACCGCAGGAGAAAGAGGAGGAGTCGTTTGGAAGCGTGGAAGCGCTGCTGGAGGCGGGGGAAGAAGAGGGCATCCTGGAAGAGACCGACCGCGATCTTGTGCGCTCGGCTGTGGAATTCGGTGACAAGCTGGTGCGTGAAGTGATGACGCCGCGGCCGCGCGTCTTTGCCGTACCGGGGAGCACCACTCTTGAGCAGTTTCTCGAAATGTTGAAAGAGCACAATTTCTCGCGCGTGCCGGTCTTTGCTCAGTCTCTTGACGAAATCACAGGCATTGCCTTTGCGCATGATCTGTTGCAAATTGCCGACGAGGACGCCAAGAAGAGCACTGTGGCCAGCATCCAACGTCCGGCGGTGTTTGTTCCGGAAACCAAGCGTGGTTATGAGCTGCTGCGAGAAATGCAGCGCGAAAAGCAACACATGCGCATTGTGATCGATGAGTATGGCGGTGTTGCCGGACTTGTGACCATTGAAGATCTGCTTGAGGAGATTGTGGGTGACATTCGCGATGAGCACGAGACCGATGGTCTTGCCGATGAGCCGCAGCGCGAATCAGATGGCGCATGGATTGTTCCCGGTGGCTTTCCTGTGGATGCGTTGAACGAACTATTTGGGAAGTCTGTGGACATTGACGAAAGCTTTGAAGCAACCACACTGGGCGGCTTGGTTAGTGAAGCCGAGGGCCGTATTCCTCACGCGGGTGAAGTCGTAATGCTTGAGAAGTCTGGCTTGCGGCTTGAAGTGCTTGCTTCATCGGATCGTCACATTGAGCGTCTTCGGGTCTATCCGCCTCTTCAGGATGCAAAGACCTCCTAGTCTTGTGCGTCCTCTCCGGGTTAAGAGTTCTGGTGCGCATTCTTCCATGTTCGCCATTCGTCGGCAGTGAACTCCCAGAGTTCCGTCATGAGCTTTCCCGAGACATAGTCATTTTCCTTTTCGCCAATCTTGCGCATGCCATGTTTTTTTGAAATCCGCCGCGAGGCCTCGTTCGCCGATGCTTTGCCCACGCGCATGACCGGCATACCAAGGGTCTCAAACCAATAGTCGTTTACCCAGACACACGCTTCAGTCATAAGGCCCTGGCCCTGTAATGCGGGATTAAGCCAGAAACCACGATGATTGTCTTCTTCGCGCGTAAGGCTGATGAGACCAATGACTTGTTCCGGCGCAGTCTTCAGACGCAGCGTCCAGTGCCATGCCTCTTCGCGCGCCATTGCGGGCAGGGCCCGGTCACGGATGAACATAAGTGCTCCGTCCGGCGGATAGGGCCACGGCACGCGATTGAGCAGGTAACGCACAATCTCCCAGCGGGGAAATTCGGCCTGAATCTGGTCCGCGTCGTCGATACAAAGCGGGCGCAACAGGAGCCGTGACGTGTGACCCTCAATCAGCATGCGGCGATGATAGCAACAAAATTGCGGCGAATCCGCGATAATGACGAGAAGAGGATCGATTCGATTGAAGTCAGGATTCGTAGCTATTTTGGGCCGGCCCAATGCCGGCAAAAGCACATTGCTGAACGCACTTACCGGCGAAAAGGTCGCTATTGTGACAGCCAAGCCGCAAACCACACGCAACCGTATTGCCGGCGTGGTGGAAGTGCCGACACGCAAGGGAGCGCATCCGGCGGCACAGATCGTGTTTGTCGATACGCCCGGCGTGCATAAGCCGGCATCGCAACTGGACCGCCGCATGTTGCAGGAGGTGCAGGAGGCGCTTGAAACGCGCGACGTGGTGCTCGTGCTTGTGGATGCCAGCCGCCGCATTCAGCTTGAGGCTGAGGCCGAGGAGGAGGGCGAGAAGCCCCGCCGCGCCAATGTGTGGGCGAGCGAAGATGAATTTCTCTTCAATCTGATTCGCAAGATCGATTGTCCCGTGCTTCTGGTGCTCACAAAGATCGATCTTGTGGCCAAAGACAAGCTGTTGCCGCTGATTGAATCGCTCACGAAGCAATACAACTTTGCCGAAGTTGTGCCCATCAGCGCGCGTAAGAAGGACGGTCTTGACCGGCTCCTGCGCAGCATCATCGAAAAGCTGCCCACCGGCGAACGCTACTTTCCCAAGGACCAGTACACAGACCAGCCGATGCGCTTTATGGTTGCCGAACTTATTCGCGAACGCATTTTGGTTGAAACGGGCGAAGAAGTACCCTATGCATCTGCCGTGGTGATTGAGCGTTTTGAAGAGCCAACGCAAGCACCGAAAGGTGGAAAGGTCCCAGTTACGCATATCGCTGCTGCTCTTTACTGCGAACGGCAGGGGCAGAAAGCCATCCTGATTGGCAAGGGCGGAAGTAAATTAAAAGAGATTGGAACCTCGGCGCGCAAGCAGATTGAGTCGCTGTTAGGGACGCGCGTCTTTCTTGAGTTGCACGTGATTGTGCAGCCAGGCTGGCGCGAGTCGCGGGGATTTATCGAGTCGCTCGACTGGCGCAAACAGCTTGAGTCGATAGCCACGAAACAGGCCGAGGAAGATGGAGAAGCCGAAAGCTAGTTTTTAGTTTGCGGCCAGAATCGGTTGATTTCGAAAATTATGAAAGATGGAACTGCGCATTAGTCTGCGCACACTTGTCCGCGGCCGCCCGTCTTCACTGTGTACATGCGGGCATCGGCCGCACCGATAATCGAGTGCAGAGAGTCCCCATCACGTGGATAGCAGGCCAGGCCGACGCTTGCGCTAACGGTCAGCACAAGGCCATTTTTCATTTCAAACTGGGTGGCCATTAGTTCGCGGTGCATGCGCCGTGCTTCCGTGGCTGCGGTTTCCGCATCGGTTTCCGGCATCAGGACCACGAATTCATCACCGCCGTAACGGAAACACATGTCATCCCGGCGTGCCAACTCTTTCAGCCGCGCTCCTGTTCGGGCGAGCAACTCACTTCCAACCAGATGCCCGTGTACGTCATTGACCAGCTTGAAGCGATCAAGGTCGAGAAACGCCAGGCTCACAGGAATGCCATAGCGTGAGCCGCGTTCGAGTTCCTGACCGAGCACCTCATACAAATGCCGGACGTTATAGAGTTTGGTGGCATCGTCAGCGATGGTCAATTGCTGAATACGCGAAACGTCACGCGCGTTCTCAATGGCAATAGCGGCATGATCGGCCAGAATGTGCAGAAACGCAATGGTATAGTCGGTCAGTTGATCGGCGCGTGGATTGAGAATTTCAATGACGCCCACAACGCCCTTGCGGCCACGCAGAGGCATCGCAATCACCGAGCGTACTTTACGCGGATTGGGGGCAGGCACATCTTCCAGGCGGGTGTCTTTCTCCGTCTCCGGCACAATGAGTGTTTCACCGTGCTGCGCCACCCATCCCGCCACGCCTTCGCCCACTTTCACGCGAAGATCGTGCAGCGAAGCCTCTTCGCCGCCGGCCGCAATTGCGTAATACAGCTCCTGGCTGCTTTCTTCCAACATGAGCAGCGTCCACATGTCTGCTTCAATGAAGCTTTCCATGTGGTCGATGATGGTGCGCAGAATGCTGTCGAGGTCGAAACTCGAGGTCAGCGAACGTGCAAGCTGATGGAAGACCAGCAGGTCATCGAGAGGGGCACGAGTTTCCTGGGCGTGCTTCATTCCACTTTCCGGAAGCGCTGTTGTCTTGCAGGTTCCGTTCCTGAAGGAATTGTGTCATACGGAGATGGCGAACATGAAGGAAATGTGCGCCTTGGGTCTATCATCCGCCGATGTGTACCATCGAGCGCGATGGTTTGAGAAAGCCGGGCTCACCGATATGGTGGCGTGCTTCCTTGCCCTGTATGGTATGCGCGATATAGGCTCGCAGCTCGTCGTCGCCTGCGCCAGCGCGCATGCGGCCGTAAAGATCATGCTCCACCTGTGAAAAGAGGCAGGTGCGAATCTTTCCGTCCGATGTAAGGCGCACGCGGCTGCAGGCGCCGCAGAACGCCTGAGTAACCGGTGCAATAATGCCGATTTCACCGCGACCGTCTTCAAATCCAAAGCGTCGCGCGGTCTCGCTTGCTTCGCGCGGTGGCAAGGGAATCAGAGGCAGTACCTTGCCGATGCGCTCGACAATTTCAGCCATGGGAACGACGATCTCCGGAGACCAGAGCCTGTCCTCTTCGAGCGGCATGAATTCGATAAAGCGTACGATGACGTCTTCCTGCCGGGCGAAGTGCGCGAAGGCTTCCACCTCCTGATCGTTGAAACCGCGCAGAAGCACGCAATTAACCTTTAAAGGAATAAGCCCCGCCGCGCGCGCGGCGCGAATGCCTGCCACCACACAGTCAAAGCTCCCCGGAACACGGGTAATGCGCTCAAAAGTTTCGGTATCTACCGCATCCATACTGACCGTCACACGATGCAGACCGGCGCGGCGCAGGGGGGCGGCAAGGTCTGCCAGCAGATGGCCATTGGTAGTGAGTGCAAGCTCGAGCCGCTCGCCGTCGCGTGTACGCATCTGAGCCAATTCGCCAATCAAGTTCAGAAGGCCCTTACGCAACAGCGGCTCGCCTCCCGTAATGCGTACTTTTTCAATACCCAGGTCGACGAAAAGCGAAATCAGCCGCAAATACTCATCGTTGCGGAGCTCTGGATACTGCGCCCCCAGTTCGCCCGTCCGGCAGTAGACGCACTTATAGTTGCAACGGTCCGTGACCGACACGCGCAGGTCTCGTATCACACGACCATGACTGTCTGTAAGGCGAGTGGCCGTGCGGTCGAGCGAGTTGGCGGCTGGAACAGTGGAAGCCATCAGTATCTTTCTAGCCTATACGCTTCTTTGTGGGCTAAAGACAAATCGCGCCAGACAGACATCTGTCCAGCGCGATGAGGGCGATTGGAATGAATATTAGTCGAGGCGCGGGGTTCCACGGCGCAGCACCATGCCAGTAATTCCCATGACCGCGACGAGAGTAATGGCGATAAAGAAGTAATACGCCATTGGATGCGCCCAACCCGGCGAATATTGCAGGTCCTGTCCAACCCAAAGCAGCAACACCGTGGCAACTGCTGCAAATTGGCCTGCAATCACCAGCAATGTGTGGCCAAGTTCGCGACGTTTGTCGAGCGCTTCGACCTGATCGGGAGTCAAATTACGCTCTTCGAGCGGCAGCAGGCTATTTGGCATCGATGGGTGTCTCCTGGTGATCTCGCTCACTCCAAACAGGCTGAGAACGGGATTCGTATCGCCTACGATTCAATCACATTGCATGGGCGGCGCGCCACTCTTCTGTTTCGGTGGTATGTCAAACACGTTCGGCGAAAAAGCTATGGCTTCTAATCCGTAATAAACGCCAGAGATTGGAGGGTTGTAATCTCAAACGGCTTACGGCAACGGATGTTGGCACAGGACAACTTGTCGTCGCGCCGCACCATATAGGACTGCGCTTTGGCGAACCGGGCGCGATCACGTTCATCTGCGTTGCGGGGTAGTTGCGCCCGTTTCCTGCGTACCACCCAAGTCACTTTGTATTCGGCTGCCTGCCCGCATTTCGGGCAAGTCAGCATGTGCGTTCTCGATTCGGTCGTTTCGTTAAAAAAGTCCCGCTCTTCCATCCCGTCCAATCACTCCAGATTGCGTGGCGGCCAAAGGACAATTTGCCGGAAGGCCACTTTCAACACAATGTAATCTCCTTCATACTCGACCTTGCCATGACGAAACGCAAGCCCAGCCGTTTTAGTGCCACCAAAGCCGTGAAAGCCAACGCGCGAGAGCGCGTCGGCCAGCCCAAGCCTACTCGTGTGGTGGAGGACAAGCCACGCACCGGCCGCCAGGCCAAGCACAAGCCTGGTCTCCAGGATCTGATTCAGCGAGGAGACTGAAACAGAGCGAAAGGTCCGTTTGGCAGAGTCTGTCTTACACGTAAGACATTGGAATATATTGCCTTACTGCAGCAAGGCGTGTGTCCTGCAGAACGTCTTACGTTTGTCTTACTGGCTGATGGACGAATCTTGCGTCTCTGGTTAAAGAGGTTTGAAGTGTCTTACGGCATCTAGGAATGTGGAACGCTATAGGGGCCCGGCAAGATTGGTTTTCTGGTTCCTGCAGCATCTTCAGTGGGAGCAACAACGTTTGTTCGCTTGGAATAAATACGGAATTGCACGACGACATCGACTTCTGCGGTGACGGGCTTGCTATTTTTTATTGCCGGTTGGAATTTTGCCTGTTCGATTGCCTTCACGGCATTCTCGTCGAGCCCGAAACCGATAGGGCGCGCCACAGTTACTCGGTCAGCCCTACCGTTTGCATCGACCACTGTGTGATAAAGCGCCATGCCTGCGATGCCGGCCTTTTGTGCGTAGTCGTTTGAGGATGGCTCGACCGGCGCTGTAAGACGAGCCTGTTGGTCGACTGCGGATTGCGGCAGGACGCCTGGTTCGGGTTCTGCAGTGCCCTGGGTGTGATGGGCTACCGCAAAGAAGCCCTGCCATGCCGCGGGCATTGCAGCCACCAGCCGATCATCAATATGGGGTGCGAAAATGCGGCCGAGCGCAGCACGCAGAAGCGCATCCGCCTGCTCCTGCGAGACTGTTTTTACCTCTTCTTCCTGAGTCTCTGGCTGTCCGGCCGTCGCCGCTTTCTCGTCTGCCTGTCCGCCTTCTTTCTGCTCTAAGCCTTTCTTCTTGATATGTTTCTTCGGTTTGATCACCTTTTCGCGTGCAATGGTAATCTTTACCTTCTTCTTTTTCGGTGTAATGCGCACCTGGTCCGTATTGGAAGCTAAATCTTCGGTTGCTAACTCACCTCTGAAATGCAAGCCGTAGCGAATACCCTCGATTTTCAGATCTTTCTTACTCAGCCGTATCTTCTCGATCCGAATGAGCGCGAGAGTGAAAGAGCCATGCGGAGAACTGGTTTGGAGCTGGCCGGTTTCGTCGAACTCAAGCGCGTCATCCATATATCCGCCGCGCAAATAGAGCGTTTTTCCTCCCAGTACGTGCTCAAGCGTATCTTCACTAAGCGCGCCAGAACCGAGCATTGCGGCAAGTCCTTCGGGGTTCGGTGCTGCCTCGGTCTTCGTCCCTTCGCCAGCCGCTACAGAGCTTTGTGCACAGACAGGCGCGACGACCGCAGTTGCAGTGAGCACTGCGCAGCCAAAGAGCAGGGAGAGACGAACCAGAATGCTTGGATTGCAGTAAGTTGAGTTGCGCATAAGGGAGTTTCCTTAGTCGCCACTCTAGCAGCCAATTACAGCAACCTGAATGAAGAATTACCTTCGGGCAGTTACCTCTGTTTTGCGCTATTTTTTCGTGCTGGGCCGCTTCATGTGCGTCAGCACGCGGCGAAACAAGCCAAGGATGCGCCGGGCATCTTTCTGGTCTAACTCCAGGCGGCGGAGCATGAGCTGCAGATCATGATGATTCGCCTTTTGCATTGCATTGGGGGAGTAGCCGGCCTCGCGCATGACTTCTTCAATCAAGCTGGCCATTCGGTCCAGATTGCCGGAGTTGGTTGGCTGGGGAGCAAAATCGATCCTGCCGGGAGAACCTTGCATCGCCTCGGCAATCTTTGCCGGCCGGGCCCCAATTTCGTACAGGCACACAGCTACCGCCTGACCCAGATTCATGGAAGGCTGCCGGGCATCCGTTGGAATCACCAGCAGACGATGGCAAAGAGCAAGATCGTCGCGCGCAAGACCGCGCTTTTCCGGTCCGAAGACAATGGCTACATGCCCGCCACGCTGCAACTCAGAGATGACAAGTGAGCCTGCATCGGGTAGTGCGACGACCGGCTGCTCCGCTTTGCGGTATGTAAGTGTTCCGGTACCCAGCACGAGTGTGCATTGCGCGATGGCTTCCGCCAAGGTTGCTGCTTCGCGTGCATGATCAAGAACGCTGCTCGCGCCGACAGCCGATTGCTTTGCTTCAGCCCAGTGAGGCGCGTAGGGCGCCACGACTGTGAGCTGCGAGAAGCCAAAGTTGGCCATGGCACGCGAGGCCGCCCCTACATTGAGCGGATTGCGCGGCGCAACCAGCACCACTTCTACCCGTGCACGTTGTGCTTCAGTCAGCAAGCGTCCATTGTAGGATGTGAATCCGAGGCGAGAGTACGGTTGCGCCATAGGGGGCAGCGGCAGCTCCGAGTGACTATTTGCGTGCGGTTGTTTCGGTGCTGCTTTCTGTATCTCGAATCGCGCATTGCAAGGCGCCGGCTTTACGAGATCCCCAGCCAAAGACGCCAGCCTGAAAAAAAGGCCTCTCTGCTTTTAGGTATGTCGATCTCAAAGTGCCCTGGAATTCCCGATGCTTGAATTGCTTTGTATATATCCGATTTCAGGTCTGTCTGTTCAATGCCGCCGGTCCAGTTTATGGGGTGGCCGTCGCCAGTCCGACGAAGCGGATGGCCCGAAGCGTGAGGCTTATTTCCTGTTACAAGCGGCAACTTCGGCGTGTTGCCTGCTGCTAGAAGAGACTTGTGATCTGACCGGATAATGTTCCTATGGCAATTTCAACGGATACAGGGCGATCGAGTCCTTTATGCCGTCAGCTCATCTAATCTGGTAAAGCCGCTCCATTGCAGCTACTCTTAGTGGGCCGCAATCAGCCGCACGAATTCCTCAGTCAGTGAAAATCTCTATGTTTCTCCTCACCAACCCTGCCGCCACTGCGTTTCAGGAAATCAGTCATGCTCCGCTGGTGCGTTTCAGCGTGCTCGCACTGAGCTCCATCTTTTTCCTGGTTGACCCGTTCGCCGCCATTCCCTCATTTCTGGCAATCACAGATGGCGTTGATGCTGCACGCCGTAAACGCATGGCGCGCAAAGCAACGCTGACTTGTTTCATTGTTCTCACAAGCTTTGCTCTGGCCGGCCAACTCATCTTTCGTATGTTCGGTATTACGTTGCCGGCATTTGAGATAGCAGGCGGTTTGATTCTTCTGCTCATCGGCCTGGATATGTTGGAAGCCAAGCGTTCACCCACACAGGAGGCCTCCGGCGATACCGAAGAAGCAGCTGAAAAGGAAGATGCCGGCATTGTGCCGCTGGGCATTCCTATGCTCGCGGGCCCCGGCGCCATTTCCTCAGTCATGGTTCTGGTGGGAACTGCGCCTGGAATTTGGCATTGGCAGATGGGCGCTGTGATTGGCTCCATTGCATTGACCTGCCTGATTAGTTATTGGATTTTGGCCGCAGCTGGACGCGTGAAATCGGTGATGGGCGAGACCGGCATTCGTATTCTCGTCCGCATCATGGGACTACTGCTGGTAGCGCTGGCGATGCAGTTTTTTGTGAATGGTCTGACAGACCTTGGCTTCTTCACACGAGGGTAGACGTAAATCTATCTGCAAGAGGGCGTTTCCCACAGAAAACACGCAGTTTCCACAGGCTGGAGGCTTGTCAGCAAACCGGTTCGTTGATACTCTCAAAAAGTTGCGACTGCGACTGCGAAAAACGCAATCGAATGAGTTGCAAAGCGAGATTGGCTATGCTAATCTCAGAAAGTTGCAAAAGCAGCAGTGGAGCTTCCCGGCGGACCGTGTGGTCGGCCTAGTTTTGGAAACCAGGGGAGCCGGTTCGTAGGGTAGGTTGAGGCTGAATAAGCGCCCCCGGCCCCTGTAGGGAATCCGACAGAGAACAAACCATTGCCTGACCCGGGAGAGTATCCCCGTGAGCCTCGTCGGCTCAGGCTATTTGCTGGTCGCTCTTTGATATTTGTGCGCCGCGCGACGCCCCAAAGGGGTATCGACTTAGTCAAGCCCGAATGAGCTTGACACGAAGTGAGAACTTCGATAATCTCAAAAAGTTCGCGCAAAATCGCGGTCTACTGCTCGGTTGTGTAGAAAGCAGCCTGCGAAGCGCATCAAGTTCGAGGACAAACCGGCTCTGCCGGACCTCGATCCAAAGGGTTCCGCTCAGGCGGATAACTCTTACGGATCTTTGACAATAAGGTTGAACGTGCCAGTCGTGAGAGGCGATCAAGTTTGGCTTGATCAATCTCACAAGGTAAGGTGTCCGGACTTACGAGTCCGCGACACGGTCGACTCTGCTCTGACCTCCGTCAGACAGAGCGACAACAGGCTTCAAACGAGAGTTTGATCCTGGCTCAGAATCAACGCTGGCGGCGTGCCTAACACATGCAAGTCGAACGAGAAAGTGGAGCAATCCATGAGTAAAGTGGCGCACGGGTGAGTAACACGTGACTAACCTACCCTTGAGTGGG
>DASZRJ010000045.1:0-18160 GCA_035550015.1 Occallatibacter sp. | reverse complement strand
TGTCTGCAGGGAGTTGCACACAAGCAGTAAATAAGCCGAATTTGCCCGAATTTAAGATTGTGAAAATGGGCAAACCTATATCGTTGGAGCAGAAAATGGGATGGTCGCGGAATATCGTCGAAATCAACAAGAAGCAACTGCGGGCCCCTCCGCTTCGAGCGGCAATGCCGCTCTGCGCTCGGGATGACATATTGAAGCGGCTGGTGAATAAAGGAGGATTCCAAGTCAACTCGCGGTGCTTGGGCCGTTCTAGGTTTTTTCGCTGGAATGCCTCACGACCAATTGAACTTTCGAGCCGTCTGGAAGGTCTGCGATTTGGCGGTGGATGTCGCCCAGGAAACCGAGGTGATCGTATATGTCAGCAATATATGCGGTGTTTAGATTGCCGCCTTCTGCGAAGACTGCGGGTGTAGGGAAGCCGATGCACTGAGTTGGACCAGGAACGAGTCCGCGCTGAGCGGCCTGGCTTGCAGCTTCTTCTTCGAACCAGCCGACTCGAGTTGCGAGATTGCAAATTTGCTTATTGAACTCATCAATGGAAGTGGCAATCGGTGAGAAAGAACCTCGACCCACGTCAAGAAGGAAGACCTCGCCTGCTTCATCGACAAGGAACAAATCGCCGAAGGCATTTCTGTCGACGAGTTTTAGAGGCTGCGGACAAAGCCATCGCCAGTCCTTAAGCAGCCTCTCTACGTCAAGTGAATAGATGTTCCATCTGCTGTTCATGTTCACTTTCATTCTTTGTGAATGTTAGTTCTCGTAGTCTTCCGGGTTGACGGTGAGGGTGTCGGGTGGGAAGGTGGAGGGGTCGGCGCCTAGCTGGAAGTTGGGGATGTTGCCCATTTCTATCTCAAGCGTTCCGCCGTTGGCGATGTCGGCGTGGCGGAACCAGACCTGATTGAGCGGCTTGCCGTTGAGGCGGATGGATTGGATGTATTTGTTGTCGCGTGAGGTGTTGTGCGCGAGGATGACGAAGTCCTTGCCGTTTTTGAGGTGGATGGTTGCTTTGGAGAAGATGGGACTGCCGATGTCGTATGTGGGAATGCCGGGCGTGACGGGATAGATGCCGAGCATGGAGAAGACCACGAAGGCAGACATGCCGCCGCCGTCTTCATCGCCGGGGATGCCGTGGAGCGTGGCGGGGAAAAAGGCGTGAATGAGTTCTCGAATACGCTTTTGCGTTTTCCATGGCGCGCCGACGCGGTTGTAGATGTATGGAATGGCAAGGCTGGGCTCGTTACCCATAGAGAACTGGCCCATCATCGAGGTTGAGTCGGGGAACTTGGCCTGGAACTCGTAACGGGAGCGGCCGAGCGGTTCGCGGAAGAGCTGGTCGAGATTGGCTTCGGCTTTGGCGGGGCCACCCATGAGTTTGACCAGGCCACCGAAGTCCTCGGCGACATCCCAGGTGTAGGTGTAGCCGTTGTTCTCGTCGTAATAATTGCGGCCACCGAGGCCACCGCCGAATTTCGGGTCGAGCGGTTCGATCCAGTTGCCTTCGGCATCTTTGGGCCACATGAGAGCCTTGTCCGCGCGATAGAGATGCTTGTAGTTCAGTGCGCGGGAGAGGAAGAGCTTTTCGTCGGCGGGCTTGTTGAGCACACGCGCGATCTGCGCGATGTCCCAGTCGTCGAGGCTGTTCTCAAGCGTGACGGGAACGGGCTGGCGCTTCTCAAATGGGTGGACCATGGGATCAGTTTCTTTTTCGCCGGGGCGGAGGGCGGGCATGTAGCCGTGCTCATTGTAGAAATCGTCAAGCGGGCCCTTGGGGCCGAGGCGCCAGGGAAGATGCGTGTCTTCGAGCGAGCGCTTGCGGACGCCTTCGTACGCGGTTGCGAGATCGAAGTTGTGGATGCCCTTGAACCATGCATCGGCGAACCAGGGTGCGGCGTGATTGCCGTTCATGCAGGCGTAGTTGCCGGATGCGAGCGCGAAGGTGGGCATGATGCCGGACTGCTGGTACATGCGGACGTAGGACTGAATCTTGTCGGCTTCCATTTGCGGGTTGAGCAGGGTTTGCAGCGGCTCAAGCGCGCGGAAGGTATCCCAGAGCCAGTTGTCGACGTAGAAGGGGCGCGGGTCCGTGTGGACCTTGTTGTCAAAGGAGCTGAAGTAGCGGCCGTCTTCGGTGATGTCGATCATGCGCTCGTAGCTGCGGTAGAGCGCGGTGTAGAAGACGCGCTTTTGAGCGTCGGTTCCGCCTTCAACCTGGACTTGCCCGAGAACTTCATTCCAGCGGGCCTTGGCGGCGTCTTTGATGGCGTCAAAGTTCCATGTGGGGATTTGTTCGTGGAGTGTCTTTTCGGCCTGGTCGACCGAGATGAAGGAGACGCCGTAGCGGAATTCGAGTGTGGTGGCGGATGAGGTGATGGCGAGGCGGTCGCCACTTTCGATTTTGGTGGCGGTGACGTTTACGGGCGCGCTGAACTGGCCGTAGATGTAGATGGTGAGCGGGCCGACATGTTCTTCACCTGTGACGGCGTTGTTTGCGAAGTGCAGTGAGCCTTTTTCGCGATTGGAGAGGACGAGGGCGGGCGCGGCTTTCGCGTAGGTGAAGCGGAAGTAGCCGGCGCGCGTGGTGGGTGTGAACTCGATGCGGGTGAGGGAATTGTCGAGGCGCGTTGCGTAGTAGTAGGGCGTGGTGACTTCCTGATCGTAGGCTGCGGGGGAGCCGTCACCCGCCATGATGCTGAAGACTTCGGGCTGGCGATGCGAGCTGATGGTAAGCGGGAAGGAATCGATCTGGTCAGAGAGAGCGTCTTCGCGCATGGGGTAGACGCGGACCATGCTGTTGGGGATGTAGACGGTGGGGCGTGTGGGCACGAGGAGGATGCTGATGTTGCCTATGGTGGGGTCAACGTACTGGACCTGTGCGGAGGCGGGGGTGAGAAGAAGCGTGAGAGCGGAGCAGAAGGCAACGAAGCAGGAAGCTATTTTCAGCGCAGAGAGTTTCAACACGAGTCCATCCTGAGATTTTTGTCAGGACTAATGATAGTGCGCCGGGTTAGGTGGAGGGGAAAGGTGGCTCTCAGGGAGGAAGCTGCAGACTAGTGGATCAACATCATGGTGATGTGGTTGACGAGGAAGGCCGCGCCCCAGGCGAGAGTGAGCATGTAGGCGAACTGAGCGGCGGGCCAGCGCCAGCTGTTGGTTTCGCGGCGGACGATGGCCATGGTGGAGGTGCACTGCATGGCAAAGGCGAAGAAGATCATGAGAGCAAGCGCGCCGCCGAGGGTCATGTCGTGGTGCAGAGCGGTTTGCAGGTGCAGCGACTGGGTGGCGGGGTCAGCACCGTAGAGCGTGCCCATGGTGGCGACCATGACTTCACGTGCGAGGACGGAGGAGAGCAGGCCGATGCCGATCTTCCAGTTGAAGCCGAGCGGAGCGATGGCAGGTTCAATGAAGTGGCCCAGCTTGCCGATGACGCTGTCGGCAAGTTCAGGCGCTGTCCAGGAACCGGCGCCGATGTGGATGGGGGGGATGTGCGCAAGGACCCAGAGCGCCATGGTAACGCAGAGAATGATGGTGCCGGCCTGATAGAGGAAGACGCGCGCTCGATCGACAAGCCGCATGCCAAGCGCACGCAGTGTGGGCATACGGTATTGCGGCAGCTCAAGGATGAAGGGCGTCTCGCTCGACTTGAGGATTGAACTCTTGAGCATCCATGCGGTGGTCATGGCGGCGATAAAGCCGGCGAAATAGAGGCCGATCATGACAAGCGTCTGCAGACCGATGAGGCCGTCAAAGTAATACTTTGCCGGAATGAAGGCTGCGATAAGCAGCATGTAGACGGGCAGGCGGGCCGAACAGGTCATGAAGGGCGTGACGAGAATGGTGGCGAAGCGGTCACGGCGATTCTCAATGGTGCGTGTGGCCATGATGGCCGGTACTGCGCAGGCGTAGGCGGAGAGCAAGGGAATGAATGCCTTGCCGTTGAGGCCCGTGGTGCGCATGACGCGATCGGCGATGAGCGCGGCGCGGGCGAGGTAGCCGGAGTCCTCAAGTATGCCAATGAAGAGGAAGAGCAGGAGAATCTGGGGGAGGAAAACGAGTACGGAGGAGACGCCCGTCCACGCGCCGTCAATGAGGATGGAACGAATCCATCCGGCGGGAAGAAAGGGAGCGATGAAGTTGCCGATATCGGAGAGCACATTGCCGAAGCCGTCAGAGAGCGGCTGGCCGAGTGCGAAGACCACTTCAAACACGGCGATGACCACGACGAGGAAGAGCAGCGGTCCCCAGATGCGGTGGAGAAGGATGTTGTCGAGTTTGCGCGTATTTTCCGCCGAGAGCGGAGCGCGATAACCGGTGCGCTTGCTGACCTGCGCGGCCCACTTGTGCGTGCTGGCGGCATTGCCGAGAACCGGCAGCGTGAGGGATTGATTTTCTTTTGCCGCGTTTGTGCGCTGATTGAGAAAGAGCGTGACGGCTTCAAGTCCCTTGCCCTGGACGGCGCTGATTTGAGCGACCGGAGTGCCGAGTTCGCGCGCGAGCTGCAATGCGTCAATCTCACCGCCGCGCGATTCCATCAAGTCCGTCATGTTGAGGAGGATGAGCGTAGGCAGTCCAAGAGCGAGCACCGGTGCGGCCAGCATGAGCTGCCGCGTGAGGTGCAGGGAGTCGAGAACGAGGAGGACGGCGTCGGGTTTCGGCGTGCCGGGCATTTTGCCTTCGAGCACTTCGACGGAGACGCGCGCATCCTCAGAGTAAGGCGAGAGCGAGTAGACGCCGGGCAGATCGATAAGTGTCAGATCGGCGCGGCCAATGCCTGCCATGACGCCCATGCGCTGCTCGACGGTGACGCCGGGATAGTTGGCTACCTTCTGGCGTAGCCCGGTAAGTCGATTGAAGAGAGTGGATTTGCCGGAGTTAGGCGGGCCAATAAGCGCAATGGTGCGGATGGATCCTGGTGCTGGTGGAGCCTTGGGTGGTTCGAATGCCGGGGTTGTGCAGCAACTGCTGCTCATCGCGCGGCCTCGACAAGATCGGAAGAGGCGTTTGCAGTGGAAGATGGAGCCTCGTTGTCCGATTCATGGAGCGAGCGCACGCGAATGGATCGGGCAGTATCGGAGCGGAGGGCGATTTCCAGGCCGTCAACAAGATACACAGTGGGATCTCCTGCAGGAGCGCGACGCACAGCCATCACTCTGGCATCGGGCACGAAACCCATGTGCATCAGATGGTTCTGTACCAGCATCGGCAGGTCGATTGCGACCAAAATGCCACTTTCGCCAATCTGCAATTCGCTCAGCAAGCTCAACTGCCGGACTCCCAAGGGACGCGCAAAGAACACATCCCAAAAACTACGACCGGAATAGTCGGACTTCAGTATACGACCAATTTGGTCTGATTCGCAAATGCTCTGTTCTTTTGTGTTTTGCATCACTCGTTCATCCTGGCTTACCGGTTTCAATTTGGCCCGCTGCATAGGATTTTCTGAAGTCTTCGCAGCTCCGGGTTCGACCTCCGGAAGTTTCATTGTGAAGAGTTGGAACGCAAGTTGAAGGTGATGGTGATCACCATACCGGGTCGCTTATGGCTACAGGGATACCGATTGGGGAAGGCAATTTCCTGGTTCAATTTGGAAGATCCTGGGCGATGATGAAGAGCAAGGAATTGCAATGACGGCGAGCGAATTCAAAGAGAGCCTGGAAGGTGAAGCTCCGCCCGCGGAGTGCACGGCGACGCTGGCCGCGCTGTGGTGGGATGCGCATGGCGATTGGGATAAGGCGCACAAGATGGTGGACGATTTAGAAACCACCGACGGCATGGCCGTGCACGCGTACCTGCATCGCAAGGAAGGCGTGGAGTGGAACTCCGAATACTGGTACCGGCGGTCAGGCCGCACATACTGCAGGCCAACGCTGGAAGAGGAGTGGCAGGCGCTCGTCGATCATTTTCTTTCCGCGTAATTTCCGCCAGCTTCTCTCAATACACATCTGATTCTTTTTTCACAATACGGGACCAGGTTCCGAGCTTGTGTTTGGTGTCACAGCCTCATCGGGAGCAGCGATTGAGACTCATCGCAGCGGATTTTTGCATTTTGCGCCGCGTTGTGAGGCTTTGCAAATGAGCGAATTGAAGACAGTTATTGTCGACGGCAACGAAGCAGTAGCATCGGTTGCCTATCGGCTTGCGGAAGTGATTGCGATCTACCCGATTACTCCTTCCTCACCCATGGCTGAGTGGGCCGATCAGTGGCTCAGCGAAGGCAAAAAGAACATTTGGGGTGCATTGCCCGTTGTGGAAGAGATGCAGAGCGAAGGCGGCGCGGCAGGCGCGTTGCACGGTGCGTTGCAGGCCGGTGCGTTTGGGACGACGTTTACGGCTTCGCAGGGCCTGCTGCTGATGATTCCCAATATGTTCAAAATTGCGGGCGAACTGACGCCCGCCACGATGCACGTGACGGCTCGTACTCTGGCTACGCATGCGCTGTCGATCTTTGGCGATCACTCGGATGTGATGGCGTGCCGCTCGACGGGCTGGGCAATGCTTTCGTCGAACTCTGTGCAAGAGGCGGCGGATTTGGCGCTGGTGGCGCAGATTGCCACTCTGGAAGCGCGCATTCCATTCATGCACTTCTTCGACGGGTTCCGTACGTCGCATGAAGTGAGCAAGATTATTCCTATTTCGGACGAGACGATTCGGGCGCTGGTGGACGACCGTTACATTATCGAGTACCGGCACAATGCGCTCAGCCCTGACCGGCCGATTATTCGTGGAACGGCGCAAAATCCGGATGTCTTCTTCCAGGCGCGTGAGGCATGCAGCCCGTTTCATGCGGCGGTGCCCGGCGTTGTGCAGCGTGTGATGGACCGGTTTGCAGTACAGACAGGCCGCAGCTATCGCTTGTTCGACTATGTGGGCGCAGCGGATGCGGAGCGCGTGATCGTAATAATGGGTTCCGGTGCAGAAGCCGCGGAAGAGGCTGTAGCGGCGCTCAATCGCGGTGGGGAAAAGGTGGGACTGCTGAAGGTCCGGCTCTATCGTCCGTTCGACGCGAAAGCATTTCTTTCCACGCTGCCTGCAAGTACCAAATCGATTGCCGTGCTGGACCGCTGCAAAGAGCCAGGCGGCGCAGGCGAGCCACTCTACCAGGACGTGGTGACAGTGCTGGCCGAGCATGCCGCGAGCCTTCCCTTCGCAGCAAAGCCGACCGTTGTAGGCGGCAGGTATGGGCTCTCGTCGAAGGAGTTTACGCCAGCGATGGTGAAAGGAATCTTCGATGAGCTGGTGAAGGCCGAGCCCAAGAATCACTTCACGATCGGCATCGAGGACGATATTTCGCATTCGAGTCTGAGCTATGACGAATCGTTCTCAACGGAAGATCCGAAGACCGTGCGTGCACTGTTTTACGGATTGGGATCGGATGGCACAGTCGGCGCGAACAAGAACTCAATCAAGATCATCGGCAACGAGACGGACAACTATGCGCAGGGCTACTTCGTATACGACTCAAAAAAGTCCGGATCGATGACGACAAGCCACCTGCGCTTTGGGCCGAATCCGATTCATTCGACCTATCTGATCTCGAAGGCGAGTTTTGTGGCCTGCCATAACTTCAGCTTCCTGGAAAAGATGAATGTACTCGAGTCGGCAATGCCAGGCGCGGTGTTCCTGCTCAACTCTCCATATCCGGCTGCCGAGGTGTGGGAGAAGCTGCCGAAGACGATGCAAAAGGAACTTATCGCGAAGAAGATCGAGTTCTACGTCATTGACGGGTACAAGGTGGCGCGCGATGCGGGGATGGGAACGCGCATCAACACCATCATGCAGACCTGCTTCTTTGCTATCAGCGGTGTGCTGCCGCGCGAAGAGGCGATTGAGCAGATCAAGAAGGCCATCAAGAAAACATATGGCAAGCGCGGCGACGCGGTGGTGCAGAAGAACTATGCCGCCGTCGACCATGCGCTTGCGCATCTTGAAAAGGTGGAACTGCCTTCCACGGCCTCGTCGGAATTCGATCTGATTCCTTCGATTTCAACGAAGGCGCCTGAATTTGTGCGCACAGTGCTGGGAGAGATTGCGGCCGGACGCGGCGACAAGCTGCCGGTCAGCGCCATTCCGGCGGGCGGCGCCTTCCCGACGGCGACGGCTCAATGGGAGAAACGCAACATCGCTCAGTTCATTCCGGTGTGGGACGAAGATGTCTGCATTCAATGCGGCAAGTGCGTGATGGTTTGTCCGCATGCAGTGATTCGTTCGAAGGTCTACAACCCAGAACTTGGCGATAAGGCTCCGGCAACGTTCAAGTGGGCGAAGGCGAAGTGGAAAGGCATGGAGAACCAGCGGTACACACTGCAGGTTGCGCCAGAAGACTGTACCGGCTGCGGCGTTTGCGTGGAGGTTTGCCCTGCGAAGAGCAAGAGCGACGCGAGCCATAAAGCCATCAACATGGAGCCGCAGGCTCCGCTGCGCGAGCCTGAGCGCGAGAACTGGGACTTTTTCCTGAACCTGCCCGATGCGAATCGCGAGAAGCTTTCGCATAACCAGGTGAAGGATCTGCAACTCCTGCAGCCGTTGTTCGAATTTTCCGGCG
Source organism: Occallatibacter sp. (assembly GCA_035550015.1). Lineage (GTDB taxonomy): Bacteria > Acidobacteriota > Terriglobia > Terriglobales > Acidobacteriaceae > Telmatobacter. The sequence goes on along the minus strand of DASZRJ010000045.1, from coordinate 9,621 downwards.
CGTGCGCAGGGTGTGGCGAGACGCCGTATGTGAAGCTCTTGACGCAGTTGTTCGGCGACCGGCTATATATCGCGAACGCGACAGGCTGCTCGTCCATCTACGGAGGCAACCTGCCGACCACGCCTTACGCGACCAATGCGTGCGGACGTGGACCGACATGGGCAAACTCGCTGTTTGAAGACAATGCGGAGTTCGGCTTTGGCATGCGCACCGCACTCGACCAGCAAAAGGCTTTCGCGGAAACACTGGTGGCGCGGACCAGCGAACAGATTGGAACGGAGCTGGCGAACCGGTTGCTGACATCGCCACAAGGGACAGAGCCGGAGATTGATGCGCAGCGCGAGCGGGTGAAGCAACTGCGCGACAAGCTCAAGGCGATCGATAGTTCGGATGCTCGCAATCTTGAAGCCATTGCAGACACTCTGGTTCGCAAGAGCGTGTGGATTCTGGGTGGCGATGGATGGGCCTTCGACATCGGTTTCGGAGGACTGGATCATGTGCTGGGTTCGGGGAAGAACATCAACGTGCTCGTACTCGACACAGAAGTGTACTCGAACACGGGAGGCCAGGCATCCAAGGCCACGCCGCGCGGTGCGGTGGCAAAGTTTGCCGCAGCGGGCAAGCCTACCAGCCGCAAGGACCTTGCCATGGAAGCCATCAGCTACGGGTCTGTATACGTAGCACAGGTTGCACTGGGCGGCAACGATTCGCATGTGGTGAAGGCCTTCCAAGAGGCTGAAGCACACAACGGGCCGTCACTCATTATCGCGTACGCAAACTGTATTGCGCATGGGTATGACCTTGTGCACGGACTGGAGCAGCAGAAGCTGGCCGTGCAATCCGGTTACTGGCCATTGCTCCGCTACAATCCGTCTCTGCGTGAAGAGGGCAAGAATCCATTCCAACTGGATTCGCGTGCGCCGTCAGTACGGTTGAAGGAATATGTGTATCGCGAGGCGCGCTACACGATGCTGGCGCGCAGCAATCCCACCCTGGCCGCGGAGCTTTTATCTGAGGCGCAGGACGATGTAGAGCGGCAATGGAGGGTATATTCAGCGCGGGCGGCAATGCCGGGCCGCGGAGAAACGCCGCACATTGCTCCGCCTGAAAAGCAGGAGGAAAAGCAGACCGTGGTCGCGGCGGGAGGTGTTCAGTGATCGACCTTTCCATGAAATATCTGGGATTCAAGCTGAATGGACCAATCATGGTCTCGTCCACGCCTTTGTCAGAGACAGTGGAGAATGTCTGCAAGATGCAGGAGGCGGGCGCGTCGGCGGTTGTGCTGACCTCACTCTTTGAAGAGCAGTTGCAGCTTGAGGCAGGCGCACTCGACGACGATCTTTCGCGTGGTACGGAATCGTATGCCGAGGCGCTTGACTACCTTCCTGACATGCACGACTATCGCATGTCGCAAGAAGTTTATCTGGATCATCTGCGGAGGGTGAAGCGGTCGGTGACCATCCCGGTATTTGCGAGCCTGAATGGTGTGACCGCAGGTGGCTGGGTTCAATTTGCAAAGCAGATGGAGGAAGCGGGAGCCGATGCCATCGAACTGAATACCTTTGCGATTGCGACAACGCCCGCGCAGACTTCCACCGAACTGGAGTTGCAGCTTCTTGAGCTTGTGGACAGCGTTTGCCGGGCAGTGAAGATTCCGGTTGCAGTGAAGCTTTCTTCGAGCTTCACCAGCCTTCCGCATCTTGTGGCGCGGCTTCACCAGGCAGGCGCGAAGGGTGTGGTGCTTTTCAACCGGTTTTATCAGCCGGATTTCGATGTGGAGATGGTGGAGGTGAAACCGACGCTGCATTTCTCCACGCCTTCCGAACTGCTGCGGCGTTTGCATGCGGCAGCCATTCTTTATGGACAGGTGGACATCGATATCGCGCTGACGGGCGGCGTTCACTCAGCCGAAGATGTGGTGAAGAGCATTATGGCAGGAGCGAATGTGGCGATGATGGCCTCCGCACTGCATATCCACGGAGTGAGTCACATCGAACGCGTGCTTGCCGACCTGCGGTACTGGTTGAATCAGCATGAATACACTTCGCTTGCAGAAATGCGCGGCTGCCTGAGCAGACGGTCGGCTCCGGACAAGTCACCATTCGACCGGGGCAATTACATCAAGACACTGAGCTCCTACAGCCTGAGGCAGACGACGGCTGCTTTCTGACAGTGAAGACGGCATTTCAGGGCGGTGGCGCACATGTTGCGTCGCCGCCCTTTTCTCATTTGAGTCGAATTGTCTGCTTTGCATTGGCAGGCTGAGCCGCGATGACTATCATGCGCATTGGAGGCTCGCCGCACGGGCGAGCGTGACTCTATTACGGAAAAGAGGAATTGCGGATGCGGACGAAGTGGGCCCGGGGGGCAGGAGCGGTGTGCGCAGCGGCCTTATTGTGCTGCGCGGTGCAGATGAGGGCTCAGGCCCCGGTGAAGTATGAACCTGCGCTTGAGTCACTGGATAAGCATCCGCTGCCGAAGTGGTATGCCGATGCAAAACTAGGCATTTTTATTCACTGGGGTTTGTACAGCGTGCCGGGCTGGGCTCCGGTGACGCATCCGAACCACGATTTTTCATCGAGCGATTACATCAAGTACAACCCATATGCGGAGTGGTATCTGAATACGATGCGGATTCCGGGTTCTCCGACGCAGGACTATCAGCGCTCGCATTACGGAGCGGATTTCAATTACTACGATTTCTCGAAGGATTTTAATCGGGAGACGAGGAAGTGGAGTCCGGATGCGATGGCAGCGATTTTTAAGATGGCCGGTGCGCGGTATGTGGTGCTGACGACGAAGCACCACGAGGGATTCACACTGTGGCCGAGTACGACACCCAATCCGAATCCAAACATGAAGCCAAGCGAGCTGCATGCGGAGCGCGACATTGTGGGTGAGCTGACCACGGCGGTGCGCAAGGAAGGCATGCGCATGGGGCTGTACTACTCAGGCGGATACGACTGGACGTTTAATGTAGGGCCGATTGAGACGAGTTCAGATTATGAAGCGGTGAAACCGGAGAGCCTGGCGTATGGACGCTATGCGAACGCGCAGATTCACGAGCTGATTACGAAGTACAAACCAGCGGTGCTGTGGAATGACATTGACTGGCCGAAGACGGGCGACGCACTGGGCGTGGAAGCGGATTATTACAACGCCATTCCGGATGGAGTGATTGATGATCGTTTTGGAATTAAGCACTCGGATTTCACTTCACCCGAATATTCCAAGCTCGACAAGATCAGCGAGAAGAAGTGGGAGGAGTGCCGCGGGCTGGGGCGCTCGTTTGGTTACAACCGCGCAGAGGGGGAGAAGGAGACGATTGCACCGGCGGATTTGATCGCGCTGCTGGTGGATATTGTGAGCAAGAATGGCAATTTGCTTCTGGACGTGGGTCCAGAGGCGGATGGAACGATTCCGCCGATTCAGTTGGAACGGCTGAAGGAACTGGGCGCGTGGCTGAAGCAGAATGGCGACGCGATCTATGGAACGACGCCGTGGAGTGAGGCGGAAGGGAAGAGTCTTGAGGGGGACGATCTTCGCTTTACGCGCAAGAGCAGCGACCTGTATGTAACGGTACTGGGTACGCCGAAGGGGAAGACGTTGTCGATCGCCGGCATTGCGCAGGCTTCGCATGATGCGGTGACGGAACTGGGCGTGGATACACCTCTTACGACGGACAAGAAGGGCTCGACGCTGATTATTCATCTGCCGGCGGAGCTGAAAGGGAAGTATGCCTACAGCTTCAAGCTAACGGGGTATGCGGGATAGTTGCCTGTGTGCCAAACCTGTTTGTGAAGTGGCGCAGAAAAAAGCAGAAGCAGGTTCTTCGCTCACCACCCCCGAACTGAAAAACGTTCGGGGCCTCTTTTGCTCAGAATGACACGTTTCTCAAATTAGATGTTGGAGTGCATAGCGGGAGCGATGAGTTACCGGTCATTTATCCGAGCGTGGGCAGCCGGTCTGCAATGCCGAGCAGGAAGATGAGGCCGATGCCGCAGCTGTAGACTGCGCCGGTCCACGCAATGGCGTGGTAGAGGCGGGGACGTGCGTTGCCGGATTTAAATGCACCGCCGAGTGCGGCTGTCATGGCGGCGTTCATGGCGACGAGGCCAATGGCGAACGCCGCGAGGCCAAGCATACCGCGCGAAGTGCCACCTAGATTGGCGGTGAGAAAGAAGAGCGCGAGCTGACTGGGGGTTTCCGCGCCTATGCCATGCAAGACGCCGATCAGGAAGACCGACTTGCCGGAGTAGATCCACTGGAAGCGCTGCGGGCGGGGTGCCTGCTTATTGACCAGGCGGCGGCATTGCCAGGCAAGCCAGAGAACTCCGTTGATAGCGATGGCAAGGCGGCTTTCAATGCGGGTGTGCGAATGGCCGTGGGCGTCCTTGCGCAGGATGCCGGCGACGACGCCCAAACCAAGCACAATGAGCGTGAGGCCTATAAGCTTTTCGGTCCAGTGGTCAATCCCTTCCGGCAGGCCCATGTGGAGCTCGAGAACGAGAATGCCAAGCGTGACGACAGTGGCGGCGTGGCCCAGTGCATAGGTAAAGCCAAGGCGGAAGCCTGAGCGCCAGTTCTTCTGGACAGCGGTGATATCGCTGATGGCGGCGAGGTGGTCGTAATCGAAGCCATGGCGCAGCCCAAGTACCAGGCAGGAGCCCAGCGCGGCGTCGAGTTTCCAGTCGCCGAATACAGAAATCACGTCGTCAGTATAGTGCACAAACCACTCCGGGAGTGAGGCGGCCATCACAATTGCCGAGAGCGGACGGCAGGGAAACAGGGAGTACAGCCGGTGGCTTGCGTGTTGCACGAAAGACGGCACTTACAATGGTTGGAACATCGCGTAAGCCATGAAGAATTGATTGTGCAGTCGCGAGGGAGAAGCGCCTTGAAGCTGACACAGATTGCCAGTGCCATTTTGCGCCGCGTGGTGCGGCTGGGCAGTTTTGCCATGTCGTTGTCAGCGCTCTACGTGTTTACCTGGGCTGATTTCCGCTCAGATGCGGTGGTGATGGCGCTGTTTTGCGGGATGCCGCTGCTCAGTTTCCCAGCATCGCTTGCTTTTTACCGGCGCACGAGAGGCGCCGCGATTGCGCATTGGGTGCTGGCGCTAGTCTATCTCACGGTCTATTCCATGCTCGACTGGCGCACGTGTTCGTCGTTCGGCTACTGCCAGAGCGTGGCGCAGGTGGTGTTAGTCACCATGACGGCCTGGCGCGTGCAGGGAATGTTTCTGATCGCCGTGGCGGCAGCATTGCTGATATGGGTTGAGACGCGGCCAGACGCGCTTCAAGCCGCCACTTAGCCGGAAAAGCGGACCAGCTCCTGGGCTTCACGGCGCGGACCGAGGATGGACATGCGCGGAATGCGGCCGCGGACCATGGCGACTTCGTCGCAGCGATGCAGTCGCGGGCAGTTCTGGCAATCCTTGAAGATCTTGTCGGGCAGATCCGACTTGTCTTCGACAACGCGAAAGCCATATTTGAAAAAGAAATCGGGGATGCGCGTGAAAAGGCAGACGGATTGCACGCCGTGCTCTTCGGCCTCTTCAATGAGCGCGCCGAGGATACGGCCACCCGCACCCTGACCTTTGGCTTCCGGCTTAACGACAATGGAGCGAACCTCGCTAAGGTGCGGGCCGTAAAGGTGAAGCGCGCCGCAGCCGAGGAAGACGCCGGCGTCGGACTCGGCAACGGTAAAGTCGCGCACGTTCTCACAAATCTCCGCAAAGGCGCGTTTGAGCAACGTGCCGTCGCCGGAGAGCGAGTTAACGAGGTCGTAGATGTTGGAGGCGTCGTGCAGCCGCGCCTTACGCACCAGCATGAGCGGCCTCCTCTTTTGGGAGTAGGGCAGCGATGCGCCTGGCGGCGCTTTCGAGCGCAATCTTTACCTGCGCGCGCGCGGTTCCGCCAATGACGTCGTGGCAGTCGAGCGTGGGTTCGAGGGCTATGGCGTCAAAGAAATCCTCGGAGAATTCATCGCCGAACTGTTTGAGATCCGCGAGAGAAAGATGATTGAGTTCTACGCCCTTCTTGAGTGCGAAGCGGACGGCATTGCCGATTTTCTCGTGCGCGGTGCGGAAGGGAACACCCTTGTGGACAAGATAGGTGGCAGCGGCCATCGCATTGAGATAGCCTTGCTGCGCGGCCTCAGCCATGCGGTCAAAGTTGAAGTGAAGCGCGGCGGTGAAACGCGCGACGAGCGTCAACATCTCCGGCACGAACTCAACTGCGAAGGCCGGCTCCTGCGTCTCCTGCATATCTTTATTGTAGGCGAGGGGCAACCCTTTCACTTGCAGAGTAACTGCTTCTGCCGCACCGTGAATGCGTCCGACTTTGGCGCGAATCAACTCCGTCAAGTCGGGGTTCTTTTTTTGCGGCATGGCGCTTGAGCCGGTGGAGAATGCCTCCGGTAGTGCGACGAAGCCAAATTCGGTGGTGGCGAAGAGTGTGATTTCTTCTGCGAAACGGCTCAGGTGGAGGCCGACGAAGGTGAGCGCCTGCAGATACTCGAGAATGAAGTCGCGATCGCTGGTCGCATCCATTGAGTTAGGTGTGGGTGCGGTGAAACCAAGCTCGCGCGCTGCAATGGTGCGGTCAACGGCTAACGTTGCGCCGGCGATGGCGCCGGAGCCGAGCGGGCAGAAGTTGAGGCGTGCGCGGCAGTCGGTGAGGCGCGCTGCATCGCGGAGAATCATTTCGACATATGCGAGCAACCAATGCGCAACGAGTACAGGTTCGGCGCGCTGCAGGTGCGTGTAGCTGGGCATGACAGCTTCGTCCGCGGCACATGCCTGTGCGACAAGAGCGCTGGCCCACTCGGTGAGAGTTTCAATGATGCGATCGATTTGCGAGCGGATGTAGAGGCGCAGGTCTGTGGCGATCTGCTCATTGCGGCTGCGGCCGGTGTGGAGCTTGAGGCCGAGCGAGCCGATGCGCTCGACCAGTGAGAGCTCGACGAAGTGGTGAATGTCTTCGGCGGTGGCGTGGTCGCGCACCTGGGCTTTGCCTGCGTCAGACTTGTGCGCGGAGCAGAGGTCGCTGAGCGCGGAGCGGATTTGCGCGCCTTCATCCTGCGTGAGAATGCCCGCAGCGACGAGCGCGCTTGCATGCGCCTTGCTGGCGGCTACTTCCTGCGGAAGCAAGCGCCAGTCAAAGACGATGGAGCGCTGCCAGCGCTCGAAGTCGGCGTCGAGCGGCTCACGAAATCTACCGGACCACATCTTCACGGGGCGTTCTCCTCGTATCTCACGGTACGCCTACTGAAAGCTCGCCGTGTTGGAAAGGCCACCAAGCAGCAGCAGGAGCAGCGCCTTCTGTGCGTGCATGCGGTTTTCGGCCTGGTCAAAGACAATGGACTGCGGGCCGTCGAGGACGGCATCGGTCACTTCCGCATTGCGGCGCGCAGGCAGGCAGTGCATGAAGACAGCAGACGGCGAGGCCTTCTGCATGAGCGCTTCATTTACCTGGAAAGGGCGGAAGATGGGCGCGCGCTTGGTGGACTCGTGTTCCATGCCCATGGAGACGCAAACGTCGGTGTAAATGGCGTCGGCTCCTTCGGCGGCGGCTTGCGGGTCTTGCAGGAGTCGCACTTCGCAGTTGTTGGTCTGTGCAATGTCGCGTGCGAGCGTGACAATTTCAATGTCGGGTGAGTAGCCACGCGGCGTGGCGACGGTGACGTTGGCGCCGAGCTGCGCGCCGGTGAGCATGAGCGAGTGACAGACGTTGTTGCCGTCACCAACATAAGTGAAGTTGATGCCCTTGGTGGTGCCGAAATGCTCTTCGATGGTCATGAAGTCGGCGAGCGCCTGGCAGGGATGCTCGAAATCAGAGAGGGCGTTGATGACAGGCACGCGCGCGTTGGCGGCCATCTCGGTGATGGTGTCATGCGCGTAGGTGCGCAGCACAATGACATCGACCCAACGCTCGACGTTGCGCGCGACATCGGCAATGGACTCACGCTCGCCGAGCGGGGAGTTGGTCTGGTCCACAAAGATGGCATTACCGCCCATGGTGTTGATGCCGGCTTCAAAGCTCATGCGTGTGCGCAGGCTTGCCTTCTCGAACATCAGCACCATCTGCTTTGCGTCGAGTGCGCGGCGGTACTCAGTGGGGTTGCGCTTCACCTCGTGGCCGAGTTTGAGGATGGCGCGCACTTCCGCGCTGGAGAGATCGGCGATCGAGCAGAGGTCTTCACCGGCCATACGTGCGGCGGCGGCGAGAATATCGGGGTCCTGGTGAACGGGCACGGTAGGCGGCTCCAACATGGATTTGCTAGCCACGGTTGTCTCCTTCTGCCGACTGAGCGGCGGCGTGAGTGGCATTCTCAGTGAAAATTTCGTCGAGCGCGGCGATGGCGGTATCTACGTGCTCGCGCTCAAGAATGTAGGGCGGCAGGAAGCGCAGCACCGTGTCGCTGGTGCAGTTGATGACGATGTGGCGCTTCAGCATTTCGGCGACGGTCTTCTTGCCCAGATCGGCGGAATCGAGCTCGGCAGCGATCATGAGGCCCTTGCCGCGCACATCAACGATGCACTCGTGCTTTTGAGCGAGCGCGCGGAGCTGTTGCTGGAAGTAGTCGCCAACTTCGGTTGCGTGGGCGAGCAGCTTGCCGCTTTCCAGCGTGTCGATCACGGCGTTGGCAACAGCACAGGCGAGCGGTCCACCGCCGAAGGTGGTGCCGTGCATGCCCGCATGAATGGCGCGCGCGGCTTCTTCGGTGCAGAGAATAGCTCCGAGTGGAATGCCGCCTGCGAGAGGCTTGGCGACCGTGGTGACATCAGGCAGGATTCCGTAATGCTGATACGAGAACCACTTTCCGGTGCGTCCCAGGCCTGCCTGAATTTCATCGGCAATGAGCAATGCGCCGGTGGAGTCGCAGAGTGCGCGGGCTTCGGCGAAGAACTCCTGCGTGAGGGGACGAATGCCGCCCTCGCCCTGGATAGGCTCGACGAGAATGGCGCAGACTTCGCTGGAAAACTTGGCGCGCAGGTCTTCGACGTCGTTGAGGCGGACGAATTCGACGCCGGGAACGACGGGACCGAAGGGCTCGCGGTATTTGGCTTTATGCGTAGTGGAGACGGAGCCGAAGGTGCGTCCGTGAAAGCTGTGCTCGAGCGCGAGGAATTTCGTGCCGATGATTTTACCTTCACTGCGGAGCAGACCGGCGTGCGCACGGGCAAGCTTGAGTGCGCCTTCCCAGGCTTCTGTGCCGGTATTGGCAAAGAAGACGCGATCGAGACCGGAACGCTCTGTGAGGCGCAGCGCGAGCGAAGCCTGGCCTTCGTGGTAGAAGAGGTTCGAGATGTGGATGAGCTTCTTGCTCTGGTCGGCAATGGCTTTCTCAATCGCCGGGTGCGAGTAGCCGAGCGCATTGACGCCGATGCCGCTGAGCAGGTCAAGATACTTCGTTCCGTTCTCGTCGATCATGTGCACGCCTTCGCCGGCGACGAAGAGAATGGGATTGCGGTCGTACGTGGAGAGAAGCAGCTTGGCTTCCGCAGCGCGAATTTGATCCAGTTTGGTCACGTTGATTTTTCCTTTGGGGCTCGCTTCAGGCCACCATCACTTCAGTGCCGTGGGCAACACGAGAGGTGCAAAGGTCGGGCAGCGA
>DASZRJ010000044.1:0-37645 GCA_035550015.1 Occallatibacter sp. | reverse complement strand
CCGGCCCCTTCTCTGCATTGGACTACGGTAATGGAGATAGTTTTTGTTTCAGTAGGCGCTAACGGCGGTTTTGGTTTCAATGCAGGCGGCCACCTGCGCCAACCGGCAATAGGATTCAAGCCGCGCTTCGTGGCCCCAGGTGTCTGTGACGGCAATGATCTCGTTTGCGCCTGTTGCCGCAACGAGGCGTTCGAGGCCGGTTTGTACCGTGGCTTCAGAGCCGACAATGGCCGCATGGAGTTTGCTCATCACGGCGACGCGTTCCCACTCGCTCCAAATGCTGTCCATCGAGTCGACCGGTGGTAGAAGCTCGACGGGCTGGCTGCGAATGAGGCGTAGAAAGCGTTGTTGCGGCGTCGTGAAGAGACGCCGTGCTTCTGCATCAGTCTCGGCAACAACGATGGGCACACCCACCATCAGCCAGGGGATTCGCAGTGTTTCACTCGGTGTGAAGTTATCGCGATACAACCGTGAGGAAGCTTCCAGCATGTCCGGAGCGAAGTGCGCTGCAAAAGCGAAGGGCAGTCCGAGTGAGGCCGCGAGCCGAGCGCTGAAATCGCTTGAACCGAGAAGTGTGATCGGCACATGGCTGTCGCGACCAGGAAAAGCCTTGACAGCTTGATTTGGTCTCGCTGGTCCGAGGTAAGAGCGGAGTTCCGCGAGCAACTCGGGGAAGTCGTCGCCGGTTTGGCGGATGTCACGCCGCAAGGCCCGCATCGTGAGAAAGTCGCCGCCCGGTGCGCGTCCAAGGCCGAGATCGATGCGCCCCGGATAAAGAGCCTCGAGCGTGCCAAACTGCTCAGCAACGACGAGCGGTGCGTGGTTGGGCAGCATGATCCCACCGCTGCCAACACGAATCGCTTTTGTGGCTCCGGCAACGTGACCGATGAGGACTGAGGTTGCCGAGCAGGCAAGTCCTTCTATGGAATGGTGCTCTGCCAGCCAAAAGCGGCGGTAATCCCACTGCTCTGCATGCCGTGCGAGATCGACAGAGCGAGCGATTCCCTCGCCTGCAGATTCGCCTGGATGAAGGCTGACAAGGTCAAGAATAGAAATGGGTAACGCCATGGATATTTGGATGAGATTGCTGTCGATCCGATGCAAATGGCCTGGCATGCGGTCTGAAACCATAGGTCTCTGTCCGGGTACCTCGAAGGCCTCCATATGCGGTTGCGATGAGGTCAACTTGTTCACAGGGAGCAATTTCTAAAGCACGGCTCTCGACGGGTCCAGAAAATGACAAGAAGTAGAAGGCTCAAATTGGAGTTTACTTGTCCATAAGACCCCACAAATTCGAATATGTGGATTCATAGCTCCTCCCATAATTCTATGAAAATAAGAATTAACCGATTCCAGAAATAGGATGATTGCCCCTTGATGAAGATGCTCATTAATTGTTACCGAAATTAAATCTAATATTTACATGTCTTTACAGAAACATAATAGCGTGAGTCGTCGCGTCGCACGTAGAGCAGTTTTGGCACTCCGATTGCTCTCATACAGACACAAAACTATGTGAAGTGGTCCCACCTGAACGTTTGGGAACCCAGACACCTTTTCCGAAAACCTTTTTGAAGGAGTTAGCTCATGAGTGAGCGAGTAACCCGGATTCACCGGAGTTTTTTCGGGGTGGCGTTATCGATTTTCCTTTTGCTGGTAGGAGCTCTCGGCAGTATGCCGGCAAAGGCCGACAACGTCTATGCCTCAATTCGAGGAACAGTAACAGACTCAACTGGCGCGGTGATTCGCGGCGCCACGGTGAAGGCCACCAATACTGATACAGGCATCGTGACCACCGTGAAGAGCGGTTCTGTGGGAGAATTTGTTTTTCCGCAGCTCCAGATCGGTCACTATTCGGTAGAAGTGGCGATGACCGGATACAAGGCATTCAAGGCAACCGGCATCCTCCTGATTGTGAATCAGGTTTATGACATGACGGCAAAGCTGGAAGTGGGCGCTGAGTCACAAACCGTCGAGGTTACAGCGGACACCGTGCAGGTTGAGAAGTCTGATACCCAGTTGAAGACCGTGATTACCGCGCAACAGATTGTGGATCTTCCTCTGAATGGCCGTAACTGGACACAGCTGGAGTTGGCTGCTCCCGGAGTCCAGGCTGCGGATACCCGCTTCGGAAACAACTATTCGGTGAATGGTGCTCAAGCACAGCAGTCCAGCTACCTGATCAATGGCCAGGACTCGAATGATATCGTTTTGAACTCGCCCCTCATTATTCCGAGCCCAGACGCGCTCGCTCAGTTCAACCTGATTGATTCAACCATCAACGCAGAGTACGGACGCAACTCTGGCGGCATTGTGAACGCGATCATCAAGAATGGCACTAACCAGTTCCATGGCGACGCTTTCGAGTTCTATCGCGATACATTCTTGAATGATCGCAACTGGTTCCAGTTGCAAGCGCCGAATTACCACCAGAATCAATACGGCGGAACTTTTGGTGGACCGCTGTTCATTCCTCATGTCTACGACGGCCACGACAAGACGTTCTTCTTCTTCTCGTATCAAGGCCGTCGCGCCAGCCAGCCTGGCAGCACGGAAACACAACGTGTGTTGAGCCCCGCACAGTTGAGCGGTGACTGGAGCAATGCGGAAAACGCAGCATTTACGTTGTCAGACAATCCGATTCCATTTGCCGTTCAAGGACCGAATGGAGCCTGCGGACCGTCTACGTCCTATACGACATGGTCGCAATGCTACCCGACCAACCAGATTCCTACTTCCAACTTCAATTCGATTGCAGCGTCGCTGGCTTCGCAATACAATCCGACCCCGAACTACACCAGTCCGGCTGGCGATCCGAATTACTACACATGGACTTCGACAAACTCGGTTGTTGATGACCAGTACATCGGCCGCATGGACGAGAACTTTACGCCCAACAACAAACTTTGGTTCATTATTTTCGAAGAGCACAACAACAGCCTTACGCCTATTCCCTTTTCCGGCAGTACGCTCCCAGGCTTCCCTTCAAATAACGACACGCAATACCGCCAGTACATTGCCTCGTTCACACATATTTTTTCACCAACGGTGCTCAACGAATTTCGTGCCGGCTACACGCGCATGAACTTCAAGTCGGGCAACCCCGTTACCGTGACTGATCCCTCGACGTATGGCTTCAAGAACATCGTGCCTCAGGATGCATCGGCCGCAGGCCTGCCGACGATTTCCATTTCGAAGTACTACACGCTTGGAACGAGCAGCAACGGACCACAGCCCCGCATCGATCAGACAATGCAGGTGGACGACAACTTCTCTTGGGTGGTGGGTCGCCATACGCTGAAATTCGGATTTAGCGGACGCCGCTTCCAGGTCTACAACAATTTTGATGCCCGCAACAGCGGATCATTCAGCTTCACTTCTGCCGGAAGCCAGTATTCTACCGGCGATCCTGGTCTGGACTTCCTGATGGGCATTCCGACCACGTATTTGCAGAACTCCGCCAACCTGATTAACGTACGCGCCTATGAAGATTACTTCTACGGCCAGGACAGCTACAGGGTAAATGACAGCCTTACGCTGAACTTTGGACTGGGCTATCAGGTTGACACTCCGCTCGATAATTTCCAGCAGGGTAAGAGAGGAGTGATCTGTTTCCAGCCTGGTATTCAGTCAAAGATCTTCCCGACCGCACCGGCAGGTTTGACCTATCCAGGAGATCAAGGCTGTTCGCTCGCTGGTTATAGCACCAATTACAGCCATGTCGCTCCCCGCGCAGGCTTTGCCTTCTCTCCGGATATGGGCAAGCTGACAGGTGGAACAGAGAGAAAACTTTCGATTCGCGGCGGTTTTGGCATCTATTACAACCGTACTGAGGAAGAGGGCAACCTGCAGAATCTTGGTATTCCACCCTTCGGCCTCGGATCAAACGGCATTGCCTCTTACCTGACAGGTTCTGTTCCTAGTTTCACCGATCCGTATAGCGATGTTGCAGGGTTGGGCTCAGTATCCACTCCGTTCCCGTATGTTCCTCCGGCAGCGGGTGATACGAGCATCGACTTCAGCGAATTCTATCCAATGTCGTTGAACACCTTCACGACCAAGTATCAAATGCCGGCTGCCATGAACTACCAACTCACCATTGAGCGTGAGCTGCCTGGTTCGCAGATACTGTCGATTGGATATGTGGGCGCGCAGGGACGTCACTTGGAACGCAACTACGAGCAGAATTTGATCACTGCGCAGGGCCAGGCCGACTGTATCGCCGATGCAAGCTGTAACCCAGCCCTAGGCGGCGGCGGCTACATCTATCAGCACTACTACTATCCGGATCACTCCATTTACCCCGGCGACATATTTGCGTCAATGGGCACGGAGTATACAGACGGTAGCAGCAATTACAATTCGTTGCAGGTCAGCCTCATTAAGAGAACGACACACAATCTCTTCTACCAGTTGAGCTACACCTACAGCCACTCACTCGATAACGGTTCTAGCCTCGAGAACTCTGGCTATCAGGATCGTGGAATCAATCCATATCCGCAGTTCGCTTACCTGAACTACGGCGGCTCCACCTTTGATACCCGTCACCGGCTGGTTCTCAACTATGCATATGAGATTCCAGTCCCGGCCTCCTTGAGATCAAATCCGGTAGCGCGGCTCGCACTTGAGGGCTGGAGAGCCGTGGGCTTGACGACCTTTGCAACTGGCCAACCGGTCACACTTTCTGACTACGAATTGCTTTCTTTGACGTGCGACTACCTCTCGTACTACACCTGTGCGGACGTTCCCCAGCAGGTGAAGGCGGCAAAATTTGTGAACCCACGCGACGGCGCACAGCCGGGCCAGCTCAATACGTCATTCGATACGACAGCGTTTGAGCAGGAGCCGGTTGGCACCTTTGGTAATGCGGGACGCAACTTCTTCCGCGCACCGGGCATCAACAACACCGATCTGGCAATCTTCAAGGATCTGCGTTTTGGTGAGTCACGCTACATCCAGCTTCGATTGGAGTCGTTCAATACCTTCAATCACACGCAGTTCGGCGATCCGGATGGCGAATTTGCTGATGGACCTGGATCGTTCGGCGTAATCACTAGTGCCGGATCAGGTCGCATTGTCCAGCTTGGTGGTAAGCTCTACTTCTAAGCTGAAAACTGGAAGGCATCACGCAATAAAAGGAGCGCTGATATGAGCGCTCCTTTTATTTTGATCAATTTAGCGTTTTCGTTGCCCCCAAAAAGTACTTTTCGTTACGAGACGTAGATGTGGTCTAGGTATGTACTGGGGAATGCATAAAGCTGAGCGCGCGAATGAGATAATCCCTCATTTCTTTACGCTGTACGACCGCATCAAGGAAGCCCTTCTCTAGCAGGAACTCAGAACGTTGGAAGCCTTCCGGCAATTTCTGACGGATAGTCTGCTCGATGACGCGAGGTCCAGCGAAACCAATCAATGCGCCTGGCTCTGCAATGTTGAGGTCACCCAGCATGGCGAAGCTCGCTGTGACGCCGCCCGTTGTGGGATCTGTGAGGATGCAGATATAGGGCAAACCTGCGTCGTCCAATTGAGCCAGTGCAGTTGAGATCTTCGCCATCTGCATCAGACTGACCACGCCCTCCATCATCCGTGCGCCGCCGGAGGCAGCAATGACGATGAGCGGCATATTTCCTTCACGCGCACGGTCGACGGCGCGCGCGATGGTTTCGCCAACAACTGCGCCCATGGAACCACCGATGAAACGGTACTCCATTGCGCTCACGACAACCTTGTGCGGCCCCATTTGGCCCACCGCATTCAGAATGGCGTCCTTGAGGCCAGTCTGTTCCTGGGCTTTCTTCAAGCGCTGCTTGTAAGGTTTTACGTCGACAAAATTGAGCGGGTCAGTCGAGCGTAAACCACCGTCTACGAGTTCATAGCCGGGATCGAGCAATAGGCCAATGCGCTCTCTCGCGCCGATCTTGAAGTGGTGGCCGCACTTTGTGCAAACGTTGAGGTTCGCCTCAAGGTCAGCTTTCCAGATTGTTTGGCGACATCCCGGACACTTGATCCAGAGTCCCTCTGTGCGGACACTCTTTTCCTCGTCACCATTGGCGCCGGTATTCTCGATCTCGCTATTTTCGCGCTTAAACCAGGACATAGACCTTAGCCATTGTATATCTACCGGAAGGCCCAAACCGTCCTATCCATTGGCTGCAATTGTTGGTATTCAAGCAGCACCCGGCACAATGGATCAATACTCGATGCCTCGCTGGGCGAGAATGCCTTTCTGATAGGCATGCTTCACCTCGCGCATCTCGGTAATGGTATCCGCCAGTTCCACGAGTATGGGATGAGCATTTCTCCCGGTGAGGATGACGTGAACCATTTCCGGCCTTTGGCGAAGAGCTTCTGCCACAACTTCCGGTTGAAGCATTCCATAGCTGATGGCGTAATTGATCTCATCGAGAACCACAAGATCCCATTCACCGGAAAGAATGGCAGCCCGTGCCTCTGCCCAGGCTTCCTGAACAAGGCGAATGTCCTCGGGGTCAGTTTCCGCACCGCCAACTTTGACGAAGCCACGACCGAGTTGCTTGATCACGAAATCCGGCCCCAGAGCACCAATGGCGTCGAGTTCACCGTAGTGCCATGAGCCCTTAAGGAATTGCAGCACAAGTACTCGCATTCCGCATCCGAAGGCGCGAAGTGCCGTGCCGAGCGCAGCGGTGGTCTTGCCTTTCCCTGCGCCCGTGTTGATCAAAATAAGGCCGCGACGGCTGGAGAATTCATCGGTCATTGTTCGCAGCTTCAAGTGTAATGAATAAGGCCCTGCACTATCTGCGGTTAATGGCCCGTATGGTAGGGATGTCCAGTGAGTATGGTGGAGATGCGATAGATTTGTTCGGCCATAACAAGTCGCGCCAGCGAATGCGCCATGGTCATCGTTCCTAGGGAAAGCTTGAGCCGAGCTTTGTTCAACGCATTGCTTGACCAGCCATCAGCAGGGCCAATAGCAAAAACCAGGTGTTGTGTGCCATCGTCACGTCGCTCGCGTACCCAGGCAGCTAGGTTTTCGGATGTCATTTGGCTCCCCTTGCTGTCCAGCAGCACAGCTACGGGTGCTGTGCGCCCTTGTTGGCGTGTGAGCCAGTCGAGAAATTGTGTCTCGCTGCGAAAGGACTCAGTCCTGCACTGCGAGAATGCAGACGATTTCTTCATATAGGAATCAGTGAGCTGGCCCAGTTCATCCTTGCTTCGCGCCACCGAGCCTATATGGATAAGAGAAACCTGCATCAAGATGAGCATAATCGCTTGATCGATCTATCCGTAATCGCAGAATATACAGAGCAAATTTTGCTGTAGAAATTTGTGTACATTAATGCGCGAATTCCATTTTTCGTAGCATCGGAAGCCATGAGAGCTACTGGCAGCGCCATGAATACTTACCCTGGTAAGCCAAAAACAACCCCAGTTTTGCCGTCCTTGCACCATGGAATTCCAACTCAAAGTAGAGTTCTAAACCAACGCCATTACTTACCCAAGAGGCGAAGGGCCAAGCCCTTCGCCTTCTTTCTTTGCACAAAATAAGTGCGCTCATGCAGTTCCGGGCATGGACAAAGCCAATCTTTCAGAGCAAGAAAGCCCTCACCCTGACATGAGCGGAGGCTTACGTCTTTAAAGACCCGGAAGACTATCTCTTCTTGGTCGACGCACGCTTTGCCGACTTCTTGATTGAGGTCTTTTTCGCAGGTTGCTTTGCCGCGGCCTTCTTAGCAGGAACGGTCTTTTTCGCAGCAGGTTTCTTCGTAACAGACTTCGCTGCTTTCTTTGCTGTTGCGGGCGGTTTGGGAGCTGCAGCAGACTTGCCGCGTGCGGCGCGGGTGCGTGCCGCGAGGATTGCCTTCAATTCAGCATCGAATTGCTCCGGCGTCAACGGGCGCGCAGATTTGCGCAGACGCTCGATGTCGTAAAAAGAGCGGCGCGCGGCCAGAAAAATGTGTACAACAAAGTCCACATAGTCGAGCAAAATCCACTCACCCTGGCGGCGGCCCTCCACAGAATGCGCATAAACGCCGAACTCCCGTTTAAGACGCAATTCAATTTCGTCGGCGATCGACTGCGCCTGACGGTCATTGAGGGCTGAAGTGATAAGGAAGAAGTCAGCAAGTCCGGAGTCGATGGGGTCGAGCTCGAGAATGCGTGTATCTTCGCCCTTTTTGTCTTCGCAGATACGGGCTGCGGTTTGTACCAGGATGCGGGTTTCAACGAGTACTTGTGATTCAGTCATGCGGAACTAACGATCTCCAAAGCTCAATCGTAGACGGGGCGGTTGTTGCCTGCAAGTCGCCGTATGAGAATTCATTATCCGTCCGTGTAGAGATGATGACTGACGATATAGTTGGCCACTTGGGGAAGGAGAAGCGGCGTGGCCCCAAAACCGCCGTGCAACGATGCGCGAATTTGTGTAGCGCTGGCGTCAACGTGAAGGCCAGGCAGGACATAGAAGGGTGCGGTGGTACCAGTGGCATTACGGACAGCGTAGGTCAGAAGCTCGACATTACCCGAGCCCAAATGGACTGGATTGGCCGATTGAAGAGAAACGCCTTGAGGAAGAAGCATAGATAGGTCATTCAAGTTATCACCGGGCCGTGAGGCTACAACGAGATGAGCAGTGAACGGAATTTCAGCGGCGTGATACCAGCGGCGCAGGCCGTGCAGCGAGTCGGCTCCCATGAGGCAGAAAAGTTCTGCACCCGCTGCCATGTGCGCCCGCAACACGTGCAAAGTATCGAGGGTGTAATTCGGTGCGCCGCCAGGTTTTGGTGCGTCCACGCGCGAAACACAGAAATCAGGCTCCTTGGCAATGGCTAGCTCGGTCATGGCCACGCGGTCTTCGTATGAGGCAGTGGACCCAAGTGGCTTGAGCGGTTGCGTGCCGACGGGTGCAAAGAGAATAGTGTCAAGCTTAAGCGCCTGCTGCGCCGCGCGGGCAATAGTGAGATGGCCCGCGTGAGGAGGGTCAAAACTGCCGCCAAAAAATGCTACGCGGTGGCCTGTAATGGGCGCGATCTCAGGCATGCGGACGCCGCCTCCACCAAAGGTTGATGCGGTAACAAGGTGTCATGACCTAGGATTTTAGTCGAGATGCGATATGTGATTGCAGTTTTGGCGTTGGCGGGTGCCGTGGTTTCGGGCCTTGCCTTGCAGGTTCACTACTCCACGGCGACCGAACCCTGTTCGATCAACGCGCACTGGGATTGCGGAGTGGTGAATCATAGCCCATTTGCCATGATGGGGCATGTACCAATTGCGGCCATTGGAATAGCAGGTTACATATTGCTCGGCGTGCTCGCCTTCATGCGGAAGAGATTCCTTCTGTTTCTCATGGCTACAGTGGGATTTATCTTCGCATTTCGCTTGAGCATGATTGAGGAATTCGCGCTTGGAGTCTGGTGCCTCTACTGCGTGATCTCACAGGGAATCATCGCGCTGATGATGCTCTTGAGCCTTGGCTGGTTCACGGCGGAGTATGTGAGCCTTAAGCGGGCAGCAAAACAATAGAAGAGTATTGAATCTGTATTGCCTATCGTGGCGAATGGTTTCTCTCGCCAAAATACCTATTTCTAAAATAGGTATTTTGGGCTAGAATCCGTTGTCATGGAAAAGAATTCAGCGAACCGCGGCCTGTTTCCCGGCGCACTGGAGATGATGATTCTCCAGTCGCTTCGTTATAAGCCCATGCACGGCTATGCGCTGGTAAAGCACATCCAGCAGGTTTCAGACGATTTATTGCAGGTGGAAGAAGGCTCACTGTACCCGGCGTTGCAGCGCATGCTGAAGCAGGGCTGGGTGGAGTCGAAAGAGGGCGTTTCGGCGAAGGGCCGGCCTACGCGCATCTACCGGCTGACGCAAGCCGGACGGCGGCATCTGGAAGAGGAAATTACCAGCTTCGAGAAAATGTTCGCTGGAATTGCGCGCGTGATGGCAACTGCGAAGGTTTAGGAGGCTGCGATGAGCTGGTTTAGCACTATCTTTACGCGGCGGCGTCACTATCGCGATTTGTCGGTCACAATCGCCGAACACCTGGAAGAACGCACCGAAGAACTGATGGATGAAGGCATGCCGCGCGACGAGGCAGAGCACACGGCGCGCCGCGAGTTCGGCAATGTTGCCCTGCTGGAAGAGCGCAGCCGCGCGGAGTGGCAGTGGCCGCGGTTGGAGAGTCTGTGGGCAGACGTGCGGTTAGCGGCGCGGCAATTGTTACGCTCGCCGGGCATCTCCTTTATTACGGTGCTGACACTCGCACTTGGCATCGGCGCGAACACAGCTGTCTTTACGCTTACGTGGAACATCGTGTTGGCAGGACTGCCGGTGCCGCACCCTGAGCAACTGGTGCAATACACCATGACGAAAGGAAATTCCGTTATCGGTCTGAGCTGGCCTGAGTACACAATTCTTCGCCAAAGGCAGAATACGAGCTCGGATCTGCTTGCATGGAACAGCGATGAGGAACCAGTACGCCAAGGCAGCTATACGCACAGTGAGAAGATTCAACTACTGACAGGCAATGCGTTCCGTGTGTTGGGGATTCAGCCGGCAATGGGGCGCTTTTTTGACGAAGCGGAGGATGAGGCGCAAGGCGCAAAAGGCGTACCGGCGATCTTGAGCTATGAGGCCTGGCAGAGCCGCTTTCACGGGGAAGCGAGTGCGTTGGGGCAGTCGCTGAACGTGAAAGGCCATCCAGTAACAATTGTGGGTGTAATGCCGCGTGGGTTTGAAGGTTTGACGGCAAATTTACATCCGATGCTGTACCTCCCCATGTCGTTCGAGGTGCTAGAGGAAGGTGAAAAAGACGCCACAAACGCGGGTCAACTGGACCGATATGTGATGGGGCGGCTGCTGCCCGGCAAGACGCTGCGCGATGCGCGCGCCGAGTTGCAGGCGATTACTCCTACGGTGCGCAAAGAAGCCGACCCAACGGGGATTTTTCTGGGTCAGTTTTTCAAAGACTTCAGACTTGTGGTGGAGCCGGGACGAAGCGGGGTTTCGTGGGTCAAGATGGTCTACGAGCGGCCCCTGTTGGTGCTTGAGCTTTTGATGGTGCTTGTGCTGGCACTATGCTGCGTGAACACAACGCTGGTGATGCTGGCGCGGGTGAGCGGGCGGCAGAGTGAGTATGTGGTGCGTGTTGCGCTGGGCGCGGGCAAGATGCGTCTGGTGCGTCAGGTGTTGATAGAGACAACGCTCCTCGTCGTGCCTGGACTGCTCGGTGGTGTCTTTGCAGGCTGGCTGGGTGCACACGCACTCGTGGCCATGCTGGGTGATCGCGGTACTCCCTCGCAAATGGATTTGCGGCCTAACGCGGTGATTCTTGCTGTGAACACTGCTGCTGCAATACTGGTCGCGCTGGGCGCAGGACTCTGGCCAGCATTGCACGCGGCGGGCACCAATCCCGCAAAGGGTATGAAGGCTCAAAGTCGTTCGCTCTCCTCGAAGCACTTGGGTGGATGGGCAATCAGCCTTCAAATCGCCGTCAGCATCACACTCGTTGCAGCCGCAGCTCTGCTGGGAGGCACACTTGTACACCTGATGACGGAGAACAACGGCCTTCGTGTGCAGAATGCGGTGATTGCCGATTTGAATCTCAATGACCTGAAGTTGAAGAGCAACCAGAGGGTTGCATTGACGAGCCGCGTATTGCAAAGAGTGCAGTCCACACCAGGTGTTGAGGCTGCTGGCTACATTAGTGCTTACCCCATGACTGGCTATTTCAGCGCGACACGAATGTTCTCAGTCGATCGCAATCAAATTATTCACAGCAAGCCCAGTTTGTTTCTTTTGCAGGCAACTGCAGGCTACTTTGATGCCGCCGGAACGCGCATTCTCACGGGCAAGGTTTCTGCCAATGAAGCCGGCGCAATCAATAACTGTGTACTTAGCGAGTCTTTGGCGCATGCGCTTTTCCCAGACCAGAGCGCGGTGGGCGAGCTGGTATACCACTCCAAGATGGGATTGCCAGATGGGGCTGATATGGACCCACAACGTGCATGCCGAGTGACAGCGGTCGTTGAGGACGCGAAGTTCGTGTCGCTGCGGAGTCCCGCTCCAGAGATGCTCTATGACATTGAGAACGCCGGTGTAGAGCGGAAATTCTATGATCCATCGGGAATATTGGTAGTTCGAGGCAAAAACACGACAGTCGCAGCGGACGCAGTGAAGGAAGCGGCACGCGAAATGATGCCGCAGGGAACCACCACATCCGTACAAACACTCGGTCAACTGATGGACCAGGACCTGAGCCGCGAACGCATGCTGGTCAGTTTGTCTGGAATCTTCGCTGTGCTGGCGCTGTTGCTGACGGCGCTGGGGCTCTATGGCCTGCTGATGCGCTCTGTGACGCTACGCACACGCGAACTGGGTATCCGCATGGCGTTGGGTGCAGGGCGCGGATCGATCCTGGCCTCTCTCAGCCGGCGCGTCCTTATCGAAGTTGCAATTGGCGTGGCCGGTGGCCTGGCGCTCGCATGGATGACCGAAGGCGTGGTGCGTAGGCTGCTGACGGAGCCGCAGTCGGGGAGTGCGGTGGGAATTGCCGTCAGCGGCGGCGTTGTGCTGCTTATTGCGGTGTTGGCGGCAGCCGTTCCTGCAATACGAGCCGCACGGATTGACCCCATGGAGGCGCTCAGGGCGGAGTAGTGTTTTTGCAGTACAAGCAGAGATGCAATTCACACGAAGAATAAGCCTACATTGATAAAATTGACGTATCAGTATGTTGAAAAAACGGTACGCGCGCTGGATGTATGAGTGGGAATACCGGCTGACCACGCGCGACGAGAATCGCGTGGTACGGCCGCTGGAGTGGGGCTTTGACTGGATTGAGCCCTGGCTTGAGAAGCATGGGTTTGGCGCGGCTGTTCCCTCGCCTGAAGCGCAACGCGACGATGTAGCCGCAGAAGCCGCCATGGTGCGGATCAACGACATTCTGATTCAGCACAGCAAAGAATTCTTTGGCTATGAGAGACCGGCGGATTTTCGCCTGGAAGAGCGCCACCCGATGCTTTTCCCGACAAACGTGCGCCCGGAGACACTGGCGCAGGATGCGGAAATCAAACGGCTGGCCGAAGAAGGAAAAACAGAGAGGGCAACATTTCTGCGTTTTACTTCTCCGGAGCGCACTCCTTATCCGGAGAACGACCAGGTAAACGCGCGGTGGTATCCGGCTCCGGCGCATAAGGACCCCACGCGGCCGAAGCAGGCAATTGTGGTGATGCCGCAGTGGAATGCGGACGCCTTCAGCCATAACGCTTTGTGCAGTTTGTTCAATCGCTTTGGCGTTTCTGCATTGCGCTTGTCAAAGCCGTATCACGACATTCGCAGGCCAAGCGAGCTGGAGCGCTCGGATTACGCGGTCAGCGCGAACATCGGGCGGACGATTTCCGCCTGCCGGCAGGCTGTTGTGGACATTCGCTGCTGTCTGGATTGGCTGGAGGAGCAGGGCTACGAGCAGTTCGGTGTGCTGGGCACAAGTCTGGGCTCATGCTATGCATTCCTGGCCAGCGCACACGACCGGCGCATCCGTGTGAACGCGTTTAACCACGCGTCGACGGCCTTCGGAGATGTGGTGTGGGCAGGCCAGAGCACGCGGCATATTCGCGCGGCCATTGAGCAGACCGGTCTCACGCAGGAGCGTCTACGCGCACTGTGGAGCGCCATCAGCCCTGTGAACTACTACGACCAGTTTGCAAGCGACGAAGTGGACGGGCTGGCCAAGAAGATTCTGCTCGTCTATGCCGAGTACGACCTGACGTTCCCGCGCGAGTATTCGCTGCAGGTGGTTGAGGCATTCAAGCGTGTGGGGTTGAACTTTACACCACGCGTGCTGCCGTGCGGCCACTACACCACGGGTGAGACGCCCTACAAATACATCGACGGCTGGTATCTGGGCTCGTTCGTGCACCGCGCGTTCAAAGAGCTGCGCGAGGAGCGGGCGGAAGCGTCGAGTGTGACGGTGAGCTGTACGGAAGAGGCAGAAGAGGAAGTGGTAGCGCGCTAGCGCAAATTCGACAGATTCATCCGCAACATCTTCGCGGGATCAAGATAGGCATTCCGCCACCGTACCGCCCAGTGCAGGTGCGGGCCGGTGACGCGGCCGGTTGCGCCGCTGAGGCCGATCTTTTCGTCGGTTGTAACGTGCTGACCTTCGCGCACATCAATGCGGCTCAGGTGCATCGACATTGTGTAGAGTCCCAGGCCGTGGTCGATGACGACAATATTGCCCTCGTAATAGAGCTTGCGCGCGAGCACAACAACACCGTCGTTGGATGCGCGGACAACAGTGCCTGTCCGGGCGCGATAGTCCATGCCTTTGTGAATGCTGGCAAGTGTGCCGTTGAAGGTGCGGCGTGTGCCGAAGCTGGCCGTAGCCACGGCGTGCACCGGTGCGTGAAAGCTGCCGTGCCAGAGGCGTTCGGGCGCGCTTTCAGAGAAAATCTTATCCTTCAGTGAGCGCTCGGCAAGGATGATCTTGAGCTGCTCAGAATCAGGCTCAACAAATTTCGGCGCGACGCTGAGCCGGGTAGTGCGGTAATGCGCAGGGAGAATTTCGACAGTTTGGGTGAGTTCACGCGTTGCGCCGTTCGAAGTATGCACAACGATATGCAGCGTGGATGGACCAGTTTCCACACCGACATCGACTCCGGCAAGAGCAACCCACGGGCCACGATTGCCGGGGCGGAAGAAGGCCAGCGTGTTGCCGGACCATTCGCCTGTGACACTGTCCGCATCAACCGCCGAAACACGAATGATTTCAGGCGCTCCGGCAACTACGATTGAGGGAGAGAGTGTAACCTGCTGGTTCTGGGCTGGCGTAAAGTGCGCGGCGGCAAGAAGGGCAAGGAATGGAAGCGAAAGGCGCAGGAAGCGGAAGCCAGCCATGTAGCTAGGATAGGCTGCTTGACGTGTGCGTGTAACCCTTCATGCACTGAGACCATCGAATAAGCGCCATGACTTCCCCGTCTCCAACTCGATCATGGACTTTGTGCGCGCTGACACTTACAGCACTGATGACCGCCGGGTTCTGTACGTCCGCGAGCGCGCAGAATGCTGCACACCGCGTGCCGGTGCTGGTTGAGCTGTTCACTTCAGAGGGGTGTTCGGATTGTCCTCGGGCGGACCGATTGCTGGAAAAGCTGGACAAGGAGCAGTTCGTTTCGGGTGCAGACGCGATTGTGCTGAGTGAGCATGTGACCTATTGGAACCGGCTGGGGTGGCGCGACCCGTTTTCGCTGGACCAGGCGGATGCCCGGCAGTATGCATACGGACGGCAGTTTGCACTGGGCTCGGTGTACACGCCGCAGGCTGTGGTCGACGGCACATGGCAATTTGTGGGCAGCGATGAGCAGTCGATGCGCGCGGCGTTGAGCAGGGCCGTTACGTCACCAAAAATCGATCTCAAAATTGAAAATGCGCAATGGGAAAGTGGTGTGGCCACATTCCATCTGCGCGGTGCGTTGGATGCAAATAGTCATCTGTACGCAGCGTTGGCTGCGGATGCCACCCGAAGCGAAGTGGCGCGTGGCGAGAATGCTGGACGTACGCTGCATCATGTGGCCGTGGTGCGCGCCATGAAGAAACTGAAAGGTGATGCTGTCGATGGCCGTGCACTGCGTATCGATGCAGGTAGTTCCGCGCAAGCGGGCAGCACGGACGGTGCGATGCGGCTGGTGGTGTTTGCGACGGATGCGAAGACCGGCCGCGTGGTAGCTGCGGCCGAGCAAACGCTACGTTGATGACTTACTCTGCGCGAAGAGCAGTGCTGGGCTCAATGCCCGCGGCGCGAATAGCCGGGATGAGCGAAGCCGCGCTGGCAATAGACGCGAGCACGGCAAAAGAGACACAGAGAATCCAGGGATCGCGGGCGGATGTGCCGTAGAGGAAACTGCTCAATGCTCGCGCCGCGAACCATGCAATGACGAGTCCCACCACAGACCCGCACAGTGCGATCCAGGCATTCTCGCGGAAGATAAGTCCGACCACCTGTGCGCGCTGTGCGCCGAGCGCCATGCGAACGCCAATTTCGCTGGTGCGCCGGGCGGTGGAGTAGGCGAGTGTACCGTAGAGGCCAATGGCCGTAACGAGCAGCGCGCAAACCGCAAAGAAGACAGCCAGCATGGCCATGATGCGCTCGGATGCGATGGTTCCATCGATATCCGCAATCATAGGCGTAAGCACCGGCGCCGGAATTTCTGGTGCCATGCGTGCGGCGAGCTGTCGCGCCGCGGAGGCAAGCGGTGCAACAGAACCCTCCACCCGCAGTACGGCGATATAGTTCGGCTTGTGCGAAGTGTCCTGCGTCATGGGGAAATATGCTTCGGGTGGTGCTTCCTTGCGCAACGATGCGTAGTGAATATCGCCTACAACGGCAGCAACCTGATAAGTCTTCTTGTCATACTTGACGGTTTGGCCGACAGCGTTCTGGCCGGGAAAGAGCTTTTGGGCCGCGCGCTGATTGAGGATTACCTTAGGACTGGATTTGGTTGTGTCGTTCCATGTGAAATCGTTGCCGGCAAGCATCGGGATCTTGAGTGTGTCGAAATAGCCAGGGGAGACAGTATCCATGTACATCTCTTGTTCGCCTTGGCTGATGGGTGTCTGCAGGTTGTCGGTCCAGATGCTGCCGCTCATTGGTGTAATGCCCGCGTACGCAATGCTTTTCACTCCCGGTAAGTGGGCAAGCGCGTCGGAGTACTGGTGATACCAGGCGAAAAGAGCGTCTCCATCGCGGCTCTGCTTGTTCATTTCGAGGTTTAGGTTCACCAGCCCCTTCGGCTGGAAGCCAAGGTCGATATTGTGCAGCCGCTGCAGGCTGGTTGCCAGCAGTCCCGCTCCGAAGACGAGGATGAGAGCAAGCGCAACCTGCATGCCCATGAGGAAGCGCGGAAGCATGCGCTGTTGATGTGCATGGACCGATTGCGTGCCGGACTTGATTTGCTCATTAAGACTCTTCGATGTGGCGCGCAATGCAGGAACAAGACCAATGATGATGGTGGAGACGATTGCGACGACAGCGACGAACGCAACTACGCGATGGTCGAGTGATGGATCGAGCATGACCCAATCACCCTGAGTGCCAATAACAATGGCGGCAAGAGCGCGGCTTGCGAGCGGCACGGCGAGAAGTCCGGCCGATGTGCCCAGCAGGGCAATCAAAAAACTCTCGACAAGGAGCTGCTGAATAAGACGCAGGCGCGAGGCGCCCATGGCTAAACGTGTGGCCAATTCGCGCTCACGTGCAGTGGCGCGGGCCATAAGCAGGCTGGCAAGATTGAGGCAGGCAAGCAGCAGCATGGCGCCGCACAACACAGAGACCACCACAAGCGGTTTGCGGAAAGTGTCGCGCAGGAAGGTATAACCGCGCGAACCAGGCTCGGCCGCAAAGCGGAAGTGTGTTGTATGTGCCTCCTTGATCCACTTCACGTCGGGAATGGATTCGTCCAGGATGGGATTAGAGACCGCGGCAAGTGCCGAGTTTGCCTTCTCCAGCGAAACACCGGGAGCGCGGCGGCCTATCATGCGCATCCACCAGGAGTGATAACCGCTCGCAATTGCGTTGTAGGGTGCATCGATGATGGGCTCGGCCCACACAGGAACATAGATTTCCGGCATATATGTCGGATTTGCGCCAATGAACTTGGATGGCATGACGCCAACCACGGTGAATGGTTTGTTGGCAATGGTGAGTGTACGGCCAATGACATCGGGGTCGCGGTGAAACCACGTCTGCCAGAAGCTCTCGGAAATGACTGCGACGAAAGCTTGTCCTTCGCGGTCATCCTGCGGGGTGAGCCAGCGGCCGAAGAGTGGCGGAGTCTCAAGAACCTGAAAGAACTGTCCGCTCACCATCGCGCCATGAACCTGCACATTCGAGGACGAGGCACGAACCTGGAACGGCTTGGTTGAATAACCTGCAAGCGATTCAAAGCCGTCATGATGGTGTTCGAGGGAACGTAGGAAGGGCGCGTTAAAAGCATAGTTGTGGTGGCCCGGTTGGTCGTTGCTGCGGTCTATGCGAATCACGGCAAGCTCATCCGCATGCGGAACCGGAAGGGGGCGCAGCAGGATGCAGTTGAGCAGGGAGAAGACGGCAATGTTTGCTCCCAGCCCGAGAGTAAGTGTAAGAACAGCCGTCAGCGTAAAGCCGGGTGACTTGCGCAACTGGCGCACGGCGTAACGTAGGTCGCGGGCAAGTTGCTCGACGCGTGGAAAACTGCGCTGGACGCGGTACTCTTCGCGTGTCTGCGCAATGCCGCCGAATTCGCGAAGGGCTGCTGTACGCGCGTCTGCGCGCGCCATTCCCTGGGCGACGTATTCCTGCGTGAGCAGATCGATGTGCGCGGCGAGCTCGTCGTCGAGATCTTGGTCACGGCGGGGACGGGCGAAGAGAGCGGCAATGCGGCTGAAGAAGGTGCGAAGCCAATCCATCCTGTTACTCCTGAAAGCGCGGATTTTCAAAGAAACAGCGATTAGTTCGAGGGCGCGAGGAAGCGCGCCATTGTTGTAGCAATGCGCTCCCAGTTTTCAGTTTGCTCGGTGATTTTTTTGCGGCCGATAGTGCTGAGCGAGTAGAAACGGGCGCGGCGGTTAGTCTCTGATGTGCCCCACTCGGACTTGATCCAGCCGCGCTGTTCGAGACGCAGCAAAGCCGGATAAATGGTTCCCTGATTGAGGATCAGTGATCCGGCGCTTACCTGCTCGATGCGGCGCGCAATGCCATAACCATGCAAAGGCCCCATGGATTCAAGCGTCTTGAGCACCATCAGATCGAGAGTGCCCTGCAGTACATCGGATTTAGATTCTCCCATGGACTCTCCTGTTGATTGTCCACATATTGACATTGCATAGGTGGAATGTCAACAGGAGAGAGATATGCAGCCGGCGATGGGGAGTAGAGTGAGGAGTGTGCGGAGGTAGCCATTGCGGACCGTGCGGAGGATTGTGAAGAGCGTAGCTGGGCCCATTGGCGCACTCATGATTGCGATGGGCGGCATTTGGATTCTGCAGGGGCTGAATCTGGCGTGGGGCATCCTGGCGCGCAGTTTTATGCAGAATGACCGCCATTGGGCTTTATATGGAGCCTTGCTCGCGGCTGTTGGACTATTGCTGGTTCTATGGAGTTATTCCAGGCCGCGCCAGCCCTGAGGAAGGGGAGAAAGGCAGTGTTTGCTACCGCGGTTTGCACACGGAGGGTGTGCATTTTGCCGTAAGATTGAGCCATGACAGACCGTATGTCGCTTTCCGTTGCTCAGGCAGATCCGGAAGTTGCCGCTGCTATTGACCATGAAACTGTGCGCCAGCACGAAGGGCTGGAGATGATTGCCAGCGAAAACTTCGTGTCGGAGGCCGTGCTGGAGGCCGCAGGTTCAGTATTTACAAATAAATACGCCGAGGGTTATCCGGGGCGCCGCTACTATGGCGGATGTGAATACACAGACGTTGTCGAGAATCTGGCCCGGGACCGCGCAAAGCAGCTTTTCGGAGCCGCGTTCGCCAACGTGCAGCCGCACTCCGGCTCCCAGGCCAACGCTGCGGCCTATATGGCGGTCCTCAAGCCTGGCGATACGATTCTTGGTCTCGACCTGGCCCATGGCGGCCACCTGACGCACGGTCACAAATTGAGCTTCAGTGGCAAGCTTTATCGCACCACCTTCTACACGGTGCGCAAGGATACTGAAGTCATTGATTACGACGAACTCGAGTCGATTGCGATGCGCGAGAAGCCGCAGGTCATCATCGGCGGAGCGAGCGCGTATCCGCGGTTGTGGGACTTCGAGCGCATGCGCCAGATTGCCGACAAGGTTAGCGCAAAATACATCTTTGACATGGCTCACATCGCTGGCCTCGTAGCCGGCGGCGTGCACCCTTCG
The DNA here is from genome assembly GCA_035550015.1 of Occallatibacter sp. Lineage (GTDB taxonomy): Bacteria > Acidobacteriota > Terriglobia > Terriglobales > Acidobacteriaceae > Telmatobacter. The sequence goes on along the minus strand of DASZRJ010000044.1, from coordinate 17,783 downwards.
CCTGTTCCGCATGCGCACATCACAACGACAACGACGCACAAAACGCTGCGCGGACCGCGCGCGGGATTGATCCTTTGCGGAACAGATTTTCAGGTGGGCGAAAAGCCGGAACAGACCATCGGTAAAGCTGTCGATATGGCCGTTTTCCCAGGTCAACAGGGCGGGCCCCTCGTGCACATTGTGGCGGCCAAGGCAGTTGCGTTTGGTGAAGCTCTGCGTCCGGAGTTCAAAGTCTACGCAGCGCAGGTGGTGGCGAATGCAAAGGCGCTGGCTGCCGAATTGGCGGCGAACGGATTCCGCATCATCTCCGGTGGTACGGATAATCATCTGATGTTGATAGATGTCTTTGAGAAAGGCATTCTCGGTTCCGAGGCCGAAGCCGCGCTAGGCAAGGCCGGCATCACGGTGAATAAGAATGCGATTCCATATGACACGAATCCGCCGCTCAAACCATCCGGCATTCGCATAGGAACGCCGGCGCTGACCACGCGCGGTATGAAGGAGAGTGAAATGCGCCAGATCGCCAAGTGGATTGCTGAAGCTCTCGAAAAGCGCAGCGACGACGCGGCACTCGAACGCATTCGCGGTGCGGTTGCCGAGCTGGCCAACCAGTTTCCTCTCTATTCTTGGCGGCGCCAGGGCGTTCCGGTCGAAGCCTGAGCGGAGCTTGAAATCAAAACAGGCGCAGGCTCGCAACCTGCGCCTGTTTTGTGTGTCTAATTGGGCAGGCATTGAGAACAACCTTTTCGGGAAAGCGATGAAAAGGGTCCGAATTCCCGGAAAGGGGAAGGAGGATCTCCATGCACACCTCTCGTCTCATCCTCACAGTCCTTCTCGCATCTTCCATTCCAGTCAGCGTGCTGCGGCCCGGCGGCGCACAATCGCAGCGTCCGCAGCAGCCCGGTCACAGTGCACAACGTCAGCATCCGCAGGCGCCGAACCGCGGCCCTGGAGTTTATCGCGGGCAGCCCAGGAACTACGATCATCGCCCTAACGCCCGTGGACAGCAGCCTCAGCGTCCCGTTCCGCGTGTTCTTAACGGAAGAACATGGATTGGGCACGATACTGGCCGCAATGATCCGCACTATCTTCTTGATCACCCTTGGGCGCATGGTCGCTTCACTGGCGGTTTTGGCCCGCGTCACGTGTGGCACCTCAGAGGCGGCGGGCCGAACCGCTTCTGGTTCAGCGGCTTCTACTTTAGCGTTGCGCCGTACGACGTGGTCTATTGCGATGGCTGGTGGTGGGATCGCGACGACATCATCCTCTATCCTGACCCGGACCACATTGGTTGGTACCTGGCCTACAACGTGCGGCTGGGCATCTATGTGCATGTGATGTTTCTGGGGTAGGGAAAGCGAGTAGAAGAGAGTGAGTAGTAAGCTCCAGGTCACCCCCGGGTCTCGACGATTGATGGTTAGAGACCCGGGTGCGGCTCTCCAGGAACGGCCGGAATTATGTCAATATCGCTTATTTCTGCCCTAATTCATATTGGCCCATTCTGTTTTTTGCAGCTTTTGACAAGAAAGAACGTGTAATCCTGCACGTGGCGGACTACAAATTTATCCACAAATCGCAGTACATCACTCAGCCTCATCAAATGGCGCGTTTTCTATTGCCGCCTGTGTGCCAAAAACTCATTTCTTCGTGATCTTCAGAGGCGTGTACAGCAAAAGTTGAGGGCGCTATGATGACGTGTTCCATTGCGATAGTGGAATCCACGCTCCAAATAATGAGGATGCTTCCATTGCCAGTTTCCATTGAGAAGAGGTTGGGAATGATGCTCGACTGGATTTGCCGTGTTGCGAGTTTGAAATGCATAGATCGCCGGGGCTCAGCGGGAGCTGTTATTGGCGTGTTGCTTGTCTCCATAGGAACGCTGCTGCCTGCGCAGGAGACGCAGAACACGATTGTGCTGACAGGCGCCGATCGGAGGCCTGCTATCTCACTCAACGGAGAATGGAACTCCATTGCCGACCCGTATTTTTCAGGCCTTTTCAGTTTCCATCACCAAATGAAGAAGAACGGATGGTTCCTGAATTACAAGGCCAAGCCCGGCGACCCGTTTCCTACTGAGTACAACTTTGCCGCAGCGCCCAAACTGCATGTTCCGGGTGACTGGAATACGCAGCGCAAGGGTCTTCTCCTTTACGAAGGCCCGATGTGGTACGAGCGTGACTTTACCTATACGCCGAAAGAACACACGCACCTGTTTCTGCACATAGGCGCGGCAAACTATCAATCGTATTTCTGGGTGAACGGACAGAAGGTATGTGAGCACGAAGGAGGTTTTACTGCCTTCAACTGCGACATTACTTCTGTCGCACATGCGGACGGCAACTTTATTGTGGCTGCCGTGGACAATACACGCCACGAAGACAACGTACCGACTCTCCAGACGGACTGGTGGAACTACGGAGGCCTGACTCGGGAGGTCTCGCTGATCGAAGTGCCCGAGAAGTTCATCGACCAGTACGATGTGCACTTAGCGCGCGGTGAAGGTTCGACGATTGCAGGGTGGGTGCACGTTGCAGATACAGGAGCAGGAGAAAAAGTTGAGGTTTCCATTCCTGAACTTCACGCTGAAACAAGCGCTATGACAAATCCTGATGGCCGCGCGACGTTCCATGTTGAAGTGCAGGGGCTTGAGCGTTGGTCGCCGCAAATACCAAAGCTGTACCAGGTGGATCTGCGCGCAGGCGGTGACGCGGTGCACGAACTGATGGGGTTCAGAACTATCGAGGTCCATGGCACGGAAATCCTTCTCAATGGAAAGCCGATCTTTCTGCGTGGAGTCACCGCGCATGCAGAGGCTCCTTACCGCACCGGGCGTGCTTACTCCGTCAAAGATGCCGAGACGCTGTTGGGTTGGGCAAAGGAGCTGGGTTGTAACTTTATGCGCCTCGCACATTATCCCCATGATGAAACTATGTTGCGCGCGGCCGATCGCATGGGAGTCCTGATCTGGTCTGAGATTCCGGTGTATTGGGCCGTGGAATTCGATAATCCTGTTGTCTATCGCAAAGCCCAGCAGCAACTCGACGAAGAAATCAATACTTCGCGCAATCATGCATCGATCATCTTATGGTCGATGGCCAATGAAACACCCAGCAATCCCACACGCACGGAATTTATTACCAAGTTAGCGGAGCACGCGCGAAACCTGGATTCAACACGGTTGATTACAGCCGCATTACTGGTGCGGGCTGAAGGACACACGAAAATCATTGACGATCCGTTGGGCAAGGCCCTTGATGTAATAGGTTTCAATGAATATATAGGTTGGTACGAAGGCCGTCCCGATACCGCAGATATTACCCAGTGGCGAATTGCCTATCAGAAGCCATTGATTGTGAGTGAATTTGGTGGTGCCGCAAAGGCAGGATTACATGGCAAATCCGATGAGCGCTGGACTGAGGAATACCAGGCCAGTATTTATAAGCACCAGCTGCCCATGTTGAATAAGATTGCCAACCTGCGTGGCATGAGTCCCTGGGTGTTGATGGATTTTCGCTCGCCAAACAGGCCGCTTACTGGAATTCAGAATGAATTCAACCGTAAGGGACTTATCTCGGAACAGGGCGCAAGAAAGAAAGCATTCTTTGTACTGCAGGAGGCATACAGAAATAAGACCATTGGAAAGGCAGAATAAAAACAGAACGGAAGTACCCATGCAGCCATGATGTTACGTCGCTCCACGCCATTTTCAAGTGCGGGTAATTGAGTTATCCTCTGGCTATGGCAACTGAAACCATTCTTGAACAAATTGACGCTGAAATTGCACGTCTTACCCATGTGCGCGCTCTACTGGCTGGTACAGGCAAGGCTGCTTCTACAATCAAGAAGGAAGCCGCCGGGGTTATCGCCCCTAAGAAACGGAAGAAGCGAGTTCTCAGTGCAGAGGCACGTAAAAGAATCGCGGATGCGCAGCGTAAGCGCTGGGCTGCCCAGAAATCTAAGTCGAAATCGAAGTAAGTATTTTTAATCAGGAAGCGATTTCTTCAGGGACAGCGTACTCACATGTAATGGGGCGCCAGTATTTCTGCAAATATAAAGGCTGGCTGCAACAGAGCAATTCCTTGCAGTGGCACGACTCCTATTGTCGTCCGCGATAAAGCAAACAACCGATTTGTTGTACTAATCACCAGGTTTCTACAGCCAATATGTTGGGCGGACCGGAGTGCCCCTGAATCACCTGTGTTTCAATCACCGCTTCCATATTCTTGTCTTCCCAATCGGTAGGCACATGCGCAAGGAGCGATTTGAGATAGATGGGGTTATAGAGAATTTCTCCTGCGGCCTCAGTTCCCTTTTCTGAGATTCCCGCAGCAATAATCACCGGCTGGCCGGTGGTCCTATCGTGAATGCGCGCTACAACAGCATAGTCATGCGCAAGTTTCTGGTGATCCGGGTTCCATACGGTTTTCCAGGCGGTAGGCGGCTGCGCTTTTTTATCTACAAGAAATGCGGAGTCGCCACGCAGTTCGAAGTCAAAGCGCAGATTGTGCATGATTCGCAAAGACCAGATATTGTCGAGCCCGCCAATCAGAACAATCGGACCCTCTCGAAGTTGAGCGAAAGTCACTTGCGAAGCAGGCACAACCCGAAACAACTTGCCTCGTGCCTCCAGTGCCGCCGCAGTTCGGGACAGTGTAATCACGTCGGAAAGAGCGAAGCGCCCCAGATCTGTGGAGTCGGTTGCTGTCGAATCCTGGCTGGATTCCGAGATCTGCGTATCGAGGGTACCAACCGAGTTGATGTCGATGCGCCGGGCAGGCTCTCCCAGGCAGAAGGTTGCTGGGTTGGGACTGGAAGTGACCGGCTGCCAGAACCGGTCGATGATCGTAGGAGGTGGTGGAGAAGGTGCCGGCTTGAAAGCAATTCCCATCACAGCACCCAAAACACCCGTGGCAAGCGCGATACCCGCGACAGCCATCCAACGCACGCCTCCTGATTTTGCCGCAATGGGCGTTGTTTGCGGACCGGCAGAAGAAGGGCCCGAGTCCAAAGGTTCGGGCTCACGTTGCGAAAAGACTGGAATATAGGAACCAACAGGCAGTTCGATAACAGGTTCGCCGTCGTGTGCGGGGTCGTAGTAATACTGCGAGAGACGCTTACGGACTTCACCCGCTGTAATGCGCACCACCGGATCGGAGTTCGCGTCATATGTGGCAGACCTGCCAAAAACTTCCACGCCAATTGTGCGCTCTTTGAGCTGAGCGCCATTTCCAAGTAGTACCTGTTCCACGACATAGGCCAGCAACGCTGGATAGCGTTTGCTGTTTGAGAACAAAGGGTGAGCCAGAAGCCTGTTTAGCTGGGTACGGATCAACTTCGGATCCGGAGCGTTCGAATCGGGCTGAACAAGTGCCGGCTCGGATTGTTCGAATGACCTTGGCGGCAGCCCCATCCAATTGCTCCTTTGGCGTGCATTCAGACCCTGCGAAAACCGCTTACGCCTAAGAGACGATCATCAAAAATGACCCGGGTGGTGCTCTTATTGGCCAGTGTTCGGTATGATACGTCCCCGTATCGAGCCTGTCTATACGTTAATAATGACATGAAATTAAAAGCCTTATGTGTAGTTCATCCACATTGCTACCCGAAAGAACCTAGTACTGGAAGGAACAAGCACATAGAGTTGGAATCGGTCCGGAAGGTGGGCCTCGATACTCCTCTCGGCGGGACAGCTAGTTGATTCCGCCGAGGTGGTCGATCAAAGGCTTACTTTCTTGTGATTGCGGCTCCTCGCCCCTTCGATTCATCCGGCTTGTACGTAGAAAGAGGCCGACCGAATCGAGGGGCGCCTTTTTGTGCGGCGACTCGCTTTGATGAGGTGCCCGCACCTTCTTCTGGCCATCTCCGAAGAGTTCCCTCCAACCGAATCAAAATCCCACCACCCCTCTCAACTTGCCAGGGCTTCGTGCGTCTTGAGCCAATTGCTCGTTGAATGAAGTATTCTTTGCGGTTCCTTGAATCAAGGCGGAGAACCATGCTGAAGACAAAATTGAGTAAATGGGTAAGAGCCGGGGGCAGCGCATTAGCGCTTGCGTGCATTCTGAGCGTGTCAAGCCACGCGATGACCAGGGAAGAAGCGCATCAGAAAGCTGAAATGCTGCTCAAACAGATGACTCTCGATGAAAAGATTGGACAATTGAACCAGTCGTCGGGCATACAAATGCCGATGCTCGGCAGTGAAAAGCCTGACAGCCTCATCGAGCAAGGCAGGGTTGGATCAATTCTCTGGCTTACAAACGTGAAAGAGATCAATCGGCTGCAGCATCTTGCAGTGGAGAAGTCTCGCCTGCATATTCCAATTCTGTTTGCGTTCGACGTGATCCACGGCTATCGCACAGTCTTTCCTGTGCCTCTGGCAATGGCTTCATCGTGGGACCCGAACGTGGAACGGGAAGCGCAGCATTATGCGGCAGAAGATGCGCGCGCGGCGGGCATTCGCTGGACCTTCACGCCGATGGTGGACATTGCGCGCGATGCGCGCTGGGGACGCATCGTTGAGGGAGCGGGAGAGGATCCCTATCTAGGTGCGGCCATGGCGCGGGCCCAGGTGGAGGGATTCCAGGGCAATGAGCTTGGTCCCGATAGTGTCGTGGCCTGCGTAAAGCACTTCGCCGGGTACGGCGCCGCCGAAGGCGGGCGCGACTACGACTCCTCCTATATCCCGGAAGAGCTGATGCGCAATGTGTATCTGAAGCCTTTCCACGCAGCAGAGCAGGCGGGTGCGGGCACATTTATGAGCGCTTACATGGACCTGAACGACGTACCGGCGAGCGGAAACCGTTGGCTGCTGAGCGATGTACTGCGCAAGGACTGGGGCTTTAAGGGCTTTGTAGTATCGGACGCGTTCGCCGTCTCCAATCTGGTAACGCACGGCTATGCTAAGGATCCTTCAGATGCGGCCTACAAGGCCATCATGGCCGGACTCAACATGGACATGGCAAGTGGGACATACACAAAGAACCTCGCAGAGCTCGTAAAAGCTGGCAAAGTGTCCGAGTCGACCATCGACAAGGCCGTGCTGCCCATTCTGGAGACGAAGTACGAACTCGGCCTGTTCGAGCATCCCTATGTAGACGAATCGAAGGTTGAGACAATGCTCAGCCGGCCTGAAGGACTTGTGCTCGAGCGCAAGATTGCCGGCAAGTCCATGGTTTTGCTGAAGAACGAAAACGAGACGCTGCCTCTGAAAGCAGGCCTCAAAAAAGTGGCGGTGATTGGCCCCCTGGCCGACTCTACACACGACATTGAAGGCGGATGGACAGTCGAAGGACTCTTTGGCAACGGCAGCAAGAGTCATCCGATTACCGTCTTGGCTGGACTCAAAGCCCGATTGGGCTCTGACGTCGAGATCGCTTTCGTTCCTGGACCGGAAATAGGGCGTAAATATCCTGGCCTGTTGGATCAGATGTCGGGCCGCAAACCACCGGCGCCGCCCACAGAAGCCGAGATTACCGAAACCCTGGCCAAGGTAAAGGCCGCTGCGGAAAATGCGGATGTGGTGATTGCCGTGATGGGCGAAACATCGAATATGAGCAGCGAGGCGGCGTCCCGTGCCATGCTGAATCTGCCGGGCATTCAGGTGCAGATGCTCAAGACTGCGCTGGCAAGCGGTAAGCCGGTGGTGCTGGTGCTTGAGAACGGCCGGCCGCTCGACATTCACTGGGAAGCCGAGCACCTGCCTGCAATTCTTGAGGCGTGGTATCCGGGCACCGAAGGCGGCAACGCAGTGGCGGACGTCTTATTTGGAGATGTAAATCCAGGCGGCAAGCTGCCGGTCAGCTTCCCGCGCAGTTCAGGGCAGGAACCGCTCTACTACAACCACAACCTGACCCATGAGCCGGAAACAAGCCCGACCTTCAATTCACGCTATGAAGATGTCCTCTCTACGCCGCTTTATCCCTTCGGCTACGGTCTGAGCTACACCACTTTCAAATTTTCCAATTTGAGACTGAGCCACACATCCATGCAGGTCGGTGCGACAACAGAAGTCTCCGTCGATGTAACCAATACTGGTTCCGTTGCCGGTGACGAAGTGGCGCAGGTGTACATCCACCAGCGCTATGGTTCGGCATCGCGGCCTGTGCGTGAGCTCAAGGGCTTCAAGCGCATTACGCTGGCGCCAGGAGAAACCAGGACACTGACCTTCCCGCTCGGCAAAAGCGAACTCGAGTATTGGAATCCGCAGACCAAGGCGTGGACCGAAGAGCCAACCGCCTTCGACGTGTGGGCCGGAGGCGACTCAACCGCAAGCCTGCACGCGGAGCTGCAAGTGACGGAGTGAAGGCAGTTCAAAGTCCGGAGTTCAAGGTTCAGAGTGTGATGGCAGGGACAGTGAGTCCCTGCCGCTTTTTCGCACCTCAATGCCATGCGGACGCGCCGGACACAGCGGGAAAAACTTTTTGTCTCCTATCCAGGTCCTTGATGCAAAATGAGTTGCGCGGGAGCTGGTCCGGACCATATTTGATTCCAAACGACTTAGGGGCGCGTATTTGATTCAAGAGCAGTTCGCGAGTGTGCCTGGCGCGCGGGCCATAATGACGGAATCGCGTCTTGATTGAGTATGCGCCGCGCGGGAGAAATTATCGGCAAGTGTCTGCAGTGAAGCGTTCCACGTTAGACCCAAAATCCAGGAGTTCGAAAGTCTATATGCGAAGAGAGATGAAGAGAGGCAGAGACGGGATGTCTCTGCCTCTCTTCATTCTGTGCGCGACACTGCCAGGCCCCTAATTCGACCGCAATGCCGCCATGGGATCTACACGCGCCGCACGCCGAGCGGGGATGTAACCCGATGCAAGGGCAACGATCAGTAACCCGGCCGCAATGGCAAGATACGTGACCACATCAAACGGTGAAGTCCCGTAGAGCAGTGTGGCAATCAGGCGCGCAACAGCGAGCGAAGCAACCGTGCCAAAAACGATGCCGGCAAGCGCGAGACGCAATGTCCCGGCGAGGACATCGCGTTCCACGCGTTGAGCGCTTGCGCCGAGAGCCATACGGATTCCGATCTCCTGCGTCTTGCGCGTAACCGAATAACCAATGACTCCGTAAATGCCGAGCGCGGCAAGAAGCAGGCCAAGCGTGGCGAAGGCGGCGACGAGAAGCATGAAGAAGCGGCGCGACGAGTTGGCGTGGTCCACAAGCATCTGAATAGGTTTGAACTCGGAAGCGGTCTGCTTAGGGTTTATTTCGCGCAAAGTGCGCAATACAGGAGTGGCCAGTACCGAAGGCTGGAGACGTGTGCGGATGACGAGCTCGGCGCCATTCGGCCCTTGTTGCGTCGCTGGATAGTAAATTTGCCAGCCTGTATTTTCTTCTGTGCTTTCTTCGTGCACGTCGTCGGCGATGCCGACGATGCGTATTTTGTCACTACCTCTCAGAAGGGTTTTGCCAAGAGCATCGCCATCGGACCAATTGGCAATGCTGGCCAGATACTTGGCGAATGCGGCATCAATAATGACCACCTGCTCGGATTTCGGGCCATCGCTCCAGGCAAAATCGCGGCCGCGCAGGCGCGTACCCATTGCCCGCAAATATCCCGGTGTTGCGACGTAGACAAGGGGGCCCGCCGGAACCTTTTTAGGTGGCTTTATTCCCTCGGGCAGCGGAGTACCCCAGGCCCGGTTTTGCCCAAGCGGCAGATAGTCGACGATGCCTGCCGCTTCCACACCCGGCAAAGCGCTCACTCGGTCGATCACCTCTTGAAAGATCGCACTTCGCTTTTGTGCACTCAGTGATCCATCCTTGTCATTGGGAACGCTATCGTCATAGTCCACGCTGATTGCGGCGGCATGAGATGGTTCAAAGCCCAGGTCAACATCAAGCACCTTGAGGAAACTGCGCAGAAGCAAGCCCGCACCCACCAAAAGTATGCAGGCCAATGCAACTTCAGAAATAACCAGTGCAGAACGAACGCGCTCGTGCTTTCGGCCTGTGCCCGTTCCCGGTCCAGAGTCTTTGAGGGCCTCTTGCAGATTGCCCGTCGCCAGCCTCAACCCAGGCAACAGACCAAAAATAAGAGCGGCAGCAACAGCAATCAGCACGGTCCATCCAAGCGCCGCACCATCCAAATGCAGCAGGCTCAACATGGGCAGTGCGATTGAACCCTGATGCGCCAGCCAACCGACAAGAATCGCAGCGAGAAGCAATCCAAAGAACGCCCCGCCTGCAGAGAGAATCATGCTCTCAGTCAGCAACTGTGCGACGATGCGTGTGCGGCTTGCACCCAGTGCCGAACGCATTGCGAACTCTTTGCCTCGTGCCGCAGCACGCGATAAAAGCAGATTGGAGAGATTCACGCAGGCAATGAGAAGGATTGCACCTACGGCACACCAGAGCACAATCAACGAACGGCGCAGGCGTCCCATCACATAGCTCTTGAGTGAAACCGGCACGACGCCGTCGGTATATGACTTTCCACACGTCTGGGGATATCTGTTGTTCCAGCACATGAATTTGATTGCCTCGGCTGAATCCCCTCGCGCCTGGGCAAGCGTGACACCAGGCTTCAGACGGCCAATCATGGTGATAATGTTTCCCCAGTTGCGAGGAGGGCCGTAAAGATTGAGCGGCGTAAGGGCATCCACTCTTGTGCCTGGCGCAAACACAGAACCAAAGTCAAACGTGGCCGGCAATACACCGATCACTGTGGTCTGACGGCCATTGATGTCGAACGCTTTGCCGACGATATTGGGGTCGGCATTGAACTGAGTGCGCCACCAGGCATTGGAAAGCAGAATTACCGGCGCAGCACCGTTCTCCGCGTCCGCGGCGGTAAAGGTGCGGCCCATGGCGGCATGCACACCGAGCAACTGGAAGAAGTTGTGAATCACGTCAATTCCCGTGGCTGGAATCGGCGCGCCTCCAAGAGAGAGACTCAGGTTACCCGGACTGGAGAAGGCAAAATAACCCGTGACATCAGTAAACGAACGTGTATGTTCGCGAAACTCGTCATACGCATCAGTGGAGTAAGTCGCGCACGACATGCCGCATTTAGTAGGCGGCGGAGCGATCCAGACGAGTTGATCGGAATCCGCAAAAGGAAGCGGTCGAAGCAGGATGGTGTTGACCACACTGAACACCGCAACATTCGCGCCAATGCCAAGCGCAAGAATCAATACGGCGATTACGGTAAAGCCGGGATCGCGAAAAAGCGTGCGAAAAGTGTACTTCGCATCCTGCAAAAAAATGTCGAGTGTCATGAGTCCTCGCGTGGTTCGGTGTTTTTCGCGCGCCTGTTGTACGCCGCCCAGCAGGATAAGCGCGGCTCTACGCGCCGATTCGTGGGTATAGCCGCGTGCCAGATAGTCGTCGATGGCCAGAGCGAGATGAGCCTCAAGCTCGGCTTCCAGATCTCTATCGAGCGATCGCCTGCGGAAAAAGGCACGTAATCGATTTGCCAGCTGGCGCAGGCGGCTCATGCACCGCTCTCTTCACCAGCCGACTTGTCCATGGCCATAACGCGTTCCATCACATCTGACAGACGTTCCCAATAATGCGCATCGGCCGTAAGCTGGCGCCGGCCGCTGCGTGTGATGGAGTAGAACTTCGCCTTTCGATTGTTGTCAGAGGTACCCCACGCGGAAGAAATCCACCCGCGCTGTTCAAGCCGTACAAGCGACGCATAAATAGTGCCCTGGTTCAGCAGGACTTCATTGCCGCTTACCTGCTCAATACGGCGCGCGATGCCATAACCATGCAGTGAACCCATGGCTGCGAGCGTCTTGAGCACCATCAGGTCGAGCGTGCCCTGCAAAAGATCCAGCTTTTCCGGTGACATGGGCCTCCCTGTGGCTATACCACAGGAGAATACCCCATCTACATGTGGTATTGCCACAGGAAAATGACATAGAGAATGGAAGCCCAGCCCATTAGGGTTTTGAGAAGACCGGATTTACGTCAGTGCGCGGTCGAGGTGAACGTAGCCGCCATCGGGGATAATGTGCTGGCCGGTTGTGTGACCTGACTGGGTAGGCGAAAGCAAAAAGACCGCTGCAGCCGCAATTTCAGTATCCAGAGTCATGCGGTGACCAAGCGGGATCCTGCTGGTAATACGCTTCAATTCTTCCTCTGGATCGCCCAGTGTATCCAGCCAGCGGCGATAAAGCGGCGTCATCACCTCGGCCGGAAGAATGGCGTTTACGCGAATGTTGTACGGAAGCAACTCCGCCGCCCACTCCCGCGTAAGGGCAAGCTGCGCACCCTTGCTGGCAGCATAGCCTGAGGTGTTTCCCTGTCCGGTAAGTGCCACTTTGGAGCTAATATTCACAATCGCTCCCTGGGTCCTTTTCAGCGATGGCAGTGCGTGATGCGCGAGCGCATAGTAGTGCGTGAGATTCTTTGCAAGGCTCTCAACAAAACGCTCGACATTGCCCTTCTCCAGGCCCACTCCGTCGTTCACGCCGGCATTATTTACCAGGCCATACATATCGCCGTGTGCACCAAGAATCTCGGCAATTGCCGACTCACAGCGCGCGGTATCTTCCAGGTGTGCTTCCACAAAGTGGCAGGCGGCACCCGAAGATGCCATTTCTTCCATGAAGGCAACTGCGTTTTGCGAGCGTCGGCCGATAACAGCGACGCGTGCTCCTTCTGCAAGGCAGGCGCGCGTAATAGCTCCGCCAATGCCGGCAGCACCGCCAGTTACAACAATGAGCTTATCTTTCAGTCCCAGATCCATCGGCGCAAGTATACGTGAGCGGACGAGTACTCTGCTTGGGCTGTTTTCGCGCACGCAATACGAAAGAAGCCTAGTGGATGCCAGACATGACCAGCATGCGTGGTTCCGTCATTTCGTCGATCGCGCTGCGAATGCCTTCTCGTCCAAGTCCTGAATCTTTCACACCGCCGTAAGGCATCGGGTCCAGGCGCCATGTTGGAGTATCGCCCACGATCAGCGCACCCACTTCGAGTTCGCGATACGCCGTGAGAATTCGGCCTGCATCACGTGTTAGCAGCCCAGTCTGCAATCCGTATTTCGAGTGATTCACCTCGGCAAGTGCCTGCTCAAAATCTTCGTATGGCTCAATGGTAAGCACTGGCCCGAAGACCTCTTCATCTCGAATCTTCATTCCTGACTTGGTTGCGGTCAGAATGGCCGGAGCAATCATGGAGCCGTTTCGCTCTCCGCCGCAAAGCAGTTTGGCGCCGCTCTCCACAGCTTCAGAAATCCACGCTTCCACCCTCTCCGCCTCGGCAGTACGCACTAGTGGCCCAACTTCAGTGGCCTCGTCTGCTGGATCTCCGGTAGCAAGCTTGCCCGCGATCTCAACAACCTTCCACAGGTAAGTCTGAAAGATGGGCTTGTGGACAAAAACGCGCTGCACGCTGATACACGACTGTCCGGCATAGTCAAAAGCCGCATGTGCTGTGCGCATGGCCGCGTCGTCAAGATCGGCCCAGTCGCTATGAACGATGAGCGCCGCATTTCCGCCGAGCTCAAGCAGCACGCGCTTGCGGCCCGAATTGACCTTGAGATCCCAGCCGACTTTTGCCGAACCGGTAAAGCTCACAAGTTTGATGCGCTCCTCTTTTTCAGCAAGCCAGGCTGTATCGGCATTCGAGAGAGGAAGCACGGCAAGTGCTTCCTCCGGCCAGCCGGCTTTGAGGATCACTTCACCCAGTGCCAGCGCGGTAAAAGGTGCCTGCGGTGCAGGTTTGATAATCAATGGACATCCTGCGGCCAACGCCGGGGCTGCTTTATGCGCCACAAGATTCAACGGGAAATTAAATGGTGTAATTGCCAGCACAGGACCGACGGGGAAGCGTTGTACCAGCCCCCATCGCCCCTCATTGCCTTCAGTCAGATCGAGCGGAATCGACTCGCCGCCGAGCCGCGCTGCTTCCTCGGCCGCAGTCTTGAAGGTAAGCACGGCACGATCGACTTCGGCACGTGCAAGACGCAATGGTTTGCCGCCCTCCGCGACGATGAGCTGTGCGAAACGCTCTTTTTGTGTAATCAGCGACGCGGCAATATCTTCAAGAATTTCGCGACGCTTCCAGCGCGGCAGAGCACGTGTACGCCGCAGGCTGGCAACAGCATGGTGTACAGCCTCTCGTGCGTCCGCGCGCGTGGCGACCGTTACACGGCCCACCAAACCCTGATCCCATGGTGAGCGTACTTCCAGCGCCTCACCATCAATCCACTCTTTTCCGCACAACAAGAATCCGGTCTGACTTCCGGGCCGCATTTTCATGGGAGAGGTACCTCGTATCAGTATTTGAGTGCAATCTCGGTAGGTTGATCACACGGGATATGTTGAAATTACGGTAAAGGCATTTCCGCCGATGGTTGATCGCTCTCTGCTCGATGGTTGATGCCATGTAGAAAGTTGGCAAAGATCCAGTGCAAGAAGTAACCCGCAGGCAGCAATGTCAACCATAGTATTGGATACCGATAGCGCACGTCGCTTACAACGATGTAATACATAATCGGATAGATAAGTAGAACGCAAGCTACGTAAATTGTGACCGCGAGTCGTTTTTTCGCCATCATCAGTAATCCGGGGACAGAAAGAAGCGTTGCGAGCCAAAGCACCGACATTTTCCATGGATGTTCATTGATGGGAGGAAACCAAAACTCAACAAATCGTTCAAAGGTTAAATGCATGAACCGGCCTGGATGTTCGGCAATCCACTTCTTCGCATCTGTCTCCCTGAGCCGATCATAGGATCCTTCACCCATTTTCCGAACAAGGGCCGCTTCTTCTGGGTTTGTATTTGGGTGGTGTTGCTGATGACAATTGTTCTTCTCGTCCGCAATCAAGCTAGCTTGAGCACAATCGTTATTGGAAACGTAGAGAGCCATGCCTAAATTTGTCTTTATTCCAAAGACTCCGACAGACATGCGATTGCGCATCATCCATGTAAAGCCTGCCATTGAGACAACTAATAAAACTGTCAATGCATAGATGACGGCACGTCGCCTATCAGTCGCTGAATTCAGGATCAGGAACAATACCCAAGGAAAGAAGACGAGGACAGAAGATGTATTCAAGAGGAGGAGTACTGCACCGAGAAGGCCAGCAAGGAGCGCAAGCCAGATGTTCTTGGGACGGTCGATCGTCGCAGCCGAGTAAATGCAAAAGACCAACAGCAGCGCGAGTGTATAGCTTGCATCCCAGTCAGGCATCAATTGCGCTATTGCCAGCCAGAGTATTCCAGCTGCTGTCCCTGGCCAAATGCTCTTGAAGAAAATCATCGAGATTCGTGGCAACCATGACGCGATCAGCGCATTAACAATCATGTTTGCCGCACTCACGGCTAGAAGGATTAATGGTTCGACCTTGAATATCCGAATAATCAACGCAAGAAAGAATGGGTAGACAGGAGGATAAGCACCTGTTGGTCCAGTCAATCCGGCCCCAAATGGATTTGCAAATTGTCCGTGAGAAGCGAGAAAGTTAGCCAACTGTACCATCTCGTATCCTTTTCCGAACGGTACGGGCTGTGACATATTGAGCAATCCAGCGATCCCTCCAGCGACCAGTAGATAAAAAGAGGCATTGGAAAGCTGCTTGGTGTTTTGCGGATTCTGGGCAAGAACAGTGAAGGTTGGTCTGTCTATCATCAGATCTCCAGCTTATCGAACTGTTGGTAGCGATTTAAAATTGTTTGAGCTTAACAACAGCGATTATCTCAGCAAGCTCAATCGTTGCGCACCGAGCTCGATTTGCTACAAAGTTACGCAAATAACTGAAGAAGTTATTGATCCTCACCGTGCCGCAGCAACTGCCATCAGGCTTTGGCCAAATGGAGGGGCAGCTACGTGGGTCTCAAAGGCATGTACCCAAGGGAAAATAAGCCGATCATAAAAACGCACCGCCTTTGGATCAAAACTTCTCTTCTTCAAGAGACAGAAACTAAGCCACCATGCGAAATAACCTGTCACATTGAAATAGCGAAGCTTCACAATCTGAAAGCCAGCAATCTCCAATTTGTTTCGAAGCTCTCTGCGTGTATAGCGCCTAAAATGCCCGAAGTCGGCATCGATAGGAGCATAGATTTCTGGCCGGGCAGGCACAAAAAGACATAAATATCCATTCGCTTGTTGTAGCAAGTGGCGGTATGCGATCAGTTCATCTTGGTCAGTTTCAATATGCTCCAGAACATTGGAGCTGAAGATTGCATGAAATGCCGCTGTTTCCGGAAGATCGGCGACTGTTCCTTCAATCAGATCGAGCTGCGGCAGGCTCTTCCGGATATTCAAGCAAAATGAAGCGCTTGGCTCAATGGAGGTCAAGTGCTCGACAGAGGAAAGCCTCATCAGTTCAGTACTGAACTGGCCTACTCCCGCGCCTACTTCGAGAACACGCCCCGTGAGATAAGGGCCGAAGTCCTCGAGGATGGCAGCGCGGTAGTTTTTGGACTCATCGAGAGCGGCGAACTCGAAAGAACAGTCTGAATCGAATTGTTGAAAGGACTGAGTCATGAATTCAACAGGTTGTATTTAACAATGCACCACAACGCACGAAAACCATCTCGCCAGCCAATCTTTTTTCCTTCCGCATACGTGCGCCCGTTATAGGAGATGCCAACTTCATACACACGGAGTCCTGCCTTTGCAACTTTAGCAGTAATCTCGGGCTCAAAGCCGAACCGGTTCTCTTCGATTTTCATTTTCTGCAGAGCTTCACGGCGGAATACCTTATAGCAAACTTCCATATCCGTAAGGTTCAGATCGGTGAAGATGTTCGAGCAGGTAGTGAGTATCCAGTTACCCACGGAATGCCAATAGTAGAGGACTCGAGAAGCATCAACTCCGCCGCGAAAGCGCGAACCGAAGACTACATCCGCTTTTCCATTCAGGATAGGCTGAAGCAAACGATAATATTCCGTTGGGTCGTATTCCAAATCGGCGTCCTGAATAATCACAATATCTGACGTCGCCTGCGCGATTCCTGTACGAAGCGCGGCGCCCTTGCCTTGATTCACTTCATGACGGAATAATCTGATCCGAGGCTCATTTGCAGCAATGGATTGAAGAATCTCCCACGTCTTATCGCGCGAGCAGTCATCTACAATAACCAGTTCCCGGACAGGCTTTTGTGCAAGCACTACGCCAACAATATGAGTAACGGTATTTGCCTCATTGTATACAGGCATAACCACACTCAAGCATGCCGGGACTGCGTCATTGAAGTGTTCGACTGAATTCATAAGAGACAGGGTCCGCGAATCCAGTGTAAACGCAGTACTTTGACAATATATTGAAGTCAATTGATGTCCCGTACCTCGAATATCAACTTGTCGAAAATATAAGTATTCAAGATTCTAACTAGAGGCATTACTTTAGTTTTGATCCTGGCAACCATATGCAAGTCCCATCTGCAAACCGAAAGTATCGAAGAGCATGTTCTTGCTGCGATACAAATGTCGCCTACACCACCGCTAGTACTGACCAAGGCAATCTCTTTCTCGTAGGTGTATTTCAAGCGTTGTCAGAATATGAAGCCAGCCGGCTCAAATATTGGAAATATGATGCCTCACTGCCAGTAAATTAAGTTGACGGCTTTTCTATGCCCTTTGATTAAGCATTCGCTTTACAACAACATTAAGGCAACAATCTTCGCTAGACTCTTTATCATGACCAATGGCGGGCACGCACGGGGGCTTTCTTTCAATATGGATGACGCTCTGGCGCATCTGTGCGCCAGCGACGCGAAGCTTGCCAACCTGATTCAAAAAGTCGGTGCATTTGGATTAACGCTCGACAAGTCTCCTTCTCCCTTCGAGTCGTTGCTTGAGGCGATTCTCTATCAGCAACTGCA
>DASZRJ010000043.1:0-36616 GCA_035550015.1 Occallatibacter sp. | reverse complement strand
CACAAAACGGTCAGTTCAGTAGCACTTTACAGCTTCTGAATCTGATTCATCATCCGGAAATTTCCCTCCAGTTGATCAAATTTATATCGAGCAATGTCCTGGTTCTTCTTTGTGGCATGATCGGCATCATTGGATGGCGCGACACGATAACCCCCTTACTTTATTATCCGGCCATGCTGCTGATTCTATCGATTGCGATGATTGCGGAATTTACGGGCAGCGAGGAATCCGGGCGAAGAAGTTACAAGTTGATTTTCACTTCATTCGCTATTGCAGCTTTCGCCATTTATTTCATTCAATACTTAATCTGGTCTCCGGTCGGAGCCACCGCAATATACAGCATCCAAGGACGCTATTTGATACCTCTTGTAGTTGCTGTAGGCCTCGGGATTAGCGGCCACAGGCAGAACCCCCAAGTGTATGCGCGGCTATCCGCAATCGTCGTGACTGCCCAGATGTTGACCTGCATTTGTTTGCCATATGCTATTTACGTGCGCTACTACTCGCGTTGATCAATTGCTAGGCGTTGCCACATTACTGAGAGTTAACCTTTTAAGAGCGTTCTGCAATTGCTGTATTTAACGGGTGTTTACATTGCGTTTGCTTGGGCGTGCATGGCTGGGAAAAAGCTGAGACTAGGTTGTGGTCATTTGTTAGGCTATGCCGGCCGTGACAAGTTTCCTTGTGTACGGGCCCACTTCCACACGAGCACGAGGGAGAGCAGAACTGTCGCACCGATGCAATCGAGTACTACGTCCCGGAACATGCCTGTGCGATTGGGTAGGAACGACTGATGAAATTCATCGGAGCCTGCAATGATGGCTGTACCTAATAAAGCCAATGCAGAGCAGGCTAACCAGGAAAGCCGAGGAGCAGTCATGTGCCATGCGCGGAGCCAAAGCAAGCCAATGGTTCCGTATCCGAGGAAATGGCCAGTCTTCCGGATGACGTGATGAATCTCGAGCCAGGCGAGATCGCTTACCGGGCCGAAGATGGCCTGGTAGATCATGCGCAACGGGCCATTGGTATGATCGGCACCGAGAAATTTGGTTGACTCAAGAACAATGACGCCAATGGCAATGGCAACTGGAATCCAAGCATTCAACAGCGCGCGCATCTGAGTTCTTGTCTCGGAGTTATTGGACAATGCGCTTAATCCTTCCGGTGTAGGGGGATCGGAATCGATCAGGCGATGAACGGCCCGCAGTCATTGGCAGTCAGCGGGCATTGACGAATGTATCGCACAATACCCCACCACATGCTTAGACTACTCTACGTGGTAATTGGGTGCTTCGCGGGTGATGATCACATCGTGCACATGACTTTCGCGTAAACCTGCGCCACTGATGCGCACAAATTTAGCCTTCTCATGCAGTTCTTTGATGGAGCCGCAACCGAGATAGCCCATGCCGCTGCGAAGACCACCGACGAGCTGATAAACCATGGCTTCCAGCGGTCCACGATAGGGCACACGGCCCTCAATGCCTTCAGGAACGAACTTAGCCAGGCGATTTTGCCCATTGCGCTCGCGCTGCACCACTCCTTCAGTGGCCACTTCTTTTACTTCAAGGTCGATGCTTGACTGGAAGTAGCGCTCACCTGACCCCTGACTCATGGCGGAGAGTGAACCCATACCCCGATAGCTCTTGAAGCTGCGGCCCTGGTAGAGGATGGTTTCGCCAGGGCTTTCATCGACACCCGCAAAGAGCGAGCCAATCATCACGGAGCTTGCGCCGGCAGCAATCGCCTTAGTAATTTCGCCTGAATACTTAATGCCGCCGTCTGCAATGACCGGAATACCATGCTCATTTGCCGCACGGTAGGCTTCGGCGATCGCCGTAATTTGCGGCATGCCCGCGCCGGTGACCATGCGCGTGGTGCAAATGGAACCAGGGCCAATACCCACCTTGATCGCGTCGGCACCTGCCTCAATCAGCGCTTTTGCGCCTTCATATGTGGCCACGTTGCCAGCCAACAGGCCCACGTGAGGGAACGCCTTCTTCACATCTCGAACGGCCTCGAGCACACGTGAGGAGTGTCCGTGCGCCGAATCGATGGCAAGTACGTCAGCACGCATCTTCACGAGTTCGGCGGCGCGCTCCAGGTAGTCACCTATTGCGCCGATGGCACCGCCCACGCGCAGACGCCCTTGTTCGTCCTTGCTGGCATTGGGGTATTTGAGTTTCTTCTGGATATCTTTGACGGTGATGAGGCCCTTGAGCTCGTACTTGTCGTTGACAACGAGCAGCTTTTCCACGCGATGCTGATGCAGGATTTGTTCGGCTTCTTCGAGCGTGGTTCCGACAGGAACCGTGATGAGGTTCTTGCTGGTCATTACGTCGCCGATAGGAATATCGGTGCGTGTCTCGAAACGAAGATCGCGATTCGTGAGAATTCCAACGAGCTTTTTGCCACTCGTCACGGGCACGCCGGAAATCTTGTAGCGACGCATGACATCGAGCGCATCGGAGATCATCCGATCAGGTTCGATCGTCACCGGATCAACAATCATGCCGCTCTCTGAGCGCTTGACCTTGTCGATTTCGCCAGCCTGGTCTGCAATGGAGAGATTGCGGTGCACGATGCCGATCCCGCCCTGTTGCGCCATGGCGATGGCCATGCGCGATTCGGTCACTGTATCCATGGCGGAGGAGAGCAGTGGTGTGTTGAGCACGATGTTGCGGGTCAGCTGGGTCCTGGTGCTGACTTGCGTGGGAACTACATCGCTGTAGGCGGGCACCAACAGCACATCGTCGAAGGTCAGGGCTTCAAAGAGGATTTTCTCAAGCATGATGCGTAGATGCGCCTGGCGGCGCGAAGATTCGAGTCTCCGATGCGGCAGGCGCGTAAATTCATTGTAATGGACGGGGTGTCGTTATCCCTGGTTGTATTATCGGGTCATGCTGGCAAAGACAGTCGAAGCCCCACTGGCACTTACCTCTGCCGGGAAGAGGGAAAGTGGCAGGTATCTGCCGTCCTTGGATGGCTGGCGCGCAATCGCAATTCTGAGCGTGATCATCTTTCATGATGCTCAGCCGCCTCGATTGGGTCCAATACAACTTTCTGCGGTTCATACATACGGCGGCCTGGGGGTCGACCTTTTCTTCGCAATAAGCGGCCTATTAATAGTTTCCCGTTTGCTTGACGAGGAGCGGAAACACGGCAAAATCAGCATTAAAGGGTTTTATACACGTCGCGCATTTCGTATCCTTCCACCTTCGGTTTGTTATTTAGCCGCACTCCTGGCATTGAAGCCATTTCTCCACATTGCCGTGAATGGGAGAGAAATCTTTTCATGCTTGGTATTTGTGCGCAATTACGCGCATGAATTAGGGGAATCTTCTTCAGGCTGGTACACCGGGCATTTCTGGAGCCTTTCGGTGGAAGAGCAGTTCTACCTAATTGTTCCCGGTTTGCTCGTTCTTGCTCGAACACAGCGTCGTCGTTTGGCTATCGCGGCCATACTTACAACCGCCTTCGCTGCCTGGGCAGTGTTTGGCCATTATGTGTTTCCTGGAATCTACACGGCTCTTCACTATGGCGAAGACTCCATGCGGCGCACAGAAATGCGGGTGCATGGCATTTTCATGGGGGCGCTATGGGCATTGCTGCTTCGATGGAATGATGTTCAACGATGGGTGAAGGCGGCAATGCGCCCTTGGGTCGTATTTGCAGTGATGGTCCTGAGCGCCTTCTTGCTGCTGAAACTGCAGTTGCCGCGCTTAACGCTGCTCGTCCTGCTGCAGCTGTCGTTTTCATGTCTGCTGGTTGCCACCATCACGCACCCAAAAAGCGTTACCAGCAGGATTCTGGAACTGGCGCCCTTGCGCTTTGTAGGTCACATATCCTACAGCCTTTATTTGTGGCAGCAACTGTTCTTTTACCTGGGTAAAGGCGCGGATCGTGGCCCTTCCTGGGCAAACCAATGGCCATGGAGCTTTCTAGGGGCTTTTGCATGCGCATGCGTAAGCTACTACTTCATTGAGAAGCCCATGATTCGCATGGGCCAAAAAGCGATATCACGACTTGATCAGCGTTCAAGTAAGTCACTTGTTGCTTGTGATGAGAATGCTTAATTAATAGAATTTTGTACGCTTCCGGAATGCATCAAGCGGAAAAGCACTTACACGCCCACCGGGTAGGGCCGAGGATTCGACTCGTCGGGAGCCTGGGCACCCGAGCGCCAGCGCTCAAACCTGCCCTGCAGCAGGCTCATCAGGCCCGTATACCAGTAGCCGATCACAAACAGAATGAGGAACGGAGCCGTGAAGTAATTCTGGTTCATGAAGGTATAAATGATTGCCAGCATGAAGTAACAGCCAAGCAAGAGCTCGATCCACGGCGCCAGCTTGAGCCGCTTGCGATATTTGGCGGCTTTCGATTTTTCACCTTTTTTCGACACGGCAAACTTGGGAGTACGCACGAATGCGCTCTTGACTCCGAAGATTGCCTCCATGACGGCTTTGCTGTTAGTAACAGTTAGGCCAATGCCCAGCGCCATGATGAAGGGCAAATAGAGAAGGCTCTTCATCCATGATTTAGGGTAGAGCACGCGCTGGCTCATGACATAGAACACAGCAATGGAGAGGGTAGACGCAGTGAACAAGGGAACGTCGATGAGCAGCATCTGGAACCAGCCCATATAAAAGCGGCAGATCATGGCGGGTACCAGTAGAGCGGTCATGACAATCATGAGCGGATAACTGAGATTGGCAGTTAGGTGATAGATCGACTCGATCTTGCGCCTGCGCGAGATGCCCGACTTGAAGATGGTGGGCAGCAGTTTGATGGAGACCTGGATAAGCCCCTTGGCCCAACGTGCTTGCTGAGTTTTGAAGGCGGTCATTTCGATGGGAAGCTCGGAAGGGCACTCGACGTCCGGTAGATATTTGAAGCGCCAACCGGCCATTTGTGAGCGGTAGCTTAGGTCGGTGTCTTCGGTGAGCGTGTCGTGCTGCCAGCCGCCGCCATCGTAAATGGCCTCGCGGCGCCACATGCCGGCTGTGCCATTGAAGTTGAAGAACTCGCCGGTGCGGACGCGAGAGCCGTGCTCAATGACAAAGTGTGCATCGAGGAGAATGGCCTCGATTTGTGTGAGCATGCTGTAGTCGCGATTCAGGTGCGTCCAGCGGGTTTGCACCATGCCTACGTCCGGTTCAGCGAAGTGATGAATGACCTTCATCAGCCAGTCCGGAGGGGGCACGAAATCGGCATCAAAGATGGCAACGAACGCACCTTTGGAGACTTTCAGGCCTTCATCAAGCGCGCCGGCTTTGAATCCGGTGCGGTCGGTGCGATGGAGGTACTCAATGGGATGACCAAGCGCCTTGTAGCGGGCGACAATGTTGGCGGCAACCTCGGCGCTTTCGTCCGTGGAATCGTCAAGGACCTGGATTTCGAGCTTCTCGCGCGGGTACTCCATGGCGCAGACGGCCTCGACCAGCCGATCGATGACAAACTGTTCATTGAACATGGGCAATTGGACTGTGACTGTGGGGAGTTCATCGAAGTGCTTGACGGGATTGGGGTTGTAGTTCTTCTTGTACTTGAAGTACTGGTAGCACATCGTATAGCGATGCATGCCGTAGATGGACAGCACAATCATGACCAGGAAGTAAGGAATGAGCAGGGAGAGGTCAAACCAGTTCCAGTGGTAAAGACCCTCAAATGTCCGGTCTGTATATTGCTGTTTCAGGTAGTGTATGAAGCCGTTTTCAGGGGCAAGCCAAAGCCACGTTGCTGCGCCCGACGCAAGACGGTCAAGTTGCGGCAGCAGGGAGGAAAGACTGGCTGAAAGAACGGTAATCAGGGCGCTCCTCCACACACGGAGATAAGCCTGATTGTACGCGAAGGGAAGCGATTGCGGTGGACACCGCAGAGTGTTCCAGATGCAGACGTTTGCCCGCCTTTGGCCCTCTGACGTAAGGTGGCGCAGAAGGAGGTTTATGTCTTCAACTGCCGCATCCCCCATTCTTGCCGCGAAGGGTGGCAGCTTTCTGCTGGAGCCACTGACTGCGACGGAAGTATTCACGCCCGAGGACCTGACCGAGGAGCAGCGTCAGGTGGCGGCCACGGCTGAGCAGTTTGCACGCGACGAAATTGAGCCTGCAGTTGCAGAAATAGAGGCGAAGAAGCCTGGTGCGATGGCAGCGCTGCTGCAGAAGGCCGGCGAATTGGGTTTCACGGCTATCGAAATTCCGGAAACCTATGGGGGGATGGAACTCGACAAGGTGAGCTCGAGCGCACTCATTGATCACCTGTCGGCGCTGGCGAGCTTTTCCACTGCATTTGGCGCGCATGTGGGCATTGCGACACTTCCGCTGGTCTGGTACGGAACGGCGGAACAGAAGCAGCGATATCTGCCCAAGTTGGCAACTGCAGGATGCGTTGGCGCATACGCACTTTCTGAGGCAAGTTCCGGCTCGGATGCAATGAATATTCGTACCCATGCGGTTCTGTCTCCGGAAGGCACGCACTACGTCCTGAATGGTGAAAAACAGTGGATTACGAACGGCGGTATTGCTGGCCTTTATACGGTGTTTGCCAAGATCGATGGCGAGAAGTTTTCAGCATTTCTGATTGAGCGCGACACACCGGGCCTTAGCGTGGGCGCAGAAGAGCACAAGCTGGGTATCCGGGGATCGTCTACATGCCCGCTGATTCTGACTGACTGCAGAGTGCCAAAAGAGAATCTGCTAGGCGAGCCAGGCAAGGGGCACCACATCGCGTTCAACGTGCTTAACATGGGCCGCTTTAAGCTGGGCGTGGCCTGCGTTGGAGGCGCGCGCCGCGCATTGGGGCACACGGTTCGCTATGCCAAAGAACGCAAGGCCTTCGGGAAATCGATCGCCGAGTTTGGGCTGATCCAGCGCAAGATTGCAACGGGCGCAGCGCGCCTCTATGCAACTGAGTCGATGGCGTACCGCACGGCGGGCATGCTCGATGCCAGTCTGGCAACGCTTGATGGAACGCAATCAGAGGATATGCGTGCCGTGCAGAAGCGCATCGAGGAGTATGCCGTGGAGTGCTCCATTTTGAAAGTCTACGGCTCGGAGATGCTGGCCTTCGTGACCGATGAGCTGGTGGCCACCATGGGCGGATACGGCTACGTGGAGGAGTACCCGGCGGAGCGGCTTTATCGCGATGCGCGTATCAATCGCATCTTTGAAGGGACAAACGAAATCAACCGGTTGATTATTACCGGCTGGCTGATGAAGCGTGCAATGAAGGGCGAACTGCCGTTGACGGCGGCTATCAAGACCCTGATGGATGAGGTAATGCAGCCACCGTCTTTAGACAGCGCTGAAGAGCTCGATTCTCCTCTGGCACGTGAGACGAAGGCACTGGCCGCACTGCGCAAGATTGCGTTGTTTGCTGCGGGCGTCGCCAGCCAGCGTTTTATGGCCGCACTTGAGAACGAGCAGGAAATCATGGGAGACCTTGCCGACATGATCAGCCAGGTGTTCGCAGTTGAGTCGGCACTGGTGCGCGCGCAGAAACTGGCTGCGAACGGCGCAGACAAGGCGGCAGAAGTTGCAGCGGCTATGGCGGCGCTGCTGGCAGAGGAGTCGCTGGCCTTGGCAGAGCAGGGTGCGCGGCGTATTTTGGCGGCTTGCAGCGAAGGCGACATGCTGCGGACGCAGCTCGCGATTCTGCGCCGTCTGGCCAAGCACGATCCGGTGGATACAATCGGCCTGAGCCGGGCGGTGGCGCAAAGCTGCGTGGAGTCGGGGCGGTATCCGCTGTAACGTTTCTAATGAATTGGTGTGGCGGTCAAAGTTACCTGCATCGCGCCTTTTCTGTCGAGCGAGTCGGAACGGAAAACGAAAATAGACTTCCCGAGAGGGAGCAATACGGCTGAACTCCAGCGATTGTTGCGCATCACGGGTTGATTCACCCTTGGATTGTATGCATCGGCAATACTATGAATATCCGCGGAAATCCCCAGTGAAATCTGGCTGTTGTTAGCTTCGGCGTGCGAAATGTCAAAGTTAATCTTGGAGTTCATATATCGATAGTTCGTAGCGAGAATCGATCATTTATTACTGGTTTTCTGTGCCCACAGAATGCCAGCATAAGCCACAACCCAAGGAGTGCAGCCAGCGTGATGCGCTACATGGTGGATTTGCTGGTGAGGCCATACATTTGTTGCTGGAGTTTTTGGACAGCATCGTGTCACCTCCTGGTGCGAAGACAAACAGAGCAAAATATGCCCGCACAGCAGAGGCAGTTAATCACGAATTGAACTTTGCGGATGTTTTACTGTCTTGCTTTCGACCAGCTTCCAGCAAAGTCACGCGTGACCGTCTCCTGCGATTCAACGCTAAAAGCGACATCGGGAATGACGTCTTCAGGATAGTCCGCTTTGAAGAGAGCTCTGCGCATCTCACCGAGCAGCGCGGTGTCCTTGACCAATGCGTCGCGTTCGGCGTCTGTGGCAACGTCAATGCAGATGCATAGATTGCTGGGTGACAGATGAGTGATGCCCATTGTGTGAACGCGTGCCTTTGGAAGCCGCTTGCGGATGATTTTTTGGATGGCTATACGCGAACGGCGGATCGCATGCACATTTTCCCAGCCTACGATTGTTGCCGTGCGGTAAATAAATGGTAATGAGACGAGTAGTAAAAAAACGACAACCACACCCGCCGCGACCGGACCCCAATGGGACATATATAAATACTAATTTCTGTGGGCGCTCTGAAAGAAGCAAAGGCCCGTGGTGAACCACGGGCCTAAACGTTGAGGTGAATCGATGATTACGCCTTGGCGGTTGTGAGTGCACCGAGGTCGGCAGCCATCTTTTCCATTGTGAAGGCTTCGAGGACGTCACCTTCTTTGAGGTCACCGAAACCTTGGATGCCGATACCGCATTCCATGCCATTGGTGACTTCCTTGGCATCGTCTTTGAAACGCTTGAGCGAGCCCACCTTGCCTTTGAATATCTGCTCGCCGTCGCGCATCACCTTGATGTCAGAGTCTCGGCGGATGACACCATCCTGTACCTTGCAGCCGGCGATAGTGCCCACCTTCGGAATCTTGAAGATGTTGAGCACTTCCGCGCGGCCCACGTAGTTTTCCTTGAACGTGGGTTCGAGCAGTCCCATCATGGCGAGGCGCATTTCGTCCTGCAACTCGTAAATGATCGAGTGCAGGCGGATGTCCACGTCTTCCTGCTGTGCCAGTTCGGCTGCCTTGCGCTCGGGGCGCACGTTGAAGCCGATGACGATGGCATTGGACGCGGCCGCGAGCAGCACGTCGCTTTCCGTGATGGAGCCAACACCGGAGTGCAGCACCTTGACGCGTACCTTTTCGGTGGACATCTTGACCAGCGAGTCGGCCAGTACTTCGACCGAGCCGGTGACATCGCCCTTGAGGATGATGGCCAGATCTTTGACACCCTGCTGGCGAATCTGTTCGCTGAGTCCTTCGAGCGTAACGCGAGAGCTCTTGGCCAACTGTGCCTCGCGCTCCTTCATCTTGCGGTATTGCGCAATGCCCTTTGCCTTGTCACGGTCGGCTACAACGAGGAATGTGTCGCCTGCATCTGGCAGAGCTTCAAGACCGAGCACTTCGACAGGAGTCGAGGGGCCGGCCTCTTGCAACGCGCGTCCACGATCGTCGAACATGGCTCGGACTTTGCCGAAGGTGTTGCCAACGATATAGCTATCGTTCAGGTGCAGCGTGCCGTCCTGCACGAGCACGGTAGCGACAGAGCCGCGGCCGCGGTCGAGCTTGGCTTCGATAACCGAACCGATGGCTTTACGGCCGGGGGTGGCCTTGGGCGCCTTGATGTCAGAGACGAGACAGATCATTTCGAGCAGCCCATCGAGATTGATGCGCTTCTTTGCTGAAACGTTGACGTAATAGGTGTCGCCGCCCCAATCGTCGGGAGTCAAACCACGATCCGCGAGTGTCTTCTTCACGCGGTCAGGATTCGCCTCCGGCTTATCGATTTTGTTTACCGCTACGATGATGGGTACGCCGGCTGCCCTTGCATGGTCCACTGCTTCCAGGGTCTGTGGCATGACGCCATCGTCGGCTGCTACGACGATGACGACAAGGTCCGTGACTTTGGCGCCGCGTGCACGCATGCGGGTAAAGGCTTCATGGCCGGGTGTGTCGAGAAAGACGATTTCGCGGCCCGAAGCAGGAGAGCCTTCCTTGCTGAACTTCACCTTGTAGGCACCGATGTGTTGGGTGATGCCACCAGCTTCGCCTGCGGCGACGTCGGTTTCGCGAATAGCGTCGAGAAGTGAAGTTTTGCCGTGGTCGACGTGGCCCATCACTGTGACCACGGGAGCACGCGGAACTTCAACCACATCGATGTTCTCAGTGTCGAGAACGTCTTCGATGGCCTGGTTTTCGAGCTCTTCTTCGTAGCTGATGACGTTGGCGCCAACGCCGAAGCGCGAGGCCACATCTTTCACCATCTCAGCATCCAGTGACTGGTTCACGGTGACAAAAACACCGCGCATCAGTAGTGTTGCGATCAGATCCTTGGCGCGAATTTCGAGCTTTTCGGCCAGATCCTTCACGCTAATACCTTCGGTTACAGTGATTTCGCGTGTAATGGGCTGCGGTTCCATGCCCATCTGTGCCCCGCCAAACCGCGGCGGTGGCACAAAACCCTTCATCGGACCTTCCTTGGTCTTCGGATACTGCTGCTGACCGCGTCCACGGCCCTTTGCTCCGCGCTGCGAACGCGGCGCCTCACCCGGAGGCGGTGGAACAGCACCGGGACCGCCACCGAAGCCCGGCCGAGGCCCAAAGCCGCCACCTGGACGTGGCCCACCAAAGCCCGGGCGTCCGCCCGTTCCGGGACGCCCGCCTGGACCACCGGCAAAGCCACCTGGAGCGGAACGTGTGGGATGCTTGGGGCGTGGACCGCTTGGGTATTGACCCTGGCCACCAGGCGTCCGGTTCTGGAAGCCGCCGGGGGATATGGGGCGCCGGTCGAAAATTGGTTTGCCACGCTGAATTCCACCCACGGGTGGTGCGCCTGGCGGCTGTGGCGGCGCCTTGTAGACCGGGCGAGGCCCTGTTTGCGGCATAACGACACGGCGAGCCGGAGGCGCAGGCGGAGCAGGAGTTGCTGCGGCTGGTGCGCTGGCGGCGGGAGCGGCAGCTTCAGGAACTGCAGGTGCAGCCGCAACAGGTGTAGCGGGTGTTTCAGGAGCCTTGGACACCGGTGCAGGGGGAGGAGCTGCGGGCTCTTCCGGAGCAACCGGCTTTGCAGGCGCAGGAGCTTCTGCCTGCTTGACGGGCTGCGCCACTGGAGGCTTGACTACAACCGCGCCTGGAGGAGGCGCTACAACGACGGCCGGGCGTGCAGGCACCACCGCTCCTGCGGGAGCCTTTGCTACGACAGGGCCAGACGGTGGACGAGAAGCGATGGCAGGCGTGGCCGGGGGATTGGCAATAATATTGGGAGCCTGGCGCGCTTGAGGAACAATTTTGCGCGGCTCTGGCTTGGCAGGCGCAGCCGGAGGTATGGCCGGAGGAGCGACTGGGGCTTTGGCTGCAGGCCTTACCACTGTGGTTGCTGCGCGAGGTGCGGCCGGAGTCTTTTTTGTCGCCGCTTCTGCTTCCTGCTTGCGAGCGAGTATGGCCTTCATCACGTCACCTGGCTTGGATACGTGCGAGAGGTCGATCTTGGGAGTTACTGCACCCTGGCCGCCGCGCGCGGCTGCTCCGCCTGATTTGTCCGCCGAGCGACCACGGTTGAAATGCGCGCGCACTTTGTCCGCTTCATGCTCTTCGAGTGAACTGGAGTGGGTCTTTCCTGTTCCCAGGCCAAGCTCCGCCAGCACGTCAAGAACCTGCCGGCTCTTGACCTCCATTTCACGCGCAAGATCGTTGATTCGAATCTTACTCATCCGCCTCTTTTCAAGTGTCTGGTGCCTAAAGCCGCTAGCTGCTCATATCGACCTCATGGCATCTTTTGTTGCCGGGGACTTTCATTATCACCCGATTCGTGTCGTTCGTCCGGCGCATCTTATGCGCCGTCCTCTTCAATCTTTCCTTCGTCTTCGGATTCTTCGGTCTCGCTGGCTGAGGGTGCGTCTTCAATAGCCAATTCGGCGGCAGTCAGGCTCTCGCCTGTTGCTTCTGCTGAGACTTCTCCTTCGGAGTTCTCCCCAGCTTCCACTGCCTGAGCCTCTGAGACCTGTTCAGCTTCGCGAAATACGTCTTGCGCATTCTCCAGCTCTGCTTCGGCGGTTCCAACGGCCGCATCGGGTGTTGCCACCTCAGCGCTGCCTTCGGCTGCGGCCGGTGCCACTTCGCCTTCCGCATAGTGGCCAAAGTAGTGGCGTACGGCAACGGAGATCTTCTCAAGCGTCTTTTCGCCAATGCCCGGAATCTCTTCAAGCTGTTCAGGCGTCATGTCAGCCAGGCCTTCGACCGTGGTGACACCGGCGGCGACGAGCTTTTGAATGATGGACTCACCCAGTTCCGTAACCTGCTCGATGGGAGTAGTCGGTCCACCAGAGAGCGCCTGCATCTGCTGCTCGACTTCCTGACGTTTCTCCTCTTCGCTCTTGATGTCAATTTTCCAGCCCAACAGTTTTGCCGCCAGACGCACGTTCTGACCCTTCTTGCCAATGGCGAGAGAGAGCTGTGTGTCGTCGACGATGACTTCAAGCTGTTTCTCCGTGAGATCTGTGATGGAGACACGGCTGACTTTAGCCGGTTGCAAAGCCTTTTCAGCAAAAGTTGTGATCTCTTCAGAGAACTCAATGATGTCGATCTTCTCGCCGCGCAGTTCGCGAATGATGGATTGCACACGCATACCCTTCATGCCCACGCAGGCGCCAACCGGATCAACGTCCTTGTCTCGCGACTGAACGGCAATTTTGGTACGCTCGCCTGCCTCGCGTGCAATAGCGCGAATCACGACTGTATTGTCGTAAATTTCCGGAACTTCGCTCTGGAAGAGGTTCTGGACAAGCTCTGGCGCTGCACGGCTGACAATGACCTGCGGGCCCTTAGCAGCACGGTCAACCTTGATGAGCACCACGCGGACGCGTTCGCCCACGGTGAACTGCTCCAGACGCGACTGTTCACGGCGTGGACAGCGTGCTTCGGCCTTGCCGAGATCGAAGATGATGTCCTGGCCTTCTATGCGTTTGACTGTCGCGTTTAGTACTTCCTTTTCGCGATGTGCGTACTCCTGGAAAACCGTGTCGCGTTCGGCCTCGCGTACCTTCTGGAAGATGACCTGCTTGGCCAACTGCGCGGCGATACGGCCGAGCGGGCTTGTATCACGGTACATGCGGATCTCGCTGCCCACTTCCACACCCGGAGCTAGCTGGCTGGCTTCGGCCAGAGTGATCTGGTTGACGGGGTCTTCCACCTGCTCCTCGTCGGCAACGACCGTCTTATACACGTATGCCGTAATCTCGCCAGTGTCTCTGTTTAGCTCCCCGCGCATGTTTTCCTGTGTCTTGTAGTACTTGCGCGTGGCAAGGGCGATGGCTTCCTCCACCGCGCCGACGACGATATCTGGCTCGATGCCTTTCTCACGGCTGAGCATTTCGATACTTTGGTACAAAGCGCTGGACATACGTTACGAACTCTCTTATTTGCTGCCGCCCGGTGACATGTTCCCTCCACCGCGCTGCCGCATGTTGAATTTCAAATTTCCGGAATCAGTTGCGCCTTTTCAACGTTGGTCAGCGCAATCTCAACCGAGTTCAGCCCGGTTTTCCGGCTCTTGCTGTTTTGCCGGACCGCATCCAGGTCCAGTGTGATTCCTTCTGCGAGGGGTTGGCCTAACCGGCCCTGCCAATGCCGGTTGTTACGAACCGGCTCAAACGTCTGTACTTTGACCAAGCACCCTGCGAACCGGGCAAAATCTTCTGCAGTGCGCAATTTACGGTCCAAACCCGGAGAACTGGCTTCCAGCGTGTACTCTCCGCCGGGTACCAGATCTTCCACATCCAGGAGCACGCCGAAGTCCCTGCTGAATGCGGCGCAATCTTCATGGGTAATGCCGCTGAGCTGTTGCGCGCTCAACTTCCCCTCAACCAGACGTTCCGGCAATCCTTCGGTACCTGCCGCCAGCTCCGCCTGCAATTGGGCGCGTCCTTCGGCGTTTCTTTCCAATGAGATACGGAGGATGCGGTCTTTCGCAGGCCCCGTCAACTCCACTTCGACGACGTCGAGCCCGTGCGATGCTGCGACCCTTTCAGCCGCCGAGCGGATTGCATCCAAACCTGCTGCCATTGCGCCCTAAAAAAGTAATTTCACCGAGTCTTTTCAACTGTTTAAAGCCAAATCTTTGCCCCAAACAAAAAGTGGGCAATCAGCCCACTCATCTCTCCGCCAGCTCTCGGTGCCTGCTGCCGGACAAACTCGTCTGCACCTCTAAAGATACGCCCAAATGCCGCGAATTTCAATGTAGGGGGCGTTGGTAACTCCGTCCTTTGACAGATATATGCGTGGATTTTCATGGCCCAACCTGCCAAAGGCATAGTCCGGACGTGCAACCCGTATACCCCAAACGTGTCTTGTGAGCGAATTTGAATCATTAGAAAATTTCTATGTATTGAACGGATGAAAACGATACGCCAACGCGTAACTCTGCCGGTGGTGGCAGTGATCGTGGGTGCAGCCTGCGGTGCGGTGCTGGGCTGTCTGTTGGGGCGTGAGGTCATCTTTCATCAAGTTTCAAAGCGGCTGGAATCTACCGCGACCAAGCTAGCTCTTGCTGGTGACGTTTCCACGGAAGAATCTCGTGACGTGTTGAACCGGATGAATGCGTCCAAGTATGCCTTCTGTTCGCCTGCGGAGATCGCCTCATTCCGCGAACTTGTCTTTCATTCACACTTCCTGAAGGAAGCCGGTCGCATGAATGGCGACAGCGTAGTGTGCTCCACCCTGCTGGGTGTGGCGCAGGGCAAGATGGTCCATGCTAAGCCAAGCTATTTGCAACGCGACGGAACGGCGATCTATCAAGACCTGCCTCCTTTCCTAGTCCATGGCAAAACAGTGATAGCAGTCCGCAAAGGGGACTCGTTTGTTATTTACAACCCATACAACATGCACATCGACTCGCCGAGCTGGATGCACTTTACGGTGACAGATATGGACCGGGTATCACGTCACGCGGGAAGGCTGGCGGGTGAGGAGTCTCCAACGCCTGGAATTGAACTACTGCATGAGGGAAAGGCGTACTACGATAATCGGCTCTATGCAACGCACTGCTCGAAGGACGGTGTGGTTTGTCTTTCGTCGTACACAACAGTTGCCGAAGCATTGGGCGCGAATCGCTTCGAATTTGCCGGCTTCATTCTCTCGGGCGCTCTTGCCGGATGCTTGTTTGGCATCGTCTGTCCGATCCTGTATCGAAGAAACAAGGGCATCGAGAAACAACTGCTGCGCGCAATTCGCAGGGATGAGTTGGGTGTGGTTTACCAGCCGGTCGTTGACCTGTTTTCCGGCCGTGTTGTGGGCGCCGAAGCGCTGGTGCGCTGGAATGACGATGGAAATCTAGCCGTTCCTCCCGATGTATTTGTGCGAATTGCAGAGGAACGGGGCTTTGTGGGCGAAATTACCAAGCTCGTGTTGCGCCGTGTATTTCGCGACTTTGGGCCTACTCTTCGCGAGCGTTCGGATTTTCACGTGAACATTAATATCGCTGCTGCGGACCTGGCTGATCCGGATTTTGTGCCCATGCTTGAAAGTGCTCTGAAGCAAGCCCAGGTTCCGGCATCAAGACTCGGCATTGAGATTACAGAGAGCTTTACAGCACGTCAGGATGCCGCCAAGAAGACGATTCTTCGTCTACGCGAAAATGGCCACATCGTGCACATTGACGACTTTGGAACTGGCTTCTCGAGCCTGTCCTATCTCTACGAGCTAAACGTGAGCGGTATCAAGATCGACCGTGCCTTCGTGCGCGCTATTGGGACCGAGGCCGTGACCGTGACTATTCTTCCGCAGATTTTGAGCATGGCACGACAACTCAACCTGCAAGTGACGGTAGAGGGCATCGAAACGCCCGAACAAGCCGAATACTTCATGCGTAACTCGACAGAGGCAATGCACGCGCAAGGCTGGCTATATGGACGGCCCGTCCCCGCGTCCGAGGTGGTCGCGCAGCTCAGTTGTGCCTTGGCTGAGGAAGAGCAGGAACACGCACCCGATTTGGAAAATGCGATCCCAATCTAGTGCCCGGAAGTTCGTCCATTTTCAATTCACAGACCAGCAAATAGTCGAAGTTGCCGGAGACCGTCATGTGTCTCAACTGGCCTGATGCTGTTGAGTTTGTATGTCTTCCACTGGATTACTTTGTCGAGCGCACTCGGCGATAAGCTCTCGGACGGCCATGCGCCCAAGCCGAATGCAGTCGGAAATGCCAATGCCGTCATAGGCATTGCCAGCGAGTTTAAGGCCGCCAAATGTCGCGGCTCTTTTGCGAATCCATTGCACGCGGTCTTTATGCCCCACCGAGTACTGCGCCATAGCACGCCGCCATCGCGCTACGTGGACACGTTCCGGCTGCATATGCTGCCCGACAATATGTTTGCCGAGAATCTCTTCGAGTTCGCGCCGTACGGTTGCTACGAGCGATTCGTCGGATTCGTCGAGCATGGCTTCTTTGCGCATGCCGCCTAGGAAGGCACGCAGCACTGCTTTGCCCGATGCTGTTTCGCGTACAAATTTGCGGTGCACAAAGGTGCAGGCCAGCATGGCACGCTTTTCGCTCTGTGGGACAAGAAAGCCGAAGCCTTTAGGGAGTGGACCGATTTCCTTTTCGTCGTAAACAAGATTGACGGTGATCGAGGACGAATAGGGGATGATGCTTAGTTCGTCGCCAAGATCGATGTCGACACCTTTAAGCATGGCGCCCGCAACCCATGCCGGTGTGGCCAGAATGACTGCATCGTAGAGTTCGCTGGTCTCTCCAGCCGCCACACGCCAACTGCCGTTTTCGTATGCAAGTTTTGTGACGGGAGTATTCAAGCGCACGCATGAGGGGTCGATCCGCTGTTCCAGCGTGTCGACCATTTGCTGCAGTCCCCCACGTAACGTAGTGAAAATGCCACGCGGATTTTGCCGCTTGTCATTCACCGTTGGGGTTGCTTTTTGCGCGGCCATGCGTTTGCGCATGGCACGGTGTGCCGCCAGCATGCCACGTGTCATGGAGCCGTACATCGTCTCCATCTCCACCATTTTGGGCAATACGGTGCGTGCGCTGAGATGGCGTGCGTCGCCTCCATAAATACCGGAGAGGAGTGGGTCGGCAAGCCTGTCCACTACTTCTTCACCAAAGTGGCGTTCAACGAGTGCTGCTACCGACTCATCGTCCTCACTTGGCCGCGGCGGATGAAGAAGCTCCAGCGCCATGCGCAGTTTTGTCTTCAGACTGAAAAGTGGCGTGAGCGCCGTTGGAATCAGCTTGGTGGGGATGAGAAACATCAGGCCGTCTGGCAGAGGGATCAGCCGGTTGTTTACCACAATGCAAGTCTGGCGTTCAGCGTCATTCGACGGGATTAACTCTTCGCTGAGCCCAATTTCGCGGCAAAGTTCGGCAGCGGCAGGCTT
Source organism: Occallatibacter sp. (assembly GCA_035550015.1). Taxonomy (GTDB): domain Bacteria; phylum Acidobacteriota; class Terriglobia; order Terriglobales; family Acidobacteriaceae; genus Telmatobacter. Next base: position 19,063 of record DASZRJ010000043.1, on the reverse strand, counting down.
TTCAGTCAGAAATGAGTCGGGTCCGTGTTCTATTACCAGTCCATTCACTTGTTCGCTTGAGAGCACTCCACCAAGTCGGCTGCCTGCTTCAAGAAGTGAATATTGCACGGTTGCGCCACTGCTCCTGGCGAGCTCAAGCTCGTAGGCTGCTGCCATTCCCGCAATGCCACCGCCGATAATCGCAATTCGCATCGTTTGCTCCGTCGTCCGCGCCAGCGCTCTTAACGCAATCCCTTCGAGGTTGAGCGTACCATCTGCTGGCTACGGAGACTGTCTGCTAGTCCTAGAATGGACTGTTCGGGCCAATGGCCAAAGTGATTAAAATCACTTCGCCCCCAGGTGGTCAAACGATACAAATAGGTTCGCGCGGCTGAGCGAGGTTCCAGACCTAATCACCAGTGCCACTGGGGTCGATTGCACGGGGAATTTAGTCGCAGTGCGCTGCCTGGATACGCACCGCACCAGGAGAGTCGTTCATGACAGCTGAGTTGATTCACCGGTTGCACTTTGCCTTCACTGTTACTTTCCACTATCTCTTTCCGCAATTGACGATGGGGCTGGCGCTTCTCATTGTTGTGCTCAAGACAGTTGCTCTTCGTTCGGGTGACGAACAGTGGGATAAAGCCGCCCGCTTTTGGGGAAAGATATTCGGCATTAATTTCGTTTTCGGTGTTGTCACAGGAATTCCGATGGAGTTCGAATTCGGCACCAACTGGGCGCATTTCTCGCAACTCTCCGGCGGAGTCATCGGCCAACCCCTGGCAATGGAAGGTGTCTTCAGCTTCTTTCTGGAGTCCGCATTTCTTGGGCTATTTCTCTACGGCGATAAGCGGCTTTCAAAGAGACTGCACTGGTTTTCTGCAGTGATGGTTTGGCTTGGTTCGTGGATCTCTGGCTTCTTCATCATTGTTACCGATGCCTGGATGCAGCATCCAGTGGCTTACAGCCGCCTGCCCGATGGTCGCTTTGAAGTACTCAGTTTCTGGCAGTTGCTGCTTAATCCGTGGGCGCTGCTGCAGTACGCACACAATATGACCGGCGCCGTAGTGACGGGCAGCTTTGTGATGGCGGCTGTCGGCGCGTTTTACCTGCTCGACGGACGTAACGCCAATTTTGGACGGATCTTCCTGAAGGTGGGCGTAATTGCCGGGCTTATCTCCTGCATCCTGATCATCTTTCCTACCGGCGACCTGCATGGCAAATATGTGGCTAGGCATCAACCGGCAGCCATTGCCGCCATGGAAGGCCTATTTAAGACAGAAACAGGTGCAGGCATTGTGCTGATGGGACAGCCAAACGAGGAGACTGGAGAAATCGACAATCCAATTGTGGTGAACGACGTGCTGAGTTACTTGATCTACGGCACGACCAAGGCGGAAGTGAAAGGTCTCGACCAGTTCCCACGCGACGAATGGCCGACGACCCTGCCCCTGCTTTATTACGCTTACCACATCATGGCCGGCCTTGGGACATACTTTGTCCTGCTGATGATTGGCGCAGGGTTCATGCTTTGGAGAGGGAAGCTTTATCAAACGCGCTGGCTTTTGTGGCTGCTCTTGATCAGCTTTCCGCTGCCATATATCGCGAACACCGCAGGTTGGATGACTGCAGAAATCGGCCGGCAGCCATGGCTGATCTATGGACTCATGCGCACGAGCGAAGGTTTTTCGGCAAACGTCTCAGCTGGAAATGGCCTGTTTACGTTGCTTGGATTTATGGGACTGTATGCCTTGCTGGGCCTGTTGTTCACGGTTCTGGTTTACCGCGAGATTAGTAGCGGGCCTGAGAAACAACAGCCATGAGAAACGAACCAAAAATGTTGCTGCGAATGCCGATTAATTACTATCGCACGTTGCTCGCACAAGGAGTTTTACGATGATGGGTTTTCTTTGGTTCTGGCTGGTAGCCGTAATGATCGTCGGATATGTCGTTTTTGATGGCTTCGATCTCGGCGTCGGCGTGCTTCATCTGTTCCTCGTGCGCAACGAGTCCGAGCGCCGTGCCACGCTAAGCTCGATTGGACCCGTGTGGGATGGCAATGAAGTATGGCTGCTGGCTGGTGGCGGCACACTCTACTTTGCTTTCCCGCTGCTCTACGCGTCAGCGTTTTCGGGCTTCTATCTGCCGCTGATGATTGTGTTGTGGCTGCTGATTCTGCGCGGCATCTCGCTTGAGCTGCGCAATCACATCGACGTGGGTGTGTGGCGCTCACTGCTCGACGGTGTATTCGGTTTTGCCAGTGCGTTGTTGGCCATCTTTTATGGCGCGGCTCTGGCCAACGTTCTGCGTGGTGTTCCGCTAAACGCAGACGGCTACTTCTTCCTGCCACTGTGGACCAACTGGCAACCAGGCGTACATCCTGGCATTCTTGACTGGTACACGGTTATCGGCGGATTGGTCGCGCTTGTGGCTCTAACCCTGCATGGAGCGCTCTGGCTCACCATCAAAGTTTCGGGTGATCTGGAGCAGCGCGCACGTAAGCTGGTTACGCCGCTCTGGATAGGGCTGATCGCTCTCACTGTCATCAGCCTGATTGCAACTATTGCCGTTCGCCCGGAGAGCCTGTACAACTACAACACTTATCCGGTTTCGTATGTGGTGCCTGTAGGCGTCATTGTCACGCTCTTTCTTATGTGGCAGTGGAATCGCACGGGCAAGGCTGTGAAGGCATTTCTTGCTTCATCGTTCTATCTGTTCTTCATGCTGGCCGGTGCATGCTGGGGGGTGTATCCGGTGCTGCTGCCTGCGACAACTGGAGCGCAGAACAATATCACGCTTACACGTGCGCTAAGCGGACCACACACGTTGTCGGTGGGCCTGGCGTGGTGGACATTCGGCATGATTCTCGCGGTGGGCTACATGGTATTTGTGTATTCCCGGTTCAAGGGGAAGGCGGACGCTGGTACGGCTCATTGAGGAACGAATAATGCAATGAGTTGGGATCGAGGAGCCGGTTTGTCTGGTTACCGCCAACCCGCATTCCCTCCGGCAAGACGCTTATAGTGGGAGATTTCCCGGAAGCCTGCTAAAGAAAGAGAAGATGCGAGGGAGGCTAATTTTTCGCTGTCTTTCGAATAGAAAGTCAATCCAGTCGCCGAGAATGAAATGCGGATTCTTGATTTGGATAGAATGCGTTTTGAGTTGTGCGTGAGTGTTCTTTAGCTCGAATACAATTTGATCTGTTCCAAGTGCATCGATGTGCATCATGCAGCCGTATCACCCCAGTCTCAATCTCTCTTCCGTGTCCTCTGTCATTCCCCAACGAAGTGTTTTGCTGTTTCCACAGAAATCAAATGGAGTTCATATCCAATTAAAAGGACCGGGGAGAAATCCCCGGTCCTTTACTTTCTATATGTATTGCGTTTATAGCGTCACCAGTTCTCCCACATGCTGCATTTGATTGAATCCGCGAGCCTGTGCTTCGAGTTCGGGGTCCCAGTTCTTCGGCTGGTAGATGCAGCATGGTTCCTGCGCCAGCGGATCTCCGGTGAGTGCGTACGCACGCGCCCGTGATCCACCGCAGATTTCCTTAAATTCGCATGCGCCGCACTTGCCTTCCAACCGGCTCGTATCGCGCAGTGCCTTGAAGATGGGGGCTTCACGATAAATCTCCGCAAGCGGAGCCTGTCTGATATTGCCAGCGTGTATCGGCAGGAAGCCGCTGGGATACACGTTGCCGACATGCGAAATAAACATGAAGCCCTTGCCGTCATTGACGCGCCTTGTGGCCCAACCATGGTTGCGTGTCTGTGCGTCAGCCTGCGGTGTGCCTGGTTCGTACTCTGCGGCATGCGGATGGCCACCCGGATGTCCATGGCCCATGCGGCGCTCTTCGAGATTGTGTTGCAGTAGATAGCGGCGGTAGTGCATGGCCTCGGTGGTTTTTATCTGGAAGTTCACGCGCTGCGACAGCTCATAAATCTTGCCGAAGACCTGTTCGAATTCCTCGCCGCTCAGCAGGTCGCCCAACTGGCCTCGTCCTACCGGAACGAGGAAGAAAACATTCCACATCACAATTTTCTGCTTCTCGAACAGCGCACAAAGATTATCGAGATCATGCGCGTTATGGCGGCTGATGGTGGTGTGTACCTGGATGGGAATGCCAGCCTCGTTGGCCCACTCAATGGCCTGGATTGTGCGTGCCCAGGCGCCTGGCAGTCCACGAAATGCGTCGTGAATCTCAGGGCAGGAGCCATCAAGCGAGATGCCCAGCCGCACCAAGCCGGCTTCTTTCATTTTGAAGATTGCTTCGCGCGTGAGCAGAGGCGTTGCGCTAGGCGTTACGGCCACCTTTACACCCTGTTCGGAGGCATAGCGAATCAACTCGAACAGATCTTTGCGTTTCAGCGGGTCACCGCCGGTAAACACAAAAATGGGCACATGCATCTCCGCAATCTGATCAATAAGTGCCTTGCTCTCCTCAGTGGTCAACTCATCTGGGTGGGCAATAGGTTGTGCGGCCGCACGGCAGTGCTTACAGGCCAGATCACAGGACTGCGTGACTTCCCAGATGGCCAGAAAAGGCTTTTCGTCGTAATCGATCCCGCCTCGTGCGGGTATCTGATGCATTGGTTGCATGGGACCTCCCGTGCTACCTGTTCAGCAGACCATTACCCGCATATGCAAATCTGTGATTCCGATCACGGTCCGTGTTCAAAGCGCTTTGAGCGGGACGGTTGGCATGAGTTTTGCTGGACAAATGGCCAAAACTGGCGCACAATCCGCAGCAATGGGAGTCCCGTCTGGCATCTTTGCTCCAGACATTTGCAACGCCTCTTCAGGCATGATTTTCGTTTGTTGACCATGCGCGGAATGCAGAGTGATTTAAATCACCTGTGTTTGTAATACCGCACACCGCAGTCCAGTTGTCATGCGTCTAACATAGAGGGTTTCGAAAAGGAGGTTCCCATGGCCGTTACTACCAAGGCTGAGTGGAGCAATCCCTCCACCATTCTGTTCGCGACGGAAATTCCGACCGATGAGCGAGTTTTCCGTTTTGCCGTTGCGCAAGCGAAGCAATTCAATGCACATCTTATTTTGCTGCACGCCTATGACACGCTTGTGCTTACAGGTTCGGATGCAACTGGCGTGCGTTACTACGATTTTGAGGCAGCGGCGCGTGTTGAGACCGCACATCTTGAGCCTCTGGCCGAGCGTGTGCGCTCTCAGGGCGTAAGTTGCGCAATTGCCGTTCGACCAGGGCTTCCTGCCGATCAGATTCTAAAGTTCACAGTGGAACACAACGTTGACCGAATTGTGATGGGGACGCATTCTCCAGGCCGAATCGGAAAGCTGCTCGTTGGGTCAGTTGCGGAGAGCGTGTTGCGCAACGCTACTGTTCCAGTGTTCATTGTGGGGCCGGAGACCGTTGATGGCGGTTATCGCAATTTTGAAACTCGCACTATTCTTTGCGCAGTAAGCCTTGAAGAGACAAGCTCTACGCTTGCGAAGTTTGCGGCTGAGCTGGCGCTCAGAGAACATGCTCGCCTGATTCTGCAGCATGTGATTGTTCCTCAGGAGCGCGAGGAGGCGCTCGCTGATCGTACTGTAGGCCAGATCGAGCATGATCTGTTGCTTTTGATTCCGGGTGAATTGCGCGAAAAAATCGAAGTGCAGGCCATCGTAGTGCAAGGCGATCCAACCGAGGAGTTGCTCTTTCAGAGTCGCGCACAACAGGCAGAACTGCTGGTTCTGGGTGCGCAGGGAGCTTCGGCCTTTGCCGCCGCTACGCGCAATGGAGTTGTATATAAGGTGCTTGCAGGTTCGCATAGCCCGGTGCTCACATTGTCACCAGTTGTGCTGGCAAAATGTGGCGTGAAGATGGAGAAGGGCTTGTCGTCTGAAGTTTTTCTCGCGGGCGTTTTCTAAAGAGCGCGCACGCCCGCTTCCGACCCTGCCGGCAGGGAATACGGGCTTCCGGTTCATTCGAATCGGAAGCCCGTTGTGTTTCATGCCCTCGTTATTTCGCAGATGCCTTCGCGTCTGTGCATGGCTTGCCATTGCATAAAGCACCTGTGATGCCCTTACCCTCTTCGATGGTATAGATACGATCTACTGCGGGGAGTTTGATGGTCTCTTTCTGTCCGGAGGGCCAGTGGATCTCCGCTGTACCTGCATCGGTAGCATCGCCCAAGCCGAAGTGCAGACGGCGATCATTGGCCGAAATATAACTTCCGCTGGCCAAAACGTCTTGGCGTTGGCGCATGCCATTCGCTGTGAGGAAAACAGTTGCGCATGTGGCGTCGAGTGGGCTCTTCTTGCCCGTCTTCGGATCGGTTCCGCCCACAAGCTTCAGTTCGACCCAGTTATGGTGATCGGCATTCACGTTCCGCAACAATACCGGCGGACCGTCGACTGGGTTGATGACTACATCAATTTTGCCGTCGTTGAAGAGATCACCAAATGCTGCGCCGCGTGCCGGAATCACGGCAGCCAGTCCTGTTCCCACGACGGGCTTGATGTACTCGAATTTGCGATTCTTGGGACCGTCTGGGATGTTGTGGAACAGGAGTGGCCGCTCGGCGAACGTGGTGCCCCAGTCGTGCTCGTCCACTTGCGGATACACGTGTCCGTTCGCCATGAAAAGGTCAAGCCAGCCATCGTTGTCGTAGTCCATGAAGGCGTCGCCCCACCCAACAAAAGGAATAGTGGTTTGTGCTATCCCGGCTTTGTAGCTTACATCGGTGAAACTCACATCGCCGTCATTATGGAAGAGCACTTTATAGTCATCGCCAAAGTCGGTGATGAAGAAATCGATGAGGCCATTATTTTCATAGTCGCCGGTTGCAATACCCATGGATGCGATTTCTCGTCCATCCTTATTGAGAGCGAAGCCGGAGAGGTAGCTCTGGTCGTCAAAGGTGCCATCGCCTTTATTGATATAGAGATAATTGGGTTCAGAGTCATTACCGACAATCAAATCTGGCTTGCCGTCGCCGTTGATGTCCACGAAGATTGGCGTAAAGCTGTAGTACTTGTCTTTGTCTTCAACGCCTGCTTTGACTGTCACATCGGTGAAAGTGCCATCGCCGTTGTTGTGGAAGAGATGGTTGGGTTCGCCCTGCAAACCTCGCGGGCCGCAATTGACATTAGCTCCGCGGTAGAGACATGTGGCATAGCCCACCGCTTTAGTGCCCGCGATGGGTAGATTATTGCGGTCGAAATGCACATAGCCGGTAACGAAGAGATCAAGCTTGCCGTCGCCGTCATAGTCGCCCCAAGCGGAACCAGGCGTCCAATTGTCCACGGCAACACCAGCTTTCTCTGCCACATCGGTAAACGTGCCATCGTGATTGTTGTGGTAGAGGCGATTCTTGCCGTAGTTGCCCACATACAGGTCGGGCCAGCCGTCGTTATCGTAGTCGGCCACCGAGCATCCGTAGCCCCACCGCTCATTGGATACGCCGGCCTGCTCACTCACGTCGGTAAACGTGCCATCGTGATTGTTGCGGAACAGAGCTGCCTTGGGGGTAGGCTCTTTACCGTCGAGGGCGTTCAAGGTTGACCCGTTTACGAGATAAATATCGAGCCAGCCATCATTGTTGTAGTCGATAAGGCAAACACCGGAACCGTTGGTCTCAACGATGAAATCCTTTTTGGGCACACCCATCTTGTGGATCCAGCCAGATAGGCCTGCCTTTTTGGTGATGTCCTCAAAAATGACTGGTCCTTTATCGACAAACCCACCTGCGGTAATGGGGCGTTTCTGCTCGTCATACTGGGCAGGGGCAGCCACACCTGCAGCAATTCCGCCGCTCATGCTGCTCTGCTGAGGCCGGGACGCAGGCTGCTGCGCAAACACATGAACGGAAATAATGGTGAGAGTGATAAGGCCGCCGCGGAACCACCTGCGAATCAACAAAGACTGTACTCCTCTTCGCGAAAGTGTAACGCAGCGCAACGATACTCCGGCTAGTCCGGGAGTGCACAATTTCCGGATGTCAGCGTTGTACAAGTAGCTCTTTATACTTCGATATGAGTGGTACTATTACGCGATGAACCAGTCCGGAGACCGCATACCGACTCTCGACGGCTGGCGCGGCATTGCCATCCTAATGGTGATCCTTACACATTTCCAGGCCGGAATGCTCCACCACCCAATTGCAGGCCAACCCTGGATGTTCCTCGGCACTCATGGCGTCACCATTTTCTTCGTGCTTAGCGGCTACCTCATTACTAGCCGCCTGCTTCTTGAAGACCGCATCAACCTGCGCAGCTTTTATGTGCGCCGCTTTTTCCGCCTTATGCCTGCGGCGTGGGCCTATCTTGCCTGTTTGGTGTTTTTGGGTTACCTTACACATCTCAATACAATTGGCAGCGATCTATGGGCATGCCTGTTTTTCTTTCGGAACTACCTGCACCCGGCTGAAATTCCTTCCAGTAGTGCAACACTGCATTTTTGGTCTCTTTCTATTGAAGAGCAGTTTTACCTTCTTTGGCCACCGTTACTTCTTTTGCTTGGACGCAAATACGCCGTGATGTTCGCAACTCTTGCAGCCATTGCTTGCGCAGCTTTCAAGTACATCCATTGGTCGGCCTACAACCACGATTTCTACTACCTCCGTACAGAAGTTCGTGCCGATTCCATGCTCGTTGGCTGTCTGCTTGCTTTCGCTTTGGCGCATCCCTTTGTACAGCAATGGTTTGTTCGTTTCGGCGCGCCACTGTTTTACCTTTGCCTTCCAATCTTTGCCTGGCAAATTGTCCATTTTCAATATCTAGTTCCTTTTTCTGAGAACATAGTCATTGCGCTGCTGCTCGCATGCACGAGTCTTGCCCCCCAATCGCTAGCTGGACGTATTCTCCAGTGGCAGCATCTAGCCTTCACTGGCCAAATCTCATACAGCCTGTATCTCTGGCAAAACCTTTTTCTGCGTTCTGCCTGGGGTAGCTTCGGTTATTTTTTGTTGCCGCTCTTCGGCATTGGAAGTTGGTTAATTCTGGAGAAGCCGCTCATGCGCTTCGGTAAATCTTTATCTGCGCACTGGGACTCCCGTTCTCGTGTTCTTGCCACAGCAACCACGGGTTTAACTCAATAAGGTGTAATCCCTATCCCACGCTTATAGGCTTCATGGGTACTCACTGCCGGTTTAAAAACTACATAGGGAATTCATCTGCGCACGTAGTAAAGCACTCGCACTTGTGCGTATACTGTGAGGCATGGGCGGCTCAAGCTTTGCCCGCCCGGGATAGGGGTGCGTCTTCCGCAGGAACTTCGGTTCACAGGCGAGTGACGTTCCGCCATCGGAAGTAACTCGATGGCGCGCAGTAGTTCGCGTGCTGCGAAGTACCGCTGACGCCTTAGGCACTATCCTCCTTCCTGATTCCTGTACTCTCTGCGGCTCCCCTCTGCCGCATGTTTCCTTTGCGCCAATCTGCGATGCTTGCTGGTCGGAGATGACTCCGCTCACAGGACAGTCATGTGTCCAATGCGGCGACTCAGTTGATTTATTCTCACTGAATTCGGCACACACGCATTGCAGGGCGTGCCGGCTGGCGCCTCCCGCATTCACGCGGGCTGTTTCCTTTGGGCACTTTGATGGACGCATTCGCGATGCAATCCATGCGTTGAAGTACGACGGTCTACAGGCAGCCGCACGCGGACTTGGAGAGAAGCTCGCAGTTACGATTGCTTCATTGCGCGAGGCTGCACCTGCGGAGATGCTTGTTGTGCCTGTGCCGCTGCATCGTTCCCGCTATCGTATGCGCGGCTTTAACCAGACGCGCCTGCTTGCGGAGCATGCCTTGAAGTCGCTTGCGAAGAGTCATGTTCAATGGAAACTGGAGATTTCACCAAGAGTCCTCTTGCGTGTTCGAGCTACCAACTCGCAGACAGGACTCACTCGTCGTGAGCGGCGGCTGAATCTGCGTAAGGCATTTGCTGTGGACGGCGCGATGGCAATTGCAGGACGGGATGTACTGCTTGTTGACGACATCTTGACGACGGGCGCCACAGTGCGTGCAGCCAGCAGGGTGCTGATAGAAGCTGGAGCAAAGTCCGTGTGGGTGGCAACCCTGGCGCGTGCAGGCCGCCGCATTCATAACCTTTCATTCGCGGGAGCGCCTTTGGGCGCTTCCACAACGGTGCAGTTCCGGCCCCAACCATTCACCGCAGCGCACAGCATGCAGGCAAGACAACACCAACCATCTTTTTGACGAGGGGACCGAAGATGTCGCTGGGAAAAGCCATGATACATGCACGCAAGCAGAAATCGGCGGCACGCGCCGCGGCCCTTGCCGCCGAGCATGCAGCCGTTCAAACGCATTCGCATTCCAACCAGATGTTGCAGATGCCAGTGCTGGTGCTCAATGCCTCGTATGAGCCAATCAATATCTGTGGCGCACGGCGCGCTCTCGTGCTTGTGCTCAAGGGCATTGCACGCACCGAGGAAGAGCATGGCCTGATGTTACATGCGCAGCGTAGCCGCGTTGCCATGCCATCGGTCATTCGTCTTCTTGAATATCGACGTATTCCGCATCAAACGCGTGCACTTTCGCGCAAGAACATTCTGCTGCGTGACCGGAATACGTGCCAGTATTGCGGTGTGGTGCTCCCATCCAGTGAACTCACCTTGGATCACGTCATTCCGCGTTCGCGCGGCGGCAATTCCACGTGGGAAAACTTGGTGGCCTGCTGTCATGCCTGCAACCGGCGCAAAGGTAACCGGCTGCTGCATGAGATCGACGACATGACGTTGATGCGCGAACCGCGCGCCTTCTCCCTGCACACCAGCCGCCAGATTATGCGCATGCTTGGCCGTGGCGACGATCGCTGGCGGAAATATCTTTTCTACTAGACAGGGCGCCTCAAAAACCTCTGCCGAGGCACAAAGAGTAAGTGCGAAATCTCAGCTATGCCACGAGCGGCAAGAAAATTTCCGGACAGGAAGCCTTAGCAGCGGCCGGGGTCCCCTATGGGTGCTGCCAGCTCTTGTAGACAAACTCAAGGCTGTAGCCATCGGGGTCAAATACATTGGCCGCGTAGTAACGCGGATCATAATATAGCCGGATTCCAGGCGCTCCATTATCGGTAGCTCCGGCTTCAAGTGCGGTGATATAGGCGGCTTCAACCTGCTTCCGGCTATCTGCTACAAAGCCGATATGCACGGTCTGAGAATTGACTGCACCTTCACGCAGCCACAAATACAAGCGCCCGTTCTTACCAAATCCAGTCAGATCAGGATGGCCGGGAGGGCCACTCTTTCCGTCGTAATCAAAATGCTCATCTATACCAAGAGGCATCAATGCTTTTTTGTAGAAGACTGTTGAGCGTTCCATATTGCTGACGGTAAGGAAAATGTGGTCGAGCATCTCGCCCCTTTCATCACAGCTTCTTGAGTGATGAAGATATAGAACTATCGATCTTCAATCCTAAATTGCTTTTGCAGGACCGCTCGTGCCTGCTCCAGCTTTTCCGCGCGCACCAGGATGTAGTCTGTGTCGAACGTTGACAGAGCAAAAATACCCACCTTCGCTTCGGCAAGCGGATTAAGCACGGATGCCAGCACCCCGGTCAGTGCAAAATCAATGGTGCCTACAATACGAAAGGCACGCCAGCCCTTCTCGCTGAGCACGTTACTTGGAACCACTTCTTCCGGACACACGATTGAAAGTTCGTCGCTCGTGCGCATTGCGCAGACTAGCGGCTTTGAATTCATATCAAGCCAGGCCGGTAACGCAGTATCGTTTTTCAGCCGCGCGACAGCGAGATTGCCTTCCAGCAGACGAAGGGTCAAGTCCATAGAGCTATTATCGCTGCGGCTTGTTCGGAGTTGATTGCGTTGGAGTCGCGGGAGCCTGCCCATTCTGGTTCGGCTGCTGGCCATTGTTGGTGATATCTTCACCGTTGTAGATGATCTTTATGCTCGAACCGAACCGTTTGTAGTCGGTGTATTTGATAATGTCGCGGATGTGCACGTCTTGTGCCATGTAGCCGCTTCCGCCGGCAAAATGAAGAATCCCCTCGGCTCGTGTGTACACAGGAAACCAGTAGTGCCCGTCAATCTGCTGTCGCCACGTCATGAACGGCGGATGCAGGTCCTCATGTCCCTTGCGCGTGTCGTCGGGAACCATCCGCCCGTTCGTCACCACGATTTGTAGATCGGTCGCGTCCACCCAGATGCGTCCAAGAAGGTAGCGTTTGTTTTTCTTAATTTCTTTGGGCGAAACGTCAAAGACGTAACAATCGACTTCATCCACTTTCTGCTTGCCTACGTACTGTATGTTGTATTCGGGTACATCTTCAGTCGTGAGCACAAAGGGATACCCGTGCTGAATGTCGCTTAGATCTGAGGGGGTCATCTGCACCCGCTGCAGAGTGCTTTGCGGAGCGAAAACCACTTTCTCGGTGCGTCTGCCAGAGGGGTCAAAAATCACGTCATCCACCTCATACCATTGGCCATCCACTTTCCCATCGTCATCAATTGTTTCCACGCGGGCCGCACGCCGGTACGTGTAGTGATTGAGCGCTTCGCGGTACTCGCTCTCTTTGGCGGAAAACTCCTTGATGATCTGATCCGGTGGAGTGGACGGCGGTCTTGTATCCATGGGGCCAAAGCCCGCATCGAGTGGCATGGGCGTAAAGCTGTCTTTGTCCTGAGCAGACAAAGCAGACAACTGGAGAGTGCAAATACCGATCAAAGTAGCCAACCAAAGACGTTTCAGCATGTTGAACTTCTAATGACCTCCTGCGCCGCAGCTTTTCTATTTGCTTTAAAGCCCATGAATTCCACAGGTTTACATTCTTTACTACAACATTAGACGCATGGACAGGCCGACAGGGAAAACTTGAAAATTGAACTCTCCTCTATGTGTGGCCTACTGTAATTACGGAAGGTACCGCACCTTGCAGAACTTTGCTCCTTGACCGCCTTGGCTGGTTATATGATGCAGAATCAGCAGATTCGCTGATCTTCTGCGAATCCTTAACGTGCAGCCTGCGATGGTAGAAGGCGGCGCGCACGGAAACGCCGTCGATAAAGGCGAGTCTGAGGAGTCCCGCTGCAGCAATGCACGACTATTACCTGCTTCCGGCGGTCGCACTTACGGCCATCCTGCTGCCGGCGCTGGTCTATTTCTATTTTCATCTCAATCGGCTCCGTCCGCTGCTTTGGTGCTTTGGACTGGTATTCGCGCTTATTCGGCTGGTGCAGCAGTTCCCCGGACCTGCTTGGGACTTGAGCAATCCCACACTGCATCCGCTGAGTGCTGCTCTTGGGCAGTGTTCGGCTCAAATTAGCGCCGCACTTTTTCTCACGGCGCTCTCGCCCCTGGGGTTTCGGATAGGCAAGGTTCGTATTCCATATGCCATTCCGTTCACAATTCCACTTCTCGCCTATGCTTTGCTTCTCCACCTGGGGTTCGCTGGTCGGCAGCCTGGCGGGCTACCATTCCTGCTGTTTCCTTCTCTGGGAGCTCTTTCACTTCTTGTAGGTGCATTCTGGGGGTACTCCAAGGGCAATATGCCCACATGGCTTGGCCTCGGCCTTTGCGTAGTGTTTGGCGGCATTGCACTAAGTCTTTGCGTGACCACCGGAGGAGAGTGGCCGCTCATTTTCACGCAGTGTGCACTCAATTTTGTAGCGGCACTTCTCTTGTTCTTTGTGTTTAAACGCTGGTCGCCGGGAACAGTTCTGACCGCGGCGGGATTGCTGGCTACTGTGCTTCAACTTGGCGGCTTGGCGCGAATTGCAACTGTTTTTCCTGAGTGGGTATTTCCTTTCAATCGAATTGCCGTGCTTGGCTTTGTTCTTATTGCGATAGGAGCGGTGGTACTTGAGCTCGAAGACGACCTTGCTACCCAGGCCGCCGCACAACAGCGCGAACGTCAGGCACGCGATGAGCTGGCAGCATACACGCGGCTGACGATGAGCCGCCGTCGGCTCGAGGATTTCGATCGCCAGGCAAATCAGCTTTGCCAGACTATTGTGACAAACAGCCGATTTGCCAAGGCTGCCATCCTCTTTCTTCAGAACACCGGCCAGTACCGCCTGGCTGGTGCAGCTGGATTTGACGAAGCTACTTTCGGTGCATTTGAAGCATTGGCCAGCCGCATTGCTCCGGCGGATTTTCTTGCCCCTGGCACGGCAAGTCCTGCCGTGGAGGATAGTCAGACCTTCCACCTGAACATGGGCCCCTGGCTGCTGCCAGGCGACGACCTGAAACGCCTGGGCATGACGGCTGCCTTGGCTACCCCGATGTACGGCCGCGGTACAACCGAAGGCGCCATCATCCTTGCCTCGCCCCGCAATCCAAGAGAGCCAGTTCGTGCCGAGGACCTGCGTCCCGTCGAGGTATTGGCGGCACGCATCCAGGCGGCGCGCGGGCAATCCATGATGCTCGAAAAATTAATTGACGCAGAAAAATTTGCCGGTCTTGGGCAGCTTGCTGGCAATGTTACCCGCCAGCTCAACAATCCTCTGACCGTGGTGCTCGGTTATGCTTCCCTGCTCAATGAGGCGCCAGACATCAGCCCACAGAGCCGGCGTGCTGTTGATGCGATCTTGAACGAAGCCCGCGCCATGCGCCAGACACTCGAAAGCCTTGCGCGTATGTCGCGTACGCAGAATGAACACTTCGCGGCCATCTCCGTCAGCGAACTGCTGACCGATATGGAGCAACTGCACCGCTCCGAATTTGTGCATCGCGGCATCGACTTCCGGCTTCACATCGCTCCCGGACTTCCGCGAGTCCTTGGCAATTCACAACAGGTGCGCCAGGCGGTGCTTTACTGCCTTCAGTTTGCCATTGAAACCGTGGAAAACATGGACTCGGACGAAGAGCGAACTGTGCGCATGGAAGCCACTTCAGAAGGCGATTACGTTCGCATCCGTATCTCACATACGGGCCCGGGGTTCCTGAACCCTACGCGGGCATTTGAGTCTTTCGTGCCGGCGCAGGCAGCGGGAGAGACCGCCGGTCTGGGTCTCAGCCTGTGCGCCACAATTCTGCGCGAAAATAACGGCCGCATTTCAGCCGAGAACAATGAGCTGCGCGGTGCCGCCATCGTTCTGGAACTGCAGGCGGCCTGAGACAGTTCCACCTCTGCAGATTGAATCTCAAAACCGCCTACAATTGCAGTAACAGAAGTCGAAATCGGGTGAGCGTAGGACGTGTCGACGTCTCTTTCAAAATCAGTGCATTTTTGTAGAATTCAATGCGTTTTTTGCCTTCCGCAACACAAAATCACACCAAAATCGGCGATTTTCTGCACAAAATGAGATGCATGAATCTGTAAAAATCATTGAAAATAAATAAGATAGAATGGTTAAAGGGAGTACCCCCTCCCCCCTCCGGCAAACGGCGATATGTTTCGCGCTTTTTGAAAACAGTCCTATTTTCGAAGACACAATTTGTTTGCTCCAGTAACGCTGCGACCCCATTCGCGCACACGGACCTCGCCTTCGTCTCCGGTGTACACTTTCTCTTCGCGCGGCGCTGTGCCGCGCAGTGGAGATACGAATGAGCCGCCGCTGTTTAGCTCTGTTTTTTGCTGTCTTTGCTTTGGTCCCCTTCACGTTCGCGCAGAACTCTGGCGGCAAGCGTCCCATGACGTTTGAGGACATGATGGCCATGAAACGCCTGGGCGATACGGCCGTCTCGCACGATGGCGTTTGGCTGGCTTATTCCGTCACAACGGTGAATCTGGAGCAGAATACAAAGACGACCGAGTGGTGGCTGCAGAAAATCAGCGGAGGCGAACCGTTCAAGGTGGCGGTCATGAATCCCGGCGATGGTGGGCTGCAGTTCTCGGCAAATGACAAGCGGATCCTGTTTCTCTCCGGGCGCTCCGGCTCGCAGCAGATTTGGCTCGCGGACTTTGACATGAGCAACGGCGCAACCAGCGACGCGAAAAAGCTGACCGATATCGCAACCGATGCCGACAACGCCAAGTGGGCGCCTGACGGAAAATTCATCGTTTTCACGTCGTCCGTCTATCCCGATTGCGCGGCCATCACCGCTGCCGACTTCAACACGGGGAATAGCTGTAATACGGAGAAAGACAAGGCACTCGCCGACAGCAAGGTCAAGGCGCAGATTTGGACGCATCTGCTTTACCGCCACTGGGACCATTTCACCGGCGAAAAGCGCAGTCACCTGTTCTATGTTGCGGTTGATGGCAGCGGCATGCGTGACCTCACGCCGCACAACCCGCATGACGTCCCGCCCTTCTCGCTCGGCGGCGGCGGATGCGGATGTGACATCTCACCCGACAGCAAAGAGCTTGCCTACACCGACAACATCGATCCCGTGCAGGCCACAAGCGTCAGTGCAAGAATCTTCACCCTCGACCTCACCAACCCGGACGCAAAGCCGGTACAAGTCTCCACCTCAGCAGGCGGCAACTTTTCACCAGCCTACTCACCCGACGGCAAATACCTGGCCTGGCGCTCCCAGGCCCGCGCCGGCTACGAGAGCGACAAGTTCCGCCTCTGGCTCTATAACCGCGCAACGAAAACTGGAAAGGACCTGCTGCTGAAGTTTGACAACTGGGTGGATGAATTCGCGTGGGCGCTCAACTCGCAGACTGTCTACTTTACCTCAGGCAAATCAGGTGAAGAGCCGATATTTTCGGTCAATGTGGATGGAACCGCGCAAACGCAATGGACGACGATTGGTAGTCCGAGCGGCGAACTTAGTGCAATTAAACCAATAGACGACGGAGCGCATCTGGTTTCCATTCGTGTCCGCGTTGATCAGCCGAGCGAGGTGGTGCGGTTTGCACCCTCGCCCGCAATCATCGAAGGCAGGAATCTGAAAGGCGAATTTGGACCGATTGGTTTTCCAGTAGACGCCATTCCCATCACCCACCTCAACGACAACCTCCTCGCCCAACTCGACCTCCCCAAAATGGAGTCCTTCTGGTTCACCGTCAAGGACGGCACCAAGGTCCAGGGCTTCCTGATCCGCCCGCCCAACTTCGACCCCGCGAAGAAATACCCGCTCAAGTTCCTGATCCATGGCGGCCCGCAAGGCGCATGGGGAGACGCGTGGTCCTACCGCTGGAACGCCGAACTCTTCGCCGCCAGCGGCTACGTCGTCGTCATGATCAATCCGCGCGGCTCCACGGGCTATGGGCAGGCCTTCGTCGACGGAGTCAACGGCGACTGGGGTGGCAAGCCCTACACCGACCTCATGACCGGCCTCGACTACGCCGAACAGCACTACCCCTTCATCGACAAGAACCGCGAGTGCGCGCTCGGCGCCAGCTACGGCGGCTACATGGCCAACTGGGTCCTCGGCCACACAGACCGCTTCAAGTGCATCGTTACGCACGACGGCATGTTTAACGCCGAGTCCGCCTTCGGCTCCACGGAAGAGGACTGGTTCAACATCTGGGAGTTCAAGGGCCATCCCTGGGACTACTACGGCAAGCCGGACAGCGAAAATCCCTTCCGCAAATGGTCGCCCTCGCTTTATGCAAAGAACTTCAAGACGCCCACACTCGTCATCCACTCGCAGCATGATTACCGCCTCGACGTGAGCGAAGGTTTTCAGCTCTTCGACACGCTGCAGCTCCTTGGAGTACCGTCGAAGATGCTTTACTTCCCGGACGAGGGGCACTGGGTGCTGAAACCGCAGAATTCCGAGCTCTGGTGGAAGACCGTGAACGACTGGGTGGACCAATGGACCACGCCTGCCAAATAGACGGACCATACGCGTAACATCGAATAGGCGCGGCAGACCGCGCAAAGGAGTCATTGAAGTGACAAGCTTCTACGCCATCCGTGACAGCATCCTCGTATCCATTGAGCAGGATGCTCCGCACGTCACCATTCACCTGCGCGCCATCCGCAACGATGCGCAAGATGGCAAGGCCGCCGCGTCAGGCCTGCTGCGCCAGGAGATTCGGCTTATTTTCGAGAATGCGCAAATGGAGATCGACTCCTCCAATCTGCCCACCTGGCTCCTTGAAGGCTCCTTCAGCTGTGAAACACTCGACACGGATCAGCCCGGCATCTCCACCGAGAACGTCATCCCGGCCAACATGCACTCGGCCACCGGGGTCAAGGTTGCACTCTCCGGCCTCCTGGAAGACAGCGGCGAGTACATCACTATCAATGTGCGTTCGGAGTCGCTCAAGCTGGAGCCGTTGGGGGCACCAGAGCCCACGCAATATACGCGTGCCACCATTTAGTGCGCTGCGTATATGTCTTTTCAGTCAAGGCCGAAGAAAGTGCGTGAACCGCTCGACGAGCAGGCGCTCTACGATTACGCTGTGAAAGCTCTGGGCCGCCGCATGCGCACGGAGGCGGAGCTGCGGCGCTTGCTCATGGGGCGCGCCGAACAGAACCCGCGTGGACAGGGAATTGTCGCAGCGGTTATCACGCGTCTGAAAGAGCAGAAGTATCTGGATGACAAGGCCTACGCGGAAACCTTTACGCGCCTTCGTCACGAAAACGAGAAACTTGGCCAGCGCTCCGTTCGGCAAAAGCTTGCGCAGAAGGGTGTTCCGCGGGAGGTGGCCGAGCAGGCTATCGAAGCACGCTATGCGGAGACCAACGAAGAGGCGCTTGCGCGCCAGCATCTGGCCCGCAAGCGCCTTGGTAAACCAACGAATGAGAAAGAAACCGCGCGCATCATGCGCCGTCTTGTTGCTGCCGGTTTCTCTACTGGAGTGATTTACAAAATCCTTCGCCAGTGGGATGTGCCTGACGACTCATTGAGTGCGCTCGAGAATCTCGAAGTCGATGTGCAGTCGAGTGGCGAAGAAAATTAATGCTACTTCGCTGCAAGAATCTCTGGCTGGTCAATGCTCGGAGCCGTTGCCAGTAGTTCATCGGCATGAGCGAACAACACTTTGGCTATGTCTCCGTTCAGATGCGCATTGCGTCCGGCATCATCGGCAAACGTATCAAAGATACCGAAGCGGCCATCACCCATTTTGAAGGCGTACCACGCCACTGTGCCTGTTTCGGCCTGCGCCAGCGGCAATGCCGACTTCAAAAAATCCTCCAATGCCTGCTCCTTGCCCGGCTTGGCTTGCAAAACGGCAAGAATTGCCAGCTTCTCCATGAATATCCTCCTGGTAAATGAGTCGTTCTTCAATTGGATGCGGCTTGCA
>DASZRJ010000042.1:0-188682 GCA_035550015.1 Occallatibacter sp. | reverse complement strand
TCCTAACCCCCTGCACTTTGAAAGCCCCTCCGCCAGGATGTTACTGTTGTCTGCGCCGCATTCCAGGGATTCTCCGGCCTGACATCCGGTATCGATTTACCATGAGTTCAGATATGACTTCTCACGCTGTTCGTGTGCGCTTCGCTCCTTCACCCACTGGCCTCTTACATGTGGGCAATGCGCGCACCGCTCTCTATAACTGGCTTTTCGCGCGCCGGCACGGTGGCTCGTTCATTCTCCGCATTGAGGACACGGACCTCGAGCGCTCCGAAGCGCGCTATGAAACCCAGCTACTGGAAGACCTCCACTGGCTCGGCCTTGATTGGGACGAAGGCCCTGGTTATCAGACCGGCGACCTTGAAAACGGCTCCTTCGGCCCCTACCGTCAGTCGGAGCGCCTCCTTATTTATGCCGAGCACACCACCCGCCTGCTCGTCGAAGGCAAAGCCTACCGCTGCTTCTGCACGCCCGAGGAGCTCGAAGCCGAGCGTGCCCGTGCTGCCGCCGAGCAAAAGCCGCAGGTCTACTCGCGCCGCTGTCTCCATCTCTCTCAGGCCGAAATCGACCAGAACCTCGCCACCGGCAAACCCTTTGCTGTGCGCCTCAAAATCGAAGACCACCCGCTGCGCTTTCACGATCTCGTCCGCGGCGATGTCGAATTTCCATCTGAGGCCGTCAGCGACCCGGTGATTGTCCGCTCCGCCACTGGCGCCTCTGCCGGCATCCCTGTCTACAACTACGTTGTCACCATCGACGATGCCCTCATGGGTATAACCCACGTCATTCGCGGCGACGACCACATCTCCAACACGCCCAAACAGGTCGCCATTTATCAGGCCTTCGGCTACAAGGTACCCGAGTTCGCGCACCTATCCACCATTCTCGGCACCGATCGCGAACGGCTTTCCAAGCGCCACGGAGCAACCTCCATCTCCACCTTTCGCGAGATGGGTTACCTGCCTGAAGCACTTGCCAACTATCTCGCTCTGCTCGGCTGGGGTGCGGAAGACGGCCACTCTGAGACTTTTACGCTCAAGGAACTCGTTCCTCTCTTTTCTCTCGAACGCGTCACTCCCTCGCCGGCCATCTTTGACTTCACAAAGCTCAACTGGCTCAACCGCCATTACCTCAAGCTCGCCGATCCGCAACGCGTCTCCAAGCTCGCCGAGCGCCAGTTTTGCCGCCGTCGGCCCGATATCTTCCCCCTCTGGGCGCCACCCGAAGTCTACTCATCCGAGACCGTTGAATTCCTGGCCAGCCTCGATCCGCCTGTGCAGCTCGATGTCCTCCCTGTGGAGTTGATCGAACGCCGCGAGAAATGGTTTGCCGCTTTGCTGGCGCTCTTTGTCCCCTATGTCGATCACCTCGATGAACTGCCCGGCCGCTCCGCTTTTGTCTTCGGCTACGATCTGGATCAGGCGCGCGCCGACCAGGAAAATGCTGCTGTGCTCGCAGCCGACTCGGCCCGCACCGTACTCTCTGAACTCGGCGCTCGCGCCCGTGCACACTCCGGCATCGTCTCACCCGAAGAGTTCAAAATCTGGCTGAACGACATCAAGACTGCAACTGGTATCAAGGGAAAAGAGCTTTTTCATCCTGCGCGTATCGCACTCACTGGCGTGCACTCGGGACCCGATTTTGACAAACTCATCCCACTTATCGAAGAAGGGGCAGCACTCGCTCTCGGTATTCCCGGAGTGCAAGACCGCATTGTGCGTTTTGTGGGAGTCTAGTTAAAAGTGCCTGACATTTATTGGATTCATCCCGTCAAAGGTGTACCTCGGCCAACGCTCGCCATTGTTGAACGTCCACGTTCAGGCAAGTTGCTCGCACAGGATCTCGCCGAATTCCGCGCAGCCGGAATCAAGATTCTCGTCTCTCTGCTCCCAGAAGACGAAGCCGAGTATCTCGGCCTCGCTGACGAGGAGAAGATCGCGCAATCGTTGGGAATCGAGTTCGTCTCCTTCCCGCTCAGTGACCACCGAACCCCGCCCGATCGTGGCGTTTTTCGCAAATTCGCCATGAGTATCGCCACCAGGGTCTTCGATCACGAGGCCGTCGCCATCCACTGCCGTGGTTCCATCGGCCGCTCGACACTGGTTGCCGCCTGTACGCTCATCCACCTCGGCTGGACCCCCGCACATGCTCTGCTCGACATCAGCTCCGCGCGCGGATGCCCCGTACCGGATACCGAAAAACAGCAAGCCTGGATACTCCGCTACAAGGCCGAGCCGTGACCACGCCCGCGCTCCACCTCGATTTTCCCCGCCACTGGCGCGCCCAAATTCTTTCCATCCGTCCTCTCATTCTGCCCACGCGCAACTTCGTTTACCCTGCACAGGCAGATGAAGTCGAGCGCGGCGCACTCGAAGTCCTCATCACACCCGAACGCAAAGAACGTTCGCCATCAGCGAAAGACTCCTTCCTCGCTACCTGCGCGCTCGGCTTCGCGGATCCCACTGTTCCATCCGGCGTGTGGTCCACTCCAAAGCCAGAAGAAATCTGTGCGGTGGCGGGAGGCTACGCCTACATCGTCGACACCACCGCTCCTGAGCGTTTCACCTTCCTCGAAATGTGCCCCGTTCTTTCCGTACACCCTGCCGTCCAAGCCGGCCTCCTGCTCTTCGCAGGCCACCACGGCATTCTTGCCTGGAGCGCATGTGGCCTTGCCTGGCAATCTCCCAAACTCTCTGATGAAGGCCTCAGCATCACCGCTATCGAAGGCACCCAACTCCACGGCCTCGGCTGGAACATGCTCACCGATAGGGAGACGCCCTTCGTCCTCGACCTGATTTCAGGCCAGGTTTTCCACGCCGGCTAGCACAATCTCCTGTGCACCATTAACTCTTTCTTACCCAGAGTTACCCAAATGCGATAGCATAGTATCTTAAGAGTTACCCCTCCCCCAACTGGAGTAACGGTGCGCGCATTCACCAGGGTCGACCTCACATGCAGTGAACAGTCCCATGAACTCGCATTCACCACGCTGCGGCACGACGGGTGGGTCGAGCTCTACGCCCTTCCTGCCTTCGCAGCCGTGGTTGTCTCTCTCTTCTGGCTGCAGGACTCCTTCTACACCCGCGCCATTGCTGTTCTTGCCGCATGCATCGTGGGTATTTCCACGCTTGCCCTGCGCCTTCAGGGCCGTGAAACAACGCTTCGCATTAACCAGGATGAAATCGTTGCCCAGGGCAATCTCGGCCGTTGGTTCCGCACCGCCACACGTATTCCTGTCTCCTCTGTCCGGTCACTGCACTTCAGCACTGGAAGGGAAGGCGAGCATTCGGGCATTTACGTCCGCCACGGCTGGCGGCGCACCTGCGTGCTCCCTCGCATTGACGCGGAGCAGGCAGCAGTCATTCTTGAAGACCTGCGGCAATTCTTCCCTGCCATCCCCATCGGCCCATCCGACTCCTCCCGCCCCATCTCCCGCCGCGTCCTCGCCTCGCTTCACCTGCTTCCCCAGCACGACGAACGTATTTCGCAGTAGCCGGTAAACGTCTGCCACAAACATTTCCCTTTGCCTCAACCGCTCCCACCACCTACAGTTCTTTCCATGACACCCACAAGCCGCCGTGCCTTCCTGCGCTCCACCGCAGCGCTCGCCTCCGCTTTCTCTGCCCGCAGCCTCTTTGCAGAAATGCACGGCGCAAGCTTCGCCGCCGCCTCCAGCGCAGTCGCCCATCTCGGCCCTGCTGAGGCCGCGCAAAACGAGGACTACTGGTCCGTCATCCAGCGTGCCTACTCCGTCAGCCCGCTCATCATTAATCTCAACAACGGCGGCGTTTCGCCCTCACCCATCGTCGTGCAGCAGGCCGTCGCTCGTTATAACGACCTCACCAACGAGGGCCCCTCCTATTTCATGTGGGGCATCCTCGACCAGGGACGCGAACCGCTCCGCCAGAAACTTGCGGAATTGGCCGGCACCAAGCCCGGTGAAATCGCCATCGACCGCAACTCCACCGAGGCCCTCAACACCATCATCTTCGGCATGCCACTCAAGTCCGGAGACGAGGTCATCGGCTGCAAGCAGGATTACCCGCACATGATCGAGGCCTGGAAGCAGCGAGCCGAGCGCGACGGCCTCGTCTACAAGCAGATTTCCTTTGACTTCCCTATCGACGACGATGAGGTCATCGTCCGCGCCTACGAGCAGGCCATCACACCCAAAACGCGCGTCATCCACGTTACCCACATGGTCAACTGGGTCGGCCAGCTCATGCCCGTCCGCAAAATTTCAGACATGGCCCACTCCCACAACATCGAGGTCATCGCCGACGGTGCCCACTCCTTCGGCCTCATCGACTTCAAAATTCCCGACCTGCACTGCGACTACTTCGGCACCAGCCTCCACAAATTTCTCTCCGCGCCAATCGGCACCGGCATGATGTGGATTCGCGAAGACCATATCGAAAAAATCTGGCCGCTGGTCTGCGCTGCCGAACCACACTCACCCAACATCCGTAAGTTCGAAGACATCGGCACGCGCAGCTTCCCCATCGAGCAGGGCATCGGCGAAGCCATCAACTTCCACATGGGCATCGGCCCGGCGCGCAAGCAGCAACGCATCGGTTACCTCAAGAACTACTGGTCTACGCGCGTGCAATCCATCCCCAAAGTCAGGCTCCACACCTCGCTCGATCTCAACCACTCCTGCGCCATTGGCGGCGTCTCCATCGATGGCATGTCCGCTGGCGACTTCTCCTCCGCCCTCTTCGACCGCTACAAGATTCACACCGTAGGCATCAACTGGGAGAATATCCACTGCGTGCGCATCACCCCGCACGTCTACACGCGCATCGACGACCTCGATAAACTCGTCACCGCCATCGGCGAAATCGCCGCGAAGGCATAGAGGCATTCGTGGACGCATCCGGCATTGAGCGAAAACCGTCGAAGTTCAAAGAAGCTTTTGGCTCGACAGCGCTGAAGATCGAAAACCTCGATGGCGATCTTCAATTCACGCTCGCGCGCACAACGGGATGGCTCGACGTTGTCTTGATCTCAAGTGTGGTCTCAGCCTCTGGATTTTTCGGCTTTTTCACGAGCAACATCTTTTTGATCGTCTGTGCAATCTTCAGCCTATTTGTCGCACTCTTTAAATGGGCACAGGGACCCATCACAACATTGCGCGTTTCTGAGACACGCGTTCTTGCTACTGGGAATCTGCTCCGCTGGAAAAATGGAGATATCTTGATTGATGCCAGCGATATCAAATCCATCGGATGGGCATATGGGAGTGAGTACCGACCACAGGGCATATACGTGTGGAAGGAAAAATCAGGATTGAAGAGTGAATGTGTGTTACCAGGCATTTCGTATACAAAAGCAAAACAGATTACAGATGCCATAACGGCCCGGTTCTCCAAATACAAAATTGCCAGTGGGCCCATCGTTGGTTTTACGATCACGCCGAAAGACTGAATGAGCTGCTGCTGCTCTAGCGATCTCTCCGGCACACCGTCTCAATCGTCTCTTGAGCAAAAAGCGGCATCCCGCGTAGTACTCTCTCATACCCCGCGTACACGCCCTCGAACACCGCGTCCCAGCTCATTTCGAGTGCTCGCTTGCGTGACGCCGCACGCATCGCCGCGTGCTTTGCTTCGTCGTTCAAAATTCCGGCCACCGCAGCTGCGAATTCCGCATCGTCCACAATGCGCCCCGTCTCGCCGTCGCGCACAATCGTCTTCGGCCCGCCATCCGGAGTCACCACTGCCGGCACGCCGCTCGCCTGCGCCTCCAGCACCACGTTGCCGAACGTGTCCGTGTGCGAAGGGAACACAAACACATCCATATCTGCGTACGCGGCGGCCAACTCCTCCCCACGCAATACTCCGGTAAATTCCGCTCGATGCAATCGTTCGCGAAGCCACTGCTCGTCGCCGCCATGACCCACGACTTTGAAGGTCACGTCGCCCACCCCCATCCGCTCCAGCTCTTCCTGCACGGCCACAAGTCCCGCAATGTTCTTCTCTACGGACAGCCGGCCCACAAATCCCAGCACACGCGTCTTGTCCGCCGCACCGCGCCGCCGCTTCGCTGGATGAAACAGCTCCGCATCCACGCCGCGCGGCATCAGCCGGCACTCGCGCCCCGTCAGCTTCTCCAGTTGCGCACATAATTCCGGATTCGGTGCATACAGCACCTGCGCCATCGCGTAGAAGCGCGCCGCCGCGGCCATCGTCCAGTCTTCAATCGCATGGCCGGTCGCCGTGCCCTGCCGCTCCGGCAGCAGCTTCAGCAACCAATCCGAACGCCGCACCGCATACTCATGTACATTCGTGTGCCAGCTCGCCGCCAGCGGCAACCCCATCGTGTGTCCCAGCCACGCGCCCAGCAGGCCCACTTCGCTCGGACCCGTAATGTGCACCAGGTCCGGCTTGAAGCGCTCCAGCACCTCGTCCATCAGTGGCACATGGCGCACAAATGCCGGATCGAACCGTAAATCCTTTTCGAGGGCAAACGACAGGAAGCCCCGCGGAAGCTCCAGCGTCCACACGTTGCCTTCTTCAATGAGCGCCGGACTGCGCTCCCCTGCACGCACACACAGAAACGGCAAATTCCGCCGCCGCGCAAACGCCTCAAAATGTCTGCTGGTATGCGCCACCCCATTCACTTCGTGAAAGGAGTCCGGAAAATACGCCACGCGCGGAATGTTTGCACTCATCATCGTCAGAGAGGATGCAAGGCCCGGTCGCATCATTCAGCAGTTGCATGGATGGAGCAAAACGCTGTTCGCCGTCCGCGCAGGGCCGCCTCCTGCGGAAGACTACTCCGTTTCGCCCAGCGCCAGCCGCAGCTTGCTCTGTTCGCTCCACGCCATGCGCAGCCCGCCTGACACCGGAGCCGCGCCCAGCATCTGGACCATTGCAATTGTCCATCCAAATGCCAGCGGCGCGCGTCCTTTCGGCCATAGCTCCTTCAGCGGCCGCACCACACCATGCGCATCCTGATGGAACACCCGCTCATCCCACGTGCGCGAACCCACAGGAAACTCCGGATAATCGCGAATCGCATCCAGCGTCGATTGCAGAATGCGGTGCTTCCACGGCTCGGCATACTGCGGCATAAACAGCACATTGCTGCGTTTCTCGCGCCGCACCTCATGCACAAACTCCGTAAAGTTCGTCGCATTGGTCAGGTTGATGTTCGCGTTTGGCTCCACGCCGTGGCGGTCGCCGCCGCTGATCAGCAGCATGTTCCACTGTGCCGCCAGCTTGCGCACCGCACGATTCTCATCCCAGTCGCGCAGCCCGTTCAGCTCCAGCGCATGCATCCACATGCCATGTTTCTGCAGAAACTCATTCACCAGGAACTCATGCTTCTGCTGGCCAATCATATACAGATCCCACAGCGGATGATTGAACACCAGCAGCACATTCGGCTCGTCGTTGAGAGCCGCAAATAGCTCGCCCAACCGCGATTCATCCGGATGCAGCGTGTAGTTTTCCAGCCGCTCCATCCACTCCTTCGCGCGGGCGCTCGGCAGGTTGTGCACGCCCAAATGGAAGGACTGCACACCGCCATACGGCACGCTCCACTCCACGCTCACTGGAATCTCTCGCGCGCTCGGCACCGTACGCAGCAGCATAGGCGCGTTGATGTTGTCGTGGTCGCTGATCGACACCATCCCCTTCACGCCAAGCTTCTCAATCTGCTTCTTTTCAAGGTCATAGGCCAGCGCTGGCGTCATCGGCGGCGTCCAGTAGCTCTCCGCGTAGTTCACGCGCACCCCATGCAGCCGCTCGCTGCGCTGCTCCAGCCGCGTCATCAGCGGCCGGATCACCGGAAACTTGCTTCCCAGGTTCGCCAGAAAATCCAGCGTCTCCTTTGACTGGTTGGTATGGCTGTGCAGCGAAACGCCCGCCTTGAATCCCTCCGCTGCCTTCCGGTCACGCCACAGATACGAAATGGTCGACTGGGCCATATCGCTCTCCTTATTCCTCAAACGATCTGGAATTTCATCCTTAATTGTGCAATTTGCCCATAAACGCCACATGAATAGCGCACGAATACTCGTTCAATCGCCTGAAGAATCAACACAGTAACGAAGAATAAGGAGTTGCAACAGCCGAGCGGGCGCCAGCCGGCTGTTGCAGAATGAAACACCCTAATCGACAGCAGGAATTTCAGCTGCCATGGCGGCAGTGAAATACTTCTTCTGGAACGCCAGCGCCAGGTTCACGAGGCCAATCATCACCGGCACTTCCACCAGGGGCCCAATTACCGCCGCAAACGCCGCGCCCGAGTTGATGCCGAACACACTCACAGCCACCGCAATCGCCAGCTCAAAATTGTTGCTGGCTGCAGTAAACGACAGCGTCGCTGTCTGCGAGTAATCCGCGCCCAGCTTCCGCCCCATCCAGAACGACACCAGAAACATCAGCACGAAGTAAACCAGCAGCGGCACGGCAATGCGCAGCACATCCAGCGGCAGCCGCACAATCTGGCTGCCCTTCAGTGAGAACATCACCACGATTGTGAACAGCAGCGCCACCAGCGTCAGTGGTCCAACGCGCGGCACAAACTTCGTGTCGTACCAGTCGCTTCCCTTCGCGCGCCGCAGCACCAGGCGCGTCAAAAAGCCCGCTAGAAAAGGAATCCCAAGATAGATAAAGACGCTCTCGGCAATCTCACTCATCCGCACATGCACAACCGCGCCATGCAGTCCCAGCCATCCCGGCAGCACGGTCAAAAACACCCACGAGTACACCGAATAGAACAGCACCTGAAACAGCGAGTTGAAGGCTACCAGTCCTGCGGCATATTGCGTGTCGCCCTTCGCCAGCTCATTCCACACAATCACCATTGCAATGCAGCGCGCCAGGCCAATCAAAATCAGCCCCGCCATGTACTCCGGATAGTCGCGCAGAAAGATCACCGCCAGAGCAAACATCAGCGCCGGGCCAATCAGCCAATTCTGCACCAGCGAGAGTCCCAGCACGCGCCCATTCAAAAACACCTTGTGCAGTTCCTCAAATCGCACCCGCGTAAACGGCGGATACATCATCAGAATCAATCCCACCGCAATCGGAATCGACGTCGTTCCCACGCTGAAGCGATTGAGAAACGGCACCACGCCGGGCGTCAGCCAGCCCAGTGCCACACCGCACACCATCGCCGCAAAAATCCAGGCTGTCAGATAGCGGTCCAGAAATGAAAGACAGAGCTTGTTCAACTGTGCGTCTCCTGCAATGTTGGATGGAATACGTTATGTCCGGCCAATCGCATCAATCTCGCGCTTGATCGCCATCTGATCCAGCGTTGTCAGCGGCAACGAAAGAAACAGGCCAATCCGGCGGTCCAGCACCACAAATGCATCGTTGAACGCGCGCGCAATCTCTTCCGGAGTACCCTTCACGGCCGCCGGATCGGCTACACCCCAGTGCGCCGTCGTCGGCTGACCGGGCCAGTAAGGGCACTGCTCCTTGGCCGCGTTGTCACACACCGTGAACACAAAATCCAGCTTCGGCGCGTCCGGCTCTGCAAACTCATCCCACGACTTGCTCCGCAGCCCCTCCGTCGACATGCCAGAAGATGCAATCTGCTTCAGCGCCTCCGGTCGCGGCTGTCCGCTCGGATGGCTGCCCGCGCTATAGGCCAGAAAGCGCCCTTGCCCGCGATGATTCAGAATCGCCTCGGCCATAATCGACCGCGCCGAATTGCCCGTGCACAAAAACAAAACCCGGTAGGGATACGACATTACTCTCACTCCTCTGCTTACGCCGCAGTGCCGCAGCACGTTGGCCCGCAGCACGCTGCTTTGGGTTTGCTCGCGCGAATAAACGCGCTGAAAAATTTCCGGTTTACCTGTGGCGCTATCGCATCCACATCCACGCCCGCTTCAGTCAGGAACTGCCGCGCATCTTCCACGTCGTACTCGCGTGTCGGCTCCATTGAAATCGCTTCGAACCCCACCGCTTCCAGCTTTGCCGGATAGTCGTGCTCGTCCAACGCGCCCGCAATGCAACCCACCCAGAGCGTCATACTCTTGCGCACAGCGTCCGGCACATCCCCGCGTACCACCACATCGGATACTGCGAACCGTCCGCCTGGCTTCAGCACGCGCAGCGCCTCGCGCAACACGCGGTCTTTGTCTGCAGAGAGATTGATCACGCAGTTCGAAAGAATTACATCCACTGAGTTGTCCGGCAGCGGAATGTTCTCAATCTCACCTTTGAGAAACTCCACATTCGTCACGCCTGCCTGACATTGGTTTTCGCGCGCCAGCGCCAGCATCTCGTCTGTCATGTCCAGCCCATACGCTTTCCCTGTCGGTCCCACGCGCTTTGCTGAAAGCAGCACGTCGATACCGCCGCCCGAGCCAAGATCCAGCACGGTTTCGCCCTCGCGCAATTCGATTAGCGCCGTCGGGTTGCCGCATCCCAGTGAAGCCAGCACCGCCTTCTCCGGAATCTGCCCCTTCTCCGCCTCGCTGTAGAGGTTTGTCGTAATTGGGTCGCAGCACCGCAATCCCGGATCACAGCACGCCTTCACGCTTCCCCGCTCGGCCACAGCCCGGGCCGCACTGCCGTATTTCTGTTTAACCTGCTCTTGAACATCGTTAATGGTTTCCATGGACACCTCTTCATATACGCTTATGCAAATATATTCTCGCTGCACAAATGCGTCAATGCAGATATGATGAATTTGTGAAGTTCTCGCCCAGGACGATCGACCCGGCACTGCTCTTCGCCGCGCTTTCTGATCGCACACGCCTCCGCCTCCTCAATCTCATTGAGGGCCGTGAAGTCTGCGTCTGCTTTTTCGTTGAAATTCTCGGCCAGAGCCAGCCCAAGATATCCCGTCATCTCGCCTATCTGCGCCGCACGGGCCTGGTCGCCGCACGCCGCGAGGGCAAGTGGATGCATTACCGCATTGCCGTACCGCCGGACTCCGCGGCAGGCCGTCTGCTGCACGATGCTCTCGTCATCCTGCGTGAAGACAAGTCCATGCAGCACGACTTGGCCCTGCTCAACAAGGCTTGCTGCGCGCCAACATCGCTCGTTTCGCTCGAAGGCGCGCCACTTCCGGTCGCTCGGCCGGAAGCGGCGCTTTCGCTTCGATAAAGCTCATTGAATCCATAAAGTTCTATTCTGCGCGTAGCGAATCCATTGGATTCGTTCTTGCTGCGCGCCGCGCCGGCAGATACGACGCCAGCATCGCAACCGCCAGCACAATCGCTGTCACCGATCCAAGAATCATCGGATCCGTCGAACTCACCTCGTACGTCACGCTGTGCAGCACGCGTCCCAGTCCCAGCGCCAGTACAAGCCCAATCAGCGTTCCCGGCACGGCCAATCCTGCACACTGTCGCAACACCAGCGCCACAAGCTCGCCGCGCTGCGCGCCCAGCGCCAGCCGCAATCCAAATTCTGGAGTCCGCTGGCTCACGGTGTAAGCAATCACGCCATACGCCCCAATAGCCGCAAGCACAATCGCCAGCGCCGCAAACAGCCCCACAAGGAAAAACGCGAACCGCGGCGTGGCAATCTGCGCGTTCACAATCTTATCCATCTGCTGCACATCGGCAACGGCCAACTCCGGATCCATCAGATGCACTTGATTGCGTAGCGCATCGGCCAGCATCCGCGGATCGCCATGAGACCGCAGCAACAGAGACATATCGCGGAAGGGCTGCTGCTGTTCGGGCCACCAGAACGCATTCTCCGTGCCCAGGCTATTCGGATGATCCTTCACATCGCCCACAACACCCACAATCGTGAACCAGTCGGAATCCTTCTTCGGCACGTCTTCAAAGCTGAACCTCTTGCCTACGGCATCCTCATGCGGCCAGTAACTCTCCGCCATGGCGCGGTTAATCACCACCACAGGCTGCGTATCCTTCTTATCCGCCGCAATAAACGTGCGGCCCGCAAGCAGCGGCATACCCAGTGCCTGGAAATATCCCGGCGTCGCCATGTGATAGCGCGCATGAAATTCCTGCCCCGGTGCTGGTTTCTTCCCTTCAATGGTGAATCCGCCAATGTTCTCGTCGTACCCCGTCCACGGCAGGTCGCTGCCGGCTCCCGCTGCAACCACGCCCGGCTGCGCATTCAGTTTGCGCACCAGCTCTTCATAGAAATGCGCCACTTGTTCGCCGTTCTTGTACACCGCATGCGGTAGCGACAGGCTTGCCGTCAGTACATGCTCTTCGTCAAACCCTGGATTCAGATACAACTGGTTTAAAAAACTCCGCAGCATCAACCCCGCGCCAATCAGCAACACACATGCCATGCTCACTTCTGCAATCACCAGCGCGCTGCGTAATCCATTTTGGTGCCGGCCCGCCGTCGATCCACGGCCGCCCTTCTGCAGCCCCTCCTTCGGATCGATGTGCGAAGCCTGCATCGCCGGCGCCAGTCCAAAGATCACTCCCGTCGCAAAGCTCACCAGAAATGTGAAGCCGAATACAATCGCGTTCACATGAATATCGTGCGCACGCGGAAATCCCGCAGGCAGTAGCGCCACAAGCGCCTTCACTCCACCAAAGGCCAACACTAGTCCCAGCAACCCGCCCGTCAGCGAAAGAATCAGGCTTTCCGTCAAAAGTTGCCGCACCACGCGCCGCCGCAGCGCGCCCATCGCCAGCCGCACGGCAATTTCACGCTGCCGCGCAGAAGCGCGGGCCAGCAGCAAGTTTGCCGCATTCGCGCACGCAATCAGCAGCACAATACCCACCGCGCCCAGCAGCACAAGCAGCATCTCGCGGCTCTTTCCCACAATCTCCCGCGATAACGGAATCACCATCACCCGCCAGCCGTCCGCTGTCAGCTCTTTGCCTCCGTTGATCTGCTTCATCACGTTGTTCAGATCAGCAGTTGCCTCCGCCACATTCACGCCACTCTTCAGCCGCCCAATTCCTTCCGTAAAATGCGAACCGCGGTTCTTCGGATTTCCGTTGAACGAAAATGGCCACCACACATCCACCGTGTCGCCATACGCCACCGCGTGATACTCATTGCCCGGATGCTCCGTGCCTGGCGGCATCACTCCAACCACGATGAACGGCTGCATGTTCAGCGTGATCTTCCTGCCCAGAATGTGCGGATCGGAATTGAATTGCGCGTGCCAGAGCCGGTCGCTGATCACAACCTCAAGCCCGTTGCCCGGAATTTCCTCGCTGTAATTGAACTCGCGCCCCATCTGCGGATGAATCCCCAGCACTCTGAAGAAGCCCGACGTGATTCCAAATCCATGCAGACGCACCGGCTCGCCAGAACCCGATAACTGCACATCGCCGCGCGTAAAGATTGCCATCGACTCGAAGGTGCGGTTCTCCGCGCGGTAGTCACGGAAGTCGAACGGGTTCAGGGGAAACTTGGGAAACTCCTTGCTCGTAAGAAAAATCCGCACCAGACGCTGCGGTTGCGCATACGGCAGCTTCTTCAGCAGCACTCCGTCGATCACGCTGAAGATTGCGCTGTTCGCCCCGATGCTCAGCGCCAGAGTCAAAATCATTACCAGCGCAAACGTCGGGTTCGCGCGCAGTTGACGAATCGCGTAATGTGCATCCTGCAGCGTCAGCTCAAGAAAGCTCGTGCCGCGCGCCTCACGGCAATCTTCTTTCGCCTTTTCGTGCGCCCCGAAAGCCAGCCGGGCCTTCCTGCGAGCCTCTTGTTCCGTCATGCCCGTGTGCATGTACTTCTCTACTTCTTTTTCGAAGTGAAATCGCAACTCATCTTCCAGTTCAGTCTCCACCGCACCGTGTTGCAAGAGCGCCCGTACGCGATACCGCAGATCGTCCAGCATTCCCATCTCATGCCCCCTCGAGAATCTGCTCCACGGCTAGTGCCAGCCTGCGCCAGCTTTCGGTTTCCAACTCCAGCTGCTTCGCGCCGCTCTTCGTCAGCTCGTAATACTTCGCGCGCCGGTTGTTGTCGCTCACTCCCCACTCTGCTTTGATCCAGCCTCGCCTCTCCAGGCGATGCAACGCCGGATACAGTGACCCCTGCTGAATGCTCAGCACATCGCTCGAAACCTGCTGCACCCTTTCCGAGATCGCCCATCCATGTTGCGGACCGCTCAACAGTGTCCTCAAAATCAGCAGGTCTAGCGTTCCCTGCGGCAGATCGATCCGTTCATTCCCTTCTGCCCGCTCGCTCATATGCTCTCCCCTTTCACTTCGACACCAAGCTAACGCATATTCATGTAGAAGTGCAAGGGGAAAGCGTCACTCCTATCTTCCTCTGAAACCGGAAGAAGGCCCTCCGAAGCCCCTGTTTGCCTCAGAAACAGGGCATTTTCGCGACTTCAGACTAGGCCTGCGCAACATTGACCTCCACCGGCAAAGCAGGTAAACTACCTTAGTTTGGCGATTTCTGCCTGTTGTCACGGAGCCAACTGCTCGCCCTCGCATCAAGGTTTACTCTTAGGCGCTCGAGCACACCGCGGCACAGAAGTTTCCGCCCAAGCCCTATTGTTTTGGATGAGCGCCGCCCTCGTGGGCCTGCGCTCCGGAGGATGTATGTACGCGGTGATTCGTACCGGTGGTAAGCAGTATCGGGTCGCTCCCGGCGATGTGCTCAAGATTGAGACCGTTGCCTCGGATAGCCAGACCGTTGAATTTACAGATGTCCTGGCCGTTTCCGGCGAGCCTGGTGCTTTGGCCAAGCCGGCCAGCGCCAAGGTCACAGCCGAGGTCCTCGGCCAGGGTCGCGGTGAGAAGATCCTCGTCTTCCACCTGAAGCGCAAGAAGCAGTACAAGAAGCTTCAGGGCCACCGTCAGAACTTTACTGAGGTGCGCATCAAGTCCATCGAGGCAGATGGCGTCACCGCCAGCGCGTAAACCGCGCAGTCAACACTTTTTCTTTAGAAGGGATTTTGAGCAATGGCACATAAAAAAGGTGGCGGCAGCTCTTCCAACGGTCGCGACTCCAACGCGCAGCGCCTAGGCGTTAAGGCCTTCGCTGGCCAGATCGTCACCGGCGGATCCATTATCGTCCGCCAGCGCGGCACAAAGATTAAGGCCGGCGCCAATGTAGGCGTCGGTTCAGACGACACGCTTTTCGCCAAGATTGGTGGACGCGTCAAGTTCTCCGAGCATGGCAACCGCGGACGTTTCGCATCCATCGAGCCCGTTGCTGCCGAGTAACTCCACTTCGCGCATACAAAAGCCCCGGTCTGGCCGGGGCTTTTTGCTGTCTGCATTTCTCCGTGGAACAGCCATTGCCCGGGCGCTGCCCGCAAAAAAAATGAGGGCCGGAACCCATCGGTCCAACCCTTCCCTTCTTTCCTAAATCCTGAGGCTACTTGGTCTCGCTGCTCGGCATCCGTGTCAGCACCTTGTCCACGACCTTCTCCACATCTGCCAGGAAAAAGCTGCCGGAAGGCTGCTGCACGGCCACTTGCGTTCCATGACCGAGCGCCGCCGCAATCTCGTTCCAGCGATAGATCGTCGAATTTGCCGAAATCGTCACCGGCTTCCGTGTCAGCACTGGCTTGGCGCAATAGACCACCCAGCCGCCCAGCACTGTCAGAATCACGCTCTGGTACACAATCTGGATCGGCGCCGCCAGCGACGTCACCCACGGGCTATGCTGAATGATCACTACTTCAATGAAGTCGTTCGCTGAAAGAACTCCAAAACCCAGTCCCAGGCCAAACGTGAAGTCCCGCATCGTAATCTTGAGCGCATTCATGCACAGGCAGAGAAACGCCAGCATGCACAGCTCAAGAATGCTCACCGCGCGCATCATGCCCAGTGCTATATCCGGAATCAGCGCAAAACCCGTGTGCTTGAACGTGAGCGTTGAGATGCTCACGATAATCGACGCCAGCGCCACCCAGCGGAACGCCACCGTTCCCAGCCGGATCAGCCCCACAAACGCCGAAAGCGCCGAGCGGAAGATCTCCATCATCACAAAATAGAGAGAAACAGCGCTGGCTACGTATACCGCCCAATAGCCAAAAAAGTAGAGGCGGAACAGATGCTGTCCCCACGGCGCGGACTGCGCAAAAACCAGTCCAAGCAGCACCGGCATCGAACCCACCTTGAGCATCAAATAGGTGCTCATCGCGGGGAACCGCTGCTGCAGCCCCTTCTTCCAGAAGAGGAAACCGACCGTCGCCCATAAAAGGAACTCTGCGACGATCATCACCGACATTGTGGGACCCAAAGGCATTCGTCGAACCAACCTCTTAATGAGGGTCTCTTCAGAATAGCCTTGAGCCAAAACGTTTTCAAACCGAAAGGTGCCTCTGCGCTTAACACTTTCGTGCTAACGCGGCACCTTTGTGCCTATAACGTCAACTGCAAATACTTATCGGACGCTCTTGCTTACTTCCCTGGAGGAGGCAGAGTGCAACCCATATCCGGCCCGCAGCTCGGCGTTGGCAGTG
The DNA here is from genome assembly GCA_035550015.1 of Occallatibacter sp. Classification (GTDB taxonomy): domain Bacteria; phylum Acidobacteriota; class Terriglobia; order Terriglobales; family Acidobacteriaceae; genus Telmatobacter. The sequence goes on along the minus strand of DASZRJ010000042.1, from coordinate 172,341 downwards.
CCGTATAGGTCGCTTGATGGCTCAACACAGTGGTTTTTGCAGGCAAAGTCATGGAGGCAGCGGTCAAACCAGCAACAGCAACAACAAGACCAAAGATACGGACGGCGAGTTTCATATTTGGTAACCCCTATAGGAAAAAGGTCATGCGGAATTCGGCGCGCATGCGATTTTTATATTAGTCCAACTTTCTCATCAAATCTATAATTTTCAAATATATGTACCAATTCGATCAGTGTAAGTTACTGACGTCATATACACAATAGGTAACAGGCCTATTAGTAACCATTTACGGCAACTGCATTTCCACGTCATCGCCGCTTCCAAACAGCAATTCCCGCAGCCTCCACCCACGCTTTCCACCGTCGGAAATGCCCCGTTTTGCACTCCTCCGCCGTGGTAAAATTGCCCTAGGCGCGATTCGCACAAAGTTCCTGTCTTTCAAGCGCTTATGCTCATCCCAACCTGCCTTTCGTGGCAGGTCTGCTGAGCTCCATTGAGCGACTCACGGAACCTCGTCCGGTCCACCGACAAAAACCTATGGCCACTCTTCCCAAACAAGACCCTATGAGCGACAACAGCACCTACACTTCTGAGAACATCAAGGTCCTTGAAGGCCTTGAGGCTGTCCGCCTCCGCCCGGCCATGTACATCGGCTCCACCGGCGAGATGGGACTGCACCACCTCGTTTATGAAGTCGTAGACAACTCCGTCGACGAAGCCCTTGCTGGCTATGCGAAAAAGATTGAAGTCACCATTCACGTCGACAACTCCATCACCGTTGTCGATGACGGTCGTGGCATTCCCGTCGACATGAAGACCCTGCCCAACGGAGAAAAGATGCCCGCCGTGCAGGTCGTGCTCACCAAGCTCCACGCTGGCGGCAAGTTCGATGCCTCCACGTACAAGGTCTCCGGTGGTCTCCACGGCGTCGGCGTCAGTTGCGTCAACGCGCTCGCGCAGGAGTTCAACGTCGAGATCTGGCGCGACGGCCACACATGGGAAATGGACTACAGTTGCGGCGATCCAGTCAGCGAGCTGCGCAAAACCGGCACCACAAAAAAGCGCGGCACCAAGATTCACTTCCTGCCTGACAAGACCATCTTCTCGACGACCGAGTACAGCTACGACACGCTCGCCCAGCGCCTGCGTGAACTTGCCTTCCTCAACAAGGGCCTCGAGATCACGCTCACCGATGAGCGCACCTCTGACCCCAAGACCGGTGAGTCCAAGCGTGCCGAATTCAAGTACGCCGGCGGCATCGCCGAGTTCGTCAAGCATCTCAACCGCGGCAAGCAGACGCTCCACGACAAGCCCATCATGATGGAGGCCTCGCGCGATGGCGTCGAAATCGAAATCGCGCTGCAGTACAACGACGCATATTCGGAAACGGTCTTCAGCTTCGCCAACAACATCAACACCGTTGACGGCGGCACGCACCTGTCCGGCTTCCGCACTGCGCTCACCCGCACCATCAACGCCATCGGCCAGTCGCTCGGCCTCTTCAAAGACATGAAGGAGAACCTCTCCGGCGACGACGTGCGCGAAGGTCTCGTCGCCGTCATCAGTGTCAAGCTGCCGCAGCCGCAGTTCGAAGGCCAGACCAAGGGCAAACTCAATTCCGACATCGCAGGCACCGTGCAGGCCTTCGTCAACGAACGCCTCGGCGCATTCCTTGAGCAGAACCCGCCCGTTGCCAAGCGCATCATCAACAAAGCCATCGATGCGGCCCGCGCGCGCGAAGCTGCTCGCAAGGCCCGCGACCTCACCCGCCGCAAAGGCGCGCTCGACGGCGGCGGCCTGCCCGGCAAACTCGCCGACTGCTCCGAACGCAATCCCGAACGCTGCGAACTTTACCTCGTCGAGGGTGAATCCGCAGGCGGCACCGCCAAGCAGGGCCGTGATCGCCGTTTCCAGGCCATCCTCCCGCTCAAGGGAAAAATCCTTAACGTCGAGAAGGCGCGCTACGACAAGATGCTCGGCCACGAGGAAATCCGCGCCATGATCACCGCGCTCGGCACTGGCATCGGCAAAGACGACTTCGACCCCGCCAAGCTGCGCTACAACAAGATCATCCTCATGACCGACGCCGACGTCGACGGCTCGCACATCCGCACGCTGCTGCTCACCTTCTTCTTCCGTCACATGACGGAGCTGATCAAGCGCGACAACGTCTACATCGCGCAGCCGCCCCTTTACAAAATCAAGAAGGGACGCTTCGAGCAGTACATCAAGGACGATCGCCAGTTCGTAAAGGTCATGGTTGCCCGTGCCGCGGAAGGCATCATCGTACGCCACGGCGAAAATGCCGAGAAGATTGAAGGCGCCGAGCTCACCCGCTTCATGGGCACGCTCAACGAATACCTTGGCTTCGCGGAAAAGGTCGATAAACGCATCCGCAATGAGAGCATCACAGAGATGCTTGCGCGCGCCGAGCTCACCACGCGCGCTGACTTCTCCTCCTCGCCCGAAAGCAAGATTCCGGCAAAGATCTCCGCGCTCCATGCGCAGCTCTCCGAGCGCGCCGTGGAGTTCCAGATCAAAGTTACCAAGCCCGTTGAAGACGACGAGCACCATACCTGGTCCGTCTGCTTCACTGACGCGCAGGGTGCCGTGCGCTGCATTGACTGGACACTCGCCTCAAGTCCCGAGTTCCGCCAGATGATGTCCAAATACGCGCAGATCAAGGAACATCTCGAACCTCCCTTCCTCATCGAGTTCCCCGCCAAGGCCTCCGCAAAGTCTGCTGAAGCTGCGGACAGCGATGAGGAAGAAGAAGAGACTGAAGCGGCAGAGGCAGCCGCGGAGGCTAAAGCTCCACGCCGCACCTCCCGCATTCCGCGCGACCCGGTTGAAAAGACCACCGCGCGCGACCTCTTCGAATATCTTGTTGATCAGGGCAAAAAGGACTACCAGGTCCAGCGTTACAAAGGTTTGGGTGAAATGACTTCCACGCAGCTTTGGGAGACTACAATGGACCCCGAACGGCGCACTCTTTTGCGGGTCAAGCTCGAAGATATCGCTGAAACCGAAGGCATTTTCGCAACTTTGATGGGTGAAGACGTGGAAGCACGCAGAAAATTCATCGAAGAAAATGCTCTCGACGTAAAGAATCTCGACATCTAACCGAAATAAGATAAACGGGCGCCGCATCAGGCGCCCATGTTCCATTGCCTGCTGGTTTCCGTGCCGTGAGAATTCCCCGATAAGGAGTCGATCGTATGAACTTCCGTCGTAGCTTTACCTCTTTTGCGGCTCTTACTCTCGCCGCAATGCTCTCGCTTAGTGGCTGCAAATCCAGCACGCCTCCTGCGCAGGATCAAACCGCCCAAACCGCACAGCAACCCGCTGCAGGCCAGCCGGCAGCCGATCAGTCCGCCGCCTCCGCGCCCGCTCCAGCCCCCACAAGCTCTGCGCCTGCCCCGGCACGCACAACTTCATCTTCCTCCACTGCGGCGCGTACTCAGCAGCCGCCACCGCCTCCTCCGCCACCGGCAGCCGTCGACCTGCCTGAAGGCACGCCCATTCGCGTACGCCTCGATCAGGACCTTGGCTCCAAAATCTCTCAGGCAGGCGATAGCTTCAGTGCCACCGTCGCGGACGATGTCATCGTCAACGGCGAAGTCGTTATCCCCCGTGGCTCGCGCGCCGATGGTGCGGTCATCACCGCGCATCCTCTTGGCAAGTTCAAGGGCGGCGCCGAACTCGCCATCCGTCTTGAGCGCGTTCATACCAAGTTCGGTAGTTACCCCGTTGCCACCAGCACTGTTTCGCACGCTGAAAAAGGCAAAGGCAAGCGCAGCACCGGCTTCATCGCCGGCGGCGCAGGCCTCGGTGCTCTCATCGGCGGGCTCGCTGGCGGAGGCAAGGGCGCGGCCATTGGTGCTCTGGCGGGCGGCGGCGCGGGCACAGCCGGCGCGGCCTTCACCGGCAACAAGCAGATCATGCTCCCCGCTGAAACCCTGCTCACCTTCAAACTCGAGCACTCCGTTCACATCGTCGAGTCGGGCGCGGAACAGTAAACCTGAGCACACTTCAAACCCAACGCCGCCGGTCCTCCGGCGGCGTTTTACTTGCATAAAAAATTGAGAAATCTGTAAATTCTCCCACCAATCCTGGGTGCCCCAGGTGCCTCGCATTTGGGCACCTGGGATAGATCGAATCCAAACTCTCGTGCTCGTCCTTCGCACCATGCCCCATTCATCGCGCGTCGTTTGCGCGATGAGTGGGCGTTCACAAAACTCCCGCGAACGAAGCCTCGCCCTAAACCCGCTCCACCTTCGCAAGCCACGCAGGCGCGCCGCTCGCATGAAAGCGCGTATGAACCCGCTCCGCTGCAATCGAGACAACTCGCCATCCCGCATGCGCCTCGAATACCGCTCTCAGTTCCCTCTCGCTCACAGGATGCGGTCCCAGCTCTTCGCCCACATCGCTGAAGCAAAGTAGATGCGCGCTTCCTCCCGCTCTCGTCACTGCTGCAAGGCTCGCTGCATATTCTCTCCGCTCGCTTTCGTCCAGCGCGTGAAACAAGCCGCAATCGAGCACTGAATCGAACACCCGTCTCAGCCGCTCCAGGTGGAATGCGTCGGCAACAACAAATTCAGCATCGGCTCCGCGTTCACGTGCCTTAGCGCGCGCCATCGTCACTGCCGTCTCGGCCACATCGACACCCACCACGGACAGCCCCAGTGAAGCAATGGCAAGGGCGTTCTCGCCTGTCCCGCAGCCCGCGTCCAGCACTGCTCCGGAAAATGCACCTTCGGCAATTAACTGCGCAATCGCAGGCTGGGGCCCTCCAATATCCCACGGTGCGCGGCCGCCATGGTACGACACATCCCACGGCTGCCCCGCCATGCGCTCATGGCTCGTCGGCCTCCTGCCGCCATACAGATCGTCGCCCAAATCGTCCTTCCGCTCCGAATCGTTCGTCCCTTCTCTCACCGCCACTCTCCGGGCGTCCCATTCTAGAACGCGCAGCTTTTGAAATTGAGGTCCCTGTCCCCTGGCCCTTGTTCCCCATCCCTTTGCCTGCGCAAACTATATAGATTGGTCCATTTTCGCACCGTTAAAATCGCTCAAATTTGGCTTAATTTCGCTTGTTTGGCAGGACCCTGTAACGCTTTTGGCTACAAAATGCGCGTCTTTTTGCTCTCAAAGTGCCAGATAAATCCGTTACTTTTGCCCCTCAACCACTTGCACCGTGAAAACAGCACCAATTCCCGCACCATCCTCTTCGATTCGGCGACAATATGCGCGCATCTCGATCACTGACCACTGACCACTGACCACTGACCACTGACCACTGACCACTGACCACTGACCACTGAAGATGTTAGCCTTCCCTGTGGAAACGTAACCACTATGGGGGAACACGTGCGCTCTCGTTTATTGTCTTTGGCTATACTCTGTTTCGCTGTCACCACTGCCTTGGCTGCCATGCCGCCCACATCCGCAACGCCGCCGCAGGACTACAACCCGGTCGCCAATCCCGCAGCCGTCGTCACCGTGGGCCACGCGCGCTTCACCGTGCTCACCCCGCAGCTCATCCGCATGGAGTGGTCCGCCGCCGGCCAATTTGAAGATCACCCGTCCTTCGTCTTCCTCAATCGCCGCCTGCCTGTGCCCGAGTTCAAAAAGACCCTGCATGGCAATGACTTAACCCTCACCACCTCCGCGCTCACTCTGCACTACACGGCCTCCGGTGACGGACAGTTCAGCGCCGACAATCTCTCCATCGTGCTCACCGTAGACGGCAAGCAGGTCGTCTGGTGCCCCGGCGACACAGACCCCGAAAATCTCGAAGGCACCACGCGCACCCTCGACGGCGCGCTCGGCGGCAAGACCAAGGAACCCATCGGCCAGGGCCTCATCTCGCGCTCCGGCTGGGCACTGGTAGACGACTCGGCGCGCCCGCTCTTTGACTCGGCCAACTTCAGCTTCACAGAAGGCGAAAAATCTCCCTGGCCGTGGGTCATGGAACGTCCTGCCAGCGAGACGACCGGCAAATACTTTGACTGGTACTTCTTCGGCTACGGCCACAACTACAAGGAAGCATTGGGCGACTACGTCAAAGTCGCTGGCCGCATTCCCCTGCCTCCGCGCTTCGCCTTCGGCACCTGGTGGTCACGCTACTGGGCGTACAGCGATCAGGAAATTCTCAACCTCATCAAGGACTTCCACCAGAACTCCACGCCTCTCGATGTCTTTGTCATCGACATGGACTGGCACATCAACATAGACCAGCTCAAAGCCCTTGGCCACAAGAACCCCGATGCCGCGCATGAAACTCTCGGCTGGACCGGCTATTCCTGGAACAAGCTCCTCTTCCCCGATCCGCCTGCATTTCTTGACCGGCTGCACTCCAACCATCTCGAAACCAGCCTGAACCTCCATCCCGCCTCGGGCATTCAACCGTGGGAAGCAGCCTACCCGGCAATGGCGAAGGCCATGGGCGTCGATCCGGCGACAAAGAAATACATTCCCTTCGACCCAACCAACAAGAAATGGGCAGAAAATTATTTCCAAATCGTCCTCCATCCGCTGGAGAAGGAAGGCATTAACTTCTGGTGGCTCGACTGGCAGCAGGAACCCAACACCAAACTCCCCGGCGTCAACAACACCTGGTGGCTCAATTACTTACACTTCACGGATCAGGAGCGTGAAGGTAAGCGTCCGTTGCTTTTCCATCGCTGGGGCGGGCTCGGCAATCATCGCTATCAAATCGGCTTCTCGGGCGACACATTCTCCGTCTGGAAGTCGCTCGCCTTCCAGCCCTGGTTCACTGCCACTGCGGCAAATGTGGGTTATGCCTATTGGAGTCATGACATTGGCGGTCATATGCCGGGCGCGGTTGAACCGGAACTCTTCACGCGCTGGGTGCAGTTCGGCGCCTTCTCGCCCATTCTGCGCACACACACCACAAAAAACCCTGAAAGTGAGCGCAGAATCTGGGCATATCCCGAGCCCTACTCTGAAGTGCTGCGCAATACCTTCCAATTACGCTACGCTTTGCAGCCATATATCTACACAGAAGCGCGCCGCACCTACGATACGGGTGTGGCCTTCCTGCGCCCGCTCTACTACGACTGGCCCGAGGCCGACGAAGCCTACACCAGCAAAGACGAATACCTCTTCGGAGGCCAGATGATCGTCAGTCCCGTCGTCACCCCTTCTGACAAGGGCACCGGATTAACCACACAAAAAGTATGGCTACCCAAGGGAGAGTGGATCGAGTGGCCTACCGGCAAGCACCTAAGCGGCCCGGCAACCTTCGAGCGCAGCTTCTCCATCACCCAGGTTCCCGTCTACCTCAAGGCCGGCGCCATCGTGCCGATGCAGCCCAAGATGCTCTACACCGGCGAAAAGCCCGTCGATCCGCTCATTGTGAATGTCTGGCCGCTCGAGCCCGGTGCAAAGTCCAGTTACTCGGTTTATGAGGACTCCGGAGTAGCTCGAGATTATCAGCGCGGCGTCTTCACGCGCCTTCCGATTACAGCCGATCAAAAAGGCGACACATTGCGCGTCGAAATCGGCCCGGTGGAAGGTCACTTCGCGGGCATGCTCACACACCGCGGCTACGAACTGCGCCTACCAGCCGACTGGCCGCCGGCCTCGGTCACAGTGAATGGCATCGCTGTGAAACAGGCAGGCCCGCTTGGGAAAGATGGCTGGAGCTACGAAGGCAACACTCTCACTACCGTTATTCCTGTTGCATCGCGCAGCGTATCGGAGAAGGTTGTGATCGAAGTACATCGCGCCGCAGGGCTTACCGCAAAGCGCAATCAGCTCGATGGCTTTGCGGGAGCGATAACCCGGCTGCGCGGAGCATACGACGCCATGCATGCGACCTGGCCTGTCTCCGATCCGCCCGATGAACTCATCGATGCGATGCAGTCGGGTGACCGTCTTGGCTATCATCCGGAGCGCGCTGTGGAGGAAATTGCACATTTCCATGAAGTGCTTCCCGAGGCAGAAGCAGCTATCACAAAAATCGGCGGAGGGTTCGATAAGGCCCTCGATGCATATGCTCAACAGTTGAGTAAGGACAACTGGCAAGCCGCGGACGTCGCAGCCAACAGACAGAAGCGCATGGATGCACTGACTCGCGCAGAAAAACTTGTGAGCGAAGCCGCCGCACAATAGCAGCGCCAAAACAAAGCGGGACATTGCCTTTCGCACTGTCCCGCTCTCATTTTGTCACTGCGCCTCAAGTATTGTTACTCTGCCTCAAGCTGCTGCTTCCTTTTGCATGAACATGGGAGGCTCATCCGCGCTCGGACCAAAGCTGGCAGGCACCGGAACACCGAGCATGCGCAGATAAACACTGAACTGACCGCGATGCTGATACAAGTGACTGAACAGCACGTCGCGCAAAAACAGCCCGCGCTCCTGTGCCAGCACTTCCTGATTACCATTCATCAGCCGCCACATCTCGTGCATCTTCGCATCGTCGAACTGCGGCAGTTGCGCACATACCACCGCCACGCTTGCGTCGAAAGTCTGCAAAATCTCTTCCTTCGACTTCGGCTCAGGGAACTTGAAGTCCGGCGCGGGAACAGCGCTCTGTGCCACTGCGCGCATCAGGTTACCTGGAACCTGTGCGATGTGGTATGCCAGCATTCCCGCTGACATGGATTTCTCATGCGGCTTCCACGTGAGCTTATCTTCGGGCAGCCGCTCCAGAAATCTCCGCGTAATCGGCGCCTGATGCTGAAACTCTCTCAACATTTCCTGTGCAATGCTCATGACTCTTTTCTCCTGGTTTGTTCTCTTCAGTGTGTACGCACAGGTCCGCAATAGCGCGGCGATGCTCTCACGATGCGCGCGAATCTGTGCTCTGGTCGTTGGTTTCCAGTCCGCCTAACGCTTTTCGGCGCAGCAGGAGCGTCCCGCAGGCTTCAACTCAGGCTGTTTGTAACCGGCCGTCGAGTCCACAAAGTAATCCTGTGCGTATTTGTCGTGATGCCGCACCCACGCCATGGCAAACGCGAGACCGTCTTCATCACGGCCCTTCGGCGTGAGATCGAGAAAGTTATACGTACCCAGCAGAATGTCTAGCCCGCGCGCGAAGCTTGAATACGTGTGATAGATGTTTCCCGCTTCATCGCGATAGAAGATGCTTACACCTGGAGCTTCTTCGCTGCCGAATTCACCCCAAGCGTAGTTGTAGTAGACTTTGCCGCTGGCACGATCTTCAGCGCGGAACGATACACCGTAGTCGAAGTTGAACTCATTCTTGAACGAAGACACCCAATGAAACTTCCAGCCCATCCTCTTCTTGAATTCGGCGATCTCGTCCATAGGAGCGCGAGAAACAGCAATCAGTGTCGCGTCGCGGTGAGCCAGGTGAATTGTCAGCGCGTCAAACTGGTCCGCTATGAACGAGCAGCTTGGGCAACCTGCACTCCATGAAGGACCGAGCATGAAGTGATACACAATGAGCTGATTGCGGCCGTCGAATAACTGCTCCAGCGTCTGCTGGCCCAGCGGGCCATCGAAAACGTACTTTTTGTCGACGCATTCCCACGGAAGTTCACGCCGCTGCCGGTTTAGCTCATCGCGGAGCCGGGTGAATTCCTTCTCGCGCGCCAGAAATTCTTTGCGCGCTATCAACCACTCCTCATGCGAAACGACTTTCGCCTTCGCCAGTTCGGTCGTCTGCCCTGCTGTCATTGTCGCCATCTCAAACCTCCTTCTCAGCGGCCGTTCTCTCCGCTTTCCCGTGCGGCTTCTTCAAGACCCTGGCTGCCACAAAGGCAGACAATCCCGCTGTTCCCAACGCGCCGCCCGCAATGAGGGCGGCGGTCGCCAGGCAAAAAGGACACATCGCGTTTTCTCCTGCGGTTGTGCTTACTTCAGCTTGCCTTCGGCCCGCTTGCGCACACACTCGTGAATCCAGGTCCACCCCTTGTGCACATTGGCCCGGTGTTGCGGATCGACGATGCCAAATGCCTTGTGATGGAACTTGATGAGCGTGCCGCCGTTCTCTTCGCTCAAGCGGTACTGCACGTTTGACGAAAATGGATACGACGCAAACAGCGGGCCGACGAACTCAAGCAGCGTTGGCCGTTTAATGGCCTGCACATGGGCCCAGAAATGTCCGTTGTCGCCGCCAAGGTCGCGATACCAGCGCCCGCCGGGCCAAGGCTCCACCACCATTGGCATCTTTGTTCCCTCCGGCGTTTCGTTGCCGGGACCGATCTGCTCGAGCAGCGCCTCGAAAGTCTGTTCAAGGCTGGCTGCCACGTGAATCTCCTGCTCAATATTCAACGCCATGTCTTCCAGGCTCAGTTGCGTTTCGATCATTTCTCCTCCATTCACCGCTGCTTTTTATTCAATTTCGACTCGTTCATACAGGCCCCGCACTGCGCGCTTTCTCCTCGGCCCGTTCCTTCACACGAATCAACTGGTGAGTCCAGTAGCGCTCGAATGTTTTTGTCCACTCATACATTGGCTTAATCGCATCCGCATTGGTTTTATAGAGTTTGTGCCGCCCGTTGCGGCGCATGCGCACCAGTCCCACTTCGCGCAGAACGCGCAGGTGTTTCGATACGGACGGCTGATCGAGCTTGAGCGCAATCACAATATCGCCGACTGGTTTTTCGCCGACCACAAGCAGCGCCAGAATTTCGCGCCGCCGCGGTTCGGCAATTGCGTTGTAAGGATCCGAGGTGGTTGCTGCCCGTGCCATGGATTTCATAATATTCCGATATAGGAATATGTCAAGCGTGGTTCTCCATTTTTCTGATTTGCTGGCAATGCCAGCACCGTGTAGGATGAGCCTCCGATGACCAAACTCTTTCTTTTCCGCACATTTCTTTCTATTGCCCTGGTTGGATCGGTGACATTTACTGCTCTGGCGCAGTCCGCGCCGAAGGCCGACCCCCTTGCCCCGACACAAGGGATCAAGTCTGCCGAAGAGATCGACCACGAGTGGCAGCAGTCCGTCTCAAAGTACGATGCCGAGCGTAACCGCCTGCTGGCCGAAGAAGACAAGCAGGAGCATGACGGTCCTTATCGAGCCGACTGGGCGACGCTGGAGAAATACCAGCAACCGCAGTGGTACAAGGACGCCAAGTTTGGCATCTTCATCCACTGGGGCGTCTACTCCGTACCCGCCGCAGAGAATGAGTGGTATCCGCGCAACATGTACCTGCCGACCGAAGGCGCCTATAAGGATTTCCGCGCTCGCTTCGCGCACGGCGACGACTCAAAGGGTTACAAGGATCTGATTCCTCTCTTCAAGGCTGAACACTTTGACGCCAAGGCATGGGCAGAACTTTTCAAGGAGTCCGGCGCGCAGTATGTGGTGCCTGTTGCCGAGCATCACGATGGCTTTTCGATGTATGACTCGCATCTCTCGGACTGGACTGTAGTGAAGATGGGTCCGAAACGCGACACGCTGGGCGAACTGGCCACAGCCGTGCGCGCTGAGGGCCTGCACTTCGGCCTGAGCTCGCATCGCGCCGAACATAACTTTTTCTACGAGGGCGGCCGCCGAATCCGTTCGGACGTGAACGATCCGAAGTACGCGTCACTCTATGGACCTGCGCACCAGTGGCTCGAACCTGGCGGCGATGAACACGGAATGATCAATGACTGGACCTACGTGAGCGACGCATGGACGCGCGACTGGCTGGCGCGCGATACCGAACTGGTGGAGAGATACAAACCCGAGATTGTTTACTTCGACTGGTGGATCGGGCAACCGCGCTTTCGCGGAGCTGTGGCGCAGTTCGCGGCGTTCTATTACAACTTTGCCATCGCGCACGGCTATGACGGCGTGATCGATTTCAAGGATTACTCGCTGAACTGGAAGGCGGGCGTGCGCGACTTTGAACGCGGACAGCAGGACCACATTGTGGCCGATCACTGGCAAACCGACACCTCCATCAGCAACAAGAGCTGGGGTTACATCAAAGACGACACGTTCAAGTCGTCGCAGTTCCTTATCGATCAGCTCATCGACATTGTGAGCAAGAACGGCAACCTTCTGCTGAACTTTGGCCCGCGCTCGGACGGTACGATTCCGGAAGAGGTGCGCGACCGGCTGCTTGCCATGGGCGCATGGCTCAAGGTGAATGGCGACGCCATTTACGCCACCACTCCGTGGAAGACGTTTGGAGAAGGACCGACAAAGGTGGAGGGCGGCGCCTTCCACGACACAGACACCAAGCCCTATACGCCGGAGGATTTCCGCTTCACCACAAAAGACTCCGATGTGTACGCAATTGGTATGACCTGCCCTGCAAGCGGCAAAGCCGTGATTCATGCGTTCGGCACCACGCACGAAGGCACGTCCTTCCCAGTTGCGAACGTTGCGCTGCTGGGCTCGAACGAGAAGATCAACTTCACGCAATCGGCAGACGCACTGGAAGTAACGCTGCCTGCGGACATGCAATGCAAGTACGCGTATGCACTGAAGCTAACGCCAGCGAAGAAGTAGAAGTGGACAATTACTCCGAAGCATCCGGGCCGCGCTTGCGCGGCCTTCTCTTTTCCGCAAACAATCACCAGACCAAGCGAAACACGGGTAAAAGACACAGATGCTTGGCGCATTCCGCTGCTCTGTGAAACCATGGTCCGTCGAATTTTATTCGGGGAGAGAGACATGACGATGAATCGACGGCGCTTTCTGGTTGTCTCAGGCGCAGCCGCAACACTGCCCTTGTTTGCGCGTGCGCAGGCACCCGCGGCTACGGCTCTGCTGCCGACAGACCCCGCCGCCGACAATGACCGTCCCGAGTATCACTTTCTGGCACCGCACAACTGGATGAACGATCCGAACGGCCCCATTTTCTGGAAGGGCAAATATCACCTCTTTTATCAGCTCAATCCCAATGCGGCCGTGTGGGGAGACATGCACTGGGGCCATGCAATCAGCGCGAACATGATCGACTGGAAACACGAACCCATTGCGCTTGCTCCCACACCGGGTGGAGCAGATGCAGAAGGCTGCTTTACTGGTTCGGCTGTCGTGTACAAGGGTGTGCCGACAATTATTTACACCGGCGTGCAGAACGCGCCGCCGGCTGACGTTACGATTCGCGATGGCAACAACAAGTTGCGTGAGACGCAGATGCTGGCCACGGCAGAAGACGATTTGCTGCTCCACTGGAAAAAGGTGGAGACGCCCGTGATTGCAACGCCGCCCGAGGGGATGCAGGTCACAGGCTTTCGCGATCCGACGCCATGGCACGAAAGCGACGGCTGGTATGTGGGCATTGGGTCAGGCGAAGCAGGCAAGGGCGGATGCGTACTGCTTTACCGCTCGCAGGATCTGCGCAGCTGGACGTATCTGGGCAAACTTGCTGAAGGCACACCGAAAAGCAGCACCGATACAAATCCTGTTGGCAGCGGTGACATGTGGGAGTGCCCGGACTTCTTCGCCGTCGATGGCTCGCACTGCCTGTTTTATTCCACCGAAGGCAAAGTTCTATGGAATACCGGCGACTATGACGCAACGACACATCGCTTCACGGCACAGCGCAGCGGAATTCTCGACCACGGCGCATATTACGCACCGAAGACATTTCTTGCGCCACAGAATCGGCGCATTGTATGGGGCTGGATAACGGAGAAGCGGCCCGACGAGGAATTAAAGAAAGCCGGCTGGGCTGGGTGCACTTCGCTCCCGCGCGAACTGCACATTGCGGCGGACGGCTCGCTGCTGATTAACCCCGCGAAGGAAGTGGAAAAGCTGCGCGGCAAGGTGGAGCCCATTCCGCTCATCTCCGGCGCACCGCACCGGCGGACCGTAGACTCGCTGCGCCATGAGCTTGCGCTGACTGTGCGCACCAAACCGAAGACAGTAGCCGTGCGCATCAAGACCGGCATTGCAACGAGATGGGAATTGCTGGTGGACTACACAACCGGACAGGTGCACTGCGGAGAAATCCAGTTTCCCATTCCACCGACGCATGTGGGCTCACCCGATGTGCGTGTGTTCTTTGACGGCAGCGTGATTGAAGCCTTTATTGGCGGACGCGAGGCAATTACCAGCCGCGTGTATGGCCTGGCTCCGTATGCCGCGACGTTCGAAACCGAATACGAAGGCCCTGGCCATGTGCAATTGCTGCACTGGCCGCTGCGCGCGATCTCAAAAGACCGGTTGACGACATAGCCGCAGGGCAGGTGCACCCGCGCGTTTACCATCGGTGTATGGCGCTGGTTGAAGTCGAGTCGGTTTCGAAATCCTACCCCCGCCGCGCCGGTGCCGGCGTCGTGGAACATACAGTCGTCGACCGCGTTTCATTCACCATTGAATCCGGCGAAACGCTCGGACTGGTCGGCGAATCCGGATCGGGCAAATCGACTGTGGCGCGGATGATCCTTGCACTCACGCCGGTTTCATCCGGCACGATCCGTGTGAATGGAATTGACCTTGCGGCAGCATCCTCTTCGACGTTGCGTAAGCTGCGCCGCCAGATGCAGCCGGTTTTTCAAGATCCTTTTGCCGCGCTCAATCCGCGTATGAAGGTGTTCGACATCGTCACAGAACCGTGGCGCATCCACAGCGGCGAATCGGACATTCCGCGCGGCAATGTGGCTCTGCGTGCAGCCGCCACAAAATTGCTTCGCCAGGTTGCTCTCGACGAGTCCGCACTTGATCGCTTTCCACATGAGTTCTCCGGCGGGCAACGTCAGCGCATCAACATCGCGCGGGCCCTGGCGTTGCGGCCAGGGCTGCTCATTCTCGATGAACCGGTCTCCGCTCTCGATGTAAGCGTCGGCGCGCAGATTGTAAATCTGCTGCGCCAACTGCAACACGAGCATGGCCTGACCTATCTGTTCATCTCGCATTCCATGCCGCTGGTGCGTTATCTTGCCACGCGCATCGCAGTGATGGAAAAGGGCCGTCTGGTTGAAACCGGCGAAGCGGAAGCCATCTGCTCGTCACCGAAGCAGGCCTACACACAGCAGCTTTTGGCCGCCACTCCGGAATTGCCTGTCTAGCAAGTTCCTACTGTGGATGCTGTTCCGTCGGCGGGTGCGTATCGACTTTAGGGTGTCCAGGCGGGAGCGCCCCACCCGGATGCATACCGCCCGGCATCATCATGCCGCCGTGCATCATCGGCGCGTCCGCCACGTCCAGCAGCTCAATATCGAAAATCAAATCGGCCTTGGGCGGAACTCCGGGATGCGCCGCATCCGGTCCCGGCTTGCCATTCGCGCCATAGGCCAGTTGCCAAGGGATGAAAAGGCGCCGCTTGCCACCCACGTGCATACCTTCGAATCCTTCTGAGAAGCCCGGAATCAGGTGCGTCATACCCAGCACGAATGCAAATGGCTGCGGTTCGCCCATCTTCGGCTTTCCATCGGCATCGAGCACCGGTTTGCCTTCTGCGTCCTTCACCTCTTCTCTATGCTGGTCGGTCGAGTCCAGCAAACGTCCGTCGGCGGCAATCCAAACCGTATAAAAAACCTTCAGCATCTTGCCGGATTCCGCTTCCGCACCCGTCCCCGGTTTGTAGTCCTGATAGCGCAAAGCGAAGGCTGTCCTGACCATGCTATGCACGGGCGGAATACCCGGCGGCAGCCCTGTCATGTGGCGCTTCGCCGCAGTTGCGTGGTGTACCGTTGTATGGCTTTGTGTGGCGGCGTGCTGTACCGCCGGCTTGGCCGCGGTCTGTGCACCTGCGGTTCCCATCAGTAGTCCTGCTACGACCACTGCACTGAAAATCTTCATCTCTGCCTGCCTTTTTCCAGGGACCTAAACTCGGCCCACTCATCGGGAGAATAACAGCCCTCAGTCCACTTCACATCGCCACCCTGCCCTCCGGCTATACACTCTCAAAAAAGCCTTATACATTCCTGAGACTCGACCCGGTAGATTGAGATATGTCCATCGTGCAGATGCACCCTGTGCAGGTTATTTGGCTCCCCGTGGCATCCTTTTTTGCCGGAGTCATCAACACCATTGCTGGAGGCGGCTCGTTTCTTTCCCTGCCCGCCCTCATCGGCAGTATGCGCGCCATTGGCGTTGGCGCGGTCTCCGCACAGGCCACCAACATGGTAGCGCTCTGGCCTGGACAGATCACTTCCCTAGTCGCTTATCGCCGACGGCTGCGCAACTATGGCTGGAGTCTCATGGCCCTGGCGGCAGCTTCGGGCATTGGCGGATGGGTGGGCGGACGGCTCCTGTTAATGACGGGCAATGCTCTCTTCCGCGCGCTGCTGCCATGGCTGCTGCTGTTTGCCGCAACTGTCTTTGTACTCAGCTTTCCGCTCGGCCGCTGGCTGCAGACACTCTCCGGCGGCAAACGCTACAACACGCTGCTCATCCTTGGCATGGTGGTTGTCAGCGTGTACGTGGGCTACTTCGGAGCAGGAGGCGGCTTTCTGGTCATGGCTCTCTTCGGTCTGTGCGGCGTGCACGATATTCACGAGATGAATGCACTCAAGGTGGTTACGGCGGCCGTTTCCATCGGCATTCCGGCTATCACGTTCATCCTTGCCAAACGCGTGCAGTGGAGCTTCTGTATCGAGATGGCGATTCTGGCCGCACTGGGCGGTTATCTAGGAGCGCACTTCAGCAGCAAAGTGAATCAGCGGCTCATGCGCTGGATTGTGGCTTTCATCGGCTTTGCCACCGCCGGGTATTTCTTCCTGGATAACTATCTATTGAGCCACTGATTCTTTTACGACCACCCTGTCAGCCTGCAATCATTCCCGCCAGCAGAGCCGTCCTCGGCGCAAGATGCTCCACCAGCACAGACTCGTGTCGCGCGTGCGCTCCTTCTCCGACAGCACCCATTCCATCGAGCGTGGGAATTCCGAGCGCAGAGGTGAAGTTTCCATCCGATGCGCCGCCCGTGGCAGCTTCCTTCAGATCGATGCCAATCTCCGCAGCCAATGTGCGCGCCTTTTCGTAGAGTTTTACCGTCCCGCGCGTACGCTCCATGGGTGGGCGATTAATGCCGCCGGTTAACTCGATCATGCAGCGTTTGTTCTTTGCGCGGAGCCGGGTGAACTTCTTCTCCATACGCTCGCCATCCGCCCTGCGCGCCACGCGCACGTCCACCTCGGCCCAGGCTGCGTCCGGGATAACGTTGGTCTTGTCTCCACCGCCAATTACATCCACGCTCACCGTGAGGCCGCGTTTCAGATCGGTCCAATCGCTCACCGTCTCCACAGCACGTGCCAGCTCGACAATCGCATTCGCACCCTTCTCAAAGTCCACACCCGCGTGCGCCGCCACTCCTTTTACGCCAATGCGCCAGTTACCCGTCCCCTTGCGCGCCGTCTTGTACGCCAGTCCCTGTGCCGGCTCCAGCACGAACACCGCCGAGCATTCCTTCGCAATCTTTTCGGTAACGGGCCGTGACACAGGACTTCCCACCTCCTCATCGCTATTGAGCAGCAGAACAACTTCGCGCTTCAAAGCGCCGGCTTCCGTCAGCAATTCAACCGCTGTCAGCGCCATACCCACGCCAACTTTCATGTCGAGCGTTCCCGGACCCCACAAGCGACCATCGCTCACCTTGCACGGCATCACCTTGAGCATGCCAATGGGGTGCACCGTGTCCAGATGTCCGAGCAGCAGCACTGGCTTTTCGGTCTTGCTCTTCTTGCCGAAGCGTGCCTCCAGCACGTTGCCCCACGCGCGCTGCTTATGCAGTTTTACGCGTCCGCCCAGGCGAAGCACATGCGCCACCACTGCCGCCACGCAATTGTCTACCGCGGCTTTGTTATCAGAAGGAGACTCAATCCGCACCAGTTCTTCAATCAAATGCAATTGAGCCAATTGCTTTCTGCGGGCGCCAGCCAGCAGAGCGCGCATAGGGAGAAGCGTTGCCTCGGTCGTCTCTGTCGTCACGTTCTTCTTCCGGAAAAAGTATCTCCCTGATTGTAGGTCCTCACTGCGCTCACATTGCTTCCTTCACGCCCATTCGGATCAGCCATGCATTCATCGGGAAGCTCGTTGCAAAGCCTGCAACCATTGCCAACTGCATCATGAGCCAATAGCGCGCCTCAAACGCGTTCAAGTGCGGTGCTGGAAAAAATACGAACCATGTGAGAGCCATGAAGGCATACATGCCCACCTGGAACGCGAGAATCGATAACGTATCCGCCTTGATGGCTGCCACCAGCGCCTGCTTCGCGCTCAACCGCCCCATCGGTTTGATGGCCCAGTATTGGAAGATAACGCCCAACGCCCAGGCCGCTACCAGATCGATAGCAAACTCAGCCCAGAGTGGGGAACCTAGAAATGTGATGCCAGTAGCCGCAATCCAAAAATCGCAGACAAGATCCGCCAGCATACACCCTGCGCCGCAGTGGCTTGTTCCCACGGCGACCTGAGCAAGCGTTGGCGCCCCCTTCTGTCCCATTGCACCGTACATCTCTCTGTTTGCAGTGCCATGATGCATTATGTGCATGTGGTCGACATGACCGGCATGCGATACGTGCTTCATCGCCTTTGGCCTGCCCAGCTTCCAGTATGCCCACACCGCAAACACCCCAAAGTAGAGTCCAGAAACAGGCCAAACCACATTCATCACCACCATTGGCTGCCTGTTCTCCACCTCATCCAGAGCAATCCAGGCCGCGGAAATGACGGCAAGGACAATTGAAAGCCACGCAACGGCTGTCAGCATCCCATTCCCTCCTCTCCCTTGGGATGAATGGGAAAGGGGAATCCGTTGCAGCAATTACGCCCTTTGTACCTTGCATGAACTAACTCCTTCATAATCAACGGCGAAAATGACAGAAGCGTTCATTTTGGACGCAGTGTGTGGTTAAATTGCCACAGGACGCCATCTGGGAATCCCGTCTAATCTATCGGTTGCGTTCGATTTACCCAGCGCAAGCGGCCCGTAAAGAGGCCAATGCACACAACGCAAACGCAGTGCAAGCCGTGGGGAGATTGTCTTTTTGGCTGAAGCAGTTCATATGGAGCAGACCATCGCCGAGGTCCTTGAGTTCACCGGAATCGGTCTTCACTCCGGCGCGCCCGTCACCATGCGCCTGCTACCTGCACCTGCGGGCTCCGGCATCGTCTTCCGCCGCACCGATCTCGACAACTTCGAAATTCCCGCCATCGGCCGCAACGTAGCCAAGGTAAGTTATGCCACCAGCCTGATGCGCCAGGGAGTGCTCATCTCCACTACCGAGCATCTGCTCTCGGCCTTCATCGGAGTCGGCATCGACAACGTTATTGTGGAGCTCGACAACCTGGAGTTACCCATCCTTGACGGCAGTGCGCTGCCTTATGCGGAAGCAATCCAGCGTTCAGGCATTCGAACTCAGCGCCGCCGCCGCCAGCACATCAAAGTTCTGCATCCGATCGAAGTCAGAGACGGCAACAAATTCATCGGTGTCTATCCAGGCACAGGCTACCGCATCGACTACACCATCGACTTTCCCGCACCCATAGGCATGCAGCAAGCCAGCGTGGACCTTGCTGCGGAGATGTACGGCATTGAAATCGCGCCTGCGCGCACGTTCGGTTACAAGGCAGATGAGCAGAAGCTGCGTGATATGGGCCTGATTCGCGGTGCTGGTCCGGAAAGCGCCATCATTCTCGGTTCCACGGGCCCGGAAAACGGCCCTCTTCGCTTCAACGATGAATATGTTCGCCACAAAGTTCTCGATCTGATTGGCGATCTTGCGCTCGCCGGCCATCGCATCGAAGGACGCGTGGTGGCTGAACGCGCCGGCCACGCAATGCACACGGCGCTTGTTTCACGGCTGCTGAAAGACCGTTCCGCATGGGAGCTTGCATACACACCGGTTGCAGAAGGCACGGCCGTGCCCGGCAAATTAGCCGCACGTGGAATGGCACGCCCCGCACTGCAGGGCATCTGATCCTGCTCCACAACGCAAATCAACCCTCTTACGTAAACAGGATGCACATGGGCGTTGCCGCGGCCACGCTCTTGCCTTTGTCGGCGAGTCTGCCCGTCTTGGGATCGCGCGCAAATACGCTCAGCAGATTCGAGTCCTGATTGGCCACAATCATCCAGCGCTCTGTTGGATCGAGCGTGAAGTTGCGCGGGATCTTTCCACCACAGTTCGAACGCGCCATGAAGGTCAGCAAACCGGTCTCCGGGTCACACGAGTAACTGGCAAGAAAATCGTTATCACGGTTGGCAAAGTAGACAAACCGGCCATCGCGTGTGATCACGGTGTCGCATCCGCGCGTGGGACCGCTATATCCCTTGGGCAGTAGCTCCACCGTTGCAATGCGCCGCAGCAATCCGTCGCGTTTGTTCCAGCTCAGCACGTCAACGGTTGAAGCAAGTTCGTCCATGCAATAAGCAATGTGGCCATTGGGATGAAAGTGCAGGGTGCGGCATCCACTGCCGGGTCTTCCGTGATACGTACCTGCAGGCATCAGCTCCGCAGTCGCCGGTTCGAACATGTAGATGTGAATGCAGTCGCCGCCCAGATCGTTCACATAGGCGAAGCGGTTATCGGGCGAAAAGCTGCAGAAGTGCGCGTGCGCCGCTTCCTGCCGATCCTTGTTGGGTCCGTGCTGCGTGTAGTGCTCCTTCCAGACCGCCGCACTCAGCTTGCCTTTGGTGATCTTGTAGCTGGCCGCGCTTCCGCCGCCGTAATCGGCAGATATGGCAACCTGGCCAGTATGGTCCACCGCAACATGACAAGTCCCCTTGGCCGCAGAGTTCTCTTCGGAGAGCGGGTGCAGCTCACTATTCTTCCAGGCGAAGCTCGCAACCTCGCCCGTAGGCTTGCCACGAAAGCTGTCCAGCTCGCACGCGGCGAAAATATATTTGCGGTCCGGCGAGAAGGTGATCCAATCCACAGTTGAAATCTTCGCGGCAACTCCGGCGGGCGTCAGCGTGCCTGTTGCGCCATTCCAGTCATAGTTGAGAATTCCGTTTTCTGTTCCAGAGGCTACAAGCACACGCGTTTTGGTTCCGGCAGCCTTTGCATGTTTCGATGTCACAGTCAGCGTTGCGGCAGCCGCGCCCGCAACAAATTCGCGGCGATTGAGTGTTTTCATGACACACGCATTCTCACTCACCGCACCTGTGTTGCGCCACTCGCGCCGGAAGCCGGCGCTGGAATCAGTGCGACAGGCTGAACACAACGTTCACCGTTGTCTCCACTTCCACCGGCTGCCCATTGAGCACATATGGACGGTAACGCCACTGGCTGACCGCATCGATAGCCGCCTGCCGCAGCATTGGGTGCCCGCTCAGCACATGCAGATGCTCGATTGCTCCAGTCTTCGAAATTGTCGCTTGAAGAATCACCGTGCCTTCAATATGCGCGGCAATCGCAATGGGTGGATATACGGGCTGCCGCTTGAGGATGATCTGGCCTTCGAGCACACCTGATGAAACATGCACTGGACCTGCTGCAACAGGCGGGTGCACGACACGTACTTGTGCCGCGTGACCGAATATATTGTCTGCGCTGGGAATTACCGTCCGCCCATTCTCCATGCCGCGCAAATCCACTCCCTGAACAGGCGCCGGTCCAGGATCGCTCACTATGATTGGTGGAATTCTCGTTGGCGCGGCGTACGGATTCTCAAGCTGGACCATGCGTGTTGTTTCCACCGGCGCGTGAGCCTCCGGCGGTGCGCTCGGCGCGCTGGGCGGCGATAGCAAACTTACCCACGTGCGCCCCGGCAACAGTTCCGGCCGCAGAAGCGGAATAAGAATGAGTGTGGCAAGAATGGATCCGTTGAATAGCAGAGTTGCGATCATCCATTTGCGGCTCTGCGTTGTAATGCGTCCAGTCGATTCAAATGTCGCCGTCTCAAACATGCGCGTCTCCTCCCCGTGACCTTACAGTGGTCAGGGAACTGAAACGCACGCCTCCGTAAGTGCCGCGCACACCCCTGTCGCGGCGCTTGTACTCATGGCTCTTTTTCGCGTATCGACCCCAACCACTGTGCTCATGTAGACACCGCCACTCACGCGTTTGTTCCCGTAATTTCCTGCGGCGCAAAAAAGCGGGTGCTCCAAAGAACACCCGCTTCGAATTTGTGTAACTGCTTTTGAGCTAGTCAGGCAGGTACAGCTTCTCTCCGACGTCGAAGCCGCCTTCCACGTTCGGTGCACCCGTTCCAGGCTGTCCGCCGCCCACGCTCACCGTGTAATGTCCCTCGGCCACAATCGTCTGTCCGGATTCGGTCACCATGCTCATGTCGCGCGGCTTCAGCTTAAAGTGCACAACCTTCGACTCGCCCGGTGCTAGATGCACACGCTCAAATCCGCGCAGTGCGCGAATGGGTGCGCCATCCACCTTCGGGAAGCTCAGGTAGAGCTCGGCAACTTCATCACCGGCAATCTTACCCGTGTTTGTTACGGTTACGTCTGCTGTCATTCCATTGAGTGCCTTCACAGGTGTTGTCGGCAACTCAAGCTTGCTGAATGCGAATTTCGTATAGCTCAGTCCGTAACCGAACGGATAAAGCGGCTTGCCCGTGAAGTACCGGTAGGTACGGTTCTTCATCGAGTAGTCTTCGAACGGTGGAAGCTGATCGATGCCCGTGTAGAACGTCACGGGCAGTTTGCCGCCAGGATTGTTCACGCCGGCGAGCGTCTGTGCCACGGAGTTACCTCCCTCTTCGCCTGGATACCACGCGTCGAGAATCGCATTCGCATGTTCCGCAGCCCAGTTCACAGCGAGCGCGCTGCCGTTGGTGAGCACAACCACGAGAGGCTTGCCCGTTGCTTTCAACGCCTTCAGCAGATTCTGCTCCGGCTCTGGCAAATCGATCTTCGTGCGGTCGCCGCCAAGGAAACCCGGCTCGTTCACATGCATCTCTTCGCCTTCTAACTCGCTCGTGATGCCGACAACGGCCACGATCACATCAGCCTTCTTCGCGGCTTCAATCGCGGCGGACTGTGGTTGCAAGTCCACCTTCGACCAGACCAGTTGTGCTTTCACTTCATCGGTTCCAAAGCCAACCGCATAGTCCACTTCCAGCTTTTCAGGCTTTCCTGCTTCGAGATGCACGCGCCCCAGCTTGGCTTCGTCTCCTTTGCCGCCATAGCTTGAGGTCACACTCTTGCCGTCCAGATTCATCCGGAAGAAACCCGCGGCAACCATGCCCAGGTTGTAATCGCCTGTTTCCGCTGCGGTCAGCATGGTTTCAAAGTGGATAGCAAGCGGTTTCAGCGATGCGACAGCCGAAGGAATCTTGCTCTGCGTCTCATCGATGGTTGGCTCCACTTGCTCGGCAACCGCCTTGGCTTCGCCGGGATTATTCAGATTGCTCATATCGAGTTTGGAATAGCTAGCCTTTACTCCGGGCTTGCCATCGAAAGTAAGCGCACTGGCGGGAACCGGCTCTGCGTCATGCCCTAGGAATTGCGTACCCTGTTCATAGGTGATGGCCGCGTTCGCAAATTCCTTCTTCAGTCCATCCAGAATTGAAACCGTGTGCGTAGGCTGGCCGTTGTAGTTGCCCAATAGGACGCGTGTCTGCTCGGCCAACGGACCAACCACCGCGATCTTGATGCCCGAAGTTTTCAGCGGTAGAACGCCATCGTTTTTCAGCAGCACCATCGATTCGTTGGCCAGCTTCAGCGCAAGCGCGCGATGCTCCGCGCTATCCAGTTGCTTTGGATCTTCGTTGGCATATGGCACCATGCCCGGCGGATCAAACATACCCAGTTTCATGCGCGCCGTGTAAAGCCGCGTTACCGCGCGATCAATATCGCTCTCGCTCAGGTAGCCGTCTCTTACTGCATCCAGATAGGGCTTGTAGTCGTGATCGTCCTTAACATCGAAGGTAAAGTCCACGCACTCGTTATCCATGCCGCGCTTCAGGCTGATGGCCGAAGCCTCTGGCTGAGTCGTGGCGTAGTGGTGTCCGCTATGAATGTCCAGTACCGCTCCGCAATCGCTCACCACGTAGCCATTAAAGTTCCACCATCCGCGCAGTTCGTCCTCCAGCAGAAACTGGTTTGCGCAGGCAGGCTGCCCATTGATGCTGTTGTAGGCGCACATCACGCTGCCGGCCTTGCCATCCACCACCGTCGCGCGAAATGCGGGCAGATACGTATCCAGCTCATCGTGCAGGCTCACATCCACATTGGCCTTATGCCGCGTTGGCTCGGGGCCGGAATGCACATCGAAGTGCTTGGGCGTTGCAATCACGCGGTAATAGCGGGAATCGTCGCCCTGCATGCCCTTCACAAAGGCCACACCCATTCGAGACGTCAGATATGGATCCTCGCCATAGGTTTCCTGCCCACGGCCCCAGCGCGGATCGCGAAAGATATTCACATTCGGCGCCCAGAAATCCAGTCCCTGGAAAATCTTGCTGTAGCCGCCGTTCTCCTTCATAAACATGTCGTGCTTGATGCGCGCTTCAATGCTGATGGCCACTGCCATCTTGTGAATTGCCGGAGTATCGAAGGTCGCACCCAGGCCGATCGGCTCCGGGAATTCCGTGATCCCCTGTGTGGCCACACCATGCAATGCCTCGCTCCACCAGTCATAGCGCGGAATATCCAAACGCGGAATTGCGCGCGCCTGATTCACCAGCTGGGTTGCCTTCTCTTCCAGCGTCATGCGGCTCACCAGATCGGCTGCGCGCACCTGGGGCGGCAGACTTGTGTCTAGATAGGCCGGCTTACCTTTATCCGTATCCTGCGCACTCAGCAGAGAAGCGGCGACCAGCAACAGGACCGCACCAGTGCGGAACACTCCAATGCCCTTCATGGCTCTCCTCACTTGTTCTCGTTGTTCATTTCTTTTATGGCCGGCCCAGCGATAGTTGACTTGTTGCGGCCACACGTCCACGGCTGCCAACGATATCGCCCGCATTCGGCTTGTGTCAAGATGCTTCGGCGCAGAAAACCCCTAAGAAAAACGCTTTATGAGTAATCTATGAACCTGTCCGCTCCAGCCAGCAATAGAGAAATTCCTAGCTACCGCTGCTCGGGGTGATGTGGTTCACGGTCGTGCCCTTCCGCAGCCGGAACGCAGGCCCGAATTCCTCGACAGCCATGCCCTCGTCTCGCAATTGCAATTGCCTTTGTGGAAATTTCCAGCACGCTTAATTTGCGATAGCCGCTCGTGTACAAATTGTCCACCAGTGTCGACGCTCCGCCTCCCACAGTACAATTCCCTCGCATACCCGGGGCCTTCAACCGCGTCTCCTTGCTCTTCGAGCCTCCTCGCACACTGCGGTTTCCCGGTTCACTTCCTGTCACAGACGTGCGAATCTCTGCGAAAGGGGTCCACTCATGGCCGCGATACTTAAGACTTTCATCTACGCTTCCATCTTCATCGGAGTGATATTCATCTTCCTGCCGTCGCGTATTCTCGCCTGGACAGGCGTTTCCGGTCCGGCAGTTTTTGGCTGGCCGCAGTATGCGGGGATGATCCTGGGCGCGGTTGGCGCGATACTCGGCCTATGGTGCGTCGCTGCCTTCGCATTCATTGGCCAAGGCACGCCCGCTCCGTTTGATCCGCCGCGCAAGCTCGTCGTCCGCGGCCCTTATCGCTTCGTCCGCAATCCTATGTATGTCGGCGCATACCTCGTTGTAGCAGGCACAGCGCTTTATTTCTGGTCTTTGGCGATGGTGGTTTTCCTGCTTGTGCTGCTTATTGCTTCCAATCTTTTCGTCCACTTCAATGAAGAGCCACACCTTCGCCGCGCCTTCGGGCAAGAATACGAAAACTACTGCAAGCATGTGGGCCGTTGGTTGCCTTCCTCAGGCTCCAGTTTCAAAGAATGACTGCAGTCCGGCACGCTCGGCATGCGCCGCCATCCGTGTCTGAATCTCAAGAGCTAGCGCCAGCGCAGCGCGCCCCTGTTGCGCTGTCACATGCGGTGTACGCCGCGTACGTACGTTCTCGAGAAACGACTCAATCTCCAGTTTCAGCGGCTCACCTGGCTCCACTTCCGGCTTGCTGAAGCTCAGAGCAGACTTTGACTCGGCCTGCCCGGTCAGTTGCGCAATCACCGCGGGATCAATCTTCGCCATCGCCGCAAACTGCGCCACCATTTTGGGATCAAGCGACTTCAGGTCAATCGCACCCGATGCGATGCCATCCACGATATGCTTTGGCAGCATCGCGCGCACCCCCTCAGGCAACGCCGCTATCAGGTCCCCCGGCTTCATCGCGCCGCCATTCTCGTCCACGCGAATCACCAACACGTCGCGGCGTGCGTAATCGATTGACACATACTGCCGTGGCTCGAAAAACCGCAGCTTGCGCACGCGTTCCGTCGACACTCGCGAGGCAGTAAAGTTCGCCACGCAGCCCGACTCGAACTCCACCCGCACATTCGCAATGTCCACCTTGGGCGAAAGAATCGGCAAACCCACCGCGTGCACTTCACGAACGGGCGAGTGTGCGAACGTGAGCACGATGTCGAGGTCGTGGATCATCAGGTCAAGCACCACGTCCACATCAAGCGAACGCGGAGTAAAGACGGACAGACGATGCGCCTCAAAAAACATCGGCCGGCGCAGTTTCTGCTCCACGGCCAGCACGGCAGGATTGAACCGTTCCAGGTGGCCTGGTTGCAGAATGCGCTTCTTGGCATCGGCAATCGCGATGAGTTCGTCCGCCTCGCTCAGCGAAGCTGCAATTGGCTTTTCCACCAGCACATCAACGCCGGCCTCGAGCAACTCCGCGGCTACTGCATGGTGATATACCGTTGGTACCGCGACTGACGCCGCGTCTACGTTCGCATTGGAACGTAATAGCTCGCTTGTAGTGGAAAAGACTGGAATGTTGTACTTGGCGGAGGTTTCCGCAGCGCGCGCTGCATCGGGCTCCACCGCTGCCACCAGCTGCACGCCCGCACCGGCTGTTTCCAACTCTCGATACACACGCAGATGATTCTGTCCAAAGGCGCCCGCACCGGCAACAGCCACGCGCACTACGGAGTCACAGGCTTCCCCTTTGCTCACTGGCCCTGCACAGCCTTCAGACAGCGCCCATAGAGCGCCAGTAGTTCCGTCACGTGCTCTTCCGGCTTGGGGGTCGCGCTACCGCTAAAACCGGTGGACGTAGCACCTGCGCGTCCCACGCCAGTGGTTCCTGCCACAAATTTCAGCAGATCCAAAGCGATGTCTTCATTGCGGCGGGCGCCAAGACCCGCGGGGTTTACACCTTCCATTCTGGTTTCCTCTCAAAAATGGATGCTACCAGATGGTGCCCCCAGCAGGTTACAGTCAAAGCCAGCACCACTCATTTGAGTGAACCCTATGCGCACGGCCTACATCGCACTCGGAGCCAATCTGCCCAGCAGCGCGGGAGAACCTATTGACACGCTTGCGGTTGCGGTTGAGCGCATTGGTGAACTCGGCTTGCTTACAGCGCGCTCGTCGCTCTACTCCACAGCTCCCGTTGGTTTTGCGGCTCAACCGCGCTTTCTCAATGCCGTAGTCGCATTGCAAACCACCCTTCCCCCGCACCAGCTCCTCGAAGCACTGCGAAAAATCGAAATCGAATTCGGCCGTGACCGGCGGCTTTACATTCCCAACGGTCCACGCTCGCTCGACTTGGATATCCTGCTATTGAATGATGTTTGTGTCGGTGAAGCAGATCTCACGATTCCGCATCCACGTCTCCCGGATCGCATCTTTGTGCTCGTTCCGCTCTACGAGATTGCTGCGCGCGTTGTCGATCCCCGCTCACGCCGCACCATTGCCGAATTGCTCAGTGCGCTCCACCAGACCCGCGACCTCGATATCGACGCGGTTGTGCGCATTGAAAGCGATCAGTGGGCTGCTGGCGCTGTCGATGCTTCCCGTGCTGCTGGCACAAACTAAACAGACCCTCATCGTTCTGAATCCAAAGGGCAAAGCCATTATCGGTGCGCGCGTTGCGGACCATTCATTTGCTACGCTTGCTTTCACAGACGCAAAGGGCATGGCGCGCCTCTCCTGTCCTAATGGGTGTCTTGTGCACGTGCAGGCTCCGGGCTTTGCCCCACAGCAGGTTCAGGTAGACGGCGACGCTGTCGTGCATATGGCATATGCGCCGAAAGCCACCGAAGAGGTTACCGTCACCGCATATCGCGAGCCTATCGGTCAGCTTGAAAGTCCCGTGACCACACGCGTTCTGACGCAAAAACAACTGCTGACCTCCGCCACCATCACGCTCGACGATCAGCTTCGCCAGCTTCCCGGCATTGAAACCTTCCGCCGTTCCAGTTCACTTGTTGCCAACCCCTCCTCGCAGGGCATCAGCCTGCGCGGACTTGGCTCCACATCCGCCAGCAGAACACTCGTCACGGAAGACGATGCTCCACTCAACGATCCCATTGGAGGCTGGATTCATTGGCAAGAGCAACCAGATCTGGCAATTCAAAGCGTGGAGGTGGTGCGCGGTGGCGCCAGCGATCTTTACGGCTCCTCTGCCATTGGCGGTGTCATTCACGTGATCCCCGTTCAACCAACTCGCACTTCCGCGGAGTTGAATTCCTCATACGGCGGTGAAGGCACCTACAACACAAGTGCGCTGGCACAAACAAAACACGGTCCATGGGGCGCGCTCTTTTCCGCCGCCATCATCGGCACGGATGGCTATATTCAATACGCTCCCTGGTTGCGCGGCCCCGTAGACATTCCCAGTAATGTACATAGCCAGAGCGGGGTTCTTCTGCTCGATCACACGCGCAACGCACTGCGGCTCTTTGTGCGCGGCAGCGGTTTTAATGAGTCCCGTGGCAACGGCACGCCGTTCCAGACCAATGGCACGCGCCTATGGCGTTATCTCACCGGGCTCGACTGGCAGTCTCAGCACAATGACTCGGCAGCTCTTCGCCTGTATGGCTCAACCGAGCACTATCGGCAGACATTCAGCGCCGTCTCTAACGCACCCAACTTCGGCGATCCCGCCTGCAGTAATCGCTGTGGCGAAATACCCACCAAATTTACCCTCGTTCCCGCGAATGAGCTTGGTGCCACTGCGCACTGGTCGAGGCCCTTCGGCGCGCATCTCGTAGTACTTGCTGGAGCGGACACACACGATCTCCGCATCTGGGACCGCGAGCAATCCCTGGGCTCTTCGCCACAAACCACACTCACTGCAGATCATCAGCGCGACTCCTCGATGTACGGGCAGATGCTAGGTACCACCGGCCCATGGACTGCTACTGCGGCCGCGCGCATCGACTGGTTCCAGAACTTCGACGGCAATGCACGCGTGCAAGATGGCTCAGGATGGACGCCTGCGGCCAATCAGCCGCCGCAGTGGTCGCAGACCGTCTTCAATCCGCGCATCGGAATTGCCCGCAAACTTGGTGAGCACTTTGCACTCTCTGCTTCCGCGTTTCGTGCCTTTCGCGCCCCCACACCGAGCGAGCTCTACCGCAACACACAAGTAGGCAATAAGCTCACGCTGGCCAACGGTGCGCTGCTCAGCGAGCGCGCCACCGGCTGGGAGACCGGCGCTGCCTCCGAACACAAATGGGGCACCATTCGCATCAGCTACTTCCTCACGCAGGTCAATCGCCCCATCACCGCCGTTACCATCAATTCCAGCTCGTCGCCAATTCTTCTTCAGCGCCAGAACCTGGGTCAGATTGAAAGTCGCGGTGTTTCTCTCGATTTTGGGCTGAGTCCGTGGCGGCATATACAGGCCGACGGCGGCTACCAATATGCGCGCGCAACGGTCACGCGTGGCCAGCAAGACTTGGGTAACTGGATTCCCGAGGTCGCGCGCAACATGGCCACGCTCAATGTACGCGCCTCATCCGCACATCTGGGAACGCTTAGCCTGCAAAGTCGATTAAGCGGCAGACAATACGACGACGACGCCAACCTTTATCGACTTCACGGTTACTTCCGTCTCGATGCGTACGCCTCGCGCAATCTCGGTTCACATCTCCAGCTTTTCGCCGCAGGTGAAAATCTCTTCGACCGGCAGATCGAAGTCTCGAAGACACCCTCCACCACGCTTGGTCAACCACGCACAGCCCGTGCCGGATTTCTCATTTGCCTTGGTGGCAGCTAGTTCGCACGAAAAACCCTCTGCAGTCAAATTCGAGGCCTTGTTCATTCCCCCATAAATGTAAGGCCTACACGACGCCACTCTCGTCATGGGAATGATAATTCCAATGAAAATCACTGCAGTTTTACTTATCGCGGCATTCGTCGCTGCTCCCGCAATCGTGTTTGCCCAGTCACTGCACACAGCAGCGCCGCATTGTTAATGGCATCAAGAACTGTTAGTTGACTCCGTGCAAAACCTGCCCTCTCGAATGCCAGGAACGCGGCATTCAGCGCGAAAACGTTCCATATACGTACTGGACAGCGGTCATCTGACCGGCCAGGGCCACCACGTTATTGCACACCGGCAAAATCAGGAGTCACGCCGTATCTACAGTAAGAACCACGATGCGCGGATCCGCTGATTTTTCCCTTCGCCTGGAACTGCATTTACTTCAGATGACCCAGTTTTCATCTCGTCCATTTAGGCTCTGACGCACTTTCGGCGATGGTGATACGTTGAACACATGCAGTTCTCTGGGCCCCAGCGCATTGCGCGTGCGCAAACGTTTGATCAGATCGCTGAGCTCTATGACCGTGGCCGCCGTGAGCCACCTGCATGGATATACTCCACGCTGTTTGAGAAGACCCGTCTCAATCCAGCATCCGCGCGTATTCTCGAGGCCGGTTGTGGTACTGGAAAATCCACGCTCCCACTCGCACGGAGAGGAGCTCACGTTGTTGCTCTCGAAATGGGCGCCAATCTTGCCCGTCTGGCAAAGCTCAATCTTGCTCTTTATCCACGCGTAGAAGTGCTTCAGTCTCGGTTTGAAGATTTCTCGCTCGATGAGCGCTTCGACCTTGTACTTGCCGTCACGTCATGGCACTGGCTCGACCCAGCGCAGCGCTACAAATGCGCATTGAATGCCCTGAAGCCCGGCGGCTGGCTGGCATTTACTACCGGAGGCCATGCATTTCCGCCAGGCTACGATCCCTTCTTCCGCGACATTCAACGCGCATATGAAGCAGTCGGAGCCGCCACTATCCCGTGGCCACCGCCGCCACCCGATGCTTTTGCCGACTCGCGCGAGGAAATCGAGCAATCCGGTCTCTTCACCGATATCCAGGTCTTCCGTCATCTCTGGCATGAGGAGTTCAGCGCCGACGAATACATTACCCTCATGGAAACAGCATCCGATCACCGCCTCATGGAGCCGGACAAGCGCGATCGCCTGTTCGCCGCTATGCGTATCCTTATTTCTGCGCGCCCCAATAACCGCATCGTCAAACACAACAATACTGTGCTTCATATCGCGCGCAAACCGCTCTGAAGCCTCGACTGGTTGAGGGGTTTTCAGGCTCCGCTCGATACAATCGACTAAGTGAGTCTCACATTCGAACGCATCGCAGAGTCACCCGCCGGCGGACGTCGCGGCCGGTTGTTGCTGCCGCATCAAACCGTCGAAACGCCTGTCTTCATGCCCGTCGGCACCGCGGGATCTGTTAAAGCTGTCCCGCAAAGCATCGTCGAGGAACTCGACGCGCAGATCATTCTCGGTAACACCTACCACCTCTATCTCCGGCCTGGCCACGAAGCCATTCGCCGCATGGGAGGCCTGCACAGCTTTATCAGTTGGCCGCGCGCCATGCTCACTGACTCCGGCGGCTTTCAGGTTTACTCGCTCAGCAGTCTGCGCAAAGTCACCGATGACGGTGTGGAATTTCGCTCCCACCTCGATGGAAGTTCGCATTTCTTTTCACCTGAGCACTCCATGGATGTGCAGATCGCTCTCGGCGCCGATATCGCCATGGCTTTCGACGAATGCACCGAATACCCCGCCACCCGCGAGCGTGCGCAGGAAAGCCTGCGCCTCACCATGGCCTGGGCCGCACGTTCCCTCGCGCACTTCCGCGCGCACCGGCATGAAGTTCCCTGGTACGCAGACTTCAACGGCCAAACGCAGAATCTGTTCGGCATCGTGCAGGGCGGCGTTCATCTCGACCTTCGCCGCGAATCTGCCGAACGCCTCGTCGAAATGGATTTCGATGGCTATGCCATTGGTGGCCTCAGCGTGGGCGAACCGCGCGATGCCACGCTTGAAGTCATCTCGGAAGTTCTGCCATTGCTGCCCAAAGACAAACCACGCTATGTGATGGGTGTCGGCTACCCCGACGAAATCGAAATGTACGCCAGGATGGGCGTCGACATGATGGACTGTGTGCTGCCCACGCGCGCCGCGCGCCACGGCCTGCTCTTCACCAGCGAAGGCCGCATGAACATCAAGAACAAAAAATATGCCGAAGACCAGAACCCGCCTGACCCAACGTGCGACTGCATGGTCTGCCGCCGTTACACACGCGCCTACCTGCGCCACCTCATGCAGTGTGGCGAGCCGCTCTCCGGCACGCTCAACTCCATCCACAATCTTGCGTATTATCTCGGCATTATGCGGCGAGTACGTGCCGGACTCGAAAAGCAACCATCGATTTCGCAGTAATCAAGCTTCCATTTCCATCGCGTTGCCCAACAGCGTCTTCAACGCCTGCACATACTCGGTCAGCGCCGTTCGCCCCTGCTCTGTCAGCTTGTAGTTCGACTGCGGTTTACGCTGCACAAACGTCTTCTCGACAGCCACATACCCAGCTTCTTCCAGTTTGCCCAGTTGCGCACCCAGGTTGCCATCCGTCGCGCCGGTCTTTGTGCGCAGCCAGGTAAACTCGGCCTCCTCCACCGTGGCCAGCAGCGACAATAACGCCAGCCGCAGCTTTCCGTGAATCACGGGATTCAGCTCCGGCAGTTCAGGCATGGGCAAGCCCGCCGCTTTTGCACTTCCGCGACTCCGCGATCATGCAGTAGACGCCGAAGACGATCTGGCAGAAAAACAGTGCCGTCAGAAACGCAATCTCCATTACCCGGTCCGAACCAAAGCTCACTGCCACCGCCATCGCCCACCACACCACGGCCACTGCAAACTGCATCTTCCAGCGCAGAATCATGCTCGATATCGAGTTCGCCGCGCCCAGTAGTCCGCCCACAATAGCGGCGAAAGTGTGTTGTTCCACATGCCCGCCCATGCTCAGCGCGAACAGCACCACAAAGAGCGAAATTCCCACCCCTCTCCACACCGCACCAACGGCGCGTCCTGCTGTCGTTGCAGTCTTGCCGCGCATCTTCCGCGCTGCCAGCGCCAACGTCACCACAAACGCGGCAATCATCGTCACCGGCCAGGCAATCTCGCTCTTGCCAAAACTCGTCCACGCAATCGCTACGTAATATGCCACGCCCCACAGCACAAACGACCAGCCCCATCTCTCTGTCGTGCGCCGCCCCTCGGCAATCATGGCCTCGATCAGGCTCAGCCGTTCCCGTAGCTCCAGCTCTTCCATCTTGTCGGTCATTTAATCTCTCCTCGAATTCTCTCGGCGGCAAATCTCTCTGTGCGCGTAGCTCATGCCTGTTCCCAGCGCCGCGCAATCCTGCGCGCAGTGGCGAACAGCGCAATCCCGACGGCCAGCAGCACGCACACCTGCTGCCACAAATCCTGCACCGGCAAGTCGCGCCAGAACACCTTGGTGAACCCGTCAATCGCCCATGCATTAATCGTGAACAGTCCGGCCTTCTGCATTGACTCCGGCATCAGATACCGCGGAAACATGCTGCCGCCCACCGCCGACATCGTCAGAATCAGCAGCGTAGACACCGCGCCAAGCTGAGCCCGCGTGTGGCATGCGCTCGCCAGCAGCATGCCGAATGCGGCCACCGCAAAGGCCGAGCAAAGCCCCATCACCAGAAATCCGGGAATATGGCTGAAGAGATCAAGCTTGAAAACCGCCCATGCCCACACGAACATCACCGACAGTTGCACGAATGCCAGCAGCGTATTGAATGCGAGCTTTCCCCCCAGCAGCTTCGTCATCGTCACGCGCGAGCTCAGCACGCGCTCCAGCGTGCCGCTGTCGGCTTCATCCAGCAGCGATCCCGCCGAGCCGCTGGCCGTGAAGAGCAGGAACATCACGCCGATCGCCGCCGCATAAAACGAAATCATCGGACTGCGCTTGTTCTCTCCCACCACCACGCGCGTTTTCACCTGAATCATTCCGCTGAACCCGTCGCTTCCGCTCGTCGAGCCGCCGCTGGTCTGCAGATGGCGCAGCTTGTCCAGGTTCGCATCCATCGTCTTGCGCTGCGCCTGCGTCAGGCCGCCAATGTACTTGTCCGTGTACTTCACCCCCTGCTCTGCCATCTGCACGGGCATGGCCGTCATGGCAACCTTCTGCAGCAGACCCACCACCACCTGCGGAGCAATCGTGTCGCTCGCATCGTTCAACAACTCAATCTGGGCGCCGCCTGCTTCGGGACCGAACGAGATTGGACGCGCTCCGAATCCCTTCGGAATAACCAGCGCCACAGGCGCGTCGCCCGCCTGCACCGCCGCCTCCGCTGTGGCGGCCGTGTACGCCGGCTCTTCCACACCTTTCTTCTTTGAGGCGGGCCGCGTACTCACCGTCAGCGCGCTCTCCCGCTCGAGCCCGGCAACCAGCGCGCGCGATCCCTGGCTCTGGTCCGCGTCCGCCACAATCAGGCTAACCTTCGGCGTCGTATCGTGCTGCCCGCCGAAGATCACCGCGAAAATTGAGAAGAACGCCACCGGCAGGATGAAACTCAACGCCAGCGCCGCGCGGTCGCGCCGCAGGGCAATCAATGCGGTCCTTGCAATATTGAAGATCAATCGCGTAGCTCCCTTCCCGTCAGCTTCAGAAACACTGACTCCAGGTTCGGCCGCCGCAACGACACATCCTTCAGCGTCAGCCCGGCCTTCGCCGCATCGTCCAGCAATCCCGTAATCTCCGTCGAGCGCTCGATCGTGAACTCCGCAGTCGAGTCGGTCAGCCGCCCATTGTGCCGCGCCACCCACGCAGCCAGCGCCTCCGGTGTGCCGTCAAATCGAGCAACCACTTGGTTCGACGAGCCGAATGCATCCCGCACCAGCTCCTCGCTCGTCCCCGAGGCGATAATTCGCCCGTGATCGATAATCGACACGCGATCACACAGCCGCTCCGCCTCTTCCATGTAATGCGTCGTGTAGATAATTGCCGCGCCGTCCTTGCGAAGCGCCTCGATCATTTCAAAGATGCGATTTCGCGATTGCGGGTCAACACCCACCGTCGGCTCATCCATCAGAACTAGCCGCGGCCTGTGAATGACCCCGGCCGCCATGTTGAGCCGCCGCTTCATTCCGCCCGAGAGATTCTTGGCCAGTTCTCCTGCCCGGTCCTCAAGCGAGGCCCATTCAAGGCACCATGCCGCCGCTTCCGCCAGTTTTCTGCCGTGCAGACCGTGATACCGCCCGAATGCCTCCAGATTTTCCCTGCATGTGAGTCGCGGATAGAGTGCCAGCTCCTGCGGCGTCCATCCCAGCGCCGTACGCGCTTCTGCCGACCCGGCTGGAAAGCCGAAGACATTCACGCGGCCAGCGCTGGGAATCACTCGCCCCACAACGCTGCGGATTAATGTGCTCTTGCCCGCGCCATTCGGACCCAGCAGCCCAAGGCATTCGCTGCCGTGCAGCTCCAGTGAGATGCCTTCCACCGCCGTGACCTCGCCAAAGCGCTTGACCAACGAATCGACTTCGAGGGGGAGAGCCGGGGCTGCAAATCCAGATGACAGCTTCGACGCGATTTGATCGGCGGCCGTCCAAATCTCGCTCATACAATGGCCTCTCTTCTTTTGCTCGGCGCAACTCTTGCAGGTATCCCGACCAGCCACCTTAATACAGAGTACTCTATAAAATAGAGTAAAGAAAGTCAACCTGATTCTCTAGAAGCTGCTTCGAGTCTCTAATTCGATGACCTGAATTGTCTTAGCTCCCCCACCACCCGTTCCACCAGTTCTGCCCAGCCGTCCGGCTCTCCCTGGCGCAACAACCGCGCCGTCGGATACCACGGCGTCTCGTCGGTTCCCAGCATCCACCGCCAGTCGGCACGGTAAGGCAGCAGAATCCACACGGGCTTACCCATCGCTCCGGCCAGATGGGCAATGCAGGTGTCTGTCGTGACCACCAGATCCAGCGTCGCAATCACCGCCGCTGTATCCGCCAATCCTTTGTCGCGGCTGCAAGCATCATGCACCGTCACATCCTTGGGTAGCTGCTTCACCTGTTCCACTGCTTCACCCTTCTGCAACGAGAACCACTCGGCCTGAAAGCCCCTTAGCAGCGGAATCAAAGTCTCCAGCCGTGTGGACCGTTGTGCATCCCCCCTGTATTTCGGGTTGCCCGCCCATGCAATACCTATGCGCAGCCGTCCATCCATGCACGGATACTTCTTCAGCACCTTTGCTGTCAGCGCATCTTCCGCAGCCAAATACGGACCAGACCATGGCACTTCACCCGGCATGGTTCCAAATACCGCCGGCAGGCTCATCAGCGGACACTCCACCGCAAACTCCGGCGGCTCTTTCCCCAGCGGCGCAATGATCGCCTGTCCTGTTCGCACCACAGCCAGAGAGCGCATTAACCGCTCGGCTGCCGCATGCACCTGCAGTACTATTTTTCCCCCGCGCGCGGCCACCAGCACCGCATACCGGCTGAACTGAATTACATCGCCCAGCCCCTGCTCGGCATGCAGCAAAATCCGCCGGTCATCGAGCAATTCACCGCGCCAACGTGGAACGCTGAACTGCATAGGCGAGCGATGTACCTCGCGAAACCGCCACCTCGCCTCGTAGTTCTTCCAGCCGTGTTCCCAGTCGCCTGTGCGCAGCTGTGCCAGCGCCAGGTTGTACTCCGGGCCCGCGTTGCGCGGGTCTGCTTGTACTGCCGCCTCATGTGCCGCTATCGCTTCGTCCGGGCAGCCCATATCCATCAGGCTGTTGCCTCGATTGCTCGCGGCCGCCCTGCTGCCCAACTGCTCCGCCCGCGCAAATGCCTCTTCCGCCTCTTTAAATCTTTGCTCACCGTGCAGCAAGATTCCCTCCATGTTTACGGCTTCTGCATGTTGCGGCCCATGCAGTTTTGCCTGTCGCGCCCAGTCCCAGGCGCTCCTCATATCACCCCGCGCCAGCGCCAATTGGCTCCAGGCCACCAGCGTCTCCACGTGCGTCGGGTCTGCACAGATGGCCTTTTGCAGGTCCTCCTCGGCTTCAGCCAGCCGTCCCTGCTCACGCTTTAACAGAGCGCGATTCAACCATCCCGTTACCATATCCGGACGCAGCTCCACGGCTCTGGTGAGCGCAGCTTCCGCATAAGCGTCTGCAATCATCGGTAATTCACGCAAAATACAACCAAGATTCATCCACGCCGCGGCAAAATCCGGCCTTAACCTGACCGCGCGCCGGTAACGATGTCCGGCCGCTTCCAGCCGGCCCATCCGCGCCAGCACGAAACCTGCGCCAAACTCAGCCTCAGCCAAACGTGCGTTCTGCGCCAATGCTGCCTCGTAGCTGGCCAATGCCTCATCGTCGCGCTGCAAAAATGCCAGCGCGTGTGCCTGGCCCATTAGTGCTGCTACCATCGCCGGCCACTTCCGCAGTGCGAGCGCAAACTCCGTCAGAGCCTCTTCGGCCCGTCCCGTCGCTGTCATCAGTTCGCCCAGCCCCGTTCGCGCCAGCGCATTCATCCCGTCTCGCTTCAGCGCCGCCCGATATGCCTGTTCCGCATCTTCCAGGTGTCCCGCAGCCTTCAGCGCCTGCCCCAGTGCTACCCATGAAGCGCACCGTTCCGGCGCTACGGCCACTGCCGCCTCCGCCATCTTCACGCCTTCATTTACCTGTCCACTGGCCAGCGCAACCATTGCAATGCCAACCAGTGCATGCAGCTGCCGCGGGTCCTGTTCAAGCACATGCTGGCATTGGACCGCCAATGCCGTGAGGTTCCCTTTGACTCCCTCATCATCCTTCGTGCCCTGGGTTAACCCGTTCATCATTTAAGTTCCATGCAAAAACTGCACCCACAGAGCACGATGATTATTGGTGAAAATTCATCTTCCATATCTCTGTCTTGCCATTAGTTCCGCAGCTGCTCCAAATCTCGCGTGTACACTGTCTGCGACCAAGAAGGATCTGCCATGTCTCCCTCAACTGTTTTTGAATCTCGCGTCCCCCTGCTCGAGCGCGAACAGGTTCCCGCCGAGGTCGCAATACTCTATGACCAGCTACTGTCCACGCGCGGAGTGGTGCCCAACATGTTTAAGGCACTGGCCAATGTACCGCCGCTCGTACTCGGTGTCGCCGAATTCCTCAAGCCGCTCATGGCCGATAGCGCTCTCACAGGCTGGTACAAAGAGCTGCTTGCCACCCGCATCGCTTCACTCAATCAGTGTGAGTACTGCATCAGCGCACATCGCCATCTCGCTGCAAAACGCGGTGCCACATCCGAGCAGATCACCAGCCTTGACACCTTCGAGACTGGCCCCTTCTCTGAGAAAGAAAAAGTTGGCTTCCGGTTTGCCGGCTTGCTGCATGCCTCCGGTCATGCCGTCAATGAGGCGGTCCATGAATCGATTCGCATGCATTTCAGCACGGCTGAAATCGTGGAGCTTACATCCGTCTGCGCGGCCTTTGAATTTTTCTCTCGCATAAATTCCTCATTGCGCATACCTGTCACGCCCATCCCTGCCGGCATCTAAGCTGGCAGATACCCGCATCGGCGCCGTGCACGGTTGCGCGCCGCGGCTCATCCTGAAAGGAGCTTCTCCGTGCCTGTAACTGGCAATCATCCCGAGGTCAGCGTCGACACTGTTCTTTTTGCAACCGATTTCTCCGCTTCGTCTGAGACTGCAGGCCTCTACGCATTGCGGCTTGCCGAGCACCTGCACGCTTCGCTGCTTGTCGCCCACTCATTCCTGCTCACTCGGGCCGCCGAGGAAACGGAACTTCGTATTCATGCCGCGAGCCGCCAGCGCAATGACCTCGAGAAAATCCTCGACGAGAAGACACGTGCGCTCGGTTCACCGCATATCGGCGTAACCTCCGCACTGGTCGAAGGCGCCGCTCATGATGCTATTCCCTTGCTTGCTGAAAAACATGCGCCTGCGCTTATCGTTCTCGGCACCCATGGAGCAGGACGGCTTGAGCACGATTTGATCGGCTCGGTCTCCGAGCATATCCTGCGTTCCACTCGCTGGCCCTGCCTCACCATCAACCCGCACGTTGCCGCGCCGACCGAACCCGCCCTTTCGTTCAGGCGGGTTCTCTTCGCCACAGATTTCACGCCAGCCGCGACCAGGGCCGCGGCCTTCGCCATTTCATTTTCAGAAGATGCAGGTGGCTCGCTGGATGTGCTCAACGTCTTGCCGGATTCAGCACGCAGCAATTCCCAGGAGTGGGCTGAGACACAAGACCGCTACACACGCGCACTGGAACAGTTGGTTCCTGAGCAAGCCCGCGAGTTTCTCAACCCGCACACCTTCGTTGAGACCGGAGACGCACACAAACGCATCCTCGCCCATGTGCGCGAGCGCTCCATTGACCTTCTTGTGCTCGGTATTCGCAAGTCTTCGCATATTGGCCTTGAAATGCGCGCCTCAACCGCATTTCAACTCATCGCCAACGCGGAGTGCCCTGTGCTTACCATCACCAGCTAGCGGGCGCGCATACACCGCGCGCTCACCTCATCTGGCGAGGTGGTTCAGAAAGAAATTC
The DNA here is from genome assembly GCA_035550015.1 of Occallatibacter sp. Classification (GTDB taxonomy): domain Bacteria; phylum Acidobacteriota; class Terriglobia; order Terriglobales; family Acidobacteriaceae; genus Telmatobacter. The sequence goes on along the minus strand of DASZRJ010000042.1, from coordinate 132,819 downwards.
GCCATCGCGTGATTGGCCTCAATTGACTCCGGCAACTGCGGGTTGTACCAGAACGCGTGCGGCAGCGCGTCGAACACTTCCAGGTGCGCATCCACACCCGCATTCAGATATGCGCGATGTAAATTCACCGTTCCACTCAGCAGAAGGTCCCGTCCACTTGTAATGAACAACGTTGGCGGCAGCCCATGAAGATCGCTGTAAATCGGTGAAAGCACCGGGTCTTTCGGATCCGTCTTGCCTACGTAGAACGGATCGTGCGCGCCAGGTTCCGGCGGCTCCAAATGCCCGCTCAGCCCGCGCAACGCATACATCGCAATCGAATCGCCCGCGCGCGCAAAGTCGCCCATGCCGCTGAAGATACCGAGCGCGGCCGGCATCGGCAGTCCCAGTTGCTTGATGCGCGAGGCAACCTCCGCTGTCAGAATCGCGCCCGCCGATGTTCCATAAATCACCATGTGGTCGGGTTTGTAGGTTTTCAACAGTTCTTTGTACACCGCAATAGAGTCGTCCACCGCAGCCGGAAAAGGATGCTCGGGCGCAAGCCGGTACAGCACAGCCACAACCTTGATGCCCGTATAACCCGCAATTGGAATCGACTCCGTGTACGAGCCGGAATCGGAATTGAACCCGCCTCCATGGAGATTCAGCAGCACCTTGTCCTTGTTGGAATCCTTCAAATCCGCCGGCGTCACCACGCGCACCGGCACGCCCGCCATCGTTGTTTCTTCAATCGTATTGGGGCAAATCTTCGTCCATTCCACGCGCGCCCGCGCCGTGTATTCGTCCGTATGCTTCCGCCGTTCCGCCAGTGACTGCGGCGGTCCCTCATCCGGCTCCTGACGGCTCAGAACCTTCTGCGCCTGCTCGCTGATTGTCTGCGGAACAGGTACAACGCGCGTCACATGCGCCGTCCCATGCGCATCAATGTAGCTTGTATCCCGCGTCGGCGCTTGGGCAGCGGTCGTTGGCTGCGACATTGCATTGCCGGCCTGCTGTGCCCACAGTACCGGTACAGCCATCAAAGCAACAAGTCCAGGAAAAATTCTCTTCATATGCAAGCTCCTCCAGTCCAACTGGTAGCGCACTAACACCTGTTGCAGTTGTTCTCTTTCGTGCGCCAATCACCATACCAGAGCGTTCATGCCGCCGTCCCCTTATCTACATCGATTTATCTGGCAGCTACATCGAAAACATCCTTCTTAGCGAACCCAAATGCAGAGGGGGAGACAGCCTCGACCGCCTCCCCCTCTGCACTGCCTGTCACCGCATCTCAATTCGGCAATACCAGCAGTCCGGCTTGCAGCAATTGTTCAGTCAGCTTGTCCAATGCGTCCTGTAGCTTATATGAAACTGCGCGAACGCTCATACCAAGCAACACAGCCGCCTCGGCCTGCGTATACTCCTGCAGCACAATCCGGCTGAGCAATTGCTGCTCGAGTGCGCCCAGCTTCTTCAGACATCCCTCCACATCCAGCACAAAGATTACCGCATCTTCAAACGAGCGTACGGGCCTGCTTGAAACCCACCCGCGTCCGATCGGGTCCTTCAGAATTGATGGCGCACGGCCCACCTGCATCGATGCATACAGATACCGTCGCAGTATGCGTTCAGAGTGTTTGCGATAGAACGCCAAGCTCTCCAACGGAACTTCGCCGTTACAGGCAACGCCCTTCAGTTCCAGTCCCTCTACGGGTTTGGGCACTGTACGTTCCACCAGCCTGGGTCGAGATAGCGGCGCAGCGCTTTGGGCCAAAATCACCGGCAACTGCAGTGCAGCGCTCATTCGGCACCTCCCGTGGTTCCAGTCATTGCCTCGCTCACCTCAAACACAGGCGAGGCAGGCTTGCACGGAGGCCGGCCCCTCCGTTTCCGGCTCTCCGGCGTGGGAAACTCCCTCAGCTTCGCCTCGCATGCGCGGCAATACACATTGTGCTGCTGCTCGGCCCTGAACCACAGGCAACCGCAGCCTTCGCAAATCTTCAGCTGTACGCACATTTCCATAAGTGATCTCCGTCTATGTATCCCATTGCGCCGCCGGTACGGCATCGGCGGAATAAAGAGCCCCAGTACGGGCGGTTCAGGCTTCTTGCGGCCTGATATATATCGCCTGCTGCGATCTCTTGCGTGAATAAATATTCGTTCGGCGCACAGATCTGGGAAGCTCCGCACGGTTCAACACATCGGCGCTCTTAGGGAGCCGCCGTACTTGATAAAATGTTTTGCCGTTGTTGTCTATACATCTTTCTTCTATGTCTAACGGCCATTACAAAGGGAACTGCATGCTCATGTTGGCGGTTGAACTCTGCTACACATTCCCTGAAAATCCCTGTAAGCCAGTGCGAGGTAAAGTAAGGCCACTCTAGTTAGCCTTCTTCGTTGCGTCAATGCGATCCGGCTGAATTCTTCCCTCCCGCGTTCAGTTCCTCTCCGAGAGCCATGCGTATACAGGCATTTTGGCGCGATGAGATTTGCTGCGAGAAAAGCTGGACGCGCTGTTGCCATTTCAAGCAGCGGAATTTACACACATGAATCTCTCGCAGATCCACGAGCGGCTTCGCCTGGAATTACTCCGCCGTATCGAGCGCGGAACCGTGAGCGTTTCTCTGCTTGCGCGGCAAACCGGCTTCGGCCAGTCCCATCTCTCCAATTTCCTTCACAACCGCCGTCAACTCTCGCTCGACGCAATCGACAAGATTCTCACTGCACAAAATCTTACTTTTGCCGATTTACTACCCACACACACCTTTCCCTCATCGCAGCCTATGCCTGACGATAAAAATGACGTACCTGTAGTCGCGCATGAAGCAGCGCTCTTTGAGCGCTACATACGGCAGGCCTCTATTCAGTACTTCTTCCGTGTTCCTGCCGACTCCTTGCGTCAGCTTCGGACGCGCTCCTCCGCAACACGTCGCTCCTGGCAGCGCTTCGTTGCGGTACACGCTTCACTGGCGGACGCGCGCGCTATGGACCCGCTACTGCTACCCAATGCACTCTGCGTTATCGATCGGCATTACACCTCGCCGCGCGCCTACCACGCCAACCGGCCCACGCTCTTTGCTGTGCGCAACGGCACGCACCTCACATTACGCTACGCGGAGACGCTCGCCGGCCGCCTCATCCTGCGTCCACACAATACGGCTTTCCCACTCGAAGCGATCGAAATCGACAGCGCTGCCACAACCGAGAGCGTCCTTATTGGACGCGTCGCGATTGTCATTCAAAACACCTGATTCTCTGCGAAAAAATCCCCGTTGCGCCTAAAACTCGTGTCCCGCATCCGGGTTGTCAAAGCGCGTGTACCTCGAGATAAAGTTCAGGTGAATGGTGCCCGTCGGACCATTACGCTGTTTGGCGATGATAATTTCCGACTTGGCGCGCTCCTCTGCCGATTGCTCCTCGTCGCGGTTGTAGTATGCCTCACGGTGAATAAACATCACCACGTCGGCATCCTGCTCAATAGAGCCCGATTCGCGCAGATCGCTCAGCATAGGTCGCTTGTCATCGCCGCGCCTCTCACTGGCACGCGAAAGCTGCGACAGCGCCACCACCGGCACATTCAATTCCTTGGCCAAAGCCTTCAGCCCGCGCGAAATCGCAGACACTTCCTGCGTGCGGTTTTCATAGCGCTTGCCGCCCGCTGTCGGCAGCGTAGCTGACATCAATTGCAGATAGTCCACCACCACCAGATCCAGCCCGCCCGCATTCTGCTTCAGTCGCCGCGCCTTTGCGCGCATTTCCGCCAATGAAATACCGGCCGTGTCATCGATGAACAACCTCGACTCCACCAGAGCACTGAGCGCGTTCTGCAGCTTTTCCTGATCCTCACGGCCCAGAAAGCCCGTCTGCAGCTTTCTCTGATCCACCCACGCCTGCGAAGCCAGCATTCTGCGCAGCAAACTCTCTTTGCTCATTTCCAGACTGAAAACCGCAACTGTCGCCTGACTGTTGATGGCCGCATTCTGAGCAATATTGATTGCGAACGCCGTCTTACCCATCGAAGGACGTGCGGCAATAATCACCAATTCGCCCTTTTGCAATCCGCTTGTGTCTCGGTCGAGGTCGGTGAAGTTGGTGGCCAGACCCGTAACTTCACGGCTCTGCTTGTAGAGGTTATCGATTGAGCCAAAGGAATTCGCGACGATGCGGTCCAGTGCCTCCAGACCGCCGCTCACGCCCTTCTCGCTCACTTCGAGCAACTGCGACTCAGCGGCGCCAATCACCTCCAGCGCCGTTTCGCTCTGGTCCGCCGCACGCGCAATCGCCAGCGAGCAGATCGACATCAGCTTTCTGAGCAGGCTTTTGTCCTTGACGATCCGGATGTATTCCTCGATCACAGGACGGAACGGCAAACCCTCGGTCAGCGATGCCAGATACGCCACGCCGCCTACCGCCTCGATTTCCTTGTAGCGCTGCAGCTCATGCGACAACGTGACAATATCGACTGCGCGCTGCTCGTTCATCAACTCGCTCATGCGCAGAAAAATACGCCGGTGCGAGTCGAGCGAAAAGTCGTCCGGTTCCAGCTTTTCTGCCGCCTCCGAGTGTGCCGCATTGTCGAGCAGAATCGCGCCCAGAATCGTCTTCTCGGCGTCAATGTTGGCAGGCAGGCCCTGGTCAAGACCTGGCAGATCGGGAATGGTGGCCATACCTACGAGTCTAGGCCGAATTGCCCCTTCAAGGGGCATGTGAATTGCTGGGCTTTGGTGTGGGAATCACGCCGGCCAATATAAAAAATCCCCGGAGCTTTTCAGCCCCGGGGCTCCCTTCCAACGGAGGAAAACTTGTGTGCCGCGTCACTGGCCATCTCGTTCATTTACTTATTGTGAAATCACCATCGAAGACGTACTGGAGACATTGAGAGTTGTTGCTTTCCAGAATGGAATACTCAATGGAAATCTGTAACCTACGGTTACCTGAACCTGATACCCCTGGCCATTTGGCGTGGTGCAAGGGTTTGCCTTGGAATCGCAGAGAGTCCAGGTCGTTGCGCCATTTCCATAGTTTGGCGAATACCAATTCGCAGTTACCGTCAGTTTTGACGGGTCGATGCCCGGGTATGAAAGCGAACTCACATAATTCTGGATCTCGGTTTGTCCTGCGCCGCAATGATCCAGGCCAGGGGTGTTTGCCGAGCATTGCGAGCCACGTACAATGGCCCAGCGTGATGCCTCTCGCGCTGCGTCTGAAACGTAGTTGTAGGTATAAAACGACAGAGACAGAACGATAACGCCGAATAACATCATGAGCAGGACAACGCTGGCAATAGCCATCTCCACCATCGTTGCGCCTTCTTCGCCGCTCGCAACTTGACGTCGTAACACGCCGGACAGCGAACCACGCCAGCCACCTTCTGATAGCCCTCGGGTTGGCTCAAGAATCTTCGGCGTCATTGAATCAAAACCTTCTGCTGGGCGCGACCGGTAAGTGTGAATGTTGTGCCGAGCCCCGGCAAGTGAATCAGAGGGTCTATTGAAACCTGTGTAACCACAGTGAGTATCGTTTCCACCTGAGCCCCGCTCCCCGTGCAGGCTAGTGGGGCACCCACCGGCGTACCACCATCCGAACATATGTAGCTAAGCGACGGGGTTGTGGTCAATCCAGTAAGGTCACCGGCATCGGCAGCTGCCGCATTTGAAATTCCACCGCTGTCATCCTTGAAATATGAACTTTGCGCCCCGTACTGAGCACCGGCCCGGGCGGCGTTGGAAACTTCGATTGCTGCATAGGCGACTCTGGTCAACTCGGCCGCGCCAATCAAGAGCAGAACCATCAGCGGCAGGGTCAATGAGAGCTCCACCAGCGCTTGGCCGGCATCGCTATCACCGTAGATCTTTTTGGTCCATCGCTCGAGTCGATTCCCAGCTAGCATGATTTCCACCTCTTACTCGACCAATAAGATTTGCGTGAGTGGGGTGGTCGCCAGATTCGCCGAGCTGTAGTTGGGCAGGGTCAGGCTCGACGCCTTGAGGAACATCGTGTTGGCCACCACGCCTGTGGCGGTCACGCCGCCCCCGTTGTCGTGCAAAGTTACCGCGGCGCCCGGCGCGTAGATGAAGCCATCCAACACCTGATTGTTGCTGCCAAATTGAACCTCCAGGTCATTCGTGTTCGACGCGGGCTGCAAAATGGCGATGGCGTTCGCATTACTAGTTGTTTTTGCCGGAGCATAAATACTAAGGAGTGAGTTGGACTTCTGCGTGAGCGTGCCGCTGTAAAGCTCCATCGTCGCACCTGACGTGTTGGAGAAAGTGTTGGTGGAGGAGTCATACTGCCCATCGCCGAACTGTACCTTCGCACCTACTCCAATAGTCACATTGCCCTTAAAGATATAGAGCACTCCATCTGAAGAACCGAGCAGATTCACGGTGCCGCTGAAAGTCACATCTTTTGAAAAGCAGGTAACGGCAAAACCGTTCACCGTACTCTGAGGCAATCCTGCGATAGTAGACTGTGTAATAGTTGTAGCGCCTGAGGTATTGCTGCCATCGCATGCTGTCGCCCCATCTGGCAATTTGCTCACTTCATCCGCCAGTGGGTCTGTCACCAGGCCGGCAACATTCTGCTGAACTGGTGCGTCCCACTTCTGCGTGCTGCCCGATAATCCACCTGCAATCGCAACATAGCTTGCATTGATTACACTGGCGCCGCCTGTGATGTCCACAGCGCTTGGCGAGGTGGAAGCCACAACGATGCCGCAGGATGGCTTGCCATTGCCGCCGCCGATGCTGGATTTTCCTTGCAGCTTCAACGCACCGGAAGCAGATTCATTCGTGATATACATGCAGCCTTTGGCCGCCGCCGGATTGCCCGCCACTGCCCGGGCAGCAACGTTGACTTTGCCAAAGCCAAAGAGACCCATAAACAGTGTCGGATTTGGCTGAACCACAATCGCCTCAGCAAAACTCGTATAGGCGGTGTTAGGTCCATTGGCAGGCGGCATATTCACCGTAACCACGTCCCCGTTAGATCCGTTCGTGATCCCGTTTGCCGCGGAGGCTGCTCGGCCCGCAGCCTGTGCGCTGCTGACGGAGGTGTTGTAGTGGTAGTCCAGGGCGGCAGCCGTTGCCGCCGCATCTGCCGCGATTTGCGCATTCCGCCTTGCTCGGAAAAGCAGACCTACATCTAATGCCAACCCCATAAATCCAAGCAGAACCGTCAAGCAAAGCAGTGTCAGAACCACCACCTGACCACTCTCGCTTTCAAGCGCATTGCGCTGCTTAAGAATGAACTGTATGCCTCGACGAAGCATTCCGATGCCCTCGCGCTCTTGTCCGGAAGGACTTGGCTCGGCCTACACACGTGCCAGAATGCGCCAACTCTAGCAGCACTTAAATTGACAGGGAATGCAACAGAGGTGAAGGGGGCATGGCACGGTACGGTGGGGTAATATGCCGCCCACGTGACACCATCGTTGTAGCCATTTCATAAATGGCTACTAAAAGAACAACTTATCGTAAGGAGTCCCTTAGAAGTCACGCCGAGGATTGAAAATCACACACGCATATTTGGCTACCGCCTAGGCGCCCTATCCCACGAAATCTGGCACCGGCAGTTGTTTTATTGGCTCGCGCAGAAAAGCTCCAGGTAATTGAGGTCTTCCCCCATGCAAGACCGAGCGGTAACACCCGTTACTGGGAAATCACCATCTGCGATGTGCTCGTGATATTGAATGTCGTGATCCGCCAGAACGGAATGGAGAGAGGGAAAGTGTAATTCACGGTCACTGCTACAGCGGCTCCAGGAATGTTGCATGTGCTGCTGGTAGGGTCACATGCAGTCGATGACCATGTTGTCGTCGCCGCTCCACCCGGAGTTGTGGTCGACACTGGCTCATACCACTTCGTCACCACTGACATATTATTCACGGAATCTATGCCGGGATACCCCAGACCTTTTACATAGTTTGTAATATCGGTGCTGGTGGCGCCGGGCCCACCGTTGGGGTCCTGGCACATTGAAAATCCCGTACACAAATCACCGCGCACAATAGCATAGCGTGCTCCTTCCCGCGCTGCGTCTGAAATGTAGTGATAGGTGTACATCATGAATGAGAACTCAATTGCGCCAAAAAGCAGCATAAGCAGCACAACGGACGAAAGAGCCATTTCCACAAGAGTTGCGCCCTCATCATTCGACGCATGCTTCACCGCACGGCTATGGCGCAGCAGCCACACGCGCCGTACAGCTGACTCCACCGCCTCTCTGAGCCGCCCTTGCTTCCATGTCGTCATCGTTCTGTTCTCCTCGATTCCTTCGCGGCAGTGTCCATTAATACAAAACTTCTTGTGACACGGTGCTTGTCAGGTTGAAGGTCTTGCCAGTAAACATCGGAAAGTTGAACAACGGCGACATCGATGCGTTTGTCTTGACCGTGAGAGTCTCGATCGTATAGCCACTGCAGGAATCACTGCAGGCTGCCATCGCTGTGGTAGTGGTCGTTGTTCTGCAGACACAGCTCAATGGGTACACGGTCACATTGAAGCCGGCACTGGAGGGAAGGTTCGAAGCATCGGACTGCGCAGCGAGCTGGATACCGGCTGAATCTGCCGCTGTGGTAGTATTCGTCGCTCCATATGCCACGGCAGCCTTGGCTGCGCTCGTAACCACGATTGCAGCGTACGAAATACGTGCCAGCTCCAGCGCACCGCCTAAAATGACCAGAATCAAGGGAATCGTCAGCATCAACTCGATAAGTGCCTGACCACTCTCATCTCTGGCAAAAATCGATTTCAAAATACTCCTCATTCTTATCTCCAAGTGCAAGTTCGTCCTTCACTCAACAAGAGCAATCGAGTCCAGCGGAGATCCGCCAGGAAATTTCTTCGCGTAGCTGTCTATTTCCAATGTTCCGGTGCCAAGAGTCAGCGAACCTATATAGAATCCCGTGACTAGAGCGCTGCCGCCTTGATCCTGCAGGGTCAAATTGATTCCCGACGCAACGATAAGCCCCTGAAAAACTCCTTGCGCTGCACCCCATTGAATGTTCCAGTCGCTTGTATTTGTTGGTGGAGCTTCCAACACAACTCCCTGATACGGGTTGAGATCATCCGTAGGAGCAGTTAGGGTTACGTTCGTGGTCGAATTCACGTTGAACGCACCTGAAATGATGTCAAGAGTCACACTTTTAGCAGTAAGGTCGTTCCCTAACAGAATCGTGCTTCCCGTAAATGCATACGTCCCGGGCTCCAATGTCACGCCTCCGCCCAGGTATACATCGCCGCTGTAGCAGCCCGGTGTTGCATCCGCCGGCATTAAATAGTAGGTATGGCCGGAAACCTTCTTTGTCCCGCCCGTTGGATTACTGCAAGTGGTGTACGGGTTTGCCGTCGGAACCTGCGCTAATTTCGCCGGTGGATTGTAGGTCGTATAGGTCGTTACCGGTGTGGGCGTCGTATTCGAATTGCCTGCCGCGGAAAGCCCACCGCGAGTTGCAACATACGCAGTGTTAATGTAATTGCCCTGCCCCTTCACACTGACAGAATCCGGATCGGACGAGTTCGAGTAAATTCCGCAGGTTGTTCCCCCATCCGGGTTCTGAATGGTCGCATTTCCCTGAAGGCTCAGGTCGGTGCCTTTCGTATTATTTAGCCATCCACAGCCTGTTGGCGGCACGGTCCCTGCCACCGCCCGCGCGCCGATCATGGCGGAGCTTGAGTGCGTCAGAAGTCCCATGAAAAATGTTGGATTGGGCTGCTGCAGGATTACTTCTACGAACCCGCTTCCGGTATGAGATCCATACGATGGCGGAGTATTTACAGTGACAGTCGTGCCCCCTCCCGCCGTAACGCCATTCGCTGTTGCTACTTTCGTTGCCGCGGTTGTCGCTGAAAATCCGTAGCTCAATTCGAGTGCCCCTGCCGTCGCGGCAGCATCGGCGACCATTTGCAGGTTTCTCTTGGCACGGAACAGCAAGCCTACATCGATCGCAAGAGCCATAAATCCGATCAGAACGGTAGTGCAGAGCACGGTTATGATCATCACCTGGCCTGAATCGCTCTTCACAAATGCGCGCATCTTCATCGCCTTACCTCCGCAGACTGCCGGTTGTGGTCACCATTTGACCTGGATTGAAGCGATTCCATTTCGCTCCACAGGGGGCGGCCCCCCCCTGCTTAACCTCCGGCACACGGCCTGCCCGTTCCACCAAATCTCGATTCGAACGTCTGATCGCACCAAAAGCCCACTACGCATACCCCTTTTAGGGTGTGGTAATAACACGTCCGGGTGAGTCATTATCCCGTTTCGTGCCCGCCAATTGCAATTGCAATTCGGTTTCTTTGCGGAGTATCTTTGGGTACTTCGGAGTACCCATTTCCCGGAATGGAATGAGCCCAGACCGTCTCCACAGTCTGGGCTCAACATAAACATCTACAACAACTTCTACCCTCTATGCTCGCCAGCGAAGCACTGGTTTCCTGGCAGCGGTTACTTCGTCCAGCCGGCTCACGCGCGTCGAGTGAGGTGCCGACTTTACCACTTCTGGGGTCTGCTCGACCTCTTCGGCAATGGAACGCATTGCGTCAATGAACAGATCCAGTTCCTCGCGTGACTCGGACTCGGTCGGCTCAATCATCAGCGCACCGGGTACGATCAGCGGAAAGCTCACCGTATATGGATGGAACCCGTAGTCGATCAGCCGCTTGGCGATATCGCCCGTCTTCACGCCTTTGGCTGCCTGCCGCTTATCGCTGAAGACCACTTCGTGCATTGACGCGGTCTTATACGGCAGCTCATACAGGTCTTCGAGCTTCTTCCTTATATAGTTTGCATTCAGCACCGCATCTTCGGTTGTCTGCCGCAGCCCATCCGGCCCGTTCGCCAGAATGTACGCCAGCGCCCGAATGAACATTCCCGTGTTCCCGTAGAATGCACGCACCCTGCCAACGCTCTGCGGGCGGTCGTAGTTCCAATGCTTCGTACCGTCCTCTTTCGTATAGAGAACCGGCGTAGGCAAAAACGGCTCCAGAAACTTCTTGCACGCCACCGGTCCCGATCCCGGTCCGCCTCCGCCATGCGGCGTTGAAAACGTCTTGTGCAGGTTCAGGTGCATCACGTCCACGCCAAAGTCGCCCGGCCGGGCCTTGCCAACCAGCGCGTTCATGTTCGCGCCATCCATATAGAGCAGCGCGCCCTTCGCGTGCAGAATCTCCGCAATCCGGTGAATCTGGCTCTCAAACACGCCTATCGTCGAAGGATTCGTCAGCATCAGCGCTGCTGTCTCCTCATCCACCTGCCGTTCCAGCGCCTCCAGATCGATCCCGCCCTCGCTATTCGACTTCAGGTTCTCTACCGTGTAGCCGCAGATCGCCGCCGTCGCCGGATTCGTCCCATGTGCCGAGTCAGGAATCAGAACCTTCTTGCGTGCATTGCCCTGCGACTCATGCCATGCCCGCGCCAGCAAAATCCCCGTGAACTCGCCATGCGCACCCGCAGCAGGCTGCAGCGTAATTACATCCATGCCCGTAATCTCAAGCAGGCACGTCTGCAGCAGATCGATCACTTCCAATATTCCCTGCGCCTGCGCTTCTGGCCTATATGGGTGCGCCTCCGCCAGCCCCTCAATCCGCGCGACAAATTCATTCACGCGCGGGTTGTACTTCATCGTGCACGAGCCCAGCGGATACATCCCCAGATCGATCGCGTAGTTCCACGTAGACAACCGCGTAAAGTGCCGGATGATTTCAATCTCGCTCAGCTCAGGCAACTCCGCTTTGTCCTTGCGGACTGTATCCCCGAGAAGCTCATCGGCGCTCACAAGCGGCACATCCAGCGGCGGCAACTTGTACGCTTTCTTGCCTGGCGACGACTTCTCAAACACCAGCCCTTCATTCTGCGTCTGGTGCGGGCGAACCTTGCCGATGCTCTTTGAAATCGTTGCTTCTGTTGCCGCCATTACGCCTCCACCAGTCCCGCAGCCAGCACCTTCGCCGCAGCATCCATCACTTCGCGCGGCATCATTTCCGTCGCGCACCACAGTGTTGCGTTCTTCAGCTCCGGATACCATCGGCTCAAGTCCACGCCACCTACAATCTTTTCATCCATCAGCCGCTTCTGCCACAGTGCCGGCGACTCCTCGGTCCGCAGCACAAACTCATGGAACCGCGGAGCGCCCGCGAACAACTGTTTCACGCCGGCCACGCTGCTCAGCGTCTTCGCGGCATAACTTGCCTTCGCCAGATTCTGCTCTGCCAGCTCGCGCATCCCTTCCTTCCCGTACACGGTCAGAAAGATCGTCGCCATCAGCGCCACCAGCGCTTGATTCGTGCAGATATTCGACGTCGCCTTCTCGCGCCGGATGTGTTGCTCGCGCGTCGAGAGAGTCAGCACGAATCCGCGGTTCCCGTCGCCGTCTTTTGTCTGGCCAACCAATCTTCCGGGGAGTTGCCGCACGAAGTGCTCTTTCGCTGCGATCACACCGCAAAATGGCCCACCATAACTCACCGCCACGCCGAACGACTGCGCTTCCATCGACACAATGTCGGCCTCCACCGGCGGCCGCACCACACCAAGGCTCACAGCCTCGGCAATTGACACCGCCAGCAGCGCGCCCTTCTTATGCGCAATCTCCGCAATCGCCGGAATGTCCTCAACTACGCCGAAAAAGTTCGGGCTCTGCACCAGCACGCATGCCGTCTCGTCCGTCACCGCCGCTTCCAGCGCTTCCAAATCCACGCGCCCCGTATCGGGCAGGTAGCCAACTTCGCTCGCCGGCAAATCGCGATGCTTCAAATATGTCGCGATCACCTCCCGATACTCCGGATGCACCGTGCGCGCAATCACGGCCTTCTGCCGCCCGGTCACGCGCATCGCCATCAGCACCGCTTCGGCCGCGCCGGTCGAGCCGTCATACATGCTTGCGTTGGCCACGTCCATGCCCGTCAGCTCGGCAATCATTGTCTGGAACTCGAAGATTGCCTGCAGCGTGCCCTGCGTAATCTCCGCCTGGTAGGGTGTATAGCTGGTCAAAAACTCGCCACGCTGCACGAGTGAATCGATAATCACCGGACGGTAGTGCCGGTACGCGCCCGCGCCCAGAAAGCTCGCGTAGTCGGTCGCGTTCTTCTGCCCTGCGGCTTTGAAGTAGCCAATAATCTCGCTCTCAGCCTGCTGCCGCGGTATATCGAGATCCCGCCGCAACCGGTACTCTTCGGGAATCACGCTGAATAGATCGTCAATAGACTTCGCACCGATCTCGGCCAGCATGGCCGCGCGCTCGGCATCCGACTTAGGTAAATAACGCATAATGTCCTTCGGGCAGGAATCAGCAATCGCTTTTCAATAGTCAGCACAATCGCACTTCAGCACGACTCTCTGATCACCATTCACTGAACACGGAGCACTAAATTAGCTTCCCGTTTCCTCTGAGATAAACGCCTCATAGGCAGCTGCCTCCAGCAGCCCGTCCCACTCGGCCGGGTCTGACAGCTCCACCTTGATAATCCATGTCTCGTGCGGAGCGGCGTTGATCTTGTCCGGCTCCGTCTTCAGCGTCTCATTCACCTCGGTTACGGTGCCCGTCACCGGCGAAAACAGATCGCTCACCGCCTTCACGCTCTCCACAGAGCCGAAGGTCTGGTTCGCCGTTACTCCATCGCCCACCTTGGGCACATCCACATAGACAATGTCGCCCAGCGAATTCTGTGCGTAGTCGGTAATTCCAATCGTGCCGATCTTCCCGTCCAGCACAATCCACTCATGCTCTTTCGTGTAGCGGTAGTTCGTCGGGTAGGCCATCTCCGGAGTCATCTCCTCAGTGAAATAAGTACTTCAGTCCTGATATTCCAGTGTAAGGCTTCCCGCCACCCCGCCGCTTTGAGGAAAAGGGGCTTATTCAAGCCAATTTAACTTGACCTGTCATTCAGAGTGAACGGGGCCTCGAGCGTTCGTACCAGCTCGGGGGCGCGAATGAAGAATCTGCTATTCGCAATGTTTACATGCTACAAATTCCGCTGGCAGCGCTGACCAACACGGCTATTTAGAGAATCCGGGATACGGCTTCAGTTCCATCAGGGCCGCAATCTCCAGCATGCCTGCCTTATAAATAGGTAGGCTTTCAAGTGCTGCGCGCACTTCCGCCTCGCTGGCCCCCTCCCATAGAATCGCAGCTCCAGGCGCGTCTCCGCGCAGCCACACCTGCCGCAGAATCCCCGCAGCGTACAACTCTTTCACGCGCTGTGCTTCGGCGGCACTCAACTCCGGAGTAAACGCCTCCGGCCCAAACTCATCCACTTTACGTCTTGAAATCGAGAGAAATTGCATGCTGCGATTCTACGTGCAGAATCTCGCCGCAGAGAGGTCTGCTGTATGCAATGCACTACGCCTCATCCAGCACACTCGCCGGCTCGCCGCTGGCAATGCCTGCCGACACCCGCTTGTAATCCCACACCAGCTTCCCACGCCACACCACAATCATGCCGAAGGCCAGAACGAAAAACAGCCCGCCCGTCTGCTCCACGGTCATGATCTTGTCAAAGTAGCCGTGTGCGGCAAAGCGAATCGCTGCCAGCACCAGGATCACCACAATGAACGCCCGTGAGCGCTTCATCATCACGTCGTTGCCGCGCCGCTCCAGCTTGGTCGTCGCCACCAGCGGCCATGCCAGCGCCGTCGCGCCGACCAGAAAGGCAATCGCCGCCCACTCCAGCGGAATGCGAAACGGGGGTGCAACAAACATGGAGAAGCCCGTCGCCATCCCCAGTGGCGGAATCACAATCTTCTTCAACGTAACGGCGGTCTTTGCCTCGCGTACGCGCCACACAATCACCGCGCACATACCCAGCAGCAGCGCCACCGCCGATCCAAGAGGAGAAATCAACATCACTCCTCTATTTTATTCCTCCGCTCCATCCCCAGGCGAAACCCACTTCTTCTGACCACCGTTCTTCCTGTTCTCTGACCACTGATCACTTCTTGAAGAACTCCCCGTGCCCGCCGTTCTTCCACGGATCATACTGCGCCGCGAACTTCGCCCGCTCCTGCACTGTCGGATGGTTATACTCCCAAATCTCCACCAGCTTGCCCGGATTCGGGTCTTCCAGCCACGCCGCACCCAGTGCGTTGAAGCCACGCACCGCCGTCGCCTGCGGATCAGGTACCAGCCCATGAATCGCCTCCTGCCCGTACACATCCGCCTGGTGCTCAAAGTAGCGGCTAATCGCGTTTGAAATCGGCTGCGTCGCAAACCCCAGGACTGAGAGTGTCAGCAGCAGCACCACAAATCCCGCCCGCTCGCTCACCGCCTTCACGCCCCAGCACGCTCCGTTGCGCCGCACCAGCCGTTCCGCGGCCCACGCGCAAATCCAGTACGCAAAGAACAGCGTTACTGCGGAAACGGTCAGCATCTTCGGGATGTGATGCAGCACGTAGTGCCCGCTCTCGTGCCCAAACACGAACATCACCACATCGTCTGGTACGCGCCCCGCCGTCGTATCCCACACCACAATGCGCTTCGTCGCGCCAATGCCGCTCACATACGCATTCAGCCCGTTGGTCTTCTCGCTGGCCTTCATCAGAAACATCCGGTCCGGCGGAATCTGCGTCCCCGTCCGCTGCACCACCTCTTCCAGCTTCTGCACCAGTTCCTCATGATGAGTGCTCAGCGGTTCAAACTTGTTGAAGAGCGGTTCCAGCAGTGGCGCCACAAAGATCGAGAGCACCATCAGAGGCAGCGTCACCACCCACAGCCAAAGCCAGTACCGCTTCGGCGACTTGCGCACCACCCAGTTGAACAGCAGCAGCACCAGCGATCCGAACACCACTGTCAACCCCAGCGCCTTCAACTGGTCGCCCATCCAGCTTGCCCAGCTCTGCACGCTGATGCCGAAGTGCACGCTCACCGCATGTCCCGTCGCATCCACAGGCCATCCGAGCGCTGTCAGAATCACCAGCAACGCTGCAAAAAATAGAAGCCCCTGCATCCACCTCCGCTTCAGCTTGCTCTCTGCCCACGCGGCCAACGCCGCCGCGGCACGCGTCCGCAAAATGAGCCACAACACCAGAAGCCCCCAAAGGCTGCCGCCAATATCGAGCGCCGTCCGTATCCGCCCCAGCACCACGGCTTTCTTCAGCTTGTCCGGAGGTAGTTGATACACGTCTCCGCTCTCCTGCGGAGACACCGGTGCTGCCTGCGCCGGAGCGCTTACCGTGCCCGGCTGGGCTTTCACTGGCGGCGCCGCCAGCAAACCCGCCACGCATAATACTGCAAACCCAAGTGTCACAATTTTCATAGCCGGCCTCCGCAACAACGCTTCATTCTGCGACAATCATGCCTACGCATGTTATTCGCTCGTACGCAGCATCCTATGCCATACAAGTCCTGTTTTGCTCTGCCCGCTCTCGCACTACGTCTTCTTTCGTTGTTCGCAGCGCTTCTCATTGTGCTTTCCACGTCGCCTTTACGCGCTGCAGAACCCAAAGACTCCAGCGTCCTGCTCAGCACCATGACCTCGGAGCTTGATCGCGCCTTTCATGCACTCGGTCATCAGCCCGGCGCCGATCCAACCAGGCAGTTGCCGCCCTACTTCATGAGCTATTCGGTTGCCGACGCGCATCAGGTCAACATACGTGCCGAGTACGGTGCTCTCATCAGCAGTGCCGATAGCCACGCACGCATCGCCGACATCCAGATCCGCATTGGCTCACCGCAGCTCGACAACACGCACGGCACGCATCGCGCCTCGGCCGTCAACAGCGTCGTGTTGCCGCTGACGGATGACAAGGAAGCCATTGCCCGCTCGCTCTGGTACGCCACTGATGCCGGCTACGGCAACGCCATCGACAACTATCTCCGTGTCAAAACCGAGGCCGAAGTCCGCGCCAAAGAAGAAGACACATCGCCTGATTTCAGTAAGGAACCGCCCGTCGTTGCATTGCAGAAGCCCGCGCCCGCCATTGTTCTGGACCGCGCTGCGTGGGAAAAGCGCATCCGCCAGCTCTCGGCCATCTTTCGCGAGTACCCAGACGTCTACCAGAACATCGTCATCCTCTCCGTGCAGAATGAGACCGACTATCTGGTCTCCTCCGAGGGCTCGCGCGTTGTCACACCGCACGTGAGCGCGCGCCTCGTCGCACTTGCCGTCACCCGCGCAGATGACGGCATGGATCTCTTCCGCGCGCAGACCTTTGAAGCCGAAACCGCGGACGGCCTCCCCTCGCAGGCTGAACTTGAAACCGCCATCCACAACCTCGGCAAAAGTCTTGAAGACCTGCGCAAGGCGCCCGTCACCGTTCCATTTAACGGACCCGCTATTCTCTCCGGCCGCGCCGCTGCCGTCTTCTTTCATGAGGTCCTTGGCCACCGCCTCGAAGGCCAGCGCCAGCGCGGCGACGAAGAAGGCCAGACCTTCACCAAGGACATTGGCAAGGAAGTACTGCCCTCCTTCCTCTCCGTTGCAGACGATCCCACGCTTGAGCGCTATGGCAAAACCTGGCTCAATGGCACGTACACCTACGACGACGAAGGCCAGAAGGCGCAGCGTGTTCAGCTCATCCAGGACGGAATACTCAAGACATTCCTCATGTCGCGTCTTCCCATCAAAGGCTTCTCTGATTCCAACGGCCACGGCCGCGCACAAACCGGACGTATCCCCACTGGCCGCCAGGGCAACCTCATCGTCACCTCCACCAAAACCGAATCCGATGCCGAACTGCGTAAGCAGTTGATTGAAGAAGCGAAGAAGCAGGGCAAGCCTTACGGCCTCTACTTTGAAGACATCTCTTCCGGCTTTGCCGTCACGCAGCGCAATTCGCCGCAGGCCTTCCAGGTCATTCCGCTTGTTGTCTATCGCGTCTACGTCGATGGCCGTCCCGACGAACTCGTGCGCGGCGTCAGTATTGTGGGTACTCCGCTCTCTGCAATGAAAAGCATTCTCGCCACTGATGACCACCCTGAGGTCTTCAACGGCGAGTGCGGCGCCGAGTCCGGCACCGTCCCTGTCTCGGCCGTGGCTCCGGCCATTCTCTTGAGCAACATTGAAACGCAGCGCCAGCCGCAAGGCACAGCTCGACCACCCATCCTGCCTATCCCAGGCTCGCCGGTTACAGACAAGGCAGAGGCGCCCAACAGCGAATCTTCATTGTTAGGGAAGAAGGAGGCGAAATAACATGAAGCGTTCAATTGCACTCCTTGCGCTCTGTACCACGCTCGTCGCCCCTCTCTGTGCAGCCCAGGCCACTCGCGCCGACGCCGAAAAAGACCCCGTCCTCGCCGCCATGCTCACCGAGCTCGACCGCTCCATGAGCCATCTCCAGCTCACCGGCTTCCAGAAGCCCTACTTCATCCAGTACCGCATCGAAGACGTCGACAACTTCCAGGCCGATGCCAGCTTCGGCGCCACCACTGGAATAGATCGCGCCCACCAGCGCATCGCGCGCATCACCGTCCGCGTGGGCGACTACAAAACCGACAGCTCCGGCGGCCGCGGTGACAGTGCGCTTGAGCTCACCTCGCTCGACGCTGACCCCATCGCGCTCCGCTCCGCTCTCTGGGCCGGAACCGACCGCGCTTACAAAGCCGCTCTCGACTCTTACGCACAAAAGCAGGCCGCGCTCAAACAGGTGCAAACACCGCCTCAGGCCGACGACTTCTCCCATGAGAAGCCCGTCATCTCGCTCGCTCCGCCGGCCACGCTCCAGCTTGATGAGCAATCCTGGATCGCCCGCGTCGCCAAATCCAGCGGTCTTTACCGCACCGATCCCTCTCTCCGCGCCGGCGAGCCCGATGTACAAACCTGCGCAGGCACCTTCTCCGCGCGCGTTACCACCACCTGGCTCGTCAACTCCGAAGGTACTATCGTTCGCAAAACCGCGTCCGAATACCAGCAGGCCTTCGCCACATCCACGCAGGCTGCGGACGGCATGAAGATCGAGCGCTCCTTCGCCTCTTCCGGCCCCACGCTTGCCAGTCTCGACTCGGAAGACAAATTCAACAAGCATGCCGTGGAGGAAATCGCCTCGCTCACCACACTGCGCAATGCGCCCGTCGTCGAAGAGGAATATCACGGCCCCGTCCTTCTCAGTGCGGATGCCGCCACAGATACGCTCGCCTCCGTCATCGGCTCCGGCGTCACCGCATCGCGCCCGCCGCTCGGCACTGAGGCGCGCACCACTGGTCCCTTCGCTTCCAGTCTCCACACACGCGTTCTGCCTGAAGACTTCACCGCCGTCGACGACCCCGGCCTCACCACGTACAACGGCCAGGCACTCATCGGCGCCTATTCCATCGACGATGAAGGCGTCCCCGCGCAACCGGTCCAGCTCATCACCGAAGGCAAGCTCGTCAATTACCTCATTGGCCGCGATCCCATCCGCGACTTCCCGCAGTCCAATGGCCACGGCCGCGCCGGCATCACAGGCCCACCCCATTCCTCCGCGGGCGTGCTGAAGTTTACGGCGAGCGATGGCAAGACAGACGCCGACCTGAACCAGCAACTGCTTGCGTTGGCTAAAGATCGCGGGCAGTCTGTCTACTATGTCGAGACCCTCGGCGGTCCGCTCGTCCCGCGGCTGCTTTACAAGGTGAGCCCGGACGGCAAACGCGAGCTTGTGCGGGGCGCCGTGCTGGACGATCTGGACCAGCGGGCGTTGCGGTCTTCCATCCTGGCCGCCGGTAAAGACCTCTGGGTAGCCAATTACTTCGGCGACATTCCCCAAAGTGTGATTGGTCCGGCGCTGCTGCTGGACGATGTGACCATCAAGCGCGCCAACGAGAAAAACGACAAATTGCCCTTCTATCCGCCGCCGAACTAAGCCTTATCGCAGTCACTTTTTACCTGGGATTTCAAGGTAGGGTTTGGACACGCCCACGACCTCGTCGGTGGGGAGAAGGCCGGCGAGGGAGCGCGTCTCCGGAGCGGCGGTGAAGGTCACGTCGATCCTGATGAGATGGGATTTCCTCCACATGTAGCGTGTGACCTGCCCATTTTGCGCACCGCCATCGGGAATAAAATTGCGCTCAACTTCGGCGCGGGTCGCGCCGGGATGGATGGAGCCGGCTGCGGCAATGGCGTCGCGCATCAGCGCATCTGCCTGCAGGGATTCGACTTGCGACGGGGCCTGCGCATGCGTCGTGGGGTGCACGCCGAACATCGTCACTGCGCAGGCAATGGAGCAGGCAACGGAAGCGATGAGGAGCACGAAGCGCATAGCAGCAGTGCCTCAATCGTGGCGGCGGATAGTAGTGAGACGCGGCTGG
The DNA here is from genome assembly GCA_035550015.1 of Occallatibacter sp. Taxonomy (GTDB): domain Bacteria; phylum Acidobacteriota; class Terriglobia; order Terriglobales; family Acidobacteriaceae; genus Telmatobacter. Next base: position 112,628 of record DASZRJ010000042.1, on the reverse strand, counting down.
CCGTGCGGGGTGAGTAGCCGCACCGCAGGATTGCCGTAAAAATGCTGGATTTACCCGGTGTTTTGGGGATTTTTTGGCGAGGAATGTGTGGCCGGATTGAAGAGGCAACCGGTTCGCCTGCGAAAGTGACAGATTTATCCGGCTCTCTGGGGCAGGAAAAGCGAGTGTTTTGTAGTCAAAGGGCGTTGCACGGCGCCGCCAAATAACCAGAATTAGCCCAAATTTGGTCGATTTTAAGGATGCGAAAACGGGCATACCTATATCGTTGACGCAGGAGATGGGAAAAAGCAGCGAAATGAGCGGCGTTCGCCGGACAGGTGGCCGACCCGGCAGGAAATCCTATTGCGGGGGCAGGCCAACTTCAGAGCGGCAGGCGGCAAGTGCCTGCGTACCATTTCGAATGCCTTTTGCGGCTTTGCAGTTGGCGAGGCGGATGGCGAGGTCGCGGTCGGCGCCGGTGAGCATCTTTCCGGGATCATCGTGGCCCCCGACAGCCCACAAATTGCCGTTCTTGTCACGATAGACGTGGCGGCCATCGGGCAACATCACCGCGGTGGAATCCATTGTGTCCATCTTCCGCACCACCCCCGCATCCTGCGCATTCAGCAGGTAGAGCTCAAGCTGCAGCATGGTATAGGCGGACTTCGGCGTCTTCGCGTTGGCTGCGCTGTAAAACCGGACAAAACGCTCGAAGCCTGGCTGGTTACCGACACCCATCGGAAACTCCGCATTGACCAGCTCAGGCATCAAATCCAGCGGCTCACTCTTGTGCTCCTTCATTTCTGCAGCCATCAACTCGCGGAAGCGCGTGTCGGGCCAGCCGAACTTCATCATGATGGCGACATAGTGCCTTCTCTGATCGGGAGACATTGCCATGAACTGCGCGTAGGTCTGCGGGTGAAAGTTTGCCATTTTGCCGTAGACCGCCCTGGTGACACTCTCGGGAAGCGGAATCTGGTTCTTTTTGAGAGTGACAAAGAGACAGTCCTCAACCCAGAGGCGCTCGGCATGCGGATCTTTGATGTGACGCTGGAGGTCGAAGACGCGGCCGCGATCCTCGTTGCGACCGTATTCGACGATACCGAGCGGTATTTTGTCACCGGGCAGTATGGTGGAGAAGAGCTTATCGATCTTGTCGGCAGAGGCCGCGTCTCCATTCTGGCGCAGAGCAATCTCGGTCTCATCGATGAGGCGCGCGACAAACTCCGCCTGGTCTTCAGGAGGCAACAGGTCAAAAAGAGCGAACGTCATGGAGTGGAGAGAAGGAAGTGCAATGAACAGAAGGATGAAAGCGAGTACCAAGGGGAACCTGAATCGCATGACGACCTCCAGCAAGGCAATCGATAGAGAGGCACAGCCAACCCCAGACGAAAGAGGGTGAACTGGCTCACTGATTGTGCAGCTTTGGACGCATTGATGTTAGCCCGGAACGGCGGAGCAGACAACCATGTTTTGCAGGGGGCGGAGCATGCTACGGGGTTGGCGGTGCTAGCGGAGCAGGTGGCCAGCGAAGAAGACGGCGATATGCTTGCAGGGTCCGCCGCCACCGGTTCTCCCGCAGGGAGAACGCGAGAATAGCCCAGGCCGGGGTCCCCATCCACAGGTCTTCGTGGATGGGGTGGAGAGTGAAGTCCGCGCAGCGGACGAAACCCTGGGACCAGCATCCGAATCGCATGCCCCCGTCCCGTAGGGCCGGGGCGAACACGTGGCGTCACCCTATCCGGCTGCGCTAGGATGGCCTTCGTCATGGCGCATACCTACTGCTCCTCGCTCTATCACTGTGTCTTCTCCACCAAAGAGCGCCGCAAGGCCATTCCTGAAAATCTTCAGAAGCGCCTGTGGGCCTATATTGGCGCGATTGCGCGCGAGCACGAGATGCAGGCTCTCGGAGTTGGCGGAACGGAGGACCATGTGCACATCCTGCTTTCTCTGCCGTCGTCAAAGCCGGTGGCGCATGCGTTGCGAACAATCAAGGCCGGATCGTCACGGTGGATGCATGCGGAGGGCGGCAAGCCGGGATTCGCGTGGCAGGAAGGGTACGGTGCGTTTTCCATTGGGCAATCGCAGGTTGCGGTGACGCTGGCGTATATCGCGCGGCAGAAGGAGCACCACCAGAAGCGTGATTTTCAGGCGGAGTTTTTGGCGATTTTGAAGAAGCACCAGATCGAATACGATCCGCGGTTTGTGTGGGGATGAATTCGCGCCCGATCCAGCCGGCCCTACGGGACGGCGGGGTGGTGGGTGGCAGGGTTCCCAGGGTTGCGCACTTCGCGCTGCACCCTGGGCTATTTTCGCTGCCTCCCTACGGGAGGCGTTGCATGGGCGGGCTCTCGTTATCCGCTCGCAGGAGAGTTTTGCGTGGAGCGCTGTTAGCGGAGCTAGTGGCAGGGTGGGGGTATGCGACCCCACCCTTCGGCAAAGTACGCACGAAGGATGGGGCACCCACGTTTGAGGTTAGCTAGCATTTCGCGGGGAGAGGGTGCGCCACCCGCCTCGCTTTCCGCTCGCGGGAGAGTTTGTGTGAAGCGGAGTTCAGCAGGGGCTAAAGCCCGGAGGCCTTTTGTGACGGCTCAATGGCCCGGCTGAAGCCGTGCCGTTGTTACAAGGCCGCGAAGTGCGGGCATTGCGTGCGGCGGATGAGGTGAGGGCAAACGCGCGGAGAGCGCCGCGCAGAAGAGCTGGCGGAACATTCTCATGTGAATCTCTCCCCACGGTCTCGGGAGGATGTCGATAGGTTGTACGGAAGATTACCTGTTGCGAGGCCGGGATTACATTACGCCCGGTGGTGGGGTTTGTGAATCTCTTTTTGGGGGGTTGGCAGGAGCGGGACAGTCAAAAGCAGGGTGGGAATATGCGGTCCCACCGTTCATGTCTTGTGGGGGCCGAGAAAACGGTCGCCGTTGAAGTGTATGAGATGGGACGGAGTTTCCGAAACCCAAACCTCAGTCTCCCAAGCGATATCTGCCAGATAGCGCCCCATCGTAGATTTATTAGGGAATGCTGTGACGAAGACCAAGCCGGCCTTAGCTGATTGGAAAAGTCGCGAAAGTTCATTGTGACGCTTTCCATCGACGGGTCCATGACTTGTGACCGACTCAACGAGGAAGAGCCAATTTCGTTTGTGATCGAATAACACCACGTCCGGCATCTTCCCGTGCGATTCAATTGCGACACCGAGCGACGCTAGAGTGCTTGCATCAAAATAACCCCATTTGTCGCCCGTATCTCCTGCATATATAAGCACCGCACCAGGGACAAATCTCGCTGCAAAGTCCTCGATTATATCGCGAATTAACTCGCTATGTTCTCCGGGGCTAAGTTTGATCTTCTTGCCCGGCGCGATCGTCACAGGAACAAGGTGTTGCTCTCTCTCTTTGGCATACTGCTCCGCCAGTGTTTGCCTATTCACGAGATAATTGGCAAGATTTTGTTTCCAAGCCGTCGATTCAAATGTACGCACTAGCTTCAAGGTCTCGGGAGAGACTTGGTAAACCGCTGCGGGGCTATTCACAGCGCGATCCGGTTTATCGGGATTGTAGAGAGCAATACCAGCTTCAACGAATTGATGCATCGATTGGCGTCGAAAAGTCTCGCGAGTATTCGGCGCGTAGCTCTTGCGATAATGGTCCCTGATCCAATCCATTATCGGGGTGATCCCCATCAAAGGGTTTTCAGCATCAGACCAACTCCTGCGCGGTCGAAGATTGAGCAACGCTAGCAAGCAAAGGGCTGAACGGTCATTGTGTTGTGCGTGTGGCAATCCGAGTGAAGCAATGATTTGTTTTGCCGTTGCGATGAGTTTCCCTTGGTTCATTCGAGGAGCTTCTTCACGCGAAAATCGATAATTTCTTGTGTGAGGTTTTCTTGCTGTTTAGCCCATGCGCCAAGAGTTGTAAGCGCATCTTGATCAGGATACTTCATCATACGCAGGTCGGTAGCATTCACCTGGGTATGTCCATTAAAGCGACGAAAACTTTGATCTACGATTGTAGAGTTCAGGTAAACAGCGAGACCATACGCGAACAACTCGGGCAGGCCACGCTTTCCATGATGAAACACATTTAGATGGTTCTCGAATCCAAGCTTCGCAGCTCCCGGAAAACTGTCAGGCCTTACCACGCTTGCTACTATGCGACGAGCTTCTTCCTTAGAAGAGAATCGTCGTACGACGGTAAAAAATCCGTTCGGATACATCCATTTCTCAGTCTCTCTACACAATCTAATCGCGTTGCCTCGCTTTATCCCCTCCTTGGGCCAGTGTGTAGACAATCCTTCAAAATGCCCCGGATAGAGCAGGGGTACGCATCCATCGCAAGGGGATTCTTCAATGAAGTCGCAAAGCCGAAAATCCACAATGGGACCGGTTGATACTTCGACATTTAAACCCCTAAGAGAATGCTGAATGCTCGGTGCTTGCTTCAAGGCATCCTGCTCAGCAGAAGAAGGTATGTGAATGAATCGCTCGATGTCCTCAGGAAACACGATTTGTTCAAAGGCGCATTCATGGATAGTTAAATCTGCGAAACGATCATCAGTTGAATGCGAAACCTGGACCCGACCTTGTATGCCACCTCGTTCAAGCCTAATAATGACGTTCTCTTGAAGAACATCATCGTCCTTGAACGCTTTTGATCGCGAGTCAAAGAGATGTAGATGGCAGATTGAAGCCCGCTTCAATACGAATTCTCGGAATGGTTTGTAATAGGGACCATTGCAAAAGCTTCGAGGAATAATTGCAACTACTTGACCGCCTTGTTGCATTCGATCCAAAGCAAGAGCCACAAATGCGGTGTAGAGATTCACCGTTTCGATTCCGACTTGTCGAAGTATTTGACGGTGCAGCGAGTCGTTGTTGATTTTCTTATAAGGCGGATTGAGGATAGCGTGCGTGTATCTACCGGGACTAAGGTTCTGAAGAGCGGCCGCCTCTATGAAATCTCCAGAATGTATGCATACCTCAATTGGGGATCCTGATGCGTAACTTGACAGTGTCCGCTCGAGGTGTTTCCTTAATGAAGCATCAATCTCGTACGCATCTAATCTTACTTTTTTAAAAGTCAGCCCTCCGTCTGTGCTGCAGCGTTCAATAAACGCACTTGTGAGACCTCCAATTCCCGCACCTGCATCGAGCAAGATGCACTCGGGCATATTCGCAGGCGGAAACAACGAAGCCATGAATTTAGCAACAGACGCTGGGGTCATGAATTGACCCAGCCCTGCTTTACGCGAGGCAATTAGGCCCGCGGATACTTCTTTGCGCAGCGTCTCAGCGAGATTTATGGAATCAATTGACATACGCGCTTTTATCCGTATTCAAGAGTCTAGAGCAATTAGTGCACCGCTTCATAGGAGCAGTCGTAAGGAAATCCCTAATTCGAACACAAAGGCCACCCGCAAGGGTGGCCTTTGTGTTTCTGCGCCGGAGGCGCGTTTAGCTCGATGCTCAATCGCCGGCTACGGGTTCGGCGGGTTGGACGGGCTTGGCCGGGGCGATGGAGTCGAGGCGGACGAGGCCTTCGACGGGCTTTTCACCGAGGATGTGCTCGCGGTAGAGGCGGGCCATCTTGGCGTTTTCGGCGTCGCTCTTAATTTTGTCCACACTCGAACTGCTCACGGCTGCGCCCGACTTGACGTCGCGCGCGCGGAGCTTTTCTTCACGTGCGTTCTTGGCGATGCCGAGCTCGTCGAGGGTGTGATTGGCCTCAGCGTTGACGTGCTCCATGTTGAGCTTGAGCTCGTGGCCGATTTCGTTCATGCCGACCTTTTTACCGCCGGCAAAGATCTCGTGGCGGCCGTGCTCGTCATACCACTTGGTAAGGGTGGCGGTCATGTGCATCTTCTCAATGATGTTGCGCCAGCCGATGCCCGTGTTGTACGCGCAGAAGGAGATTTCGCCTTCCTGGGTGGCGTAAGGGATGATGCACTGCTCGGTGCGGCGGAAGTCGTAGTTGAAGAGGTCCTGGAACCACATGCCGGCGATGAAGAGGAAGTTCCAGCGGTCCTGACGGCGCTTCTGGATGTCCTCAAGCGTACGGTCGCCCTTGACGGAGCCGTAGTTCTTGCCAGTGGCGTTGAAGGTCTTGTCCATCTTCTTCATCATGTCGCTGATTTTGAAGTGGGTGGGCGCCTGGAACGGATCGTAATTGCGCAGGAGGGCGAGGCCGAATCCGATAACGGAGAGCCACTTGCCGCGGGCTGCGTCATTGACCTTGGCCAAGTCCTTGGCAACCTGATCCATGTGGAGGAAGGCGGTGACGGGCGCGGCTTCCTTGGTTTCCTTGTCGATCATCATGGCCATGCCGATGCCGCAGTTGGGGTGGCATCCGCAGGAGAGCTGGCCCCACTCGGCCTGGGGCCCGTGGATGAGGTCGGCCCAGTCAGAGAAGGTGGACATGAAGGAGATGGGGAACCAGTCACGCTCAGGCTCGCCGATGCCCATCTGGTTCTTGATGTCGTGCGCCATGTGCGAGAGGGTGTAACGCTGCGCGTGGCGGCGCTCGTCGGTGATGTCCTCGTCGCGGCCGGTGAAGCTGACGGGCTGGAAGGAGAGGAAGCTGATCTTCTTGGGGTTGTCGAGCGCGAACTCGATGATGCGGCCCACCTGCTCATTATTGATGCCGTTGATAATGGTCGTCACAGGGACGATTTCAACGCCGGCTTCATGCAGGTTGTTAATGGCCTGGAGCTTCACGTCGAACAGGTTGCCGACCTTGCGGTGCGAGTTGGCGGCGTTGCCGATGCCGTCGAACTGAAGGTAGACGTAGCGGAGACCGGCTTCGGCAGCGGCGCGGCAGAGTTCCTTGGACTTGGCGAACTCGATGCCGTTGGAGGCGGCCTGCACGGAGTTGTAACCGACCTTGCGCGCGTAGGCAACGGCGTCAAGGAAGTAAGGCGAGAGGGTGGGCTCGCCGCCGGAGAACTGCACGCTCATCTGCCGCTTGGGCTTGACGGTGATGGCGTTGTCAAGCATGGTTTTGATCTCTTCCCAGGTGAGCTCGTGGACGAAGCCGACCTGATTGGCGTCCATGAAGCAGGGATCGCACATCATGTTGCAGCGGTTGGTGAGGTCGATGGTGAGCACGGAGCCGCGGCCGTGGGTGACGGTGCTGGTGCCGTGATTGTGCAGCTTGTCGTCATTGTGGGCGCGGATGTCGCGGCCGGGGAAGGACTCTTCGAGGTGCTTGAAGAAGGCCGGGTCGATGGACATGACGTCTTCGAAGTGGCCGTGCTTGGGGCAGTCCTTGACCATGAGGATCTTGCCGTCGCGCTCGATGATCTGGGCCTTGATTTCGCCGACCTTCTCATTGAGCAGGACTTCGTGAGGCAGCTTGCCGTCGAGGATCTGCTGGCGAATCTCAGGGACGCACTTGGGACAGAGCGAGTCCGTGGTGCGCGGCCAGCCCAAGGGCGGCTTCTCTTTCTGATAGCTCTTCAGGAGTGGCTTGTCGCTCCACTTGGGCGTGAAGGAAGGGTTGGGGCTGATGCGGTTGAGCCGCTCAAAGACCGCCCAGGCGCCTTTTGCCGCGTAAACGGCTGCTTTTTCAGCGTATTTGATCGCTTTTGCCATGTGGTGCGAACTCCTTTTGCTGGAAGAGAATGTGCCGGAAGAAGCGTGATGCCGGCGGGGCTCGCTGGGGCGCGTTCCATAAGGCCCACGGAAGCCAGTAATTCATTACGAGAGTACGCGTGCCGGGCGCAGTCCCCAACCGCGGTGCAGCGAATGGGGAATCTGGGGGTTGAACGGAGGCTTTTTGGACCGGAACGGGAGGGGCCGGGAGGCGCGTGTCATGCGGGGAAGGCGTTGTGAAGGAAGGGGTTAACGGGGATGGTACGGGGGTGCGGTGCTATTTGTTTTGTCGCTTTACAGGCTTCTTTAATGTGACTGCGTTACGGGTGAGTTAGGATTAATCTTCCGCACGACCTCTTAATTGCTGGCTCATCTGTAAGACAAGCCTCTGTGATCACGTGCGCGTATTCGCACGTGTATGCCACGGTCCACAAATAGAGAGGATTGGAAGACCTGACTACTTGATTGTTGGAGCTATGCTGATGCGTCTTCAATTTCCCTGGCACCTAAATCTAGATACAGTTCCCAAGGTTGATTGCAATTGCAAGAAATTGTTTATCCAGCCCCTTACAAGACCTCCTATGAAATTCACACTTTGTCTCATCACTGTCCTGTTCATGACATTTACGCAATTGGTAAGCGCTCAGACAAACGAATGGACTTGGATGGGTGGTGCTCAAACTGTGGATAGCCTGGGATTCCGCGGAACTCTCGGAGTCCCTGCGACTGAGAACCTGCCTGGAAGCCGACAAAATGCCGTTACCTGGACTGACAGTAGTGGCAGATTCTGGTTGTTCGGAGGCGAAGGTTTTAGCCAAGAAGGCGTTACCGGCGGCTATCTAAGCGATGTTTGGCAATACGATCCCACGACACACGAATGGACTTGGGAAAGTGGGCCAACGGGGTTAGATCAATCAGGGGAATATGGTACGAAGGGGACGCCATCTCTTGCCAATTACCCTTCTGGGCGAGCGAATCCGATGGTTTGGGTTGATGCAAGCGGTAATGTCTGGCTCTTTGGAGGTGACTACGAGGATTTTTCTACCGGCTTCATCGTTACGTGTGACGACTTATGGAAATTCAATCCGAGCACCAAAGAATGGACTTGGGTGGGAGGTTCATCGACAGGAAATCATGCTGGAATTTACGGGACGCAGGGGACATACGCTTCGGGTAATTACCCTGGTGCACGCACAAGAAGTACAGGTTGGGTAGATGCAAGTGGGAACTTTTGGTTATTTGGGGGAGCGGGCTACGACTCGACAGACACAGCTGGCGGGCTAAATGATCTTTGGGAGTTCAACCCAAGCACTGGACAATGGCGATGGATGAGTGGCTCCACAATTGCAAACCCTACCCAGGTGACGGGAACACAAGGTGTAGCGGCACCGGATAACGAGCCTGCGGGAATTAACCAAGCAGTAAGTTGGACCGACAAGACAGGCAAGTTCTGGATATTTGGGGGAATTGGTGGTGGGAGCGCGCTTTGGCGTTATGACCCTTCAACCAACGAATGGACATGGATGGGTGGCACGCCGTCACAGGGAACTTATGCAAGTGGAGCCGCAGGAGTCTATGGAACCCTGCAAGAATTTTCCGCTTCTTCGGTACCTGGCGCTCGAAGTGGATCAACAGGGTGGCGTGATAGCAAAGGCAACCTCTGGTTTTTTGGCGGGGTCGGCTATGATGCCAACGACCAACAAGGTTTTCTCAATGACTTGTGGGAATACAACGTCTCAACCGGCGAATGGGCATGGATGGGCGGCAGTGCATCCATCGCAGGTCCCTGTGATGAGTATGCTGCCTGGTGCGGACAGGTTGGACAATACGGCTCCTTGCAGACACCATCGTTCGGCAGTGTGCCAGGCAGCCGCTACGTCGCCCAGGGCTGGACGGATACAAACGGAAATTTCTGGCTTTTTGGCGGGGTTGGTCTTGATAGGAGGGGCGCATCGGGCATCTTGAATGATTTGTGGGAATTCCAGCCGAATGTGAATACATCGCAAATCGCCGCAACTCCTGTCATCTCGCCAGATTCAGGAACCTATACGCAGTGGCAAACGATCACCATTTCTGACTCGACGACCGGCGCCCAAATTCAATATTTGGTTGACGACACTCCGCCTGCACTCAACTACACAGGCCCAATTACTGCCAAAACATCTCAATCAATTACAGCAATTGCCAGCGCGAGTGGATACGCTAACAGCAACATCGCCCAAAAGAACTACACATTAAATTTACCGGCGGCAGCAACACCAACATTCAGCCTGCCATCGGGAAGTTACACGTCAACCCAAACCGTTGCAATCTCGGACACGACGCCGGGAGCAACCATCTACTACGCGATTGGCGGTGTACCGGCAAGCAATTACGCCATTTATACGGGACCTCTCACAGTTACTTCATCAGAGAAGATTGAATCCTTCGCGGTTGCGCAGGATTTTGCCAAAAGTGCGCAAGCCACTGCTTTTTACACCATCGATCCAAATCCAACAACACCGGAATGGACGTGGATGGGAGGCAACAGTGAGGTCGCCAGCTCATGCTATCCCGTTCCTGTTACTGCTGTTACGATCTGCGGGAATAGTGGCTGGTATGGCAACCTGGGCCAAGCAGCCGCAGGAAATATTCCAGGCCAACGAGCGGCCGCAACGACTTGGACCGACCAAACTGGCTTGTTGTGGATGTTTGGTGGTTATGGCCTCGATAGCGAAGGCACAGCGGGGTACTTAAATGATCTTTGGATGTTTGATCCCACCACTAATGAATGGACGTGGATGGGAGGAGCTAGTGTTGTTGATAAGACCAAGTGCAACTTGATTGGAACGGACTGTGGACAGCCGGGTGTCTATGGCACAGAAGGTTTACCTTCGCGAGATAACATCCCTGGTAGCAGAGATTATGCATCCCACTGGACCGACTCCAATGGCAATTTCTGGTTGTTTGGAGGCTGGGGTTACGACGCCAATGGAACAGTTGGAATGTTGAATGACCTTTGGGAATTCACGCTCTCTACTCACGAATGGACCTGGGTCAGTGGAAACAGCACCATTTCCTGTATTTATTGTGGGCAAGCTGGCATTTATGGCAATCAAGGCTCACCCTCCCAAAACAACATACCTGGTAGCCGAGAGGCAACTGCAAGTTGGGTGGATCACAATGGTCATTTTTGGATCTATGGAGGGTATGGATTCGATGCCCGGGGATTACGAGGTTATCTCAGAGACCTCTGGGAGTATGACCCCACGACTAATGAGTGGAGTTGGATTGCAGGAAGCCAATTTGTTCCAAACGTTGACGCAGGCTATCCAGCCGATTACGGTGCGTTGCGAACACCGTCCGTTACCAATAACCCGTGGAGCCTAACTGGTCCTGCAAGCTGGACGGATGATGGAGGAAATCTTTGGCTGTTTGGGGGATATGGAGTGGACGAGAGTGGGCAAGGACACTACATGAATGAGTCCTGGGAGGTAGATCCATCGGCTGGAAACTGGGCAGAGATACGGGGAGAAACTGGTTCTGCGATCTATGGACAACTTGGCGTGCCAGCGCCAGGAAATATTCCTGATGACCGCTCCGGTGGATCACAATGGACTGACAGCAACGGAAAGTTTTGGATATTCGGTGGAGATGGAACTCTCGGGGCCAAATTTGGGACCTTGGGGGATCTTTGGAGATTTGATCCATCTACAGATCAATGGACATGGATGGGCGGTAGTAGCAGTCTATTCAGTGGAGGATCTTACGGCGCACTTGGCGCGCCCGCAGCCGAAAACTTGCCGGGTTCACGCATCTCGGCTGCGACCTGGACAGACAAGAAGGGCAATTTGTGGATGTTCGGAGGCTCTGGCTACGATGCCAATGACGGTGGATCTGGATTGAATGATATGTGGGAGTACGGCCTTGCAGGGCCACCTACCGCACCGCCACCAACACCAGCAGCAATACCGATTCTGAGCCTGGCTAGTGGAACCTATACTTCAACGCAGACATTGACAATTTCCGATCAGACTCCGAATGCAACGATTTACTACACGTCAGACGGGAGAACTCCCACTGGCGCATCCCCCATCTACTCTGGCCCAATCTCTGTTTCGACTTCAGAGACAGTGCAGGCGCTGGCTGTCGCGAGCGGTTACGCGAACAGCCCAGCTGCATCAGCAGTTTACACGCTCAACTTACCCGCAGCGGCAATTCCGACGTTCACCCCCAGTAGCGGGACATATAGCTCCGCGCAGACTGTCACAATGGCCGATGCAACGCCGGGTGCTGCAATTTTTTACACAACAGACGGAACGGCCCCGACATCGAGTTCAACACCATATACCAACCCGATAACAGTATTGAGCACACAGACCATTCAAGCGTTTGCCATAGCAAACGGATATGCCGCGAGCGGAATTGCATCCGCGACGTACACGATCAATCTGCCGCAACCGAGTTTTTCATTGGGTGTGTCACCGGGATCGTTGACAGAGAGCTACGGCGGAACGGGAACGCTGACCCTGACGGTCACGCCGGCCAATGGTTTCGACACGGCGGTGAGTTTTGCGTGTTCGGGATTACCGGGCGGAGCATCGTGCTCGTTCAATCCGTCGACAGTAACACCAAATGGAAGCGCGGTGACGACAACACTGACGGTGACGGCGCCGGTGAAGTCGGCGATGACAAAGCCGATGAGCAGGCCGTGGTTGCCGGTAACGTCGCTGGCGTTTGCTGTGTGGATGTTTGGATGGCGGCGCAGGAGCCGCGCAATGCGATGGCTTGTGCTGCTGGCGGCATGTGCGGCGGTTGGGATGCTGACCGCGTGCGGCGGTTCTTCAAGCGGTGGTGGCGGCGGATCGACGCCGACAACATCGACCGTTACGGTGACTGCAACTTCCGGATCGATTCAGCAAACCACAACATTCACGCTGACCGTAAATTAAGTCCGGCTCATTAGGAATGCTGTACGAGGCCCTTCTGCCGCAGAAGGGCCTTCATCTTTCTGCCATCATCTTTCACGGAACTCACTGGCTGTTTGTTCCGCCTTCATTTCTTGCCACCTGATCGATGATGCGCTGGACGAGCACGACGCGGACGTGGATGCGCCGGGCGAGGTCGGGCAGAAACTCGGTGATGAAGTTGTCGATGGGCGCTGTACCGAGGCCGATGCCATAGCGTGCCGCTGTTGCAGGCAGGTCCGTCTGCCGGCCCGGCACATACAGATTGCTGATCTCATCCGCCGCCGCGTAGCCAATCAGGTTGGAGAAGTTGATCATCCCGCGTCCGTTGTCTCCCTGCCCCCAGACGACTTCGACGATGGCATGACCGAAGCGCCGCGGAATGGAAGCGTGCGGCATGCGGTGGTAATGCGGATCCTGCCTGAAGATCGACGGAAGCAAAAACGTGCCCAGAAATTCGCCGGTCATGTCCTGCGTGTAACTGACGCCCACATTTTTGGCGAAACCGGGGAAACCGGGTCCATATGCGGTGTGTGAGTCGGCTGCGATGGTGATGGCCGACTGGCCCACAATGGTGACGGCATTGAAAGGGTCAAGCAGATTGCGCACCGCCAGCCTCCCCTTTTCCGCGGGCGTGAGCGGCTTGACCTCGGGGCCGTTCATAAACCGCGCAAACCAGTCAATGATGGGCTGCGGCGGACACGGCGGCAACTCGGCCACCTGCGCCAGCTCGCTCGATTGGCGTCCATGCGGAATCGCTTCCAGCCCCGCATGCGCAATCGCCAGCTCAGCCGCACCGGCAGCCATCGCGCTGCCTGCCTGCCGCTCGGCGGGAACCACCTGGCACGGACCCACTTTCGACTTCTCATGCACACGTAATTTCGGCCGTGGCGGATCGGGCAATGTTGAAGCGGTTGTGCTGGATTCCGCCCTTTGCGCCGCGGCCGGCACGCAGCCTGCGCCGGCAAGAACGGCGACCACCAGAGCTCTACGGCCAAACCGGACGAAGTCCACAAATCTGCGCGACAAATCCGGCATCAACCAAACGGCAGAATTGGGGATCGAACGGAATGAAGGCAATGCGGTGATCCTCGCCAAAGCGTTTTTATCTCTGCATATCGAGCAACGCGCAGGCATCGGCTTGCGGCGCTCCTGCGGGCGCGGATAAGGAACAAGTGATCTGGGTCCGCTGCTTGATTAAGACGCTCCTTTTCAAAGAAAAGTCACTTTGCCGCTTGGAAAAGGCGAACTCCTGCGGCAAATGAGCCGCCACCCCCTTATTCCCCTTGCATTTCAAGGGGAGATGTTGCACAATTCCCCTTGAAACCAAAGGGGAGAGGAATGAAAAGCACTCGACTTGAGTTTTTGCGCGGCACGCTGGATGTCCTCATCCTGAAGTCCCTTATTTGGGGGCCACTGCACGGGTACGCCATCACCAATGTGCTTCGCCGCCATAGCGACGAAGCGCTGCTGCTTGAAGAGGGCACCCTCTATCCCGCGCTTTGGCGGCTGGAGAGCAAAGGGTTTCTTGAGTCCGAATGGGGTCTCTCCGAGAACAAACGCAAGGCCAAGTTCTACAAGCTCACCAGAAAAGGCAAACAGCAACTGGAGCAGGAAGCCTCGGCCTGGGAAGCTTACGCTGCCGCTGTCACCAAAGTCCTCGCGGCGGTGAGCCCGCCGGTGCCGGCGGAGGAGGAGCGATGAAACGGACTCCTCTTTGGCGGCGCTATGACCGCATTGATGGGACGGATGTGCCAAAGGATGTGCAGGACGAGCTGCGCTTTCACATCGAGTCGAAGACCGAGGAGCTGGAAGCACAGGGATGGAATGCCGAAGCGGCGCGGCAGGAGGCCGAACGGCAGTTTGGCGACGTACGAGTGACAGAACAACTGGGCGAACAGATAGGGGGCAGAATGGAACGGCGGCGCGCATGGAGCGAGTACTGGGCACAGATACGGCAGGATATGCGCTACGCACTGCGCACTCTTGCGCATCAACCTACCTTTGCCCTGGTTTCAATTGGCGTGCTGGCGCTGGGGATTGGCGCCAACGTGGCCATCTTCAGCGTGGTGGATGCACTGGTGCTGCGTCCGTTGCCCTTCCCTCAGGCGCACCAGTTGGTATGGTTCACCGGGGGCAAGCATCTGGATGCGAAGACGCGCGCCGCGGCGGGACTCTCAGGGCGGACCTACAACGTAGATGCTTTCGAGGAGTTCCGGCGCCACAACAGGTCGTTTGCGTCGGTGACGACCTACCAGACCTTCTATCAGTCGCTGCCTTACAAGCTGACGGGGAACGGTAAATCACTGAAGCTCTCTGTGGTGCAAGTAGCGGGCAATTTCTTTCCAACGCTTGGTGTGGCGCCGGCACTGGGCCGGAATTTTACGAACGAGGAATGTGTGCAAGGCGGTGCACAGGCCGCACTGCTGAGCCACGCGTTCTGGAAGTCGCAGTTCGCGAGCGATCCCGCGATCATTGGCAAAACCATTGAAGTGAACGGGACGGCAACGACGGTTGTGGGCGTGCTGCCGGCAAGCTTCGATTTCGGTTCGGTGTTCGCACCGGGTATGAAGGTGGACTTGTTTGTTCCCGCAGTGATGAACTTCTGGCGGACATGGGGCAACACGCTGGCGGTGGTGGGGCGGCTGAAGCCAGGCGTAACTGTTGCACAGGCGCAGCAGGAGGCGGACCTTCTGTTTCCCGAGCTGAAGAAGCAACACCAGGGATGGTTTGAAGACTACGCCTCGGAACTGGTTCCGCTGAAGGAGTATGTGGCGGGCAAGCTGCATCGTGCATTGCTGCTGCTGTGGGCGGCGGCCGGAGTGATTCTGCTGATTGTGTGCGTGAACTTGTCGAACCTGCAACTGGCGCGCACGGCAGCACGCGGCAAAGAGCTGGCCATGCGGTGCGCACTGGGCGCGGGACGTTGGCGTCTTGTGCGCCAACTTCTTACCGAGAACCTGGCGATGTCAACCTGCGGAGCGGTGCTTGGTTTGGGGGTGGCGTGGGCGATTCTGTTTGCCCTCTTGCGGCAGAAGGCGGTGGTGCTGCCGCTGCTGGGGACAATCGGCCTGGATGCAACAGCGATGGAATGGGGATTGCTGCTTGCTCTGGCGATGGGGCTGGTTCTTGGCATGGTGCAGGCTGTGCGCTTCTCGCGCGCGTCGCTGGCCAATGCACTCAAGAGCAGCGGATTGGCGGCCGACCGGCGGCACGGACGATTTCAGTCACTGCTGGTTGTGGCTGAAATTGCGCTGGCATGCATATTGCTGGTGAATGCCGGTCTGCTGCTGCGCAGCTTTCAGCGCGTGCTGAATGTGGACCTGGGCTTTGAGCCAGGCAAAGCGATGGCGATGGAAGTCGACCTCGATGCAAACCAGAAGCTGGCCGAGCGTGGACCGCTGCTTGAAGAGATGCTGGGGCGCGTGCGCGCGCTGCCGGGTGTGGAGTCGGCGGGCATTTCAGACATGCTGCCGCTGGGCCGCAGCAGGAGTTGGAAAATGGCGCCGGCGGGAAGTCAAAATGCCAAAGAACCGTACACCGTCGCCTTTGTCTATATGGTGACGCCGGGGTATCTTTCCGCTGCTGGAATCAAGCTGCTGGAAGGACGCGACCTGCGCTGGCAGGACAAGCCGGACACGCAGCACGTGGTGGTGCTGAACCAGGCGGCGGCGCGCAGCATGTGGCCGGGCAAGAACCCAATCGGTCAGACCGTCTACGACATCGACAAAGGGCCGGTGCAGGTGGTGGGCGTGGTTGCCGATGTGCATGAGAGCAGCCCGGAAGAACCGCCGAATCCGGAAGTCTATATTCCCATGACGCAAAACTCCGACATTGAGGGAGCGACGCTCATAATCCGGACACACATGGATGCGCGCACGATGGGTCCAAGCGTGCTGGAAACGCTGCGGGCATTGAATCCCGCGCAGACCACAACGGAGCTGCGTCCTCTGCAATTGCTGGTAGATCATGCCGAGTCGTCCCGGCGCTTTTTCGTACTCCTGGCAAGTATCTTTGCCTGCCTTGGCGTGGGTCTGGCCACACTGGGTATTTACGGTGTGACCGCCTATGCCGTGAGCCAGAAGACGCAGGAGATTGGCGTGCGCATGGCCCTGGGCGCAACAGCGGGGCGTGTGCAGAGGGACATCGTAATGCACACGCTGCGGCTGGCAGTGGTCGGCATGACAACCGGAGTGCTCGCATCTCTGGGAATCACGCACCTGATGGAGTCGCTTCTGTTCGAAATATCTCCCTGGGATGCGGCAACCTATGCGGGCATGGTGGCCACAATTGTGCTGTTGGCGTTGGCTTCCGGCTATCTACCCGCGCGCCGCGCCGCGCGTATTGACCCGATGGCCGCGTTGCGCACGCAATAGACGCCGGCAGAAAGCCTGGAATTTCTCTGCTGGTATCGCAAAAAAATACCTGGCAAAACCCACCTGAAATGAGCAACAAAGCGCATCCCTATTGACCTTGGTGGCACATACGGCCCCATTCCACCGCCTCGTAACGTTGACCCGCGCTTTTAAATGCCGTCAGACTGACAAATAAGGGAGTTGCTTTATGAGTTCCAATCCCCCGCCGGGGCAGGGCCCGGGCCGCGTGTCCGACCGCATTGAAGACGTGATCGATCGCATCCAGTTTGAGGTGCAGCACGCCGTCAAATATATGAATGACGCCGTTGTGCCGCAGGTGCGCTCCGAGTCCATTCAGGCGCTGCGCAAGCTCGGCGAAACGCTTTCCAATCTGGCCGACCGCATGGACAAGCCGAAGGGGCCCCAGGCCGGATGATCCGGCACTCCATCGCAAACGGCCACCGCCAGGTTATCGCCGCCGCGGCCGGCGCACTTGTCTGCCTGCTCGCCGCAGGTTGCGGACACCACCACCAACACGCGCAGCTTCCGCCGCAAGCCGCTCCGCCGCCTCTTCCTCCGGCCAATGACACGCGCACCGTGCGGCCTGCTCTGCCCTCGTATCCAAGTGAGCCGGGCAACACCACTTCGAGCACATCCACTTCCAACCGCGGCCGTATCGCCATCACCCCCATACCGGAGGGTGGCATCAGCGACGACGACCTCGAATACGTCGCGACGCACGATCCCATCTACTCCTTCAACGGCGCCGCCACCTGGTACCGCTCGCCTTACAAAGGCCGCAAAGCCGCCAACGGCGAAGTCTTTGACGACAATGCGATGACCGCTGCCAACCGCACA
Organism: Occallatibacter sp.; assembly: GCA_035550015.1. Classification (GTDB taxonomy): domain Bacteria; phylum Acidobacteriota; class Terriglobia; order Terriglobales; family Acidobacteriaceae; genus Telmatobacter. The sequence goes on along the minus strand of DASZRJ010000042.1, from coordinate 94,902 downwards.
TTGCCCATGGGCACGCTCATCCGCGTCACCAATCTCAAGACCGGCCAGTCCGCCGCCATGCGTATCAATGACCGCGGCCCCTTCTCTCCCAGCAAGAACATCGACCTCTCCATCGCCTCGGCCAAAGCAGTCGGCATTTACATTAGCGGCACCGCACCCGTACGCATCGACGTCTACCGCGCGCCCAAACCGCTCGGCACCGGCGGCCGCTGGTGTGTGCAGATTGGCGCCTTCACCAGCCGAGGCAAGGCACAGCGCCTCAAAGCAAAGCTCAAAGACGAATATCCCGACGCGCGCGTTATCGAGTTCTCCGGAGAGCGCAGCTACTGGGTGCGCATTCGTCCCGCCGGCGACGATCGCGACCAGGCCGTTTATATCGCTCGACACCTCCAGCCTGAAGAGGGCGAAGCCTACCTCACGCGCCTCGATTAACCGGCGGCGCCAATCGCACGAGAAAGATGTGCCTCACGGTTTTTTGCTTTTGCGCAGAAAGAACCAGCCCAGCGCGCCCGCTGCAAAGAACGTCACACCCATGATGAAAATGGCGTGTTCGGCCTGCTCCGGATTCACGGGAAACCCCGTCACACCGCGCGGCCCAAACTTGTACAGAATCAGCCCCAGCAGCATCACTATCACGCCCGTCACCATCATGCGCTTCACAATGGGCAGCAGAAAGCTCGACGCGCGTGGCGGATTCCTGGGCTGAGTAGGCATCGGCATTGGTCGCAAGTATGCCACACGACCCGAACAGCAACCCTCGGAATTCTTTTGCACGCCAGCATGCCGCGCTGGCATGATGCCTGCACCTTCCTGAAACCAACGAGGTGCGCTATGGCAAGTCAGGCGTCAACAGCGGTTGGGCCACGCATGCGGCAGTGCGTTCAGTTGGCTAGTTCGCGCGCCGGGCACCGCATTGCAATAGCGAGAATAAGCGTTCCCATGCAGGCCTGCCAGAGGCCAAAGGCATAGAGCGGTGTAGAAACAGAGCCCACGTTGGGATTTGTTTCGTAGATTCTCAGGCTCGGCGCAAATGCAAGCGCGGCCACTGAGCCGGTAACCACAGCGAAGAGGATGAACTTGGGGTGGAGGACACGGCGGAAACTCGCGGCCGTTGAGAGCAGCAGTCCCAAACCGCCAATGGATCCACCCAGGAGGCAGGGCGCGAGAACTCTGCCGCCGCCGGGCGGCAGATCCATTCCCAAACAAAAGGCTGCGACGTAGGCGGCATACCATGTAACAGCCATAAGCGGGATGGAGAGGAAGAAGAGGGTGGACCTTCTTTGAAAGAAATAGCCGCAAAGGACGGCGAAAGGCAGGGGGTACGGAAAAGAGCCTTCAGGAAAGTGATTGAAGAAAACAGCGGCAGAGGCAACACCGCAAAGACCAAAAAGAGGGACAGCTACCGCAAGGAGAAGCCAGAAGCGTGGACCTGACTTGACCTTTTCGTCTTCACCTTCACCGAAAGAATCAAACACACGAACAGCATACGCTGACAACACTGCGACCGGAGCTCCTGCGCCCACATCGAACGTGAAAATCTGTTGCGCGTGGCCAAGCTTCGCTGGCATTATGCCTGCACCTTCCTGAAACCAACGAGGTGCGCTATGGCAAGTCAGGCGTCAACGGTGGTTGGGCCGCGCGTGCGGCAAAACTATGTAGCCATCCTGGTCGCGGCGGTGGCCAGCTTTCTGCTTGAAGCCGGCTGGTATTCGGCTTTCTACACCACATGGGCTGACGGCATCGGCCGCACCAACGAATGGCTCATGGCCAACAGTCCCAATCGCGCGCTGCAGTTTGGCACCGCACTGGTGGCGGCGGGTGTGCTGGCCGCATCCATCTCGTGTGTCACCTAGCTCACCGGCCCGCAAACCGCCCTGCGCGGCATCAAAACCGGCGCCATGCTCTGGTTCGGCATCGTCGTCACCACATGGGCAACGGAATACATCTTTGAAGTGCGCCCTCTCGGCCTTTGGATGGTTAACCTCGGCTTCTGGCTCGTGGGCATGGTCATCATGGGCGCCATCGTCGGCGCATGGAAAAAGAAGTAGGCTGCGGTTGCAGGCGGGCTTGCGGCGGCAGAGAAATTCTTTGAGAAAAGAGCAGGGGAGGCGTGTAACCGGACCCTAGTTCATCGCGGCCAGACTTTCGTCGCGGCCTGTATCGATGAGAAGGAAGTTGTCGGTCTTGGTGAGATGGAACAGGGATTGAATGCGCGGCTGCACTCCGCAAAGACGGAATGCGCCGTTCTTTTCGCTGATGGCTCCGTAGGCGCAGACGATCATGCCGAGTCCGGCACTGTCCACAAAGTCCACTGCGGAGAAGTCGAACACCATCCGGGTTACGCCCTTCTGAATCGCCTGTTGCACCTGGGAGTCGACCATCTTTAATGACGTTCCAAGTGTGAGCGGCCCCGAAAAGGTGACGACCGCTGTATTGTCTGAAAGATTTTCAACGTTTGCGGTCAGTAGCATGGCCGGAATTGTACGACGTACAGTTCGCTGAACCGCAGGAATTTTTGGTAACCCGGCCCCCGGCCGCATCCGGCGACGCCTTTCTTCCAGCTTCCTCCGTCTCATTCCGGGCTTCGCTTCTTCCTGTTTTGCACCTTTCAGTACCTTGGTGTCTACAATTCAACAAGATTCCGGCTATAATCCGTGACATGTCAGGTAACGGTCTCCTCGCGCGCTTGTTTGGCGGCGGGCGCGTCAAGCGAACCGCTAACTGGCCCCTTGCCGAAGGCGTCATTACCCTTTACAACCTCTCCGGCGATGATTCCGAACTGGCTTACTCCTACAACGTAAAGGGCCGCAATTACTACGGCCATACCATCAACTTCCTGATTCGCCCGGAGCATATCCAGTCCAATCTCGATATTGAAGACCAGGGCATCCAGATCCGTGTTCGCTTCAACCCTGAGCGCCCCTCCAACTGCTCCATCGCCGGCAAGGACAATCCTCACCTGCACTTCCGCATCAATCCCGCCGCGCAAAAGGCTTTACAGCGCGCCTCCACAATCGGCCAGCGTATTCCCCAGGGCCAGCACTGATCGCCCCTCTTTCCCCTGCATCGTCCCCGGTTCCCTGCTCCATCTTCCACATTTGTTCCCTCCACCTTTGGTTGGTTCACCCGTGCTCTCGTCAGGCGTACCATTGCGCCCGGAGTGAAGTTATGTCTCAGTATCTGTATCACTGTGAAGACTGCAAGAAAGAGTTCACTCACCAGCAGCACATGTCTGGCGATGACAAGACCGAGGTGACCTGCCCATATTGCGGCGGCAAACAGGTGCATCAGCTCCTGGCGGCCTTTTCCGCTGTCACCTCGAAGAAAAGCTGAAGCTCGCCCTGCATGCCCTCCCCCGCGCATCGCAGGTAGGTTTTTTGCGTCTCAGCCGCAACTCGCAGGCTCTCTCATCCCTCTGTAATTTGTTTGCCAAAGGCGTGCAGTCTTTACGCACAAAGAAAAGCGCGGCCGCCGAAGCAGCCGCGCTCATCCCATGAAACCTGAACTTAGATATGCCTCATTGCCGTTTGAATTCGGCTTGCCGTCACCATTTTGGTGCTCGTCTTTGCCGTTGCCTTCGCGGCGCTCTTGGGGGAAGCTTCCTTCTTCGTCGTCTTGCCAGTCAGGGATTTCTTTGTAACCGCCATGGTCGTCTCTCCTCAGTTCCTGAAATTTGTCCAGCGCACAACGCCCTGTACATTTGCACGCACTGTGCCAAACTGCAACACCCTTCCAGGCCCCTCAAATCGGCCCTGAAGCCCCGCTTTCCACGTCATTCGGACCGCCCACGATCACTCAGGGGTGAAAAATTAAATTCGCAGGGGTGATTTCTTCACCCAATCCGGCCGGCACGGCATCTTGCACCCGGAACCTATTCCCGCCGCGGTCTCTGCCAGACAGACCTTCGCCGTGAAGTAGTGTTTTCCTTAATTTTGGCTAAATTCGGGCAAATTTCGCTTAGCCGGCAGAGCGCTGAAAACACTTCTGGCCGCAAAAAGCTTCTTTTTCCGTTCTCCAGGCGCTGGATAAACCTGTCACTATTTGCCGCACCACTGCATGCCCTCAAAATCGGCCACACAAAGCACGCCAGAAGATCTCCAAACCACCGGATAGATCCGGCACTTCCAGATCACTGACCACGCTATTCTTCGCGCAGCAATATCAGGGGGTCTGCGGCGAGTGCCTTGCGCGCCGGAATCAGCGACGCCACCATGCCCAGCAACAGCATGGTCAGCACCACGCCGCCCAGCACCACGGGGTCTCTCGGTGTTGCCTGGTACACGATGGCTGCGAGCAACTTCGTCGCCAGCAGGCCGCAGACCAGTCCCACCAGCGATCCGATGCCCAACAGCCGCATCGACCGGCCCAGCGCTGCCCCCAGCACCTGTTGCTTACCCGCGCCAAGCGCTACGCGGATGCCAAGCTCACGCAGCCGCCGCGTCACCACGTACGATGCCATGCCGAAGATGCCCGTCACGGCCAGCATTGCGCCCAGCAGGCCCAACGCTCCAAGAGCCACTGTGGCCACACGCGCGGCAAATAATGCGCCGTCCATCTCCTGTGGCCATGTGCGGATCATCAGTGGCAGTTGCGCATCGATCCTGTGAATCGCCTGCTCCGCGGCCTGCGCTATTTCGGCGGGGTCGCGCTGCGAGCGAATTACGAGCCATGTTCCGCTTGCTGTCTGCTGTTGGAACGGAAAGAACATTGCCGGCTTCTGGTCTTCGGTCAGCGTGCGGTATTTGCCATCCTCCACGACGCCCACAATCTCAGCCCGTTTGCCGCCCCAGAACTTGAAGTGCCCGCCAATGGCCTTCTGCACCGACCCGAAAATCTTCTCTGCGAACCGGCGGTTCACAATTGCCACCAGCGGCGCTTTCTTGTCGTCGGTCCGTGCAAAGTCCCTGCCCATCAGCAGTTTTGTCTGCGCCGCTCCCAAATACCCCTGCGATACCTGATACACCATCGCATCGCCGGCGGCATTCGTTGGCCTGAAATCCGTTGTCGCATCTGTGTACACATACGAGTCGCTTCCACCCAGGCCCAATGGAATGTCGTTCGTAAATCCCACTTCCTCCACGCCGGGTATATGGCCGATCGCATCCAGCATGCGCTGTTGCATCCGCGGCTGATCGTCGTCCTTGACGCCCACCATCAGCAAATCGGTGGAGATCAGCAGTGCGTGCTGGGGATTGAATCCGAAGTTGCTGCTCATGGAACGCGCCAGTCCCTTCACCGCCACCAGCGACGAAGTCACCAGCACCGCGCAGATCGCAATCTGCACAACCAGAAGCACATCGCGCAGCGTGACGCGCCGCATGGTCACCGAACTGCTCATGCCCGAACGGATCATCTGCCACGGATCGGACCGGAGCACCTGGCGTACGGGCACCATGGCAAACAGAAAACCACTCGCAATTGCCATCAGCAATGCCAGCACGTATGTGCGTATATCGGGATTTACCGGAACGTTGATCGGCACATCGGGAATGGGCCGCCACAGGCTCAACCCATGCAGAATTACTATGCCTCCGGCAAGGCCGATGGCGCCGCCAGCCAGAGAGATAACCAGCGCTTCTGTCAGTAGTTGCCGCAAAATCAACTTGCGCGGCGAGCCCAGGGCCAGCCGCAGCGCCGTCTCTTTCGCACGGTCTGCCGCGCGCGCCGCAAACAGGCTTCCCAGGTTGGCGCAGGCGGCCAGAAGAATCAATCCGGCGAGCAGCATCAGCCCTGCCATGAATGCCTTTGCCGGACCGCCCAGCATGTCGCCGATCAGTCCGGGGCGCGCCAGTGAGAAACGAATGCCTTCATCGTCACCGGGATAGGTCTTCGACAGCCACGATCCGATGGTATTCAGGTCCGCGGTCGCCTCGCCCGGCGTCACGCCTGCCTTCAAATGGCCCATGACCCAGGGAGAGTGATTGCCACGATATTGAAGACTGTCAAAGCCGTCGATCAACGGCGCATCGACGATGGGAATCCAGAAGGCCGGCGCAAAGAACAGTTCTGTTCCGCGAAAATCCGCCGGAGCCACACCGATGATGGTGAATGGATGCTTGTTAATGGACACGCTCCGCCCGACAACATTTTTGTCGCCATGGAAGTAGCTGTTCCAATAGGCATAGCTCAGCACCACATACGGCGCGCTGTTCTTCCCCTTCTCATCGGAGGCATGCAGGAAACGCCCGAGATAGGGCTGAATGCCGAGAGCATCGAAGTAGTTGCCGCTGACCATGTAGGGCCAGGCAGTGGTAGGATTCCCTCCCGAATCGACACCCACTTCACCGGTGATTTTGACCAGAAAAAGATTGTCGAAAGTGCGATTGCGGTCGCGCAAATCAATGTAATCCAAATACGACTGGGAAGGACCATCGAATCGCTGCACCATGAAGAGGCTTTCCGCACGCGGAACGTTCACCGGCTTGAGCACCAGCGCGTTCATCACGCTGAACACCACAGCATTCGCCCCGATTCCAAGTGCCAGGGTCACAATCGCCGTGAGGGTGAAACCCGGCGATTTACCTAACTGCCGCAATGCATACTTCAAGTCGCTGAACATGCATCAGGGTACGACGGTCTGTCGATAAAAGTTCCCAGACACATAAAATTGCGATGAATTGCGGAAAGAGGGCTCACCCAAGTTGGGTACGGCAGAAAGAGCGCCGGCTCATCTGCCGTATCCTCAAGGCGCTACCGCAAGCGCCGGCTTAGTGAATGGAAGCAGCAACAATGACCGAAGCAATGACGCCCGTGGCCACAGCCGCAAGCACGTAATTACCATCCACTTCGCGCCATTCGTAGCCTCTTGGCGGCTGGCGCAGGTGGTAGTGGCGGTAGTCGACACGCACGCCACGGTCCCAGTCCTCGTGGCGCATGCGATAGCCTTTCTTCCACTCCTTGTGGTGCACGTAGTGGTGGTTGTCATGGTGGTCGCGGTCATCATGGTGACCCTGTGCGAATGACACGCCGCCGGTAAGCATTACCGCCAGCATGGAAACAGCGACTGCATTGCGAAACTTCTTCATCATTGGCTCCTTTGCAACAAAGTTCGCCGCGATGTCCCCATGCGCCACGCGGCAGTGCAGCGCACTGGATATGGAGACGCTAGTCGAGTTGAAATTGTTGCCGGCCGAAGTGGAATTCATTTCGAATTTATTTTTGATTAGCCAGGCAACCCATACGAAAACTGCGCCAGACTCGTAGCCGCTCTGTTCATTCTTTGCGGCAGTTTTTACCAGCTATTCAAGTGCCGTCCCATACCCCAAATATGTATTGACTAGCTCTGCACCGTTGGAGATGGTGAGGGCATGGGTTCCACTGCTCGTCTGATTCTTACCCAGGCCATCGATCTCATTGAACCACTTACCCGCTTTGACCGTTCCTCACTAACGTTGAGAGACGAATCGTCAGAGGCCGTGCCATGCACCGGCATTTGGACCGCCGAGATAGCTTTTGCCTCCAGCATGAGCGACGGGAAAGGCAAGCTGCCGTCGAGCGTCCGCAATGCGCGTTCGAAATCCGGCATGGAGGAGATGACCGCAGCCCTGCTGGAAGAAGAACGCGTGCGCGCAGGAGACCGTATTGCTGCCTTCGCCGCAATGCAGGCATCCCTAGTGCCGTCCGAACAGAGAGCGCTCGCAGTGAGCGACTGTTTCAGCGAACCGATCCGCGTGGGATATGACTGGGCCTGCTCCAAGTGTTCGGGAAAGGGAAAGATTACCTGTACCCGGTGCTATGGCATGAGAACTGTGAAGTGCAATCACTGCCAGGGCTCGGGCAAGTCGAACTGCTCTGTCTGCTACGGCACCGGCGATGTCAATTGCTCACGCTGCGGCGGCCAAAGAGGATGGAACAGGCAGGTGGAACATCGGGAATACAACTCGGTGACCAACCAATATTGGACCCGCTATGAGAACGTGTGGGAACACTGCTCCAGCTGCCAGGGAGGCAAGGTGCGATGCTCATCCTGTTCTGGCGGTAAGGTGAACTGCTTCAGCTGCCACGGGAGCGGCAAAGTGACTTGCGATTTGTGCATGGGCTCCGGCGAGGAAAAATGCAGCGGTTGCGATGGCAAGGGGTACATGCACCGCATCACCACAACCACGTGCGACGTGGCGAATGCATTTGGCGTTGAGGCGGGCGGAGGCGATGCCGAAGTGAGCGCAACCGCCGCCAAATGGGATTACGCGACTTTTGCCTCACTGGCGGACGTTGCCGCCGGACAACCGGAGGTCTCCCGCGCAAAGCTGGTGCGGCCGTATGCCGGCCGCATTGCATTCACGCGCGCGCGCATTCACTGCGAGGGTGAAGATTTTGTTCTTTATGGTTATGGCGCACCGGGACAGGTCTTCGACTTCAAGGGCATGGTGACGCATCTACTGACAGGCGATCTCGATCAATTGCAGAAGGCGCTCAGTGCGCCAGCAGGGCTGTTCGCCACACGAAACAAGGAACAGCTGCGGCAATCGCTCGGCATCATGCTTCGCTCGGAGGTGAATCAGCAGCTCTGTGACAAGGACCGGAAGGAACGACTCATTTCCAACGGAACGGTAACGCGTGAACATGCCGATACAACGGTAGCGAGCCTGCGCAAGGCGATGGGGCGGCTGTATCGCCTGGCGGCGTCGATTGGGATCTGCGGCCTCTCAGCAGCAACGCTTGTCACGCTCTATCTTCTTTACTACTTTTACTTCATGCTTCCAGGCCGCCTGATGAAGGGCTTCGCCATCTTTGTTGTGGTAATGACCGTCAGCGGTTTTGCCGCGGAATTCCTGAGCCGCCATCTCACTCTCAGGGGCTTTGCGGCCGGGGGCCCAGAGGAGCGAAAGGCTGCCGCGCGCCTGCTGCAGGCGACCGGTACGCTGCGCCGATGGCGCCTGGCGTGGGGCGGAGCTGTGACGGCGTGCATCATTCTGTTCTTCTGGTTCATGTCGTACTCAAGCCTGCTTGTATTGCCGGGGCACTAGCATCTGTTCGCCACCAGTCGAACGGCGCATAATAGGGGAATGTCAATCCCGAGACTGCCCATGCGTTTTTGGTTCGCATGCTGCGTTTTTTCCGTACTCGGCGCCGTCGCAGCAGCACAGACTTCCCCACCCAACACACCTTCAGAGAGCCAGGCCATTCCGCCGCCACCGGCTCCATCCACGCTGGTCCGTCCTGCGATTGACAGCGTGGAGAAGGCCGTAGGCAACATTCATTTCGATCACTGGAAGCGCGGCGACATTCGCGAAGAAGCCGTGCATGACAGCTCATCCATCATCCATGATCTGCATCATCCGCTTCCGCCACTGCTGGAGGCTGCCGATCTTGCGCCGGACTCCAATGCCAAGCTCGTGCCAGCATTTCAGAACATCGACGCGGTGTACGACGTGCTGCTGCGCGTGTTTTCAGCGGCGCGCGTTGTGGGCCAGCCCGAAGATGTTGGCTCGCTGGACCACGCACTGAGGGACTTATCTGACGCACGCAAAGCTCTGGCAGACCGGATGCTTACACAGGCTGAGGCGCATGAAAAGCTGGTACACGAATTGCGTGCGAGCAATGAGGAGTTGCAGGCAGAGAAGAACGCACCCAAACCCGAACCACCTCCCTGCAAGCCTGAGCCGAAACACACAACGCGGAAGCGCACAACGCATTCCACTCACACGACAAAGAAACCGGCCGCAAGCAAGCCTGCGCCGCAACAACCAAAGTAGCCGACCACACGCAAGACAGGCGCCTTACTTCGGGATTATCATGTTCGCGAAGATTCCCGGATATTGTGGAGGCACCTTATGCGCAAGAAAAACGATTCATCTGCGATCAAACATGATCGCCGTGAGTTTTTGAAGGCCGGCGGCGCTATGACCGCGGCGCTGCTGGCTACGCCAGCTCTCGCCGACACGCAAGGCAGATCTTTGCCTGCTCTGCCGTCGAATCCAAAAACTCCGGAAGCCATGCCGACGCGCAATCTGGGTAAGACCGGTTACAAGGTCGGGATCTTTTCGCTCGGTGGACAAGCAGCGCTCGAGAAGGCCAACAACTTTGAGACGGCGGTGCCAATTATCGAGCGCGCGCTCGATCTGGGCATCAACTACATCGACACATCGTCCATCTACGGCGGACCGGAACGCTGGAGCGAACAGTATGTAGGCAAGGTAATGGCACACCGGCGCAACGATGCCTTTCTTGCCACCAAGACGAAGGAGCGCACGCGTGACGGCTCCATGCGCATGATCGAGAAGTCGCTACAACTGTTGCAGACCGATCACGTGGACTTGTGGCAGTTGCACGACATCGGCACCATGTACGACATCGATCAGGTCTTTGCCAAGGGCGGCGCCATGGAAGCTCTGCTCGAAATGCAGCAGCAGAAAATTGTGCGCTACCTGGGCCTGACCGGACACTACCGGCCCGAGGCATTGATGGAAGGCATTCGCCGCCACCCATTTGACACGATCCTGATGGCAATGAATGCGGCCGATCCGCACCACTACAGCTTCAACGATGCATTGCTTCCGCTTGCCGTGGAGCGGCAGATGGGCATCATCGGGATGAAGATTCCCGGCCGCGGGCGCATTCTCTCCACATGGACTCCGCCGCCCATTGAGCAGCAGAAGCACTCATGGGAAGGCATGACCATCCAGACCGATAAGCCCGGCACACTGAAGATGCGCGAAGCCATGTATTACACGCTCTCCAAGCCGGTGAGCACGGTGATTATCGGATGCGACTCCATCGCACAGCTCCAAGAGAACGTGCACCTGGCACGCAACTTTACGCCGCTGAATGACACCCAGCAGGCCGAACTGGTGGCACGCGCGGAAGAATGCGCGAAGCCATCGTTGTTCTTCCGGTTCTACGACAGGCCGTAGAAAGACTGTGCAGCGGCAAAGTTACGCCATCCGCGCATACTCCGCTAGTCGAGATGGTTGATCAGCGAAGCGACGGAGGCCGCACCAAAGCCGTTGTCGATGTTCACGACCGACACGTTAGGCGCGCAACTATTCAGCATACCGAGCAGTGCGGCCACTCCGCCGAACGAAGCACCGTAACCTACGCTAGTGGGTACAGCAATGACCGGCGACTTCACCATACCGGCCACGGCTGTGGGCAGCGCGCCCTCCATGCCGGCGCACACAATCAGGACGCGCGCGGCGTGAAGCGCCTCTCTCTGCGCAAGCAGCCGGTGAATGCCGGCCACTCCCACGTCGGCAATCAGCTCGACCGTATTGCCCATCATGCGCGCCGTAATGGCGGCCTCTTCCGCCACCGGCAGATCGCTTGTACCGGCGCAAACAACCGCGATGGTTCCCTTGCCGCGTGCAGGCTCGCTCTGCTCCAGGGTGATGGCACGCGCAGTGGCGTGATAGATGGCGCGCGGCTCTGCTTCCACGACTTTTTCAAACACGGCACTCCCGGCGCGCGTGGCGAGAACATTGCTTCCGGCGGCTGCCATGTGCGTAAAGATCGTAGCCACCTGCTCCGGCGATTTTCCCATCGCAAAGATCGTCTCCGGCATGCCGGTGCGCAGCGCGCGATGATGATCTACTTTGGCGAATCCGATATCTTCAAAAGGCAGATCGCGCAGGCGCGTGACAGCATCCTCCACTGAAGTCTTGCCGCCGCTCACTTCACGCAAGAGAGCTTCAATCTGAGAACGATCCATCAGTGCTTCTCTCCGGTGCGAGCAGTGTACGCCTTCTGCGCAGCGAACATCACCTGCTTCAGCGGTACTGCGTGCGCCTCAGCCAATGCACGGCAATCTTCGTACTCCGGCGCGGCATTCGTAACTGTTCCGCTTACGTCGCATGCGATCTTCATGCGCACCGGCCCCCACTCGGTTGCCACTTCCAACCATTCGCGCCGCAACGCTACCTTGTTCTCAATACGCCAGTGCAGACCGATGGTTGTTGTTTCGCGAAAAATCAAGGCGCGCATCGCATCGGCTTTTTCCGGACTGCATAGCACCTGCATCTGCACTCCACTGCGTCCCTTCTTCATTTGCGCAGGAATACGAATCACGTCCCACGCACCAGCTTCGAGCAGCAACTCGCTCACGTAGGCCAGTAGTTGCGGCGAAGAATCGTCGATCACAGTTTCGAGAACAGCGACCTTGCCAGCGTTGTCCTGCTCTTCTGCAGACTCGCCGACAATTAACCGCACGACATTTGCCTGGCCTGGCGTATCGCGGCCACCCGCGCCGTAACCGCGAGCCGTAACGCGCATTGCAGGCAGCGTCCCGTACTCCACATTGAGCATGCGCAGAATGGCTGCACCGGTTGGGGTGACGCGCTCCATTGGCGCACCTGCCGCGTATATTGGCGCATCACCCAGCAATGCAAGAGTCGCAGGGGCTGGCACCGGCAGTGTTCCATGTGCACATTCCACCGTACCGCTGCCCACGTTAAGCGGCGACGCCACCCAATGGTCCACACCGAGCGCTTCGCTACCCACAGCCGCGCACACAATATCGACGATCGTGTCTACAGCGCCGACTTCGTGGAAATGCACCTTCTCAATATCAATCGAGTGGATGGCAGCTTCGACCTCACCCAGCTGCTGAAACGCGGCTCTGCTTTGCTCTTTCACACGATCCGAAAGCGGAGCCGCATCGATGATTTTCAGGATGGCGGAAAGTGACCGATGCGCGGAGTGGCCATGTTCATGTGAATGAGATGCTTCATGCGAATGCCCGTGACCGTGTTCATGCTTGTGCGCATGTTCGTGTGTGTGTGTGTGTTCATGAGCGTGTTCGGCAGCGTGTTCATGACGATTCTCTTCCGTCAACACATCAACCTTGGTTGCCGAAATGCCACTGCGCACAACCTTACGCACAGCTAGTTCGGCACCTACGTTGAGCGCCTTCGCAGCCGTCTGCAAGGTTTCCAGTGGAACACCCGCATCTACAAGCGCGCCAAGCAACATGTCTCCGCTGATGCCGGAGAAGCAATCCAGATATCCAATGCGCATCGGAATTGAATTCTAAATCTTGGCGCTTCAGCGCCGCAGAAGGGCTTTGGTGGGGATTATGGCCGCGGGCAGCGCCTGATTGAGAGATCCGGAACGGAAGCCAGCGCTGTCGAGCGTGACATATTGATAACCGGCGTCTTTGAGTGCACTCGAGATCCGGTCAAGTATTTCGAGGTTAAGTGCACGCGGTAATTCCGCGCGGGCAATTTCGACCCGCGCCAAGTCGCCGTGGTGGCGCACACGAAACTCGCGGAAGCCAAGCGCGCGCACTGCTTCTTCTGCGCGCTCCACCTGCTCCAGCACTTCCCTCGTAACCGCGCGACCATACTCCACGCGCGAACTCAGGCAGGGCGCTGCCGGCCGATCCCACAGTGCGTAGCCTGCATTGCGCGCCAACTCGCGAATCTCCGCCTTGGTCAGCTCCACTTCCGCAAGCGGAGCAAGCACAGATTGCTCCGCGGCCGCACGCGCACCAGGCCGGAAGTCACCGCGGTCATCGGCGTTCATGCCATAGGCCAGATGCTGGAAGCCCAGTTCCGCGGCGAGGGGCGTCATTTTGTCGAAAAGCTCGGACTTACAGTAAAAGCAACGCTGTCCGTCGTTGCGCTGATAGTCAGGATTCTCGAGCTCTACCGTCTGAATTACGTGCAACGGGATGCTATGTGTGGCCGCAAAACTGCGCGCCTGCTCCATATCGCGGCGCGCCAGGCTGGGTGAGTCGGCCAACACGGCCAGCATCCTGTCGCCGAGCACGCGATGTGCCGTAGCCGCAAGAAAAGCTGAATCCACCCCGCCGGAGTAAGCAACCATTACACTGCCCAGCCGTTGCAGCCGGTCCTCCAGAAGCCGGAGCTTGGCCAGTGCAGGTGCAGAAATGGACGATACGGTCTGTGCATACCCCGCCATGGGTGGGATTATACGCCGCGGCTATTTTCGACCGCCTTCCACAGCGTTCCGCGCATTCGGCAATGCGATGTACGAAGCAATGCGATATACTCCGGTCGCTGGAGATTATTCACAAGGGAGTCTGCAATGTTTTCTCGCACCTTTTTCCGGACCGCGGCAACCACAGCTCTGACCGCTGCCATTGTCCTGGCCCCCCTCGGAGCGCTTGCACAGAGTGCCACAGTCTTGAAACCGGCGGATACCCAGAAGCTGCTGCCGGCTTCTGTCTATTACAAGGGGCAATCGGCCACAGTCCAGGTCCGCAACTCCGGTGGCGTGAAATTTGCCGACGGCTACTACATGCTTGCCATGCTGGTGGATACGAGCGGCTATTCAAGCGATGTGGCCGCAAAGTACCAGGCTTACTTCATCACCGAAGTGCCCCTGAAGATCGAAGGCAAGACCCTGCCTGCCGGTATCTATGGCGTGGGCTTTATTGGTAACAATAAGTTCGTCATCACCGATGTAGGCGCGCATGACATCTTCAGCGTGAGCTACAAAACGGATTCCGAAATCAAGCGCCCGCGACCGCTTGAAGTGATGACCGACCCCGCGGGCGGTTTCCGCCTGTATGAAGGACGCAAATACATTCAATTCAAGCGATAAGAACGCGACATTACTGGTTCGAATAGAGGGCACAGCTTTTTAGCGCTGCGCCCTTTTTTGTACACCAAACATGCCAAGGTGACTCCTGTCACGTCGTTGCGCTACTCTCTTTCATAATCTGCTCACTACTCCTGCGAGGAAGGGGAACGCTATGCCTCTACAACTGAAGATTAATGGCACGATGCACTCCGTGGATGTGCCACCCGATATGCCGCTACTTTGGGTATTGCGCGATGTGCTGGATTTGAAGGGCGCGAAATATGGTTGCGGCATCGGCCAGTGCGGCGCATGCACAGTTCTTGTCGATGGCCGCGCAGAGCGTTCATGCCTGATGCCGGTCTCGGCTCTTGAGGGCGCCTCAATTACAACAATCGAGGGCCTCTCGGCTGGCGAAACACATCCCGTGCAGGAGGCGTGGGTGGAGAGCGATGTGGCGCAATGCGGCTACTGCCAGGCGGGCCAAATCATGGCGGCAACTGCCTTGCTGCAGGAAAAGCCCCATCCCACCGATGCGGACATTGACGAAGCCATGAGCGGCAATCTGTGCCGCTGCGGCACCTATCATCGGATTCGCGAAGCCATTCACAAAGCGGCAGCCATGGGCTCGACAGCCCATGCCGGGTAAGGGGGCAACCATGCGATTAAACAGACGAGAGTTTTTGAAGGCGACCACGCTTGCCGGAGGCGGATTTGCTTTGGGCCTCTACCGCGCACCCTGGGCCATGGCGCAAGGCGCCCCCCCACCCGATCTCAAACCCACAGCATTCATCAGCATCGCTCAAAATGGCATTGCCACCATCAAGGCCCGCGGACCGGAGATTGGCCAGGGTGTACGCACCATGCTGCCCATGTTGATTGCCGAAGAGCTGGATGTGGAATGGAAGGATGTCCACGTGGTGCAGGCCGAACTGGATGAAGCGGCCTACGGACCACAGTTTGCAGGCGGCAGCATGTCCACGCCTATCAGTTGGAATCCAATGCGCCAGGTGGGTGCGGCCGCGCGGCAGATGCTTATGGAAGCCGCGGCCAAGAAATGGAGTGTTCCCGCTGGCGAGTGCTCCACTGAAGCGGGCCGCGTGCTGCATAAAAAGTCCGGCCGCTCAGCCGGCTACGGAGAACTGGCGGAAGCTGCCGCCGCAGGACCGGTGCCACCACTCAAGAGCGTGAAGCTCAAAAATGCCAAAAATTACCGCATCATCGGCAAGTCGCAAACAGGCGTGGATATGCGTGCCATCTCCACAGGCAAACCGATCTTCGGTATCGATATTCAGTTACCCGGCATGCTGCATGCTGTGATTGCGAAGTGCCCCGTCTACGGCGGCAAGGTAAAGTCGGCAAACACAGAGGAAGTGGGCAAGCTGCCAGGCGTGCATAAAGTTGTCATCATCCCAGGTACGCTATCGAATGACGTCGTTGTTCCCAACGAACCCGGCATGGAGCCCGGTGTGGCAGTTCTTGCCTCAACCTGGTGGCACGCGGAAAGCGCACGCCAGCAGCTCAAGGTCGAGTGGGATGAAGGATCAGGCGCGGCACAAAGCTCCGATGGCTTTGCGGAAAATGCGGAGAAGCTGCTGGCCGCAGAGCCGCAAAATACCATCCGTACGTACGGTGATGCGGACGGCGCACTGAAGTCCTCTGCCAAAGTCATTGAGGCGAAGTACGCCTATCCCTTCATCGCGCACGCCACGCTGGAACCCATGGGCACAACCGCGGCATACAAAGACGGCAAGCTGGAAATCTGGACTCAAAGCCAGACGCCAGGTGGCGGCCGAGGGCTTGTGGCACAGGCCCTTGGCATTGACCCAGGCCAGATTACTGTAAACATGATTCGTGCAGGCGGCGGCTTTGGCCGCAGGCTCATGAACGATTACATGGTGGAAGCCGCCTGGTTGAGCCGCGAGGCAGGCACACCTGTCAAGCTCACGTGGTCGCGCGAAGACGATATGGGCCACGACGCGTATCGTGCCGGAGGATTCCACAAGCTCAAAGCGGGCCTCGACAGCAATGGCAAGCTCGTCGCCTGGCGACAGCATTTCGTCACGTACGGTGAAGGCAAAAAGAGCGCCGCAGGAGCCGGAATCGATGCGCTCGAATACCCCTCAGGCCGCGTGCCCAACTACACACTATGCAGTTCTGCCATGCCACTTAAGCTGCGCACTGGCTGGCTGCGCGCTCCGGGCGCCAATGCACTCTGCTGGGTGGGCCAGTCTTTCCTCGACGAACTGGCACATGAAGCCGGACGCGATCCATTGGAATTCCAGCTTGAAGTGCTGGCACGCGAGGCAGTGCCACTGCCGGGCCACGTGGCGCGCATGGGTGAAGATGGCGCCGACCCCGAGTTAAATGCAGAACGCCTGAAAGGCGTTTTCACCTTGGTTGCGGAGAAGTCCGGCTGGGCCAAACGTAAACAGGAGAAGGGCCGCGGGATGGGCATTGCCGCCTACTTCTGCCATCTGGGCTACTTTGCCGAGGTGGCGGACGTAAGCGTGGATGCAAACAACAAGGTCACTGTGCATCGCATCTGGGCCGCGGGCGATGTGGGCCGTCAGATCATCAATCCCGGCGCCGCGGAGAACATCACGAAAGGCGGCATTCTGGAAGGGCTGAGCGAAATGGGCCAGGAGATCACGCTCTCCGCTGGTGCAGTCAATCAGTCCAACTATGACACCTTCCAGTTCCTGCGTATGCGCGAGGCTCCGCCGGTTGAGGTCCACTGGAAGATCACAGACTTTCCGCCAACCGGTCTGGGAGAGCCCATGCTGCCGCCTGCCCTGCCAGCGGTAACGAATGCCATCTTCGCCGCTACCGGCAAACGCATCCGCACACTACCGCTGCAGAAGAGCGGCTTTAGCTGGGCATAATTCGAGGGAGAAAAACAGAGGCAAACGAAAGGGCGGATCTGAAGATCCGCCCTTTATCTTTTGTGTGCAGGCCTGCATTCTATGACTGCGCTTCGATGGGAGTGCGCGACGTCGAGCCGCGCGGCGCGGCACGCAGGTATTGCTCGGGCCAACTCATCTGTTTACTAAGTTTTTCAGCCGCGTGCAGTGGCCAGTATGGATCGCGCAGAAATTCACGCGCCATTAAAACCAAATCGGCCTTACCGGACTGCACAATCTCATTCGCCTGCTCGGGATCGGTGATCAGACCGACCGCCGCAACGGGAATTCCAGCTACACGGCGAATCTCTTCGGCAAAGCCAACCTGGAATCCGGGTGCGGCGGGAATCTTAGCGTCGGGCACAAGGCCGCCGGAGGAAACGTCGATGAGATCGACGCCATGCTCGTGCAGTAGGCCTGCCAGCTTCACCGATTCCTCCTGCGTCCATCCACCTTCCGCCCAGTCTGTTGCCGAAATGCGCACAAAGAGCGGCAAATGCTCCGGCCAAGCGGCACGCACAGCTTCCGTCACTTCCAGTAAGAGCCGCACGCGATTCTCGAAGCTGCCGCCGTACTCGTCGGTGCGCTGGTTGGCAAGCGGCGAAAGAAACTCGTGGAGAAGATAGCCATGCGCAGCATGAATCTCAACAAAATCGAAGCCCGCACGCTCGGCACGGTGTGCCGCTGCTGCAAAGGCATCAATCGTTTTCCGAATGCCTGCCTTGTCGAGCGCCTGCGGCTGCGAATATGTTGGCGAGAATGGAATTGCCGATGGAGCAACCGTCTGCCAGCCGCCTTCCTCTGCGCTCAGCAGCCGCTCTCCACCAAACGGAACCGACATGCTGGCCTTGCGGCCCGCGTGCGCAAGCTGAATGCCGATGCGTGATCCCTGGCTGTGAACGAACTTCACAATACGCTTGAGGCCCGGAATGTGCTCGTCCTTCCAGATGCCGTGATCGCCAATGGAGATGCGCCCCTCAGGCAGCACAGCTGAAGCCTCCATGATAAGGAGGCCCGCACCGCCCTGCGCGCGTGCGCCAAGATGGACCAGATGCCAGTCGTTCGCGAAGCCGTCTTCGCTCGAATACTGGCACATGGGCGAGACACCGATGCGGTTGGAAAATTCAATGGAGCGGAGTTTCAGCGGTTCAAATAATGGCAGAGGCATGAAGTTGGAATCCTTGTATAGAAGAAATATCAGAAACAACCTGCACTGAGTGGATGTTCAAGCCCTGGCGCTGGATGCAAACTACCCGCTAACAACAACAGGCGGATCCGAAGATCCGCCTGTTGAATTGATTCACTTGTTCAGAACTACGCCTTGGCAGCCGCCACCCGCTCGCGGACCAATTCGGCGCCGCGCGTCATCAGCTCTTCCAGAGGAAGCGTGCCCTTGTCCACTTCGGCAAGGATAGCCTTCTGTGCCGCGTACTCCTTGTTCACGATGCCGGCCTTGGACTGCAGCATGCGCCATGACTTGCGGCGCTCCACACAGAACATGACCAGTTGCCGTGAGAGGGCGCGGTACTCGATCTTGCCGTTGTCTTCGAACTTGATGTAGACACCAAAGTCTGGAATGAAGGCACGGTGTGTTGGATCGAGGTAGCGGCGGTAAACGACATCCTGCTGCGTGATGCGCACCAGCATGTTGTCTAGGTGGACGAGCTTCTCAGCCGCCTCAGGCTTGATCTTCTTCAGGTGGTTGCGGAAGCGTGCTTCCGTGGTGCACCAGTGCGCCACGGTGTACCGCATGGGCTCGCCGGTCGACTTGATCTTGGTTTCGTACCAGTCGAGTTCAGGAGCCGGGTTGCCCTTCACGTCGAGCGCTTCCTGGTAGCTCTCGCCCTTACGCGGATCAAAGACGAACTCCGGAACGCCGCGCGAGTCGCGCACACGCTGCGCCTGGAAGAGCGCCATATCGTCGGGCACGCCGTGCTCCGGCTGGCAGGTGGTGAAGGCCTGCAGGAACATGGTGCCGCGATACTCCAGTCCGTCGAGAATTGCGCGGTAGAGTTTCGGCGCGTTGGCCATGGAAACCTGCGCGACAAACGGCGAACCGTGGCCAGCGAGGAAGGTTTCCGCGACTGTCTTCTTCTCAGTGTTCTTGCCCTGCGTCGCAGCACCGAACACATTCATGTCGTTACCGCCAAGCATTGGGGTCGAGTCCGAGTTCTGTCCGCCGGTATTCGAGTAGACCTGCGTATCCAGCATCAACGCCTTCACGTTGGGCCGGTTCTGCAGGATCACCTTCGACATGTTCTGGTAGCCGATGTCGCCCATGCCGCCGTCGCCGCCGACTACCCAAACCTTGGGCAGCTCGACGATTTCCTGGTCGGTCATCAGTGCGTCAGTGAAGTGCGTGAAGTGGTAGTACTCTTCATCGTTGATCACCTTCTCACCGCGCGTGAGAACGATGTCCGCAATACGCTCAGGCAGCACCGAACGGCGCGCATGATCCACAATGAAGCTTTCGCCCATCAGCCAGCCCACCGTAATGCCGTCCTGGAAGAGCGAGTTCATCCACGGATACGGATGCGGATTGTTCGGTGAAGTGGAACCGTACACCGTGTTGCAACCGGTATGCGCAGCCATGGCCATCACGCTCATGCCGTTGGCAAGGCGGCCGTCGATGGGCTGCAGGCTCTTATGGTTGAAGGCCTCAGTCAGCAGCACCGCGGCAATTGCTTCAATCATCTGGGCATCAGTGATTTCGCCGTTCGCCGCTTCATACTCTGCAATACGCTTCTTCGTGTCTTTCGTGTCTTCGCCGCCAAGGCCAAGAATCAGATGGGCAATTGTCTGCTTCAGCAGCGCGTACTCACCTTCATTCTTCGCCTTCAGCGCAGCCAGCCTTCCTGCGCCTGTCTTTTCAAGATCACCGGCTTTGGCCACAAGACGGTCACTCTTGGCGTGGTAGACAGGGCGCATATACGCTTCGGTCACGGCGGCAATCGAGCGCAACACGCTCTTTTCGCCGCAGCCCGCACAGGCGCCGTCGCCAGAAACCAGTGCGTCGTAATTGGTGCGCACCATCAGCATGTTGCGCAGCGTCGCTGTCTTTGAGTCAGCCGGATTGGCCGAATTGTAGAAACCGAGATACTTCTGTGCGGTGTCGGGTAGCAGTCCGAGGAAGCCCGTGCCGGTTTCGTGCTCGGCGTTGATCTCTTCGGTCTCCTGCACCATCTTGAGCGCCTGATGGTCGCCGCAGGCCGTGACGCAGGCCGCGCAGCCCTTGCAGAGGTCGCTGACAAAGATGGAGAAGATGCCTCCCGCGCCAGGACTCTTGCGCTCCGGCGAGGAGAAGATCGCATTGACCTTCTGGTAAGCCATCGGCACCTTGTCAAGAATGGCGAACAGTTGCGCTTTCGACTCGGCACTGAAGCCGTCAACCTTATCGGTTACTTCACGCAGGATGGTGGGCAGCGGCGTGCCGGTCTTGATCTCGGCCAGCATGCGCTCGCGCGCCAGCTTTTCGATTTCCGGCAGCTTGTCCATCATCTTGCGGCGCTCGCCCTGGTCTTTCACGTAGTGCGCAACCGCGGTCGAGAGCAGCGTGCTCAAATCCTGCGAGCAATTCGGCAACGCTGTATCCGGGCACACCGAGATGCATTCCATACACTGCGTGCAGTTCTCGGGAATGTAGAGCGGCGTCTCGCGGCGCGCCACATACTTTGAAGCAGTGTCGCCCGTTGCCGCAGCGATGACTCCCATGGCGGACAATGGCGTCGCTGGCTGGTTATAGCCATAGCTTGCGCGGAACTCCGCATCGAAATTGGCGATGGAGCTAATCGGAGGACGCGGTCCCTGTCCCGCCGGCTCCACATGCGAGCGGCAGCCGCCGGATGCGCAGCTTCCCACTTCCGCATAGTCAGGCACAGTCTCCAGGATCGGCAGCAACGCATCACCGCGCAGGCTGGAGCGATCCGCAGCAGTGATTTCTCCGATCGCGATCTCTTTCACGCGCTCAAAGCCCTGCGTCATCACTTCCATGTTTGACTGCACGACCGCATCGCCAAACTTACCGAACTTCTTGACATACTGCTTGTGCACCACCGCACGGTACTGCTCCTGCGTGATGCCGAACTCGCCCAGCAGTGTGCTCACCGCAAAGAATGCGCCAAGAAATGCGTTGCCCTGCATACGAAGCTGCAGGTCGGCGCGATCGGTGGCCTTGCGCGCAATATCAAAGCCCGGCAGCGTGAAGACGCGAATCTTCTTGTCGATAATTTGCTTGCGCGCCCAGATCGGCAGCTGTTCCCACGCCCGCTCGCCTTCCTGATCGGACTCCCATACGAAAGCGCCGCCTTCCTGAATGCCATCCAGCGGGTTGGTGTGGGTAAAGGCCTTGGGGTCACAGCAGAGAACGCAGGTTACATGGCGCAGATCGCAGTTCACACGAATGCGCTCCTTCGCCGCCACCATGAAGTAGCTGGTGGGAGCGCCCTTCTTTTCCGAACCGTATTTCGGGTTCGCGCTCACGTGGATGACTTCCTTCGGGTTACCGAACTCGTCTCTCACGCCGTCGCGCTCAAAGATCAGATCGTTCAGGTCGCCGAGAATCGCGCCCAGGTTCTTACCCGTGGTGATAGCGCCCCAGCCTCCGATGGAGTGAAAACGAACCGCAACGGCTGCATCCGGCAGCAGTGAAGGCGTTTCGTCGGCGATGACCGCGTACGGGTGCGGAATGCCGAGCACGAAGAAGTTCACACCATCTGCGGCCGTCTTGCCGTCCGTACGCGCGCGGCCCGCGGTTGCAAATTCGTACGCACCAATAATGTGCTCAGGGCGGAAATCACGCGAGCCCAGTCCATAGGTGCCGTTGAAGATCTTCGGCAACTCACTGGGTGAAATGGCCGGCAGGCCCTCTGCAGCAGGATGGCCCTCATACTGCACAGCCTTGGAGAGCGCGGTGCGAATGTCGCGGCCCAGCGGATTGTCGCCGGCCAGCGCCTCATCCGTGCGCTCCAGAATAATGACGTTCTTCTTGCCCTTCAGCGCTTCCACAATCGCGGCCTCAGGGAACGGACGAATCACGTTCACGTGAATCGAGCCTACTTTCACGCCACGTGTTGCGCGCAAATAGTCCACAGCGGCTTCAATATTCTCGGCAGCGGAACCAAGCGAAACGAACACCGTATCTGTGTCGTCGGTCTTGTACTTGGTCACCAGCCCGTAGTAGCGGCCCGTCAGTTCGGCAAACTTCTTGTACGACTCTTCAAGGAACTCAAGGATGGGCTCGGCAAAGTTATTGCGCCGCGCAACCACACCCTGCATGTAGTGTTCCTGGTTCTGCACGGGACCCAGCAGAACCGGGTTGGTAAGGTCTACCATCTTCGGCACGCGGCGGCGTGTCGGTCCAAACAGAACGCGCTGCGCCTCGGTGGGGCACTCGATCACATCGTCCGGCGCCCCCAGAAATTCCCGGATCAGCTCGGACTCGTGCTTGTAAAAGGTGCGCTCCAGGTGCGAAGTAAGGAAGCCATCCATGATATTCATGCCCGGCGTCAACGCGCGTTCCGTCACCCGGCGCAGAATCAGCGCCTGGTCGGCGGCCTGCTGAGCGTCCTTGCCGAATACCATGATCCAGCCCGTATCCAGCGCTCCATATATATCGTCGTGGCCGCAGTGCACGTTCAGCGCATGCTTGGTCAGCGCGCGCGCACCCACTTCCAGCACCATGGTGGAACCCTTGCCCGGCGCATGATAATCCTGCTCCACGCCATAGACCACGCCCTGGCCGGAGGTGAAGTTCACCACGCGCTTGCCGCACACGGAGTGGGCAATGGCGCCGCCTTGCGCGGCATGCTCGCCTTCGGTCTCAATGGCAATGGTGCTGCCGCCGAACACGTTCAGATGTCCTTCCGCAAATGCCTGCTGGAATAATTCGCCGCCTTCTGTTGAAGGCGTAATCGGATAGAACACGCCTGCATCCGCAATGCGTGTCTCCGTGTGGTACGAAACCAGCTGGTTGCCGTTTGCAGTCACCCGGATACCGGGATAACGGACCTTGTTCGCCATAACTCCCCCTCTGCATTCTTCTACTTGAGTCTTTTTGCCAGCCGGGGACACAGCCCCAGGCGGCTCGCGCATCGCCTTTTCATGTTGCTCCAGGCTGCGCCTAATACCGCACTACGTACCACAGGATTGTGGTTGAACCAAACGATGTAACGCCCTGTTCTTATAGAGCATCCGAGGTATCAACTCTGAATCCTGCCAAGTCTAAATTGCCCGGCCTTGCGACGGGAAACTCCACGGGGAGGAATTCCCCTGAAAATGCGGCCTGTGTACCAGTATGCGCTTTTCTTAATCGAAATGGAGACGGCGTCTCACAATGCAATATCGACTCTCCACCTGTTTCCTGACTCCCGTATAGAGCTGTTCCCTCTATACTGATCTGCGCTCGTTTAACTCTGTTTCGACTGTCGCCATGCACGTACCCAATCCGCAGCATGCTACTCAATTCGCACGCTATCCAAGTCTCTCAGGCCGTGCCGTTCTCATCACCGGCGGCGCATCAGGCATCGGCGCCAGCCTTGTTGAGCACTTTGCGCGGCAGGACTGCCGCGTTGCCTTTCTCGATATTCAGGAAGACGCGGCAAATGCTTTGGTGGAACGGCTGAGCGGCGACGGTGCCGCCGAAGTCCACTACCTGCATTGCGACATTACGAAAGTGGACGAGTTGCAGAAGGCCGTCGTTGCAGCCACACAGAAATTCGGCGGGCTGGACGTGCTGGTGAACAATGCAGGCAACGACCAGCGACACAATCTCGACGCGCTGACAGTAGAAGATTGGGACAAGTCGATGGCCATCAATCTTCGGCCGCACTTCTTCACGATTCAGGCCGCTCTGCCCGCTCTGCGCGACGCCGCCAAAGCCGGTCACGCCTCCATCATTAATATGAGCTCGATTTGCTGGGTGATTCCCTCCACCGGCGTCCCAGCCTATGGCACAGCGAAAGCGGGAATCGTGGGCCTCACGCGCACACTTGCCCGCGAACTCGGCGCTGAAGGGATTCGTATCAATGCTGTGCTACCCGGCGCCATTGCTACCGAGCGCCAGAAAAAGCTCTGGTATACGCCCGAGTACAAGGCGGAAATCCTCGCCAGCCAGTCCCTCAAATGTGAGCTGATCCCAGACGATGTCGCGCGCATGGTTCTCTTCCTCGCTGCCGACGACTCCAGTGCCATCACCAGCCAGAGCTTCATCGTCGATGGCGGCTGGGTGTAGCGTGCGGCTGATGACGGAATTGAAATCGAGGCTATCGGTCCGTGCTCTTGTGTACGCCGCGACATTCACTTCCCTGCTCTTTGCGGCTGCGCCCGTGCATGCGCAGTCGGGGACGACACAGCAGGCTTTGTCCCATTTTGCGCCGGGCGGCGCAACTGTTCCTCCGCGTTCTGCCGAGTATGAAGCGGTGCAGAAGAGCCTGGCACAGGGTTGGAACACGTGGGACACGAATAGCGTGCTGACGCAGGTGCTGTTGCCGGAGGGCCTGGCGATCCATGTGGGATTGAAGCATAACTCCACGCTGAATGGTGATGCGTTCCTCAGCGATGCGCTCATCGGCCGCTTCGGCCAAGATGCGGAGGTGGTAACGCCAGGACCGCATGCGTGGGATGGCAGCTATACCAGCGCGGATGTTGCGTGGAAGGAGCACAAGTGGCGTGTCGAGAGCGCGCATGATGGCAACGATCTTGTGATGCTTATGACTCCACTCGACAAGAAACTGCCGACTGCGTTGCCGCCTTCTCTGGTCATCTCCGTGAGCTTCCTCTGGGACAGACCTGGTATCACGCTGAAACACGGCAACATCATCGATGTGCGAGCAGGAGCCAAACAAATAGGCGTCTACTGCACCTGCGCTGAATCTGACAGCCAAGCGAATTTCCGCGTGGAAGTTCCTGTCTCCGGTTCATATTTTGCATTTGACTTTAATGCAGCCGCGGGCATCTCCACCGGTGTACAGCGCAGCGTCGATCAAATCCGTACCATCATCGCAAAGCAGCGCGCTGCCTACGAAAGCTCAGTTCAGTCCGCAGGCGCAAGCAGTTCTATCCTCGACGCCATCGAAACCACCCTCGGCTGGGATACAATTTACGACCCCGAACAGAAACGTGTCATTTCGCCCGTCAGCCGCGTCTGGTCCGTGGGATGGGGTGGCTATGTGCTCTTTGACTGGGACAACTTCTTCGCTGCGACGCTTGCCTCCATTGGCGACAAAAATCTGGCTTATGCCAACGCGCTGGAAATGCTGCGTGAGGAAACGCCGCAGGGATTTGTGCCCAATTACGCGCGCGCAGGCGGTTGGAAGTCGTCCGACCGTTCCGAGCCGCCCGTGGGCGCCATCACTGTGCTGGGCCTCTACCGCAAATTTCATGATCGCTGGTTTTTGCGCGATGCCTACGAGCCGCTGTTGCGCTGGAATCGCTGGTGGGCCAAGCATCGCGATGTAGGTGGCTATCTGGCCTGGGGCAGCGACGCCGACAACGAGCCCGCGAATCTCGACGACCACTCACGCGGAACGAAGCAGGGCGCGGAGTATGAGTCTGGTCTCGACAACAGCCCCATGTATGACGACGCGGTCTACGACAGCCGTACGCACCTGCTTGAAATGGCCGATGTCGGCCTGATGAGTCTGTACATTGCGGACTGCGACGCGCTTGCACAGATTGCCGATGAACTGGGCAAGACCGAGGACGCGAACCAGCTGCGTGCGCGGGCGGAAAAGTATCGCGAGAGCCTTGCAACCCTGTGGGACACAAAGGCCGGAATGTTTCTCAATAAAGACCTGCATACCGGCCAGTTCAGCCGCCGACTTTCGCCCACCAACTTCTATCCCTTGCTGGCCAAGGCGGCAACGCCTGCGCAGGCCCGGCACATGATCGAAGATCACCTCAAGAACCCAGATGAATTCTGGGGGCAATGGGTGATTCCCTCCATTGCGCGTGACGACTCCGCCTTCAAGGATCAGGATTACTGGCGCGGCCGCATCTGGGGGCCGATGAATTTTCTTGTCTACCTTGGACTGGAAAATTATGCGGACAAAGCAACACGCGATGCCTTCGCGCAGAAGTCGTACGACTTGTTCCTGAAGGAGTGGCGCGCGCACGGGCATGTGCATGAAAACTACAACGCCCTGCTGGGCACCGGCGACGATGTACAAAGCAGTGACCGCTTCTACCATTGGGGAGCGCTGCTCGGTTACATCGAATACCTTGCTCTCCGGGTGCCTGCGCAGCCACAGACACACTGAAGATCAAGACTCGTCCAACGCAATCAGCGTCTGCTAACCTTGTTGCACGGAGCATTGCACATGATTACTTCGCCCTTCCTGGTTGTCCCCGTTCTGGTTGTTGTCTTTTTTGCCTGCATTCTGTTCGCCACCAGCAGCAAGGAAGATGGCCCGGCGTCTCACTAGTTCTGGCGCAGCTGCACCAGCACCACTCCTTGCCGCGGAATCGTTAGTGCAAAGTTCACCTTTCCCCCATGCACCTCGACTGGATGCGCGGTAACCGTCTCTTCCAGTGCGCCTGCCTTCTGTAATTCCTTCATCTGTTCGGCCGCAGGCTGTGCAGGGCTTCCCATCTTCTGCCATTCAGCATAGGCATTGCTATGCGCATGGTCCATGCGGAACTCCGTCTCCTCCACCTGCGCGCTCTTCAGTCCGTCCATGGCAAGCAGAATCTTCGCGGGCGGTGCTTCCACATCGGCGTCGTGGTAATTCCACAGCAACACATTGATCTCGCCGGCGCGCATCGTAGCCACCGCATTCACATCGGGCTTGGCACGCACACTATCCTTCAATACCTGCTCCAGCGGCAGTGCACCGTTGCTGTCCACTGCAAGCCACTCCGTGCCTGCGCCTCCCAGCTTGCCCATCATGCGGAAGGCATTCAACACAGCCTTGTCGATACCGTCTGTTGCCAGGGAACGGAAACCGGCAAATGCGGGCTGATCCTCAAATTCGAACGCCCACGTCACCGCACCTTCCACCTTTAGGTTGTGCCTGCGCGCAAGCTCGTAGGTGCGCATCGTCGCTTCCACTACGCTCACGCCATAGAGCGGCCCGTTGCGATAGCCGTTTTGCGTTCCCTTGCATGCCGCACAACCCTCGGGATCACTCTCGCCGAGAATGATTGGCGTATGCCGCCACCGCGGATCAGCAGCAATAATCTCCATGCCGCGCTCTACCGCGCGTAACTGCGCGGCCACACTCATCACCACATGCCCATCGACAAACTCCGGATGTCCCTTGGGGTGATAACTGATGAAGTCCAGCGGCGCGCCCATTCCGCCCGTCGCCGCGTTGCGCTCGTGCGCGCAGTGATCCAGAAATTGCTTCAAAAACGGCGCCGAGTGATCGCTGATGCCTGTAGCCTCTGGCCCACCGATGCGCGCATGTGGAAGCACAGAGCGAATCGCCGACGCGCTGATGTCGTAGAGCCGGTCGTACTGTTCCCACGTGCCATGCCAGTAAGGAATATCCGGCTCGTTCCACACTTCCCAGAGCCATGTGTCCACCTGCGTGCCATAGCGTTCCTTCAAATGCACTGCGTACGCTTTTACGAGTGAAGCCCATTTCTTTTCGCTCTTCGGTGGATAGGTCCAACCGGTAAAGATGTCGCCCTTGGGAAACGTGTGGCGGTAGGGCTCGGGATGCGTCGACAACGCCTCCGGCATAAATCCAATCTCAACCAGCGGGCGCACATGCGCCGCCATCAGTGCATCGAAGATACGATCGGTAATGGTGAAGTCGTAGACCGGTGAGCCGTCCGCCTTCTCTGTGTATACATTCGTGGAGCCCCACTTGAGCGAACCCTCGCCATTACCCGTGGTGAACAGATTGTGCGCTCGGAAATACACCGGCACAGGGCTGAGCGCGGACAACTCATGCAGCAGCTTCTGCCCGTTTGGCGCGTAAAGATAATTCGGCTCATCTGCGCCAAAGAAATTCCAGATCGGCGAGTATGCCCCCGTGGTTCGGTCGGCGTGCACCGTAACCAGTACGTCGGTCGATGTGTCGAGCAGCGCAGTCTGCTGCGCTACCGCGAACTGTAAAGCAAGCACACCCGCGAGAGCGACATACACAAAGCAGAAGATGCGTAAGCGTGAAATTCTCATCCGCACCACGATACTCGATTTACACCGGACGCAGACAAACAGAAGGGCCGCCGCACTTGCGGTGCGGCAGCCCCAGTTCATCGATAACATTCAGTCCAGAGGGCGGTTACCTGCCTTTGGGCCCGTGGTCCTTTTCCTTCTCCTTTGGCTTTTCTTCCTTTTGATTCTTCTGGTTCCCACGGTCGTCGCTACGTGCATTGCCATGTTCATTCCGGTTCTGCTGCGGATTGGCCTGCCGTGGTTGCGGCGCGGGCCGAGCAGCTGACGGCGCTTGCGGCCTCGGCGCTTGTTTTGGCTGCGCGCGCTCGTTTTGCTGTTGCTGCGGAGGCGTCTGCTCAAACCGCTTTAGCTGCTGCTGTTGTTCATTCCGCTGCGGCTGCTCTACGCGATTGTTTTGCCTTGGCTGTTGATAGTTCGGCTCATCATTCCGGTTCTGCTCCGGCGTCTTCACAGGCCTTTCGGGCCGGCCCACTGGCCGCACTGGAGCAGGCTCATGCTGCTGGCTCGGCTGGTTCACCGTTGCCGGCTGATTTGGCTGCTGTCCCCGGTCGTTACCGCGGCCATTATTGCCCCCACGGTCGTTCCGGTTTTGGTTGCCGCGGTTGCCGTTGTTCGCTGGTTGCTGAGACTGCTCGTCGTTGTAGCCAGGCAGTGCGCGTGCAGGTCCACCTTGCGGGCGCACAGGCATTGCCGGATTCACACGCCCAGGCTGCCCAGACCGGTTATTCGGCTGCTGCTGCGACGGAGATGTGCGCTCATAGCCCCCGTTTTGTCCTGGGCGGAAGCGGCTGTTGGACGGTGGCGCAACTGTTTCACGTCCTTTCGGCGGCCGCACCGGTTCAATGCGCCGCACCGGAGGCGTCTGCGCCACACTGCCTGGGCGCATGCCAACCATCTTGCCGCGTTGGTTGATCAGCTTCGGATCCGTTCCCGCCACGCGTACCGGACGTCCAACCGGCCGTGTCACAAATACGCCCCTGTTCACATCGGGCCGGTCCACAATCCGCGCCTGGTGCATGTCGCGTGCATCCACGCGCACCAGTCCCCGGCGTCCGTTGGCAAAGTCGTCACGGCGCATCGCTGCAAATCCGTGATCGCGATTCACATACGTCACGTTGGTGATGTTGATGTATGTGTTTCGCACCACTACTACACGGCTTGCGCGAATGTTGCTGATGTTGACCCTATCGATATACCGCGGGCTGCAGCGGTACCACGGCCGGAACGGTTCACCCGGTCCTAACGGGAACCACGCCGTCAGGCTGATGCCGCTCGATGGGAATCCGCCAGCAAACACCACCAGCGCGGGCGACCACACCGTACGTACATGGCGCGGTCCCGGTACCCAGCCCCAACGGCCGCGCAGAAATACCCAGCGACCATAGTGGAACGGTGCATAGCCCCACGGCTCGGCTTCCACCCACACCCAGCCCCACGGCTCGCGATAGATCCAATGGCCGTTGTGATACGGCGCCCAGTCCATTGCAACATTGCGCGGATACCACACGTCGCCATAATCCGCATCATCATTCCAGTCGCCATAGCCATCCAGGTCCGCCGCGCCGGTCACATCCTGGCTTACGTACTGATACGACGTTGAATCAAGAATCTCCCGGTCGCGTTCCTGGCTCCACGTGTCCAGATCGTCCGCATTGCCAACCTGCAGCCACTGCGGATTTACCGGGTTCACGCCTGCAAGTTGCAGCGACTGATTCTGCTCCATCGGCTGATCGAAATCTCCGGCTGCTGTTATGTCCGCCGGGCCGCCATAGTTGGTGAATACCGTTGCTCCGTTCGGGTCCACATCGATGCGCAGATCTCCCAGTTGATCGAAGCCAACGTTTCCGTTCGGCGTGCTCAGGTCAAAGTGCTGCCCCTGCCAAAGCCCAAACGAGCGCAGATGCACCGAGCCCTGCGCCATACCAAATGCAATTTCATTGAGATCGGCCTGCGTCAGGCTGATGTCGGTGTTCGGGCCGATGCGCAGATACGTCTGCCCAATCTGAATTTCCGCGCGTCCATCGGCATCGGTATAGATGCGGTCGCCAGGCGCAATGGTCAGGTTGGCATACGCTTGCCCCCACTCGGTTGAGCCCATCGGCTCCACAGATACCTGACCGGAAATTGAGGAAATGCGTGCCGCCTGGTCTGGCGGATCGTCCTGCGATTGCTGCGTTTGCGCGCCGACCGGCGCGATTGCCAGCAATCCAACTGCTGACATCAGGCAAAACATGCGAATGGGAGAGAGAGCATTGGTCCGCATGGCGTTCTTCCTTCCTTCTTTTGCCTTGTCATCGTCATCCTCTATGAGCCAAATCCTTTGGGACTTCCCGATGCAGGCAATCGTTGTCTCCCGGCCTCACTGTACGTGTCCACAACTGCCTTTGAATCTGTGGACCAGGAGCGTGTTGTTGTGAATGGTAACCCCGCACTCCCCGGAAAGTCGTTCCTCGCCTTCGGCGTATCGTTACCTTTTCGGGAACCAGTCCACTGGCTGTGCCGTATACTCCCGTGTGAGGTAGTGAGGTATGTCGCGTAAATCGATCATTGTGTATGCCGCCATGATTGTGGCAGTAGCGCTTGCGGGCTGCCGTGTGCATGTGGACAAGGACGCCAACGGCAAGGAGAAAACCGTTCAGGTGGACACACCTTTCGGTGGAGTGCACGTGAACACCGACCAGACTTCCGCCTCCGACCTGGGACTGCCCGCCTATCCTGGCGCCGAAGTGCAGAAAGACAAGGACGGTAATAAATCCGCCGATATTCATATGGGCTTTGGCGAGTGGCAGCTTCGTGTGCGTGCCGTCTCCTACTCCACCGCCGATCCACAGGAAAAGGTAGTCGCGTTTTACAAGAAAGCGCTCGAGCGCTATGGCAACGTCATTACATGCCAGGGCAAAACACCCGTCGGCACACCCACGGTAACCAATGAAGGATTGAGCTGCAGCGACGACGGCCACAACAGCAACTTCAAATTCAATAGCAAGACGAATGGCGTCGATCTTTCCGGAGACCTGCAACTCAAGGCCGGCTCCAAGCGCCATCAGCACATCGTCGGCTTTGACGAACCAAAGAATGGCCGCACGCAGTTCGCATTGATCGCACTCGATCTGCCGGCCAACATGGAGAGCAAGGACGATACCAGCGACTAGCCTCCACCCGGATCTATTTACAAGCGGCGTCTTTTCGGCGCCGCTTTTTCTATTGCATCTCCATTGCGCCGATCAGCGCGTCCAGCGCTGAGGTCTGCCGTGTGGCATCGGCGGAATCGAACGGCCCCTCCCACAACACGCCAAACGCACATTTCGGGCAATCGGCGCGATCATACTCCCAGATACTTCGCGCATTCCTGAACACAAACTCCTTGTACTCCGCGTGCGGGGCGGCTCTGTCGAGCTTTACCAGATTGCGTATGAAAATTCCTTTGAACTGCGGCTGATCCGGCCCGGCCATCTTCGGCTCGTGCAGCACACCGCCCTTCGTCACCAGATGCGTCATCGCCGCGTGCGCAATCGCCTCCGCTGCCGGCAGTAGCGATGTATCTCCCGTGGCCTTGTGCAGCTCCACCAGTCCGCCCAGCACCACACCCTGGTTGTACGTCCACGTCGTCTGCCCATTGTTGTTGCAGGCTTTCGGATTCGTCGCATTCAGGCCATCGTTAATCAGGTGCTGCCCGTTAATCATCCCCGAACCTTTGAACCACGCCCACTCCTTCTTCGCCCAGTCAAGGTACTGCACTTTCTTTGCCGCATCCATTTCGCGATTCGCCAGTGACGCTCCAATCGCAAGAAACAGCTCATTCGTCACCGCGTTCTTATAGGCTTCCCGCGGCAGGTTCTTACTCCACCACACTCCTCCGCCGCACGTTGTCGTATCCCACTGCGTAGTCAAATCCGCGAAGATCGTCTCCGCTGCCTTCAGATACTCCGGCTTTTTCGTCAAATCGTACGCATCGATCCATGCCAGCGCCCACCAGCCCGCATCGTCATTCGAATCCGTGATGAAGTCCACGCTGCCGTTTGCTCTGTTCGCTCGATCAAACGTGTTCGCAATCGTCGCCAGATATTTCTTCTCGCCCGAAGCGCGCGAATAGTCCACCAGCACAGTGATCGAGTTGGCCGAGTTCCACCAGCCAGTAGGGGTCTTATAGAGCCCATTGTTCTGCTCGTACCACTGCTGGAGCCTCTCAATTCCCTTCGCCGCCTGTTGAGCGTATATGCCGTCCCCAGCCCTGGCTTTGCTTTCCGGCATGGCGCTTGCAGTAATCGCTGCCGCCAAAGTACACACTCCCACAATTGCAGCGCACCAACTCATATTCCTTCCACTCATACGCGTTCTCCGTTCTCTCCAGCCTAACCGTTGCTCTTCCATGCCCTACAATTTCATTTATCCAGTTCAACCCCCAATCTTTCATGGAGCCAACGCATATGCCTTTCAGGTTCTTTCGCGTCTTCCCTGTGGCCATCTTCGCCGCAGCCGTGGCCCTGCACGCGGCCGACAAAAAGCCCGTACCTCCCGCTGCGGTCGATCCCTACACTGAAGTTCAGCCCGCGCACGAGACCGTTGATCTCGATATGTACCAGCGTATTCGCGATGAAGGCTTGAACCACTCGCACGTTATGGAATTCGCCACCGCACTCGTCGACGGCATCGGCCCGCGTCTCACCGGCTCGCCTAATCTGAAAAAAGCCAACGAATGGACGCGCGACACGCTCACCAAAATCGGCCTCGTGAATGCGCACCTTGAAGACTGGGGTGAATTCGGCATGGGCTGGCAGCAGCTCAATACCTGGGCCCGCATGGTCACGCCCGATACAGCAGTCCTCATCCTGCAGGCCACGCCGTGGTCGCCCTCCACACCCGGCGCTGTCACCGGAGACGTTGTTGCCGTCACCATCAAGAGCGAAGCCGACTTCGATAAATACAAAGGCAAGCTCGCCGGCAAGATTGTTCTCTACGGCCCCATGCGCGACGTACCGCCCGTGGATAAGGCGCTCTTTGAGCGCTACACCGATCAGCAGCTTGAAGAGATTGCCGAGTATCCAGTGCGTGCCGGCAGCGGCGGCATCTCACCTGAAATGCAAGCGCGCATCAAGGCCTACATTCAGCGTTTGAAGCTCATCGACCAGGTCGCGAAGTTCTTCGCCGACGAAAAAGTCGCGGCCGTCATCGAGCCCAGCCGCGACGGAAAAAACGGCGGCGGCTCCGGTGGCACTTTTTTTGACGACAACGGCGCAACGCTTGGCCGCCAGCCTTATCTCGCTGACCATAAGGTCAATGTGCCCGTCGCCGTGGCTGCCATTGAAAGTTATGGCCGTCTCTACCGCCTCGTTGAAGCGCATGTACCCGTTACCGTACAGATCGACATCGAAACCAAATTCACCGGCGACCACGAACATGGCTACGACACGATTGCTGAAATTCCCGGCACTGACCCCAGGCTGAAAGATCAGATCGTCATGCTCGGCGGCCATCTTGACAGTTGGATTGCCGGCACCGGCGCCACCGACAACGGCGCTGGCACCATCGTCGCCATGGAAGCTGTCCGCATCCTCAAGGCCCTCGGAATCAAACCGCGCCGCACTATCCGCATCGCTCTCTGGACAGGTGAGGAGCAGGGCCTCTTCGGCTCCAAGGGTTATTGCACCCAGCACTTCGGTTCCGCGAAGCTCTCTGACGCACCAGACCAGAAGGCGCTGCCGGAATTCCTGCGCCGCCGTGTGGGTCCGCTTGAGGTCAAGCCGGAGCAGAAGCTCATCTCCGCCTATTTCAACGTCGACAACGGCTCGGGCAAGATCCGCGGCGTCTATCTGCAGGGTAACGCTGCAGTGGCTCCCATCTTCAAGGCCTGGATCTCACCGCTCAAGGATCTCGGTGTCACCACCCTCTCCATGCGCAACACCGGTGGTACCGACCACCTCAGCTTCGACGCCGTAGGCATCCCCGGCTTCCAGTTCATTCAGGACAACCTGGATTACGAAAGCCGCACGCACCACTCGAACGAGGATGTCTACGAGCGCCTGCAACCCTCCGATCTCAAGCAGATCGCCACGGTCGAGGCCATCTTCGTCTACAACGCTGCCATGCGCGACGAGATGATCCCCCGCAAGCCGCTGCCGGACCCAGAGGCGGAAAACAAGGCCAATGAGCCGCTCAACGTCATGCCCGGCGCCATTCCCACCAGCGACAAGGAGTAGCTGTCGTTTGAGCTGAAAACCAAAGCCCGCCACTTACTTGAGCTGGCGGGCTTTGTCCTTTCTGTCACTCAAAAATTGCTCTTACCGTTGAAATCGCCCTACCTTCCGCTGTCCTGCATTTCTGGTAAACTAGTCGAAGCGCATTCACGGGGAAAACGCACCAGGCAGCGCCCGATCGGATTCGCAACCACCAGCATGTCGGGGAGTGGCTCAGCCTGGTAGAGCACCTGGTTCGGGACCAGGGGGTCGGAGGTTCAAATCCTCTCTCCCCGACCATAAACTGCTGATTCGGTTAGGCTCAATTCTCGCGGTTCCCGCAAATCCCTCAATTTAATAAGCGAGTTTTGCGTCCTAGTTGTGTCCAAATGCTTCTCATCGAAGTGGCGAACTCTCGCAATACATCCACTGGTCGCGTTTGAGCCACCTTCGCGACTTGCCATCTGGCCGGGAGGAGTTCCCGTTCTAATCGGTCGCCTTCACGTGTCCGCTCTGCGGTGAACTCCGCCAATATAGACCGAGCGATGTCTTCCTTAGCAGACCTGACAATCTAGTTCAGCACCAGCAGCGTGCCGGAGTGAAATGATGTTCAATCCTGACGCCCACATGCCCCGAATCAACAAGGGCATGGTCTACCTTGGCGCGTGTCTAATCGCAGGTATCCGGCTGGCACGGGAGCGGCAAGTCAACGTGCAAGTGGTGCCGACTCGACAAGCCATCGAGGAGTCGGTTGATTTGGCACACGAGATTTTCAGTCGGGTCTTTCGGAAGGTACCGGAGCGAGTTGAAGAGAAGTAGAAGTCTCGGCGGGTACGATTAGGTCAAGGCTCCTCTCCATGAATGTCTACGTCGATTACAACTTTCTTATCTACTGTGCGAAGGAACCAACATGGCGGAAGGCCGTCTTTGAGGCGCATCAATCAGGAAGAATCACCATTGTTCTGTCGGCGTGGCACTTTTACGAATACGGCAACGCAAGTGGACATCCAGAGACGGAGGAATTGATTAGGTTCGCAGAGGAATTGCAGCCCAAGTGGATATTGGAGCGCGGAGACCTCCAACACCAAGAGTTCATCGCGTTCTGGAACTGCATTTGGGGCAGCGCCTCTCTGGTTTTCAATCCGGTCTGCTCACTCGCTCAAGCGGGTGCGACTCTGAATCGTGTTCCTGTAGAGAGAATGTCTCGGTACACAGTCAGAGAATATATCCAATCATTCTCAGGCCCCGGTGCGCTCGATGAAATCCGCGCCGAGTTGAAGAACCAGACGAGCGTTGCAAAGTACAATCTCGAAAAGTACGTGAACGACAAGCGATTCGATGCGGTGCTGCCATTGACAGAACTGTTCTACGTTGCCGTTCAAATGGCACGTCTTCATGAAATCCAGAGGGATAAAGTGTACGCCCTCGCCAATCTCATGCTTAGGGAGCAGCCGCTTTCCACTCAGATTCAGTGTTTCGTGTATTGGAAATGCACCGACATATTGAAGGCGTACAAGACCGAAGTTGCCTTTACGCTGGAGTTGTACGCGACCGGGGCTACCCTTGATACGAACCGGCAGATTGACCGGCAACATGCGATTGCTGCACTGCCCTACTGTGATTTGTTCATCACTGATGACGGAGACCTAATCAAGCGAATTGCGCGAGTGAAGCCAACACTGCGATTCGAGACCGCGAGTGTCTTGCGCGGGAAGGATTTCATCGAAAAGCTGTAATTGCTGAGATAAAGGCCGAGAGAACGCCCACATCACCGGCCATATCGGCTTCGGCTATGCCGATAGATTCCTCACTCGCGAACGAAGAATATTTCTCGCGGCGTCTAGCGAGAATGCGCTAAGGAATAGTCACAATGTACGACGAACGGCACTTTAAACCGCAAGAGTTGGCAGAACTTTGGGGCGTTAGCAGCGATACCATCCGCAGGTTGTTCAGGAGTGTCCCCGGTGTTCTCGTCTTCGACAGGCCAGAAAAAAGGTACAAACGAGGCTATTGCACGATGCGGATTCCTGAGTCAGTTGCAAAGCGGGTCTATGAAAAGCTATCAAAGGGGACGCGGTATTAGACCATCCGAACGTACCACCCCACTGATGTCTTCCTCTGTTGGCGTGACCAACTCGTCGTTCATCAGCAACGAACCGGAGACCAGTGAAGTTCGACCAGCGACCGAAAAATACTTCTGGCAGCTTGTCGCTAAAACGCCGCCCTGATTCGCACTATAGATATAGAAATTCCCATATCATCGGCGGTATCCAGCAACGCGCTGGAGGCCGGTGATGGACGAAATGCACGACATCGCCATCTTCGCTGAAGCTATCATTATGCCAACTCCGAATTCGACGTTGAATTGACCGAAAATCTACCAGAGAGATTGGGACAGAAAACGTGAAATCGTCAGACGCACCCTACACAAAACCGGGCAGACTCGCGGACGTACTTGCACTAATCCAAGTTCTTGCTCTTGACCCACATACAAGGCGTAGAGAAACAGGCATCACGAAAGACATCGCAGGGAAACCCGCCTCTGCCGAAAGTTGGTTTGCTCTCGCGAATGACCATAGAGAATTTTTCAGAATGGACAATGATGCTCCGCACGGGCTTTCGCTGGTTTCGCGATATGTTTTGCCAGAGGATGAAACCGGGAAGCGTGAGCAGCTATCGCCAGATTTTGTGTCCGTTCTCATCCAAACCGCCATCAATCTCCATGACCGGCAAGTCAACGAGACCGAGAAATGGAAGTCCTACCTACCGCTTTGGTCGGCACTGATAGGCGGTGTGTTTGCCACTCTTTCCACTCTCGGCACTGTATTCTTCACACATATGTTTTCAAAATAAGACTGATACGTCGCCCAATACTGCCTCGGACTTCCTGAAGGTAGCGTGGAGAGTTCCAGCAATGTGGATGAGTTGGAAGCACCGCAAATCGGATTTTCCAAATCCCCTGACCTTCGAACAAAAGGTCGAGGTCTTCTATGAACAAACGCTTGGCTGGCAACTTCACATCGCCGACCTTGTGGCAAACGGCGGAAAGACGTTCGGCGAGGTCAATCCCGTTCAAGTTGACTACGAGGTTCGCAACATCCGACACTCGGGATTCGCGGTCCTTCACATTTGCTTGAGCTATTTCGAACTGATTGGTACGTTGGTCTCTTCGACGGCAACTCGCCCGAGCGACACCGATAAATTCAAGGCTGGTGTAAAAGCCGTTCTCCCTAGCCTTTTCAAAGGGACATCAGACGACGATGCCTTATTGAAGGTCTTGTATAAGGGAGCCCGTTGTGGGCTCTACCATTTGGGTCGGCCACGGGCACATGTTGGGCTCGGCCAACCGCAGAACGGGAGCCCAATCGAATTCGATTCCAAAAGCGGCACGGTCATTATCAGTCCTGAGCGTCTTCCGGTCGTACTTAAGAAGCATTTGGACACGTTCAAGGCTGACCTCCTAAATCCAGCGAATACGGCTTTACGCAACGAATTTCAAAAGCGGTTCGACAAAGGTTTTGAGTAGTCATGAGCAAAGACCTCCTATCCAAGCTGAAGGGCAACAGAGCGACTTTCGTGGTTCATTCGAACCATCCCTTCGGAGCCGTCGCTGCTGCGGGAGCGATGATGGGACAGGCGCAGGAAGTCCGTTCATACTTCGAGTACTCTGACGCACTGGTTCCTACAGTTCAAACGTCTGACGATTTCCCTTCCGCAGCAGGACAACTGGCCGCAGATTTCAAGTCAGACTGGGCTGATTATCTTCGTCATACGGGGCTACCGTCGTATGGTCTGGAATTTGAGAGTGCGGCTCGTCTGAAACTCAAGAATACGGCGCAAGTTGTCGAAGAGAACACTATGCGTTTCTTGAATGCATACAGAAGAATTCCCCTAGCCAAACCACGGGTGGTGCATGAATCACGTGAGCTCTCCATTCCGCATGAATTCGCTCAAGACTATATGTCGCTTAAGGAAATCATCACGACAGGTAGTGACCTGAAACCGTATCTTAGCCGCGACATTCTCAAGAAGAAACGCCCGGACAAAAATGATTGTGCCCTGAATGCGTGGGGCTTTCAGCATCTACACTTTCGACCTGAGGGAACCAGCCATATTCTGTTTTGCAAAATCACCGATTCAGACGTGTTCTCCATTCAAGCATTCCCTCACGATGACGAAGGTCTATGGGTCAAGGATGAACTGATAGAAATTATGAACGTCAATTGGCCGGGAGAAATTGCGTATGGCATCTTGCGCGGTCTCCCCGCCAATGAGGGGGGGCATGGAACCGACAAACGGGTTGAACTTCGTAAATACAATGCGAATTTCATCACGACAACCAAGGATGGAACTCAGTATCTAGCCCCCGGAGGAGGGCTGATGACATCTGGCGATAACGCGGAAGACAGGCTCAACTGTGCAAAGATTTTCAGCGAACTAAGGTATTGGCAACAAATGACCGAAAGGAGCGAGGCGAAAATCCGGGCCGCTTTCAATTGGCATCCATCTTGGCCTCTTCGTATGAAGATAATGTTCGACAATCGCAACTTCTGCATATACGAAGCGACAGAAGCCATCAGGGTGGCTTTCAAAATTCCGGCACGCGACTAAGATTCGCAGTTACAGAACAGTCCGCTTAAATGCTTTCGGCGGTGTTTTCCTCATCCTCAGCAGCAGGTACTTGCTCGGGTAAAGAAACCACATCACGCACCATCCCCATTCCATCCATTTTCAGTCGAAGGGAATTGAGCAGTTTGGGTAGAAGTTCAAGCAACATGCTATCTGCAACCTCGATGGCAAACTGAGCCGTTCGTGCGTCACAGCCAATGGCTTGGTGAAGAACTTGATTTCTAGTTTCGGTGATTTTATTTATCTCGGTCGTGAGAAGTTCAGCACTGCCAGACCGCTTGTAAGTTTTGAAGTCGATTGTGGCTGTTTCTCGCAGGACAATTGCAAGGAACTCCCCAAGCTGTTTCAAACCGCCAGTCTTCGGAACGGCTCGGTTCACAATTTCATCAGCTAAAGCGGGAAGATGAACCACTCCTGCCACAAGCGGTTTGAGGATGGCAGACTTCCACGTTAGTTCCACAGAAGTTCCGGCAAAGACAAGAGCCGCTGCGGGAAATTGAGGTAGTAGCGGTCGTGCATAGTCAACCGCGCTGATAGAAGGGTTCGCAAGCATTGGGTTCGCGAGGTAGAAGGCTTTCAGGCGCTGTTCCGTGAACCGCTTGGTGGCCTCATCGAAAATTTCTTGCGAGTGTTCATCCACCCATTGCGGTCCCATCTCCTCGTACAATCGCTGATAGCCTTCGTCTTCAAGGGCGTCTTGCAGGATGTCATAGTAATCTGCCATGCAGAAATGGTAGTACGAGCCACTTGCGGCTGCTCACGAATTTCACTGATTGGCTTCGGATATTCGACAGGTGCGAAAACTGTGACCAACTTTACCCGCTACATCGGCATCGACTATTCCGGCGCGAAAACAGCCGACGACAGTTGCAGTGGGATTCGTGTATTCATGGCGGAAGGCTC
Source organism: Occallatibacter sp. (assembly GCA_035550015.1). GTDB lineage: Bacteria > Acidobacteriota > Terriglobia > Terriglobales > Acidobacteriaceae > Telmatobacter. The sequence goes on along the minus strand of DASZRJ010000042.1, from coordinate 54,694 downwards.
CAGCGAACCGGCGCAGGTTCAGCCACCGCCAAGTCCACGCCGCTACTGGACTCGCCGGGGTCTTGCCGAATGGCTCCGCGAGGAACTCGAAAAAGACATTCCCACCATAGTCGGCATCGACCACGCATTTTCATTTCCGCTGGCTTACTTCGAAAAGTATCGGCTCTCCAGTGACTGGCAAGGCTTCTTAGTTGACTTTCAACACCACTGGCCTACTGACGCACAACACACGTACGTCAGCTTCATCAGAGACGACCCACATAGCGGTGGCAAAAAGCGGACTGGAGACCGAAGTTGGTTCCGCGTAACCGAGACATGGACGCCGAGTGCGAAGTCGGTCTTCGGATTCGGCGTTAATGGCGAAGTCGCCACATCAACGCACGCTGGTCTCCCGTGGCTCCTCTACCTTCGGAAGAAGTGTCGTCGCCCACTACACTTTTGGCCATTCGACGGTTGGGAGATTCCCGAGGGCAAATCGGTCGTCGCCGAGGTCTACCCGTCTCTATGGATGAAGCGGTTCCCCAAAGATGGTCGGAATGGAGATGAGCAAGCGGCATACGCGGCGGCGGCGTGGCTACAACGTGCGGACCGCCACGGTTCTCTGAGCAGTTTTCTCAATCCGAGCCTGACGGCGGAGGAACGCGGCATCGCGAAGATTGAGGGATGGATTTTGGGTGTTGCTTGAGGTCATGAACTGGGAAGCATGGCGCTGCCAACTGCATCTTGTTCTACAATTCGCTCATGCCGCAGTACGAATATTCGCTCTATCTTTTTCTCGTATCGGTCTTCGAAGCCTCTCGCGAAAGTAACAAAAAGCCAGCTTGGCTTTGGAAGCAGGAAACAGGCTCCCCCGCAGTCAACTTCACTGAAACCGTCGTATTTGATGACCGTCTCCAGATGTTTCTCGCGCTAGAGAATTCCGGTCTGTTGAATAAGACACAACTTGCTGATGCTGACCGTTCGTTCAGGGAGTCTGGCTTTTTCAACTGCATCGTTTATGTGCCATCAGACAAGACGGGCGCTATTGTTCCCAATCTCTCTCCCGAGCCGGGGATAGTCATTCCCAGTGGAGGCTTTCAGCGAAAGTTAGAGGAGTGGAAAAGGAACAGAAAGTGACAGGGGGTGGAAAGCGTTTTTATACAGTAGTGCAGGTCACCGCCTTCCGACAGTTCGCTCTTCCATGAACTCCTCTAACGCCTTTTTCGAATACATCACCATGCCTCCCACCTTCGTTACGGGTGGGTGGTCTCGGCCCACCCTGCTCCGCCACGCTCGAAGTGTCATGACGCTCACCCCGAGGAATGTTGCCGCCTCCTTTTCACGAACGTAGCGATTGTCCATCTTTCTTGTGGCGGCTGGCTGAGTCCCAAGACGAGCGGCCACTCGGTCGGCAATCTTCTCGATGAACTCCTCCTCTGCCAGAGCGGATATTGCAGGGCGCTCCTCGCCAAAGATGCGAGTGAGCGAGTCCGTCACGCAGTCTCGTACGGCATCGATGCGTTTCTGAAGTCGGATGAACTCCTGCTGTATTTCCAGTAGCTCTCGTCGTGCATCGGCCAAGTCTCGCAATGTTCTTCGCATCGATTTCTCCTCCGAGGACGAGGGTACACCGGATACGAAGAAGTCCGAGGAGCCACGAGCCGTAGGGGGAGCGGAGCATCTATTCAAGGTGGTTTCGGGAAGTGGTTCGAAGACCCTACGCCTAGAGCCAAAGAAATCTCATATTTACTGGGCTTTTTGACAGTTCCGAATGGTGCCCTCGGAAAAGGTCATCGGTCAATTAGGTCTGGTTATTGACTCGCGATGCCAGCCTTCCCGAACAATAGGCAGTGGCCGCTTCACCGCCTATCGAAACTCGGCAAAGGGGAAGTAGTGTCTTTAGCCATCCGTCTCCGCCGCAATCAAGCCGCGTCGAAACACTTCGAACCCACCGAGCACATTGGCAGTTTCCGCGTGCCGTTCAACCCATGCATCTCCGAGAGCGAAGTACGTCGCATTGTAGATTCGCTGATTTTCTTCGCTGACTTTTTTCTGGTATTCGCAGCGTGCGGTAAGCCATTGGTCGATTGCCTTTTCAAAGCATGACTCCGGGCAGACATCGAGATGGGGGACTTCAAATCGGTTCATGGGAAAGCCTCCTACCCATGAATTTAGAAGTCTGTAGCTCTGAGAGAGTAACGAATCATTCGTCTCCACAACAGCGGTAGAATTCATTCATCAAGAAGGACGCCAGCCTGAACGAGGTACATATGCTAAAGAGAACGCCGATGGTCAGCGGTTATGCGCGAATGTGGCCTCGTGCCGTGTTCTACAACAAGGCTTTGAGTCTGGAAAGCGGACGCGAAAGAAATCTAGCCAAGGAGTTGGAATTCCTGCAACGGCCCGGAGTTTATGTCCTGTACCGAGACGACACACCCTATTACGTTGGGAAAGCCGAAAAACTCAGAAGGCGGCTTCATCTTTGGGCTACAAAGCCAAGCAGCCCCCATTTTCACCACTGGAATTTCTTTTCGGCTTTCGCGATAGACGACCCGGCCAAGTGGGATGAATTGGAAGGGATTCTAATCGCCGCCCTTCCGACCGCGAACAACGGCGCAAAGCCAAGACTTAAGAAAGCGCCACTTCCGAAGGAAGTGAAGGCTCTTCTTCTCGAAGCCTATGGAGGGGTGAAATCCTGAAAATTGGATATTCCGATGGGAGCCGATGAGGAGCTTAAATGAATCGTGACGAGATAAGGCAACGTCTTTTGGAGCATCTGAAACAGTCGCTCGTTTCGAACCAAATCAGTCCCGGCTCGATTCAATTGATGGGCGTCTATCATTACTTGGCGCAATTCTACCCTCACCCCAAAGCGTCAGTTGCCCATCGCATTGCACGTGAGCTATTGCAGGAATTCGTAAACAACAACCTTCTGTTCATCGGATATGGCGATGACCAAGGCTTTCCGTGGTTCACGCTGACAGCCTATGGTGTTGAGTGCATCAAAAAGAGCGAACTCCTGCCCTTCGACCCGAACGGATATTTGGCGAGCCTACAGACCCGAGTGCCCGGACTGGATGCCGTGACGATGACGTATTTGCGGGAAGCAATATCCACCTTCAACCGTGAGTTTTATTTGTCGGCATCAGTCGCCCTCGGTGTCGCTGCTGAGGCATTAATTCTCAGGATGATTGACTCCTACATTGCGGCGTTGACCGACCCGCAGCGCAGAACCAATGCGGAGGCACGCTATGAGGGCAAACAGCTTCGCGCTCAGTACGGCCAGTTCAAACAGGACTTTGCATCACTTCGTCCAACGCTTCCACGCGACCTCTATGGCGACTTTGAAACTCATCTGGACAGCATCTTTCAGCTAATCCGGGTGACTCGCAACGACTCAGGACACCCAAGCGGAACAATTCCAGAACGAGCCGTGGTGATGGCAAACCTGCAAGCGTTCCCGTACTTCGCCAAGCGAGTTCTCGCAATTGAGGAGCACTTCACAACAAATCCAATAGCGTGAGGCGTTCAGATATGAGCCAACCACACATGCGGCAGCAACTTCGCTGCGACGATGAACAAGTTCAGTAGGGGTACCAGATGACCCAGCCAACGTATTCCGTCTCGTGGATTCTGCCTTACGTGCGTCGAGCACTCAACGGTGTCGGCAATTTGAACTTCAACCAGTATCTAGGCAACTTGTGGTTGCAACTGGAAAAAGACCAAATAGCTGACGCACAGAGGCACACTATACATACTGGGACTCCGGGGCAAATCATTTGGGACGGAGCACCTTTGGGGTTGCGGAACGCAGCAACAGAAGCATTCTTTTATCTTTTTAGAATCGGATTCATTAGCCCTCAGCCACCTAGTGGTCATCCAAATCATCCGAACTTTGACAGGTATGACGTGACTTTACGGGGCATCGAATGGGCTAAAGGGAATGAGCCGCTGCCAGAGGACATTGCAGGTTATATGAAGTTCTTGCATCACCGCATACCCCATTTGGATGCGGTGGTAGAGCAGTACGTTACGGACGGTCTCATTGCCTTCGAAAGGGGCGCGTACTTTGCTGCTGCTGTCATGCTCGGAGCCGCATCGGAGAAAACTATCTATCTTCTTGGTGATGCCATGATTGGTGCTTTGAAATCTCAGAAATCGAAGCAAGCCCTTGAACAACACCTTAAAGGCCGCTCTCTCAATTCCTTATTTACCTTCATTCGAGATGTCCTTGACCGGAATCGGAAGACGCCAAATATCCCATACGACGGTGCCATCACTCACCTGATGTCGCTGTTCGAAGCGGTCAGGACGCAAAGAAACGACGCCGTTCATCCGACTACTGGGCAAGTCTCCGCCGATTCTGTTCGCCTCCTTGCGGCCTCATTTCCGTATGCATTAGGGAAGGGCGAAGAGCTTCGCACTTGGCTCACGGCAAACCTGAACTGCTTGGACTGATTCGCATTTGAGCCTCCGCCGATGCTCACACATCCGATTCGAGGCATCGTCACGACATATCAGGTACTGCCGCTAAGGAGAATGCAATGCCAAGGTACAAAATAAGACACGTTCTTGAGACGCCAATAGCCTTTGAAAAGGATGTTGAGTTTCAGATTGAAGAAGCGACGGTATTCTTGCGATTTCAGAATCGGCTAGATGAAGGACATGTTTTCGTGGATGCGATTGTAGAGGCCGCGAACTTCCCAGTGGCTTGCGGTCTTGCAGCGGATGTAAAAGTACCGCGAGTCCTCGATGCGCTCTGCCTCCACAGACTCGCACCCGCGATGATTACCGATTTTGTTTATGCTCTTAAGGATGAAGTGGGGCCACGAAGAAAGGCCGTGGTTCAGCACACGGTAGTTGAGAATTACAACGTGTGGCTTGCTCCAGCACATGTAAAAGAGATTCAGGACTCCTTATCATCCGGTGCAAAACTTAGCTCTGTCGTGATGCGGTGGTTGCGCTACTCATATCAGCCAATCACTGCTCTGGAGCGATTCATCTATAGTTGGCTTGCGCTTGAGAATGCTGCTGGCACCAAGAACATCACCAACACATGCCCAAAATGTAAATCTGAAGTAAACGAGAGGAGCGCAACGAACTGGGAGCGTGCCAGCGAAATTCTGGCTGCTTCTCGCACCGACTCGGACAAGAATGGATGTGCCAAGGAGATTAAATCGTGGAATAGAACTTTGCGTAATCCCACTCTGCACGGGGGGAAAGCAACTGATGGAGTAATTAGAGGCTCAATGACTTCAGCGCAGGAACAATTTCGACCTGCGGTAGAACAATGTCTTCGCTCAGAGATAGGTTTTAAACATGCCCTCACATTGAGCAAACCTAATGACGGCCTTCATCAAATTTGGATTAAGAACTTCGTTGAGTTCGGAGCCGACCCCAACGCGGTTTTTCCGGAACCGCCTGACGCAAAGGTCATTGCTGATGTGGTCACCACTGGCGTCCTACCAGATGGCGTAGAACTTCTGAAATATCAGGATTCGGGTGGATGGTGACTTCACAGGCGGGGCACGTCTCAATGACAGTGTGAACCACCGCAAAAATCCCAATTTTAATGGCAAAAAGCCCCCAAATTTCGGGGGCTTGGAATTGGGGTCTGTGAACTAGCGTTGATGGCCGTGCGGGTAACGAGGTCAGACGCTATCCGTTGTTCTGAGTAGTTCCGCCATCTCGGGAGAAAAGCGCCCCAATCCCAAAGCAGATGAGGCCGAGCGGAACCGGTAAGAGTTCACGAAAGCCGTTAGGAACGCTCGGCGCTGCAATCGCAAGTCCGATTATCGTTCCGATGATGAGTCCGACGTATTTCAGCTTGTTCATTTTGTTCTCCTTGCCCCTTTCATTCGCAGGTTAGCCCGATTGAAGTGTCCGGATGGCAGATGCCGTCTTCAGACGGCGATGCCCAACGCCATCCTGTGTCGAGCAGCCCAACAACATCCGAAGCGGGAACTTCTGCTAGAACATCCTCAGTCTGATAGTCCATGACAAACACCTTTGCGACCTTCTGGTGCTGCAAATCCCCTTTTGCGAACACCCTCAAGTTGTCACGAACCTGACTACGGCAGGATTGCCGCCCCTCTTCCATTGCCTGAGCCATGGCTTGGTTTCTAGGCATTCCCGATTCAGCAATCTCCTTTTCGACCGTATCTCGATTTTGAGCATATAGTGCATCGACACAAGCCTGAATGTCGGCCTCGGTGAGGACGTTGAAACGTTGCAGGATGCCGTCGAGACTGGCAGGAGAGAGCTTTATGGCAATTGGGCTATAGAGCACAGGCGACGTTCCACGACACAGTTCCAAGAGGCTATTCCCTGCACTATCCTTCACCCACGCATAGCCCTTATCTGAATCCGGGTAGCAAGCATTGTCCGTAGGGCCATTGCCCGTAATCGTTCCGGCAAAGTTGTCAAAAGGTCTTTCCACATACCCGACCCGTCCAATTTCGAACAACTTGTCGGCATTTTCCGTCAGGAATTTCGACTGATGTTGCAGAAAACCTTGCTTCGCTTCGGCGAACCATGCAGCGCGTGTTTTGTCGTCATACTGGCTCCAAGCGTCCGAAATCGCTTGTGCGCGTAGTTGAGGGTCGGAGATACCGTTCGTGCTCTTTGCAATCGACTGAAAAGCTGCGGAATATTGAGGGCTATATTGTCTGAGCAATAGGTCTTGGTCTTTTACTCCATTCCATACTTCGGCAAACCCCGGAACCTTGGTAAGGAGTCTGGTTGGCTTCGGCGCTGCCGGGGGTGCATTTAGGACAGGCGATTGAGAAATGTTGCCGGTCTGTTCATTGGGCTTCCTGCATCCATCGCATCCTTCAAGGGCAATCACAAATGCAAGTATTGCGATAAGCGCAGGTGCAGGGTGAGAGCGATTCATTCAATCCTCCATTATCACGCTAATCTGCTCGTGGTGTTTCTGCTCGTAAATCCTTACATATCAAGATGTGCCGAATCAAGACAGGTTCTTCCGCGCATTGGGTACGAAGGTCAAAGACCTCCGGAAAAAGCGCGGTTATTCGCAAGAGGACATGCTGAGTTTTGGCTTCTCTACGCGCCATTGGCAGCAAGTGGAAGCGGGTCGGCCAATCACCGTGACAACGCTCCTTCGCATCTGCGAGGTATTCGAAATCTCAATGTCAAAACTCGTGCAGCGGCTGGACATCGAAGGCGTCTACGAGAAGGTGGACTTCGAAGTCCTGCTACGTCGAAAGGGCGTCAGGAAGAAGTGAGACTGGGGCTCACACCACTCTCAACCGTGCTTTGAATTATTCATCAGCTTGAGATTCAATCTCCTCGTTTCCGTCAGCACGGATATAGCAATGCTCCGGTAGGAAACCCGGCACGAAAAAGTAGCTCACATCGTAGACCGGGCCGCACGCAATGCCGCCACTGACGACCCTCAGTGCCACGCTGGATGCGGGAAAAGCCTCAACAACCTCGTCCAAGCTCATCTTCTTTGCGCTGACCCTTTGATAGTGCGAATTCCACGCATCTGCCAGCGGCATCCACGGGAACCCGCACTCCTCGGGTGACAGACTCGTCACAATGCCAAGCACAACTGAACCCCGAAGAACGTCCTCGATGTCATCGTCCTCCCACAGGATGCGGTTCCCAGTGATGGGGCAGATTAGGCCGATGATTTCGTCCGTGTCGATAGTTTCAATCTTCATACAGCCTCTTTCTGTTGCTCCACACGAGCATGGGACTGGGACAAAGCTTGTGAATAGCCTCCCGTGCCCAGTCGGTGAACTCGTCTTCGCTCCCTCTGTGCTGTTTCAGGAAAGCCTTCAAGTGCCCCACGGCCTCTTCGTTGCGGCGATAACGAAGACAGAATGTCGCAAGCTGGTACAGGGCGTCTGCATTACCCTGCGTGGCCGCAGCCGCGTAGAAGTCCTCGCACTTCGGGTCGTTCAGTTCTTCCATCGTTCTCGCTATGTTGAACAGGACAACCGGGGCGGCGGGGCGAAGTTGGAAGGCTTTCCAGAATCGAGTGAGTGCAAGGTCGTACTGCTTGTCTTCGAAAAGAGCCGCTCCTTCCTCTACGAGGGCAAGGTACTGAGTTTCGCGATTAAGCTCGGCGTCCATTATTTGCCCTCGCCTCTACGGTGCGGTCAGTTAAGGCAGCAGCTTTCCACCTATGGTGGTGGTAGTGCTCACCTTGCCATTTGGCTCAGCCACGCTTACCGTCTGGCTGGTGACCCGCCCGTTGTAGGAGTTGTACTGCGTGTTCGTGATGATGGACTTCCCGTCCACAGTCCTGAACTGGTTGATTTCGCCAACCAACTTGCCGTTGTTGTCGAAAGTCTTCATAGTGCCTCCTTGCTGAAATGAACAAGCAGCGGACGACCGCTCCGGCTCTGGTAGATGTCGATTGCCAGCGCCTTTCCTTCTGCGTTCGCTTCGCAAAGGAGAGGTCGCATCTCTTCGCTGTCGGCCAATGACACCATGGCTTCGTTGAGTGAGGCACTGGGCATCTTGCGCCCTGAGCCGCTCGGTCGCTTGAACCTCACAATCACTTTGTCCATCAAGCCGCGACCTCCTCTCTGAACTCGTGAACGGTTTGACACTCAGATGACAACGCGGGGTGCGAACGCTTAGCCTCTCTCGTCCAGCGGACCACACTGGCTCTCGAAACCGAATATCTGCGTGCAACATCGGTCAATGACATGCCTCGGAGCCGGTCGGACACGATGGCTTCTCTGTCCACATCGAGAGGCTGGCGTCCAACTGGCAGACCTTCGAGTTTCCTGCGACGAATTCCGGCGCGGACACGTTCCTTTATGAGGTCGGCCTCCAGTTCTGCAATTGACGAAATGAGCGTGATGAACAATCGTCCCATCGCGCCATCGGTAGCGATGTTCTCGCGACGAGAAATGAACTCAATGCCAAGGGAATCCAATTCGTCCACAACGCCTAGAAAATGCTTGGTGCTCCTTGCTACCCGGTCAAAGGCCGCAACGATGAGCACTGAGAACTTCCGCTTCCGCGCATCTCGCAGCATCGTATCGAGACCGGGGCGACGAGCCTTGGAACCGCTGATGCCGACATCCGTGAATTCAGCCACGACCTCATACCCACGCTGAGCGGCGAATTGCCGAAGGTCGATAAGCTGGTTGTCCACACGCTGGTCTGACGTGGATACTCTGGCGTAAATCGCGCATCGTTTCATTGCAAATGCCTCCTCAAGCTTTCAAGCAGAATGTCTGACGGCCAAATGAAATCGCGGACTCTCCTTATTTCGTCGAGAGCGGCATCAATATTCTTGAATCCCACAACATGCATCCACGCAGCGGCCATACTTGGAGCGCGGCTCATGCCTTGCGTGCAATGCACTAGCACCCGACCCCATCGGACGTTTTCGGCCATGGCGTCGATAATCGCGTCGAACTTCCGCACCGGAATGGGGAGGCCATCCTCGAATGGCAGATGGAGGTAATTGACATCCCAACGCTTTACACGGACAGGACAATTGCAAAAGGAGATAACCGTTGCGATGCCGTCCGGATTGTCCTGCGCCAGTGCCTCAGCATCATCGAGACCACCGACCCATAACCGCTCCCACACTCGGGTCATTCCGAGCCTCCTTCTTCAATCCGAGGAAGGCGTTTGCGCTTAGACTTTGTGGCAGCTACAACGCACGGAGGAACCTCAGGTGACCGTTCCCGTTTGGCGATGACGCAACGGCCAGAATCCCAGTCGTACTCGACATACAGAGCGGGATAGACCTGCATCAAAACGAGGTTGTGCTTGTACTCGGGAAACAAACGCAAAGCCTCACGCCTTGCCATCAATTCGCAGGTGGCCGGGAGGACTATGCTGAGGCCGAGGTCGCCTTTGTGGCGCGTGAGTTCTATGCAGTAGAGTTCGGAAGATGGCTTACTTTCGTCTGGCTTTCTATGCCCGATGCACATATTGTCCATAGGGCATATTATAGCGGTCAGCGAATTCAAAATCAAGGGTATTCTGTCCGATGGACATTATGTATAATCACGGATATGGGCTGGAAGACAATCCGCGCTTGCTGTTGCGACGTTTGCGGACACGTCTGGATTCCGTCCGTGGAACACCCGAAGCTCTGCGCGTCGAAGAAGTGCCGGTCAACCCTGTGGGATAAGGGTGGGGTTGATGGACGCACCCGAGAGGCAAGAGGTAAGAAGAAGCGTAGCAAGCGAACTGTGAACCAAAAGCCAAATTGAGAACGCGCTCGGTATATTTCAAATGTCAGCAACGCTGCGTTCAGCAAGCGAAATCCCGCAGGAGGTACGATGAGTCCCGAGGCCGAAAGGACTGAAGAAGAAATTGCCGACTTGGTGGCCGATGCCCTGACCGCCTTGGGTTTCTCAGCAAGTTCGCAAGACACGGGTGGCGGCATCTGCTGTGTCGTTCTGGAGCGCAAAGACGGCGGCGAAATCATCTGAGGAACCGCAGACTTCAATTGGGGTGCTTCAGTAGCCGATTCCGAGGGAGAGATTGAGTCTTCCTTGGAGACCAAATGCCCGAGCGACAGTCAGGATATTGCGGCCATCGTTGAAGCGATTCGCGGCCCGTCTATTTCGGCAGGTGCGACAACGACCGGCACAGTCTAAGAGCGTCAGCAACAGGAAACCAGAGAAGCTGGAGATTTGCGATGCCGAAGCAAGAAACATTTCTACGTGAAGCAGTGAACGGCGTTGAGGTCGAGGTCATCAAAACCTACGACAAGGCATTCGCACATGAAGTCTTCCAAGGCATGGGTGCTGAAGAACTGAAGAAGCTTGCAGCAACACTGAATCTCTCGGAGAAGTATGAGGCTTCAGACATCCCCAACCCGGACGACGCCGACTATGGTGATTTCATTTGGGAAGAGATTTGTGAGGATGCTGTCGAAGATGTCCGCCAATCCCCAATCGTGAGTTCCTTTTTTGTGGTCATTGAGAACCACGCCGGAAAATCGCAGGAACTGTACATCTCAGCGGATTGGCCGAGTGCAGAGGCTTATGCTCGAAACCGAATTGAGCGCAATAGGTAAGCAGCCGTTGGAATGCAAAGAAATGCCACTCGCAGAGAAAATGAAGAAGTGGGCTGCTGCCAATGGGCTCGGTGAGTTGCAAGCGGCCACGCTCGACGCTCGTTCTAGGCTGAAGGATTCCAGTATCGGAACTCAGGTGAAGGCCGGTCGGTTTCGCGTAGTTCGCACAACGTACGACAAGAAAATGACGACAGTCACACCACTTTCTGACTGGCTCGTTGTTTCGGATACCGTTTTGTTTCTGAAGATGCTCGTGCCGCCCCAAAGTCCCCGTTAACCAAATGCTCGGGAATAAAGCTGACGTGACGCCTTCTTTTAACAAGAACGGGAAACGAGGTAGGAGAATGACGCGCATAACAAAACCCCATTACATCCATCTAGCCGCCATCGGAGCCCCTGCTGTTAAGGTCAACATTGATTTTGCCGACCAAGCATCCAAGGCGTTCTGCGCATACCGCGACAAGTATGGATTTGGAGCCTCGGCAATGTTGGGCGGGTGCGGCAATATATACAACTCAGACGGTGTTCTTGTGGGGCGGATTTCCTACAACGGGCGCATTTGGGATGCCACGGGCAATGTTGTTGAGTGACAGCCTATACAAACTACAATCACGTAACCTACGGGAGACTCATAGTGGTCATTTTGCTGTACAGGCAAGGGATGTCCCCGGAAAGAATGCGGAATTGGCTCCTCCGCTTTATGACAGGCTTCCCCGATGCGTGCTCCAACTTTATTCCGGGGTCGTAGTAAACAAACCCTCCGTGGATTGCCCTCAAGAACCTGATGAAATCCGTCCCCTCCCCGAGGCGCACCACGTTCGCAAATCGGTACGCGAGGCTTTCTTGACGGCGACACATAGAAGGAACGTACACGGCTTTGGAGTGTTTGCGGCTCCAGTGCTTGAGTAGGTCAGAGAATTGCCACACCGCAGCAGGATGCGTTTCCTTCTCGCGGATAAGAACGATGCTCCCAGTGCCGTCCATCTTCCCACTCTTTGCCTCAAATCCTGTGGTCAACAGCCGCACTCGGGTGAGGGGTGAGGGTACATTGAAAACGTACTTGCCTCCAAAATTAAGGCGGTCTTCTCTTCCGGTTCGGTCCTCGTAGCCGTAGTCACGAATGAATCGTTCGACTCCTGCCTCAGCATAGTAGCCGCCCGTTGGCTCGGGAGTCATGAGCGTTACGGCAGTCCCCTTATTCAACAGCCGCTTTTCGAGGTTCTCGAAAGTGGGCACAGCGTGTTGCTTTACTTCCCAACCTAAAAAGTCAGGCTCTGAGCGGCTATTTGGGCGAATATTGAGTTCAGCTTCCAAGGTATAGCCGCCGCAATTGGGAGAGAGACACGGGAGCAGATTGCCTCCTTTGTCTAGACGCTTGGAGACTATCCAGTCATGCCGGTGAATCTCATAAAGCTTGTCGAGCAATTGCTTCTTGGTGTCACCACCCAACATGGGAAGAAGTGAACCCACATCGAACAGGACTCCACGCTTCTCGAAGTCCTCCAGTTTCGGAGCAAGTTGCTGGTAGGCAGTACTCTGCTCTGCCGCGAGGTACCCGTACACATGACCCGTTGAAGTGCTGACCCCAAAAATCATGATGCGGTTTGGAATGGTGTAGCCAGTCTTCCTCGGACGCATCAGCTTACTTGGTGCCGTTTCGCAGCCACGTAGAAAACCGGACAGGCGTACCTCAGGGTATTGGGGATAGAGGATTAGCTTTGATTCTGGAGCCACTGCAAAACGGAGGTTTTCATCGAGCCATGACAGGCTTATGTCCGCTTTGTAGATTAGTCCTCTGTCCGTCTTCTCTGAGCGTAGCTCACCATGCGGCAACAGGTGCAGACCTTCAAAGCTTTTGCTCAGGTAAGGTTGATTTTTAGTATTGTCGTTCCTTGCGAGAACCTTGACGTACGCAACGTCGCATCCCAACTCGGCAAACTTGCGAAATATGTGTTCGGGAGTCGGCCCGTTAGGCGACACTGGCTCCTCCCGTTCTCCCGAGAGCATGTCGAACCTTTCTCAGCACCGCACTCGGGCGTTCGAGTTCGTGTTCCCACAAGCGAACGGGAATCCACCCCTTTTCGCGAATCTGCTGAGAAACAGCGCGGTCACGCTGCTTGTTGCCGAGCAATTTCTTCCGCCAGAACTCGGCGTTGTTCTTGGGTAGTTTGGCGCATCTGGGACAGAAATGCCAGAAGCAGCCGTCCACAAAAACCGCCACCTTCTCTTTGCGAAAGGCGAAGTCAGGGCGTCCGGGCAAATGAGTGTGACGCCGCCAGCCAGTCACGCGACCTGACTTCAATATGCATATCAACCGAAGTTCTGTGGAGACGTTGTTCTTTCCCCTAATCCGGGACATGACCTCTGACCGCTTTGCCTTGGTGAAAACGTCGGGCATGGCTACATCACCAAGGTGGGAACGACTGCACGGGTCTGTTTGAAAATGACCAGTTCATCAATCGACATGGCTTTCTTCTTCGCCGACAATGAGGCAACAACTTCTCTTGCAACCTCTTCCACAAGTGGCACGACGACCGAATTTCCAAACTGTTTATATGCTTGGGTGTCGGAAACTGGAATACAAAACGACTCCGGGAAACCCATCAATCTTGCACACTCTCTTGGTGTCAGGCGGCGAGGATTCTTGTTGCGTTGCGGAACGAGAATCTCTGAGCCATCCTTGAAATACCTCGCACTGAGTGTCCGAGTAATGCCATTCAAATCAGCCAATCCGAAGCCAAAACCATTCCCGGCCAAGCGGTGCTTGTCGGAATAATCCTGCAAATACTTCCACAGCTTGTCGCTGAGCGTGTACTTGGGGTCAACATTCCGCTCCAAAATGTCCTTGAGCTTTGGCTTTTGGTCGATGAGCATTGGAATCTTGAATGACCGGGGCTCCCTGAAGCCTACGATGAATACCCTCTCCCGGTGCTGCGGTACAACGAACTTCGCATCGAGCAGCAACGGTGGATACACGTAGTACCCGAGTTCCTCCCGCAGTGTTTCGTAAATGATGTCCATCGTGCGACCCTTGTCGTGGTTGATGAGATTCTTCACGTTCTCAAGCACAAAGGCCGCTGGTCGGGTATCGCGTATCAGTCTGGCAACCTCGAAGAACAGGGTTCCTTGAGTCTTGTCTTCGAAGCCGTGTGGACGCCCGAGGCTGTTCTTCTTGGAAACGCCGGAGATGGAGAACGGCTGGCAAGGGAAACCACCCACTAGAATGTCGTACACTCCGAGGTCTGCACCATCCACGTCGTGAATGTCTTCGGCGATTGGCCGAAGGTCTACGAAATTTGCCGCGTACGTCTTTCGGGCGTACGCATTCCAATCGCACGAGTACACGCAGTCGCATCCAGCGCGTTCGAAGCCGAGGCGCATCCCACCGATTCCGCAGAAAAGGTCTACAAATTTGAGCCGACTCATCGCTGTATTCAAATTAACGCTTCTTGGTGGAAACTGGAATGGCGAGGACGGCACTTTTATATTCGACCGCGTTTTCCACAAGAGGATGTCTGCAGCGAATGCTCCGAGTAGGGTTGAGACGGTACGTTTGGCGGCTTTATGGGCAAGTTGGCCGATTGACACATATCGTTCATTACGGGATTTCCGTATACTTGGACAGTCGGAACCTCAAGAGCAATAATGACTTGCAAGTATTCAGGGCGGAATGGGAATGCGCCTCTTCGTTGCCATCACCGATTCGGACTGGTTCGACTACCTGTCAGAGCTACGCCCTGATGAAGTGAACTTCTGGCGACCGAGTGGTGCCGAGTCTTTTCACTCCCTCAGCCCCGGTGAGCCTCTCCTTTTCAAACTCCACAGTCCGAACAATTTCATCGTCGGTGGGGGGTTCTTCAGCCATTACACGGTACTCCCTGCTAGTTTTGCGTGGGGAGCATTTGGCGAGAAGAACGGAGCAAAGACCGAAGCCGAAATGCGTCGGCGAATCGAGAAGTACCGGCGCGTGGAGCCCGGCTCTTCCAGTGACTACAATGTTGGCTGCGTCTTCCTGCAAAGCCCATTCTTCTTCAAACGTGATGAATGGATTCTCATCTCGGATTGGCCTCCCCAAGTTGTGCAGGGGAAGGGCTACTCGACCGACGATGAGGCAGGTCGCCGGATTTGGGCAGAGGTCTGTTACCGGCAGCAAGCACGCCCCGTGAACTCGTTCGAGCCTGAACTGGTCGCTGTCGGACCGCGCTTCGGTCAACTGCAGACAGTATTGCCCCGACTTGGGCAGGGCGCGTTCCGAGTCATCGTGACTGACGTGTACCGGAGACGATGTGCCCTGACGAACTCCCACGTGCTGCACGTGCTCGATGCCGCCCACATCCGGCCTTACGCAGAGGGCGGGAACCACGCTCCTAGCAATGGGCTCCTGCTGCGTCAGGACGTGCATACGCTCTTCGACCGTGGCTACCTTACTGTTTCATCTGATTACCGGGTCGAGGTCAGTCGCCGTTTGAAGGACGAGTTCGATAACGGGAAGGAATATTATGCGTTGGCGGGTAAGCCGATATTGCTGCCGGAGAATCCCCTCTACAGGCCGTCAGCGGAACAGTTGATTTGGCATAACGAGAACATTTACCGGCCATGAACAGACAAGCAGCAAAGGGAGCAATGGTTACAAGCGAAGGCCGTTGACGAAATAGTCGCCTAGTACCGAGTGTCGCACGTGTGCTTGGGTCTCGGCCTGATGCGAAGGGGAATTATGAAGACTTTATCCTTGCAGCGGATTGCTCGAAACCTGATGAAGTTCACGCCGCCCATCATCTTGGAGGAAACACAAACAACAAGACGCTGCTTCTATGGAGAACTAGCAAGTGACGATGACGGAGAATGGGATGTGCGAGGCACGATTGTTGTCGAGCGCAAAGGAAAAGACGGTTGGCACCAGCAGGATGGAGCCTCATTACAAAAACTGAAGGGCGGAGAGATTGCCAAATTGCCTCTGCGAAGGGAACATCTCAAGCACTTCATCACTGGGCTACAGGTTCTGGCAGACGCAGCTAAACTGGAGGGAATTGATTTACGTGGAGCTAATCTAGTCGTCGGCAAGAGAGAAGATGTTGTCAATGTTGGACGAGAGCGCAAGGCGCTCATAGAAGACCTGATTAGCAGCAATCACGGCAACGAGTTTTGGGATTCGCTGAGTTCACTGCGTCCCGACTTGGCGTCTCAGCTTGCAGAAGCGGAACTCTTAAAGCAGCGAAAATTGGCTGTAGCTAAGTTCGAACGGGAACTAACGGCTCAAAGATGGACAGAACCCTCTTGGGAGAAGTTCTTCATGGCCAACGAGTGGATTTTTGGCCTCGGCCTCCGCTTCCAGTTCTTGAGTGTGCTTCAGAATCAGGCAAACTACGGCGGAAAAGGATTCGCTCGAAAGGGAGAACAAAAAGGTGAATTCCTAATGCACACCGAGGCAGAAGATGAACGATTCACTGTGCTCGTGGAAATCAAACGCCCGGACACACAATTCTTTGGTGAGAGACCGTATCGAAGCGGTGTACCCGGCTTCACGCCCGAATTCATGAATGCAATTTCTCAAGTTCAAGTGAACAGTCACACATGGGAGTTTGAAGGCAGCAAGCGACAACAGGATTCTGAGCGACTAGCTCAGGACAGGATTCGAACGATTTCGCCGCGCTCTATTCTCGTTTGCGGACATACCCGTGAACTAAACAACTTGGACAAGAGGAAAGCCTTCGAACTAATGCGGTGCAATTTGCGAGCGCCCGAGATTCTAACGTTCGATGAACTCTTCGCTCGGGCAAAGTTCATTGTCCGTAAGCCAGAGCGGCCGGAACAAGGAATCGAGTAGCCCCCTCAAGCGGGAGAGAGCAAACCTCTCAGCCACGGAATCGCTTCAGGATAATGGTCGCAGTTGAGCACGAACTCTTGACCGCGAGAAACAGAAGAAAGCGTGACGCCTCCAATTGCCTTTTCCCAACGTGCTGCATCACTGTGAAAACTTAAGGTGGATTTTCTTTTGATAGGGCTGAACCACTCGGGCAGGAGCCATTGGCTTGGGCGGTTCGAGTCTGGTGCGCTCAATCGCAGTTTCGGTGAGTAGAACTGAAAAGTGCCAGCGCCAGCTATTCCGTTTGAAGCGCGATGAGGCAGTTGCAGACGCTTGCTCGAAGCGTAGATTACGTTGCTCCGATGGGGATGTCGAGAAAAATGCGGATGGTATAAAGCCCAGTGGTCTTTGGCAGACCATGACGAGACTGGAATCCGCTCGGCGACTTGAAGCCAACCGAATAGCACGTGCATCGGCTTCGCTTCGCGAACGTAACGCCAACCTTCGGAAGATTGCTCAATTCGACGGAAGAGCCCGAAGAACAGAAAAACGTCGCCTCGTCCTACTTGTTGATTTCGAAGATGCCCTTCCGATGAACCAACCTGCCCAAATATTGGTCGCCATCCGCGAAGCCTCGAAATGCTCTGTCTCGATATGTCGGGGTCAAGATGAGCACGATGTGTTCGTGGGATTGAGGCCAACTGGCTCACAAGTTCGCCCATACTTGTGGACTCGTAGCCACGTATGTCTTGATAAGCGACTTGCGACTGCTTGTCCGGGATAGGCAGAGAAAGCATCCTGCCATCAGGGAAAATGGGACTGGGCACACCGCCTGATGTTGAATCGAATCCCTTTCTGCTCAGGATGATTTTCACTTCGGCCTCACGCTACAACCACAGCCAGATTCATTCCAAGAATTGTCCCCTTCCTTCCAAGTCCGGGGTTGGGCATGAACGCCAAAGCTGACGGTTCGTGTGAAAGCGAGAAAGGCAGCTTTGTCCTCTTCCGAGAAATGTGACCGATGCCATCGCCCCACAATAAGAGGGGCGAGTGCAGGGGGCAATGCCAGTGGCCTTGAGCCAAAATATGCGAACGTCTCCGAGATTAGGACATATTTGCCGCTTAGGTCGTGCGCCTTGTCCTCAGGCTTGTGCATGGACAACAGTTGTTCATACCCATCGCCTTGCGGCTTGTAGATGTTGTCGCCGCATCTTGCCAGCACGCCGTCAGCTTTATGGGGACGTTTGGCTTTGAATCGTCTGTCATTCCAGTATGCCGCGTAGGTGAGAGGAATCTCGTCTACGCGCATAAGGTACACGATGCGGTTGCCGTCCTTCTTGGGCGTGAGACCTACTACCCAGTCACCCTTCATCGCCGTCCGACGAATTGCTGGCTTGCAACAGGCAAGCGTGCAGTATCCATGAAACGGATTCGGTGAGAAGCCAGTGTCGTGTGAGACGACGTAAGAATAGAGTTTCATTTCGTGCGTTTCACTTTCCTCGCTGGCAGCGGTCTATTTGTCTTGCGGTCCCAATACTTGAGTTCGCGAATGCGCCCCAAGTGCAACTCAAAATTGCCATTTCTCCTCTTAACCTTGACCACGGTAGCAGTGAGACGAGGGGAATCTGGCCGCATCCCGTTGATGAGCCTCAAGCGGAATGGTGTTTCGATAAATTCAAGCCGTCGTTGCCAGTAGGGCTTATCTTCCCGATACTCAACTTTCTTTTCGCGAGAAACGATTAGCCGGAACCATTCGCGCTTGATGGTGGTCGTAATGGTTTGCATCAGTTTCAGGCTCCCGTATTCCGTAATGCGACATTATCAAATAATGTGTTAATCAATTCGGCAGTCGAAGTGAGTGTGTCGGTACTTGGCGGAAGAACAGTGGGAGATTCATGGTGAGACATGTCATTTCTAAGTCCGATAGACGCGGCGATTCTCTCCGCCGTCACGCAGTCGATAATCCCGCACTCTCGGAGTCGCTTCAGGACCTTAGTCGGGGAGCTTGGAAACGGCTTTCCATCAACGAGGAGGTTCCTCCCGTCCTTCATCCAGTACAGTTCTGCAAGCTGGCCGTGGCTCGGTGCGGTCATCTGCTGGCGGAAACTCTTGGCCTGTACGAGCACTGGGTTGGGGAGGCTGACTGTCCACCGGCTGAGTATGGCTGCTTCCATTGCCAGATGGGCGTAATGCTGCGAGGCAGAGTAGAACCCATACTCGAATCTGCCAAAGAGGTACAGGCGCTTTGCTATTCGAAAAGTACGTTCTACCGATTCGGGAACTTGCGGAATAAGAAGGATTGGGGCGAGGGCAGCTTGAACATCTGTCAACGAGGGCATGAGCCCGGTATCAACACGGACAAACATGGACGACAAGGGGTCGGGAGAGAGTAGCTCGGCATCGTCCAGTACTGGCTCCAGCGTTAGTCCGTACTTCTTGTTGAAGTCAATCACGAAGCATTTGATTGCTTCCTTCCAGCGTCTCAACCGCTCAGCCTGATTCTTCCTGTTGGCCGAACTCGAAGACGGCAAGCAAAGCGTCTGGTATCCGAGACGGAGCAGCCGACTTTCCACGGATGCCGCCTTTTCACCGTTGAAGCAAATCAGTCGGATATTCGGGGCCGTGTTTTTCAACGCCGTCAGGTCATTGAGTTCCTGCCCGGTGATGTTGCCATCCATACTGCCGGGGCGGACGCCGGAGTGATAAGCATCCCAAAGCCCGATGCGGTTTGCCTTCAGCGATTCAATCTTTGCTTCGTATGGCAAACCGTCGAGCGTCAAATTCAACGCCGCTCCCACCAGTTTCCAGAAATCGTTGCCGGGATTCGCATAGTATTGTCCAGAGGCAAGGGACTTGTCGCTCGGCAGCGTTCCAAGTATCAGGATTTCTGTATTCCCATCCACGACCGCAGGAAGTCCAGACTTTCTCACGTGGCCGTTCTCCTCGAATTCAGGATAGTCTGATACGCCCCGAATCGTGCGAAGCGCACTGGGGGTGGTCAATAAAGCCAATTTCTCAATTTGAGCAGCGGCATCCCACCCTCGGTCACCCAATCACCCCTCGGGGCTCAGGACGCCGATGACGTGGAAGGCGGGTTTTGCCAGTTTTGTTGGCAAAATTGAGGTTGACGGCCTTCCGGGGTACGCCGGAGTGGCCATACGCGGAAAGAGTGCCCAAAACCTAGCGAGTCTACGTATATATAAGGAAGGAACCGGGCGTGCCACCCGCCGAATGAATCCGTTCCCAGTCGTAGAATTTGGTTCGGGAGTAGTTATGCGCCTCACAGCCTCGGACATCGTTAGTCTGTACCGTCCTGAACCGTGCCAGCTACGTGTGTACCTGCGTGAGCATGGCGTTCAGGAAGCTGAGCCGGGTGCATTTGACGAAATCATCGAGCAGCTTGGGCGGCGACACGAAGAAAACCACATCGCATCGCTTGGAGCCCACGAGGACATAAGCGTCGTCGAGCCTGAACAACGGGTCGCAAGGACTCTGGAAGCAATTCAAGCCCATGCCCCTGTCATTTATCAAGGGGAGTTCCGCGTCCAAACCGCGATTGACGGAACTCCAGTCGAAATCGTGGGGCGTCCTGATTACCTCATCTTCGACGGTGACGGCTACGTCATTCGCGATTCAAAGCTGTCCCGAAAGGTCGATGAAAAGCATCACGAAGAGATTTCTCTTCAGGTTCAACTGTACGGCTGGCTATATGAACAAGCCGTGGGCAAACCGGCGAAGCGGCTCGAAGTGCATACCGGCTCGGGTGCAATTGTTGAAGTTCCCTACGATGGCGGCATAGCTGCTCTCAGTAAGCTTACCGAAGTCCTAACCATTAAGCAGATGACGACTGAACCCTACGAGCCGGTCGGATGGTCAAAGTGCGGCAGTTGCGGCTTTGCTGGAACCTGTTGGCCGAGGGCACTCGAAACTCTGGACGTTTCGCTCGTCATGGAAGTTGACCAAGGTCTTGCACGCCAACTTCACAGCGATGGCATTTTCACAGCCGGAGACCTCGTTGGAGGATATGATGCCGCTCGTCTCAGTGAACTGAAGCGTCCGTGGGGAGCCAAGCAACAGAAGGTTGGAAAGAAGGCGGACAGGATTCTCCTTAATGCCGAAATGTTGGCAACCAAGCAAGAGAGACTCCTTGCTCATCCAGCACTCCCCGTCAGCGAGAACTTCGTTATGTTCGACCTCGAAGGATTGCCACCCCAACTCGACGACCTCGAAAAGGTGTATTTGTGGGGGATGCAGGTCTTTGGGAAAAAGCCCGGCGAATATTTAGGCCCCATTGCTGGATTTGGAATAGATGGTGACCGCAAAGGTTGGGAAAAGTTCCTCCAAGAGGCGGATGGCATTTTTTCTGAGTTCGGCGACATTCCTTTCGTCCATTGGCATCACTACGAGAAAACACACATAAAAATGTATGTGGACAGGTACGGCGACCCCAACGGTGTCGCCGAGCGAGTTCTTCAGAATCTTCTTGACCTATTGCCCATCACACGAGAATCCGTTGTGCTGCCGCTTCCTAGCTACTCCCTAAAAGTTGTTGAGCAGCATGTGGGATTCAAGCGTACGCAGGATGAGTATGGGGGAAGCTGGTCGATGGCTCAGTTCATCCTTGCGACCGAGACGAACGATGAAGCAGAGCGAAATGCTCGAATGGCCGAGATTTTGAAATATAACGAGGAAGACCTCGCGGCGACGTGGGCTGTGTTTGACTGGTTGAGGAATAAATAAAGCAAAGTTCATTTATGCCGTTTTTAACCCCAAAACGAGCCCTCGACCAGCCTTTAGTTCTCCTCGTCTTGGAAGTCCACAAGCGATGGCCGCTCTGGATACTCCCTCACCACATCACATAAAGGAATCTCTCGTCTCGCGTAGACCTTCGCGCCATACTGGCTAATCCGGTAGATGTCGGCGGAGCCCTCAAGGGTGGCACAGTACCATCTGACTCGCTTCCCGTCTACGACCTCCTCAATCTCATATGTCAGGTCGTACTCGGGCAGCATGTGCACATGCTGTTCCTTGCCATCGGAGAGTCGCTCATAGCGACGTGGAAACGGGTTCTCCAGCTTCTTGAAATTGCCAGTCAAACATCCTTCACCGATGACCGACACGACCGCACCGGGATATGAGACCCGAAGTTCGATGCATTTCTCCTCAGTCTCCATCGATGGCCTCCTCTGACACTGGTGCCGAATGGAGGCTTGACGCCGCCGATTCCTCGTCTTTCCACCGCTGTTGCACTAAAGCCTGAACGTTCGCCATCAGTGCCCTGCGTTCTGCAAGTAGGCGAACGTGCTCCGCCAACAGCGCATTCAGTTTCTCTTGCTCTGCATTGAGATTTCGTTGGAGGCGACGTTGAAATAACAAATCCTCAAGTACGTACCGAGGTATTTCTCTTTCATTCGCTTCCATGGCTGACCTCCGTGTTGGCCGACTTCGGGCGCGGCCCTACTGGCCTTGAAATCCCGATGCTTCCCGCTATCCTTTGCACCGTGGCGACTGAAATAGAGTTGGCCTCGGCAATCGTTTGATATGTCATCGTCTCATCCTGAAGTTCCGCTCTCACAGCGGAATAGATTTCGTCACGGACGCGACGTGCGGCCTCAACCAGTTTTGATTTCCCGTTTTTCATCTCACTCCTCTTCGAGCTACCGGATAGTTGATAGAAGCTTCTAAAGAGGAATCTGAAAGTTAGAAAATGCAGTCACCTGAGATAAGGAACAGATTTCACCCGTGCGATTGGAGAATCATTTTTTTGCCCGTGGCATCATTAAGACACGCGAGGGCGTAGAAATTGAATTCATTCTTCGACTGGTTGAAGGACGCTGGCACACAGGCCATAGAACTTTTCATCACGGCATGTGCGGCCATCCTTGCACTTCTCTTGACTTGGCGCTACGGTAGGAATTCCCTCACCAAGAAAGACCTTGAACCTCTGGAGCAAAGCACAGCGGCTACCGCTGCCCATGCCCTCAAAGTGGCAAACCGTGCAGAGAGTATGGAATTGGCCAGCCGTGTATCCCTCATTGTGTCTGGCAGGAGCTACCAAGACGAGGGTTTGAAGTTCACTCTGCAAATTCTCAATACCGTCGCCACGCTCACACGGGCCGACCTCTACACCGAATCTGGTACCTCATACGGCTCAGTAGCCCTGTACCAAGAACCCGACGCCACGCAGAATTTCACTGCCGATGTCCCCTCAGAAATGGCGATGCGCTGGTATAAGGCGAGTTTGCCATCACTACCGATGAGTCAATACACGCAACTCAGGCTTCGTGTTTATATTCTCTTCGACGGGAATAGCGAAGAAGGCTACAAAGATACTCCGGTAAGGATGACATCCGTTCAGGTTGCCGATAGAAGAACGGAGCCGGAACATCCTTATGGCAAAGTCACAGCCAGTGCATGGGAGATTCACGGAGAGGTTTAACTTGGTACTTGCTTCCGGTAACCGCCTGTAAGCCTTGTTGGGTATACTTCCTGCATGAAACCACCCAAACATCGGTTGTCATTCAATAAGCTGTCTGACACTGAGTTCGAAGAATTCACCTTCGACTTGCTGGAAGAGTTGGGCTTCGTCAATATGGATTGGCGTAAGGGCACAGGTAAGAAGACCAGCCCCGCTGACAGCGGTCGTGACATCGTTGCCCACCTGAATCGGACAGACATCGATAAGAGCCGCCGAAGCGAACGCTGGTTCGTTGACTGCAAACATTATGTGAAGGGTGTACCTGCCAAAGAACTTCACAACCTGTTGGCGTGGGCTGAAGCGGAACGCCCCGATGTGGCTCTCATCGTTGCTTCGAACTTCCTCAGCAATCCAGCCAAGGATTACCTCGAAGCGTACCAGCGGAACAACAGACCACCATTCGTCATCAAGGTATGGGAACGAACCAATCTGGAAACCATGACCCGTGGCAAGCGGGACCTGCTTCAGATGCATGGCGTGTTGAAGTCTTATGTTCGACCGGAGAGTGAGATTGGCAAGGCTGAAGACGAATACTTCACTCGCGTCTGGTATGACCGTCACATGATGTTCATGAAACGAGTTAAAGAGGGACGAGACTCCGCACCACCCGACATCATCAATGGGGCAAAGGCAGCAGCGGCCAAGGCGCGTAAGAAGTATGGGACAAGCATATCAAAGCTAAAGACAGACTTCGAATGGGGGTTCGTCAACGGCAAGCTGTCGGCGTTACGGTGGGTCTTGGGTGAAGATTGGGACATGCTTGATACGTAGGCTATTCTCGGTTCCGGCTATGGCCTGTGGGGGAAACGAGCGGAATGAAGGGGGCTTCTCTCTAACTTGGAACGGGAAACCCAACACTCAATTCTCTACACGGGTCTTTGAAACGGGAAACTAATACTCACTCTCTATACGGAATGAAAACTCACACACTACACGCTATGCTTTCGCTCTTAGTCTTTCCCGTATAGTCGTTAGAGAGTCTTTCAGGTCTTTTCGTCTCTTCATTAACTGAGCATCGTACGTAAGGTGATACTTAAAGGGTTCTACTTGGGTCTTACTAGGGGAATACAAGGGTAATACTATATAGATGCGACACCCGTGTCATATACGTTACCCCTCCGCTGTCCTATACGTTACCCCACAGGTGTCATATATGTATATCCCACCCGTGACCTATACATATATCCCTCCGCTGTCCTATACCCTATGACACCCGTGTCATATACGTTAGGACACCTGTGACCTAACACAATATGTTGCGTTGTCCGACTAACACCACAAAATGTACTACTCGAAAATACCAACGCGTGTGAATGAGTCGATTATTTGACTTTCTCCTGCACCAGTAAGAGGAGAAAAAATCACACAATGCCTAATCACAT
Organism: Occallatibacter sp.; assembly: GCA_035550015.1. Taxonomy (GTDB): domain Bacteria; phylum Acidobacteriota; class Terriglobia; order Terriglobales; family Acidobacteriaceae; genus Telmatobacter. Next base: position 30,026 of record DASZRJ010000042.1, on the reverse strand, counting down.
GACATACGAAAAACTCTGTCAGAACTTGGCTAGGGGTCGTGCCCGTCTTGCCGAGATTCGTAAGAGCAAACCAACCATCCCTGATGAGACCATCCTTGCTGACCTCCTTCAGACCAACCCCAAACTCACGTACGTTGAGATTGCCTACCGGAACAAGACCAATATTGTCCGTGTGTGCAAACTGGCCAAAGCCAGTGGCCTTTCCCGTTACAAGAAGGAGAGCAAGTAAACATATGCCTCCAAAACAAGTTAAAACTACAACGCAAGATGAACCGGAGAAGCAGGGTATACGTGTTGACCCTAAGATGTATGCCAAGCTGTACAACCTGCACCTATCCGCTTCTGACTGGGAAGGATGCAGTGCCAACGCAATCCTGCTCTATTGGTGGCTCTGTGACAAGGTGACAGATACCCGTGTAGAGGATGGCGTCACGTATGGCGTGGTCATGTTTGGCCGTCCCGTCTCGTTCCAGACCATCGCCGATGAAAACAACCTCAAGTCCAACTGGAAGACCATCCAGCGGAACATGCAGCTTCTTACAGACCGTGGGTTCATCCTTCGCAAGCGTAGCACCACCACCACAGGCTACAGCTATGAGGTTGTATTTGGTGTGTTGGGTGAGTCTGAGACCAAGACCCTGAAGGGCAAGAAGTACACCAAGGTTGAATCTGATGAAGTCACCGAGGAAGAAATTCAATTCCTTGACGAGAGCAAGACGACTTCGAAGTATCCACCTTGTGACATGTGTGGCAAGGCTTATGAAATCTGTAACTGCGGTGATGCACCCGCAGACATCGAATACCGCAAGCGGGAATATGACCGCAAACACAGAACAACAAGCTCCTTGGACGCGGAGGAAGATGACGATGAACTCGTCTAAACGAATCCGCACCGTGCTCTGTCTTTGCGGTATACATCGCGTTGTTGGCCAGTTTCACCACCGCGATGTAACCCGAAAGAAGAAGAAGCCCGTGACGGTTAGGTGAAAACCTCGCTATTCATTTGTCAACCTTGGTTCACATCGTTGTGTTGCTCACAGTTACGTACGGTCGTCGTTCCTATAATCTTTGCCATGCCAAAGAGCAAAGCGGAACTTTCACTCGTGGAGATGTGGGAACTAGCCAACGGCGAAAAAGTTGAAAACCTCTACACAAACGTTTGGGTGCTTGTCAGCCGCTGCAAGACCCGTGCGGGGTTCCAGCGTTTATGGAAGCACGCGACAATGCGGCACACTCAAATCAAACGGAGATTAGACCAGTCCAAAATATCTGACACACTCCTGAGCGAATTCGGGGCCTCAATGATGGCCTTAGGTATCGTCAGGGGGATGCAGCTAGGGCGGGAGCTTGAACGTGAAAGCAAGCGGAGCGGTACGTCGGGACTACTCTTGAAGCACGCCTCTGTTCGCCGCCTATTGCTTCGAAGAGCGACCACGAAAGAGATATGTTCTGCCCTCGATGAGAAAGATGTTCCGTTACCGGGAAAACTTCGCGGGACTGGCACATGGGAGCGGCTTATGAAGGAGCCTCTTGTTAAGGTTGCGGTTGCGGACGCCCGTAAAGCAGCCACACAGGAAGCGATGTTCTCCGAATTCATGGCCATATCGAAAGGCGTAGGGGACGACGGCTCCATCCTGAAAACGTTCCAGCCTAAGAAATTTGGCTGGCCGAAGTAAGCCTCAATTTTTCCCAATCAACGACCCGCGTCAACGAATCGCCAATAGTGACGCGGGTTTCTCTGTGCTTGTGGTAAGCCACTTTTCACTGATGGCCAATAAATCCTCCCAAGGCTGTCATTTTAAGAAGCACAGGAGGCAGTTATGAAAATAACTCAGCACATTGAAGTTTTGATTGAGCCCGGCCTTGAAGAGGCAGTGCGGAGCATGAGGCAACAAGGTTTCATCACGAAGATGCTTGACGGGATGAATTCACAAGGGCTCATTCCTGAAGGCATGGCTATTACATGTTTGTTCGAGAGTGGCAAAGACACGAACGGCAACTTGGATGGAAGCATCGATGCTCGGCTCAAGTTTAGCGCATACGACGTGTGCAACCCATGTCTGCATAAGCTGGAACGCGGCAAAAGGGTGGTGCACACACTCGCCACTGACACAAAGACCCGTGAACAATTCGCCATCTGTGAGCATGTGCGTTTGGCAGCGATGGACGTAATGGGAGGGGCGTAAGCAATGAACACGGAAATGTGGACTGTATTGAGAACGTGGTTCTCTGCCGATAAAACGTTGCCCAAGGATGTCGCAGACGCAATTCAAACATTGATTGACGAGCGTGACGCCGAAGACGACGACATGCACGACGGCTCAACATGCGTTGACTGTGGTGGAAAGTTAGATGACCCGGATGACCTCCGCTGCAACGATTGCCGCGAAGATGAGGAGGAAGACTGATGACTGAACCAGAAATTATTTCCTCAGAAACTCTGCCAGTCTGTGTTGAGCTCGGCTCATTTGAGCCGGGAAAGGCTGGAGAAGACCCGCTTGCACTCATGCAGGAGTTCGAAGCCTTGAACAAGGATGTATATGACAAGGCCGATGAACTCACGGGAGAGTACGAGAAGGTGATGCGTCGGTTCGATGAGGAGCTATTGCCTCTTGCCGACCGTATGCAATCGCTTCTCTCTCAGCGTGGATTCATGCACGTCACGGGTATGCCCTCGTGGACTGATTGGCGTGACAGACTCATCAAGCACCTTCAGAAGCAAATGAAGATGAGTCTCAGCACGTTCAAGAGGAAGCTGAAGGAGTATCAGGACGGCGATGACCTTCCAGAGTTGACGGACGGCACCACCACGGATTACGCGGATGAAGGTGATGGGGATACCCCGGTCCCCGTAGTGCTTGAGTCACCCAAGGAACTCCTGACGAAGAGGCTGAAGGAAATCCATAAGCAATTGACAGATGGCTCCGGCCCGACCGATGTAAACCCCACCCGTGATGGTGAGAGGCGAATCTCTAACGCGCTGGAATTGGTTGAGTCAACTCAACTGGCGATTGACGAGGGGCTGTTGGATGCGGAACCTCAAGAAACCATCACCAAAGGTGAACACGTTACTGCCGACTCGGTTTTGATACCTTGGCTGTCCGCTGTATATCTGTATCTTCAATGCCAGAGTGAGGGTTATTCGTTAGCCTTACAGGCGCATTTGATACCCGATGACCTCATCAGGCGCAACTACAACAGTTATCTGCCGCTGAGGAAAGTTCCGGCACAACTGCGAAATGTCGAGGCTAAAGCCAAAGAAACACTACCAGCACGAGACTGGGACTTAAAGCCGGAGCCAACAAAGCGGTGCCTCTGCAATCGCTTCCCTGATGGGGTTGCGCTAAATGCAGGGGAGGACGGTTATGAACCTCTCTCATTGTCGAGACTCGCCGAGTTACTGACAGACATCTCTGACGAGATATGGCACTGCCATTACCTTGATGAATACGCGGAGCAGATTGAGACTATCGCTTTCCACCTGACTGAGCGTGAGGAACTGGACAGGCGAATGCAGGTACTGGGCGACCGAGTAGCCAAGCGTCCCGAACATGCTCGTAAGAGCGGACTGAATTGGGATGCTTGCAGCATGGAACTTCGCCGTGACCGACGCAATCAGAACGAGATGCGTATTCTACTCGCCGCTGGTTGCAAAACTTACATGGGCAAACCCATCCGTGGTTCGGATAAAGACCCGTGGGTAGAAAGATTTTCGCGAAAACATGTTGAAGCGGAGATGCAACTTGACCTTGACCACCAGCTTGGTGTGAGAGCCACCAACGAGGATTATTCGCCCGGCATGATACTGGAGAGAAGGATTCCTCCTGCTTCTCTAGCTCAGTCTCCAGCCGACTCTGGCAATGCTGTTGAGGGCGAATCTCAACCCAAGCCGTTAGCGGATGGCGTGTCCTCCACTATCGCGGTTTCAGGGTGTGAGCCAGAAGAGCCAACACTCGTCACCATCGAACCCATGCCCGAGAGCATCGGCCTCTCCGGCTGTTCATACATCTACGCGCCGAAGGGACAAGCAGGGGAATATGCTCCACTCGCCGCGAATCCTTATCGCGGATGCGGACATGGTTGCTCCTACTGCTACGTGCCGCTAATGCTAAAGATGAAGCGCCCTGTGTTTGACGCTGGTGCCACGGCGCGTCCCGACTTCCTGAAGCATCTCGCAAAGGATGCCCGGAAGTATCAGGCGGCGGGAATCACCGAGCAGGTGTTCTTCTCATTCACCACGGATGTCTACTCGCCCTTCGACACATCATTGACGCGCCCGTCGTTGAAACTTGTGCAACAGCATGGAATGGGCATCTGTGTGCTGACCAAGGGCGGAACACGGGCGCTGGTAGACATCGACCTCTATCGGGCTGACCGAGATTGCTTCGCTTCAACACTTACGAGTCTCGATGTGTCGTTCCAGCAGAAATGGGAACGCCATGCTGCCTCGCCTGATGACCGGATTGCGGCCTTGAAGGCATTTCACGAAAAGGGCATCTTCACTTGGGTCAGCTTAGAGCCAACGCTTGATGTTGAGTCCAGCTTGGCAATCGTAGAAGCCACACACGGATTCGTTGACCTCTTCAAAATTGGCCGAGCGAATTACCTCGGGGAATACACTCGCACAACAGACTGGCGCGATTACACACTGCGAATGGTTGACCTGTGCGAGCGACTTGGGGTGAAGCATTACATCAAGCGGGATTTGCAGCAGCATCTTCCGGCTGGTTACAACAACCCGATGCGTGTGAAGCAGCATTTTTGAGAAGGCCGGAGTCGATGACGAATGCCTTCGGCGTGTCGTTGGCAATCCGGATTACGTATAGACGGATTCACTAACCGGCCACGGAGTCGTGGCAGACAAATAGTGGCCGCACGCCTTTGCGAGCCACGGGGGATGGAGTCGTGACCAGAGAGTAAATCTCTGTGTGATGTTGCCCCTAAGTATTCTTTGCGCGGAAGCGGTCACGAGCATTCGCGCTAATCGACCTGCACACTGGTTCTGTTCCAGCAGAGGGCGGCGTTTCTGACCGCGTGGTGGGCCGATGCCAAGATTGCGTTGTCGGCAATCGAGGGCAACTCCGAGGTGACTTCATAAGGCAATCCATAAAGGGCCGTGACACGCCCGAAGGATTGCCACGTGCAAGCGAAAGGGAGAAAGAGAAGTCCATCAAGTAACTCGCAGAGGTCACTGGTACAATTTTCGCCAGAGTCATCGAGCCAACAACCGAATCAGCGGATTGGATATTCATCCGTGGCTCGAAGGAGATACCAGAAAGGCAGTATCAAATTCATCCGGGGAAAATTCATCGGCAGGTGGCGCGAAGATGTAGTTTTGCCGGGAGGAAAAGTCGAAAGGGTAAACCGCAAGAAAGTTCTTGGTACAAAAGCTGATTTTGCCACCAAGCGCGAGGCTCAACGGGCGCTCGATATATTGCTTGCACCCGTCAACTCTCTAACCTATAGACCAGTTCACCGGGTCAGTTTTTTTGAATTCGCTGAACGATGGATTGCCAACGTGTTGCCGACGTACAAGGTAGGCGGTTCGCAAAGCACGACGCGCAAGCAGGTGCGTAATCGTCTTGTCCCTGCGCTCGGTGATTTCACCTTGCAGGAAATCACCACTGAAGTGATTCAGGGGTATGTGGCTGGTCTCCAAAAACAAAACTATAGCCCCAAGTACATTCGCAACCTCATTTCCACACTGTCAGCAATGTGGGAGATTGCCGTTGCATGGAGCTATGTCACGCACAAACCAGTCCAAGGTGTCATTCTCCCGCAAGCTGTGAAGCCTGAAGCAGAGCAATACACGGTGGAAGAGACCATGAGAATGTTCGCGGCGGCGACTGAGCCACTGCGTACCTTCTTGTGGATTGCTGGAGAGACGGGTATGCGTCCTGCCGAAGTCTGCGGCCTTGATGCGAAGGCTATTGACTTAAGAAGCCGGGTTATCTCAGTCTGGCAATCAGTCAGCCTGTGCTATATCGTCGCTCCGAAGACTGCGGCGGGGTATCGAGATTTTGCAATCTCCGAAGAATTGGCTGAGCACCTTCGCATGTTCTTAAATGGAAAGCGCGAAGGGCTTCTTTTTCAGACTCCGGAAGGCAGACCTTGGCGAGAGAGCAAAGTAGTCGAGCGCAAGCTCAATCCTTTGCTCGACAAACTCGGCATTGAACACTTCGGTAAAGGGCTCAAGGCCCTGCGCCATTGGAATTCGACTGAGATGGACAGGCAAGGGGCCCCTATCAAAGTTCGGCAGACACGACTCGGGCACGACGACCCGAGGACAACTCTCGGGATGCGTAACCGTGGTGGCTACACTCATATCGTGAGTGCAGATGATAGGGCAGTGGCCGCGCAATTTGGCTCAATGTTCGGACGAGTTTTGTGTCCAGATGTGTCCTCTGAACAGTCTGCCTCAGGCGAGGACTAATATGAATTACTGATAAGAAATGGGTTACGGGACATCCGCGAGGATAACTGGTCAGGGGGTCGGAGGTTCAAATCCTCTCTCCCCGACCATTCTGAATACAATCAGTAGCTTGCATCTTCTCTCCATTTTCTGGTGACAGATTCCCCCCTGGATGCAGAATGCGCTCATTCGCTGATTTCGTAAAAGAACGCATCTACCTCAAGAATGTTTCACCCCGGACTGTTAAATTCTATTGAGACTGCCATCGGTCAGTTCTGCGATTCGGTGACTTCACGGAAAGAGGACTCAAGCAGTGGATCATCGGGTCTCGTGAAGCAGGAATTTCGCCAGCATCGGTTGGAGTGCCCGGCCTTATATGTATCAGTCTCTCTCATAAAAACTGGCACATATAAGGCCGGGCACTCCAAGGAATATTGAGGCTGATTAATCTCTACCAGCCTGTGCTATTTTTCTTTTCGGCGCTAGTACTTTTCAAATCCTCAACTTCCTGCTCCCACCAGAACTCCAGCATCGTCGTCTTAACCGGCCATACTTGGTCAAGATTTTCGCCCTTGAAGAGCTCGCCATTCTTCATCACAAAGCGAATCGTATTCGTATTGTGAATGTCGTCGAGTGGGTTCTTGTTTAGAACAATCAGATCGGCAAGCTTGCCTTTTTCTATACTGCCCAGGTCGTCTGCAAGGCCCATGGCTTTTGCGCCGTCGATTGTTGCAACGCGGATCACTTCCAGGTTAGTCATGCCACCGGCAGACATAGCCCACATCTCCCAGTGGCATTGGAGGCCCTGCATCATGCCATGGCCACCGAGACCCACAACGCCACCCGCGCGCAGAATCTTGGCAGCCTGTGCGGCAACCTGCGGGAAGATGTACTCCTGTTTGCGCACCCAAGGGCCGCGGTTGGTGATCGAATCCAAAACATAATGCGGGATAAAGTGTTCGAGTTTCGGATCGTCGTGCACTTCTGTGTTGGTGAGGAAGTAGTTCAATGCAAACTGACCGCCATAATTCACGATGAGCGTGGGTGTATAGATGGTTCCAGACTTCGCGAAGAGCGTGACAATGTCCTTATAGAGGGGCACCTGCGGCAGGTTGTGCTCATTGCCGCTCATGCCATCGAGCATGTGCGTCAAGTCCAGGCGTGTGTCAATGCCGCCTTCGGTGGTGGGCATCATGTGCAGCTTCTCTGACGCCATGACCATCCACTGGCGCTGCTGACGATTGCCAACCTCATACGACTTAATGAGCTTAGTGCCGTAGTACGTTTTGTAACGCGTGAGCGTGTCGATGGCATCCTGAAGAGAGTGGAAATCTGTTTCTTTGAAGACGCCGGGACCTGTTGAATAGGTGCGCGGTCCAAGCATCTGGCCTGTATCGATGAGATCCTGGTACGCAAAGATGTCGTTGGTGAAGGTTTGCGGATCGCGACCAGCGGTGACGCCATAAGCCAAATTAGCAAGCAGTGGCCACGAGTCCAGATCGAGTACGCCACGCCGGATTTGTGTCCAGTGCGCATGAACGTCGATGATGCCGGGCATTATAGTTGCACCGCGCAGATCCATCACGGTCGCACCGTGAGGAACCTCCAGCGATCCATGCTTGCCCACGGCTGCAATGTGATTGTCGTGAATGAGCAGATCACCATTCTCAATCACTTCGTCACCTTTCATCGTGATAATGCGCGCTCCACGCAGAAGTAGATCGCCATGAGGAATTGAGCGCGGTTCTTCCACCGCAAGGTTGATTTCTTCCGGCTTGAATGCCGGCCGATCGCCCTTTAGCTTCTCTTCCTTCGTACCGTCCGCCCTGGATATTTCCCACGGTACGTCAGCCAAAGACATGCGGAAGAAAGTGGCGCCGAGCGACCAAATCACATCTTTGCCGTCGGACGACCAGCCGATCGAATCCGCGCCATCGATTGAGAGACGCTTGACTGCTTCTGAAGGCTTGTGGACATCTACCTCAAGCGCTTTGCCACCGACAAGCGGGAGGTCCAGCAAATACACCTGATGATTGACCAGAGCAAGTACGGCATTGCCCGCTGGGTTCACGCTGAGCTGCGCTGCAGGAACAGGCTTTTTCCTTCCCTGCGTGTCAAAACCGACCACGCGAAGCAGATCGCGGCTGTCACTTCCATCCGCACGTACTGAGACAAGACCGCGCCCGGTGCGGAAATAGATGCGGGATGGATCGGCCGTAAATTGCGGATCGAACCTGTCGCGCGCCGGATCAATGACATGAACACCATTGTCAGACGGAGTACCAATCGCAGGAGAGACATCCACCGAAACGATGTATGTTTCCGGAACAGAAGGATCCTGCTGGCCAAGCGTGTATTCAACAGCATGATGATCGCGCGCGCGCACCGAAGAGCGTAGCGCAATGATGGTTTTTCCATCCGGACTCCACACGGGAACGCTGTAATACTCCGGAGTTGCTGTGAGGCGTTGCGGCGCGGAGCCGCCATCTGCTGCCACCTTCCAGAGCGCACCGCCCGTCCGGTCCCAAGTGACATAGGAGATCCACTTGCCATCGGGTGACCAGGCCGGCTCGAAGGCTGGAGTGTTGTCCTGACTCAGGCGTTGCGGAGTTTTCCATGGCTTATGCGCAATGTAAAGATGCGCGAAGGCCGAGTAAACAATGGAATCACCATCTGGCGACAGTTTTGGGTCCTGTGCAAGACGACTGACAACCGGCCCCTGCTTCACGTGGCCTGGGAAGTTAAGGAGTGGCCCGAGGTACTGCTCAACGTGCGCTGTAAATGGAATCACATTGTCTGTCTTTCCATCCACTGAAACACGGTGAATGTGGCCGCCATAGTTGACAACGATAGATTTGCCGTCCGGCATAAAGGCATAGCCGGGCAGCATGTCGCGCGTTCCAATACCTTCCTGTTCATCACGGTCGACGGGAAATTTGAGCCAGTGTTCCTGACCTGTACGTAAATTGCGCACACGCAAGCCGGTCTTTGCGTCGATACGCGTTCCATAAACAAGTAGGTTGTTGTCCGGCGAAATAAGAGGACGAATTGCGGAACCTTCTTCATTCGTAATGACGTCCGCATCGCCCGTGCTGCGATCGCGCCGCACGATCTGCCAGATAGGAAACTTTGCGTCGTAGCCGAAAAGTCCGTGACGCTCCGCGTAGTAGATGTACTTGCCATCAGAGGAGGCAACCGGGCCGCTGATATTGAGTTGTTGCGCGCTCGGCGTATCGGGCTCAGGAGATGCTTTGGTGATGGCCATGCCACTGCCGCCGTGCACGTCGTAGAGCCACAGCTCGCGGCCGCCGAAAACGTCTGAATCCTGTGCCACCATGATGTAGCGCCCATCGGGCGTCCAGTTAGGAGAAACGAGATCGCCGTGTTTCAAGTGGCTCAACTGACGAAGATCGGTGCCATCGGCCGCCGCGGTACAGACATTGTCCGCGCCATCGCGGTCACTAATGAAAACAATGCTCTTGCCATCAGGAGAAAAGCGCGGCTGGCTGTCAAAAGCATTCCCGGTAAGAATAGGCTTCGCCGTGCCGCCAGCAATGGGCAACGTGTAAATGTCGCCAAGCAGATCGAAAACGATGGTGGAACCATCGGGCGAGACGTCAAGTGAGAGCCACGTTCCCTCGTCTGTATCGAAGCTAACCGTACGAGTAGTCTGGAGAGGCAGTGCATCTGTTGGCTTGGGAGCAGTCTCCGCGCAGAAAGCCAATGACGAAAAAACGGCGAGCAATATCGCGCAGAGTGAGAGAACAAGTTTCTTCACAAAATTCCTTTCGCGAATACGCAAACATTTGGAGAGCACGGATCGGGGGAGGATCCGTGCTACTTGGTTTCGAGATGTGAATCGTACCAATCCAGAATTCGCTGCAGCGAATCAATCTGGTGCTCGCGCTCGGTGAAGATGTGCGGCTCACGCGGATAGATCACCATCTTCACATCGCGACCGAGAAAGCGGAGCCCGTGATAGAACTCCTCTCCCTGCGATGTGGGAACGCGTGAGTCGGCACCGCCGTGCAGAACGAGCACAGGTGTGTGGCATGCGGCTAGATAGCGCACCGGCGAATGCGCATCGTAGCCCTCACGGCTTGTGGCCCAGGTGCCGAAATATCCATCCTGGAAGCTAGGCGAAATATCGGTTGTCGTCGCCATACTGTAGATGTCTGTAACGCCAGCACCAACCATTGCAGCCTTGTAGCGATCGGTGTGGGTGACCGTCCATGCCGTCATGAAGCCTCCAAAGCTCCAGCCGCCAATCGCCAGCTTGTCGGGATCGCTAATCCCCTGTGCGATGAGGTCATCCACCCCAGACTGGATATCGATAAAGTCTCCACCGCCCCAGTCCTTGTAATTTGCCTCGGCGAAGGCAGGGCCCTGGCCATCTCCACCGCGCGGATTGGGCAGCAGAACAACATAGCCATGCGATGAAAGTAATGCGGCATAGTCATACCAGTCTCCATGCCATCCATTGACCCACGCTTCTTCCGGACCGCCATGAATATGAACTACCGTTTTGTAGCGAGTGCCGGGCTTGTAGTCAGGTGGATAGACAACGACACCGTAGATCAGCTTGCCGTCTTTCTTGCTCTTCCATGAAATTTCGCGTTCACTGCCAAGTTTCCACGAAGCGACCTGCGGGTTTGTATCCGTAAGGCGAACGGCCTTACCATCTGCCAGCAACCAGACATCCTCGGGACTTTTGAAAGAGTTAGCCAGAAATGAAATCTTGCTGCCGTCGGAGTTGAACTGAATGGCGCCTCTGTAGGAAGCAATACCTTTCAATCCTTCGATGTGCGTACCGGCGCCGGTTGCGGCATCCACTTTGATGGCAGCCGTGTGCGTTTGCTCAACAACCTCGGCAACAACACTGCGGCCGTCCGGCGTCCACACCATCTGCTGTACAGTTCCAGGCGTGTTGCTTTCAAGTAAATGTGTCTTGCCAGATGTGAGGTCAAAAAGAACGTGCTCATCGGTGATGTGCAGCGGACGCATGCGCGAATAGGTCACATGATGTCCATCGGAAGACCAGCGTGGCTTCGCATAGCCCGCATGCTCCTCTAGAGTCCGCGTAACGGTGCCGGTCTTTCCGTCCAGAAGAACAATCTTTGAAACTCTCCAGTAGTCGTCGATACGCGGTGTGGGAGAAATACGGGCAATGAACTGCGATCCGTCGGGCGACCAGCCGTAGTCGTCGATATTGATGTCCGCAGCCGTTACAAGCCGGGCTTCATGCTTCGCGAGATCGTAGACCCAGAGCCGGTCGAATTTGTAGTTATCATCTACTACGACTTCGTCGATTTTGCGCTTCTTGTCTTCGCGTTCCTTCGGCGTGTCCATATCTCTGCTCACGAATGCAATGAAGCGCCCATCAGGCGACCATTCGGGGTTCTTGATATTCCCGTGCAGATCAGTCAGAGGTACAGCTTCACCTCCTGTAGTGGGCAACAGCCAAAGCTGCGCATCTTCGTTTTTTGCATCGTCCTTATCCGCATCCTTCGCCGGTATTACGTCCTTGCGGCCTTCCACATTGGCCAGCTTGAACACAAACGCACTCGTGCCGGCTAGCGGATTCTTGCGCGTGGAAAGAAATGCGAGCCACTTGCCGTCGGGCGACCAGCGGGGTGCCGTGTCTGTGCCGTCGCTCCCCGCCACATAAGGATGCGGCGCTGAGTGCCCTCCCGTGGAGACAATCCAGATATGTTCGTTTTTCGGAGCCGGTGCGTCTACAGGTGTTTCCACCACATACGCAACTTCCCTTCCGTCAGGTGAGATACGGGGATCGGAAACAGATTTGATATTGGCAATGTCGGCAGGCTGAACGGTTTTCAGTTCCTGTGCGCTGAGGGTGGCTCCGGCAAAAACAAGTGCAAGCAATAGAGAGATACGCATAACTTATTGAACTCCGCGGCGATGAGAGTACGGCAAAAATCCGGGCGGTACGTCGAAGGTCGTATCCGCCCGGCGAGTAGTCCGGTCGCGGCCAGGGCAGCTGGCCGCAGATACAAGGACTAGAAGTGCAGCTTCAACGCGAATTGGATCTGGCGCTGCGTGCCGGTTCCAATTGTGCGGTTGATGGTTGTGAAGATCTGACCGAAGCTCGATGAACCATACGTGGAGTAAGGCTGACCGAAGTTCGGGTGGTTGAAAATGTTGAAGAACTCCGAGCGGAATTCCAGATCACGTCCTTCTCCCAGCTTGGTGTTCTTGATGAGAGAAGCGTCGAACTGAGTAAGCCCAGGTCCGTACCAACCGTTGCGTGGCGAATTGCCAAAGGTTCCATCAACAGGCAAACTCCAGGCTGCCCCATTGAGCCATCCGCTCGGTCCTTTGTGATCGAGATAGGGGTTCACTGTCGACGAATAATTCGGACGCTGGTTGGTGTAATCGCCGTTGCCATAAGTGTTGACGCTCTGTGTGACATTGAAAGCGACACCTGTGCGGACCAACCCGAGGCTGTTGGCCTGCCATCCGCTGGCCAGCACGCGAACAGGAGCAGGCGCAGTGCCAAGGAAGCTGTGCCCTTCGCCCATCGGAATGTCGTATACAACCGAATAGGTGAAGTTGTGTCGCACATCGCCAGAGCCGTTACCGCGCTCTGCCGCAATATTGTTGTTGTCCTGCGGCTCGCTGGCAAATAGGCCTTGGTCCTGCACATTGTCAATCACGTGCCCATACGTATAGTTACCCTGGAAGTAGAGACCGTGACCTGCGCGGCGCATGAGTGAAGCCTGGAAGCCGTGATAGACGGTGAAGCCGTTGTTGGCTTCCAGATAGATATCACCGAAGTTCGAATTGGGGCGAGGCGTGTAGCCTTGGCCGTAGTAATTGACATCCATCTCACGCCACAGATTGATGCCGTGGTTGCCGACATAGGCCAACTGCAATGCCCATGTGTTGGTCAGCTCGGTTGCAAAACTCAGGTTCCACTGCTCGCTGTAAATGTCCGGCTTATGCGTGGGGAAACCGTACACCGTACTGGGCGTTGAAGTGTTGGTGACGTAGCTCGTGAATGGGTAAGACAGGCCCGGTGTGTCGCCCTGCGTGAGGTAGTAGTTGCCCGCGATGTTGTTCATGGGCACGCTATACGCACCAAAGCCTACCGGATAAGCCTGATAGAAGATACCGAATGCCGAGCGTACAACTGTGCGCGGTGTTGGAGAGTAAACAACGCCAACGCGCGGCGAGAAGTCCGCGTGGTTGCCCTTGAAGTACGGCTCACCCGGATTGAAGAGTTCGCCGGTCAGCGGATTGTAAGACTGAGTTTTATAGTCCTTGTCGTGCGGCACGGTCTCCATATCCCAACGCAGACCATAGTTGAGTTGCAGATTGTGCGCCGCCTGGAAGCTATCCTGTGCATAGATGCCGAATTGCGTGGCTCGGGTACCGTGCCCTGGATCGGACGCGGAAGCGCCCGCATAGGCCAGCCGGTTATTAATAAAGTCATCGACAGTGGTGAAGCTCATATAGGTGCTGGCGTTTGAATAACGGTTGACCTGAATGCGATAAGCATTGCCGCCAAACTTAAACGTGTGGTGCCCCTTCACCCAGCTCAGTGAATCGCCGAACTGGTAGCTGTTGCCAACCTGCGCATAGAGGCCTTCGTCGCCAGGAGCAATGGTGTACGTACCGAAATAGACGCGCGGCACATCTTGCTTGGCGCCAATGATACTGGCCCAACGCTGCAGGCCAACCAGCGCATTGTTGAGCACACTTGGCGTAAAGATGTGCTGATGGCCAATGCCCACATTAGTGGTACGAATCGGCACATCCTGCTTGTCGTTCACGCCGAATGCGGATGATGACACGGCGTACAGCGGACCGTGCACATACGTATCATTGATGTTCATGCGTCCGAAGAGCGAATCGTTCTGCGCAAAATGATGATCGATGCGTACGGTGCCTGTGTCTTCACGCACGTTAGAGATACCGCTGGTTGAATAGTCGGCCGTGTCAGGGTCGCTTGCACGATCGACACCGACAGGGATGATATCGAGCACTGGCTGAAGTTCCGGCGATTGTGCAAGCACTTCCGCACGCACGGTAGAGCTGGGAACGGTACCGCTCGTAGGTACGCCCAGAAGCTGGCGTGAGGCTTCGTAGTTGGTAAAGAAAAATGTTTTGTGCTTGTAGAGTGGTCCGCCAATATTGCCGCCGAAGTCATTGTAGCGGAATTCTGGCTTGTCGGTGACGAAATAGTTATTCGCGTCAAGTGCGTCGTTTCGAAAATATTCGAAGACCTCGCCATGGTAGTTGTTGCCGCCAGACTTGGTAACGATGTTCACGAGCGAGCCCGCGGCACGGCCATACTCAGCCTGATAACCGCTGGTCTGCACCTTAAATTCCGAGATGCTCTCCATGGAACCGGTGAGCATACGAGCGCCACGTTCATAGCCATTCGCCATGTAGGGCTGGTCGACGCGCGAAGCATCCACGCCGTCAATGGAGAACTGATTGTGCACCGAGTGGAGACCGTCGAAGCTCAAGTCAGCAATATAGCTCGAACGGGCGACCGCGCCCGGAACAAGTAGACTGAAGCGCGCATAGTCGCGCCCGTTGATGGGAAGATCGTGCAGCTGACGGCCGTCCGTGATACCTCCCAGCGCCGCGTCCGCCTTTTCAATCATGGGCACGTCCGCTGAAACTTCGACCTGCTGCTCGGCAGTACCAGGAACGAGCGTGACGTTCAGCAGAACCGGAGAAGCAACGTCGACAGTAACGTGCGTGTGGATGGTCTTCTTGAAGCCGCTGGCTTCGATGGAGATGTCGTACACGCCGACAGATAGGCTGGGAAAGACCCAGCGTCCTACGGAGTTGCTGACAACCGAAAGCTTGGTTCCTATGGAAGTGTTGGTGGCGGTAACTGTGGCGCCGACAATGACCGCTCCTGTGGAATCACGCACAATGCCTGAAGCGCTGCCATATGTAGCTTGTGCGTTTGCTTGGGGAACAATCAATGCTATGACTGCGAATGCAAGCACATATGAGATGACACGTATGAATCGATTCATGAATAAGGCCTCCTTGCAAGCTGCTGAATGATGAGTAAACTCTGCCCGTGCGCTGCCTGGGGCTGGCATCGCTCAACAGTGTTCGAGAATGACTTTGGACCGCGGGAAGAAACTGTGCCCGATCCCGCTTGTATTAACCCAAACGGCAAATCGGATAAAAAGCGAAATTACGAGAGCAATAGCGCCGACAAATTGCTGAGATGCATTGAAATCTGCATCTCGCGTTCAAAGCGGTCGCGAACAATAGGAAACACAAACTGCCACTCGACGACTTGTCGCTGCGGGTCATTTCTTCGAACGATTCCGCAACATATGGGAACACTCGCTGTTCAATATCGAATCTGTTCGCAATGTGCAAATGAGGAGTGAGATACCCGCCAGGATGCTTTACAGCAGCATTCCGAACGGCAAGCCTCAATCGCATATCGCGAGAGCCCGATTTGGAATGCCCCTTCTGTCTTGGTGCCTGAGAGTGTTATCCCATCGGCGGACTCCACGAAGGAGTCTCTCTCCAGAAGTTGAACTGATTCGTGGTCCGTTTGCCTGAGAGTTTCCGGGGCGGTTGCTCCTTCGGCGGCAGATCGAGGCTGCACTCTCCCACGAATGCTCATTGCCTATATGTTTAGACGCCGTCTGACCAATTGACGTCCGTTATTGCATGGCTGGTAGGCAGATTGTAGAGCGAAAGCGGAAGGCTGTCCAATCGATAAAATTATCTTCTCGTGCGCATGAAATTTCTTTATTAAAGAGCGCTTGCTGGCAGCTTGAAATTGCGTGCTTTTCCTGAAATCGCACATTGATTGATTAGCCATGGATCACTGGTCTGTCCGATTTGTGGATCGTTTTGTAGCTTCAAGCCCACAGAGGCAACACCGAACAGTGGTTCGCAATAAGGTCTCCTTACGCCATTCAATAAAAGACCAATTGCATGCAACACATTTCCAAAGATTCCAACACCTACCGAGATTCGGTTCGAGACTTCAAACTATTCAACCTTTAGCGTACCTTGAGTTTTGAACAGAGCGAAGAATTAGCTTACTGAAGCTAACGATGGATTTAGATAGCTTCCGCCGTCAGGAGATATCGGCAATTACTCCAATAGATTTGCGGCATGCTTTGCGGACCCGCTCACGCATCGGCGTCGTTTTCATGGACGGCCCACTTTGCGTCCGGGTTCTTCGTTAGTCTGTAGTAGATGCCTGATGTACTGCGATCAACAAGCCTACCCCACTCTTGCCTCTCTGCTTGAGCTAAGGCTTGAGAATCTTCTCGAAATAAGCGAGTGCGCGGGGATCGTGGGTTTGTCCCAGCCAAAAGATTGCCTGCTTGCGCACCGCCGGATCATGATTGGTTTCTGCAACGTGCAGCAGTTCCGGCACGGCTTGGTCTTTTGGCAACAAGCTCAGCGCGAAGACGGCCTTCTTCTTCACAGCCACTTCAGGATCGTTCTCCACCGTGTCTTTCAGCATTGCGACAGTTTTCTTGCTCGCCTTCTGTCCTACCCAGAAAATCGCCTGTTCGCGCACGCCCACATCCTTGTCCGCCTTAGCCATCTGGATCAAATCATCCACCGCTGCCGCGTCATGACTCACGAACAGATCGAAGACAAGCTTCTTGCGAAACTCTGGATCACTGTCACTCTCTAACTGCTTGAGCGCCAAAAACCCATCATGTCCGCGGCCCGCACCCAACCAGAACGCCGCCTTCTCGCGCAGCCATAGCGGATTGACCGGTGCCGCAAAGTTCTTCAACGCATCCGTGGCCTTCTCTGTAGCATGTGCGGCAATCGCGGCCAGAGCACTGTCCGCATGGTGTTTGTTATCGTCCCTTACAAGGTTCGACAACCACGCCACGCTGTCATCCGCCTGCACACCCGTCAGCCACGTAAAAGGTAGTCCACCCGCATCCAGCCTGCAACTCGCGCCAATAAAGCGAATCTTGTCGATGGTGCCATTTGCAATGCGAACCAGAATGTCGATATTCACCTCCGTGCCTTTGTCTTCGTCTGAGGAGCGGAAGTTGTTGTCACCCTCAAGGCGGTACACGCCGCAGCAGCCTTCATTCGTGGGCGACTCAATGTTCGACGAGCACATCGAAAAATGCATTCCCGGCGTGGCCGCGACCTCATAGCCAAGCCATTGCAGAGTGTTCACATGTTTAATGCGCGCCACTGTCGCGGAGAGCCCGCCATTCACTGCCTCGGTATGGAACTGCGCGTTTGTCACCTTCGGCTGTTGCTGGGCCACAGCCAATACAGACGCGCCGAACACCACTACAAGAATCAAACTGCGTCGCATTACCCACCTCGCTACTTGTTCAGGATTTCGAGCATGTATGTCGTTGCTTCAGGACTATGCATCAGACTCAGCTGCTGCACCAGGAACCCCTTCATCTCTGCATCCTTCTCACCGCGCGCCAGAGTCACCAGGTCGTGCGCGTCGTTGGCCAGGAACAACGCCTGCGCCGCCGCGCGCTTGGTACCTGCGTCCGAACTCTTCTCATACATCGAAACCAGCGTGGGCGCTGCCGACATTCCACCGGAGATGCCTAGATTGCGAATCGCTTTCCTCCGCAACTCCGCGTCCTGCTCTGTACTTGCAATTTGCTGTAGTGACGCGACACCTTTCGCTCCACTGGCAATCAGCGCATTGATAATGTCGGCTTTGGCCTCCGTGCTGTTGCTTGCGCGATACATCGTCAGCAAATCCGCACTGGCTCCCATGGCGCCCAGTGTCTGTACCGCAGTCTTTACCAACTCGGGATTCGTTTCCTGCCGCGATACTTCAAGCAGCTTCGACGAGTCACCCGTTATTAGATATGAGCGCAGGATCTCTTTCTTCACCTGCACGTCGCTGCTGCGCTGGTAGATGGATGCCAGCGTTGCGCTGGCGCCTCTTCCTTTGGCCACTGCAAGCATACGAATCGCCTTTACCTGCAGCGCGGGGTTGGACTGGCCTTCGGCGATCTGCGTAATCAGCGTCTGTGCCTGCGGCGACTGGCTCTGCGCCAGCACAAACAGCGCGCGGCTCTTCAATTGTTCTGACTGTTTGCCACTCAGAATCTTTTGCAGAATCGGAATCGCCTGTGCCTGATCCTGCTGCATCAGCGCATTCAGCGCCAGCAGCTTCAGTTCTTCGTCCGGTTCAGTCTGTGGCGAAACGGGATGGCCGCTCTTGCCGCGAATCTCAATCTCCAGCGCTCCGCATTCATTCAGCCAGCGGCTGGTCGGATACGTCTTCCGCAACTCACCGCATGTGCTCAGCGCGCTTGCCGGTCGGCCTTCCTTGTTTTCCGCATAGGCCTTCCAGTAGAGTGCGCCTGCCGCGTGCTCACCACGCATCTGAGCCACGCGGTCAAACAAGCCCACAGCGTCTGCCCAGCGGCTATCGTTAATAGCGCGTGTCCCATCGGCATACAGGCTTGCCTCGTCGGCGCCTACGCTTGCACCGCTCATGGGCCACGCGGCAGAACTCCACGCGGCAAGGGAACTTCCCGGTGCGGCCATCAGCGCCGCACTCACAAAAAGTATAGAAATAGCTTTCAACTTCATATGCTCGTTGCTCCCTTTGTGGGCTCCTGCCCGCTCTTTTTGTCCGGAATGTGCGCCAGCATCACCCGAATCTCAAACAAAATTCCCTTGGAGTTGGCCTCTTTGCGTAATCGCTCAAGATCGGCCTGCGTCAACTTCGGGTCGTTTGCCATCTCAGCCAAAATGCCCTCCAGTCTCTCCAGCATTCCAGCCAGCGCCGGATCACTGGAATAGCTCACGCTTTGGCGGTAGAGCCTGTTTGATGCAAGTAGTTGTTGAGCTTCCGACTGCATCAGTGCATTCTGCGCTGGATCGTCTCCGTTCGCGTGCTCCAGTTGCACAAGCAGCCGCTCCGTGCGGTCAAGATGATCGGTGAGCACAACCACCACCACACGTTGCGCGGTGTGCTGGTTCGTGGCCACGGTGTCCTTCTTCGCGGTGAAGCGCTCCCAGTAGCGTCCACCCACAAACACGGTCGCCAGCAACACGATGCATACCACCGCAACGGATGCTGAACGCCACTTCGTCCAACTAAACCATCCCGCACGCTTCATCTCATAGGGGATTAGTTGCGGCTTCAGGCTCTGCCACACCTGCTCAGAGAAATCCTCGCCCTTGCGGGGAATCTCCACGGCCGTAATCGCATTCAAACTCTGCTCGAGCCTTGCGTACTCCGCCGCGCACGTGCGGCATACAGCCACATGCTTTCCAGCTTCGCTCGTGCCCTCGCCGTAATAGAGATCAACTATCTGCTCTTCGCTCAGATGCGTCATGCGTTCCCTCGTAACGGCGCAAGCTCGCGCCGTAACTTCTGCACCGCGCGAAACACCGCTTGCTTGGCCGCATTCGGGGCAATCCCAAGCACATCGGCAATTTCACTCGTAGAGCGATCCTCAATATGTCGCAGCACAAAGGCACTCTTTTCCGTCGGCGTCAATCGCTGCATAGCCATCGTCTGCGCCGCTCTCATCTCACCAGCCAGCAGTAATCTCTCCGGGTCGGCGTCGCGCGCCGCCACCTGTACTGTTTTCTGCTCAGGATCGCTCTCGTCCCCGTGGCGATACTCTGCCTCAATCACGGGCTTGCCGATCCGGTTCAGCGCGCAGTTCACAGCAATCCTGTAGATCCAGGTTCCGAATGAGGAGCGCTTCTCAAAACTCTCCAATTGTTGATAGCCGCGCAAAAATGCTTCCTGCACAATCTCCTCCGCTTCGGCTTCATTGCCACTAATGCGAAATGCCACCCGGAAAACACTCGCACTGTGCGCGCGGACAAGCGCACCGTAAGCTTCCTTGTCCCCGGCCAGCACAGCCCGGACAACCGAGTGGTCCCTATTCTGCATTCAGCACCTTAGACAACAATTCACATTTGCGGTTAGGAAAGAATTTTGCGTACGCTTGCGGCATGTGAGCCACACGCCAAACCGGCTTGAGGCCTCATGACGAAGATATGCCGAGTTGCCGAACTCTCCGGCATAATTCAAGCTGGGTACTGCACCCGGACTGGGAGACCTCAGCAACATTCTCGTACTTCGGGGCAGAGGTATTGCAGGCACAGAAGCAATCTCCGGCCTTGCCTTCGGTCCAAACCGCCTGAATACCGCACCCTGCCCCTTTTGCCTGCCGCATAGCAGTTCTATGCACTTCTAAATTCTGCTTTCAGTAGAAAATATCAATGGAACAGCCGGACTTTTCATGTAATCGCTTCGAGAGCATATCCATGATGTGCGGTTGCCGCATCTGGCATCCCGTTCCGTACTCCCTCATACATATGCACTCAATCAAGCGGCACAACACTCCAAACGAAGTACCTTTGCAAAGCTATTCCTCCTACGGTAAGAATCGCGCGTAAGAGGAAATCGACTTTGCAATAACTACTTCTTCGCCGCTGCAGATTTGGCTGAGAACTCTTCAGCCTCATCAACAACCCAATCTGTAATGCGGCCGTCAGGCAGGAGTCCTTGCGACGGCATGCGATACTCAAGCCCCTTCAATCGCTTGCGAAGGCCCCCTTCGATACCCCCATAAGAGATCAGTAAAGGGACAATCAGAGTCTCATTGCCTGTCTTCGCTGCCCGCTCCACTTTTTGACGGAGTTCCTTAGTAGCCGCATCCCTCACAGGCTTGTCTGCATCGTCACGCAATGTGAGAAAGTCGATTGCGGCGTACTGTGCCTTACCGCGCATCTGGTCTGCCAAAGCGCTCATATCTTTGAGCCAGAGCTTATTGCCTTCATCGGAAACCGGACCATGCGCAACCAAAATTACAACCTCATGAGATGGATCGGAACTGATGGATGCTGCGCGGTCGAGAAGGATATCTGCAACGATCGGGTGAGCATCAAGCGCGGAAGCCATGTGGATCGGAACCGGCGATATGACCGGCCTCATCGCATTGGCAGCCGCAGCAGGATCATGCGTAACGCCATGGCCCATCTCTCCCTCTTTCCCCATCGCTCCGTGATCCATCGAGACGAAATCCTTCAACTCTTCAGGCATCTGTGCACTCTGACCAAGCAGGTAGTTCTGGCTCTCGATCACCGAACTGTGCGAGCTGACAAATAGCGGAACAGCGATGATTTCAGTCACCTTGCGCACAATAAGCCGATCAATCGCTGATTGCATCGCAGACCGCGTCGCCATACCAAAAGCGACCTCGGTTGGAAGAGAAAGATCGACCTTGTCCGCAATATGCCGGACATCTTCATTCCATGTAAGAGATCCGCCATGAGCCAGAAGGAGAATCCCAGGTCTTTGCTTCGAGTTCGCCGTCGTCTGGCCGAAGCAGGCGGCGCAGGACAGGCTCAGTACAAACATTGCAATCAATATCTTCTTCATAGTCTTCCCCTTTCTACTAATGCGTGAATCGGTTTTGAGGTACGCCCAACATCTGGGACTGGACCTCGGCATCCTTGCATGACTCCCACTTCTCCAGGAGACTGTCTGCGGCTTTATCCATCAGCGTTGTCAACTGCAGAAAGGCAATTGGTTCGAGATTGAGCGTGACCGCCCCAACGTTCACATGAATCGCGCCGCATACGCATGCGCGAATCTGGCCGAGCCCAGGGTGATCCGCCAAAAGATATTTGGCTCTCTTCATTCGTTCTCCTTGCGTTGCTATTCGTGCGGGAATGTGTAGCGCATACCGATGCGGAAGGTTCTGCCGTAATCGGTGCGGTCGTAGGTGGGGTTCTGTTGCGAGAGCATGCTGTCGCGGCTGTCGCCGAGATTTTCGATTGCTCCGTAGGCCTGTAAGCCGGAGTGAATAGTCTTCGAACCGTAGAGATTCCAGAGCGCGTACGCCTTCTCTCGTTCGCCAGTATCCGGGTCGATCAGCCAGCGTCCAAAAAAGTTTCCGCGTATATTGGCAACCACACCTATCCGGTTGAGAACGTACTCAGTGCGGAAGTAGCCTGCATTCCGGCTGCGCTCCGTCAGCGTTTGCTTATCGGTCACGTTGTAGGGATCGAGGTAGGCATAAAAGCCATCCACGCGCAGATTACGGCTGAGCAACACGCTTCCCTTCAGGTTGACTCCCTGCGTATAGGCCTGATTGACATTGGTGTAGATATAAGTGGCAAGACCGGGCTGGGCGCCAAAAGAATCTGGAACGCCATACTCTGCCAACAATTCCTCAAGCTGAGCCTCACTGGCAGGAAAGCCCGCAAAAATGTAGTCGATGAGATGATTCAGATTGTTACGATAGAGCGTCACGCCGATGTGATATCGATCAACCTGATAGTCACCGCCCAGTGACCAGCTTTCGCTCTGCTCCGGCTTCAGCGTCGGATTACCAATAACCTGATAGAAGTACTCCGGGTGCTCCAACAGGTAGTACAGTTCGCCGACTGTAGGCGACCGGAAACCTTTGCCATATGCACTGCGCAGTGTCCAGTGATCATTGATCCGGTAAACAATGCCAACCTTGGGCACGACATGGCCGCCGTAGAGCGAGTGGTGGTTATAACGTCCGCCCAGGTTAACGATCAGGTTTCGCCATAGCTGAATACGATCCTGGATCCAGGTATCGTCGGTGGTAGTCTGCTGTCCCGTGTCATTACCCACCAGGCGATTCAGGCCGCGATAACTATCCTGC
Source organism: Occallatibacter sp. (assembly GCA_035550015.1). Lineage (GTDB taxonomy): Bacteria > Acidobacteriota > Terriglobia > Terriglobales > Acidobacteriaceae > Telmatobacter. Next base: position 6,971 of record DASZRJ010000042.1, on the reverse strand, counting down.
GCCCACTCGTTGCCGCCCTGCAGGAAATTCCAGCCGCCGAGTTGCTGCGAAACGGTGGCGTCGGCACGGTGAAAGCGCTCATACAGATTGCCGTAATCGAGTTGCGAAGATTCCGGAGTGCCATCGGCGCCAAGCGGTCTCTGATAAGAGTTCTCATCGTAACGCGCTTCATAAAGACGCGCTTGAATCGCAGTGGTTGCGCTCGGGAGGAGATCGCCTGTAAGAGCATAGTTCTGCGTGCTGTCTGTGCTGTAAGAGCGGTTATAGCCTGTCGTGGATGCTCCATAGAAATCGGCTGTCTTTCCAGTAGCCTCGTTGTGATAGCCATTTGCACTGAAGCCCAGCGAGGCTTCGGGTGTGAAGGCGTATTTCAGTTTCAACAATCCGTCATAGCGCCTGGCATCCGCTCCAATCGTGCTCTCGTCGCCGGACAGCAGAGTATAGGAACCGATGCGATGCAGTTCGAGATCGGTGAAGGCGGAAAATTTATTCAGCTTCGTGCCCAGATCCAAATCGCCGTCGAAGAGGCCGAGGGTCCCGCCAGAAAGACGAAGACCCGCCTCGAACGGATGCCGTGGCACATGCGTGATCATGTTGATGACTCCACCGACGGCGTCAGTTCCGTAGAGAGATGATGCGGCTCCACGCACGACTTCAACGCGGTCGAGCCGGCCAATGTTCTGCTGATCCAGATCGATGATGCCGCTCTTGATACCGCGAGCTCCGGCAATCGGCAGCCCATCCTCCAGAACAAGAATGTCCTGGGATGCAATACCGTCGATCTGCTCCCCCGATGCGCCGGAAAAGGATGAGTTGTTACGTGTGACTATGCCTGGTAGTTCGCTCAGTACATCGGCCACATTCTCAAAACCGGTGCGCGCCATCTGCTGCCGGGTTTTTACGTCGATGGGCAGTGGCGAGTCCTGTTGCAGCTCTTCGACACGCGAGCCGGACACAACCGTGACCGACTGCCGCACGGAGGCAAGAACAAGCCGGATATCGATATGCACCTCGGAGGCGCCTTGCTTCACCGCGACCGAGCGCGTCTGTGGGGCAAAGCCTTCAGCCGAGACAGTCAACCAATATTCCCCGCCCGCGGCATGTGAAAAGGAATATGTACCGCCCACATTACTCTCAGTATGTTGGGCAAACCCATTAAGCGCATTGCGTAGTGTGATTGCCGCATGCGGCACCACATTGCCAGCGGGATCGAGGATTCGGCCTGACACTGTCTCAGGAAGGGTCTGCGCAGCCGCAAGGGTAGACAGTGAACACAGGAGTGCAACAAATAGCTTTCGCATAGCCGTGCCTTTCATAGATGTGGCGGCGCAGTGTTGAAATATGCTGCGACGTCCGGTTGTCGATCTCTGCTCTCATCGGGTGCTTCGCCAAAAGACTTCCCGAAGAGAGCCGTCATAAATTTCTACAATCTGCTGTGATTCATGCGTATGTTCGTGTTTTTTCTAATCGTCATATTGCTGGCAATCACAACAAGAGGAATCGCGAGCAATATCCATGAGGTGGCGTCCCACACGCCGTCTCCGAAGAGAGCGAAGAGAAGCCCAGCAACAGTGATTGCGGCAAGCACGGCAGGCCATCGGTAAACCTGCCAGGGTGTGAGTTGTGTTTGGCTCATGGATCCAATCCTTTCTATGCAGCAAGCACCGCCTGCTCCATTTCAATTTCGAATGCGCTCTTTTTCGAAAGCCAAAGATAGACGCCACTCACTAGCACCGCGATGGTTGCGATGTCGAATAGAGCCCAGAGAATCTTCAAGGGCAGCCCTCCATAATCTCCAAAGTGCAGGGGCCGCGAAACCTCCAATGCGCGCAGATACCATGGCAGATTCTTCACCAGCGTCATTCCGCCTGTCTCCACATCGATTAGAGCAGCGCTCGATAGTCGTGAAGTGATAGGCGTTGTTCCGTTGGCAAAAATCACATAGTGCCGGGGACTGGCGATCACAGGATTTGGGAACAGGATAGAGTCGATCTTCATGCCCGGCATGGCCGCGGCAACCTCCGCCACAGAAGCATCCACTGACCGCAGATGAACCGGCGTCGGTTTGCCATGAAACGGAGCAAGTAAAGGCGGAAGAGCCTGCATCCTCCACAAACCGAACAGCGGCGTGGAGAGAGCATTCATCACGCCGGTTGCGCCCATCACCAACGCCCAGACAAGCGTCACAATGCCGAGCAGATTGTGTAGATCGAACCAGCGCGTTCGTCTTGGGGCGGCCTGCCGGTAAGTGCCGAAGTTGAGCCGCTTCATAAATGGACCGTATACAAGTCCGCCGGAAACGACGGCAATTGCAAAAAGCAACGCCATGGCTCCCATCAGCAGTTCGCCCCCCAATCCAAGAAAGAGCTCTTCGTGAAGCCGCAATAACCAGGAAAGCGGCCCTGCGGCAGATTGTCCAGTCTCCAGCATGCGTCCGGTGTGTTCGTCGAAGGAGACAAAATGAAAATCCTTTGCAGCAGGTTTAGGTGACGGCGTCATGATGACGAGCACGCGCGGCTCGTCGTCATCGAGGGCGATTGAATAAGGATGAAGTGCGGGCAGCTTGCGCTGCGCCGCATCCACCATCTTGTCCAGACTTGCCGGCGCCGTGTTCTCCGGCATCTTTGCGGGAGCGACATGGTGATCCAGCATATCGCCCAGCTCTTCATGAAAAATCAGCGGCAGTCCCGTCATACAGGCCATCAACAGAAAAGCCGTGCAGATCAGACTGCTCCATTTGTGGATGCGATACCAGAGCCGAATCGTGCGCGTTGTGATCATTCTCTCCTCTCCTCAAAAATGCAGCTTCAACGCGAGCTGAAGGGATCGCGGCCCGCCCGTCTGATACAGCGAATTCAAGCCGCCAAGCTGCGTGTCCTGCGTATTCCACGCATAACCGAACCGGCCAGGTCCATTAGTCACGGTGTTATAAATCGAACCGAAGATCGGATGGTTGAAGATGTTGAATGCCTCGGCCCTGAACTGCAGATGCAGGCGCTCATACAACCCGAATTCCTTACGAAGGGCGAGATCGACCTGGACCGCATCGAAGCCTCGCGCGACATTACGGCCGGCATCGCCCTCGGCCGTACCGGCAGGCAGAGCACTGGGCCCGCAGGAACTTTGACCGGCAACACTGAAGGCTGCACAGTTGATGCGCCGGCCGCCGGGCGGCAGTTTGCCGGAAGCATCTGCTGTGGAGACATATAATGGCTGATCCGGAACCCGGTCAGGATGAATGAAGTAGGTCGATCCCGTTGCCGGGTCCACTCCGTACCCTGCAACAACATCCACCGGTAAGCTTGACCGCGCGGAGATACGCGAATCCAGCGACCAGTGCCCCAGGCTCGTATCCGCAAACCGGTTGGCGAAATTGCCTGGCGCATCATAAGTGATTGCGGCCTGAAAATTATTGCGAATATCGAAGTCCGAATCGGCACGAAGCAGCTTATAGGTTTGAAAATTGGTCGATGCATCGTCGATGGAATGCGACCACGTATATGAGCTCTGCGTCTGCAGTCCTCGAGTCAGCCGTCGTTGCCATGAAACCTGCAGCGCATTGTAGTTGGAAGAAACGCCGTTGCTGATCAGCGAAACCACTCCGCTCGATGTGAAGTTTGGATTGCCCAGCAGCGCTGGGTAATAGAACTTTTCGCGCGTTTGCTGACGGCCCAGAGCAGCAACATAGCCGATGCGAACGCTCTGGTTTTCTCCAAGGCCCTGCTCGATGGCTGTGCTCCAGCCCATTGTGTACGGCAGCGCCAGATGCGGATCGAACCCTACGTAGCTCGATGCATAGGGATAAACGATTCCCGGAGGAGGCAGCTGATCGATCGTTCCCTGGTCCAGCGGAAAAGCAACACCGCTCAGCGAAGCCGAACTGAAAATACCGCTGCTGTTGTAGCCGAGCGATCCAAGCGCATTGCCTGTGTCGTAGAAGAGTCCTGCTCCCAGGCGGACAACCGTCTCATGACCCGGCGTCTGATGAGCCTGCCATGCCAGTCCCAAACGGGGAGCGAGATTGGTCCACGCTGTTTGCCACAGAGGAGTATCCTTCGAGGCAATCTGCAGCTTACTCAGGTCCCGTGTTGTAAATGTGTACGGATTATTTCCATTCACATCGTGCGGCGCTGGGTTCACTTCCCATCTCAGACCGTAAGAGAGGCTCAGGCGCGAATTGACCTTCCAGTCATCTTGCACGTATGCCGAAAAATTCTGGTAGACCGGTTTGGCGTTAGTGGCAAATTTGAACGTGTACACAATCTGCGGCGCATTAGCCAGTACTTGCTGCAGAGCATAGTAGTAACCGTACTCGCAGAACGGCGGAAGGTATTCCGATGTAGTCAGCCTGCGGTAGTCGATGCCCCAGCGCAGCGTGTGCCGTCCGATACTCGTGCTCATCCAATCCACCACATTGATCTGGCGCTGCTTATTCGAGATCGGAACAAGTGCCATGGTGGGTAGCGTGCCAAACTGCAGTGAAAAGCGAAGCCAATTGGACGGAGATTCGCCGACACCGGGAATATTCTCTGTCGTAAAAGGAGTCGCTCCATGAAACGCATCCGACTGCGTGTTGTAGGCAATATCGTTGCCGGTAACGTTGAAGCGGAATTCATTCACGAGCCGGGCCGTAAGCAGGTTCGTGCTGCCCAGGGTCAGGGTCTTCACACTGTTGCGCGAGCTGTCAACCACTGCCAGGTCGGTGGAGCTCCTGCTGGTTGTGTCATTGGGCGTATGGGCCAGCCGCAGAAAGAGCTTGAAGCGGTCGTTCACACTGTGATCGAGGCGAAGGCTGTAGGCATCCAGCGTACTGGGATTGGAATACCCTGCAGTCGAGGTGGCGAGGCCTGTCCCTTCCGCCGTGTCCGTCGAATCGTCCGGTAGCGGAAAAGCATTCAGCATTGGACGGAGCACGTCGGGGCCGTTTGCGCGCAGCCAGAGATTCGGCACATCAAGCGCCACCGCAGGCTGCGGAGAGCGTAGGCGCAATCCCTCGTACGAGAAGAAAAAGAAGCTCCTGTCGCGGCCGTTGTAGAGGTGCGGAACCCAAATCGGGCCGCCCAGGGTTCCGCCAAAATCGTTTTGACGTTCCTCAGACCGCGGCTGTCCCAGGTATCCATTGAACCAGCGATTCGCATCCAGCGTATCGTTCCGGAGATATTCGAAAAGGCCGCCATGCCACTGGTTTTCTCCCGAACGCGTGCGGAACTCAAACTGGCCTCCCGGCGTACGTCCATATTGCGCTGCGTAGGTCGAAGTCGTAGCTCGGAACTCTTGCAGCGCTTCCACAGAAACCATGGTCTGCGTCGTGCCGAGAGTCGATTCGCCCGGTGTGCTGCCGCCAAAGCCGGCTTCATTCCCATTTGCCGTCGGTGAGGCGCCCGTATTGGCGCTTACGCCATCGACAGTGAAGTAATTGGCCTCGGTGCGCTGGCCGTTGACCGTGATTTCTCCACTTGCGCCGACGCCTGTGCTGGGAACGACCGTGACACCGGGAATAATGGTCAGCAGTGACTGAAAACTGCGGCCATTCAAGGGCATGTTCTCGACGAACTGCCGGTCGATCACCGTTGAAACACTTCCATCCGTAGTGTTCACTTCCAGATCGTTGCCGTTCACGGTCACGCTTTGCTGCACGCTTCCCGGATGGAGCACGACATCGAACGAGAACTTCCCAGCTACGTTCACAGTTACGTTATTGATGATCTGAGTCTCGAATCCTGGAGCCCTCACCGTCAGCCGGTATTTTCCCGGAGGGAGCGACGGGGCGGCATACAGTCCGGACCCGTTGCTCTTCGTATCGGTTTTGATCTGCGTTGAAAGATTCAGGATTTCGATTGATGCACGGGGTATGGCCGCCTTTTGCGGATCGGAAACCAAACCACTGATCTGGGCATTTTGAGCTGAGGCAATGGAGGCAATTCCAGCAAGCCAAAAAACAACAAACAACCAGCCAACATAGACACGAACAAACACGAACAGTCCTTTCGCTTCTCGGGCCGCCCGGCAGGTCTATATTGATAGACAGTCGTCAGCCTTCGGGTTGTCGATCTCAGGCTTCCTGCGGTGCTTCGCCAAAAAGACTTCCGCAGGGAGCCACTATATACGACCAAATCGGTCCGTGTTTGAACTATACTCGAATCATCGGATTGCGTGCTCCTTGTAACACGTCACTTCCTACGGTTATCTGGTCATGGCGAAGCGATCAGAAGATTATGTGTTTCTCCAAACCGTCCCACGCCCAGTTGCGGCGATGGCAAAAGACTATCCTGCCGGTTACGCTGGGTTACCGCACAGTCATGCTCGCGCGCAATTTCTCTACGCTGCCTCGGGAACCATGAGACTGAGATTGGAACAGGGATGCTGGGTTATTCCCCCTATGCGAGCAGTGTGGCTACCTGCTGGCTATCCGCATCAAACCGGAGCGGTTGGGCCGCTTGAAATGCGTACGCTCTATCTTCGGGAGGATGCCTGCCCTCCTGGCGCGCCCTCAGCTCCTCGAATGCTTTCCGTTTCTGCACTTTTGCACGAGTTAATTCTTCGTGTTGTTCAAATGCCAATCGAATACGACGAAACAGGACAGGATGCCCGTATTATCGAGACGTTGCTCGGAGAGATAGATTGGACACCAGTGCATCCGATTAGCCTTCCTGCACTTCGAGACGTACGACTGCGCCGTATGGAAGCGATGCTTCTCAAGGAGCCCGGAGATAGAAGCACATTGGAACAATGGGCGCAACGTCTCTCGATTTCCCCGCGTACACTCACCCGCCTGCTCCAGCGAGAGACTGATCTTTCCTTTCAAACTTGGAGAGATCACATTCGTGTGTTCGCGGCGATTCCGATGTTGGCAATGGGGAAACCTCTCGTGGAGATCGCGGATCTTCTGGGCTATGAAACTGCATGGGGCTTCACGGCGTTATTCAAGAGAGTTACAGGAAATACTCCGAGCCGATACCCTGTACCTCAAC
>DASZRJ010000041.1:0-59464 GCA_035550015.1 Occallatibacter sp. | reverse complement strand
CCTACAGCAGCGCGCGCAAGGAACGGCTGGAGACGGCCGGGTACAAAAAGGAATCGAAGAGATAGGTTCCAGGTGCTCTGAAAAAACGTGAAAATTGGAGCCAAGACGAGGGTAAATTGCGCGGAATTGCGCGCCGTTTTGAAGGATCAACAGAGACACAGGAAAGTAGAGCGGATTTTGACACCATCGGGTGTGGGAATTGCGCGTATTTTGTAGTCGAATATATATGTAGGGCGTGCACAATAAGGAAAATTAGCCAAATTTAAGCGATTTTAAGGGCGCGGAAAATGAGCTTATCTATATAGATGACACAGGTAAGAGGTGACGATATATCGTCACCTCGCAGTGGTCAGTGGTCACCTCGCAGTGGTCAGTGGTCAGTGGTCAGGTAGGTAGGGAGCACTTACCGTTGGCAGGGAAGTATGAGCGCTTGTGGCTCCCATCCTTTCGGCAAACAACGTGCCGAAAGGGTGGGGCATCCACTTTTTGGGGTTACGGGAGAGTCATGGGTGGGAAGGGTGTGCCACCCGGCTAATCCAGATCGTTGGCCATGGGAAGAATGTGTACAACCAGAAAGCCGATGTGGATGTTCCCCGATGGTACTTTTTTTCTTCGTCATCTCCAGCCAGATGTCTTACAGAATGGGGCCGGGCGGCTGAGGTGTACCTTCTACCAACACGACAGTGACGTCGTCGTCTGTATTGCCTTTTGCCTCGTTGCGGCCAGGCAAGAGGTAGACGGACATGAACGGACCTGAAAGCATATTCACAGAACTTGTCGCTGTAGCCAGAAGATTTCTGACCTGATCAATGCTGCTGGGAATACCATCGGGGGCCATCAACCCGTCGAGCACATGACTGGTTATGAGACCACCTTCGACCCAGGCTCCGTAGTAATCCAGAGATGCCTGGAGTTGTCCGTTCTGGTCAATGTAGAGATATATCCAGTAGCGGATTTCGGCATCATAGTCAAACCAATGGTCAACTGCGACGGACACCGGAATGCGGATGTAGATATACATTTTCCCAGTTTCATTGGGGTGGCCGTCCTTGCCATCGGGGAAGAGGTCCCATGTAAGAACAGGTTCTCCTCTGGGCGATAGTTTCTTCTGCGACGAAATCAAATTTTTGATTGTGCTGGTTGAAACGACGCTGCTGAGCGCGGAACTGATTTCATTCGGCGATTTCCTGTAGATCAGGACGGACGATGTCCGATCATTCATGAATGAATCCATGCTGGAAAGACTGGTGGACTGCCCAGAATTGGCATCCAGCCCGACGTAACGGCCGAAGAATCGTGCATTCTGAAAAAGGAAAAGGCGACCACCGACCTCATCAGGACTTGCGGTAAGTTGAGCGGATGAAACTACATCGTTGAAGTGAAAATCGCTCAGGTTTACATAGCCGGTCAGCAGCCCCCCAAAGGACAGATTCATAAACAGGGATGAGCCGTGGAAATCAGAATCTTTGAAGATGGCTCCTGTAACGTTGTCTGCCTGAAAGCCCTTTTCGCCCTTCTTCGCTTTCAGTTTGGCGGCGAGCAGATGCTTTGCTTCCTGTATTAATTGCAGGAGCTTTTCATCGGAGCGATCTCCAACGCCAGCACGATTGATCGCCAAGTCAACCAGAGTCGACGTTTTGACGCAGGGGCGCTCACGGTACTGCTTGATAGCTTGTCTTAGTTGTTCTTCTGCCGAGTCATACGGACCGAAGAAGTGTGAAAGTGTAAATGGCCGGCTGAGATAGCGCAGGTTTTTTCGAACGTCCTCCGGAGTGGGCCCGGGCTGCAATGGGTCATTTTTTACGCGCTGCAGGCGATTTTGTGGTTGGTCGGACGCAGCGTCGATGGCGCAGGGGTAACAGCGATTCATGCGTTCGCACAATGCTCTTAACCGATCACAATCGATCAAGAGCAATTCCAGTTCAGGCTTTTTCATAGGTTCTTCTCCCATGTTGGAATTTTTGTGACCTGGAGACGAAATGCTCAGCTAGAAGGGAATTGCTTTTCGTTTGGAAGCAAGCGCCGGATGCAGCGAGTGGGCATGACGAATGGTTGGCCTGGGAGGTTCCGACGCCGCACGGAAATGCTTCAACTAGCGAGCTTTCCGTAAGCAACTTAGGTTCTGCCGCACCTTTCTAAGTCGTAATGACTGTGAATAAGGTACAAATGCATGACCTAGTTTGCCGGGTCATATTAACCTAAGTCCGGAAATTCTGTAATTATATTTTTCGATGTTTTCAAAAAGGTCGGAATGCAGGGGTGAAAAACATGAGGTCATGGGTAAGGTGGATAGTTGGTTGGACAGTATGTAATCGACGATTCGGCTCAATTGTCTGTATAACTTACCGCTCTTAGCTAAACAGCAAAGCGGAAGAAGAAGTACAGGGAATCGATCAAGTGGGAGAAGTTTCTGGGATTGAACTTAGTGGGAGACTTTATGAGCTTGAGAGGATTTCTAAGCTGCCTGATCGGGTTCGCTCGCAACGTACAGGGCTGGTGCAAGTTGAGGGTTTTGGTTTCGGAGCGTTCGAGTGCCGCTCCGCGTCGTTCTGAGAGAAACGACCAAAAGGGAGGCATGGGGATGGGATCACGAATTTTGCGGATTGGTGTGGTTGCGGTGTTGCTGCTGGCGGGATACATGGTGGGTGTGCACAGCCCGGCTTTGATTCATGCGCAGCAGAGAGGCAGCGTGCCTGCTTCCTATGGAAAGCTGGTGGGGGCCGATAGCGGGTCGTTGTGGTTTGAGGATGAGGGCGGGACGCTGCGGCAGGTGAATGTGCCGCAGGGGAATCTGGTGTATGTGGTCACGCGGCACAGATAGTGGGCTGGGCGGTGGTGCTGTGGCTGCGACAGAATCGTGGTTGGCATTGCGGTCTGTCTAAGGGGTCGAGGCCGGTTCCAGCTGCATAGGTTTCCAGCAGGCGCTATCGAGGAGCTTGTCAAAAATGACGGCGACGGCTAGTGGAACGTCTTCGTAGGAGATCGAAGTCTCGAAGGCGCCAAGGTTACGCCATCGATTTCCATCGGGCAAAGTTCCCCGGGCGTCCACAATCTCGCCCATTTCATTTCCATATGCGACTTCTTCGAATTTGGTTGACTTCCAAACGAGTTCATTGGAAGGCAAGAGGCCTGCCCACATCGGTCCTACTCCAAGCAGGATTTCGTATTTCTTTCCCGATGTATTCAAGGTGAATTTGCGCGTAATGGTATCTATTCCCGGATTTGGCTTGTCTGAATCAATGTCTGGAATTTTGCGGAAGAAGAGACCTTCGGTCACTCGATCGTTTACTGCGACAAGGGAAGTGGTGTCACCACATTTAGGAAACTGATCGTTAAAGGGCTGGAGCTTGATTTGCGAATCGTGAAAGCCGGAGGTTTGAATGCGCTGGCTGCGATAGCCGGCCTTTTCAATGACGATGTATGGAGCGTTGGTCTCGAATGTGAATAAGCCGTTGGAATCCGATTCTGCTTTTCCGTCTCTTTGATTGGCATGGGCGAACCATGCGCCCTGGATTGGATTGCCGACGGGGTCAACGACTGTGCCGAAGAGGTGCACCGGGTGTGGCAAGAGGAGGCTGTCGGTATTCGTTTGTGCAAGGAACGCAGTAAAGACAAGCAGGCCTGCGAGAACGATCCGCATATGCGCATGGTAACTCAAACGTGAGTTTTTGAGGCTGGGATGAGAGTCCCTGGTAGAGATTCGATCATTCCCGGGTGTCCAAATGCGAGGTACCCTGGGCACCCATTCTTTGTGGTTGAGAGGCATGGCAACAGCGGATCCTTCGCTTACCACCCCCGAACTGAAAAACGTTCGGGGCCCCGTTCGCTCTGGATGACAGGTCGATGGTTGGGGTTGATGGTGGTTGGTTAGAAGCCGATTGGTCGGTCGTGGGCGACGTGGAAGGCGTGTTCCATGGCGAGGCCGACGCGGGCGATGGTGCCTTCGTCGAAGAGGCGGCCGATGAGGGTGACGCCGTGGGGGACGCGTTTGGGTGGGGAGAATTTTGCGGGTGGGTGATGGGGGTCGGGGGCCCAGTCGCTGCGGGCTCCGGTGACTTCGATGAATCCGGCGCGGAGGGTGAGCGAGGGGTGGCCGGTGAAGTTGCCTAGAACCATCATCTCGTCACGGAGTGAGGGAACGAGGAGCAGGTCGACGTGGTTCATGATCTGCGCCATGGCGGCGGCGACTTTGCGGCGGAAGCGGTCGGCCTGAACGAGGTCGACTGCCGGCAAAAAGCGCGACTGGCGGAAACAGTTGGGCCAGGCGTCGGGGACCTGCACGCGGAGTTTATCAATCTCGTTACTTAACGTGAGTTCTTCAAAGGCTGCTGCGGCCTCGGCGAAGAGGATGAGCGTGAGGGCGTCGTAGGGCCAGTCGGGCAGGCTAACTTCGACGGGCTGCATGCCGAGCTTCTTTACGGTTTCAAGCGCGGCACGGTCCACGCCGGTCGCCGGGGACTCGTTCATCCAGGCAGGGAAGTAGCCAACACGCAGGCCGGCAATGGGTGCGGCGGCGTTGAAGGCGAGCGTGCTGGGAACGGAGCCGAGGTCGCCTGCGTCCGGTCCGGTGATGGCGTTGAGGACGAGCATAGTGTCTTCGACACTGCGGGTCATGGGGCCGAGCTTGTCGAGCGACCAGCAGAGGGTCATGGCGCCGGTGCGGGGGACGCGGCCGAAGGTGGGGCGGAGGCCGGTGACGCCGCAGCGCATGGAGGGGTCGATGATGCTGCCTTCGGTTTCACTGCCGATGGCGAAGGCGACGAGTCCGGCGGCGGTGGCGGAGCCGGGACCTGCACTTGAGCCGCCCGCGCCTTCTTCTTTGGGAGCCCAGGGATTCATGGTCTGGCCGCCGAACCAGATGTCGTTGAGCGCGAGCGCGCCCATGCTGAGCTTGGCGACGAGGACTGCGCCAGCTTTGTTGAGGCGGTCGACGACAGCGGCATTTGCGGCGGGGACGCGGTTGCGGAAGGGCTCGGCACCGTATGTGGTGCGGATGCCAGCGGTGTCGAGCAGGTCTTTTGCGCCCCAGGGAATGCCGTGCAATGGCCCGCGATAGTGGCCGGCGGAGATTTCCTTGTCTGCGTTCCGGGCCTGCGCGAGTGCATGGTCGCGGGTTAGGGTGATGACGCAGTTGAGCTGCTTGTTGAAGCGTTCAAGACGGTCGAGATAGATCGTCGTGAGGCGTTCGCTGGTGAGCGCACGCGTTTCGATCCATCGTGAGAGTTGATGGACGGGCGCGTAGGCGATGTCTTCGTCATTCGTGGGAAGTGGGCCGGGAGTGGCGGTGCTGCGGATGAACAGATTTGCGTTCGCGGGAACGGTAGCCTGGGGGATGGCTGGGTTCCAGAGCGTGGCGGGCGCGTCGTTGTCGTCGAGAGCGACTTTGCGAGGGCCGACGCGGAGTTCGAGCAGCGGAGCCATCTGCCGATTCCAATTGCTTGCTGCTTCTTCGAGTGCGGCGTTGCTGAGGTCGACGTTGAAGAGCTTTTCCGCAGCGCGGAAAGTATCTGCCGTTACGGGCGGACCGACGGGCGGAGCGGTGCCGAATGCCGGCGGGGTTCCCGGAGCAGGAGCCTGACTGGTTCCGGGCTGTTGTGCTTCCGCAAGTGTGCCTCCTGCAGCAGCGCCGAGCAGGCCTGCCGCAGATATTTCAAGAAAACTCCGTCGAGTGCTTCGCATGGTGGCTCCTTCGGCTTGTGGGGCAACTAACTGGTTCCTAATAATGTAGTTCGAGTCTAACGTCTGATTTCACCCGGTTTGTGCAATCCGGCTTCGGCTCGTACAATCGACTTTGTGCTTAGGCACGCAGGTGGGCGGTTGTCAGGTTTGAGCCGTGCTCTGCGGCAGAGCGAAATTGCGATGAGCGAACAGGTCACAGCAACTCCTCAGGCCGCGCAGCCCGTTTCTGCTGCGTGGCTCAAAGTCGAAAAGGCACGCCACCCCCAGCGGCCTTATCCCATGGACTTTATCGAGCAGATCTTCACCGATTTCAGCGAGATTCACGGGGACCGCGCCTTTGGCGACGACGAAGCTGTCGCTTGCGGTATGGCGCGGCTGGACGGTGAAGAGGTGATGGTGATTGCCAACCGCAAGGGAGGCAGCACCAAGGAGCGCGTGCGCCGCAACTTTGGCATGCCCAGTCCAGAGGGGTATCGCAAGGCGCTGCGCTGCATGAAGATTGCCGAGAAATTCAGACGGCCGGTGATCAGCCTGATCGATCTGCCGGGCGCATATCCCGGCGTGGGCGCAGAGGAGCGCGGACAGGGCGAGGCAATTGCGCGCAATTTGCGGGAGATGTCGCGGCTGCGTGTTCCCACCATCTCTGTGATCAGCGGTGAGGGAGGATCGGGTGGAGCGCTTGCACTGGCCGTGAGTGACCGTGTGCTTCTCCTGGAAAATGCGCTCTACTTTGTGATTTCGCCGGAGGGCTGTGCCGCGATTATGTGGAACGATGCCTCGCGGAAGGACCGTGCGGCGGAGGCCATGCGCATTTCTGCTCCAGAGGTGATGGATCTGGGCTGTATCGACGAAATTATCAGAGAGCCGGAGGGCGGCGCGCATGCAGATCCGGAGAGCGGTATTGGATTACTGGGCGCCGCGCTAACGCGCCACCTGCGCCAGTTGCTACAAAAGCCTGTGGACGATCTGGTTCTTGAGCGGCAGCAGAAATTCCGCACTATCGCACGTTTTTACTCGGAAGGTTGATTGGGTGAAAGACCTCTTGGGACGGCACATTTCGTTTGAGCCTGCCGCCAGTGCGAGGTGTTGCAGATGAATATGTCTGCACGGAGCAGGGTTCGCGCGTATCTCGTATTTCTCGCGACGATTTTCTATTACTTCCTTGCGCGCGCGGTGGCGCATCAATCTGCGCCTGGCTGGGGCAAGGACGGCTGGACTCCGCTCGTTGAACAATCCACCCTGGCGATACTGTTGCTGGCCGGATTTTCGCTGATTGGCCGCTGGGCCGATGCGCAAACACACGCGCTGTCCACACAGGGATTTCCGTTTCGTCACGGCTGGCTGGGTGAGGCGCGGCTGGGTGCTGCGCTAGGCTGGGCCGCGGCGATTGTCTGCGTGTTACCGCTTACCGTTATCGGCGGCATTGCCATTCGATTTCACTTTCATCCCGCCGCATGGATGTGGTGGTTTGCCAATTTTCTCTTCTTTGCCGTAGTGGCTCTTGTGGAAGAGGTCGCGTTCCGCGGCTACGGCTTCCAGTCACTTGAGCGTGCGGTGGGGTCGTCGGGCGCGGTGATCGTGTATTCGGTTTTTTACGCTATTCTGCAGGCCTTGCAGACTGGTTCCAGCGTGGCGAGCATTGCCATCTCAGTGGTCCTGTCAGTGTTGCTTTCGATTGCCTACCTGCGCACACGTGCGCTCTGGCTGAGCTGGGGACTGAATTTTGCATGGCACGCGAGCCGCGGCGTTCTGTTTGGGCTCGTGGTGACTGGCGTCAGCTCACATTCGTCTGTAGTGCAGGGCGATCCGTTGGGTCCCTGGTGGCTAACCGGAGGCGGCTATGGTCTGGATGCTTCCTGGCTTGCGTTCCTGGTGTTGCTGGCTGCCGTTCCTGTGGTCTATGCGCTTACGCGGGATCTCGATTTCCAGTACAACGCACCAGTCATCGTGCCGGGAGGGATTCCGGTGGACATTGATGCCGCGGCGCGACGGCAGCATGAAGCCGCTATGGGCTCGCAGGCGCCGACGGAGCCGCAACTGGTGCAGATTGCAGGCGCTGCAAATCCGATTGTTCAGCCGAGCGAACCCCAAACGGCACCGGATGGCTCCACGCAGAACTCAGACGCACCTTCGAACTAGCTGAATTGCGGTCTCTGGGTTGAAGACTGAAGCTGTGGACTCTTCAAGGTTCAGGCTTGCAATTTCCTCAAAGTGAATTTTTGGCTTTCGCTTGAAAGTTCCTGTGGTTTTGAGCCATGCTTGTACCACTCACGGGAGGCTCCATGCCGGGTGCATCTGCAATCGGCCAGCGCAGCATTTCGCGGACACTCAGTGTGTGCCAGATTGCGCCCTCTCTGTGCCTACTAGTTACGGCTTTCGCGTTTGTTGCTCCCGCGCCGGTACAGTCACAGGCCATCACGATCGATACACGTACCGGTACACGGGTTCACTCAGACGGAGCACCTGTAGACAGGCGCTATGCGCAGATCACTCCCACAGAAGTGAAACTCTCCAAGCTCAGCCTGAATACCAAAACAAAGCTGGAATTGGTCCGTGTATTGCAGGCGGATCAGGGCTTTGCGATGCGTCCTTTCCCGCGCGGCCATAAAGGACTCACGCTGGAAGCGAACGGACTGCTCAAGCCCGCAGGCGAAGACTATGTGGGGATGGTCACCAAAGAAGGGTTGAGCGCCAAGCCGGGCGATAGGCTGGTGATCACAGACGTCAAGGTTGAGCGCAATCGCATCGTCTTTTTGCTTAACGGCGGTCCGGACTTCAAGCATCGCTTTCTGCGTCATATTCAACTTGGCACAGGGACTATGACCGCACCGGTGGTGCAGGATGCTTATGCCGACCAGCCGATGGGTGCGCGCCTCACGCTCGAATTCAAAGACGGTGTGCCGGAAATGACGGGCAAGGATGTGAAGGCGTTGCTCGCGCCTTTAATTTCCTTCGATGTTAAAACCCCGATTCAGGCTTTTACGGACACTCTTCCGCCGCTGTTGAAGAATGCCATTCTCGATCATCACGTTCTGGTGGGAATGACAACTGATATGGTTCTTTTTGCGAAAGGAGAACCGGACCACAAGATGCGGGAAATGGAAGGCCAGATGCCGTTTGAAGAGTGGATCTACGGCAAGCCTCCAAAAGATGTGGAATTTGTCCGCATCAATGGGAACCGTGTCATTCGCGTTGAAATCGCGAAGATTGGCAAGCCTGTTGAAGTCTTTGAGAGAGATGTTGTGTATGGAATGATGAGGACCGATGGCTCTCCCTTGCAGCCTGGAGATCCTCATGGTGTGCGTACGGTTCAAATGGGTGATGTACATCGTGATCCGGATCGTCAATCGCCAGATGCACCTCCCTCATTGCGTGGAGAAGGTGAGGCTCTGCCTGGCGATGCGGCCCGCGACAAAAATCCCTATGTAATGAGGCCCGTTCAGTTCCCGGCGCAACGGCCTAACGATCAACCGGGTTATGACACGCCCGCCGATGGAGCCGCGCAACAGCCTTCGGCTCTACCCGATGCTCTTCATCCGGCGAGTGCACCTGCACAGGGAGCCCCGGCGACAACGCAACCACAAACAACGCCGCCTCCTGGAAATCCGCCGGCACCGGAGAACCTTACCTCGACGACTCCCTCGCAATAACCTCGTGAAACTCACCTTCATGTAAACTGGAAGTGCGAGTCCCGCATCCTCCCGCCACATGGAGAGGTCTGTCGATGACCGTGCCCCGTCGAAGCCGCGCGCATACTGATTTGCGCGTGTGAGCAGAGTCAACTTATCAAGGAGAAACAAAGAGCATTATGGCCAAAATTGCCAAAACCGGTGACCGCAAGAAGGTCATGGACACCACGAAGTCGACCGACTGCCCCAAGTGCAGCAAGCCTACGCGCATTGTGAAGCGCGTAAAAGACCGCGAGCGCGGAATACCCGGAGGTATCTATATCTCCTGTTCTGTCTGCGAGTTCTTCGAGAAACTTTAAGTAAGAAATTCAACTTCGGCGACTAAAAAGCCCGGCATGCGCCGGGCTTTTGTCGTATGCGAGGAAGAAAGCTAACTTTCCCAGGTCTTATCTTTAGAGTGGCACAACTGCTCAAGGTTGCACTGGTCGCATTTCGGCTTGCGAGCGTCGCATACTTTTCGCCCATGGTGAATGATCTGGTGAGAAAAGCTGATCCACCGGTCCTGGGGAAGAATCTTCATCAGTTCCTGCTCTACTTTTTGCGGCGTGTCGCCCTTGGCAAGCCCAAGCCGATGCGAGATGCGGAAGACGTGGGTGTCGACGACAACGCCTTCTGCCTTGTTGAAGCAGACGCCCAGGACGACGTTGGCCGTCTTGCGCGCGGCGCCGGGGACGGTGATGAGTTCGGCCAGAGTTTGTGGGACTTTGCCACCGAAGTCCTCGCTGATTTTCTTCCCCGCGCCCTGAATGGACTTTGCCTTGTTGCGAAAGAAGCCGGTGGTTTTGATGAGCGCTTCAAGCTCGGGCAGTGAGGCTTTGGCCATGGCCTGCGGAGTGGGGAAGCGTTTGAAGAGAGCGGGCGTGACCATGTTGACGCGCACGTCTGTGCACTGTGCGGAGAGGATGGTTGCGACGAGCAGTTCCCACGGCGAGCGATGGTTCAGTGCGCACTCCACATCAGGATAGGCCTCGTCGAGTCCTTTGAGGATGGCGGCAATGCGTTCGGGAGCGAGGTCTTTGAGGGGAGCGCGGGCCACTTTAACCGCGGACGGATGCTTCGTCGGTTTTGGTTTCATTTGGATTGGCCTAAGAGCCGCGCGCGTTTACCTTGCGCTTTGAGCAGTGTGACAGCTTTCTTGTCAAAGCTGACGAATTCATCTGCGCCGAGCCATGCACCGTCGTAGGCGATGACGCCGTCGGCAAAGTCACCGCCCGCTTCGAGCATTTGCAGGCCGGCTTCAGCCGCGGAGACATTGGTCCGGACGTTAGGGCTGGCAATCAACTCGCGGAGCGAATGGGCAATTTGAAGCGGGGACCATTTGTATCCCTGGCGCAGGACCCAGACGAATTCACAAAGTGACACAATTGGAACTGCGATTACCTCTGCTCGCCGAAGAATGCGGGCTGCTTCCAATTCCTGTTGAGGATCGTCCCCTAATGCGCCGCGGAGGAGGACATTTGTATCCGCGATGATTTTCACCGCTTTCCAGCCCAGGCATCTTCAGTGATTTTCTTAATCTGTTCGATGGTCAGGCGGGGTCCACCTTTGCGCTTCAGACTTCCCAGGAAGTTGTCGATGGAACCCTTCTTCACAGGCGCGCTGATCGCTATCCGCCCATCGGGCAGGGTATTTACTTCTACTTTCTGGCCGGGCGCAACGTTCATATGACGCAGCAATTCCTGCTTGAGGGTGATTTGGCCTTTGGCGGTTACGGTCAGTGTGGTCATGACAGCGCTCCTTTGGTAAGGCAATTATACCTTACTTTGGCTATTCCGTAACTTACGAGCAGTTGAATGGACTTCCAAGTGTTTCATTTCATCCCAAGTGCTCAAAAAAAGGCCCGGGAGCGGTGGAGTCCCGCCCTTCCAGCGCCATTCTGCGAATTGAATTTTTTGTGCTTTTTTGGTGAACGACCTGTTTTCCAATAGGCCCCATCTCTGTCAATAAATAAACGCCCACCCGTTTCCCTGAAGCGCGCCATGCTTCTTTGTAGTCGATCAAGAATCGAAGACACGCCAGAAACATAGATTCTTTCCAACATTGGAGTCGTACCGTTTCTTCGAGTTGCGAAAGTTTCACCGCTGGAGTCCACACCGAAGATTGCTTTGATGTTGCCCTTATGCCGCAGTCAATCGTTCAAGTTCATTGAACTCAGAAGCTGTGATCCCAATAGAATCAATCCGTATATCCATGTCGCATCTCTAGTCAGAGCTTGCCGCTGGTCCAGTTGGCGAGGTTGTCGATGGGCAGGCGGACGCCGAGGAAGAACTGGCCGAAGAGCGCGTACTCTGCGCTGACTTCATCGAAGCGCATCTCATAGATCAGTTTCTTGAAGACGACGGGGTCGTTGGAGAACAGATCGACGCCCCACTCCCAGTCGTCCATGCCGATGGAGCCGGTGATGATCTGCTTGACGACGTCACCGTAGCGGCGGCCGATCATGCCGTGCAGGTGCATCATGCGCTGACGTTCGGCAAAGGGAACGGTGTACCAGTTTTTGACCTCGTCGCGCTTGCGATCCATGGGGTAGAAGCAGAGATATTTTGCCTCGGGCATAGAAGGGAAGAGGCGCGACTTCATGGCCTCTGCGCCACGCTGCATGGAGGCTTCGACGTCGGCGTTCCACTCGGGAGTGTGAGGTTCAAATCCTTTTGCCGCGGCTGCGTCCCAGGTTTTACGGCTGGACTCGTAGAGTCCAAGCTCAACGACGGAGACGTAAGAGTGGCGCAGATCGAGGAAGTCGTAGAACCGTGTCTGTGCCAGGTCAAGTTCGACCTGATTCAGCGCGTCGAATGAATCGCGGAAGTGGACGAGGATGAGATCGCCTTTGTGGCCGAGCTGCGAGAAGAGGGCAGTTTGCACCTTGCCGGCGGTGTTGCTTTCGAGCTTCTTCAAGAGGGCTGTAAATTCGGTAAGAATCTCCGTACGTTCGCCGTCCGCGCAGGACCGCCATTGGGTCCAGTTGAAGCGGAAGAATTGATGGAGAGCTGCGGAACCTTCGAGCGTCAACGGAACAGCGGGAATCTCTGACAAGAATCACCTCACACGTGAATACCTTCATGGTAGCAAGCGTGTGCGCGGTGCTTTCAAGTCACATGCGCAGATCGCTCTCGAGGCTGGCAGCGGCGGCAGGAGCAGGCGCGTATTGCTGGCCCCACGCCTTCATGGCAATCAGAATTGGATTGAGGGCGCGGCCCTTGGCAGTGAGCAGATACTCCGGGCGCGGCGGATGATGGGAGTAGAGACGGCTGGTAAGGATTCCGTGGGCGGTCAGTTCCTTGATCCGGGCGGAGAGCACAGCCGGTGTCAGTCCTGGCAGGCTTGCTTCAAAGTCCTGAAAGCGGCGCGTGGGGTGAAGAAACAGATCGCGCAGGATAAGAATTGTCCAGCGGTCGCCAATGATGTCGAGGGTGCGCGCAATGGAGCAGCGCATGGAGTATTTTCTTGCCACTGTAGCGCCTCCGAGGATTGATGGGATTGAGTGACTGATATAAATCATAGTCACTTATATAAATATACTGTTACGCACTACAGGAAATATGCGGGGATTGTGCGTTTTGATTCCGCGTGCGGCGCGGCGCGGCTGAACGGCACCCGCCGGTCGATATACTCGCTTCAGCATGAGCGAAAAGATCATCGCCCTCCTGGTTGTGTTTGTTACGAATGTGATTGACGCCGGAGGTTACGGCGGCGTGGCGGCATTAATGGCAATCGAGTCGGCCTGCATTCCGCTGCCATCCGAGATCATCATGCCGTTTGCCGGTTACGTTGTGTATCTCGGCCACATGAATCTCTGGATTGTGGCCACGGCCGGCGCGATTGGCTGCAACCTGGGTTCCGTTGTTGCCTACTGGATTGGCGCGAAGGGCGGACGGCCGATGGTGGAGCGCTATGGCCGCTGGGTGCTGATGAGCCGGCACGACCTGGACCGCATGACGCGGTTCTTTGAAAAGTACGGCTCGATCACAGTGCTTGTAGGAAGGCTGCTGCCGATTGTGCGCACGTTCATTGCGTTTCCGGCAGGCATTGCGAAGATGCCGCAGGGAAAATTTCATCTGTACACATTTGTGGGCTCGTGGCCATGGTGCTATGCGCTGGCTTACGCAGGGATGAAGCTTGGCGAGAAGTGGCACACCGATGCCCGCTTTGAGCAGGCGTTTCACCGATTCCACACGGGCGTGGAAGTGGTGCTGCTGGCGGGCCTGGTTTGGTTCGTCTGGAGCCACCTGAGCAGAAGCCGGAAAGACAACGCGGCCTGAGCGCCGGCGTTGTTTGAGAAAACGATCGCAATTGGCAGAACAGAGCGATTAACGGAGGAGTAAAGAATCGAAAATGGCAATTAGAAAAAAAGCAGGGAATAGCGTTAAGCGTGCAGCCAAGGTTGCACCGGCCAAGGGTAAGCTCGGCGTGATGGTGGTTGGCCTGGGCGCAGTGGCCACAACGATGATTGCGGGCGTCGAGGCGGTGCGCCGCGGTCTTGCCACGCCTATCGGCTCGCTGACCCAGATGGGCACCATCCGTATCGGCAAGCGTACCGACAATCGTTCACCCTATATTCGGGACTTTGTACCGCTCGCCGATTTGAATGACATAGTGTTCACCGGCTGGGACATCTTCAAAGACAACGTGTATGAGTCGGCGGCGCACGCCAATGTTCTGGACAAGGAACTATTGGAAAAGCTGAAGCCCTACCTGAAGACGATCAAGCCGATGCCGGCGGTGTTCGACCAGCACTACGTGAAACGGCTCAACGGCACCCATGTGAAGAAGGGCAAGAACAAGATGGACCTTGCCCAGCAGGTGCGTGCGGATATCAAGGCGTTCAAGAAGACTGTGGATCGTGTGGTGATGATCTGGTGCGGGTCGAC
Organism: Occallatibacter sp.; assembly: GCA_035550015.1. Lineage (GTDB taxonomy): Bacteria > Acidobacteriota > Terriglobia > Terriglobales > Acidobacteriaceae > Telmatobacter. Next base: position 45,228 of record DASZRJ010000041.1, on the reverse strand, counting down.
GGAAATTTTTCTGGAGCCGACGGCTGTACACAAGACGATCAAGGCGTTTGAAAAGGGATTGGAGAATGACGATCCCGGCATTGCGCCTTCGCAGATTTATGCTTATGCCGCACTCAGTGAAGGGGTGCCGTTCGCGAATGGCGCACCGAACCTGACGGTCGACGTTCCCGCGATGATCGAGCTTTCAAAGAAGAATGGAGCCCCCATCTGCGGAAAGGACTTCAAGACTGGGCAGACCTTTATGAAGACCGTTCTTGCGCCGGCCTTCAAGGCACGTCTGCTTGGCGTTTCCGGTTGGTACTCGACCAATATCCTGGGCAACCGGGACGGTGAAGTTCTGGACGATCCGGAATCGTTCAAGACCAAGGAAGAATCCAAGCTTGGCTCGCTGGAGTACATCTTCCAGCCCGAACTCTATCCTGCGCTGTACAAGGACATCTTCCATAAGGTCCGCATTAACTACTACCCGCCGCGCGGGGACAACAAGGAAGGCTGGGACAACATCGACATCTTTGGCTGGCTCGGTTATCCGATGCAGATCAAGGTCGATTTCCTTTGCCGAGACTCCATCCTTGCCGCGCCCATTGCGCTCGACCTGGTTCTTTTCCTTGACCTGGCTAAGCGCACACCGAGCCTGCGCTCACTGGGTATTCAGGAGTGGCTCAGCTTCTACCTGAAGTCACCGCAGGTGGCCGAAGGGCTTTATCCCGAGCACGACCTGTTCATTCAGCTCATGAAGCTGAAGAATACGCTGCGGCACATCATGGGAGCGGAACTCATCACGCACCTCGGTCTCGAATACTACGACTGAACTTGCCATTCAGGCAACGTTTGGTTGTGCTTTAACAAGAAAGCCCCACCTTTGCGGCGGGGCTTTCTCTTTTCTGCGTGCAGCGTGAAGTCTACTTTTTCTTCGCCGGCTGTTTGGCGACGATGAGGTTGGCAATCTTGCTGTAGGTGGCCGCGGGCACAATGCCCTTGGTTTTCAGCTGTGTCTTGTTGGCGTAAGGACGGCCGGCAACAATCTTGCCTGCGTAAACATCACCCACACCAGGAAGCGCTTTGAGTTGGTCAAGGGTGGCCGAGTTAATGTCCACGAGAGTGCTGGCGGCCGCCGGTGCTTTGGGCGCGGCATGTGTTTTTGCCGGAGCACTGCTTAGTGGCTGAGCATGCACTGTGGCCGTAGGAAGCAAGCCAAAGATCATGCCTGCAACGAGGCAGAGTACGGCGGAGCTGAGTTTTCTTGTTTTCATTATTTTCTCCTCGAGTTTCTGTCACGCTGCGGAATGGTTTTCACTTGCATTGAGCCGTCCGCAGATCCGGCACAATCTCTCACGCGCTCACCTGGTGAACAAAAGGGAAGTCCTGTCTATTCCTTTCCAAGAACCCCCTTCGACGGGGCTGAGTAGCACGCCCAGACTGTCTGTGAGTTCCGTTGCTTAATTTTCATACATCGGAGATGGTCTGCCGATGTGAATGCTCAAAAAATTTGAGACAGCCGGAAGCACAGCGCCGAGCTATGCCGCGATTGCAATTGCCGACACACTTGAGCTGTGGGAGACGCCGAGTTTACAGGCAGACCGACTGGGAATATACTTCATTTGTAATAAATGTACTAAGTGGTACTAAAATGCTCGTAAAGACAAAGAGCACGAAACAGGGAAGAGGCCGGCCTCCCTTGAATGAGGCAGACCGGAAACGGATATTAGACAGTACAGCGCAGGTATTTCTAGAAAAGGGTTTTCAACGTGCATCCACCGCAGAGATTGCCCGCCGTGCCCGTACATCAAAGCAGACGCTTTATGGCCTGTTTCCCAGTAAGTCAGACTTGTTTGTAGCGGTTATCCGCTCGCATACCGACGAACTCTTTTCGCACCATATCGAATATCTCGAATCCAATGCTCCCCCGCAGGTGGTATTGGCCGATATGGGCCGTCGGACGTTGCTTCTGTTCAGTGCCCCACGGTTCCTGGCGCTGTACAAAATTCTGGTTGCAGAGGCGCATAACTTTCCCGGCCTGGCGCGGGAACTCTGGCAATGCTGTGTATTGCGCGGCCATCGACTGCTTGCGGAATATCTACGTTCGCAACGGATTGGCGGTCCTTCGTATCAAAAAGCAGCCGCGCGTTTCGTCTCCCTGATTCTGGGCAATTTCCTGATTGACGCAACTTTGAATCCGGACCTGCAACTGAGTGAATCGATGCTCCGTGCTCGTGTGAGAGAAGCAGTTCGAGATTTTCTCAGTTTGTACCCTGCACGAGCGAGAAAGTAGCGGTAAGTGGCATGGCGACTGCAACGTTGCAGCGCGAAGAAGCTGTAGAGCACGAATACTGGCAACCTTCTGTCAATCCGTGGCTTATTGCGATCTCTGTCATTTTGCCCACATTTATGGAGGTACTGGACACCACTATCGCCAATGTTTCGCTCAACCACATTGCCGGCGCCATGTCGGCTTCTTACTCGCAGGCCACCTGGGTCCTCACCTCCTACCTCATTTCCAACGCCGTTATTCTGCCGCTTACCGCCTGGCTCGGCAATCGCTTTCAGCGCAAGCGTTTCCTGCAGTTCTGCATCTTTCTGTTCACTTTCTCCTCATTGATGTGCGGTCTCTCTATCAACCTGCCCATGCTGCTGTTCATGCGCGTGTTGCAGGGGCTTGGAGGCGGTGCGCTGGCTCCTATTTCGCAGGCAATCCTGATGGAAAGTTTCCCGGAGAAGAAACAGGGCGCCGCACAGGCCGTCTTCGGACTCGGTGTTGTGGTTGCACCGGTAATTGGCCCGGTGCTTGGCGGCTGGCTTACGGATAGCTACTCCTGGCGCTGGATCTTTTACATCAACATCCCCATCGGACTACTGGCCATGTGGGCCATCCAGCAAACGGTAGAGGACCCGCCGTGGGTGCGCAAATCCAACCCCGGCCCTTTCGACGCCATTGGCATTATGGCTCTCTCGCTCTGGCTCGGCTGTCAGGAGGTTGCGCTCGATAAGGGCCAAGAGGACGACTGGCTCGGTTCTGTATTCATTCGCTGGATGATCGTACTTGCCATCATCGGCTTCGTCGTCTTTCTCGTTCGCGAAATCAAGGCGGAAAAGCCCATGGTCGATCTGCGCGTCTTTCGCGAGCGGAACATGGCCATTGGTACTCTTCTCATCTTCATCACCTGCATTCTCATGTACGGTGTGGGGCTGCTGACTCCTCAATTTCTGCAGCTTCTGATGGGATATACCGCCCTTTGGGCTGGCATTGCCACGGCCTCACTCGGCCTTGGTGCAGCAATTTCCATGATCCTTGTCGGTGTGCTGGTCATGCGTCTCGACGCGCGCCCACTCACTGCCGCCGGTTTTGTCATCTTTGCTATTGCGTCGCTCATGATGGCCCGGTTCACTCTCTCCATCTCAGTCATGACAGTGTTTTGGCCCGAGTTGATCGCAGGACTGGCCATGGGGCTGCTCTTTGTGCCGGTCAATATCGCTGCCACCGCGCCTCTGCGCCGCGATGAGATCGGCACCGCCACCGGCTGTATCAACCTCATGCGCAATGTTGGCGGTTCGGTCGGCATCGCCATGGTCAGTACTTTCCTTGCGCGCCGTGCACAGGTGCAGCAGACCACGCTTGGCGAGCACATCACAGCAGGTAATCCATGGCTCCTGCAGTCGCTTACCAACCCACTGCACATCGAACTCGCTCACATTGCCGGATATGCCAACAGTCTTGGTGCATCGCTTGGTCTGCTCTACAAGACGCTCCTGCAGCAGGCCTATCTGCTTGCCTTCCGCGACGTCTTCCTCGGTCTCGCAGCGCTCTCGTTCTTCTCCGCGCTGCTCGTCCTCGGCTTCCGCAAGATTAAGCCTTCTGGAAAGATCTCGATGCACTAAGCGCGACTTTCAATAAGTCCGAAAAACGGCGTCAATTTCCAGAGCATATTATGCAGCCGCAGCCTGCGCCAACCGTCTTACTGTGAGCACGGTGATGTCGTCTTCCTGACCGAACTCTTTCGCCGCATCGGCGATGTAGAACGCCGTCTGGTTGCTCAGGTTGTGGACGCGGTCGAAGCCGAAGAGTTCGCCATCCGCCGCGCGCGCTTCCACGACACCATCAGAGAGCAGCAGAATCCTGTCGCCCGGATGGAGATAAAGCCGCATTTCGTCGTATTTGATTTCAGGCAGGGCGCCGAGCGGTAGTCCTCCGGGCAAGGCTATCTCCTGGCTGTTCAGGTACGGCGCCAGATGACCGGCATTGGCCATGATGACTTCACCATCTGCGTGGAAGTATGCCGCCTGGCAGGTGGTGTAGCTCTCATTGCCCATGACCACGCGGTTGAGAGCTTCCAAGATGCGTGCCGGGCTCTTCTCAGGAATGCGCCGCAGTGCGCCAACCAGCATGGAGACATTCATGGCCGCCTGCAGTCCATGACCAGCCACGTCGCCGACTACCACGAGCAGGTCTCCATTCGGCAGAGGTTCGAGATAAAAGAAGTCACCGCCCACTTCGCTCGCAGGTGTGTAGACCGAATCCACATCGAAGCCGGGCGTTTCGATCCCTTCACTGGGAATCATCAATTCCTGTACGCTGCGCGCCGCTGCCAGTTCACTATTTGCTCGTTCCTGGTCATGCTGCACGCGAAGGAAACGCCGGAAAATGATGACCACAATCGAAAGCAGGCCGGCGAAGTCGGCAATAGATGCGAAGTGAAGGGGGACCATTCCCAGTTGAATCGTTAGTGGCGAATGATAGAAGCTGGCACCCCAATCGGTTGTTCCCGCGGCCAAAATTGGCTCGGCTAATCCCACGATTGTCAGTAACAAAGGAATCAGCAACAGGCCGGCCTCAAAGTTCCGTCGCAGCGTAGAAGCGATGAGAGTGAGAAACGTGAATAGTGTCCACGCGGTCATCCAAAGCAGCGTGCACACGGCCACCGCGAGCAGAAAAATGAGGGTAAGAGTGCTGTGACTGCCTACCATTCCAAGCGCCGGTCCCACCATGGCGAGCACCACGGCCGAATAGCGCATCAGGCTGATATACCAACGCCGCTTCAATGCAAGAAAAGCAACCAGGAATTCGAAGTAAAGATAGGCGGAGATCACCACGAGCTGGACGACGACGGCCGCATACCAAAGCTGATCGAGATGAGCCGTGCTTCCGGCAAGATCCACAAGGCCGATCGGCGCCTGAATGAATTCATGCAATGCCAGCCAGAGATACTCCCGGTGTCCGCGCTGCGTGAAGTAAAGCGTAATCAGGAACAAGCTGAGCACTGTGAGCAGCAATGCGGTTACCAGACGCGGCAGGCGTTCAAAAAGACTACGTGCCGACCACAAATGCAGCTCCTGTTGCAATTCATCTGGGCTTCCCAATTTCAATGTGCGTGTGGAGAAAAAATTGGTGTAGGCCGACCATCCAAGCGGAATGTAGATCGTTCGAATGACCAGGACAAGGCTGGTCTCGTTTGGCGGCACGTCCAGATTGTAAATGCGTGAAATTTCCTGATAGCGCTCCGCATTATCGCCGTTGGGACCGGAGGGCTGAATCTCTTTGCCATTCGCGAAGACAGAGAGCCCAGGCCCGCTTGTGCTCATTGAAATCGTGGTGTACTGCGAAACGGGAAGGTCAACGAGCAGTGCGACAGGACCATGATTGGGCGCAAGCTCAATATGCAGCCGGAAGTACACGTTCAACCGGCGGCCTGGAGGTCCCATGACTTCATTGTTTGGCTGATTGCCACTGAAGTTATAGATATCGTCAAGAGAGTCGCTCGTGCCGTGCACTTTCCACTTGGAATCGTCGAAATTGGGAAGTTCAGCGTTGGCATCGTCGGTGACACCCATTCGCCAATTCTGGTCGAGAATGACAGGCGCACCCATGCGAGTCGCATCAAAAACGATCTTTGGCGCCGATACGGACACCTTCGGGATGGCTGGCGGTGTGGGTGAGCCTGCTAAAAGCTTGCTGAGCGCGCCACGATGCGCCGGATGCTGCGCCTGGATGGATCCTGCCCCGGCCAGTAGACACGCCGTAACCGCCAGCAAGACTTTCATTTGAAACCGGCCGCGCACCGAGCCTCCCACGTAGTTGGTGTTCACCACTCTAAATTCACACCACCCACCAGACCAAGTATTTCGGTTGGTCCGGGAACGGTAAATTCGCATCCATCAGACTCCGTGGTGCCTGGCTGGTATCTCGTGATTTGCACCGGCTGCCCAACAGGCGGATACTAGCGTCTATATAGACGGGGATTCTGCGGCTTTTAGCCGATTCAATTTCCGGGGAGGTTGGGAATGAAATCAGCGGCTTACGTAAAGAGTCTTGGAGCACTGTTTGTGCTCGCAGCCACCACCGCACTTTACGGCCAGGCTGGCGCTCCCGCCACCACGCCTCCTGTTGGAACGGAGCCCACCGCCAGCGAACCCGCGCCCGGCACCACGCCAGTTGCCGGAGATATTCCCCCGTCAAGCACAAAGGCCGATGCGAAAGACAGCTCGAAGAAGAGCGACTCCGATACGGCAGTCGATCCCGAGAAGGTAGTTGCTGTCGGCAGCGACATGGACAAGATTAAGGCTGGCTCCATTGAAGATGTGAATGCGGTTGGGAATCGGGACATTGGTGGACGCGGCCTGGGCAACTGGTACTCGACCGAGTCGGAAATCAAAATGGGCAAGATGTATGCCTCAGAGATTGAGAAGAGCACACGGTTTATTACCGATCCGGTTATCGACGAATACGTCAATCGTGTCGGTCAGAATATCGTGAAGAACTCAGACTGCAAGGTGCCGTTCACGATCAAGGTCATCGATTCGGATGAAATCAACGCAATGGCCCTTCCGGGCGGCTTCTTTTACGTCAATTCGGGACTCATCTTGAATGCGGACGAAGAGGCAGAATTGGCCGGAGTGATGGCGCACGAAGTGGCCCATGTCTGTGCGCACCATGCGGCACGCCAGATGACCCGCGCCAATTACGCACAACTTGGCACCATTCCGCTGATCTTCATCGGCGGCTGGACAGGCTATGGAATCTACGAAGCCGCGTCCATTGGAATCCCGATCACGTTTCTTCATTTCTCACGCGAGTTCGAAGCGCAGGCCGACTATCTGGGCGTTCAGTACATGTACCGCGCCGGTTACGATCCGCAGGCCTACATCAGCTTCTTTGAGAAGATCCAGGCACTTGAGAAGCGCAAGCCCGGAATGGTGGCTCGCGCCTTCAGTGATCATCCGCAAACTCCGGATCGGATAGAGCACACTCAGGAAGAGATTGCTCATATTCTGCCCGCGCGCGACGAATACACAGTGACCACATCAGAGTTTAACGACATCAAAGCGCGCCTGGCCCGTATTGAGAACAAGCGCCGCCTGAACGATAACAAGAATAAGAAGCCGTCGCTGCGGCGCGCCAGTGCCGACTCGGGAGAGAAGGGAGATGATCGCCCGACGCTCCATCGCCGTGAAGATCAGAACTGAAAATTGTGGAGATCAATATCCACTCTTGAAGGCTTCCGGGATTGGCAGCGAGATTGGGATGGTGCCTAATCGTCCCGAAAGATATTGCGCAGGTCGTCGAGAACGGTAAGCGTGACAACCACGAAAGAACCGGCAAGCCCGAGGAAGAAAGCAATCTCAATTACATCGATAACTATTTTTGTAATGTATAGCATGCATTCAGTTTGCTAAAGAATCTATTTATATTTCACAAAACATAGATAAGGGATTTGTAAGGAGCTGGTTCCTGGTATTGGCTCAGATGATGTTTAAATGTGCATGGTCATCGTAAGTTTGAGAGATTTCGGCCCTAGTACCAAACGCACCAACAGCGCAACCCCTTGTGGCGTGTAGATTTATGAGCGCAGCAAATGGCATTCGGTACCTTTGGTAGTCCAAAATCAGTTACTTAAATCCCGTGAAAATCCTGTAATTTCCTGAAAAACCTTGAAGCGGCAGGTGAAACCGCGTTATATACAGGAGTACCGGTCCTGTGCCGGGAACTGCTTCAAGGTGCCAGCCTAATGAGGCAGAGGGGGAACCATGCGTACATCCACGGCCCGCAGCAATCTGCTCGTTCCCGAGATTCGCGAGGTTATGGACATTCGCCAGGCCTCGGACTATCTCGGTATTTCGCCGGACACACTTTACAAATACGCTTCAGAGGGCTTTGTGCCCGCGTTCAAGCTGGGCAACAGGTGGCGCTTCAAACGCTCGCGCCTCGACGAGTGGATGGACCGGCAGTCGGATCGCAGCACTGCAATTGAAGAGCCGGAAATCGATCCCGATCAGAAGAAACCTGTACGCCCTGCTATGTAGAGTTTGAAAATTTGGTTTCGCAACAAAAACGCAGCCCATATGGCTGCGTTTTTGTTCTTACCGCCGTTGTCTTTTCACCTTGTCCTGCGTCCAAGGGTGGGCGTGATATACCAATGCAGATGGATCACCTCCGCCGCATTGGCCAGTTGCGCCGCCGGATGACACGAGCCGGTTTGCCCGCGCTCCTCGTTACACATCTTCCCGACGTTCGCTACTTATGCGGATTTACGGGTTCCAACGCCGCGCTTGCCGTGACGCGCCGCGCCGTGCGTTTCTTTACTGATGGCCGTTACATTGCACAGGCTGCGCAGGAGGTGAAAGGCACTAGGGTGGAAATCGTATCGGGCGGCGCCGCAACTGCTGCAGTCCAATGGCTCGCCGTACAGCCGAAAGTTGACGGCACCGCATACGATCCCATGCACACGACGGTGGCCGATTTTGACCGGCTTAAAGCAGCTCTGCCCACACGTCTGCGCCGCGTTTTTTTTACACCGCTGCCAGCCCCTTTGGTAGAAACACTGCGCATGACCAAAGACGCGGATGAGCTCGCACTTATGCGTGAGGCCGCTTTGCTCGGCTGCCGGCTCTTCGAGCACATCCTGACCGTGATTCGCCCCGGACTTGCCGAATTTGAAGTCGCCGCAGAACTCGAATACCAGGCACGCCTGCTAGGGGCCGAAGGTATGTCCTTTGAAACCATCGTGGCGTCTGGAGTGCGCTCCTCAATGCCGCACGGCAAAGCCAGCTCTGCGCGTCTGCCGCGCAAGGGGTTCCTCACGCTCGACTTCGGTATAATCCGTGAGGGTTATTGCTCGGACATGACCCGGACCGTTTTCCTAGGCAAGCCTGGAGCCGAAGAGCGCCGTGTGTATCAGGCGGTGCTTGAGGCGCAGCAAGCAGGCGTTGCCACAGTGGGTCCGGGAGCCAGTTGCGGAGAGGTGGATGAAGCCGCCCGCAGTGTGCTCCGCAAGGCCGGTCTGGCCGAAGCATTTACTCACTCCACCGGCCATGGGGTCGGCCTGGAGATCCATGAGCCGCCACGTGTTGGAGCTGGGCAGACGTTCCGGTTGCGTGCGGGCATGGTTATCACCATCGAGCCCGGTGTCTACCTCGATGGCCGTTTTGGCGTCCGTATTGAAGACATGGTCGCCGTGACCCAGACAGCAGCCGAGGTGCTGACACCTGCACCCACTGCCTTGATTGAGCTTTGAAACTGCATCCTGCCCAGGCATGAGGCGGGAGAAGAATTAAGGATTGCATGAAACCACAGGATATCCAGGACCTGAAAGAGCTGATCGAGTTCCTGAAGCAATACCAGGTTGCGGAATTCGATCTTGACCGCGGCGACCTCAAGATTCGCCTTAAGTTTTCACAGCCAGAGTCCTCATCCACTGGTCTTTCCGATTTGGCGCGTCTTGTTGCCGCAGCGCCCGCAGCCCAGCCGGCGCACATGTCCGCTCCGGTGGCCACGCCTGCTGCTCCGCCGGCAACCGCAGAACCTGCTGCCACCGCAGAGGAAGTGCTGCACATCGTCAAATCGCCTATTGTGGGAACGTTCTACGGTTCACCATCGCCCGGTGCGGCGTCATTTGTTTCTCCCGGAGACCATGTCGACAAGGGCCAGGTTATCTGCATTGTCGAGGCCATGAAATTGATGAACGAGATTGAAGCCGATATCTCCGGCGAAATCGTCAAGTGCCTCGTGACGAATGGTCAGCCTATTGAGTTCGGACAACCTCTGTTTTCCATGCGCGCAGGCTGAGTTTGGGCCGCGCAGCGTACGTTTTCCGGCGGGCAAACCGGCCCGCCTTTCAACTCTTTTGTTCGTTGATCGATTTCTAAAGGTACTTCATGTTTCGAAAGGTTCTGGTAGCCAATCGCGGAGAGATCGCGCTGCGTGTTATCAACGCATGCCGCGAACTTGGCATTCGCACGGTTGCAATTTACAGCGAGGCAGACCGCAACTCGCTCCACGTCCGTTTTGCCGACGAAGCCATCTGCATTGGCCCGCCGCGCCCCGCTGACAGCTACCTCAATGTTCCGGCTGTAATTTCCGCGGCTGAAATAGCGAACGTCGATGCCATTCATCCCGGATATGGCCTTCTGAGCGAGAATGCCAACTTCGCCGAAGTCTGCCGCGCGTCGAACATCAAGTTCATTGGCCCGCCGCCCGAGGTCACGCGCCTGATGGGCGAAAAAGAGAAGGCGCGCCAGGCAATGAAAAAGGCTAAGGTGCCGATTCTGTCCGGTTCCGATGGCGTGCTTGCCTCTGCCGAAGAGGCCGCGGAAGTTGCCGCGAAGATCAAGTATCCGGTGATTCTGAAGGCCAAGGCAGGCGGCGGCGGCCGTGGCATGCGCATTGTGCGCACGCCAGAGGAACTGCCCAACCTTTACCACGCGGCGAGCACCGAAGCGGCCAACGCCTTCGGCAACGGCGAGCTCTATATGGAGAAGTTCATCGAGCGGCCGCGCCACATCGAGTTCCAGATTCTGGCCGACGAGCACGGCAACGTGCAGACACTCTTTGAGCGAGAGTGCTCCATTCAGCGCCGCCACCAGAAGTTAATTGAAGAGGCTCCCTCTTTGCAGGTGACGCCGAAGATGCGCGAGGAGATTGGCAAGACGCTTAACCGCTGCCTCTCTGACATTGGCTATCACAACGCCGGCACTATCGAATTCCTGATGGATGAAGACGGCGCGCTTTATTTCATTGAAATGAATACGCGCATCCAGGTGGAACATCCGGTCACAGAGTTCATCACTGGTGTCGATCTCGTGAAGGCTCAGTTGCGTATTGCCGCGGGAGAAAAGCTCTCGTCGATTCTGCCGCCAACGCTGGAGATTCGGGGCCACGCCATCGAATGCCGCATCAATGCGGAACATCCGCGCAAGTTCACGCCATCGGCAGGCAAGATTACCGCGTTCAACGTGCCAGGCGGCAATGGCGTGCGCGTGGATACGGCCCAATACGCTGAGGGGGTGGTTCCGCCGTATTACGACTCGCTCATCGCCAAGCTCATTGTCTACGCGCACACACGCGAGGAGGCAATGAACCGCATGCAGCGCGCGCTGTCGCAGTTCGTCGTGCAGGGCATCGAGACGTCCATTCCACTGCACCAGGAAATCTTCGAAGATGAGGATTTCCGCGCGGGCAAATTCGATACCAAGTTCATGGAAACCTTCCTGGAACGCCGCGGATAGTCCCGAACGGGGTTCCCGGCGGCTTATCTCAACTACTCTCTACAAAATAAAAAAATGCGCGGCCCACTGAGCCGCGCATTTTTTTGTGGGTGCATGGAACCGGTTGACCGGGACTTCCGTATCGGTTATATGAGTAGTATGTCTACCGTAGATAATCTACCTGAAGGTGAACGGCTCGAACTGCTGCAGGGAACTCTGGAAGTCCTCATCCTGCGCAGCCTGAAGCTCGAAACGAATCATGCCTACGGCATTGCGCAGTTTCTCGCACAGCAATCCGACAGTGAATTCGTTGTGGACAATGGCTCACTTTACCCGGCGCTTCAGCGGTTGCTCCAGCGCAAGTGGATCTCAGCTCAGTGGAAGACATCGCCCAATGGACGCCGCGCGCGCTACTACAGCCTGACGCCCGAGGGCCGCAAGCAGCTCATCAGGGCGACGACAAAGTGGGAGCGCTTTGCCGTTGCCATGGCTAGAATTCTGGCCCCGGAAGGCTAAAACAATGCGGCAATGGTGGTCTAAGATCGCGCGCGTATTTCGTAAGCAGGAAGATCTGTCGGATGATCTGCGGCAGGAAATGGATGCTCACCTCGAGTTCATGATCGACGAAAACCTCGAACGCGGAATGAACGCGGCGCAGGCCCGCGCAACCGCACAGCGAGAATTCGGCAATCGCACTCACGTAGGTGAGAAATCCGTCGAGAGCTGGCAGTTTGGCTGGTTTGAAGAGCTCCGTCGCGATGGGCGCTACGCCGCGCGCGGTATCCTGCGTGCTCCGCTTTTCTCGCTCATCATCGTGATCACTCTCGCCGTTGGCATTGGAGCCAATACGGCAATCTTCAGCGCTGTGTACGCAGTTCTGCTGAAGCCGCTTCCGTTTCCCTCGGGCGAACGGCTCGTGTGGATGGGCGAATCGACGCCCAGCTCCAGCGGCATCAGCGTCACATGGATCAATTTCAAGCACTGGCAGCAGGAAAATCACTCCTTTGTCGCGATGGCGGGTTTCCAGGGTCGCGATCTGACGCTTACAGGCCACGGGCAGGCGGTGCTCACGCATGCAGGCGTTGTCACCAGCGACTTCTTTCCGCTTGTTGGCGCGCGTCCCACGCTGGGCCGTTTGTTTACCGCCGCGGACAACGACCCGCATGCGCCCGCCGTAGCCGTCCTGAATGCCGATTTCTGGGCAAAGACGCTTGGCGCGGACCCGAATATTGTTGGCAAGTCCATTACGCTCGACGGCCAGGCCATTACGGTGATCGGTGTGCTTGGACGCGACCCAGGTTTTTACACGCGTCCGATGGACTACTATCTTCCGCTGCGTCCCACTCCGCAGGAAGCTTCGCAGCGTGATGCGCACGATTCCATGCGACTCATCGGATTGCTTAAGCCGGGAGTCACTCTGGCCGCTGCGCGTTCAGATATCGACACCATCATGCAGAGGCTGGCCAAGGCCGACCCTGGACCGGAGAACGATCATCGCGTATTTGCTCAGCTGCTCAGCGTTGAACGAACAGGCGATTTGAAGCAGCCGTTTTATTTGCTCATGGCAGCCGTGAGTCTCGTTCTCATTCTTGCCTGCGCCAACATCGGCGGGCTGCTTCTTATTCGTGCGACCACGCGCGCACGCGAACTTGCCATTCGAACGGCCATCGGCGCCGGCCGGAGCCGCTTAGTCCGGCAGCTGCTCACAGAGACCCTGCTGATCGCAGCAATTGGCGGAGCGTGCGGTCTTGGCCTGGCCGCAGTCTGCCTGCATCTTCTGCAAACGCTGGGTCCGCGGGACATCCCGCGCCTCTCCGAAGCCGGGCTTAACTGGCCCGTTCTTCTCTTCGCTGCAGTACTCACTCTTGCCGTCGCCCTGGTTTCTTCTCTGGCCCCCATACTGAGCACCGGCAAGGTAAGTCTGTCGATTCTCATCAAAGAGGGAACCGCAGGTTCGGGGAACAGCAGTGCGGGGCATGCTTTGCGCAGCGGCCTCGTGATTGTCGAAATTGCCGTTGCCGTAGTTCTGCTCTTTTCTTCCGGCATGCTGCTGCGCAGTCTGTGGGCTGCCGAAAATGTCAATCCTGGGTTCGATCCCGGCCATGTGCTCGCGCTGGAACTGCAACTGCCCGACGCGCACTACGCAAGCGATGGAGCTGTTCTCGATTTCTTTCAGCGCCTCAAGACCGCTCTGCGCGCGCAACCGGGCATTGAGTCGGTTGGAGCGGTGAACTGTCCGCCCGCAGCGGGCGATTGCGGCGACTGGTGGTACTCCATCGTGGAGCGACCGGCTCCGAGCAAGGACGATGTTCCAGTCACGCTGACCAATATTGCCGACAGCGCCTACTTCCAGACCATGCATTTGCCCATTCTCGCCGGGCGCGGGCCTTCACCGCAGGACACGGCAAGCAGTCCCAAGGTTGTCGTCATCAACGATGTGATTGCGCGCAGGTGGTGGGCGAATCCTCGTGCCGCGATTGGCCAGCACATCAAGCTGGGCGGCCCTTACATGAAAGGGCCTGAGGTGCAGATCGTGGGAGTTGCCGCTAACGTTCCGCAGATGGGACTCGATACGGAGCCGCAACCGCAGCTGTATTTTCCGGTAGCGCAGCACGTCTCCAACGGCATGGTGGTGATGATGCGCACGCGCGGGTCGCCGGAGAGCATGATGCCCGTTGCACGGCGCGTTCTGGCAAACATCGATAGAGACGTGCCCATCCAGTCGCTGAAGACAGCGAATGAATGGCTCGGTGCGACGCTTGCACGGCGGCGTTTTATCACTCTGCTGCTGGCGCTGTTCGCGGCCATTGCGGTTATTCTCGCGATCATCGGGTGTTATGGCGCCCTCAACTTCTGGGTCAACAGCCGGCGACAGGAGATAGCCATCCGCATGGCGATGGGGGCGGGTACCGCGGCCATTCTGGCGCGCACAGGCAAGCAAGCTGCGCGCCTGGGTATCACGGGGCTGCTTATCGGCCTGGCCGCAAGTTGGGGCGCATCTCGCTGGTTGGGCAATTTGCTCTTCGGCGTTTCCGTGCACGACCCGTTGGTCTTCTCTGCCGCGGTGTTTTTCGCGCTCTTGCTTGTTCTGCTCTCTGCAGCGGTGCCGTTATGGCGTGCCACGCAGGTCGATCCTATTGCAACGCTGCACGAGGTCTGAGCGTAGCCGCTATTCCTCCGGCCGATGGGCGGATTTCCCGTCGCCCGGATTTCCAGTCTGGCCGAGAATGTTTTCAAGCCCAACGCGGAAGCGCGGCGCCTTGTATTCCCTGGGCAGGTATTCGTCGGGCACAGCCACGTTGTTGCCGTCGCGCACGCTGGCATAGTGCGGCGACATAATCTCAACGCCCGCCTCGTTGAATTTGTCCTGAATCTTCTGGTGCAGCTGAGAATAGGTGACCGCCATCTTGCTTGGCTGGTCGGTATGCGCGTTGATCTCATAGTGCACATAGAAATCGTCCAGCGCCGTCTGCAGCACAAAAGGCTTCGGCTCTTTCATGATGTGTTCACACTCGGCAGCTGCTTCCAGCAGCAATTGATGCACTGTGCGCCAGGGTGCGTCGTAACCGATTGTGACCTCTGTATGCAGGATCAATCCTTCTTCACGTGCCGATGCGCTGAAGTTCACAATGTGGCTGTTGAGGACCATCGCATTCGCGATCGTAATCTCCACGTTCTTAATAGTGCGGATGCGGGTGATCAGCAGTGTCTTCTCCATCACATCGCCGACGGTGTCGGCAATTTTTACGCGGTCGCCCACGTTAAACGCACGCATATAGGTGAGAATGACGCCGGCAACGATATTCGCGACAGCAGAGGTGGAGCCAAGTGACAGCAGCACGCCGAGAAAGATGGAGATACCGCGGAAGGCTCCTGAATCTGATCCTGGCAGATAAGGAAAGACGATGACCGCGGCAAGTATCAAAATGAGAACGCGGACGATCTTGTAGGTAGGTTCGGCCCACTCCGGGTAGAAGTTCGGAATCTCGATCGTGCCTTTGCCTATTTCGGCAAAGATCACGCGAACAAACTTGATGACATAAAGCGCGATAACGGCGATGACGGCGATAAAGAACATGTTCGGCAGATAGCCGACGATGGCCTCACCTGCAACTCGCAATGCGGAGAGGACGTATTTGAGCAGGAGTCTTGCATAGCCCCGGGTCCACGGGAAAAAGCCGAGAACGGCCGATGCGTAAATGTAAGTTACGACCAGTGTGATTGCCAGCCGCACCAACTTGGCAAGACCAATGGCAAAAGCTGTAATTCGCCCAGCAGGGAGAAGTTCAAAGCTCTGAATGCGCAGCGAACGGATGACAGTGCCGCGCCATGAGTGGAGCTTGACGTAAATCTGGCGGAAGATAAGGCTGAGAAAGCGGAAGAATAGAATCAGTAGGGCAGTGGCTACAAGCGCATAGATCACACCGAGCGTGATGGATTTGAGGCTATATTCCTGCCGGAACTGTTCCAGAGCATCGTTGATGCGCTGCGTGTAATCCATGGCGAGCACCTGCCGTGTGGTGTCGGCAGCGGCTGCGTCCTGATCGGTCACGCTCATCACCACCAAGTCGCCTGCCATGATGTCCGATGTGTTCTGGCCGTCGGTGACGGTGAGCGGCTTGCTCTTCAGCTCTACATCCTTCGAGATGTCAATGAGCCGCCGTTGAATAGCTTCCGCGCGTGCCTCTGCCGTGAATGAAAGTACGCCCGGCACCGAGAAAAGTGTTTGGCCATGCAGCTTTACAGGCGCAGTCGGCGGCGCTGGTTTGGCAGCGGAAGGCTTAGTCGATTGTGTCTTTGTGGCAGCTGGATGTTCAGGTGAAGGCTTGGACGGGGCGGCAAGGCAGGGAACCGTCAGTACGACGAGCAGGCCCAATGCCAGCCTTCTGCGAAGAATTTTCGAGTTTGAGCGTTTAATCAGATCAAGGACCTTTCTTTGGCTCCGCGACTATGATTCAGCACGGTACGGCCCGTTTGCAACCTTGAAAACTTTCGGTTCTTTGATACGGCACCGTTCCTTTGCGCACTATCTAAATAAAGCCAAAGCGTTCCTCACTTCAATCCAGGGGGAGGAGTCTCCTATGAGTCTGCTTTCCAGCCTTCCGCAAGTGATTACGGCAATCGGCGGCCTTGGCACCGCAGCCTTCGGCCTTGTGGATGCCACCAAAATTTTCAATGGCGGCGTTAACCGTTTCGGCTTTGCCCGCATTGAAACAGTCATTAAGGCGCTTACTCCCGGTGTCCCGGCTTCGGGCCTTTCGCAGCAGCGCATGCTTGGCACACTGCGCGCCAACTGGTACAACGGCAAACACCTTGAGGATCAGAAGTCAATCGCGAAATCACTCGTAAAGGTGTCACTGTCGCCCGCGAATGCTAAAGATGTGGCCACCGTAACCGGGCAAGATTCGGCAATCCTCAGTGAGGTGGCTGCGAATATCGCCAGCGGTACAGCACTTTCGCAGGCGCAGAGCGATGTCTACGCACGCTTTGATTTTGTCGTCACAGCCATGCTCGACGAGGTTTACCAGGACGCCGATCAGGCCTTCACCAACGGTGCTCGTACCCTGGCAGCCGTTTTCGCGCTACTGCTTGCCATTACGGGCGGTTGGACTCTGATGGGTGGACCGTTCGGAAGCTATCTCACAAGCATGTCGATGCTGCAGGCGATTGCGGTGGGATTGCTGGCTACACCTCTTGCGCCCATTGCCAAGAATCTATCCAGCGCATTGGTGGCAGCGGTGAATACGATGCAGGTCCTGAAGAAGTAGGCTGCCATGACGCGATTTCTCGATGTGCGTATGCATCCGGTTGGCGGTGAACTGGCCGCGCAGGTCTCTCTGTTTCAGGGAACAGATATTGGCAACTACACGGGCATGGCGCTGGGGGACCTGCTCGCGCAGATCAATGGCCGTCATGTTTTTCTTGTCGCGCACGGCTTCAATGTGAATCGGGCCGACGGCATTGCGTGCCTCGCGAACTGGGAAACGCTGCTGCAGCCTCAGGAACCGGCTGTCTTTCTCGGGTTGCTGTGGCCAGGCGACTCCGTCTGGGCGCATGGGTTGGACTATCCTTCAGAGCCACGGGTTGCCAATAACGCGGGCCGGCTCGTCGCGCAGTTTATCGATACGAATTTTGGCGGCGCTGCCAGCATTTCACTTGCGTCGCATAGCCTGGGCGCGCGCGTGGTGCTTGAAACGGCACAACAGATGAAACACGGTTTACGACGTGTCATCCTCATGGCTCCGGCAATTGACGACAATTGCCTGGCGACCGAGTTCAGCACAGCCGCCGCACATGCAGAGGCAATTTCCGTCCTGGCTTCGAAGAAAGATACGGTCCTGTCCGGCCTTTTTCCGCTTGGCAATTTCTTCGCTGGAATCCTTACGGTGGGGCATCCCTGGTGGCATGCGGCACTCGGACATACTGGACCAGCAGGTTCCGTACCTGCAAATTTTGTGCCTCCGTATCAGATTCCAGACAATTGGAATTTCAACCACGGTGACTACCTTCTGATCTCTCAGCCTGCCGCGCCCGCATTGCCGCTCCCGACACAGGTTCCACCCAACGGATCGCCTGTGTTTGCGCCAGATACGGGCGCAAGTGGACAACCCATCGGTGGCTGGCAGTCGTCATTTACCGCTGCGTTTGCCTCCACGCGCCTGCGTTAGGCTGCCCGCACGCGCGAATTTTGTGCTCGACTGTGTATGCTTCTGTGTGCCCGATGCGTACTGTTTTTCTTGCATCGGTTTTGTCGATCGTTCTTGGGAGAATCATCATAGCCGTGTGTTTGAGAGCAGGTTTGCGCGTCGTCTTGGGCATGTTTGTATTGCTTGTTTCAGTTACTGCCGCACAAGCACAGTCCAATGTTGGCTGGCCGATTTATAACGGCGGCGCCAATGGAGATCACTATTCAAAGCTCGACCAGATCAACCGCAGTAATGTGAAAAGGCTCGCGGTCGCATGGAAGTTCGACACCGGCGAGAAGGGCGGTATTCAAACCAATCCGCTCATTGTTGACGGTGTGTTGTATGCCTATACGCCGACGGCGAAAGTCATCGCCCTGAACGGAACAACAGGTAAGCAAATCTGGCGGTTCGACTCCGGCGTAAAGAGTTCGCAACCTGCGCGGGGACTTGCCTATTGGACCGATGGACAGCAATCGCGCCTCTTCGCGGGCATCATGAATTTTCTCTATTGCCTGGATGCGAAGACGGGCAAGCCGATTGAGAGCTTTGGCGAGGCTGGCCGCATCGATCTGCGCAAAGGACTTCGCGGCAACTATGAAGACCAGTCCATCGCGCTCACATCGCCGGGGACAGTCTATAAGGACGTGATTATTGTCGGAGGCCGCAATCCTGAGACGCACCCCGCGCCTCCCGGCGATATTCGGGCCTTTGATGTGCATACGGGCAAGTTGCGCTGGCGCTTCCGTACCATTCCGCATCCTGGAGAGCCTGGTTATGAGACATGGCCGAAGGATGCGTGGAAGACGGCTGGCGCCGCGAACAACTGGGCTGGCATGACTGTGGATACTCAGCGCGGTATTGTCTACGTTCCAACCGGTTCCGCAGTGATGGACTTTTACGGTGGCGACCGTGTAGGCGATGACCTGTACACAGATTCGCTTCTCGCTCTCGACGCGCTGACGGGGAAGAAGCTCTGGTACTTCCAGGGTGTGCACCACGATATCTGGGACCGCGATTTTCCGGCCGCTCCCGTACTCTTCACGATGGAACGCAATGGAAAGAAGATTCCGGCTTTGGCGCAACCTTCGAAGCAGGGGTATGTCTTCGTCTTCGATCGGGTGACGGGCAAGCCTCTATTTCCAATCACGGAGAGGCCCTATCCAAAGAGTATTGTGCCGGGAGAGGTAACCGCACCCACGCAGCCGCTGCCGGAGATGCCTGCGCCGTTTGCGCGGCAAAATGTAACGATTAACGACCTGACGACACGCACACCCGAGGCCCATGCGTGGGCGGTGAAGAAGTTCAACGAATCCACAAGCGATGGACAGTTCATCCCGTTCCGGCTGGATGAGGACACAATTGTCTTTCCGGGGTTTGATGGTGGCGCAGAGTGGGGAGGTCCTGCACTCGATCCGAAGACGAACATACTTTACGTAAACGCAAATGAGATGGCGTGGCTGGGTAGGCTGGTTCCGGCAGAGACGGGTGGCAGTCCGGGAGAGCAGCTTTTCCGGCAGCAGTGCGCGGTGTGCCACGGAATTAACCGGGCAGGTTCGCCGCCGGCAATGCCGTCTCTGGTGGATGTGACCAAGCGGCTGCCCGAGCAGAAGATTGTGGATACAATCCACGGCGGAAATGGGCGCATGCCGGCATTCCCCAATGTGCAGGGCAGTTTGCTCGAAGATTTGCTCACCTATCTGCGTACCGAGGTGAAGCCCGCGGGCGACAAGAGCGAGATGACCGCTGCCTCGCCTGCAAGTGTTCCGGGCGTGGATGACCCAGAGGGTAAGCAGGTGTACCAGATGTACTGCGCAGGCTGCCACGGGGAGAAGTGGGAAGGGCAGATGAATCCGCCTATTCCGGGATTGCTTGGGATTGGAAAGCGCATGACGAAAGCGCAAGTTGCCGCGATTGTCGAAAAGGGGCGCGGCACGATGATTGCATTCCCGGACGTGAAGGACAAACAGCTCGAAGCGCTGCTGCACTATCTTGGCGTGGGCGAGACGCTGCCGAAGGAACAGGAAGCTACACCGGGGATTCCGCAGTACGACTTTGCGGGCTACCGCAAGTTTCTCGACCCGGATGGATACCCAGCAGTTTCTACACCGTGGGGAACGCTGACGGCCATCAACCTGAACACGGGCAAGACAGTGTGGAAGATTCCGTTTGGGACGTATCCGGACCTGGCGGCAAAGGGCAACACTAAAACGGGCTCTGAAAACTACGGCGGTCCGATTGTGACCGCTGGAGGAGTGCTGTTCATCGGGGCCACCGTTTACGACAGGACGTTTCATGCCTATGATGCGGCGACTGGCAAGCTGCTGTGGGAGCAACAATTGCCGTGCGCGGGGGTGGCCACGCCATCCACCTACGAGGTAAACGGGCGGCAGTATGTGGTGATAGCCGCCAGTGGTGGACGCGATCCGAAGTCGCCGACATGCGGCGAGTATGTGGCTTTCGCATTGCCGAAGTAGGGTTGAGAAAATGTGCCGCAAATATATTCGCTTTTTCTTCGTATTTTCATGCAAATTCAGATATGCTTGCTTCGCAACACGGAGGTTGCCTTAGATGGACTTTCAAAAAGAGCTGATGGATGAGTTTGAGAAGGAGAGCGCCACCACGCGCAAAATGCTGGAGGCGATTCCCGAGGATGCGGACTTTGGCTGGAAGCCACACGAAAAGTCGATGAAGCTGGGCCGGTTGGCCGGTCATGTTGCCGAGACCAATGGGAGTTGGGCCATGCACACCCTGACTCAGGACCGGCTGGACTGGAATCCGGAGATGAAGAGCGCCGAGCCGGCGACAAAGGCCGAGCTGATGGAGCTCTACGAGAAGCAAATGCCCGAGGCGAAGGCCGCGCTAGCGGCAATGACGCCCGAGCGCTGGGATACAAACTGGAAGTTTGTCGCAGGCGACCAGACGTGGATCGACGACTCAAAGTACCGCGTTTGGCGGACATGGGTGATCAACCACATGATTCATCACCGCGCGCAACTGGGTGCATATTTGCGGCTACTGAACAAGAAGATTCCAGGCTGCTACGGCCCTTCGGCCGACGAGATGCCGAGTTGAGATTGATTCTGAGGCGCATAGATTGAGACAGGCATGAGATCCGGCGGCTACGCTGGAATCATGCCTTTCACATTTCCACGTATCTATCCGATTCTTGATCGATCCTTTCTACCGGAGGGTGATCGTGAAACCTTTATCAAAGGCCTCGGTGTGCACCTGACTGATGCGGGTGTCACTCTGCTTGAGTACCGCAACAAGAAGGGAAGCGATGCCGAAATCATTGCGGACTGTATGGCTCTGCGCTCTGCGATGCCAGGTGTGAAACTGATCCTTGATGATCGCGCCGATCTGGTTGCTCAAATTGGATTTGACGGGGCACATGTAGATGCAGGCGACATCTCTGTAGCCGAAGCGCGACGCGTGCTTGGACCTGAGCGAATCGTAGGAACCTATGGCGGGACCGAGGCATTTCTGCCTGGGATTCTCGATGAACCTGCGGACTACTTTTCCATTGGGCCGGTGGGAAAGACAATCACCAAAGAGACAACGAAGGTTCCGATGGGTGTGGAAGGCGTGCTCCGGCTGCGTGATGCGGCAGGACCCGAACCGATTCTAGTTGCGGCAGGTGGTGTGACGCTCATGAATGCGGCGGGCGTACTGCGTGCCGGTGCGAACGTGTTAGCGGTGGCGGGCGGGATTTTTCGAACGGCAGATCCGGCGGCAGAGTTCAAACGCTGGATGAGCGTTCTAGGCTAGACACGACATGCTGTGGACACTCTGTACCCGTAGTCCGGCGGATGCTCGTTTATCGCTCGCGGAAATATTATGCATACACGCAGGCGCCAAAAGAAAACGGGAGACACGCGGGCGCCCAATCAAGTAAAACCAACCTAAGTGGATCACTCCAAAACCATCTCAAAATCTGGTGCAGGCTCTCCATCCGGTTCCACTGGAATGGTACAGACGCTTGGACTGTTCAGCTCAACGGCGATTGTTGCCGGATCGATGATCGGTTCAGGCGTCTTTCTCGTCGATGCGGACATCGCGCGCATTTCGAACTCACCTGCTCTTATGCTCGGCGCATGGGTTGTTACTGCCGTCATGACGATGATTGGCGCGCTGAGCTACGGCGAGCTGGCGGCGATGATGCCGAAGGCGGGCGGGCAGTATGTGTACTTGCGTGAGTCGCTGGGACCGCTATGGGGATTCCTCTATGGGTGGACGCTGTTTCTCGTTATCCAGACGGGGACGATTGCCGCAGTCTGCGTCGCCTTCGGTAAATTTCTTGGCGTCTTCTTTCCGTCGATTTCGACGACACACTGGTTGTGGCACATCGCGCATGTGCCGGCAATTCCAGTTGGCCCAATGGTCCTTGGCAACATGGACATCGGTGTGAACACGGCCAACCTCACCGGCGTCATTGTTGTTTTGCTTCTAGCTGTGGTGAATATGCGCGGCGTGAAGCTGGGCGCACTCATTCAGAACATCTTCACTTCCGCGAAGGCATTGTCACTATTTGGGCTCATCCTGATCGCGTTCACAGTGGGGCGCACGGCGGAGGCATGGAACGCGAACTTCGGTGCAGGCTGGCACAACTTCTGGGCGAATGCAGGCTGGAGCGCGCTGCATCCGGTACAGGTAGGCATCGGCGGACCCATCGCCATGGTAAATGTGGTGGTGATTCTGGCCGTGGTTCAAGTAGGTTCGCTGTTTTCCGCTGACGCGTGGAACAACATCACGTTTACGGCGGGCGAAGTGAAGAACCCCAAGAGGAACATTCCGCTATCACTGATCCTCGGTGCGGGGTTTGTACTGCTTTCGTATCTGCTAGTGTCGTTCGGTTATCTGCTGGTGTTGCCCCTGCACGGCGATCCGCACGGAGCCACGGCCCTGGCCCGCGGCATTCAGTTTGCATCCGAAGATCGCGTGGCAACGGCGGCGCTGTCGGCAGTGTTCCACTCAGGCGGCGCTGAGATTATGGCAGTGGCGATTCTGATTTCGACATTTGGCTGCGCGAATGGGATGTCTCTTGCCGGCGCACGTGTGTATTACGCGATGAGCCAGGATGGGCTGTTCTTCAAGTCAGTAGGCAAGCTTCATGAGAAATATCGCACACCAGCAGCGGGGCTTATGGTGCAGGCTGTGTGGACGTGCGTACTGTGTCTCTCCGGTTCTTACAGCCAGCTGCTCGACTACATTATTTTTGCAGTGTTAGTGTTTTACATCCTCACGATTGGCGGACTCTTTGTACTGCGTTTCAAACGGCCCGATGCGCCCAGACCATATAAGGCGATCGGATATCCAGTGCTACCCGCGATCTATATCACAATGGCGATTTGGATCTGTATCGTATTATTGCGTTACAAGCCTCAGTACACATGGCCGGGCCTTGCACTTGTTTTGCTTGGCATTCCTGTGTACCTGTTCTGGTCTCGACGCCCAAAAATCGAAACCGCATAGCATGCAATTCAAAACCTGCAGGAGGAAGTCCCTCATCCATGGCCAATCTGTTTCGCATTAAACCAATGTCGATGCTTGCCGCAGAAGCGAGTGAAGAAGGCGAACACACTCTGAAGCGATCACTAGGCGCTCTGAACCTGATCACGCTGGGCATTGGCGCGGTGATTGGTGCGGGCATCTTTGTGCTGACAGGGCAGGCTGCGGCGCGCTATGCCGGACCGGCAGTGGCATTGAGCTTTGTACTGGCGGGACTGACCTGCGCATTTGCCGGATTGTGTTATGCGGAGTTCGCATCGATCATTCCGATTGCAGGGTCGGCCTATACATATGGCTACGCGACGCTGGGCGAGTTGGTGGCGTGGATTATCGGCTGGGACCTGGTACTGGAATATGCATTTGGCGCGGCAACGGTGGCTTCAGGCTGGTCAGAGTACTTTGTTAGTCTTTTGCAACAGTTTCACATATATATTCCGCCCCAATTAATAGCATCGACCGGCACCAAGCTGGTGTTTTACCACGATGCGTGGACCCCACTGACAGCGCTGCCAGCGAACGTGGATACATCGGCGTTGCCGCATGCCACGGGCGTGCTCAATCTGATTGCACTGGTGATTGTGCTGATGATTACGGCGATTCTGGTAATAGGCATCAAGGAATCGGCGAACTTCAACTCCGCGATTGTGATTGTGAAGCTGGCGATTGTGGGTATCTTTCTTGTGATCGGCGGGTACTTCCTGATCCGTCATCCAGGGGTGGCATCGAAGAACTGGCATCCGTTTATTCCTCCGCCGGATGGGCACGGCAACTTCGGGTGGGGCGGTATCCCTCGCGGTGCAGCGCGCATTTTCTTTGCGTATATCGGGTTTGATGCCGTATCGACCGCAGCACAGGAAGCCAAGAAGCCACAGCGTGATATGCCTATTGGGATTCTCGGCTCGCTGGCGGTATGTACAGTGCTCTACATTCTCGTATCGACCATACTGACAGGGCTGGTTCCGTATACAGCTCTGGACGTGGGCGACCCGGTAGCACGCGGCATTGACGCGACAGGCGTGGTATGGGGTTCGGTTCTTGTGAAGATTGGTGCGATCTTCGGTCTGGCCACGGTGATGCTGGTGATGCTGTTGGGACAGACACGTGTCTTCTATTCGATGTCGAAGGACGGATTGCTGCCAAAGTGGGCCTCAGACATTCATCCGAAGTTCAGGACACCGTGGGTTACGACGATTGTGTTTGGATTGTTTGCAGCGATTATGCCTGCATTCCTGCCGATTGACCGGCTGGCTGACCTGGTAAATATCGGGACGCTGCTTGCATTCACGATTGTGAGCGCGGGTGTGTGGGTATTGCGTGTGCGGCATCCTGAGATGGTGCGGCCGTTCAAGACGCCGTGGGTGCCGGCGGTTCCGATTCTCGGCATTCTGAGCGCGGTGTATTTGATGACGCAGCTTGCAGCGATTACGTGGATGGTGATGATTGGCTGGTTGCTTGTAGGGCTGGTGGTCTACTTTGGCTATTCGCTGAAGCACAGCAAGGTGCAGGCACTACCTATGGCAGAAGGAGCCGACTAGCCGTATCTGTAACTGTAAATAAAGGGGCCTCCCATTGGGAGGCCCTTGGTCTTGGAAAGAGAAATTGCGCTGCGCTTATGCGGTGGTTTTGGCGCAGTGCTCCTCGAAGGCACGAATCAATTCGCCGGCAATTTGCTGCGCGGTGGCCTGCTCAATGATGAAGCGCTGCATGAGATAGATGAGCTTGCCATCACGCAGGATGGCGATGGCTGGCGACGTAGGCGGATTGCCCGCAAAGTAGCTGCGCGCCTTTTCTGTAGCTTCACGATCCTGACCGGCGAAGACGGTGATCTTGTGATCGGGCTGCGTGGCGGCATTGGCCAAAGCCAAGCGGACGCCGGGGCGCATTTTGCCGGCCGCGCATCCGCAGATGGAGTTGACCACGACCATGGTGGTGCCGGAACGCGCCAGTGCGGCCTCGACTTCTTCAGCGGTGCGTGTCTCTTCGATTCCGGCGCGCTGAAGCTCTTCGCGCATGGGGATTACCATCAGTTCTGGGTACATTGTGCCTCCTGGCAGCGCGGCTGCCTTCAACTATTCTACCGTCTGCCGCAATCAGTGTAGCCTTAGAGCGTGCACATCGAGGAAAACAAGCCACTTGCTCCGTTCACGACGCTGGGGATCGGCGGGCCGGCGCGGTGGTATCTGCGTGCGGAGAGCGAGGCCGACGTAGCCGATGCGGCAGAGTGGGCGCGTGTGCACGGTGCGGCGTTGTTTGTGCTGGGCGGCGGCAGCAATCTGCTGGTGGCAGATGACGGGTTTGACGGGCTGGTACTGCAGGTGGCGCTTGAAGGTATACAGACTTCGGAGCGCGGTGAGCAGGTGACGGCGCGTGTGGCCGCGGGCGAAGACTGGAGCGGCTTTGTTGAGCATGCGGTCGATGCGGATTGGGCAGGCGTTGAGTGTCTGGCGGGGATTCCGGGAACGGTGGGCGGTACGCCGGTGCAGAACGTGGGCGCATATGGGCAGGAAGTAGCCGATGTGATTGCCCGTGTGCGTGCGTACGATCTGCGGGCGCGGCAGTTTGTGGAGCTGGATCGCGAGGAGTGCGGGTTTGCGTACAGGCGGAGCCGGTTCAATGCGGAAGATCGTGGGCGGTTTGTGGTGACGCGCGTGGACTACCGGCTGAAGAAGCATGGTGGACCAACTTTGAAATACGCGGAACTGCAACGGGTGTTAGGAGAGGGAAGTGCGCCCTCATTACGCGCGGTGGCCGATGTGGTGAAGTGTATTCGGCAAGCGAAGGGCATGCTGCTTGTGGAAGGCGATGCGGATTGCCGCAGTGCAGGGAGCTTTTTCAAAAACCCCGTGGTGAGCGAGGCGCAGGCACACGAGATCGCAGTTGCGGCAGGCAAGGAGCCACCGCAATTTACTGCCGGAGAAGGCTCAAAGAACGCCGGACGTGTGAAGATTCCGGCTGCGTGGCTGATTGAGCAGGCAGGGTTCGAGAAGGGATATGCACGCGGCGCAGCAGGGATCTCGACGCGGCATACACTGGCTTTGGTGAATCGTGGTGGAGCGACTGCGCGCGATGTGATGGAGCTGGCTGAGGAGATTTGCCGCGCGGTGGAGACGCGGTTTGGAGTAAGGCTGGCGATGGAGCCGGTGCGGCTGGGGTTCGGCGAGTGAGTGCGGGTTGAGCGGGATGCGGTGTGCGCTGGTAGGCTAGGGCAAGACATGAACGACAATCTGCATCAATTGCGCTGCTTCGGTTGCGGCGATCGGATTCGTGACAAAGAGGCGCAGCCGGATTTCCGCTGTGCGCGCTGCGGAGAGCTGTTTGAAGTGGAGTATCCGGGCTGGGCACGGACTACGGGGCACGACAAACCGAATCCCGGTGCACTGAAGTGGCTCTGGCGTGAGCGCCGCTGCTCCGGTGAGCCTTTGGATCAGTCAGGCGTGTGGCGTTTTCGCGAGATGCTGCCGATACTAGACAGCTTTGGCAATGCTGTAACGCTGCGCGAGGGCAATACGCCTCTGTATCCGTTGACGCGCGCGGCCGAGGCACTGGGCATGGACCAGCTTTTTGCCAAGCATCAGGGCATGAACCCAACAGGTTCGTTCAAAGATACAGGCATGACGGCGGCGTTGAGTGTTGCGCGCGAGCGAGGCTTTGAGTGGGTGGCGTGCGCATCAACAGGGAACACGTCGGCGGCAATGGCGGCCTATGCGGCGCGCGCTGGGCTGCGCAGCCTTGTACTGATCCCCGAAGGCAAAATTTCCTGGGGCAAGCTGTCACAGGCCATGGACTACGGAGCGTTCACATGTCAGCTGAAGACGGATTTTGACGGCTGCCTGCGTGTCCTCACACAGATCGTGAAAGAATCTCCGATCTATCTGCTGAATTCTGTGAATCCATATCGTCTCGAGGGTCAGAAAACGCCGGCATTCGAAATAGCCGAAGCCTTCGACTGGAATGTCCCTGACCACCTGATTGTGCCAGGCGGCAACCTGGGCAATAGTTCGGCGCTGGGCAAGGGCTTTCGTGAAATGTATGAGCTCGGACTGGTGGCGCGCATGCCGAAGATCTCCGTGATTCAGGCGGCCGGTGCGAATCCTCTAGTGCGAAGCTTGAAAGAGAGCCATGGCACGGTTCTCGAATCGGTTGAAGCAAACACACGGGCGACGGCCATTCGCATTGGTAGCCCCGCTTCATGGCGTAAAGCCGTAAAGGTGATTGAAGAGACAGGCGGCTGGTGTCTCGACGTGACCGAGGCAGAGATCGCTTTAGCCAAAGCCGAGATTGGCGCAGAAGGACTGGGCTGTGAGCCAGCTTCGGCGGTGACGCTTGCCGGATTGAAGAAGCTGCGTGCGGAAGAAAAAGTCGCTGCGACGGATTCGGTGGTGCTGGTGCTGACCGGGCACACGTTGAAGGATGCGGATTACACGATCGACTTTCATCGCGGCTCACTGTTGAGCGCAGAGGAAGCCGCAGGACATGAAACGGAGATGAATGGTTTACAGCGCAATGCAATCACCTCGGATGCGACTGTGGAAGCGGTTCTGTCGCTGATGAAGGAGCGCGCGGGATGATGAAGCCGCTTCGTCTGCGCCTGCCTGCAACCTCAGCGAATCTCGGCCCTGGGTTTGACGCAGCAGCTATCGCTCTGGACTTTCATCTGAATATTGAAGCCGAATCGGCAGACCGGTTTTCGATTGAGGCGACTGGGCGCGATGCAGAGCGCTGCGCGCGGCTCACAGACAATCTTGTGCTCGATACTTATAGCCGTATATTGGCCGAAAGGGGATTGTCGGCGCGTCCACTCGCGTTGAAGATGCACAATGAGATTCCGCTGGGCATGGGGTGTGGTTCATCGGCTGCGGGAAGGCTCGCTGCAATTGCCCTCGCTTCGCACTTTGGAGAACTGAATCTGAGCGAGGCTGAGATTCTGGAGGAAGCGGCTGCGCTGGAGGGACATCCTGACAATGCGGCTGCCTGCTGGCTCGGTGGTTTTGTAACGGCCGCAACCGAGGAGCACAAGGTTCTCTATGCCCGCGTAAATCCACCAAAGGAGTGGCGCGCGCTTGTCGTACTGCCTGCCGACCCTCTTGCAACTTCCCAGGCACGAGCTTTGCTGCCGGAGAGCTATTCCCGGCGCGATGCGGTGGAGAATGTGCAGTCAGCGGCGCTTCTGGGACTGGCATTTGCGCAGGGTCGCGGCGAACTGCTGCACGTTGCCATGAAAGACAAGATGCATCAACCATTCCGTGCGCGTGTGTGCCGTCTATTGCCGCCGCTTTTACCCTTGCCAGGGCGTGATGGCATTTTGGGTGTTGCCCTGAGTGGTGCAGGACCCTCTGTTCTGGTTGTGCTGGAATCGGAAAGTGCGGTTGAGAAGGCGAAAAAAGCGGTATTAGAGGCCATTGAACAGAGCGAGGATGAGCAAAAGGTGATGCCCGCTTTTATTGCCTGCACCTTCTCTCAGGAGGGCGCGACGCAGGAGATGTCAAAACCGGCTGAAAAATCGAGTGCACAATAAAGTTGTAGAAGAGCAAAACCAGTTTCCGATTACGTAGCCTTCATGACATCTCAATGTTGATGGAAATGGCGAAAAATACAATATTTACGCCATTTCTGGCAAGTATTTCCACGTGCCCTTTCTGGCCCAAAGGTGAAAGGTGACTCCTATCCAGTTTTTAGGTATCTGGTTACCATGCCGAGATTACCTAAGTTTGCTTGCCTTTCGGCTTCAGAACACCTACATTCGCAGCGTGGGCAGTTCTGGGGGAGGGCTGCTCTAGCGCCCGTGATCCAATTCTGGATCCGGGCGCTTTAATTTTGCTTGAACGATTTACATCAGGGCTTACAGACTGGATAAACCCTGGATTCAACGGCTCTGCTTTTGGGCCATTGCGACTTTCTTCTGAGCTGCAGCATCCTATGAGGGCAGTCTTGCCGGTACACTGGATACAGGCAGGAGCCGGAAGGAGGAACATGGCGGGAACTGGAGTTGGAGTGATGGAAGTGAGCGATGCAACGTTCGAAAAAGAGGTGCTGCAGAGCGAAACTCCCGTATTGGTAGATTTTTGGGCTGTATGGTGCGGCCCCTGTCGCGCGATTGCGCCAATTGTGGAAAGCCTCGCGGGAACATACGCAGGAAAATTGAAGGTGGCGAAGGTTAATGTGGATCAGAATGGCGCCACACCGTCACGCTATGGAATTCGTGGAATTCCAACGCTTCTGCTCTTCAAGGGCGGCAAGGTCGCCGATCAGATTGTGGGCTATGTGCCCCAGGACGTAATCGAAGATAAGGTGCAGAAGTTGCTCGCCTAGATCGAGAGAGAGACATGCAGGAAAGCCCGCCGGACTCGGCGGGCTTTCTCTTGCATGAAGTAAAGCAGCGCATTCAACGATATTTGCGCAATACACCCAGAACGCGGCCCTGGATAGCCACATGCGCTGCTGGCACATAAATGGGCTGCATCTCGATATTGGATGGCTGCAGACGAACCATGCTGCCTTCCGTGTAATAGCGCTTCAGCGTTGTTTCAGCTCCGTGCACAAGAGCCACCACGATCTCCCCCTGCCGCGCCGTACGGGTGCGCTCGACAAGAACATAGTCGCCATCAATGATGTGTTCATCGCGCATGGAATCCCCGCGAACCTCAAGCGCGAAAACGTCGCGATTTCCGACTACATCGTGCAAGGAAATAGAGTCAGGAACTTCGGCGGTTTCAACCGGCATACCGGCAGCGATCCGGCCAGCCAGAGGTAGACGCTCGCTCGAACGCGTTTTTGTTCCCGGAGGAAGAACATCAATGGAGCGGCTCCGGTTATGTAAACGGTCAAGAAGGCCCTTCCGTTCAAGGTTCGTGATGTGCTTGTGAACGGTAGCCAAACTCTTGAGGCCAATTCCACGTGCAATTTCCTCAAAAGAAGGGGAATAGCCGTTCCGTGTCACGAAGGATTCCAGAAAATCAAGAACTTCGCGTTGTCTGCGGGTGACTGCCATGGGCGCATTATAGCGAATAGAAAGCGAATAGCAAGGGGTATTTTCGCTTCTTTTTCGCATTCTAAGTGCATTGGTACCACCAGAGCTAACCACTAATTGAGCAGTCGAGCAATCCAGATCGGAGAATTAAAAACGTCTGCTGTTGGGCCTGTAAGCGTGTCTAATAGAACGCGCCAGTGGCACATGAGAGATGGCCGATACGGGCTCCATTTTGAAACTCTCAGCTACACCACGCCCATTTGTGGAAGCCTCCAATCATTTGCTCCTCTCTCAATCTTGAGTTCTCTGTCCACACAACGCATTGTTGTTCATGCGCAGGTTAGGACGAACTAAGCCGCAACTACCTTCCTGATAGTTGGCAGCATCGAGAAGTGGGTTCATTTGAACAGGAGGCAATGAGCAGTGAGGTTGCTGATAGCCGAAGACGACAAGGCACTGGGCTTGTTTTTGACCAAAGGATTGGAAGCCGACGGACACTATGTTCGATTGGAATTGGACGGGGCGGCTGCGGTGGACACATTTCGCGCAGTGTTGCCGGACCTGACCATTCTCGATCTGAATTTGCCCGTGAAGGATGGTGAACAGGCTCTTGCCGAGATGCGCGCCATCGACCCGGAACTGCCGGTGATAGTGCTTACTGCCCGGCAGGAAGTAGATACGCGCGTTCGTTGTCTTGACCGGGGCGCCGACGATCTGATGGTAAAGCCTTTCAGTCTGTTTGAACTGAAGGCCCGCTGCCGGGCTTTGCTTCGCCGCAAACGAGAAGCGCGATTGATATTGCGCGCCGGAAACGTGGAAGTAAATCGGCTGGAGCACTCGGTGCAGCGTAATGGCAAGCCGGTGGAGCTGACGAACAAGGAATTCAGCCTGCTGGAACAATTACTCCTGAATCGCGGGCATGCGGTGTCGCGCGTGGATCTGCTGGACACGGTGTGGAACATGGAGCCTACGCAGACCACCAACATTGTGGACGTATATGTGAACTACTTGCGGCGCAAGCTGGCCGATCCGGCGCCGGGGCGGCTGATTCGCACGGTGCGCGGACAGGGGTACATGATTCCGCATGAGGGCGACCTGGTGACTGCGATATCTGCGCAGGAGGTTGTGACTGTTCCTGAGGCGTTGTTGCAGGAAGATGAGTCCACCGCCCATGACATGTCCGACGTAATGACTGTGCTGCCTGCATAGAGCACAAACAGCATGCGGTCAATCCCGAACACGCGAAGCGCATCACAGAAAAATGTCCTTTTTGCGCGCACCGACAGCACAGTTGATTGACGCGATTATTCTCGGGCCATCGACAGAGGTGGTCCGCAGCCAGAGGAGATACGCAATGCATTCATTCCCGCAACTGAACTCATCCCGTGCAACCGTTTCACCGGCACGGAGCGCGGTGCGCAGATCAAGAATTGCGCTGGTGACTAGTGCGGATGGCAACTTCCGCCAGCGTGTACAGCAGACATTGACTGGACTTCGCTGGCAGGTACAGGAGGCGACCAGCGGTGCCGAGGCGTGGGCGGTTTCAGAGAACACTCGGCCATCTACATTGATCGTCGACACATGGCTTCCGGACCTTGACCAGAGTGAATTTTTGCGTAGCTTTCGCTCGACGTTTCCAGACGTGGAACTGCTGCATGCCGACGGAACACCTGTGGCTGATGGACCGCGCGGACCACACCGGCAGGAACTGCTGTACGCTCTGCGCCGCTGCCAGGAGACAGATACAGCGGTGTGGAATGCGAGCCCAGTGCTCGAGGCACATGCCTCGGAGATTTGCTCGGATGGGACGCCGGGCCACGGAGCGGCGGCGCAAAAGCATGAGGCGGAAAGACAGGAGTCGCAGAAAACAGCGGCTGTACCGGCAGACGCCGTGCGCTCAAATGCAACACAGTCGAGCAAGGGAACGGTGGCCGAACGTCTGCCGGAGTTGGTGGGCAATGCGCCGTCGATGCTGGAGGTGAGCCGGCGGGTGCGCCTGGTTGCGCCGCGCTCGACACCGGTGCTGATCGAGGGACCGACCGGATCGGGCAAGGAGATTGTGGCCGAGTCGCTGCATCGGCTCTCGCGCCGCAGTCGCAAGCCGTTCGTGGCTCTCAATTGCGCGGCGATTCCTGAAGCGCTGCTGGAAGCCGAACTGTTTGGGCACACGAAGGGCGCGTTTACCGGAGCGGTGCAGGGCCGTGTGGGCCGCATCGAGTCGGCCGACGGCGGTACGTTGTTTCTGGATGAGATTGGCGAGATGCCGTTAGGCCTGCAGTCGAAGCTGCTCCGGTTTGTAGAGAGCGGAGAGTTGCAGCGCGTGGGCGACAACGAGACGGTGCACGTGGATGTGCGGATTATTGCCGCGACGCACAGGAAGCTGGGGCAACTGACGGAGACAGGAACATTTCGCGCGGACCTCTACTACCGGCTGGCAGTGTTTCTGGTGCGCACGCCGGCGCTGGCCGATCATTTGGAGGATCTGCCGCTACTGGTGGAGCATTTTCTGGCCAAGCTGGGCAGGCAGATGCCAGTGAAGCAGATCGACGAGAGCGCGATGGCGCAGTTGAAGCTGCACAGTTGGCCGGGGAACGTGCGCGAACTTGAACATGTTCTGGAACGGGCAGTGATTCTTGCCGGTGATGAGCCGGTTCTAACTTCGAATGAAATTGATTTTGGCTATGCGGCCGCTTGAGGCTTTCTAAAGCCTATCTGCCCTGTTTTGGTCCATTGCGTGCACGGATTCTGGTGGAACTGCCGGTAGTTGAAAGGCCGGCGGTTTGACTGGAGGGGCCATGCAGGTGGGCATGCAAGCGGGAATGCAGACGGGCGCGGGGATGAACGTGGAGACGCGACTCAGCGAGCAGTTGGGCCGGTATCTCAGCCTTGCTGCCGACGAAGCCAAACTGACTGCGGCGAATATGGCCAACATCGACACGCCCGGCTACCGTGCTGTGGGGATGGATTTCTCGGCCGAGATGAAAGCTGCCATGGCGCAGGTGGATGCAGGGGCGGCGGCCGGGACGCCCAGGGTGAGCGAGGTGGACGGACTGGTGTCGCGGCCCGACGGGAACGATGTCTCGATGGATCGCGAATCGGTGAACCTGGCTGCGGCGCAACTGAAGTTCAAGACCGGTGTAGCGCTGCTGCATATGGAGTATCAGCGTATCAACGATGCGATCCACGCCGACAAGTAGGGCACCTGCGGTGCGGCAGACGGCATTGCATGCAGCAGATGCTCGCTATTCGCTCGCAGAAGAGTAGTGGTTTCTCGACAAGTAGGGTATTGCGCGGCGGCGAACAGTGGAGAGCACCTCCCCGGTTACTAAAAAGTGAGGCACCCGGGGAACCCACATCGATGATGAGATAGCAGAGGCAGAAAGAAGAGAAGAGGAAAGCGATGAATCTGTTTGGACTGATGCAGACGTCGGGCTCAGCAATGGAGGCCGAGAGGATGCGGGCCGAGGTGGTGGCGGCGAATATGGCGAATGCCGAGACGACGCGCACCGAGAGCGGCGGTCCGTATCGCAGGCAGGAGGTGGTCTTTGCCGCCAGGCCCGGCGATCCTCACTTTCTGGACTCGATGAGCGCGGCGGTGGGCGCGGACGGTTTGCCGCGGATTGTGAACGGGCTTACAAGCGGGGTTGCGCCGGGTGTGGAGATTGCGCAGGTGGTCGAAGATCCGACGCCTCCGCTGAAGCGCTATGACCCTGGACACCCGGACGCGGGGCCGGACGGGTATGTCTCGTACCCGGACATTAACCCCGTCACAGAGATGGTGGACCTGATGGGGGCCACGCGTGCCTATGGTCTGAATGGCTCCGCCGTGCAGGCGGAGAAAACGATGATCTCGTCGGCCTTGAGCATTGCGCAGTCATAGGACGCAGGGGCGGAAGAGAGAAGACGGATTCGATAGCGCGAAGAGAAGCGGAAGGGAAGCAGAGGAGACGACCGGATGCAGGTGGCAATGATGAACGCGATAGCGTCGGGTGCGAACGCGATCAGCCAGAGCGCAACGGGGATGAATGCAGGGGAAGGGGCCGGTGGTACGGGAACGGCGACGGCTCCTTTTGGAAGTCTGTTGACCGATGCGGTGCAGTCGGTGGGCAACCTGGAGACCGAGGCGCGCACGACGGTGGATGGAATGATGACCGGCTCGGGCGTGGATGTGCATACCGCGATGATTGCGACGCAGAAGGCCGACATGGCCTTTGAGCTGGTGCTGGCGGTGCGCAGCAAGGCTGTGCAGGCCTACCAGTCCGTGATGGGCATGCAGTTTTAGAGGCGGCTGCGGACAGATGCAGTCGGAGATGAGGCGCGATGGCGACGACCGGCACACAGATTGAGCGCAATGCGGCCCCGATGGCGGCAGGGTTGCCAGTGCCTGCCGGGGTGGCTGCGCTGTGGACGCGCGGCAGGGTGGGCTGGGCGTCGATGCCTCCAAAGCGGCGAACTTGGACGGTGATTGTGGCGGGCATGATTGCGGGGCTGCTGGGCACGCTGCTGTGGCTAGGGCTGCGCACCGACTGGAGGACGCTCTATGCGGGCATGGATGCGGACGACGCGCGGCAGACAGGATTGACGCTGACTCAGGCGCAGATTCCCTATGAGGTGACGGCGAACGGCACTGCGATTCGCGTACCGGCGGCGTATCTGGACAAGGCGCGCCTGGCCGCCTCGGCCAAGGGCGTGCGCACAGGGCGGCTGGGGTTTGAGCTGTTCGACAAGCCGAACTGGGTGGGCTCGGAGTTTGACGAGCATGTGAACTATCAGCGCGCGCTGGAGGGCGAGCTGGAGCACACGGTAGGCACGCTGGCCGATGTGGAGTCGGCGCGCGTGCACCTGGTGCTGCCGCACGACTCGCTGTTTCGCGATCAGGAACGGCCGGCCAAGGCATCGGTGGTGCTGAAGCTGCGTCGCGCGACGCTCGGCGACGGAGAGGCCGAGTCGATTCGCAATCTTGTGGCCTCGGCGGTGGATGGGCTTGCGCCGGAGCATGTGGTGCTGGTAGACGCAGCCGGACACATGCCGCTGGGGCCGAAGACGCCCGATGCGCTGAAGCTGAGCGCCGAGCAGGCGCTGGAAGAGAAGATTGTGGCCACACTCGAACCGGTGACCGGACCTGGGAATGTGCGGGCTTCGGTCGCGCTCAATTTCGATCCGCAGTCGAGCGACGTGACCGAGGAGACGTATGACCCAGTGAAGACAGCTCCACTGACGATGCAGAGAACGGAGGAGACCAGCGGCGCGCAGCCGATTCCGGCGGGCGTGCCTGGAACGGCCTCGAATGCGCCGAATACGCAGGCCAAACCGCCGGTGTATCCGAAGATGACCTCCTCGCCCACGTCGTCGAAGAGCGAGGCCGGAACCTATGCGGTGTCGAAGACGGTGCGGCATCTGGTGGAAGGGTCGGGGAGCGTGCGGCGCATGACGGCGGCGATTGTGGTGAATGACCGGATGATGACGGCGGCCAGCGGCAAGACTCCGGCGAAGTGGGAGCCCCGCTCGGCTGCTGAGTTGAAGAACCTGACAGCGCTGGCCGAGGCGGCGATTGGATTCGACGCGGCGCGTGGCGATGTTCTGACGGTCGAGGATATGGCCTTTGACCAGAACAGGCCGCAGCCGCCGCAGCCGCTGCCGGCGTGGATGATGGACAAGATGCAGAGTTCGCCGCAGCTGGTGAAGTATGGCGCGCTGCTGCTGGGCCTGATGCTGGTGCTGGTCTTGGCCGTGCGTCCGGCGCTGAGGAGTGCGATGGGAGTTCCCGAGAAGGAAACAAAGAAGAAGGGCAAGAAGGGCGCGGAGCCGGAGCAGTTGACGGCCAGTGAGGCCGCAGCGCAGATTGCCGCTCCCGAGCAGCA
The DNA here is from genome assembly GCA_035550015.1 of Occallatibacter sp. Taxonomy (GTDB): domain Bacteria; phylum Acidobacteriota; class Terriglobia; order Terriglobales; family Acidobacteriaceae; genus Telmatobacter. The sequence goes on along the minus strand of DASZRJ010000041.1, from coordinate 8,731 downwards.
ACAGCCGGACCCGCAGCGGCAGCGTGCACAGGAGATTTTTGACCATGTGAGCGGACATCTGAAGCGCGAGCCAACACAGAGCTCACGGTTGCTGCAGAGCTGGATTCACTCCGACTAGGGCTGGTTTAGTAAAGAACAAGGACGTAGAGCGAAGGAAATGACTAAGGGAGCGGCGCAGTGGCAGAAGAGGGAGCACGGCAGCGGAAGTCGGCGAACCTGAGCGGGATTCGCAAGGCGGCGATTCTGCTGGTGGCTGTGGGCGAGGAGCTGGCGACGGAGATTCTGCGCTCGCTGCCCGAAGCCGATGTGCAGCGGCTGACCGAAGAGCTGGCGGACCTGCGTGGTGTGGAGCCGGAGCTGACGGCCGATGTGCTGGAAGAGTTCTGGCAGTTGCTCGAGACGCAGAACTTTATGGTGCATGGCGGCTACGACTTTGCCAGCCGTCTGCTGGTAGAAGCGTTTGGCCAGGAGCGCGCCAGTGATTTGCTGTTGATGGTACGGCGCTCGCAGGAGGAGGCGCAGGGCAACCTGGCCCAACTGCAGCGCACCGATCCGCAGCAGTTGGGTAAGCTGCTCGACTCGGAGCATCCGCAGACAATTGCACTGGTGCTGGCCCATCTCGACCCGAAGCGCGCCTCGCAGGTGCTAGGCAATCTGAGTGAGGACCACCGCGTGGTGTCTGTGGAGCGGCTGGCCGAGATGCGGCAGTTTTCTCCCGAGATGGCGCAGAAGGTGGCGCACATTCTGCACCGGCGACTGGAGAGCGTGGGCGACTCGGCGCGCAAGAGCTACTCAGGCTTCAAGGCAGTGGCCGATCTGCTGAACCGGCTGAATGCCGAAGAGTCAAAGAAGATTCTGGAGAAGATTGAAGAGGGACAGCCGGAGCTGGCGCTCTCGATTCGCAACCTGATGTTCACCTTCGAGGACCTGGTGACGGTGCCGCCGGCGACGATCCGCGAGATTGTTTCCGGCGTAGACAAGCGGCAACTGGCGATGGCGCTGCGCGGAGCGAATGAGGAATTGCGTGCGCAGGTGTTTAAAGCGATGAGCTCGCGCGCCGTGGAGATGTTGAAGGAAGACATGGAAGTGCTGGGGCCGGTGCGCTCGCGCGAAGTGGCGCAGGCGCAGCAGGAGATTTTAAACCTGGCGCGCAAGCTCGAGTCCGAGGGCAAGGTGGTGCTGAAGCTTGAAACCGGCGACGAGATGATGGTCTGACAGGGCCGTACAGGGAGCGAGGTGGAAGGATGCGGACCGGAACCATGGAAGTGAGCGTGTACACGTATCCGATGGAGGGTGTGGAACCGCCGCCGGCATGGGAAGACCTGGTGGAGGTTGAACCTGCGGGAAGTATACAGGATGCGAAGGCGGCAGAAAGCGCCGGCGCACAATCTGTAGAGCGGGTGGATACAGAGCAATTGCGGCGCAGCTTCGACTCGGGCTTTGCAATGGGCCGTGAGGCCGGGCAGCGCGAGGGCCGGGCAGCAGCCGAGGCGGAGTATGCCGGGCAGCGTGAGGCAGCGGAGCGCGAACGCGCGCGGCAGATGGCGGGGCTGATAGAGCGCTTTCGCGAAGAGCGCGAGCACTATCTGCAGACCGTAGAGCACGAGGTGGTGGAGCTGGCTTTAGCGATCGCAGCGCGTATTTTGCGGCGCGAGGCGCAGATGGACCCGCTGCTGCTGACCGGAGCGGCGCGCGTGGCGCTGGGGCAGCTGTCGGAGTCGGCCGAGGTGAAGCTGCATGTGCCGGAGGGCGATCTGGAGCTATGGAGAGAGGCCATTGCGCATTTGCCCAATCTTGCCGTGCGGCCCGAGGTGGTTGCCGGACAGCAGATGCGGCTGGGCGATTGCGTGCTTGAGACGAAGCTCGGTTCTGTGGACCTGGGGGTGAGGGCGCAGCTGGGCGAGATTGAGCGTGGATTCTTCGACCGGGCAGAACGAGCGGGCGCTGAACGAGCGAACCCGAGTAGGGATGCGGACGCCGGTCCACGCGAGGCGGCGCTGGCCGGAATGGCGCGGTGACAGAAACAACAGGAGCATTGGATACGATGCCGGAGAAACGGCTGCTGGGCCGCTATTTCGCTCGGTTGCATCGCGGGCAGCCGTGGCGCTGGCGCGGGCAGGTTGTTGAGTCGTTGGGGCAGACGGTGGAGTCGATCGGACCACTGGCCTCGGTGGGCGAGTGCTGCGAGATTATCGACCGCGCGGGTGTGCCGCATCTGGCTGAGGTGATCGGCTTTCGCGGTGCGCATGTGTTGGCGATGCCGATTGCGACTACCGATGGAATTCGCTTTGGCGATGCGGTGGTGGCGCTGGGTGTGCATCCGGAGATCGAAGTGGGCCCGGCGCTGATGGGACGCGTGCTGAACGCGCTCGGCAAGCCGATGGACGGCGGCCGCGCCCTGGCAACGACGCGGTCGATGACGCTGGAAGGGGCGGTGCGCTCACCACTGGAGCGAGTGCCGATTCGTGCGCCGTTGGGCACGGGAATTCGTGCTCTGGATGGGTTGCTGACGGTGGGACGCGGGCAGCGTGTAGGCATTTTTGGCGGCTCGGGCGTAGGCAAGAGTACGCTGATTGGCATGATGACACGCAACACCGAAGCCGATGTGACCGTTGTAGGCCTGGTGGGCGAGCGTGGCCGCGAAGTGAATGAGTTTCTGGAAGATGCGCTGGGTGCCGAAGGCCGTGCGCGGTCGGTAGTGATTGTGTCGACTTCGGACGAGTCGCCATTGCTGCGGATGCGCGCGGCGCTGGGTGCGACGACGATTGCCGAGTATTTTGCCGCGCAGGGCAGGCATGTGCTGCTGGTTCTGGACTCGCTGACGCGCTATGCGATGGCCGCGCGCGAGGTGGGGCTTGCCGCCGGCGAGCCGCCGACGGCGAAGGGATACACGCCGTCGGTCTTTGCGCGGCTGGCAAAGCTGGTGGAGCGTTCGGGACAGTACGAGGCAGGGTCGATTACGGCGTTTTACACGGTGCTGATGGAGGGCGACGATCAGCAGGACCCGCTGGTGGATGCGGTGCGCTCGCTGCTGGACGGGCATGTGGTGCTGTCCCGCGTGCTGGCGGCCGAAGGGTGGTATCCGCCGATTGAAATTCTGGACTCGATCAGCCGCCTGATGCCAGCTGTGAGCGAGAGCGTGCATCGCGAGCAGGCCGCGCTGGTGCGGAAGCTGATGGCTGTTTATGCACGGTCCGAAGATCTGGTGCGCATTGGAGCATATAAGCCGGGCGCCGATGCGGAGCTGGATCGCGCGTTGCGTGCGCGTGCGGCGGTGCGCGGATTTCTGACCCAGCGAGCAGAGGAAGAGACGAGCTTTCTGCAGTCTGTGCGCGGGTTGGCCGCGCTGGCCGCGGAGATTTAGCCGTGGCGGTGAGCCGGAGTCTGCGGCGGATGGTGCGCGTGCGCGCACTGGAGGAAGAGCAGAGCCTGGCTGCTCTGGAAGCGGCGGTAAGCGAAGTGCGGCGGCTGGAAGGGGTGCTCGACGTGGCTGGTGCGCGGGCTCGCATGGGCAGGGAACTCGTGCATCGCAGCGCGGAGACAGGCGAGGCTCTGGAGCGCGTGACGGGACTGGCTGAAGAGCGCATGGCCATGCAGGCGGCGCGGTTTCTCACCGAAGATCTTGAAGAGGCTCGAGAGTTGGCCGAGGAGGCGCGCGCACAGTTTTTAGCGAGACGCGTGGAGAAGCGGCAGGCCGAGGCGCTGCTCGATGCGGCGTTGAAGAATGAAACGGCCAGACAGGCGCGGCGGCTGCAGCAGGATGTGGAGGACTGGGACCGCGCGCGGAGGATGCGCGGCGAAAGTCAGCAGGTACCTACGAAAGCGGATCCCTCGACGCATGGATGAGAAGGCTGCTCGTTGATCTAACAGTGCACGGTGCGGGTTGGAGCCTGCACAGGACTCGGCTGCAAACAAGATAACTTAAAAGCGCCAGGCGGGAAGAGCGAGAGGCAGATTCTTGAACTGGTGGGTTTTCCCGAAAACACTAATTCTCTCTAATCACTTCTCCCCCACATTGGCACACCTCATGCTCTTCCTCACCTTGCATGGCGATTCCATCTATTTCCGAGCCAGATACGAGGGGTGCAACAGGGCCTGCCGTAGGCGCGGGACGAGTTGCAGGAACATCTGGAGCTTTGCAGGCTGCGGGTGATTCGGTGATGGAGCAGGGCGCTCTGTTTGACTGGCAGCAGTTGCTGGCGGCGTTGGGGCTGAATGAGGCGGCTCTACGGGTCGATGGGTTGCCTTTGGCTGGAAGCGCGAACGGTGCAGAGAGCGCGAAGGGCAATGCGACAGACTTGGCCGCGACGGGGCAGGGTGATGCGCACGGCATCTGTAACGAGTCGCGCAGGGACTCAACGAAGAATGCCGCCTGGAACGTTGCGGAATACGGTGCGCCAGCAGCAGGAAGTGCAAGCAGTGTTTCACCAACGATTGTGGCGGCGCTGAAAGCGCGCGCGAAGGTGAGGCTGGCGCTCAAAGAGAGTCATGATGCAGATGCGGCCACACGGAGCGACAGTGAGCAAAAGGCGTGTGCGGGTGGCAGGAAGGACGCGACCGGCAAGCCCGTCGGCACGGTGGAGAAGACAGGGAAGAAAGACGTCGCGAAGAGTACGCTGCAGGATGGGATGAATGTGGTGGCGGCGGGACTCGGAATGAGTGGCATGGCACCACTGCAGACTACGGCACAGGCGGATGCACCAGGAGCAGCGACTACGGCGGATGCAGGTACGATTGTAAGCGCAGTGTTGCGCCCTGGTAGGGCGGATGGAGCGCTGAACCCGTACACAACAGGCCAGAACGAGGAAAACACCTTGCGGGTGGCCGCGCGTCCGGGCGCTGAGATGCATGCCGCACCGGAGCAACAGGCCGATGTAACTGCCGACGCACAGAGCATACCGGATACGGGCGCGTCGACTCAGACTGCAACGCCGAAGCAGACAGATGGAAAGGCATATGAGGCTGCGCAGGCGAATGCCCGGCATGTTGCTGCGGTGGCCACGCAGGCTGGGCAGCCGCAGATTTCCAATCCTATATCGATGGAGCAGGTACATGGAGTGGATGCGGCTGACGGCGCACAGGAGCCGGCGACGCTCTCTCAGATAGGTTCGATGCATGCAGGGATAGCCACTAAAGCGACGACCGAGGCGGCGAAGAGTGTTGGCGCGCCACAGGCAGCGGGAGCAAAGGATGGCCATGCACGCACTGGCCAAAATGCGGCTGGAGCTGAAGCAGCTAAGGCGAGCGCAGCAGCGCAATCTGTAGGAATGCACGCAGCAGATACGCAGAATACGCATATAGATGTGGCTGCGGCACATACGGCTGCCGAGCAGCGTGCGGCGGACGTGGTAAGCACAGGCAGTGTGAGTGCAGTGGGCCACGATGCAATGACGGGCGCGAATACGATCAACGCGCTCGACAGTGGCAATGCGAATGCGCCAGCGTGGGTACATGCGGGCCGTCATCAGGCCGAGGCAGGGTTTGAAGATCCGGTTTTGGGCTGGGTGGGCGTGCGTGCGCATGCCGATGGCACAGGCGTACATGCGGAGGTTGTTCCTGTCTCGCAGGACGCGGCGCTCTCGCTGAGTACGCACATGAGTGGATTACAGGCCTATCTTGCCGAGCACCACAGACAGATTGAGACCGTGCAAGTGGCGATGCCGGAGCCGTATGCGGGGTTTGGCGGAGGAATGACGGGCGGAAGCGGTACTGGAGCCAACGGGGGGCAGCCGCAGCAGGGTGCTGCCTCGCAGAGGGAATGGAGTGGAGACGTCGTGAGCAGTCCGCATTCCACAGGCAGGATGGATGCCGGGACAGATTCGCGATTGAGATCGGCTGCCATGATGGCGCGCGCACGGGCCGGCACGCATGTGTCGGTGATGGCCTGAGACAGAGGCAATAAGTTGGAGCCGCGTTGAGTCGCGGCAGGGAAGAGACGAAGGAGGCAAATATGGCAACGGCAATTGCGATGCTTCAGGATGCGGCGGCGAGGAGTGTACATGCGATGGACAGCTCATCGGGGAGCGGTTCAAGCGGCGACACGAGCAACAATGCGGCGACGATTACGTCGAATGACTTTTTGACGCTGCTTGTGGCCGAGATGAAGAACCAGGACCCAACGTCGAACATGGACCCGAACGAGTACATCAATCAACTGGTGAACGTGAACAGTCTGCAGCAGCTGATTTCGATCAACCAGACGTTGCAGGAAGCTCTGGGAACTACGACATCCGATTCGGGGTCGGAGTCTGGATCGGGAGTAACCGGGGACAGTCAGGCAGCAAAACAGGCGGCTTCGGCAACGGCCAAGCTGAGCGATCATGCGGTTCCACAGACCATGATGACGCCGCATGCGATTGAAACGCGCTCTGCGGCGCCGATGGCGCAGGCGGCAGGTAATTTCACCATTCCACCGGTTAACGAGAATGCAAAGGCGGTGGCGCAGGCGTTCACGGCACACGGAATTTCGCACAAGTAGTCCGCGTGCACGGTTGCGACCGTGAAGGCGAGCGACATAATGCGCACACCGGCCACACGGCTTGCGCCCAACCCGAAGTGACTCGAGAGGAGTACGACGATGGCAAGTTTTTCGATTCCCCTGACCGGCTTGAATGCCGACTCAACCGAACTGAACACAATTGCTAACAACCTGGCAAACATGAGCACGACGGCGTTCAAATCGCAGTCGACCAGATTTTCGGACCTGTTCTATCAACAGATTGGATCGACAGGCGCGGGCGACCCGATCCAGGTAGGCGCAGGCGTGAAGGTCGCTTCAAACTACACGAACTTTACATATGGTCCGATTAACCAGACAGGCGAGCCGACAGATGTGGCACTGAATGGGGACGGCTTCTTTGTCGTCCAGAACGATGGCGTGCAGGAGCTGACGCGGGCAGGGAACTTTTCGCTGACATTGGACGGTGACCTGCAAACAACATCGGGACTTGCGGTGATGGGGTATCCAGCTGTGAACGGTGTGGTGAATACAAATGCGGCATTGACCCCGATTCGCATTCCAGTTGGACAGGTGGAACAGCCGAGTGCAACAACCGGAATTGGCTTTACGGCGAACCTGGATGCAGCATCGACGGCAGGAACGTCCTTTCCTGTGCCGGTAACGGTCTATGACTCACTAGGAGCCTCGCATGTGGTGACGATGACGTTTACGCAGACGGCAACCAACACATGGGATTTCTCCGCGGCGCTGCCCGCAGCGGATTTTGCGTCGGGCACTTCCACGCCAGTGACGGGCTCGGTTACGTTCGACACGAGCGGAAATCTTTCGACGGTGACGGTGGGAGGAACGACGAGCAACGTGGGCACGGCGGCCGGCGATGTGTCCTCGGTTCCGCTGAGTTTTACGGGACTGGCGGATGGCGCGGCCGATCTGAATATGAACTGGAACATGCTGAACTCGTCGAATGCGACGACGCTGACGCAGGTCTCAACACAGTCGGCGGTGTCGGCAACAACATATGACGGATATCCGTCAGGACAGTACCAGGGATTTTCGATTTCTTCTGACGGCACAGTGACCGCATCTTATTCAAACGGTCAAAAGCAGATTGTGGGGCAACTTGCGCTGGGGAATGTGGCTAACCTGCAGGGGTTGCAACTGTTAGGTGACGGCAACTACGCGACCACCCTGGCCAGCGGACAGGCATCTATTGGAGTGGCGGGCGCGGGCGGCCTGGCGACACTGCAGAGCGGCGCGCTCGAGGGCTCGAACGTGAACATCGCCGGTGAGTTCAGCAATCTGATTGTTGCGCAGCGCGCGTTTGAAGCGAACGCGAAGGCCGTAACGACGTTCGACACAGTCACACAGGACACGATCAATCTCATCCACTGAGTTTTTCTTCCACGATGAATGGCTCCTCCTGGGCTGCTTTTGTAAGTACGAGTTTGGCAAAGGCGGCCTTCTTTTTTGCACCTGTAAGTGGCCATTTAAGGAAGAGGTGTCCGGTGCAATTGGGGATGCCTTGCATTGCGGCCGGCGCTCAGCGCGGAGTGACTTCAATGAAGAGGCCTTTGCCTTCGGCAAGAGTGACACCGCTTTCATTCCGAATGGAAGCGGCGACCCAGTGCTTGCGGCCTTCACTGCGTGTGACGCGGCCCACGATGTGGATGGGCGAGCCTGAAGGCACAGGGCGGCGGTAGTCGACTTCCATATGGCGCGTCATGGCGACGCAGCCGCTGGCGCGGACGGCTTTGCTCATGGCCTCGTCGAGCAGTGTGGCGATCATGCCGCCGTGCACGTAGCCGGGAGGGCCCTCATAGCTGTCGGAGATGGTGGCGTTGCAGACGACGGAGTTGTCAGGCGCGCGGAGGAATTCAAGATGAAGGCCGTGCGGGTTGGCAGGACCGCAGCCGAAGCAACGGTTGTTGGCAGAGTGAGCGAATGGGGTGAGTTCTTCGGTGTTGGATTCCATGAAAGGCGCGATCTCCGGACGGTACTGAGTGCAGGCGTCAGCTACCGCATCTCCAGAATAGCGAAGCGAAATCGCAGGACAGTTGGCAAACAGGCACAGCAGAGGATGGATACAGCGACGTTTTTGATTTGACCGGAGGAGGAAGGGGGACTGACACTGAGCGAGACCGCACGTGATGCGGCCGCAAGGAGGTTGTACGAAGATGGTGAACCGCAGAACAGCTTTGAAGCAGATGAGTGGCATTGCCGGCGCGGTAGTGCTTGCAGAGGGTTGGATGGGTAAGGGAAGCGCGGAGACGG
>DASZRJ010000040.1:0-44455 GCA_035550015.1 Occallatibacter sp. | reverse complement strand
GGCCAACTATGGCGACATGGGATCGACCATTGGACATGAGCTGACACACGGCTTCGACGATGAGGGGCGGCAGTTCGACAAGGATGGTAACCTGAAGGACTGGTGGACTCCAGCGGATGAGAAGAAGTTCAACGAGAAAACGCAGTGCATGGTGGACCAGTACAACGCGATTGAGGCTGTGCCGGGCGTTCACCTGAACGGCAAGCTGACGCTGGGCGAAAATCTCGCCGATCTGGGCGGTCTTTGGATTTCATGGCTGGCCTGGCAGCAAGAGGTGCAGGCGCACCACGTGGACATGGGTGCCAAAATGGACGGCTACACGCCCGACCAGCGCTTCTGGATTGCCTATGCGCAGCAGTGGTGCACGCAGACACGGCCCGAGGCACTGCGTACGCAGGCGCAGAACGATCCGCATGCACCGGACAAGTACCGTGCCAATACAGTGCTCAGTGATTTGCCGGAGTTTGCGCAGAGCTTCCATTGCAAGAAGACGAGCAAAATGGTGGCACCGAAAGTCTGTCGCATCTGGTAGCCACCTGCGGTGGGGCAGATGCGGGCTAGCGCCTGCACATCGCAAGACAAGAAGGCCCGCCTGTTGGCGGGCCTTTCCATTACTTGCAATCTTTGGCTGTCTTACTTGCCGATCACCTTTGCCAGCGTCTCGCCCATTTCTGCAGGGGAGACGACGACGTGGATTCCGGCTTCTTCCATTGCCTTCATCTTGCTGGCGGCAGTGCCTTCGCCGCCTGAGATGATGGCGCCGGCGTGGCCCATGCGGCGGCCTGGAGGTGCCGTCTGGCCTGCGATGAAGCCGACGACTGGCTTTTTCATGTTGGCCTTGACCCAAGCGGCAGCTTCAATCTCAGCCGATCCACCTATTTCGCCGATCATGATGACGGCTTCGGTGCCGGGGTCGTCGTTGAGGAGTTTAAGTGCATCGATATGCGTGGTGCCGATGATGGGGTCGCCGCCTATACCGATGGCTGTTGACTGGCCAATGCCACGCTGGGTGAGCTGATGCACGGCCTCGTACGTCAGCGTGCCGGATTTCGACACGATACCCACTGTGCCTTGCTTGTGAATACGGCCGGGCATGATGCCGATTTTGGCCATGCCGGGCGAGATGATGCCGGGGCAGTTGGGGCCAATGAGGCGCGACTTGGAGGTCTTGATCTTGGCCCAGACCTTCACCATGTCGAGCGTGGGAATGCCTTCTGTGATGCAGACGATGAGGGGAATGCCCGCGTCTTCTGCTTCGAGAATGGCATCGGCCGCGAACGGCGGCGGCACGAAGATCATAGTCGCGTTGGCACCGGTTTCCTTGACGGCATCTGCAACGGTGTTGAATACCGGCCAGCCCTCATGCATCTGGCCGCCTTTACCCGGTGTTACGCCGCCGACAACGTTGGTGCCGTAGTCAGCACAGCCTTTGGCGTGGAAGGTACCTTCCTTGCCGGTGAGACCCTGAACGATGAGACGAGTGTCGTTGTTTACGAGAACTGCCATTTACTTCACCTCGCCTTTCGCCGCGGTGACGACGAGCTCTGCCGCTTCTTTCATGGTTGCGCCTACCTGGAAGTTGAGGCCCGACTCCTTGAGAATCTGGCGGCCCTCTTCAACATTGGTGCCCTCAAGCCGCAGCACGATGGGTACCTTCACGTTGAGGTTCTTGGCTGCTGCGACAACGCCCGTTGCGAGGCGATCGACGCGGAGGATGCCGCCAAAAATGTTAATGAAGATGGCCTTTACATTCTTGTCGCTAAGCAGAATCTCGAAGGCGTGCTCGATTTGCTCCTGCGTTGCGCCGCCACCCACATCGAGGAAGTTCGCAGGCGAGCCGCCGGCGTACTGAATGATGTCCATCGTGGCCATCGCCAAGCCCGCGCCGTTCACCATGCAGGCGATGGAACCATCGAGCTTGATGTAGTTGAGAGCGTATTTGCTGGCTTCCACTTCGAGCGGATCTTCTTCAGCAGTGTCGCGCAGCGCCTTGATGTCTGCGTGGCGGAAGAGCGCATTGTCGTCGAAGTTGATCTTGGCATCAAGCGCAAAGAGCTTGTCGTCTTTGGTGGTGATGAAGGGATTGATCTCGACGAGCGATGCATCGGTCTCAACAAAAGCCTTGTAGAGCGACTGGAAGAATCCAACGGCCTGATTGATCTGCGTGGGCTTGAGGCCGAGTGCGAAGGCGAGCTTGCGCGCCTGCCATGCGCCAAAACCGACAGCGGGATCAATAGCTTCCTTGTAAATCGCCTCCGGCGTCTTTGCGGCGACCTCTTCGATTTCCATGCCACCCGATTGCGAGGCCATAAAGACCAGCTTGCCGGCGGCGCGGTCAAGCACGATGCCGAGATAGAGCTCGCGATCGATAGCCGCGGTTTCTTCAATGAGCAGGCGCTGCACCTTCTGGCCCTGCGGACCGGTCTGGTGCGTCACCAACTGCATGCCGAGGATGGCCTTAACGTGCGTTTCAGCCTCTTCTCGTGTTTTGGCAACCTTCACGCCGCCGCCCTTGCCGCGGCCTCCCGCGTGAATCTGTGCTTTAACGACCACGCCCGAAGCGCCCTCGCTGAACAGCTTGCGCGCTACGTCATGAGCCTCTTCCGGCGTATTGGCCACCTCGCCCTTGGGCACAGGCACGCCGTACTTTGCCAGGATTTCCTTCGCCTGATACTCGTGAATTTTCATGATGGTTTGAGACCGACCCATCCGCTGCAGTATTTGAGATCGCAGAGTGAACTTGTCCAGAAGCGGACCAACGCGAGCGAATCAGCGGTACGGCCATGGTATCTTGCGCGGCGAGGGAGGAGCAACGCGCAGAGTTGAGTACAGTCTCATTTCGAGGGCACAGCGGAACCCAATTACCATATTGAGAGATGAATATTCAGAAGGAAATCCTGAAACCGTTGGCTGAAGATGGCGCGCAAATGACGCGCGAACAGGCCTCTGCTGTATTGGAAGCGATTCTTGCGGGCGAAGTGCCTGAGGTGGAGATAGCCGCGTTATTGGCTGTGCTGGCGACACGAGGCGAGCAGGCGCCAGAGCTGGCGGGCTTTGTCGAGACCATGCGCAAGCATGCGGTACCGGTTCCGTTGACAGATGAGGAACGCGCTGCACTTGTCGATACGTGCGGGACGGGTGGCGGCGGACCGCTGACCTTCAACATTTCGACCGGAGCGGCATTGGTAGCCGCAGCGGCTGGCGCAAAGGTTGCCAAGCATGGTAATCGTGCGGTGACGTCGCAGGCCGGATCGGCCGATGTGCTGGAGAAGTTGGGTGTGCCGATCACGCTGGGACCGGAGTTGGCAGCGGAATGCCTGCGTACGACGGGATTCATGTTCCTGTTCGCACCGAGTTATCACCCGGCGATGAAGGCCGTTGGACCACTACGCAAAGCTTTGGGGTTCCGGACCATTTTTAATTTGTGCGGACCGTTGACCAATCCTGCCGACGCCAAATCACAGGTGATTGGCGTACTGGCGCCGAGCCGTGTGCTGCTGGTAGGCCGTGCGCTGTCTGAACTGGGTGCGACACGGGCGTTTGTGGTGCATGGGTCGGATGGCATCGATGAGCTGACCACAACGGGCGAATCGGTTGTGGCTCGTGTGGAGCAGCAGGAAGGCGCGGAGACTCCCGCGCTCAAGGCGGCGCGCATAACGCCGGAGATGGCGGGACTAGAGCGTGCCAGGCTCGAGGACTTTACCGGTGGCGATATTGCAACGAACGCATCGCTTCTGTACGACGTCATCACGGGTATACCAGGCGCGCGGCGCGACATTGTATTGCTGAACGCCGCGGCTGCATTGGTTGCGTCAGGACTTGCCGGCGATTTGAAGGAAGGCGTTGCGCTAGGCGCCGAGGCGATCGATTCAGGCCAGGCAGCAGCAACATTGGCCAAGCTGCGCGTGTTTGGGGAAAAGTACGGCAAGAGCGCTTAAAGCTCTTGGCACTTTAAAGAAATACTGATGCGGCGGAACGCATCCAACACTGCGGAGGTGAAGCGAATGAAGAAGCTCACGATAGTAGCAGGAGTTTTGTTGGCGGCAGGTACGTTTGCGATAGCGCAACAGCCCAGCCAGCCCGATCTGAAGATTGATTCGGCAAACCGCACACTTTCCGTGACGGCGACAGACGAAGTGAGCGTGGAGCCCGAGGTAGCTGTACTACATATTGGCTTTGAGACTGCGCCGACGGATGCGAAGTCGGCGTATGCCGAGGGCTCACGCAGGTCGAATGCCATTATGACGGCGCTGAAACAGGCGGGCATTGCCGAAGGCGATATTCGCAGCCAATCGCAGTACCTTGCACCGGACTATACGAACCCTAAACAGCACAAATACAAGCTCACACAGCAGTGGACGGTAAAGTGCTCGCCCGAGCGCGCCGCAGAAATTCTGGACATTGCAGTTGACGCCGGTGCCACCAGCAGCGGCCAGATTGACTGGGAAGTAAAAGACGAGAAGGCCCTGCAACAGAAGGCACTGGACAAGGCTGCTGCCCGTGCCCGCGAGAATGCCGCATCGCTGGCCAAGGGAATGGATGTTGCGTTGGGCAGGCTGCTTTACGTGAGCAACCAGGAGTCAGGCGGTGTTGCGCCGCGTCCAATGATGGTGCGCGCGTTCGCCATGAAAACGAGTGACAATACTGCACCGCTGGCAGTGGAACCGCAGAAAGTGACAAGTCAGGCGACGGTATACGCGGTCTTCGCGATTGAGTAGATTTGGTACAACTTACTCCTCGAGTACCTCTATATCGGGTTTTGTGGTAGGCTTCCGCCTGAGTTTTAGGGGGGCAAGTGCGATTCCTCAAGGCATTTATATGATCATTAACTCTTATTGGCTCTGCTAACTACATCGCGGCCCAAAGCATCCAGATCAACCGCGAAAACAAGACCATTGCGATCAGCACCACGGACGAAGCTTCGGCAACTGCTGACATTGCGGCGATTACTGTGGGCTTTGAGATTTATGGTCCGAATGCTGAGAGCGCTTATGCAGAAGCAGGCAAGCTTTCACATGCCATTCTCGATGCTCTACATAAAGCAGGTGCCGATGATAAGAGCATAGAAAGTAGCGGCCAGGGGTTGCAGCGGAACACGGACTTTGACGACAAGGATACGCCGGAACAGCGTGCTGACCGACAGTTTATCTTCCGACAAAGCTGGGAAGTAACCACCGCACCTAGGAATGCCGCAGAGGTAATTCACGTCTCGATTCAAGCAGGTGCCAATAAGACTGGCGCTATCGACTGGAGGTTGTCTGACCGCAAAGCTCTGCAGGCGAAAGCAGCACAGGCAGCGCTCGTGAAGGCCCGCACAGTGGCCGCTCAAATGGCAGAGGGTTTGCATGTAAAACTGGGTGATTTGATTTACGCGAGCAACGAAACACCGAATACTCGAATCTATTTCGCGAGACCTCGGCAAGACATGACCCTGAACACAGCAACAGCTTCCGTAAGCTCCTATATAACAGCACCTACCCTCGAAATCCGCCCCGAAACCGTTCGCGAAGAGGCGACGGTCTACGCGGTGTTTGCGATTGAATAAAGGAACACGGGCTAGTTGAGTAATTCGAGCGTGAGCTGATCGGGCCTACCGCCGAAGTATTTGTCGAGAGCCTGCGGGAAGAGCGTATTCTCGGGCACTGCCTGCGCGAAGAGCGTCATGGACGAGCGGAACTTCATGTCGTCGGGCGGGCCCAGGATTCGATCGATGGGCGTGCCGCGTACGGTGAGCACCAGCAGCGTACATTCTTCCAGCCGCGGACCAAGCAATGGGTGCGCGTGATAGGCACGCGCTTCTTCCAGTGAACGGATTCCGTAAAACTCCGCGTTCGGACTGCGTCCCAGGCCCTTCATCTGCGGAAAGATGAACCAGATCCAGTGACTCAGCTTGCGTCCTGTACGCAGTTCACTCACCACCTGCGCATACATCGGCTGCTGCGCATGGACAAAACGGTTCAGGTCAAAAGGGTCTGTCATACATCCTCAGCCGCATGGTACCTCTGACTGCCAACCTATTGTGCTGGTGAAGCCGCGCGGAGCGCATGCCGGCAGCCCAGCAGTTTATTTGCATCGCATGGTTTGCATGGAGCATCTGAGGATTAGTTGTTGCAACAAGCATATTTGCTGCTGTTTTGCCAGCCCTCAACGGAGTTCTCTATGCATACATCTGCGCGCCAGCCATCTATTTTTCTTCCACATGGAGGAGGCCCCTGCTTCTTTATGGATTGGACCTGGGGGCCGGCTGATACATGGAAAGCTACGCAGACATTCCTTGAGGGCCTGGCGGCTTCATTGCCGGAAAAACCCAAGGCGCTTCTTGTCATCAGCGGGCACTGGGAAGAGCCAGTATTCACCGTTGGCGCGGGCGAAAAACCACGACTCATCTTCGATTACTCGGGATTTCCGGAGCATACCTACCGGCTGACGTGGCCTGCACCGGGTGACCCTGTGCTTGCGGCGCGTGTCGCCGAGCTGCTGCAGAAGGCGGGATTGCCCGCGGCTTCCGACCCAACACGTGGCTACGACCATGGAGTTTTCGTACCACTCAAGGTTGCATTTCCTGAGGCGGAGATTCCTGTAGTCACCCTGTCGCTTGTATCTTCTCTGGACCCTGCGCTGCACATTGCAGCAGGCAAAGCACTGGCGCCTCTTCGCGATGAAGGCGTGCTGATCATCGGCAGCGGGATGAGCTTTCACAATCTGCGTGGTTATATGCGCCCTGAAACGCCGGAGAGGGCGCGTACTTTTGATCAGTGGCTGACCCATGCAGTTGAAACAAACGAAGAGAAACGATCCCAACGGCTCGAGCACTGGCGCGAGGCACCCTACGCCGGCTACGCCCACCCGCGCGAAGAGCATCTGATACCGCTGATGGTTGCTGCGGGCGCTGGAAGAGAGTCTCCGGGCAGGCGCGTGTTTAGCGACGAGCCAATGGGCGCGGCAATTAGCGCTTTTCGCTTTGATGGATGAGTGTCAGCGCGCGTACCACTTCTTTTTCTTGAAAAGCTGCAGGCCGTTATCGAGCAGAATGGCAACAGTGCAAAAGAGCATGCTGAGATCGGTACGCGACTCATGCAGAAAGCTCAAAAGACCGTAGTGGCCGAGCTTAGGAGCTCCAAAAGGGCCGATTGAATGTCCGAAGAGAATGGGCAGCTTGGTTGTTGCAATTGCGGCTGCAATGACGACAAGCAGTGCGAGCGCTGCGTCGCCGGCATAAAGGTTAAAGATCAGTGCAGCGCCGCCAACCATTTCCACGCCCCCCACGAAGGGTGCTAAGAGGTGTGGTATTGGCAAACCGATACGCTCAAAACGACCGACACCCAGTTCTCCAGGCTGAAGAAACTTAAGCAAACCCTCTGTAAAAAACACCAGGCCCACAATGACCCGGATAAGGAGGCTGGGGATGTTCTTGCGCATGGAACTCCTTTCCTAGGGAGTTGGACGGCCGCGCGTTGCAACCTGCTACAGAACGCAGCGAGCACATAGGACCGTGTAAACATTGCAGGCAACAGCCTACCGCACCCTGTACCCCCGATTTCAAGCCTGAGCAAGAAATCGTTCTACCTGAGCGGTAAGATCCTGCGGCTTCCGGAATGGAGCAAAGCGTGCAACCACGCGTCCGGAACGGTCAACAAGAAACTTGGTGAAATTCCATTTGATTTTGGCGGTTCCCAGGAATCCACACTTTTCCCTGACCAGATATCTGTACAGCGGATGTGCCGAGGGGCCATTCACATCGACCTTCGCAAAGACAGGAAAAGTGACTCCGTAGTTTTTCCGGCAAAACATTCCAATTTCCGACGCCGAACCGGGCTCCTGCGCGCCGAACTGATTACACGGGAAACCGAGCACAACGAAACCGCGGTCTTTGTAAGTCCGATAAAGCTGCTCCAACCCCTCGTACTGCGGAGTGAAGCCACATTGGCTGGCCGTATTCACGATGAGCAGCACTTTTCCGGCAAAGTCAGCGAGATTTTGTTCGGTTCCATCAAGCAGAGCAGCCGAAAACTGGTGAGTGGAATTGCCCTTAGCAGCCATTTTTCGGAAATTCCTTTCGCCGGACAGGATGTCATGCATTAAGGCGCTGCGTCTAACAGGGATGCAGCGGCACATTCAGGAGCTTGTAACCCCGGCTGGACCCACCCTGGTCCGGTAGACTGGTAAAGGTCCTTTATTGCCGGGGTAATCGGCAACCGGGGCTCTCTCGGTGCCGGTTACTGTGCAGTTCAACTCTGCCGGCGCGGCAGGGATGTTTTGAGGAAGATGCGGTTGCAGGATTGTCGCGCTGCCCGGGGTTTGGGCGGGGGGACCACGGTCCAATATAATCAGTCTTTCCTCGAAGATGTACCGAATTTTTTAGCAGTGAGGGTGTGCATATTCTTCCCGTGAATCGGAACCTTGGATCGCACCAGAACTTGTGCTCGCCGCAGGGCCTTGGCCCAGTGAAGATTAAGCACACTTTGGCCGTACGCGCGATGCGGATGACCTTCCGCCTGCTCTGTCTTGGGCTGCTCGCGCTTTGCGTCTCCCCAGCCGTGCCCGCTTGGGCGCAGCAATCAAATACTCAGCAGTCGAATACGATTGAATCGATTCGTGTCATCGGCAACCGCCGTATTCCTAAAGAGACGATCCTTGCTCGCCTGTTCACGCATCCAGGGGATACATACGATCCTATCTCGATTGAGCGTGACTTCAACTCGCTTTGGAACACGGGGTACTTCGAGGACGTGCGCATTGAGCGCGAAGATACCGAGAAAGGCATCATCCTCAACATCTTTGTCCGTGAGCGCCCCACGATCCGCGAGATCAACTACAAGGGGCTAAGCTCAGTTACGCAATCCGACGTTCTGGATCGCTTCAAGAAGGAGCATGTAGGCCTATCCGTGGAAGGCCAATACGACCCGACCAAGATTAAGCGGGCCGAGACGGTCATCAAAGAGCTGCTTTCCGAGCATGGTCATCAGTTCGCCACCATCAAGACGGAAGTTAAGACGATTCCGCCAGCGGCCGTTCAAGTGAACTTCAATATCAAGGAAGGCCCGACGGTAAAGGTTGGCCACATTAAGTTCACTGGCAATCAGCACATGAGCAGCCGCGTGCTGCGCCGCTCCATGAAGGAGCTTCGCCCCATAGGCATTCCCTATTCGATCTTTTTCGAGAATCTTTTCCCACGCACGTTTGATTCCTCAAAGCTCGAAATAGACACGGAACGTGTACGTTATGCCTATCGTGACAAGGGCTATGCGAATGCAGCAGTGGAGGAACCCAAGACACAGATTCGCGACGAAGGCGGCCTGAACTGGTTCACCTTCCGTCCGCGCCGCGGCAAGCGCATCGATATTCTGTTACCGATTGAGGAAGGCGCACGTTATCGCCTGGGCACGATTACATTCACCGGCAACAAAGCCATCCGCAATGAAAAGGCTCTGCGGGCCACCTTCAATATCAAGGATGGAGAGTGGTTCAATTCCAGCTTGATCGGCAAGGGCCTGGAAAACCTGAAAAAGGCTTACGGCCAGCTTGGTTACATCAACTTCGGCGCCGTACCGACGCCGCACTACGACGACAAGAACCACACCATATCGCTCACGGTCGACATCGACGAAGGCAAGCAGTTCTACGTTTCGCGCATTGAATTCACGGGAAACACTGTTACGCGTGATCGCGTGATTCGCCGAGAACTTCTGCTACAGGAAGGACAGGTCTACAACTCTCAGTTGTGGGAATATAGCTTGCTCCGCCTGAACCAGTTGCAGTACTTCGATCCACTTAAAGTGGACCAGGATACGGAAGCCCACCAGAACCCGGAAGCTGGCACAGTTGACCTGTTGCTCAAGGTCAAGGAGAAGGGCAAGAACTCCATAGGTCTGAATGGCGGCGTTAGCGGTCAGTCAGGCGCCTTCCTCGGCCTGAACTATCAGACCAACAACTTCCTTGGACTTGGCGAGACACTCAGCCTGCAGGGCAACCTGGGCAATGTAAGCCGCCAGTTTCTCTTCGGCTTTACGCAGCCTTATATCCGGAACAAGCCAATCAATGTAGGCTTCCAGATCTACAACAACAAGCAAGATTTCAACGCAGCCAAAAATTACGAGAGCACAACCGGACTGAGCGCCAACCTGACAGCTGCGCAGCAGTCGCTGACGCAGAACTACAATCAGGCGTCAACCGGGCTGAACTTCTCCATCAGCTATCCACTCAAGCGGCATGCATTCCAGCGTGTTGGTTTCACGTATTCGCTGAACAGGTCCACGATTACGGCCTTCTCCACAGCGTCGCAGACCTTCTTCCAGACCATCAGCTTCCGGTCTGGCATTCAGGGCTCAAATGCGCTCCAAGGCATCGTAAACAGCTCGGCTTCGTTTACCTATAGCTACAACACGGTGAGCGACCCGTTGCGTCCGCGAAATGGCCATGAATATACGGCAGCGTTCCAGATTTCGGGCATTTGGGGCAATCTGAGGTATTTCGCACCGTTCGTGGCTTATAAGAGCTTCACGCCGATGCACTATCTGAAGCCCAGCCCCAACGGGCGCAATGTTCTTGGCGTCCGTGCCCAGCTTGGCTATGTGCAGGGCTTTGGCGGCGATGTGGCGCCGCCACAGAACCGCTTCTATAGCGGCGGTGAGAACGACATTCGTGGCTTTGATGTCCGCGCCGCGACACCGTACGGATATGTTCCGACGCGCGTCAATGTACAGTTGACGAATCCGGACGGCACCTGCGTGCCTCGCGATCCGAGCAATCCACAGCTGGGCCAGTGTATTCAGGTTCCGATCCCGGTGTACGGTGTTGCTTCCATTGGCGGCGACACAAACCTGACCACAAACCTGCAATACAACATCCCCATTGCGGGACCGGTGACATTCTCACTGTTCGACGATTTTGGTCTCGATGTCGTCCTGAATAAAGGACAGTTGAAGCAGAGCCCTGAGGGCTTCGCTTCACTGACGTCGCCGTTGTATGGCTGCCCAGTCTACAACAACGGCTCCTGCCAGGGAGGTATTCCGGGATCACAAGTCGGCTTCCAGCGCAATATCAGACCGATCACGGGCACCAACTGGGTACCGCGCATGTCGCTGGGCGGCGAAATTTCCGTTATCATGCCAATCGTCAATGCGCCGTTCCGCCTGTATTATGCGTATAACCCGCTGCGCCTGTACGAGCGGCCCTACTGTAACGATGTGTTAACAGGGTCGAAGGTGCGGAGTTGCTCAGCCGAACTCATCACGCGCGACATGTTCCCTCCGGGCGGCGCGGGTGACTACACGTACCAAGAGGCCATCCAGGCCTACGGCGCGCAAAATCTGTTCCGCGAGCCGCGTAAAACATTCCGCCTTACGGTCTCAACCACCTTCTAGGCATCCACTTTCGGGCTCGCTCACCTAAGCGGGCCCTTCGGAATCTACTAAGGAGCAACATCACAGATGAAATCCTCGATTGCATTCGCTGCTGCACTTATTGCGGGCTTGAGCCTGCACGCAGCGGCGCAAACAACTGCCGCAAAAGCTCCCGCCGGGCCGGAAAAGATTGCGGTCATCAACTTCCAGGCTGCTGTCGCACAGACCAACGAATTTCAGCGCACCTTCGCCGATCTCAAAAAGAAGTACACACCCAAGCGTGACAAACTGCAGACTCTGAGCCAGGAGATCGACTCTCTCAAGAAGGATTTGCAAGCAAAGGCTGCAACGCTCTCCGATGCCGAGAAGTCAAGCCGTGCTCGCGCCATTGACGACAAGCAGAAGCAACTGCAGCGTGAGGCGCAGGACGACCAGAGCGACTTCCAACAGGAAATGCAGCAGGACTTCAGCACTGTTGCCTCCAAGGTCGGCGATACTCTGTTGACCTATTCCAAGGAACACGGCTACACGCTCGTTCTCGATGCAGGTGAGCAGGGCAGTCCGGTTCTTTATGCGAACGAATCCACCAACATTACCAAGGCAATTATCGATGCCTACAACTTGAAGTCGGGCATTCCCGCACCTCCGCCGTCCGCTCCGGCTCCGGCTCCGGCAACCTCTAAGCCGGCTGCTCCGAAGAAGTAACAACTGCAACAGAAACAAAGGCGTGCGGACCTTGTCCGCACGCCTTTTTCATGCCTGCGACCCGCCCCGAACACAGCCTCCCAGAGATGACCTCACCCTTCATTGACGCTGTTCTGGCACACTCCTATAATCCATCTAGTTCCTGCTGACGTCTCCGTCCGCGTCTATTTTGCGCCTGCTCATGTCTGAGCCGAATCCCCCCCAAAACCGGGGCACTCAACGGCATCACGTGTCCCAGGATGAAGAAATGACCGAGAGGTTTCTCAGGAGGCACGGGCATGTTCGCACACCGCGTAAGTGCCATTCAGGAATTTCGAAGGAGTTTTTGACTCACATGAAGCGTTCGTTTGTAATTGCACTCGCATTGGCGTCGGGCATGATACTCAACGCCGCAGCACAAGCCCCGGCAGCCAGCCCTGCGGCTCCGGCTGGCCCCACCAAGATTGCCGTGATTGCCTTCCAGGTTGCTGTTGCTCAAACCAACGAAGGTCAGCGCAACTTTGCCGACATCGAAAAGAAGTACGCACCCAAGCGCGCTCAACTCAAAGCCCTGAACGACGAAATTGACAACCTGAAGAAGCAGCTGCAAACCGATGGCGACAAGCTGAGCGATGCAGACCGTGCCTCGCGCGCCAAGACCATTGACGACAAGCAGAAGCAGCTACAGCGCGATGCAGAAGACGCACAGAATGACTTCCAGCAGGATATGCAGGAGCTCTACAACGGGCTGGCATCGAAGGTGTATGACACTCTTGCCAGCTATGCGAAGGAGCACGGTTACACGCTTGTCCTCGATATCGCTCAGCAGCAGACGCCCGTGCTTTATGCAAATGACTCGACCAATATCACCAAAGCCGTGATCGATGCCTATAACACAAAATCGGGTATCCCTGCTCCTGCGGCTGAGCCTGCGGGTACACCATCCGCTCCAACGCCCAAGCCGAGCGGCGTAAAGTAATTCCCTTCATCTTGCGAAGTGGCTCATCAAAAGCCACTTCGCCACCTTTCACAGAAATCCAGAGCCCCACGGAGGACAAAAATTCTCTGTGGGCATACTCACATCTGCCTGTGGAAATTTTTGTGGATTCTTTTCCTGATTTCTACAGAATTGGGGCAAATTCTTAGCTTGCAAATAATAACCGCTATCTGATACAAGGTATAACTTCTTATTTTTCTTATACTAAGCTCTATATCATCAACGCCAAAACGAGCGGCTGTTGAAACGGGTCCAAATGGACCCCATATGAGGACTTTCCACAATTTGTGATGAAAGCACTGTAACAGAGCAGGTTTGTTACATGCCTTGTCGATGGATTATTTTTGCTGGTCTTCGCCCACACGAAGAACCGCCAAAAATGCCTCCTGCGGAATATCTACTTTACCGATCCGCTTCATGCGCTTCTTGCCCTCTTTCTGCTTTTCCAACAACTTGCGCTTACGCGAAATATCGCCTCCATAGCACTTGGCCAGCACGTTTTTGCGCAGTGCGCTGACAGTCTCTCTAGCCACGATCTTGGACCCGATAGCCGCCTGGATAGCCACTTCAAACTGCTGGCGCGGAATCAATTCTCGCATTTTGGACACCAGAGCCTTGCCGCGCTCATAGGCAAAATCGCGATGCACGATGATGGACAGTGCATCCACCGGCTCGCCTGAAACGAGAATATCCATCTTCACCATGGGCGATTCCCACTCACCCGCCAGTTGATAATCCAGCGACGCATATCCACGTGATACCGACTTAAGCCGGTCATAGAAGTCGAGCACAATCTCGTTCAGCGGCAATTCGTAGGTAAGCAGAACCCGCGTTGGCGTCACATACTCGAAATTCACCTGCCTGCCACGCTTCTCTTCCACCAGTTTCAGAATTCCGCCAACGTACTCTTCATTAGTCAGAATCTTTGCGCTAATCACTGGCTCGCGAATCGACTCGATGCTCGTCACTTCAGGCCAACGCGAAGGATTGTCCACTTCCAGCTCTGTCCCATCGGTCATCCGTATCTGGTAGCGCACGCCTGGAGCCGTTGTGATCAGATCCAATTCGTACTCGCGCTCTAAGCGCTCCTGAATGATCTCCATATGCAACAGACCGAGAAACCCGCAGCGAAAACCGAAACCGAGCGCAGCCGAGCTCTCCGGCTCGAAGAAGAACGAGGAATCATTGAGGCGTAACTTTTCAAGCGCATCACGCAACAGAGTATGCTCGTGCGAATCAACCGTATAAAGTCCGCTGAAGACCATCGGCTTGATATCTTCAAAGCCCGGCAACGCCGTTGGTGCCGGATGCTCATCATCCGTGACTGTATCGCCAATGCGCGTATCACTAACTGTCTTGATGGTTGCAGCGAAAAATCCTACCTCCCCCGCAGATAGTTCCTCCACAGCAACGGGTTTGGGCATCAGCACCCCCATCGAATCGATGTCGAAGGCCTTCCCGTTCGACATGAGACGGATGTGTTGTCCTTTGCGCATCGTTCCCTGCATTACGCGCACCAGCACGATCACGCCACGATAAGCATCGAACCATGAATCAAAAATGAGTGCCTGCAGTGGCGCATTCGGATCGCCTTTGGGCGGAGGAAGCCGATGCACAATTGCTTCCAGCATTTCTTCCACTCCCTGGCCCGTCTTCGCGCTCACAGGAATGGCATCGGTCGCGTCAAGACCGACCGCCTGCTCAATTGCTTCCTGCGTGCGGAGAATATCCGCCGAAGGCAAGTCAATCTTATTAATGACAGGAATGATTTCAAGACCATGGTTGATGGCGAGGTAGGCATTGGCCAGTGTCTGCGCTTCCACGCCCTGGCTGGCATCCACTACCAGCAACGCTCCTTCACACGAAGCGAGAGAACGCGAAACTTCATAGCTGAAGTCAACATGGCCAGGCGTGTCAATCAGATTGAGCTGATATGTGTTGCCGTCCTTTGCTTTGTACATCATACGGACAGCATGCGCCTTGATGGTAATGCCGCGCTCGCGTTCAAGATCCATGGCGTCAAGAATCTGCGCCTGCATCTCGCGTTGGGCAACAGCGCCGGTCAGCTCGAGAAGCCGGTCACTCAATGTCGACTTGCCGTGGTCGATATGGGCAATGATGGCGAAGTTGCGAAGGAAGCGTGCGTCCATGCCAGATGAATACGGCCTTCCATCAGGCCAAGGCCTGATTCGATTCGATGTTCAAAATTAATTGCTGGGCAGGTTGCCCGATGAAGGCGTGCGATGCCTCAAACTGAGCAGGAATACCTGTTGCACAATAGGGAAAGCGTGCGCGTTCAATGCGCAATATCTCCTTGGCATAGCTTATCATCGGCTAAGGGGCTTGTTGCTTGCGTGCGACGGTCTTTGCGCAGCTTATCAGCGCGTCGGACTTGGTCCAATCGCGCGGCTGCCGTTGCGCCAGATGCGTGGAAAATGATTTGCTTTGTTGTCTTCATTTTTCCGTATGCGGCGTCTGAAAGATGAATGAATCCGGTGGTATTGCTTTTGCGAACAAGCAGAACGTCGATTTGCCTCTTTGGTTGTGCAGCAGCCGCTTTTCTGATGTCTGGATGCGCACCATCCGGCCCGGCTGCAACCGCACCGACCGCATCTCCTCAGGCCACGGCGCCTGCCCTTTCCGCCGTTCAGGAAGAAACAAAACAATCGCCCGCGCAAAAGCCGCTGGACAGTGAAGAGCAAAAGCGCGTTCGACTCTTGATCGCGCAGGTGGAAAGGACCTTTACTTCCGGACAGGAGAACTACCGCAAGGGCAAGCTTCCTGAAGCAAAGACCGATTTCGATCGCGCAGTGGATTTGATGCTCTCGTCCGGAATCGATATCAAGTCGGCGCCTGCGCTGCAGGATGAATTTGATCGCGTCGTCGATGCAGTGAATTCGATGGAGATGGCGGCACTGAAACAGGGCAACGGCTTCAGCCCGAATATTGAACCGGCGCCAGCCGATGTGGCAGAGGATGTAACGTTCGCAGTCGATCCAAATCTGATCGCCAAAGCACGTACCGATCTTGCCACGACCAAGTCGGATCTACCACTTGTCGTAAATGACTATGTTGCCGGCTTCATCAACTTTTTTTCGAATACGAAGAAGGGGCACAACACACTACTCCATTCATTCCAGCGCTCAGGCCGCTATCGCACAATGATTCAGCGCGTCCTTGCCGAAGAAGGTGTGCCGCAAGATCTAATCTACCTCGCAGTAGCAGAATCAGGTTTTCAGCCGAGAGCGATGAACGGACGCTCTCATGCGGGTGGCATGTGGCAATTTATGCCTCGAGGAAATTACGGGCTCGAGCGGAATTCCTATGTAGACGAACGCTTCGATCCGGAAAAGTCTACACGTGCCTACGCGCGCTACATGAAATTCCTCTACAACCAGCTTGGCGACTGGTATCTGGCAATGGCTGCTTACGACTGGGGCGCAGGCAATGTGCAACGTGCAGTACAGAAGACCGGATATGCCGACTTCTGGGAACTGTACAAACGCAATAATCTTCCCGGAGAAACAAAAAACTACGTACCAGAAATTTTGGCGGCCATTATTATCGCCAATCATCCTCAGCAATATGGCTTTGACGACATCACACTTGATCCGCCTGTTGTCACTGACACTGTCACGATCAACTACTCTGTCGATTTGCGCCTCGTATCCGATCTTGTCGATGCACCTGTGGATGAATTGCAAGCACTGAATCCAAGCCTGCTGCGTCTTGACACACCACCAGATACCGCATTTGATCTTCATCTGCCGGCGGGTACCGCAGCGATGTTCCAACAGCGCATCGCACTTGTTCCTGAAACCAAACGCAATGTGTGGCGCTACCATCGCGTCGCCGCCGACGACACACTTGTATCCGTAGCGAGTGCGTTCCATGTAAGAGAATCAGAACTTGCAGAAGCCAACCAACTCGACGACGGTCAGAGCCTGACCGGCGTTGAAGCGCTTGTTATTCCTGTTCCTGCTTCAGCTTCCGTGGCAAGCCGTGGAGGCCTATATCGCGTGCGAAGCGGTGATACGCTGATTTCCATCGCAGATCGGTTCGGGGTTTCGCTCGAACAACTGCGCTTATGGAATCACATCAGAGGATCGGCTATTCGTGCTGGAAGCCGCTTGCATGTTGCACCACCCGACTACCGCACACACACAACTCGACGCCATCGCACAGCTTCTTCGCACACAAGCTCGACACGTAAAGCTCCAAGCACCAAGAGCAAACCGCACACAACCAAACGTGCCACGAAGAAGAAACCTTCCTCTTCGAAGAAGACGACGCACAAGAAATCTTCAAAACGGAAATAGGAAGAACGTCGATTAATTTTGTTCACAGATGCATTCAGTGCTTGTAATTTCATAGCCATTGCGTGTTAGCTATTGCTAGAATGTTTTCGCGCGCATATTAAATGAGCACGGAATGTGCGAGGCGCAACGACAATTCAGCGGTAAGCCGCTGGAGGTAACGTGATGGACGACGAGTTGAAGTTCGAAGGGATGGACAACGATTTTCCCGACGCAGAGCCACTCGAGATGGATCCTCTTCACGATGAAGGTTTCGAAGAAGAAGATATCGAGACTTCAGGCATACTCACCTCTTCCGATGATGATGAGGGTGTGATTGAAGAAACCGTGATTGTTGTGACCGATGCGCCGATTGAATTGCCGGCCGTGATCGCTGCACCAAGATCGAGAAAGAAGGCTGCCAAGAAGAAGACTGCGAAGAAGGTTGTTGCGAAGAAAAAAGCAACGCCCAAAAAGAAGGCTCCCGCAAAGAAGAAGGCAGCTGCGAAAAAGGTTGTGGCAAAGAAAGCCGCAAAGAAGTCCGCCGCCAAGAAGAAAGCTGGCGCGAAAGGCGGAAAGGCTACTGCCAGAAAGGCAGTAGCAAAAAAGCGCGCCACCAAAACCACCAAGCGAGGTAACAAATTGGCCGTTAAGAAAGCAGCAAAGAAGGCTCCCGCCAAGAAGGCAGCAAAGAAGAAAGCTCCTGCCAAGAAGGCGGCAAAGAAGGCAGTTGCAAAGAAGAAGGCTCCCGCGAAGAAGAAGGCAGCTGCAAAGAAGAAGTAAAAGGCAACCAGCAGTATCAAAGGCAAGCAAAAAGGCCCGGTCAAGCACCGGGCTTTTTTGCGTCTATTCGTCAGTCTATTATCTTGGATATCTTCCGGACATCTGCTTTAGTGTCCAGCCATCTTCGTACCATGGCTGCCCTACCCGGTCTGACAGAATCACACCAAACAGCGCTCGAATGGCATCGAGTTCTTTCCGGAAAGTTGCAGCAAGCTCCGTCATCATTTCTTGAGATCGTCAGGTGTAGTCAGAGCTTCTGCAGAGTGAATGTTGGAATTCACCATGATCCGGCCCCTGACCTACTTCCTCGTGAGAAGCCGCCACCAGATGATTGAGCGCTCCAGTACAGAGAATGGATAAATAACACCAATCAGTATCCGCGCGGAACAGCAACTATGGTAATGCCCGCTTTATTGGCGCGTTCGATTAGCGCTTCGCGATCGAAGAGCAACGTGCGCTGCGCTTCGACGGAAAGACAGGTTGCGCCTGCGGCAATCATGGTCTCGATGGTACGCATGCCAATTACGGGAACATCGAAGCGCATGTCCTGATTAGGCTTGGCTACTTTGACCACGGTTAGATGGCGCGCAAGTGTCGAGGCCTCGTCTTCCAGTGAACTCAAAATGCGGCCAGCTCGTTCAATGGCGGCATCTGTACCTTCCATCGCTTCAACTGCTACGCATGCTTGTGCTGCCACTACAACAGTTTGACCAATATCGAAACTGGCGACTGTACGGGCAACCTGCAGGCCATACTCAATATTTCTCTGCTCATTCTCGTCAGGAGAGCGCGCAGTGAGCGCCCCCTCTTTTGCGAGTAGCGGCTCTAGAAATGAAGTCGAACTGATCAGTTCAATACCCTCGTCACCGAGAACTTTTGCGACCGCACCAAGTAGCACGTCAGTGTTGCGAGTGCGCAGGTTGAGTAAGAGCTTTGCCAGCCGCCAATCTGGACGAATGGAACTGAATATCTGCTTGTGCTTTACCTGCCCAGCCATCACAGCGCGGCTCACGCCTTCTTTATGGAACGTCTCAATAAGGCGCGACAGTTCACCGAGCGAGAGCCAGTAGACTTTGATACCAACGTCATTCTTCGCACGCTCGTCGATTTCCAGCTCTGTTTCTTCCTTAATGGCTGCAACAACGACTTCAGAACCTTCAGCGCGTGCGGCGTCGAGCAAGAGAAACGGAAAGCGGCCATTTCCGGCGATCAGGCCTAGCTTCATCGTTCCGCAACCTCACGTTTCGCAGAATCGTGGCTGTCCAACTGGCGTGCTGAAGGTGTGGCAGGCGTACGCACAACAAAACTCCTACTTGATCACTCCGCGCTGGCTGCGCTCAATAAAATCGACCAGAAGCGCAACGTCATCACCTTCCAGTTCACGCATCTTTTCCACAGCCTGCGTTGTATTCAGCTTCGATACCAGAAGAAGACGAAACGCTCTCTGCAAAGTCCTGATGCGCTCTGGGCTGAAACCACGACGCTCAAGGCCAATGCTATTTACTCCGAAGGCTTTATTCTCGCGACGAGCTGAAGTCTTTGAGAACGGCAGCACATCCTGGGTCACAATCGTACCGCCGCCGATGAAGGCATATTTCCCCACAGTGCAGAACTGGTGCACTGGAGAGAATGCTCCTACGCTTGCATAGTCTTCAACAATCACGTGGCCAGCCAGCGTGGCAGCATTGGCAAGAATGCAATGGCTGCCAACAATGCTGTCATGGCCGATGTGTACATAGGCCATCAGCAGGTTATGTGAGCCGATACGCGTGATGCCGCCGCCCTTCTCCGTGCCGCGGCTGATGGTCACACATTCGCGAATTGTATTATCGTTGCCGATTTCAGTTTCTGTCGGCTCGCCGTGGTATTTCAGATCCTGAGGAGCAATACCAATGGACGAGAAAGGAAAGAAGGTGTTGCGTGCACCGATTTTTGTGTGGCCGTCGATGACCACATGCGACACAAGGGTACATTCTTCGCCGAGTACTGCGTCAGCGCCTATCGTGCAATATGGGCCAACCGTACATGAGGCTGGAATAACTGCGCCCTCCGCCACGACCGCACTGGGATGAATACTCACTCGGCCGCCTCAGACGACTTACTTTCAATCCCGCGCGGAACGATCATGCAAGTAAGTATTGCCTCGCATGCTACCTTGTCGCCGATATAAGCCTTGCCTGCCATGCGTCCTGCGCGCGAGCGGAAACTCTGCACTTCGACTTCAATACGTAGTTGATCGCCCGGAACCACCTGCCTGCGGAACTTCGCCTCGTCAATGCCAGTAAAGACGGCCAGCTTCTTCTGACGATCAGGGATCTCGTTCAGCATAAGCACAGCACCTGCCTGCGCCATTGCTTCAATGACGAGCACGCCAGGCATGATTGGCGCTCCCGGAAAGTGGCCTTGAAAGAACGGTTCGTTGATGGTGACGTTCTTAATGGCGACGAGACGGATTTTGGGCTCGAACTCGACGATACGGTCGATGAGCAAGAAGGGATATCGATGGGGAAGAATGTCCAGGATTTCCTGGATGTCGAACGTCATTATTCAGCTCCGAGCTGCGCGCGGCAAACCGCTTTGCGCACGTGAGGATTATAGCGAACTCACTCGACGCGCAGGCTTTAGGTTGACTCTCGGAGATTACTTCTTGATACGACGGGCCGCCGCATCCACGTCCCAGAAGTCCGCAGGTAAGTCGCGGTTGTACTCAACCTTGGTCACATAGAACTGGCGGACAAGTTCATCGTTCTTGTAGCGCGTAATCGTGTAGGGTGTTGGGAATCCGTCTACGACATGATAGCCATCGTAGTCTTCCCTCTCGGTATTCTTGTCCTTATAGACGGGATCGCGCCACTGGAAGGTGCGCTGTAGAGGCAGGTGCGTGTCAGAATCGATGAGAATTGTAGTTGCGTCGTTATCGGCGTTAATGAGGGTAACCTGATCGGCAAGGTGACGCTCAGCCATTCGTTTACCTTCGTAGAGCAGAATGGTCTTGGGATCTTTCATCCACACCTTCACCGCTGTTTCAATTGAATGGTTGCGGCGCCGGATGAAGTCGTCGAGTTGCTCCTTCACCATCGGTTTCTTGCCGCGATAGGTCACTTCCCAACCCTCATCGCCAAGGAAAAAATCGACTACGTCGCGATGCTTGGTGATTTCAATGCGGTCTTTGTCGGGCCACTGATGAAACATCCATAACTCTGTGGTGCCCAGGTTCGGTTCGTTGTGAAAGAAGGCGGCGATGTGGCCCTGCTGCATTACGTTCCTTTGGTCGAGCCACGCTTGGCCACCAAGTGCCTGAACCATCTGGTTAAGTATGGTGCGCGCCTGATCGGCATTTTTTGCGGCATCATTTAGGCTCGTATTCTGTGCCTGAACGAAGATGGGCGTAGCCAATGCAGCAATGAACGCCAACAGTACAATTCCAGCCTTCTTCATCCGTTTGAATCCTCGACGCACCGCGTTCCCTTCCCTAGCCGACCAAGACCGCGCCACCATTGACATTGAGCACTTCTCCGCTGATAAATCCGGCATAGGGCGTGCACAAAAACAATACCGGTCCGGCAATCTCTAGTGGTGTGGCTGCACGGCCAACGGGAATACTGTCGGCAACTTTTGGTCCCAATTCCGGGTGCCCCAGTGTGGCAGCGGACATTTCAGTTGTAACCCAGCCTGGAGCCACGCAATTCACACGAATCCCTTTGCGGGCCAACTCACTTGAGAGGCTCTTGGTAAGACTGATGAGCGCGCCTTTGGTTACGGCGTAATCAGCGTGGTTCGCTTCGCCGCGCTGCCCGGCGGTGGAGCTAATGAGTACGATATGTCCTCGAGCTTCGTCCGGGGACTCGGGAGGCCGCTGCAACTCCATCTGCGCCACCGTTGCCTGCACCATGCCGAATACCGAGTCGAGATTGATGGCGAGGGTACTGCGCCATTGCGCTTCGCTCATAGAAGAAATTGGCGCATCGTGCGGAGGCCATACACCATGATTGACAACGAGAATATCGACCCTGCCAAAGGCTGCAACGGCGGCTGCAACGAGAGCTCTGCCATCAGCGGGTGAGGCCAGTTCCTGCTTTACAGCGAGACAGCGGTTTGGACCACCACACTCCTGCATCAGGGCGTCTGCCTGAGCACTTGCCTGGCGATAGCTAAAGGCGACACAGGCGCCAGCCTGCGTGAACAATCGCACGGTCTCTGCGCCGATGCCGCGCGATCCACCTGAGATGAGAACAACTTTTCCTTCGAGTGAGAGCAATACTCCAGCCATATTGCCACGCTACTTCAACCGCTTGAGAGCTGTCGAGTTGGAGCAGCAAGGGACGTTTCCGCTTTATGAACAACGCTGGCTTGTTCCCGTCGACATTTAGTCGAAGCTATATCGCGCGCAGCGCATGGGCCGGCAAGGTGAAGAGTGCGCCGACCAGCTCTAGAACGCCGCCAACGGCGATACCGACAAGGCGAAACGGAATGAGAATGAGCCACACAAAGGGGTAGAGCAGTAGTGCAAGCAATGCCAGCGGCCAGCACAGCACCATAAGAATGCAAAACAGCAGAAACTTGACCATTGTGACGGCACCTCACCAGGCCGGGATACTTTCAATATACGAAGCCAGGAACCTTGTTGTTCCATCGCCTTATCGCTTGACTGCCCTCTCCATTAGCTGCTTTTTCCGTTCGCGAATCAGCCTGTTCTGCTCCTTTGCCGGCAGCAACAACACATTCTTTGTTCGCTTTGGCAGCTTGTCGTAGATGAGCTCATACGCTCGCTTTAGCTCGTCTGCAATATCGCGTGGCCGCAGGACATCCCAGTGCATGACTGTTACCCAGTAAGCCCGAGCCATGTAGGGTGCGGGGATAATCCCTTCGATTTCAAGAAGTTCGTGAAAGCGCTCTGGCCCTGCATGGAACCACAAAACTCCCGTTCCAGTTCCGTCCAAGTCGGTCATCGCAAACATTTTGCCTCCAAGGTCACGATCTCCAGCCCAATAGACGAGATGATGCCCCCAGTTCACCGTTTCCACCACAAATGGGAGAGCCAGACAGAGCTCTTGAATGCGCTCGTTGTCCATGAATGCCAGTCTACGGCCAGCATGCATCTGCGATTTCGGCATTTTGTACTTGACGACATACACTAGTTGACATACAGTATATTTCGTACAGTATACGAGACACAGGATGACACTTTCAGAAAACCTCTTCGAAAATCTTCGGCTGGAGCTGAGACGGGGATGCCTGACGCTGGCGGTGCTGAAACAGCTTCGCCAGGAGCATTACGGATACACCCTACGCAAGAGCCTGGCCGCGCACGGGTTGGAGATCGACGAGAGCACGCTCTACCCACTTCTGCGCCGACTGGAGACGCAAGGTCTGTTGGTCAGCGAGTGGCGCGAGGAGGAGAAGCGCAACAAGCGCTTCTATCGCCTTTCGGCGGACGGCGAACAGATTCTCGGCAAGCTGCTCGACGAGTGGAAGGCGCTCAACGATTCAATTGAACGGATTCAGTAGTCAGAGAAGGAACGCATCATGGAAATTCTGGAACGGTATCTGCAGGCAGTTAGAAAGTTTCTCCCCGGCAATCGCCAGGACGACATCATTGCAGAGTTGCGCGCGAATCTCGAAGCGCAGATTGAGGACGCGGAAAGCGAGCGTGGGCGTCCCCTCAGCAAGACTGAGCTTGAAGAGCTGCTGAGGAAGATGGGTCCTCCCATATTTGTGGCCATGCGCTATCAGCCGCAGCGCTATGTGATCGGACCAAAGCTCTTTCCGATGTACTGGTATGTGCTGCGCCTTGCCATGATGTGGAGTCTGCTTGTGTACGTCATTGTCAATGCCGTTCAGATTGGTGCAGGCCAGATTGGACCGCATGTTTCAAGTGCAATCGCGCAGGCACTATTCCAGGCTCCTTTTACACTCTTAACTGTTGCAGCCTGGATCACACTGACGTTCGCAGGAATTGAGTACGTCACCGAGCACTACCCCCACGTCTGCAAGTCGCACGAATGGCTCGGTGGCAACTGGTCCGTTGATTCCCTGCCCGCGCTGGAGAAGAATGCTGTCTCCGGCGGTACGCGACGCTCGTATGCCAAGGCGGTTGCGGAAGTGGTTTTTGGCTTTATTTTTCTGGCATGGCTGCTGCTTGTGCCAAAGTATCCCATTCTGCTGTTTGGACCGGGCGTGATTGCCATCGATGCGCTGCCGTATGCGCTTGCGCACACCTGGTGGAGTTTTTACTGGATCATCATCGGGCTCAACGCAATGCAGCTCACGTGGAACTGCATTGATCTGCTACGCGACAAATGGCAAAGCGTGACCCCACTCCAACATATTGCGGCGAAGGGGCTCTCACTCATCGCATTCGCGGTACTGCTCGCCACCAGCAACAAGGCTTACCTTGTGATGAAAAATCCCACTGACGATTTCGCCAAATATGGCGATACGCTCGCAGGCATCAATAAAGGGGTTCACTTGGGACTCTCAATCATGGTTGCAGTTGTTGCTGTGCAGCTGACATGGGAAATTGTGAAAGCCGTGCGCAACCAGCAAAATGACTAAAGCAGATGCACGGCTCTATCTGAGCCGCGCATCAAAACTTTGCCTCAAACGCGTTGAAACGCCGCTCCAGTTCCCACTGTGCGGAAGCTTTCTGGCTTGTTGCGAGAAAGGCTTTGCAGGCAGAAGATGGATTGTCAGAGCCGAGCCTTTGGCTGCGGCACGCGCTTACCGGCATGGTGAATACGTCAGGCGAAGCCCACAAGCTCTCACCAGGCAGGAAGTTGTGCTCCATGCCAGTGCGAGCCAGTTGCTTAAGGTCTTCGTAGCTCAAGTGATAGTCGTGCGCAGCTCGCACATACTCATGCGTCAGGTCGATGCGGCTCACGCCTTCATCGTCTGTCGAAAGTGCTACGGGCACGTGATTGGCGCGATACAGCATGAAGGGATGATCGTCTCCCTTCACGCCGAGAATCCCTTCGTTGGATGTGAGGTTGATCTCCACCATTACGTGCTTGCGCGCCATCTCTTTCAGCAGGCCCTGTGCATCCGTTTCATAAGCAATATCTACGCCGTGGCCAATGCGCTCAGCATGGCCCAGTTCCACCGCCTGGCGAATGTGAAAGCGCAGTCCTTCCGGAGGGACAAGCCCCATGGTAAGCTCGCCTGCATGCAGCGTGATGTGCACTTTGGGATAGACCGAATGCAGATACTCCACCATCTTCATCTGCAGGGTGTAATCGCGCATGGAGATGTAACCGTCTTCCGGCATTACGAAATTGATACCAACCCAGGTATTGTCGTGGGCCTCCATTGAGGCTTGCACCGTTTCAAAACCCAGCAGCGTTTGAGCAAAAACCTGTCCAGGCTCATAGCCACGCAGAATCTGATAGATGTAACGCACTTCCACTTTGCAGGCCGGAGTAGCCTGCGGCGTGCCACAGTGCTCAATCTGTTTGCGCAGTACCTCGGCAGTGCGTACGTCTTCGCGGTCGGCAAAAACTTCGCCCTTGATGCCCAGATCGAGCAGCTTCTTGCGGTAGGCTGCAAAATCGTCTGTGAGCGGATTTGAGCGGCCGAGGTCCGCAGCACGAGTGAAGATGGGCGTTTCCATGAGTTCCAGGTATTGCTGATCCTGATCCGCGGCACGGCTGGCTACTTCATCCACCCACTCGCCGATGTGCTTTTTTGAAAGGCCGCCGAAGCGCGCAAAGGTGGAGAAGAACTGGTCGTGGCCGCTCACACTGGCATGCGGCACAAAGCTACGCAGAGAAAATGAGTCCACAAGGTCGTCATAGAGCTTCTGGTTTTTGACAGCCTCGGATGCGGGGATCAACGGCTCGTTGCACGGCGGCCTGACAAAACTTAACGCCGCCGAATTGACGCACAATCCGTCCTCCACGGCATCACGAATAAACGACTCTGCATAGACCGCGCCGCTGAGGTGTACATGTAGATCGGAGCCTTTGGGAAATTGGTCGAGAAAGGTGCGAAGCGCGGGCTTTCCTTCGTGGAGGGCCGCAGCATATGCGCGCGCGGCGCGTACTTCAGCGCCACCATGCGTCGTGGCGGCGCCTGATGCTGATTCAAGAGCCCTGGCACTACCGATTAGCCCAACCAGGATGGTAACTAAAACGGGGAGGAAACGAAAACGGTGCATAGTGCCTAACAGTGTAGAGCAGATTCTACGTTGGTGCAGGCGAAGGAGAAACTGCCTGTTCGCAGGCACTTGCAGCCTGTAATTTCGGCAGATGAGCGGTTTGGCGGGAATGCATGAAGTTGGTATACTGAACAAGCTGTTGCAGCATACTGTTCGTGGACGCCCACCTTCTCCGGTTCAGCCGGAACCCACACAGGAAAATGCAACGTTTTATCTCCCTGAGGCCAGGTAGCTCAGTGGTAGAGCGCGGCCCTGAAAAGGCCGGCGTCGGCGGTTCAATCCCGTCCCTGGCCACCATTCCTTTGTATGCAACATTGTTTCTTCTAGCCGTACTCTTAGATTGCACTGAGTACAGGCAATTTCTGCGTCAAAGTCCATACGTTTCTTCCGAACTTTTTTTCCGTGCTCCACGCCAGTAGAGAAACAGGCCGATCAGAATAGTTACGCCGGTGCTGCCAATAAGCTTGATGTCAAAAAGTGTTCTGTCCTCTGCGTAGCCCGGCGGAAAGAATGACAGAATAATCCCGATAAGTATCACAGAGAATCCCAATCCACCGCAGATCCACACGCCGAGTTTTCCGCCAGGTACGAGAACGGCGTGAGGGCTTGCTTTACGGTCGTTGGTATAGGCCAGTTTGATGACAGCTGCAAACATGTAGAGAAACGGAATGAAGTAGAGAATGATGGCCGCGTCGACAACCAGTTGATATGCCTCAATCACTGAAGAGCTGCGAATCTGACTCAACAGCAGAATTGCACCCGAGAGCACAGCCTGCACAAGAATTGAAACCCACGGCGTCTTCCACTTGGGATGAATCTTGCCAAAAGCCGCCGGAAGATAGCGATCAATGCCAACAACAAATGGTACGCGCGCGATGCCCGCAACCGTGGATCCAACACCACCCGCATTCCCCGCCGCAGCAAGCAACGCTGCCACCACACCCAGAAACCCAATTCCCAATGCGACAGAGCCAACTGTTATTCCGTTGAAGACGCCGCTTTGCGGATCTACCTGGGCAGCCGGTATGAGTGTGAGCACAGCGAAAGTTCCCGCAATGTACATCAGAGCGATGAGAGCTCCCGCGCCGAATACTGCTCGCGGTAGCGTGCGATGCGGATCACGAATTTCCTCGCTCATGGCACTCACCAGCTCAAGCCCTGTAAAGGCGAATGCAATCTGCGACCAGAAATTCACCGTGCCCATATCCCAGTGCGGCATCATGGCAGCCAGAGAAAAATGCGTAGCTGAACCGTGGCGCACATATACCAGCAGTGCCACTACCACTAGAATCACGAGCGGAATATATGTTCCCACACCACCTGCGTTCTGCAGCCATTTGCCGATATTGAGGCCAATGATGTTGAGAACAACGGCGACCAACAGCAAGGCAAACGAAACGATCAGTAGAAAGGCTCGGTCTTCTGCCAACGCAGAACCCCGGATGCCCAGAATATAGGCGCTCATGGATGCACTCGCCAGGAGCAGCCCCGGAAAGTAAAAGACGGTGTAAATCCAGTAGGTCCAGCCAGCTACGAAACCGTGGAAGTCACCGAAGGCGCGACGTGACCAGACATAGAGACCGCCTTCTTCTGGGAAACGCGACGAGAGCTCATTGATGACTAATGCGCCAGGAACGAAAAAGAACACCGCCGCCAGCACCCACAGGCTAATAGAAGATTGCCCGTTGTGACCTGCCGCCGCAATCCACCGCGGTCCAAGAACAGTCGCGATATTAAACAGCAGCACGTCCCAGAAGCCCATCGTCTTGCGTAGCTGGGCCTTGGAGTCCTTCGAAGAGGGTGTCGGAAAGCTCACGAATGCTCTCAGAACAGATGGGTACCACGCTTACAGATGCGGCTTCAGGCAAGCATACCTGATTACGCAAGTTCTGGATCATTTTGCTCCGCGAGGGAGGTGCTTCTGCTCTTCCGAGAAAACAAAGCCGACCTGACCGGCCGGCTTCTGTGAGTAGAGTTCCTATAATGCTCAGGCAAAGTAGGCGAGAATCGCCTGCTTCAGCGCCGGTACATCTACATAGGGGTCCTTACCGTCATAACGCGCCGCCCAGCAAACCTGCTCAATAATGTCGCGCGGATAGCAGGAACGCAGTTCTTGTTTGAGCTCGAAACGAATGAAGTCCATCAGCCGGTCGGGAATATCCGCATCAAAGCTCACGTTGTTCGTTTTGGCAACTCGCGTGAATATCTCGCGGAACGCAACCGGCTCGATGGCACCAATCTTGATCTTGGTCTTGATGCGGCGAATGAATGCCGGGTCAACCAGTTCGGCCGGACTTAAG
This sequence comes from Occallatibacter sp., assembly GCA_035550015.1. GTDB lineage: Bacteria > Acidobacteriota > Terriglobia > Terriglobales > Acidobacteriaceae > Telmatobacter. The sequence continues at coordinate 15,902 of DASZRJ010000040.1, read as the reverse complement.
TTGGAAGCAAACACGACCAACATTTCAAATGGAATCTCAACCTTCTTACCGCCTGCCATGGTCAAAAAGTCGATACGGCGGTCGAGAGGTACGATCCATCGATTGAGAAGCTCTTCCGGACGCAAGCGCTGGCGCCCAAAGTCGTCAATAATCAGAACGCCGTTGTTCGCCTTCATCTGCACAGGCGCCACATAAAACCGTGAAACCTCGCCAAACTGCAGGTCCAGCATCTCTGCCGTCAGTTCACCGCCCACCAGCACGGCGGGCCGGCGGCAAAGAACCCAACGCTGGTCACGGCTCGGGTTCTTCGGTTCTTCCACGGCAACATGCACCGAGGGATCATAGAGAGTAATGATCTGGCCGTCCGCTTCAATGCAGTGGGGAATGTACACTTCGTTTTCAGCCAAAGCGCGCGATAGCGCTTCCGCATAAGTCGATTTGCCGACGCCAGCTGGTCCGTACAAGAAGAGTGAGCTGCCGGAATTGAGTGCGGTGCCCAGTTGGCGAAGTAGACCGTCATCGATAACGAGTTCACGGAAAGCGCGGCGCAGGTCGTCTTCGTGAATGGCGACTTTCTTCACACTTTGCCGCCGAACTTCAGCAACATAGCTCTTGTATGAGACAGGAGCAGGCCCAACATAGCGGCTCTGCAGTAGCAAATCCGAAGCACGTGCTCTGCCAGCCGAAGTAATGGCAATCTGAGGAACGTTCCCCAGCATACCCGTGACCTGACAATTCAGGTCAGCACGCATGCGGTTAAAAAGCTGCGTGGCGACGTTGTACGTCATCTTCAGCTTGTCAGCCAACTCAAGAACAGAAACCGCACCACCGACATAGAGCGTCTTCAGCGCCAGATCTTCGAGGAGTGTCGTACTGATGTCGACATCGTCAAGAGTTTCCGGCCACGCGAGAGGCCCTACTGTCGCACTCTTCTTAAATATCTGAGCTTTGATCAGATCGGGCTCAATAAAGTCTGTCTCGAGATTGTGCATGGAAGACATTGTAGCCATCCCACGGGTTGCCGTCGTTCAGTTCCTGGCAATTTCCCCATCAAACCTTCATACAAGAAAATCGCCTTCCAGGCGATAAACAAATTTGATTTTCCAGTCTAATTGGTAATCTCGCGGCAACCTAAAATCAGGCATATGCCGCGAGAGAACGCAAACCAGAATCCTGAGCAGCCGGGACCGGTGTCTCATTAAACTTCGGAATAGGCTGATAACTGGAGGAGAACAGCGGTTTGCTCACCGGGCGGCTCGATTCGCCATTCTCGGCAGATGCGGCCTGTGCGGGCTGTTCGACCACTAACGCCGGGGAATTCTCCTGCATCGTAACGATGCTGCGGAGCGCTTCAGCGGCTTTTTCGATGCGGTTCTTGACAGCTGTAAGCTGGTCAATCTGCGCACGGATTTCAGCGATGTCGGCAGACGCTGCATCGAGTGCAGCGCGATAAGAATGCTTGCTGGATTCCCCGTTCATCAAAAACCTCCAAGGGTTGTAGAGTAGGTTGGTTCACCCGGCAGGACAATATACAAATGCGGATTACCGCACTACTTTTGGCACGTTACTTATGTGTGATTGTGCAGAGTAGGCTGACGATAACGGAATTCTGATATTGCACTGAAAATGCAGCAGTTGGTCCTGGAACTTGGTCAAAATTCAAACTCAAGGTATACTGAAAATTCGGCATGCCAAGGGCGAGGTGTGTAGAGAGCGCCCAAGGCCCGGACCGGCAGACAGGCCGGAACGGCGAGCGCAGGATAGTAATTGTCCAGGGCGCGAGTGGCAGCACGAAACACCAAGGATTTCTGGAGTTTAGCAATGGCACAGGTATGCGATGTTTGCGGCAAGGGCCCGCAGTTCGGCAATAATGTTTCTCACGCGCACAACGTGACGCGGCGCCGCTGGAACGTGAATCTTCAATCGGTAAAGGCTGTGGTGAACGGCGCTTCCAAGCGTATTCGCGTTTGCACCAGCTGCATTAAGAGCGGCAAAATCACCAAAGCCTAAGCGGTCCGCACAGCTTAATTCAGGGTTTTCAATAAACCCCGTTCACACCGGACGGGGTTTTGTTGTGCTCCAAAATAAGGGAAGACCTCAGGGTTGGGGCGATTTGAGCGGGTTGTCCCAGGAAATGCTCCCGGCGTCTAACCCATTGGGCGACCAGGCGAGAACAATCGCTTCAGCCAGTTTTCCCAGGGTCTGTTCGCCCTCGTTGTCACCCGTCCAGCGCTGGTCGGCATTGTTGTAGGTAAAGCCCGCAATCACGATTGGGCCGTTCCTGCTGGCAATCAGCGCAACATCGTTCCGCACCTGGTTCAACGCACCAGTTTTGTTGGCAATGGCAGAGCCTGCTTCACTGGTGTCGAGCGTCTCCAGATAGCGCGGCAGGCTGTCCCGGTCCTGCTGATTGCGGAGCATGTGCAAGATCGCACCGCAGATCGGCCCGTCGGTCGAAGCTGGTAAGCCACCATTCAGGTCGAGGCGGCACTCGGTAAATCTCTGCATAATCGACGCCATCTCGCGCGGCGTCGTTTTGCCCAGTCCAAATAGAGGTTGATCTGCGGGCATTGCGCCTGTCGCAGGCACATAAACCTTCTTATAGAGCCAGGTTTGCTTCAGTCCGGCGGCTTTCATCGTCGCGTTAATATGCGCCAGACCGAGACGGTCAATGGCCATATTGGTTGCGGTGTTGTCGCTCAACACCACCATCAGTGTGAGCACATCGCGCAGCGTGAGCGTGATGGGCGGTGTAAGCTCGCCCAATACGCCTGAACCTTCGACCTGGTTAGGCTTCGTCAACACAAGCCGCTCTTCGAAGGTGGCCTTACCGGCACGAATCTGCTCCGCCGCATCGAGCAGGATTCCCATCTTGATGGTCGATGCCGTCTTCACCGGCTCATCGGGCGAAAGCGAAGCCGTCTCGCCGGTTTTCAGATTGTGCGCATACAAAGCAACGCTGCCGTGATGCGCGGTAGCGATAGCTTTGAGTTGTGCGTCGAGAGCAGTGTCCTCGTGAAGTGCCGGTGACTGCGCCACACACAGAGGAGCAGCCGCCAGCAGAATAAAAAGGACAAGTCGAATTCCGCAGGGCTTCATCGCGGAAAGTATCGCAGACTTTGCTTTACTCGGCCTTGGTAAATGTCAGCGACGCCGAATTAATGCAGTAACGCATGCCGGTTGGCCGTGGGCCATCGGGAAAGACGTGCCCCAGGTGCCCGCCGCACCGTGCGCAGGTCACCTCTACGCGGCGCATGCCAAAGCTCAGGTCCTCGTGTTCCATCACGGACTTTGAATCGGCAGGAATCATGAACGCGGGCCATCCGCAGCCGGAGTCATACTTGGCGCCCGAATTGAACAGCAGTGCACCGCAACCGGCGCAGTGATAGTTGCCCGACTCAAAGTTGTACTCGAGCGGCCCTGTAAAGGCGCGCTCCGTGCCCTTTTCGCGAAGTATGTGGTACTGCTCAGGTGTTAATTGCGCCCGCCACTCGGCTTCGCTCTTCACTACCTTTTCAACGGGATTTCCGCTCATTATTGCCTCAGTCTTCATACCTTTTAGATGGAGATGAGTGCACAAAAGATACGTGGCCAGGCTGTATCGACCTAGACCTCGGCCACCAGCTCGATCTCCACCAGCACGTCCTTGGGCAGCCGCGAAACCTCCACCGTTGAGCGTGCGGGCGGAGTCACACCTTCAGGCGCTATGTACTGGCCGTAGATTGCGTTCATTTCGGCAAAATCGTTGAAATCTTTCAGAAAAACCGTGGCCTTCACGGTCTTGTCGAGGCTCGTTCCCGCCGCTTCAAGCACGGCCTTCAGGTTCTCCATTACCCGCGTCGTCTGCTCGGCAATACCACTGGCCACCACATGCCCTGTTATTGGGTCCAGAGCAATCTGCCCTGCGGTAAAAACCAGGTTGCCCACGCGGATGGCCTGCGAGTAGGGCCCAATTGCCGCGGGTGCTGATGCGGTGGTTACAAGCGTCTTCGTCATACCTTGATTTTAGCCGCCTGTCTCAGCGCCACACGGCCAAGAGCGCTCCAGACACCAGCAGGCCCACCAGCCAGTAGCCGTTATTGATGAGGACGTACGTGAACGGCCTACCCTCGTAAATGCTCTGCGGATAGTTGGGCGCGATAAAAAAGCCCGCCCAGGCGATAAATCCAATCATGGCACCCCATTGGATGGTGGCCGCACCCGACCATAGGATGAGATGGGCCAGCACGAAAGACAACAAAAGATCTCCGATAAAGGAGCCGATCATGCCCTTGTAGACGCCCTTGGGCTTTTCGCCCATCTGCCGGCCAACAATGGCCACCCATGGCTTGGCAAACAGCAGGGGCGAATACCAGAATGCCCCAAGAAACCAAAGGAACAGTGCACTGACAAAAATGGCCCAGGGATTGAACGCATGGTGAATGTGGTGCATATGAACACCTCTCTTACGAATGGGAAGAAACGGAAGCATGCGACCGGAATCAGCGCTTCACAGAATGTGCCGATGCAGCAACAGGAGTGTCAAGGAAAATTGAATTGCCGCAAACCGTGTCTCAGCCGGGCGTTTTCACTCCCTTATGCAGCATTGCGATGGCCTTCTCAAACCGGGCTACGCGTGTCTCCTCCTTCTTGGCTTCGGTAATCCAGCGCACATATTCCTTACGGTGCGTGTAACTTAGCTTTTCAAAGAACGGGAGAAGTCCCTCCTTCTTGAGCGTGGCTTTGAACTTGGGCGGAACTTCAACCGTGCGCACAGATTCGTCCCGCTCCACTGTCACCGTGACCATATCGCCCGGCTCTTTGCCGATCTTTTCGCGAATTGCCTTGAGCATGGGCAGCATGTGCTCGGGGCGGCCGTACTTCACCATCGTGCCCGTGTAAGGCACACCGTCAAACGTCACCTTCACTGGTACCTGGCCGCGCGTGCCAAACTCCTTCTCCACGTCATAGGGAAACAGCACACAGGCACCGACACCGGCGCCTTCAATCCTGGCTTTGAATTTGTATTGCTTCATTAAGAGATCCGCTCCGCAAGCAAGAGTCACTTCAATCTCCCACGGGCAGCGGCAACACACAAGCTGAAAACGTGCCAAGGTCACGTAATTCACTGATCTGCAGACAATGAAAAATCCCACCTTCGCACACAGTGTGCACTGCGGCAAAGGTGGGACCGGTTGGGACTTGCGCTCGAAACCGTCGGACCGCTTAGACCAGCTTCGCGTCAAGCACGATTTCGGTGTTGTTGGCGAAAAGCTTCGAGATGGGGCAGCCGGCCTTGGCATCCGCGGCAGCCTTGTCGAACACTTCCTGGGTTGCCCCCGGAACGCTGGCGGTTGTCGTAAGCGCAATCTTGGTCACAGCAAAGCCCGCGTCTGTCTTGGCGAGCGTAACCGCCGCAGCCGTCTCAATCTTTTCCGGCGTAAGGCCCGCGCCGCCCAATTGAGCGCCCAGAGCCATCGAGAAGCAGCTTGCATGCGCTGCCGCAATCAGTTCCTCAGGCGTCGTGCCCGAATCCGCGCCCTCAAAACGAGTGGCGAACGAGTAGTTGGCGTCCTTCAGCACGCCGGTTGCGGTCGAGATGGTGCCCTTGCCTTCCTTCAGCGATCCTGTCCAAACCGCACTTGCCTTGCTTGCCATAATTCCTCCTTGGGGAAATCATTTTCCGGTGAGTAGTCTCTTCGATTGGGGTAGCCCCGCGAGTTAAGATGCCCGGGACTACGGCGAAGGTTGATGGTTCGGGAACCTGCTTTGAACCAAACGGCAGGCCGCCTCACTCTCTATGCTAATCTGTCGGGCATGCTCCCGCAGAGACCGACGGCATTGGACGCCGATTTTGCTGCTGAAATTTCACAAAGTGGTGCGGTATGTGCTGCCGACGACCTGCCAGTAGACCACCACTGCCAGATTTGCCCCACATGCAGCAGCCGTTTGACCGGCCACCGCTGCAAGCTGGTCTGTACCCAATGCGGCTACTACCTGAGCTGCGCGGACTACTACTGAGCTCTCCGCGCAAATCCCTCTTCATTGACAAAATTCTTGATTCACCCTACCTTCTGGACAGGATGCTTCACCAGAAGCCAATGAAAAACGCACTCCATTCCGCTGCTGCCCTCTGTTGCAGCTGTTGTCGCTAGCGCCCGCTTGCCTTCCGCGCGTTTCTCCTCTTGCACATCATTCACCGCTTCAAATCGTGAGGCTCCGTGTCCGCATTCCGTATGCCGGCTTCCGAACTGATCCCGCCACAGTTCTCCTCCCTGGAGTTGTGTAGCCGGAGCGCGTGTATGCACCGCGCCCCATGCTTGCAATAGGGCCTTACACAGCGCTCCACCTTCGCTCATCCGCACACAACCAATACCTCCAGCCCGGCTCAGAGCACCTGTGCCGTGTGCCGCACATTTCAGGAGCGAATCCATGTTCCGATCACTTTTCCTGTCTCTGCTTCTTATCGCAGCAACGTCCACAGGCATTACCCAGACGGCAGGCCCTACGAACTCTACACCACAATCTGCAACGCCAGATGATCTGCACACATCACTCTCCGAGATCAAAGCTTTGCTCACAGAGCAGGCGCACGAACTCGCCGCCCAGCGGCGGCAGCTCGCAGAGCAGCAGTCGCAAATCTCCGATTTGCGCACGCGCCTTGCGCAAATGCAGCCTGCCGCCGCAGTTCAAAACGTCAACTCCAATCTCTCTGCCGAGGCACTCGCTCTCCATGACGCTGCGCAACTTCAATCGGGCGTAGATTTGCTTGCCATGCGTCCGGCAAAATTAGCATCTTCAACTACCCCCACTCATACCATCTCTTCTGCGCCGCAAGCCCCGCCGGCCCGCGTCGCCATGTCGAGTGAATCTGCTGACGCACCGCTGTCCATTCGATTCGGTCATGGTTCGCTTACGCCGGGCGGCTGGGTCGACTTCACGTCCTACTACCGGTCAACAAATGTCGGCAGCGGACTGGGCACGGCCTTTGCCTCCATTCCCTACAGCAACACTGTTGCCGGTGGCCTGAGCGAAACCCGCTTCACTGCGCAAAGCTCGCGTATCTCCGTCCGTGCCGATGAGCAGTTTGGCGCAACGCGTGTCTTCGGCTATGCCGAGGCCGACTTCAACGGTTATCTGCCCGCGAATGCCTATGTGAGTACCAACTCTGACTCACTGCGCCTGCGCGTATACTTTGCCAATCTCTCGCGCGGCCGGTGGGAGTTTCTTGGCGGGCAAAGCTGGTCATTGCTCACGCCCAATCGCGCCGGTGTCTCACCTTTTCTCTCGGAGATCTACAACACACTGCATCTAGATACGAACTATCAGGTTGGCTTTACCTATGCGCGCCAGGCACAATTGCGCGTCGTTTACCACGCTATGCCGCACCTGGCGCTTGGTTTCTCCGCAGAAAACCCCGAGCAGTACACGGGCAGTGCTGTCACCTTCCCTGCACTCTTCGCCGCTTCTCAGGTCGACCTCGGCTCCTCATCAGGCGGCGGAACAGCAACCCCGACTTTGCACCCCGACCTCGTCGCCAAGCTTGCCGCTGACGGCCACTGGGGAGTGCGCTCTGTTCATGCGGAAATTGCGGGATTACTTACACCTGTTGCCATCCTCACACCTGCATCTGTCACAGGAACTGTCCGAACGAAAGACATCCGCGAAGGCTCCGGCATTGCGGCTGCCGTCAACCTGGCCGTATTGCCCAATTTGCATTTCATCGGCACGGCTTTTTGGAGCGATGGCGGTGGCCGCTACATCGGCGGACTCGGCCCTGCTTTTGTCGTCGAGCAAAACGGCGCATCCAATGCACCTTTCTTCGCAAAACTCGTCCACTCCGGTTCCGCCATTGCATCGCTCGAGTGGCACGCGCACCAGAAGACCACACTCTCACTCACCTACAGCGGAGCGTACTTCGACCGCGTCTACTCCGCCGATCCCAGTACGGGCCAATTTGTGGGCTACGGGTTTCCAGGGAGCGCCAATAACAACAATCGCGCTCTGCAAGAAGCGACCTTCGCCACGCAAACCACACTCTGGAAGCACCCTGGCTACGGTGCGGTACAGATCATTACGCAAGGTTCTTATGTAGATAGGGCGCCATGGTACGCTGCGCCACTCACTCCGCACAGCGCACACGTATTCACTGGCTACATAAACCTGCGCTACGTTCTGCCTTAACTGGAAGCCGGGCAACCGCGCGCCTCGCTCGCGAAGGTCTTTAATGCTTCTCGCTTGCCTTGCGCGCAGCTTCAAACTCGTCGCCTGTCTTCCACTCGATAGGCTTGGCCTGCTCGCTGGCCAGCCAGCCGAGCACAAAACCAAAGCGGGCCAGCTTTGCATCGCCGCGAAAATCCCAATCACTGTGGAACTCATCGGAGGGCTGATGATAGTTGTGCGCAACAAAGTCCGCAAATTTTGCCTTGCCCCACGCCTCGTCATGGCCCTCAAAAAGCGTACCTTCGTCCACTGAAAACGCAGGAATACCGACACGTGCAAGTGAGAAGTGATCGCTGCGATAGTAATGGCCCGCCATTGGATTCGGATCAGGCAGCAGCTTGATGTCGAAGTCCTTCGCTACCGCTTCCACCGTCGGCCAGAATGTGATGCGCTCCGCACCGTTCAAATCCGCCGACAACGGAATGCCGATCGGCAGCAGCATGTCGTAGTTCAAATCGAGTGCAATCTGGTCTGCTGGAACCGGCGGGTGCATGCCCAGATACTGAGATCCAAGCAAGCCCTGCTCCTCTGCCGTTACGGATGCGAAATACATATCGTGCGGCGGCGGTTCTTTCGACTGCGCAAATACGCGCGCCATCTCAAGGAGGATGCCGCAGCCTGTACCGTTGTCAGCCGCACCGTTGTAAATGTTGTCGCCTTTCGCGTCCGGATCGATGCCCAGGTGATCGTAATGCGCGGTATAAAGCACAGCCTGTCCCGCGTGACTGCGGCCCGGCACCTTGCCCACCACGTTATTGCTTACGTAGTGGCGCACACGGCTCTCCATGTGCCCTTCAAGCTTCACCGGCAACTCAACCGCATGAAATCCGCGCTTCCCTGCACGATTGATCGCCTCATCCAGGCTGCCCATACCGGCCATGGTGAAAAGTGACTGTGCAACATCATGCTGAATCCATGCCGCTCCACGCAGAGTTGCCAGTGGATCGCCCACAAGAAAGCTCTTCTCAATTGCCTGCGAGTTCCGCACCACGTCCCACGGATAACTGGCCAAATCTGTGCGATGAATCACCAGCACGCCCGATGCTCCTCGGCGCGAGGCCTCTTCGTACTTGTAGGTCCAGCGGCCGTAGTACGTAAGCGCCGCGCCCTTGAAAAACTTTGCATCATTTGAGGGCGGTTCATTCACAATCACCAGCGCAATCTTGCCCTTGAGATCGATATCCTTCCCGTCCACGCCTTTGTAATCGTCCCAGTTGTACTCCGGCGCATCGATGCCATAACCAACAAACACAATCGGCGCGTTGAAGTCGGCATCCGCCTGTCCCGTCTCATCCTTGGCTACAATTTGCGATCCGTATGTGAGTGCCATAGGCGCACCGTGCTCGGGCACAAAAGAAAAGTGCGTCTTATCTTCAACCGTGTGTACGGCATACAGCGGCACACGCTGGAAATAGGTCCCGTTATCACCTGCAGGTTCCAGCCCCTCGAGTGCAAACTGCGTGGCAATATAATTCGCGGCGAGCTGTCCGCCGCGTGTTCCCGGTCCGCGGCCTTCCAATAAATCGAGCGAAAGAAATTTCACGTGCGCGCTGATCTTTGCCGGATCAATTGACACGGCCGCTGCCCGCGCCGCAGCTGGAAGCCCCTTCACTTCCGGCACGGCAGTTCTGCCTGCAGATTGAGCACCGGCGACCAATGTAAAGGCACAAGTGAAGGCAAATAAAAGCGCGCTACGCCGCATGATGGAATCTCCGGAAGTTAAATCTTTGTTGTCTCGAATTCTAATTCGATACCTTCAGGTCTGTTCCAATAGAACGTGCCTGCCTGGACTGCGTTGTCACCAGATGCGCACGCTGCAGAATCTTCCGTGCCAGCCCGGTCAACGCCATCGAGCCCGCCTCGCCCAGTGCAACCCAGCGCCGCTCACCGTTGGGCACTGTCAACGAATTCACTTTGCGCTCCGGCACAGTGCGTACGCGCACGTAGTAGTTCACCTGCATGATCGCGTGACGCACCGTCATGCATAAATCCTGCTCGGGCACATCTGCATCATGCAGTAGAGGCAGTTCCCACATGCCCGGCATCACGCTTTCTGTAGCCGGTCTCTGTTCCAGCAATACTTCGCGTGTTGCCACTTTCGAGTTAGGACGCAAACGAACTGAAAGGCACCGGCCTACTTCCTCACTCAGCATGCGTGGCCTTGGAGCCGTTGGATGTTCGCCGCGTGTGTCGCACATTGCAGCAAGTGGACACAGCATGCATTGCGGATTGCGCGGCAGGCAAACCGTGGCGCCCAGTTCCATCATGGCCTGGTTGAAATCTCCCGGTCGTACCGGGTCCACGAGCACCATGGCTAATGCTTCCACCTTGCGGCGCAACGTGGTCCCTCCACTGCGTCTCGGAGCAGGCCAGCCCTGCAACCGGCACAACACGCGTTCCACATTGCCATCGACGACCGCAACTCGTTCATTGTGCACAATGCTCGCAATGGCGGCGGCTGTGTAAGCGCCAATGCCCGGCAGCGTGCGCAATTCCTCGGCAGTCGTGGGCAACTCGCCACCGCCGTGCTCGGCAACAAATTGCGCGGCCTTGTGCAACATCCGTGCACGCCGGTAGTAGCCCAGCCCGCTCCACAGCGCCAGCACTTCCTGTTCCGGAGCTTCGGCTAGAGCCTGCAAAGTGGGAAAGCGCTCAAGGAATACGCGGTATCTGTCGATAACTACGGCAACACGCGTCTGTTGGAGCATGATTTCTGAAACCCAGATGGCATAGGGGTTCCGGCTCTGCCGCCAAGGTAAATCGCGCCGGCTCGCCGCATACCACTCCAGCAGTTGCGTGCGGAGTACCGGAAGCGCACCATGTGCAATTTCAGCGCGAGACATGAGCCCAGCTTAAGGCATGGAAACGAGTCGGAATTCAGAAACTGGCACAAATCTCTCTCTGCGTTGCTGGGCGTCTCGGTATTTCAGCCGTCGCTTCGCACCACACATTTAACCGAACAGGTGGCCACAACATGAGAACGACAGCAGCACTCCTTAGCCTTACCCTCCTCATTACTCCAGCCGTACTGCGGGCGCAGGTCATGAATATTGCCTACACACCGGCGGCCTACACCGGCGCCAGTGACAGAGCCGTAAACCACAACGCGGTGATGAGCAGGCCTAATCCCTCACCAGCAGGCCCTTTCCGCCGCGTCGCCATGGGTTTTGGCATCTCCCCACTCGGCGCATCCATTCAGCTCACATCCAGTCTGTTTCCGCACCTGAACATGCGCACATCCGCCAATGGCTTTCGCTATGCAACTAGTTTTACGACGAATGGCTTTGACTCCAATGCACACCTCAATCTGGCTTCTATCGGTGCTTCGGCCGACATCTATCCCTTTCACACAGGCTTCCGCATCAGCCCCGGATTAATGATCCTCAACCGCAATCGTGTTACCGCTACCAGCATTGCTGCCGGTGGAACAGAGATCACACTCAACGATCAGACGTTCTATTCAGCGTCGGCAAATTCCGTCACTGGAGTAACACCACTGAACGCTTATGGTTCGCTTGAACTGAACCGCCACAGTCCCGCTTTTACCCTGACCACGGGCTGGGGCAACACGATTCCGCACAATGGCCGGCATTTTTCCTTTCCGTTTGAAATTGGCGTCGCTTTTGTGGGACATCCCAAGCTAAAGGTAAGCTTAAGCGGATGGGCGTGCGCTGACCAAGCTCAGATCGATTGCAGTGATGTGGCCAGCACAACGGACTCCGTCGCGCAGGAAGTCCAGAGTGACTTGAACGCGCAGGTAGCCAGATGGGAAAACGACCTTGAGCCGCTGAAAGTCTACCCCATCCTCTCCTTCGGCGTGGCTTACAGCTTCAACATCCGAGGCGGCAGAGTTCGCTAGAAGCAGCTCTTTCCGTGCAAAAGGGCCGCACATGCGGCCCTTTTCATTTGAAACGAACAGCCAGAGCTGCTCCTTCGTCCGTTCGCCAAGTTAACCCATCAGGTCCGCTGCCAGTTGCGGTGCAGCCTTCAGCGCTGCATCAATCTGCGACTGATCCTTACCACCGGCTTCGGCAATTTCAGGCCTGCCACCGCCTGAGCCGCCAACGAGTTTGGCTACCGAGCCAACCAGCTTGCCTGCCTGAATGCGCTTCGTGAGGCCCGGCGTCACACCGGCGATGATAGCCACCTTACCTTCGGGCTGAGCTGAAGCAAGCACCACGACACCTTCGCCCAGCTTCTGCTTCAGGTTATCGACAAGCGTGCGCAACTGGCCGCGCTCCAGCATGTCTGCGCGATGCGTCAGTAGCTTCACGCCCTTCACATCCACCACATGCGCCAACGCGTCGTCCAGGCTGCTTGCGGCAGACTTCATGCGCATTTCGTCAAGCTCGCGGCGCAGCTTCTTCAACTCATCATCCTGAGCGGCAAACTTCGCGCGCAACCCTTCCGTCAGGTTGTCGGTCGAGGGAACATACTGCCCAGCCAACTTGGCAAGGTCGAAATCCTGCCGGAACGTTGCGAGCGAACCGAAGCCGCTGATTGCTTCCACACGCCGCACACCCGAACTTACAGACGATTCTCCGGTCAACTTCAACAAGCCAATTTCGCCCGTGGCGTTCGTATGCGTACCGCCACATAACTCGGTTGAAAATCCGTCCGACAACTTCACTACGCGCACCTTGTCGCCATACTTCTCACCGAAGAGCGCCATTGCGTGATACTCGTTGACCGCAACATCGATTGGCACATCAACCAGCGTTTCGACGGTAGCATTGGCGAGCACCTCGCGATTAACGATGTCCTCGATCTCCTGCAATTCTTCGTCGGCCACCTGTGCAAAGTGCGAGAAGTCAAAACGCAGACGCGAGGAATCGACCGACGAACCTGCCTGCTTGACGTGCGTGCCCAACACCTGACGCAGCGCCGCATGCAGAAGGTGCGTACCGGTGTGGTTCCGCTTAATGGCGTCACGGCGTTCGCCGTTGACTACCGTCTTCACAACATCGCCGACAGCAACATCCTGCTTGAGAACGGCCTTGTGTGCGCGCACGCCTTGTACAGGAGCGACGCAGCCAAGGATTTCTGCAACAGGGCTGTTTCCGTCCGCGCTCAGGAAGAAGCCTGTGTCGCCCACCTGTCCGCCGGAGTCGGCATAGAAGCTCGTGTGATCCAAAACTACCTCGACCGAATCACCCGCCTTCGCGGCAGGCACGCCAACGCCGTCCTTGACGATGGCCAGCACTTTGCAATCGATAGATTCAAGCTGGCGATAGCCTTCAAATTCCGTCTTCGGCAAGTCGCGGAATGCGGGGCTCGCCGTTTTCTGCGCGCCGCCTTTCCATGAAGCACGCGCACGGGCCTGCTCTTCCGCGCGTGCAGACTCAAAGCCCTCCAGATCAAATGCGACATGCGCATCGCGCGCGGCGTCGACCATGAAGTCGAGTGGCAGTCCGAAGGTTTCGTACAAGTGGAAGGCATCAGCACCACTAAACAGCCGCGGCTTCATATCTCCCAAGTCATCCATTGTGAACCCATGACCAAACCATTGCGCCAATTGCGCATTTGTCGCGTCCGGATTTTCGGCAAGTTTATGCGCGAGCAATGCAGTCTGTAGTCGACGTGAGCCTATCGCCAATACCCGTGCAAACTGTTTTTCTTCCGCCTCGACAACTTTGCTCACGCGGTCTGCAGAATCCGCTAGCTCCGGATACGCGCCTTGCATCAAATCGCGCACCGCGTACACCATCTGGCACATGAAGGGCTGCTCCTGCCCAAGCAGGCGTCCGTGGCGGATTCCGCGGCGCAAAATCTTGCGCAGCACATAGCCGCGGCCTTCATTCGACGGCAGCACGCCGTCACTGATGAGGAATGTTGCCGCGCGTGCATGGTCGGAGATGATGCGCAGCGATGCGTTGCCAAGATCGTTCTTTACGCCAGTCAGCTCTGCCGCCCGCTCAATCAGCGGCGTAAACAAATCCGTCTCGAAGTTCGAAATCTTGCCTTGCAGTACTGCAGCTACGCGCTCGAGGCCCATGCCTGTATCAATGGACGGCTTCGGCAATGGCGTCAGCTTGTAGCCCGTCGTCTTGCCGCCCTCTATGATCGCCGAGCGATCGAATTGCATGAAGACCAGGTTCCAGATTTCGACGTAGCGTGCGTCATCCTGGCCGAAGGGCAAGTCCTTGCCGTGCTCGCTGGCTTCAAGACCGAGATCAAAGAAGACCTCTGAGCAAGGTCCACAAGGCCCGGTCTCACCCATCTGCCAGAAGTTGTCCTTCAGGCCATACTCAAAGATGCGCTCCTTGGGAACGCCCACCTCGATCCAGAACTTCTCGGCTTCGTCGTCGCGCGGCACGCCGTTGGCCGGGTCGCCCTCGAAGATGGTCACGTAAAGCTTATCCTTAGGAATGCCCATCCACTCTTCGCTCGTCACCAGTTCCCAGGCAAAGGCAACCGCATCCTTCTTGAAGTAGTCGCCAAAGCTGAAGTTGCCAAGCATCTCAAAAAACGTGTGATGGCGGCGCGTGAAGCCTACGTTCTCCAGGTCGTTATGCTTGCCGCCAGCGCGGACGCACTTCTGGCTCGTGGTAGCGCGCGCGTAGTCGCGCTTTTCCGCGCCAAGGAAAAGATCCTTGAACTGGTTCATGCCCGCGTTGGCAAACAGCAGCGTGGGATCGTTGTGCGGCACCAGCGAGGAAGAGTGCACGCGGCGGTGCCCCTTCGACTCAAAAAAGCGCAAAAAGAGTTCGCGAATTTCGTTACCCGAGCGGTATTGCATTGTTCTTCTAGTGTAATGGGGAGCGGGCTGAAACGACTCATCCGACGGCGGCCAGCCGAGGGTTCGCCCGCCTACCCACGGACGCCTGTAACTTTTGCCGTCTGCAGTTGCTCTCACCAGAGTCGTCCAAATCAGGAGGAATGAATGCTCTTCAGCTCCCTTGCTGCCTGCTTCGGCAAAATGCGCCGTACCGCCGGCCTTGCCCTACTCGCATGTGCCACTTTCATGGCTGCGACTCTCCCCGCGCGCGCCGCGACACCGAATGTGGGTGACAAGGCACCAAACTTCACTCTCAAGACACCGGAAGGAAAGACAGTCAGCCTGCATGGACTGCTCAAGAAGGGACCGATTGTGCTGATTCTGCTGCGCGGCTATCCCGGTTATCAGTGCCCTTACTGCCAGCGTCAAGCGCATGACTTCCAGGTGAATGCCGCCAAATTTGCCGCTAAGGGCACGCAATTGTTGCTTGTCTATCCCGGGCCGGCCGCCGACCTGGGTGACCATGCCAAGGAATTCCTAAAGGGAAATGAGAACCTGCCAGCCAACTATCATCTTGTTCTCGATCCCGACTACTCAATGACGCTGGCCTACGATTTGCGTTGGGACGCGCCGCGCGAGACCGCATATCCTTCCACGTTTGTGCTTGACCGCAAGGGAATTGTGACCTACCGCAAGATCAGCCATACGCATGGCGACCGCACAACCGCCGACGAGGTGCTTGGAGAACTCGGCAAAGCGATGTAGCCTTCCCATCTCGCGCCAGGACCAGACGTAATCGTCAAAAGATTGTCAAAGATGCGGCTTGTACGAAGTGATTGCGTGCAAGCCGCATCCAATTGAAGAACGACTCATTTACCAGGAGGATATTCATGGAGAAGCTGGCAATTCTTGCCGTTTTGCAAGCCAAGCCGGGCAAGGAGCAGGCATTGGAGGATTTTTTGAAGTCGGCATTGCCGCTGGC
>DASZRJ010000039.1:0-16358 GCA_035550015.1 Occallatibacter sp. | reverse complement strand
CGAACGGAACTTGATGTTCGGGTTGTGCTTCGACAACACCTTCGTGATCGCTGCCGTCAACGTCGTCTTGCCGTGATCAATATGACCGATCGTTCCCACGTTCACGTGCGGCTTCGAACGATCAAATTTTTCCTTCGCCATCTTCGTAAATCCTTCCGTTGCTCTTTGAATTCACTTGCCGCGGCACAAAGCCCATGGCTTAAAAACTTGTGAGCTCGCCTCAGTAGTAGGCGTATGCCCTGAAATATCTCTGTCGCAGATCTGCGGCCACTGATTCCACCAGCCGCAGATATCGCTCGCGCGTCAGGCCCTGGTCTGAAACCGGAAGGGCTGCATACAGAGCCGGAGCTTCTTTACCCAGCCATCCACGCCGTAAGACCGTCTCAAAGTCGCGAATGCGAATCCGCTTGCTCGTAACCTTGCTCAGCAGCACTTCCACGTCGCGCGCATCGAAAGCCGCATCCAGAAGCGCATGCAGCTTCTGGTAGCCCTGCTCGTCCGCCACCGCGATTGTCGCCTGCTCAAACTTCATCCATTCACCTTCACCCGTTACCGGGGTCGTTCTCAATTCCTGGAGCGGGAGACGGGACTCGAACCCGCGACCAACAGCTTGGAAGGCTGTGACTCTACCACTGAGTTACTCCCGCCCTGCCGCAATTTCTGGAGCTGATGACCGGGATTGAACCGGTGACCTCTCCCTTACCAAGGGAGTGCTCTACCAACTGAGCTACATCAGCTCTTCAAAAACTTCAGGAGCGCCCTTTCTGCTCCTCTTCACTCCGCCGGCGAATACGGTCTGCCTGCACCGCCAGCATCGTTCTCAACGCCAGGCCGCCGATCACAATCATCGGAACCAGCCTCAAATCCACCGGCTTGCCCCACACCAGAACCTTGCTCGGGTCCATCGTGAACCAAACCAGCGCCGCCAGCACAACAAATGCGGCAAGCGCTATCGGATACCGCCGTTCGAGATCCGGTCCGGAGCGCAAACTCCTCAGCTCGGGACTTTCCTGCGCTTCGGCCGTGGGCTTTTCGCGCATCTCAAACCTCACACCAATCGGTGGTGCACAGGGGAGGATTCGAACCTCCGTAGCTCGCAAGGAGCGGCAGATTTACAGTCTGCTGCCATTAACCACTCGGCCACCTGTGCCCAACTTCTGCTCCCCTGCAAACTGCCACACAAGGAAACGCCAAACCCAAAACTCCTTGCCGCCTGTCCCCGTTTTCGAACTACCCTAAACCAGCTCGGAAGAGCCCCTAAACTCCGGCTTCCGCGCGTGCTTACCCCTCCCGGAGAGCCTCCGGCGCTTCGGAGCTTGCACCTCTGGAGTGGGATCACCGCCAAGGACAGATCCGGCGATCCAACTACCCCGCCGGTTCAAACCTGCTGCCGCTTCCGTTTCCGCTCCCGCTTGTTTCAAGTGGAGCTGGCGAAGGGATTTGAACCCCCGACCCTCTGATTACAAATCAGATGCTCTACCAGCTGAGCTACGCCAGCCCTGCAGCGAATTCACTTACCCAATCCGCTCGTTCCACCGGGAAACAAGCCCCGGAATCCGGAGTTCGCGCGGGCACACTCCCGCTCCGCGCATACCACGGCACAGTTACCAAGATTAGCACAGCGCCCTCAGCCGAGCAAACCCATGCACGCGCCAACTTTGCACCTCATTTACCCGCCTCGCAACCTGGGCCCAGCAGTCTTTCTTCCGAAGGCAAATACACCCTCGAAAACTCTGCAAAAACCTTTCTTCACCAGCATAACTTCTCCGGGTGTGCCAATTGTCTGGCGCGGAAAACTTCTCATCCGAAACAACCCAAAGCAGCTCCAGGCGCAGCTTTGATTTAACTTGACTTTTCTCCAATCGAGCGTAACTCTGCTATCGCAGCCATCTTCCCAAAGGAATAGCACATGAAAGCCAAGCAGTTGTTGCAGACCTGCGTGGCGGCATTGGTCCTTGCTGCGGTCGCAATTACCATCCCCGCCTTCTCACAGGACGCACCTCAGCGCCGTCCTCGCATTGCCGTTCTTGACTTTGATTACGGCACAGTTCATACCTCCTCTGCCGCACTTTTCGGGACAGACATCGATGTAGGCAAAGGCATTGTTGATCTGCTGGTCACCGACCTTGTGAAAGACGGCACCTACTCCGTCATCGAGCGCAAGGCTCTCGATAAGATTCTCGCCGAACAAAACTTCTCCAACTCCGATCGTGCCAACCCAGCCAGTGCCGCGAAAATCGGCAAGCTGCTCGGCGTTGACGCCATCATTGAGGGCTCCATTACCGAGTTCGGTGACGAAACCCAGAAGCGCAATCTTGGCGGTGGTGGAGGCAACTGGCACGGTTTCGGCGTGGGCGGATTCGGCCACTCCAAGACCAAAGCCAATGTGGCCATCACCGCCCGCATCATCAACATTGACACGGGTGAAATCCTTGCCGTAGCCGATGGCAAAGGTGAGTCCGCACGCTCCAGCACGTCTCTGCTCGGAGGCGGAGGCAACTGGCATGGCTGGGGTGGCGGTCACGCCGACTTCGGCTCTAGCGATTTCCAACAGACCATCATCGGCGAAGCCACCAAAAGCGCCGTCGATCAGCTCTCCGCAAATCTCGTAACGGAAGCTCCCAAGGTCGGCGTTCGTACCATCACGGTCGAAGGTCTTGTCGCCGCTGTCGATGGCGGGCAGGTGATCCTGAATGTTGGCGCCAAAGCCGGCGTCAAGGTCGGCGATCAACTCTCCATCGAGCGCGTAACGCGTGAGATCAAAGATCCGGCCACAGGCAATGTGCTACGCCGGCTCACCACGTCCGTCGGCGTCGTCAAAGCTACTGACGTAGACGATGTTTCGGCCATCTGTACCCCGGTCTCCGGCTCCGATTTCAAAGTCGGCGACATGGCCAAGACTGTGACACAGTAATTCCACATGCAATCCGAAAATTCAAAACGCAAGCCCGCCGCCTGAAACGGCGGGCTTGTTCTTCTGTTCAAGTCACCTTTTCTCTGACGCTCTCCACGTAGCTTTACCGACCCCGGATGATACCTTGATTCCAGACGGCGTGCCTTGCGCCGAACCATGACCAGACGCACTCGAAGAACGCTGCTCGTTGTCGCCGGGGTCCTGCTCCTGTTGGCAGTCGCCGTCTTTCTCCGCTCCAAAGCACCTCCTGAGTGTGCGCGTCTGCTCCCCGAGTCCGACGGCATCATCTACATCAACCTCAAGCCCATCCGCACTTTCCTGCATAAGAGCCTGCGCCCGCCTGACCGCGTGCCCGATTATCAGCAGTTTGTCAGCGCCACCGGCATCGACTGGGAGCAGGACCTCGATCAGATCGCTATCGCCCTGCACCGCATGCCCAATCCCAACGGTCCCAACGGTCCGGTTGCCTACTCAATGGTGCTTGAGGGCAAGCTCACCGGCGCGCGCCTCAATGAATGGCTCAACTCCCACGCTGAGTCTCGTGACACATACGCTGGCCACACCATCTACAACATCCCCTCCGAGGGCCGCACTGTGCGCGTCACGCAGATTGGCTATGACATGCTCGCCGTTTCCAACACGCCCACACCCGAGCAGATTCACTCCATCATCGATCGCCACCGCACCGCAGCGCTGCCCTTTGCTGGCTCGTCGCTGCTCTCGCGCCACTACCACGACGTCCCCTTGCTGGCCTTCGCCTGGGGCGTAGGCCAGATTGGATTGCCTTTCTCTCAAAGTGGAACAATCAACATCTTCGGCTTCGCTCTGCCACTCGAAGATCACGCCACCATTGTCGCCAGCATCACTCCATCGTTGCCTCTGGCCGGTTCGCTGCACGTACGCGTGGAAGAGATCGCAACCAGCGATGCAATTGCCGCCAGTCAGGCAGCCTCGCTCGCAACGCTTGTTACCATGGCCCGCGGATTCACCCAGCAGCTCGCCTCGAATCCGGCCAATAACGGCCTGCGCCAGTTGCTGCGAACTGCCGAAGTCACGCAAAAACACAACCGCGTTATTGTCACTGCATCCATTTCGCCGGCAACTCTCGCGGCAGAGGCCGCCGCATCCAACTCTGCATCCCCTTCCGCTCCTACTCCGTCCCAATAAAATAGATAGGTCGCCGTGTCTTCGCGCGTCCGGCCGGCAAAATCTTCTCCTGCTAATGAAAATCGTCAGACGGCTCAGGCCGCCCAACACTACCAAGTGAGGATTCATGACTCATACGTGCCGTTCTCTTCTTTCCGTCTCGCTTCTGCTCTCTCTCGCTGCCACACAGGCCGTTTTCGCCCAGCAGAAAGTGCTCACCGGCCAGGACGCCTTCACAGACGCCGCTCACGAGTCGCCCGGAACGCGCCGCCACCTCAAAATCACCGATCTGCCCGCACCCGCGCCCGATCAGTCCGTCGACAATGGACCGTTCCTCGTCCCCCGTCCTGCCACTGCCTGGCCCGTTGCGCCCAAGGGCTTCAAAGTTGAGCTCTATGCCTCCGGCCTCGACAATCCGCGCCTTCTGCGTGTCGCGCCCAATGGCGACCTGTTCCTCGCCGAAAGCGCGAGCGGAAAAATCCGTGTCTTTCGCGGTGTGGACGCCAAAGGCAAACCGAAGCAGACTTCCGTCTTCGCCGAGGGCTTGCATCAGCCCTTCGGTATTGCCTTCTACCCCGCCGGCCCCAATCCCAAGTGGGTCTATATCGGCGACACAGACGCCATCGTACGTTTCCCTTATCACTCCGGAGATCTGAAAGCCAACGGCCCTATGCAGCAACTTGCCGACTTGCCCGGCGGCGGTCGCCTCCGGGGAGGCGGCCACTGGACGCGCGACCTCGTCTTCTCGAAGGACGGCTCGAAGCTCTTCGCTTCCGTCGGCTCGCATTCGAATGTCGACGATGCGGACACGCATCCGGAGGAGTACCACCGCGCTGACGTGCTCCAGTTCACTCCCGAAGGCAAGTTCGTCAAGGTCTACGCATGGGGCATCCGCAATTGCGTCGGTGAAGCCATCAACCCCACCACCGGCGAACTCTGGTGCTCCACCAACGAGCGCGACGGCCTCGGCAACAATCTCGTCCCCGACTATGTAACTCATATTCAGGAAGGCGGCTTCTACGGCTGGCCCTGGTGGTACATGGGCGGCCATCAGGATCCGCGACACATGGGCAAGCACCCCGAGCTCAAATCGAAGGTCATCACGCCGGACATTCTCGTGAACCCGCACTTCGCTTCGCTCGAAATGATGTTCTACACCGGTTCGCAGTTTCCCGATGAGTACAAAGGTGACGGCTTTGCCTGCGAACACGGCTCATGGAACCGCAAGCAGCGCAGCGGCTATGAAGTCATCCGCCTGCCCATGAAAGACGGTCACGCCACCGGCGAGTATGAAGACTTCCTCACTGGCTTCACCATCGGCGACGGTAATGTCTGGGGCCGCCCCGTCGGCGTCGCACAGGCCAATGACGGATCGATCTTCGTCTCCGACGACGGCTCGAACTCCATCTGGCACGTCATCTACACCGGCAAGTAAGCCTCTATGCGGCGTGAGCGGGGTTCGTTCCGCTCACGTGCACGACTAAAGCCGTCTCTGACCGGCCTGTGCGATATCAATGCTCCCAGCGGCGCGCTATCCCGGAGAACGTCAGCAGGGCCAGAGAATTGATGATGCTTCCGAGCAGCATGTAAACCGCCTTCGCATACTCCCAGAACCATCCATACGAAAAAACAATCGAAAAAAGATGTGCATTTGGCATCCACGGAAGAACAAACGGCGGAGTCTTGTCACCCTCTTCCTCAGGTTTGGAACGAATCTCACAACGGCTTTCCTGATGTAGATTCACGATTGGTGTCATAAGCTCGAAGGCATAAAGTGCAGGCTCGATCTCCTCTTTGCAGGAATAGTCCGCCTCTACAAAGTTTGCCCCCTTCGGAAGGGCAATCTGTCCAGGTTTGTTTCCTGCCGCCAGAACCTCAGGAGCTACACGCTCCACATTGGCGCGCAGCATTCCGTTACTGCTGAGAACGTAGACCGATGACCACCCGAGGAGCCAGAACAGGATGACCGTAAGGAGCGCCCGGCCCGAGGACAATCCGAAATAAAACATCACGCCATACGGCCGCCAGATTAGTTGGAGAGCTAGCCAATGCCCATAGCTTGAATTCCCACGGCTTACAGCCTCCTGCCACATCTTCTCCGCTTCGACCTTTTTTGCCGCATCATCATCTCCGCGTTCACGAAGAACTGCCGCCAGATGAGTAAGAGGTTGAGCCTGGAAATTCGACTCTTCTGCACGCCAAGTGAGTCTCTCAATTCTCCGTCGTAACTTAGCCAGAGCCGATCCAATCTTTTCCCAGCGCGGATGCGGCTTCTTCTTGTCGATGAAACGCATCACAAGCTTCCATAACTTCTCATGAAGAGCTCCATTGCGTGCGTTGACGAAGACGAAAATCAAAATAGACAGAGCGACAATCATTCGCCAGCCAAGATAAGCACTCGCTTCAGAGCCGGATTTAGGCATCGGTGGCCATGGCCATTCTTGTGCAACGAAGAACGCAACCATCAACAGCCCCATTGCAATGACAATCGTCAAGCCAAACTTCAGCTTCTGTTGCTCTTCAGAAAAGGTCGCATCGCGCCGCAGTGCCCACTTCGTGCGTTGAAGCCCAGATCCCTTCCAATCAATTCCTTCTGATAGCTGACTGTAGTCGAATTCTCGTATGTCCACATTTTTGGGCCATACTAGTTCTGGCCTCCTCGATTCGCTTCCTCTTCGAAATTCTGATGCAGCCTTCGGAACTGTATCGGGCATTCTCCAATCTTCAAGCTTTTTGCAAGTGGCACCGGTCAAACTGGCTGTAGAAGTAAAATTGATATCGGATAATTCTATTTGCTTGCTGTTAGCTTCCTTTATCCAGCTGTCGATCTCGCTTTTCATCACTGCAGAGTTAATGAGCTGGAAGCTTGGATGCTCTCCAAAAAAATCTGACAGATAGTTCCCGAAGTTCCCATCTACAATTCGGTACGGAAACGAAAATTGTACGAGCTTCTGTTTGTCAGAATCGCTCTCGTACCGATAAGAAAGGGGATTATCTTCGGTCATGGTGACCGCGCCATTTTTATATATATTGAATTCCGACATGAATAGAAATTCACCGTAGCGAACGTAGGCACTTGCTATCCATCCTACAGTCTTATCTTGGATTTTCATTCCCTGAACTGGAATCTTGAGACGATCTTGATCTCGCTCTACCTCTGCGAACTTCTCCGGCAATGCATCGGCCTTGTCAATAATCGCGAAAGACCCCAATTCTCCCCAAACCGACGCGCAAAATAATTTCAAGTATTCTCGCGCTGCCTCTTCTGTGTCGAGGTGAAGAGGGCTCGGTGTTGTGTCGTTAAAACCGTGAAGTTGTTTCGAATTTCCATTCAATAGAACCGCCTTGGAACTGTCCTTCTGAGAAGCTGATTCTTCAGAAACGAGGAAAGTTGCAATATAGACAGGCTGCACATTGTCGGCATAGAAGGCCACTTCAGCTATCTTCCATCCCTCGTAACAATGAAGCACTTCACTTTTCGCTACGAACTGAGGAGCTAATTGGAATTTAGCCGTAAATCTGGACTCCGACACCACCAAATTACCCGTAATTCGCGTCCCATCTAAGTAGAATCCTCTGACAGATCGGCCAGTAAAAATTAGGTTTCCACTGACTGTCAACTGCCGTCCTAAGAAATACCACTGCTCCCCGCTCGCAGTCAGATTTCCTCTTACTGTTAGTCCATCGAGATATATGATGTCGTTAACATCTGCCTCTAAATCAACATTTCCGGCGATTGTGGCGTTCCTAAGAGATACAACGCCGAAAAATTTATGGTCAGAATCGGCGCTGAGCATCAGGTTCCCTTGGATATCCGTTGTCTCCAGATGAACCGCCAGACGGCACTCTTGGCCGCGCATCGTGAGCGTATTTCGAGACTTGAGGTCTTCCCCATCCGTGGCTCTGAATCCCCTTGCCCAAAACGTTCCGGCAACCTGCGCGTCACGCATCTTCAGGCCGCCTTCCAGCACCACATTGGGCATCAGTTGAACATCGCCGCCGACCGTTGCAGTGGCAAGATTGAGGGCGTAGTGCGGATCGTCGGAGAGAGCGCTGGATTCGCTCTTTTGCGCGCGCAAGGTCGTATCGCTTATATACACGTTGGTGCCAACGCGTGCGGCGAAGGCATCGACCGTTAAGACACCGTCTTTTCCATCGCATTGGCAGGGAGCAAGGGAGTCAAGTCGAAGCTCGGTTTCAATCCTGCAGTGTCGAAGACTGATACAGTTTTTTGGTCTGCGAGGTTTCTTCTTTACTTGGCCGTCTGCCTCTCGAACATGAATATGATCGCATTCTTCCTTTCCTGGCCAGGGCACGCTATCCACGTTCTCTTGCGCAACAAACTTGCAGCAGTAAAACTTCAACCGCTCAAGATGGGCGCCATCGGCATCGAAGCCGTCGTGAAAGGTGCACTTGCAAAACTCAAGCGCGGCAAGGGGAGATCCATCGGGACAGCGGCCGTCTCTTAGATCTACTTTCTTCTCGAAGACTGCGTTCAAAATACAGCATCGAAAATGCAAACATGATTCATTGCGGATTCCAAGAATAAATTCTCGAAACTCGTCCGCGTCAATTACAGAACCGGAAAAATCGGCACGCTGTCCCTTCAGAAGCTCATCAAGTTTGCCGGACAAATTCATAGCACAAGACTCCCCTCCTGAATCGCTCATAAGAATTCATTGCATCCAGTTACAGCTCGAATCTAAAGCTAAGGAAGTGTGGAATGTAAAAGTATGCGGAATACTACTATAATTTCGCGCCAGTGCAAGTTAATATTTCGTAGTCTCAATGTTTCCAGCCCTGTAATCTCTCCTAACTATTGTCTACAGAGACATTGGGACCGCGTAATCTACCTAGCTTTGCTCACCTCGTTTCCAATCTCTAGTCCCTCCCGTTCAGCCCCAGGGCCTCCACAACCTGCTCGTCCACCTTCGCCGGCTGGCCATCCTGCTTCCTCACCACGCCGAAGCCGCCGCGGTAATCCCACATCGTCCAGCCAATGCCGTCCTCTTCCATCGCTGTGCGCACGTCACGAATCCAGTTCATCCTCGACTGCGCATCCATGTGATCGCGCAGTGCGCCGAACTCATTGCACGTAACCGGTACGTGATTCGCCTTGCCCCACGCCGCGGCTTCATCCATCAGCATCTTCATGCGATGCGCATCCCAGTGATCCATGAAATACCGCTTCATCTTGTAGCGGCTCACCGCGTCCGGTGTCTCGGCCAGAATCGCACCCGTCTGTGACTCGTCGGATGGATATTGCACTCCGTGCGTATAGCGCCACCACCATTCGCCCCATGCCGCGCCTTGATGCGTGAACTCGTGTGGCTCGTAGAAGTGGAAGTTGTAAATTACGTTACCGTCAACCAGCGGATGCAGTGCTGCAAGGTCCCAGATATCGGACCAGTTGTCTCCCGCTGCAAGAATCGTCTGCTTTGGAGCGGCCGCACGAATCGCATCCGCCACTCGTTGCTGAATGCCCTCCCAGCGGTACGCGTCGCGTACCTCGGGCTCATTCAGTATTTCGAAGAACACGTGCTCCGGATCGTACCCTGCATAGTGCCGCGCAAGTTTCATCCAGAGCATCACTAACCGGTCCACACCGCTATCGCTTGTGCGTAGAGCGTCCTTGAATGCCGCGTCTGGATGCACATCGATCTCAACCGCCATGCCGTTGGCAAGCACCGCATCGACAGCTTTATCGAGCCGTGCCACAAAATCCGCATTCAGCCCTTCCGCGTTCGTTGGCCAGTGCTCCAGTGCATCCGCATCGATGCTGATGCGCACATGGTCGAATCCCAGCTTCGCCATCAACGCAATGTCCGCGGCATCCGTGTACTTGTCCGTACGTATCGCCGAGTAATCCTGCGCCTGCGCAAACCATTCCGATGCATTAATCCCATGCCGCAGATGCTGTGCCCGCGCGAACGCCGTTTGCACCTCCGCTTCACGCGTTTGCGCCATTGCAACTGCTGCGTGCGCAAGAACGCAAAGAGCGACCAGCCATACCACAAGCCTTCTCATTTCACATTCTCCCGATGCCTTCCCAAAACCAAACGAACCATATCACGCTCGACGAACTGCGGGCTGCGCGCATGTCACCCGCGTGCTCATTACTTGCTGCGCACACTGCCCGCGTTGGACAATACTTCACAAGGCCATATTCGGCTCACTGGCACATTCATGCTCACTCGTTTCGTAACACGCGCCGCATTTTCTGCCGCACTCCTGCTTGCAGCCGCGTCGCTCGCCGCTCAAACACCGGGCAAGGCTCCATCCTCCTCCGACTACGACGTGATCCTGGCCACGGCCGCCAATCGCTATTACTCGGCGGTTCGCTCAGGCCCTGCACATGGCATCCTCGAAAGCTTCCAATGTTCCGTTCAGCCCGAATGGCCCACGCTCCTTGCTGCCATGGATAAGGCAACCGGACGGTCAGCTTCGGGCTCCGTCGCGCCGAACGATCCACGCCTTGCTCTGCTGACTCCCGTCACCATCACCGTTACTGCTGAAATCAACGGCCGCTCCACGCTCAACTGGAACCAGCCCGCCGAATCGGCGCAACCGTTAGACGAAAACGCCACCGGCACTCTCGACCTCGCACATCAGACGGTGCAGCACGCTCTTGAAGGCTTTTTCCAGTTCTGGACACCCTTTATCAACGGCACCATAGTTCCCAGAACGTCCAAGGGCATTGAGGTGCATCACACCGCACAGGGGCTAACACTCCACGCAGAACTGCGTGACCAGAACCTCAACGAAATCTTTTCACCTGACTTCATCCTCCGCGAGTTCAATGTCTCCATGAGCGGCGTGCACATCCGCTTCAACCCCACATTCGAAAACACGCGCGAAGGGCTGCTCGTCAAAACCTTCGACTCCCACATCCAGATGCCCGGAACGCCGCCACCGGCCGAGCGTGGCATGCAGGTAGCTCTCAAATATCGGGTCGTCCGGGGTTTTCAGCTGCCCTCGCACCTTTCTATCGACGTGGATCGAACCGGACACGCAGGTTTTATCTTCTCCGGCTGCACCGTACAAACTACCGGTCAATAAGAGCAACGTCGCCGTACAACTCACACAGTAAAAACGGCTCCCATTCCCGGGAGCCGTTTTCATGCAATCCAAATTTCGTTTGAGTCTTACTTCGAGGCAATCGCCGTTCCACCGCCAAGCTGTCCATCCTGCATCGCCTGCTCAAACGTTACGCGCAGATACTTGTGCGGATTCACGGGCACATTGTGGATGCGGACCTCGTAGTGCAGATGCGGTCCTGTAGCACGGCCGGACTGCCCCACATAGCCAATCACCTGTCCACGAATTACATGCTGCCCCGGAACCACGGCTACTGCCGACATGTGTCCATACAGCGTAATCAGGTCATGCCCGTGGTCCAGAACAACCTGGCGTCCGTAACCGGATCCCATGTTCTCGGCAAGCACTACGCCGTCGCCCGCCGCACGCACTGGCGTTCCGTAGGGAGCTTCAATGTCCACACCGGGATGAAATGCACCTTCGCCGTTGATGGGATCCTGGCGCTCGCCAAAGCTTGAACCAATGCTGCCCTCCACGGGCCACAGTGTTGGTGCATCGGCAAGCACGGTCCAGTCACCGGTGAACGATGGAGACAACCCGCTCTCCAGCGCGCGCGAAACACGGCCCGACATGGCCTGAGCACGCAGCTTATAGAACTGATCGATCGACATCTTTACATTCTGCTGGTTGACCTCATCGGTCACGGCCAGGCTCTGCGGAGTTGCCTGCGTAGCCGCGCTCTCTGCATCCGGCTTGGCTGTCGTAAGCAGCTTGTGCTGCTTCAGGCCGTAGAGTGCGGTCACTTCACTGGCAAGAGCGCCGAGTGACGCCACCTGCACGTCGCGATCATGCGCCACCTGTGCCATGTGCTGGTAGTTTTTGCGGAGTGTTTCGCGTTCTTGACGAACCTGATTGAATGCTTCGGTCTTCATCAGCATGCGTGTATACGAGCCGGCAAGACCCACAATCGTGAAGGCGCCCACTACAGCGGCTGCCACAAATCCATAAACGTAATGCAGGGGAAGCGGAATCTTTCTTACGCGGCCGTCTTCATCCCGGGCGACGAAAAGTACGTAATAACGCTTCCTCAACTTCATCCTGTCCTTGACTCCTGCCGGTAACGGCCCGCAAAACACACGTTTCCAAACGAATTCCAGCCCGCTTGTACACCTCAAGCTAACGTCTGGAAATTCGCATAGTCCCATCAGGGGATGCGAACTATGGAACGTTCGCCTAGGCTAACAAAGGGTACTTCCGTGGGTCAACGACTCACACCGGAGTCATTCCACCAAAGTAAGGGTTCGTTCCAAAGTGTTCTGCATCACACCTCTATGCGCCAAAATGGGTCACTCCACTTAGACGCAACTCCCTTTGAGACGAGGACACCCTCCGTGGCCTATTCTTCTTCCATGCCGTCTGATGGAAATAGTTCCGACTTTCCTCATGTTCCTGGAGAATTGGAACTTATTGCTTCCATCCGCCGCCGCGCCGCACTCCGGTCGCCTGATTTACGTCTCGGAATAGGAGATGATTGCGCACTGATCCGCATTCGTCCCGGCGAAGAACTTGCCATCACCACCGATCTCAGCGTCGATGGACGGCACTTCCGCCTCGCGACTCATCCGCCGGAGGCTGTCGGCCATCGCACTCTCGCTCGCGGACTTAGCGATCTTGCTGCCATGGGGGCGCGGCCAGTAGCCGCCTTTCTTTCCCTCGGTCTCCCCGTGGAACTCACCGTTCCACATCCAACAGAGGACGACCCCAATCCCAAACCCTGGTCCACTCGCTTCTTTGATGGACTTCTGGCCCTGGCAGCGCAGCACAAAACTCCGCTTGCCGGTGGCGACCTTTGCCAAACCACACAAGCTGCAGCGGACATCGTTCTCCTCGGTGCAGTTCCCAACCGCACCGCGCTTTTGCGCTCCGGTGCGCACCCCGGCGACCTGCTTTACATCACAGGTAGTCTTGGAGGATCGGCCGTGGGGCTCGAGCTTCTGGACGATCCGGCAGCCATTGAAGCCCTGCCTCCGCGTGCGCGCTCCAAACGCCTGGCACCGCACCTTTACCCACAACCGCGTTTAAAGCAGGGTGACTACCTCCGCCGCCGCAAACTTGCCACTGCCGCCATCGATCTGAGCGATGGACTCTCTACCGATCTCCATCATCTGTGCAGGGCTTCTGGCGTCTCCGCTGAAGTTAACGCGGCACTTCTTCCCATTGCACCGGGAGCCACGCTCGAGCAGGCGCTCCATGGTGGCGAAGACTACGAGCTTCTTTTCACGGTTCCACCTGATATCAAGGTGCCAGCCTCCATTGCGGGCGTACCGCTCACCCGCATAGGCTGCATAATGGCGGCGCACAAATCCAGCCCCACTGTTTCACTGCTCTCCTTTGCCTCATCCGAACCACTGCTCCCCCGAGGCTGGCAGCACTTCATCTAGGGCCCGCTCACACTACCAGATCAACGCGCCTTCCAGATCGTCACCTTCGCCAATCGGTTGTCCGGGAGGTGTCGGCAGTGCACGCGCCGGCGCAAATTTCGAGGGATCGCTCTTGAACCGCTCAATCTCCGCAATGCCCGCCTTCAGGTGCGCTGCGTACTCATCGGCCTCACTCCGGAACGCTGCCTGCTTCATCCAGTCTTCCAGCTTATTCATTTCCGCGAGCGAAATTGCCCGCGCCTCGGCTGATGCCGCATTGCCGCGCGCCACATTCTCTTGCATTCCAGCTGGGAGTGCAGCCCCCGGTGACACGCTTGCTCCCACCCCCGCTCCGGCCAGCCGCAACAGATGTTTCAGCACCACATCGTTCACCGTGAACTGCGTCTCCGCCTCCAGCCCCGTCTTTACCGGAGCCTCCCACGTCGCCTTTAGAACCGCATCAAGCACTTCTTCCAGCCCAGGCTGGCTCGCGTCGCGCGCGTGATACTCCACCAGCCTGCTCGCACGGCTTGGGTCAAACAGCAAACTCGCTGTTAACTCCGCAGATGCCTCTACCGGACCTTCCGCATCGAATGTCAGTCCAGTATGCCCGCCAAATGACTCGTTCGTCCGCCGGTATCCAGGTGGCATTGGCGGCAGAATCTTCAATAGACTCTCAGGTAGAGTTAGCGTCTCCGCCGAAAGCGTTTCGAGTACGGCACTGAGCGCCTTCTTCTGCTCGTCACCCGGAATCGCCTCGGTCACAAATCCTCCATCGCCGCGCACCGCGTACCGATAATTCAACCCGCCAATCAACTTCGCTGCAGCTTCTGTCTGGAACCTGTGCAGCAGATAAAGCGGCACCAGTACATTTTCCAGTTGCGCCATTGGCTGCCCATCGCGAATCGCATCCGTGCCAAACCTGCTCAGGGCCGCCTTCCTCACTTTCAAAATGCGGATCAGCTCCGTGGGTGCATCCGCCCCGTTATCCCATAAGTGCGCGTACGGATTCGCTCCGCCCAGCGGCCTCGCATCAGCATCGGTAATAAACCGCAATCCTTCTTTCTCGTCCGCCCGCAGAATGCCATCCAGTGCCTTCGCCTCATCCGTACCCGGCGCAAACTGCGAGTAGCCGTATTTAATCGCCGCTACATCCCACGCGCCCACACCCACTGCATATGCCTTCGACACATCCGGCTTCCCATCCTTGTCCAGTGTGATTAGCGGGTGCGGATAATCCATCACGCTCGTCCCCTGCCCCAGCGTGGACGCAGCGAAGTTATGCTCCAGACCCAGCGTGTGTCCTGTCTCGTGCGCCGCAAGTTGGCGGATGCGCGCCAGCACCATCTCCTTCATCTCCGGCGGAATTGGCTTGCCTTCCACGTAGGGCGCCAGCAAAGCCTCGGCAATCATGTAATCCTGCCGCGCGCGCAGACTGCCCAGCGTCACTTGTCCTTTGATAATCTCGCCCGTCCGCGGATCGGTCACTGAAGCGCCATAACTCCATCCACGCGTTGAGCGGTGCACCCACTGGATCATGTTGTAGCGAATGTCCATCGGGTCCGCGCCTTCCGGCAGCACCTCCACTTTGAACGCATTCTTGAATCCCGCCGCCTCGAACGCCTTTGCCCACCAGCTCGCGCCCTCCACCAGCGCTGAGCGAATCGGCTCCGGCGCGCCACGATCGACGTAATAAATGATCGGCTTCACCGGCTCGCTCATCGCCGCATTCGGATCCTTCTTGATAAGCCTGTGCCGCGTAATAAATCGCTGATCCAGCGGCTCGCCCAGCGGCGCCGAATAATCACGGTACGTCAATGGAAAATACCCCGCACGCGGATCGAACCTCCTCGGCGTATATCCCGGCCCGGGCAGCTCAATCAGGGATGTGTGCTCGCGCACCGTCACGCTCTCGGCATCTGGCGTCACGCTTGCCACCAGCCGCGCGTGGTCCGCATTATCTGTCGTGAAGGTCAGCATCGCCTCCACTTCCGTGTTCTTCGGGAAGTCTTTCGTGTCGTCCATCGCTAGCGCGCTGCGGCTCGTATCCAGCTTGTAGTTGCCTTGTCCGGAATCCTTCAACTGCTTGCCCACGCCATGCGCATCGCGCAGGAAAAACGCAGTCGCATCCACAAGTACATGACCGTCCTGCTCGGCCTCTATCGGAAAACCCCACAGCACAGACTCTGCAAACGACTGCGTTACCGCCATCCGCTCCGCCGGCTCCCTGGCCGAGGAACGGTACAGCAGGTTTGGCTCAATCAACAGCACCTTGCCGCCAACGCGCGAGAAATGCACCACGCGCTCCTTCCCTAGCTGCCCTCGATCCAGACCGATGTCATTCGATCCCAGACCATATGGAAGCTGATCGAGCAAAAGAAAATCCTCGTCCAGTTTCGGGATCTCCAGATACAGCTTCCCTTCGCGCGCGTCCCAGTCCAGTGGGAAATAGCCATCCTTGTGCTCCATACCGGCCGTCTTCGCGCTGATAGTCGGCAGCGGCCCTTTATCAGCTGCAAACAGTGCACCTGTGCATAGCATTGCGGCAAAAACAGCAAGGCATAAACGGCAGAAACGCAGCATAGAAAACCTCACACAGACTGGATTGGAATGGATGGCGCGGAAAAGCGCCTATCTGCTGTATACAGGACCCACCCGGCCTCACCAAAACAAATCCCCGGCCTCCCGCTGTACTCAGCTCCTAACCCCCTGCACTTTGAAAGCCCCTCCGCCAGGATGTTACTGTTGTCTGCGCCGCATTCCAGGGATTCTCCGGCCTGACATCCGGTATCGATTTACCATGAGTTCAGATATGACTTCTCACGCTGTTCGTGTGCGCT